>NZ_JBFTVM010000031.1:0-209 GCF_041365315.1 Enterobacter cloacae complex sp. 2015409 | reverse complement strand
GGCACTGCCCGGTAGCTAAATGCGGAAAAGATAAGTGCTGAAAGCATCTAAGCACGAAACTTGCCCCGAGATGAGTTCTCCCTGACTCCTTGAGAGTCCTGAAGGAACGTTGAAGACGACGACGTTGATAGGTCGGGTGTGTAAGCGCAGCGATGCGTTGAGCTAACCGATACTAATGAACCGTGAGGCTTAACCTTACAACGCCGAAG
>NZ_JBFTVM010000030.1:0-209 GCF_041365315.1 Enterobacter cloacae complex sp. 2015409 | reverse complement strand
GGCACTGCCCGGTAGCTAAATGCGGAAAAGATAAGTGCTGAAAGCATCTAAGCACGAAACTTGCCCCGAGATGAGTTCTCCCTGACTCCTTGAGAGTCCTGAAGGAACGTTAAAGACGATGACGTTGATAGGTCGGGTGTGTAAGCGCAGCGATGCGTTGAGCTAACCGATACTAATGAACCGTGAGGCTTAACCTTACAACGCCGAAG
>NZ_JBFTVM010000029.1:0-222 GCF_041365315.1 Enterobacter cloacae complex sp. 2015409 | reverse complement strand
TACCATCGGCGCTACGGCGTTTCACTTCTGAGTTCGGCATGGGGTCAGGTGGGACCACCGCGCTAAAGCCGCCAGGCAAATTCTGTTAATCTGTATCAGGCTGAAAATCGTGTCTGTCTCTTCGCCAAAACACCTTCGGCGTTGTAAGGTTAAGCCTCACGGTTCATTAGTATCGGTTAGCTCAACGCATCGCTGCGCTTACACACCCGACCTATCAACGTC
>NZ_JBFTVM010000028.1:0-223 GCF_041365315.1 Enterobacter cloacae complex sp. 2015409 | reverse complement strand
TCACTTCTGAGTTCGGCATGGGGTCAGGTGGGACCACCGCGCTAAAGCCGCCAGGCAAATTCTGTTAATCTGTATCAGGCTGAAAATCGTCTCTGTCTCTTCGCCAAAACATCTTCGGCGTTGTAAGGTTAAGCCTCACGGTTCATTAGTATCGGTTAGCTCAACGCATCGCTGCGCTTACACACCCGACCTATCAACGTCGTCGTCTTCAACGTTCCTTCAG
>NZ_JBFTVM010000027.1:0-223 GCF_041365315.1 Enterobacter cloacae complex sp. 2015409 | reverse complement strand
CTTTTACTGCGAACACAAGAAAACTTCAGAGTGAACCTGAAAAGGTGCACTGCGAAGTTTTGCTCTTTAAAAATCTGGATCAAGCTGAAAATTGAAACGACACATCTTTAATGGTGTGTTCGAGTCTCTCAAATTTTCGCAATCATGAAGTGAAACATCTTCGGGTTGTGAGGTTAAGCGACTAAGCGTACACGGTGGATGCCCTGGCAGTCAGAGGCGATGA
>NZ_JBFTVM010000026.1:0-223 GCF_041365315.1 Enterobacter cloacae complex sp. 2015409 | reverse complement strand
CTGAAGGAACGTTAAAGACGATGACGTTGATAGGTCGGGTGTGTAAGCGCAGCGATGCGTTGAGCTAACCGATACTAATGAACCGTGAGGCTTAACCTTACAACGCCGAAGCTGTTTTGGCGAAGAGACAGAGACGATTTTCAGCCTGATACAGATTAACAGAATTTGCCTGGCGGCTTTAGCGCGGTGGTCCCACCTGACCCCATGCCGAACTCAGAAGTGA
>NZ_JBFTVM010000025.1:0-271 GCF_041365315.1 Enterobacter cloacae complex sp. 2015409 | reverse complement strand
TTTGTGATTCATGACTGGGGTGAAGTCGTAACAAGGTAACCGTAGGGGAACCTGCGGTTGGATCACCTCCTTACCTTAAAGAACCTGCCTTTGTAGTGCTCACACAGATTGCCTGATGAATGATGAACTTCTGAATGTACTTTTGAGTGCATTAAGAAGTTTTGCTCTTTAAAAATCTGGATCAAGCTGAAAATTGAAACGACACATCTTTAAGGTGTGTTCGAGTCTCTCAAATTTTCGCAATCATGAAGTGAAACATCTTCGGGTTGTG
>NZ_JBFTVM010000024.1:0-272 GCF_041365315.1 Enterobacter cloacae complex sp. 2015409 | reverse complement strand
AAGACGGAAAGACCCCGTGAACCTTTACTATAGCTTGACACTGAACACTGGTCCTTGATGTGTAGGATAGGTGGGAGGCTTTGAAGCGTGGACGCCAGTCTGCGTGGAGCCGTCCTTGAAATACCACCCTTTAATGGCTGGTGTTCTAACGTAGACCCGTGATCCGGGTTGCGGACAGTGTCTGGTGGGTAGTTTGACTGGGGCGGTCTCCTCCCAAAGAGTAACGGAGGAGCACGAAGGTTAGCTAATCCTGGTCGGACATCAGGAGGTTA
>NZ_JBFTVM010000023.1:0-315 GCF_041365315.1 Enterobacter cloacae complex sp. 2015409 | reverse complement strand
CAGTGTCCCCTTCGTCTAGAGGCCCAGGACACCGCCCTTTCACGGCGGTAACAGGGGTTCGAATCCCCTAGGGGACGCCACTTGCTGGTTCGTGAGTGAAAGTCACCTGCCGTCATATCTCAAAACTCATCTTCGGGTGGCGTTTGAGATATTTGCTCTTTAAAAATCTGGATCAAGCTGAAAATTGAAACGACACATCTTAATGGTGTGTTCGAGTCTCTCAAATTTTCGCAATCAGAAGTGAAACATCTTCGGGTTGTGAGGTTAAGCGACTAAGCGTACACGGTGGATGCCCTGGCAGTCAGAGGCGATGAA
>NZ_JBFTVM010000022.1:0-492 GCF_041365315.1 Enterobacter cloacae complex sp. 2015409 | reverse complement strand
TGACTGGGGTGAAGTCGTAACAAGGTAACCGTAGGGGAACCTGCGGTTGGATCACCTCCTTACCTTAAAGAACCTGCCTTTGTAGTGCTCACACAGATTGTCTGATGAAAAGTAAATAGCAAGGCGTCTTGCGATTGAGACTTCAGTGTCCCCTTCGTCTAGAGGCCCAGGACACCGCCCTTTCACGGCGGTAACAGGGGTTCGAATCCCCTAGGGGACGCCACTTGCTGGTTCGTGAGTGAAAGTCACCTGCCTCAGTATCTCAAAACTCATCTTCGGGTGACGTTTGAGATATTTGCTCTTTAAAAATCTGGATCAAGCTGAAAATTGAAACGACACATCTTTAAGGTGTGTTCGAGTCTCTCAAATTTTCGCAATCATGAAGTGAAACATCTTCGGGTTGTGAGGTTAAGCGACTAAGCGTACACGGTGGATGCCCTGGCAGTCAGAGGCGATGAAGGACGTGCTAATCTGCGAAAAGCGCCGGCGAGG
>NZ_JBFTVM010000021.1:0-494 GCF_041365315.1 Enterobacter cloacae complex sp. 2015409 | reverse complement strand
ACCAGCAGGTTGCCGCCCGCGGTGACGTTACTGCCCTGATACGTGACGGACGAACGGCTGGTTTTCGCCCGGCTGGAGCTGAATGCGTCGTTGATCTGATTCGCGTTGACGGCAATATCGCCCCACGCGTTCAGCAGCATATCGCCGCCTGAGGCCAGGTTCGCCCCGGTAACGGTGATGTTTTTTCCCGCCTCAAGCGACAGGCCATCCTGCGCGGTAATGGATGCCGTGTTGCCCAGCAGGGTGTCTTTCAGGCCGATCTTGCCGTACTTCCCTCCGGCGTTGATATCAATCTGCTCAACCCGGGTCAGGTTGTTGATGCTGCCGTCCAGGCTCTCCAGCGCGACCGTTTTGCCGCTGATGGTGGAGCTGATGTTATTGATATCGCCGATGGCGCTCAGGTTCAGGTCGCCGCCCGCTTTCATCAGGCCGTTGTTGAGGTTGCTGATGCTGTTCTGGCTGTCGAGCGTCAGGCTGTTTTTCGCCAGCAGCGA
>NZ_JBFTVM010000020.1:0-594 GCF_041365315.1 Enterobacter cloacae complex sp. 2015409 | reverse complement strand
CCTCGCCGGCGCTTTTCGCAGATTAGCACGTCCTTCATCGCCTCTGACTGCCAGGGCATCCACCGTGTACGCTTAGTCGCTTAACCTCACAACCCGAAGATGTTTCACTTCTGATTGCGAAAATTTGAGAGACTCGAACACACCTTAAAGATGTGTCGTTTCAATTTTCAGCTTGATCCAGATTTTTAAAGAGCAAAACTTCGCAGTGCACCTTTTCAGGTTCACTCTGAAGTTTTCTTGTGTTCGCAGTAAAAGATGGTGGAGCTATGCGGGATCGAACCGCAGACCTCCTGCGTGCAAAGCAGGCGCTCTCCCAGCTGAGCTATAGCCCCATCGTTTTGCAATCTCTGTACCGCTCATCCTTTAAAAGGAGTTTGGTAGGCCTGAGTGGACTTGAACCACCGACCTCACCCTTATCAGGGGTGCGCTCTAACCACCTGAGCTACAAGCCTGCAGAGATTTTTACTGCTGTTTTTCATCAGACAATCTGTGTGAGCACTACAAAGGCAGGTTCTTTAAGGTAAGGAGGTGATCCAACCGCAGGTTCCCCTACGGTTACCTTGTTACGACTTCACCCCAGTCATGAATCACAAA
>NZ_JBFTVM010000019.1:0-607 GCF_041365315.1 Enterobacter cloacae complex sp. 2015409 | reverse complement strand
AACGTTCCTTCAGGACTCTCAAGGAGTCAGGGAGAACTCATCTCGGGGCAAGTTTCGTGCTTAGATGCTTTCAGCACTTATCTTTTCCGCATTTAGCTACCGGGCAGTGCCATTGGCATGACAACCCGAACACCAGTGATGCGTCCACTCCGGTCCTCTCGTACTAGGAGCAGCCCCCCTCAATTCTCCAGCGCCCACGGCAGATAGGGACCGAACTGTCTCACGACGTTCTAAACCCAGCTCGCGTACCACTTTAAATGGCGAACAGCCATACCCTTGGGACCTACTTCAGCCCCAGGATGTGATGAGCCGACATCGAGGTGCCAAACACCGCCGTCGATATGAACTCTTGGGCGGTATCAGCCTGTTATCCCCGGAGTACCTTTTATCCGTTGAGCGATGGCCCTTCCATTCAGAACCACCGGATCACTATGACCTGCTTTCGCACCTGCTCGAGCCGTCACTCTCGCAGTCAAGCTAGCTTATGCCATTGCACTAACCTCCTGATGTCCGACCAGGATTAGCTAACCTTCGTGCTCCTCCGTTACTCTTTGGGAGGAGACCGCCCCAGTCAAACTACCCACCAGACACTGTCCGCAACCCGGAT
>NZ_JBFTVM010000018.1:0-794 GCF_041365315.1 Enterobacter cloacae complex sp. 2015409 | reverse complement strand
GACACCCCGACTCGCCACTACGCACACGTAGACTGCCCAGGCCACGCCGACTATGTTAAAAACATGATCACCGGTGCTGCGCAGATGGACGGCGCGATCCTGGTTGTTGCTGCGACTGACGGCCCAATGCCTCAGACTCGTGAGCACATCCTGCTGGGTCGTCAGGTAGGCGTTCCTTTCATCATCGTGTTCCTGAACAAATGCGACATGGTTGATGACGAAGAGCTGCTGGAACTGGTAGAGATGGAAGTTCGTGAACTGCTGTCTCAGTACGATTTCCCAGGCGACGATACCCCAATCGTTCGTGGTTCTGCTCTGAAAGCGCTGGAAGGCGAAGCAGAGTGGGAAGCGAAAATCATCGAACTGGCTGGCTTCCTGGATTCTTACATCCCAGAACCAGAGCGTGCGATTGACAAGCCATTCCTGCTGCCAATCGAAGACGTATTCTCCATCTCCGGTCGTGGTACCGTTGTTACCGGTCGTGTAGAGCGCGGTATCATCAAAGTTGGCGAAGAAGTTGAAATCGTTGGTATCAAAGAGACTGCGAAGTCTACCTGTACTGGCGTTGAAATGTTCCGCAAACTGCTGGACGAAGGCCGTGCTGGTGAGAACGTTGGTGTTCTGCTGCGTGGTATCAAACGTGAAGAAATCGAACGTGGTCAGGTTCTGGCGAAGCCAGGTTCAATCAAGCCACACACCAAGTTCGAATCTGAAGTGTACATCCTGTCCAAAGACGAAGGCGGCCGTCATACTCCGTTCTTCAAAGGCTACCGTCCACAGTTCTACTTCCGTAC
>NZ_JBFTVM010000017.1:0-1618 GCF_041365315.1 Enterobacter cloacae complex sp. 2015409 | reverse complement strand
CGTAATTCATTACGAAGTTTAATTCACGAGCATCAAACTTAAATTGAAGAGTTTGATCATGGCTCAGATTGAACGCTGGCGGCAGGCCTAACACATGCAAGTCGAGCGGTAGCACAGAGAGCTTGCTCTCGGGTGACGAGCGGCGGACGGGTGAGTAATGTCTGGGAAACTGCCTGATGGAGGGGGATAACTACTGGAAACGGTAGCTAATACCGCATAACGTCGCAAGACCAAAGAGGGGGACCTTCGGGCCTCTTGCCATCAGATGTGCCCAGATGGGATTAGCTAGTAGGTGGGGTAACGGCTCACCTAGGCGACGATCCCTAGCTGGTCTGAGAGGATGACCAGCCACACTGGAACTGAGACACGGTCCAGACTCCTACGGGAGGCAGCAGTGGGGAATATTGCACAATGGGCGCAAGCCTGATGCAGCCATGCCGCGTGTATGAAGAAGGCCTTCGGGTTGTAAAGTACTTTCAGCGGGGAGGAAGGTGTTGAGGTTAATAACCTCAGCAATTGACGTTACCCGCAGAAGAAGCACCGGCTAACTCCGTGCCAGCAGCCGCGGTAATACGGAGGGTGCAAGCGTTAATCGGAATTACTGGGCGTAAAGCGCACGCAGGCGGTCTGTCAAGTCGGATGTGAAATCCCCGGGCTCAACCTGGGAACTGCATTCGAAACTGGCAGGCTAGAGTCTTGTAGAGGGGGGTAGAATTCCAGGTGTAGCGGTGAAATGCGTAGAGATCTGGAGGAATACCGGTGGCGAAGGCGGCCCCCTGGACAAAGACTGACGCTCAGGTGCGAAAGCGTGGGGAGCAAACAGGATTAGATACCCTGGTAGTCCACGCCGTAAACGATGTCGACTTGGAGGTTGTGCCCTTGAGGCGTGGCTTCCGGAGCTAACGCGTTAAGTCGACCGCCTGGGGAGTACGGCCGCAAGGTTAAAACTCAAATGAATTGACGGGGGCCCGCACAAGCGGTGGAGCATGTGGTTTAATTCGATGCAACGCGAAGAACCTTACCTACTCTTGACATCCAGAGAACTTTCCAGAGATGGATTGGTGCCTTCGGGAACTCTGAGACAGGTGCTGCATGGCTGTCGTCAGCTCGTGTTGTGAAATGTTGGGTTAAGTCCCGCAACGAGCGCAACCCTTATCCTTTGTTGCCAGCGGTCCGGCCGGGAACTCAAAGGAGACTGCCAGTGATAAACTGGAGGAAGGTGGGGATGACGTCAAGTCATCATGGCCCTTACGAGTAGGGCTACACACGTGCTACAATGGCGCATACAAAGAGAAGCGACCTCGCGAGAGCAAGCGGACCTCATAAAGTGCGTCGTAGTCCGGATTGGAGTCTGCAACTCGACTCCATGAAGTCGGAATCGCTAGTAATCGTAGATCAGAATGCTACGGTGAATACGTTCCCGGGCCTTGTACACACCGCCCGTCACACCATGGGAGTGGGTTGCAAAAGAAGTAGGTAGCTTAACCTTCGGGAGGGCGCTTACCACTTTGTGATTCATGACTGGGGTGAAGTCGTAACAAGGTAACCGTAGGGGAACCTGCGGTTGGATCACCTCCTTACCTTAAAGAACCTGCCTTTGTAGTGCTCACACAGATTG
>NZ_JBFTVM010000016.1:0-1870 GCF_041365315.1 Enterobacter cloacae complex sp. 2015409 | reverse complement strand
CATGGCGGGGAACAGCCTGTGGATGCAGCGGGATGCGGCAGGGAATGCGAACAGCCAGGTGGTGAATACGTCGGGGAATATTGAGACGCAGCGCGGGGATATTGCGATCAGGACGGGGCATTTGCTGAACCAAAGGGATGGTCTGGTGGTGCTTAACAGCAAAACCGAAAACCTGATGGAGCAGGTCAAGTGGTTGAAGGACGGCTATGCGGATATCCCTCTTTCTGAGCTGATCGCGGGAACCGATTATGGCTATATCGTCATGGAATCCTGTACCGGCGGTGGCAGTCCCGGGCACGGAGCTGGTCCTACATGCAGGGATATAGCTACTCCGATGCCGATGAAAAACAGTCCGGCGAAAGAGATTGCGATTTTACGAACGACACAAACTGTGTCCGCAAATGGTGGAGCGGGACGGATTAGTTCAGCTCAGGGGATGGTCATTCAGGCGGGACAACTGGAAAATAATGCCAGTACACTGCTTGCCGCGAAAGATATGTTCCTTTCTGGTACGACTCTGCAAAATCAGTCATGGACTGATGGTACGGTGACGCGTTACAGGACATATGTTGCCGACCGTGAGCAATATAATCGTAAAGCAAATCCCTCCGCGTCGGTCGACGCAGATGTTTATAAGAAGACCCCCATTCACTATGTTGCACAGGGTGATGATCGGGACGAAGGATCCGGAGGAACAATATATCGTTCCGTCATCCAGGCGGGCGGTAACGTTACCGCAAACTTCACCAGTAACATCAGCAACACCAATACCACTGCGAACGCGGGCGGCGTCAGCAACGTTATCTCCACGCCGTCGCTGAACACCCTCAGCAACCAGAGCGTCGGCAGCGGCGTACAAAAACAGGGGCTGAGCAATACCGGCACCGTGGCGGTGAACTCGCCGCAGTGGAACGATCAGCTCCAGGGTGCGCTACAGCAGCTTAACGGCGGCGGCGCGCTGGAAAACGGCGGCGCGTCCGGCACGCCTCTCAGCAACATTGGCACCAGGCAGAAAGGCAACGCGAACCTCGGCCAGCTGGGCGCACTGGCGAACGCCGGGGTCACCACCGCCGATCTCAGAACCGCTCAGGGCGGCGCCGTCGGGCATTACCAGGGCCAGCGCGTCGATACCAGCGCTTACCCGCTTCCGTCGGGCAACAACGGCTATTTTGTCTTCTCCGACAACCCGAAAAGCCCGTACCTGATCAGCATCAACCCTAAACTGAACGGTCTCGGACAGCTTGATCCCGCCCTGTTTGCCGACCTGAACGCAATGCTCGGGGTCAAACCGTCGTCCACGGCACCGCAGGAGACGCGGCTGGCGTTTACCGACGAGAAGCAGTTCCTCGGCTCGTCCTATATGCTCGGCCGCCTCAACCTGAACCCGGATTACGACTACCGCTTCCTCGGCGATGCAGCGTTCGATACCCGCTATGTCTCCAACGTGGTGCTCAACCAGACCGGTAACCGCTACCTGAACGGCATCGGCTCCGATCTGGATCAGATGCGCTATCTGATGGACAACGCCGCGGCGGCGCAGCAGTCGCTGGGCCTGCAGTTTGGCGTCTCGCTGACCGCCGATCAGATTGCCGCACTCGACCACAGCCTGCTGTGGTGGGAGAAAGCCACCGTCAACGGCGAAACCGTGATGGTGCCGAAACTCTACCTGTCGCCGAAGGACGTCACCGTCAATAACGGCAGCGTAATCGCGGGTAACAACGTTACCCTGAAGGGCGGCGACATCACCAACAGCGGCAGTTCGCTGCTGGCGAAAAACAGCCTGACGCTCGACAGCCAGAACAGCATCAGCAACCTCAACAACGGCCTGATGAAAGCGGGCGGCGACCTGAACCTGAGCGCCATCGGCGAT
>NZ_JBFTVM010000015.1:0-1924 GCF_041365315.1 Enterobacter cloacae complex sp. 2015409 | reverse complement strand
ATCGCCGATGGCGCTCAGGTTCAGGTCGCCGCCCGCTTTCATCAGGCCGTTGTTGAGGTTGCTGATGCTGTTCTGGCTGTCGAGCGTCAGGCTGTTTTTCGCCAGCAGCGAGCTGCCGCTGTTGGTGATGTCGCCGCCCTTCAGGGTAACGTTGTTACCCGCGATCACGCTGCCGTTATTGACGGTGACGTCCTTCGGCGACAGGTAGAGTTTCGGTACCATCACGGTTTCGCCGTTGACGGTGGCTTTCTCCCACCACAGCAGGCTGTGGTCGAGCGCGGCAATCTGACCGGCGGTCAGCGAGACGCCAAACTGCAGGCCCAGCGACTGCTGCGCCGCCGCCGCGTTATCCATCAGATAGCGCATCTGATCCAGATCGGAACCGATGCCGTTCAGGTAGCGGTTACCGGTCTGGTTGAGCACCACGTTGGAGACATAGCGGGTATCGAACGCCGCATCGCCGAGGAAGCGGTAATCGTAATCCGGGTTCAGGTTGAGGCGGCCGAGCATGTAAGACGAGCCGAGGAACTGCTTCTCGTCGGTAAATGCCAGCCGCGTCTCCTGCGGCGCCGTGGACGACGGTTTGACCCCGAGCATTGCGTTCAGATCGGCAAACAGGGCGGGATCGAGCTGTCCGAGACCGTTCAGTTTCGGGTTGATGCCGATCAGGTACGGGCTTTTCGGGTTATCGGAGAAGACGAAATAGCCGTTGTTGCCCGACGGCAGCGGGTAAGCGCTGGTATCGACGCGCTGGCCCTGATAATGCCCGACGGCGCCGCCCTGAGCGGTTCGGAGATCGGCGGTGGTGACCCCGGCGTTCGCCAGCGCGCCCAGCTGGCCGAGGTTGGCGTTGCCTTTCTGCCTGGTGCCAATGTTGCTGAGAGGCGTGCCGGACGCGCCGCCGTTTTCCAGCGCGCCGCCGCCGTTAAGCTGCTGTAGCGCACCCTGGAGCTGATCGTTCCACTGCGGCGAGTTCACCGCCACGGTGCCGGTAGCGTTCAGCCCCTGTTTTTGCACGCCGCTACCGACAGTCTGGTTGCTGAGGGTGTTCAGCGACGGCGTGGAGATAACGTTGCTGACGCCGCCCGCGTTCGCAGTGGTATTGGTGTTGCTGATGTTACTGGTGAAGTTTGCGGTGACGTTACCGCCCGCCTGGATGACGGCGCGATACGTCGCTCCATCAGTAGTAAATTCCGTCTTATGTTCACCTAACCGATAAGGTACATAACTGCGGTATTTTAATTCATCCTCATCCCACCAATACCATTTATTATTACTAAGCTTCTCCAATGGTTGCCAATAATCACTACCACAATCATAATAGAACCATTCACAACGATAATTTGCCTCAACATATTCAACTTTACGCCCACCTTCTGCGGAAAGGTTATTCAAAGTTGAACCGGAGAGTGCAATATCCCGTCCTGCAAGGACATTGCTAGCTTTGTTTTCCATTGAGCCAGCATTAATATTAATATCGCGCCCGGCGGCAATGCGGGCCGCGCCCCCGTTAGCTGAAACCTGAACGACGGACTCACTAAGAATGAACTGCCGGGTATCTTCGCCAGACAGACGATATTGGATTACATTACGACAGTGTTCATTCATTGCTCCCGTGCAATTTTGCCATGAATAATAAACAACCTTTTCCCCGTTATTTTTCCATTCTTCCAAGCTAATTTCAAAATCCGGCTTATCTTTCACATAATAAACACGACTCAGAGGCTTAGACGTGTCGGGTAAAGCATTCGAGTATTTATTTTCATAGCTACTGATATTCAATCCATCACGTTCATTCAATAAATGCCCCGTTCTGATCGCAATATCCCCGCGCTGCGTCTCAATATTCCCCGACGTATTCACCACCTGGCTGTTCGCATTCCCTGCCGCATCCCGCTGCATCCACAGGCTGTTCCCCGCCATG
>NZ_JBFTVM010000014.1:0-2188 GCF_041365315.1 Enterobacter cloacae complex sp. 2015409 | reverse complement strand
GAAGTGAAACATCTTCGGGTTGTGAGGTTAAGCGACTAAGCGTACACGGTGGATGCCCTGGCAGTCAGAGGCGATGAAGGACGTGCTAATCTGCGAAAAGCGCCGGCGAGGTGATATGAACCTTTGACCCGGCGATGTCCGAATGGGGAAACCCAGTGTGATTCGTCACACTATCGTTAACTGAATACATAGGTTAACGAGGCGAACCGGGGGAACTGAAACATCTAAGTACCCCGAGGAAAAGAAATCAACCGAGATTCCCCCAGTAGCGGCGAGCGAACGGGGAGCAGCCCAGAGTCTGAATCAGCTTGTGTGTTAGTGGAAGCGTCTGGAAAGTCGCACGGTACAGGGTGATAGTCCCGTACACGAAAACACACAGGTTGTGAACTCGAAGAGTAGGGCGGGACACGTGGTATCCTGTCTGAATATGGGGGGACCATCCTCCAAGGCTAAATACTCCTGACTGACCGATAGTGAACCAGTACCGTGAGGGAAAGGCGAAAAGAACCCCGGCGAGGGGAGTGAAAAAGAACCTGAAACCGTGTACGTACAAGCAGTGGGAGCACCTTCGTGGTGTGACTGCGTACCTTTTGTATAATGGGTCAGCGACTTATATTCTGTAGCAAGGTTAACCGTATAGGGGAGCCGAAGGGAAACCGAGTCTTAACTGGGCGTTAAGTTGCAGGGTATAGACCCGAAACCCGGTGATCTAGCCATGGGCAGGTTGAAGGTTGGGTAACACTAACTGGAGGACCGAACCGACTAATGTTGAAAAATTAGCGGATGACTTGTGGCTGGGGGTGAAAGGCCAATCAAACCGGGAGATAGCTGGTTCTCCCCGAAAGCTATTTAGGTAGCGCCTCGTGAACTCATCTTCGGGGGTAGAGCACTGTTTCGGCTAGGGGGCCATCCCGGCTTACCAACCCGATGCAAACTACGAATACCGAAGAATGTTATCACGGGAGACACACGGCGGGTGCTAACGTCCGTCGTGAAGAGGGAAACAACCCAGACCGCCAGCTAAGGTCCCAAAGTCATGGTTAAGTGGGAAACGATGTGGGAAGGCACAGACAGCCAGGATGTTGGCTTAGAAGCAGCCATCATTTAAAGAAAGCGTAATAGCTCACTGGTCGAGTCGGCCTGCGCGGAAGATGTAACGGGGCTAAACCATGCACCGAAGCTGCGGCAGCGACACTTAGGTGTTGTTGGGTAGGGGAGCGTTCTGTAAGCCGTTGAAGGTGTGCTGTGAGGCATGCTGGAGGTATCAGAAGTGCGAATGCTGACATAAGTAACGATAAAGCGGGTGAAAAGCCCGCTCGCCGGAAGACCAAGGGTTCCTGTCCAACGTTAATCGGGGCAGGGTGAGTCGACCCCTAAGGCGAGGCCGAAAGGCGTAGTCGATGGGAAACAGGTTAATATTCCTGTACTTGGTGTTACTGCGAAGGGGGGACGGAGAAGGCTATGTTAGCCGGGCGACGGTTGTCCCGGTTTAAGCATGTAGGCGGAGGTTCCAGGTAAATCCGGTACCTTATTAACGCTGAGGTGTGATGACGAGGCACTACGGTGCTGAAGTAACAAATGCCCTGCTTCCAGGAAAAGCCTCTAAGCATCAGGTAACATCAAATCGTACCCCAAACCGACACAGGTGGTCAGGTAGAGAATACCAAGGCGCTTGAGAGAACTCGGGTGAAGGAACTAGGCAAAATGGTGCCGTAACTTCGGGAGAAGGCACGCTGATATGTAGGTGAAGCCCCTGCGGGTGGAGCTGAAATCAGTCGAAGATACCAGCTGGCTGCAACTGTTTATTAAAAACACAGCACTGTGCAAACACGAAAGTGGACGTATACGGTGTGACGCCTGCCCGGTGCCGGAAGGTTAATTGATGGGGTTAGCGGCAACGCGAAGCTCTTGATCGAAGCCCCGGTAAACGGCGGCCGTAACTATAACGGTCCTAAGGTAGCGAAATTCCTTGTCGGGTAAGTTCCGACCTGCACGAATGGCGTAATGATGGCCAGGCTGTCTCCACCCGAGACTCAGTGAAATTGAACTCGCTGTGAAGATGCAGTGTACCCGCGGCAAGACGGAAAGACCCCGTGAACCTTTACTATAGCTTGACACTGAACACTGGTCCTTGATGTGTAGGATAGGTGGGAGGCTTTGAAGCGTGGACGCCAGTCTGCGTGGAGCC
>NZ_JBFTVM010000013.1:0-7840 GCF_041365315.1 Enterobacter cloacae complex sp. 2015409 | reverse complement strand
ATGGCGAAAATAACGGAACTTCTCGCCCATATTTCTGACTGGTATATCAGCCGGGGATATATCACCAGCCGCGCTTTTCTTACCGAGCAGGATCTCTCCGGCGGCCAGCTGAATATTGTTGTGCTGGAAGGTCGGCTGGAAGCGATCCGTCTGGAAGGCGAAACGCCGCGCATGCTGAAAATGGCGTTTCCGGGACGGGTGGGCGGCATTCTTAATTTACGCGATATCGAACAGGGCATGGAGCAAATTAACCGTTTGCGTACCGACCCGGTTCAGATTGAAATTCTTCCGGGGACGCAGGCCGGATATTCCATCGTTAATCTCACGGCAAAACCGGAATTTCCCTTAAGTGTATCCGTAAGCCTGGATAATAGCGGGCAGAAGAGCACCGGTGAAAACCAGCTTAACGGTGTGCTCACCGCCAATAATATGCTGGGGCTGGCGGATAAATGGTTTGTCAGCGGCGGGCGCAGCAGTGATTTTGCCAGCGCGTACGATGCGCAGAATTTCCAGGCGGGCGTCAGCGTGCCGTTTGGTTACGGATTACTGGACTACAGCTACGCCTGGAGTAACTACCGGACCACCATCAGTAACCAGGGGTTCAACTGGCTCTCCACGGGCGATACCAGAACCCACCGCATTAACGCGTCATGGGTGGTCTTCCGCAACGGGGATGTCAAAACCGGCATTGCGGCAGGCGTGGTTCAGCGCTCCAGCCGCAACTGGCTTAACGACGCGCCGCTTCAGAGCAGCACGCGCAACCTCTCCAGCCTGGTCCTGGGCATCACGCATACGCAAAAGATGCTGGGCGGCGTGGCGACCTTCAACCCGACCTGGAGCCACGGCATGCCGTGGTTCAGTGCCGAAACCGACGAAGATAAGTCCGGGGATATGCCGCGGGCGGAATTCCGCAAATGGAGCCTGAACGCCAGCTTCCAGCGGCCTGTCGCCCGCAACGCGTGGTGGCTGACCAGCGCCTACGGCCAGTGGTCGCCCGACCGCCTGTACGGCTCCGAGCGCCTGACGCTCGGCGGCGAAAGCTCCGTGCGCGGTTTTAAAGAGCAGTACCTGTCCGGGGATAACGGCGGCTACTGGCGTAACGAGCTGGGGTATTCCCTCTTCACCCTCCCGGTGATTGGCGCGGTGAGCGCAACGGTCGCCGTTGACGGCGGCTGGCTGGAAAAAGACCGTCAGGACCGCTTTGCCTCCGGCACGTTATGGGGTGGCTCGGTGGGGCTGAGCAGCGCAGGGCGTTGGTACAGCAGCCAGATTTCGGTCGGTACGCCTTTGCACTACCCCGACTGGCTCGGCCCGGATCATGTGAGCGTTAACTGGCGCATTGCCTTCATGCTTTAAGAGACTCTACGACTATGGATACCCGTCACCCACCCGTTCGTTTCTCGCAGCGTCTGATCAGCTGGATTGTCTGCAGCCTGATGGTCTGGCAGCCGATGGCGCCTGCCGTCGCGGCGGCGCTTACGCCGACCGGGCAGACCACGGTCGATCGGGCGGGGAACGGGGTGCCGGTCGTCAACATTGCCACGCCGAACGGGGCGGGCATTTCGCATAACCAGTTCGGTGAGTATAACGTCGGCAAAGAGGGGCTTATCCTCAACAACGGTACGGACCGTTTAACCCGGACCCAGCTGGGCGGGCTTATCCAGAACAACCCCAACCTGCAGGCCGGGCGGGAAGCGAAAGGCATTATCAACGAAGTCACGGGCGCCAGCCGCTCGCAGCTGCAGGGCTACACGGAAGTCGCCGGTAAAGCAGCAAACGTTATGGTGGCCAACCCGTACGGCATTACCTGTAACGGGTGCGGATTTATCAACACCCCGAACGTCACCCTGACCACGGGGAAACCGCAGTTCGACGCCAGCGGTAACCTGCAGGCGCTGGAGGTGACGAAAGGCGCCATCACGGTTGAAGGCCAGGGGCTGGATGCCAGCAAGAGCGACGCGCTGTCGATCATTGCGCGCGCGACGGAAGTGAACGCCGCGATACATGCGAACGACCTGACGGTAACGGCAGGGGCGAACCGCGTGGGCGCAGACGGCAGCGTCAAACCGATTGCCGGTGAGGGCGCCGCGCCCGTGGTGGCCGTGGATACCGGCGCGCTCGGCGGGATGTATGCCAACCGTATCCGCCTGGTCTCCAGCGAGACGGGCGTGGGGGTGAACCTCGGCAACCTCACCGCGCGCCAGGGCGATATTCAGCTGGATGCGGGCGGGAAACTGACGGTCACGAACAGCCTGGCCAGCGGCTCGATTACCGCGAATGGCGCGGGAGTGGTCCTCAACGGCAGCCATCAGGCCGGGGGCGCGCTGAATGTGACCAGCTCGCAGGATGTGGAACTCAATAACAGCACGCTCGCCAGCCAGGGCGATATGCGCCTTTCCGCTGCGGGGAAAGTGCAGACGACGGGCGGCGGGACGAACAGCGCGGGCGCGCTGTCGGTGAGCAGCGGGCAGGGGATGACGCTCAGCAATACCTCCCTGGTCTCCCGCGGCGCGGCGACGCTGGACAGTAAAGATACCCTGACCGTCAACGGCGGCGGCGTGTCGGCACAGGGCGGGGCGCTGACCGTCACGAGCAGTCAGGGAATGGTGCTTTCGGATGCGACGCTGACGGGTCAGGCCGACACCACGCTGTCCACCGGCGGCAGCCTGACGCAGCGCGGCGGCAGCGTCACCAGCAAGGGCGCGCTCAGCGTGGCGGCCGGGAAGGATATCACGCTGACGAATACCCGCAGCGGTAGCGATACCCGCGCGACCCTCAGCAGCGGCGGCACGCTGTCATCCACGGGCAGTGCGGTCTCGGCAGGGGAGAGTCTGGCCCTGAGCGGCGGACAGCTGGTGCTGGACGGCCAGAGCCGGGCCGATGCCACGGGCGATATCCGCCTGACGGGCAGCACCGTCAGTAACCAGGGCCAGGTGAATGCGGGGCGAGACGTTGCGCTCTCCGGCGACAGGGTGTCCAGCAGCGGCCAGCTGGCGGCGAAAGGTCACCTTGACGTGAACGCAGGAGACCTGACGAACGGCGGCACGGCGCAGGGCAGCGACGTCACCCTCAGGGGGCAGACGGTCACCAATAACGGCACCCTGCAGAGCGCCGGTAACCTGGCGTTAAGCGCCGGAACCCTGGAACAGCGGGGCACGCTGAGCGCGAAAGGCAATGCAAACGTCACGGCGCAGCAGACCCTGCGTAACGACGGCAGCCTGCTGGCTGACGGGGCGATGAGCGTGACGGCAGACGCGCTTGAACAGAACGGCACCCTGTCCGGCGCGACGGCGCTGACGGCGCAGGCCGGCACCCTGACCAGCGGTCAGGCGTCCCGCACCACCAGCCAGGGCAATGTACAGCTTACCGCGACCCGCAGCGCCAGCCTGAACGGGCAGACGGACGCGGCGGGGGCATTAACCGTCAGCACCGGCGACCTGACCACCGGCCAGGATGCGCATCTGCAGAGCGGGCAGGGGCTTACCCTGCAGGCGCAGAATGCCGCGCTGAACGGCACGCAGGCGGCGAAAGGCGCCCTGTCGGTGACGGCGGGCACGATTGCGCACGCCGGGAAATCCACCGGTGACACGCTGAGTTTTAACGCGACCGGCGACCTGACCAGCGGCGGAGAGCTTACCGCCAGCGCCATCGCGCTCAGCGGACAGAACATCCTCCAGTCCGGCGCCGCAAAAGCGGACCGCATGACCCTGACGGCCCCCGGGCGCATCACCAGCAGCGGTACGCTGGTTGCCGGTACGCTGGCGCTGGACGCTGCCTCGGTGGAGAACGGTGGACTGCTGCAGGGGACCACCCTGCTCGGCCTGAAGACCGGGTCACTCACGAACCTCGCGGGCGGGTCGGTCTACAGCGCACAGGATTTAACGCTGAACGTTCCGGTGCTGGCTAACAGCGGGCTTATCACCACTGACGGCACATTGCGCCTCCGGGGTGACACGCTGACAAACCAGGGCGAAATCAACGGCGTCAGCCTGAGCAGCGAGTACCTCAGCCTGACCAACGCCGATACCGGACGCCTGCTGGCGGACGACAGGCTCACCCTGAACGGCACTGCGTTTGCTAACGCGGGCAATATAGCGGCCAGCGACCTGCACATCACGGCGGACAGCCTGCAGAACCAGGGCACCGTCGGGGGGGACTCGGCGCTGACGCTAGGCGTGGCAGACCTCACTAACCGTGGCGCGCTGCGCAGCAGCGGAACGCTGACGCTTAACGGCGACACGCTGGCCAACAGCGGCGAGCTCAGCGCCACCGCCCTGCTGCTGAACCTGACCCGACAGGCCAGCAACGATGCCGGCGGGCGGGTGATTGCCCGGGACGGCCTGACGCTGACCGCCGCCAGCCTGACGAACAGCGGGCTGATGGCCGGTACCGACGCGCAGTTTAACAGCGCGTCGTTGACCAACGGCGGCACGCTGCAGGGGACACATTCCCTCACGGCGACCGGGGCACAGCTCAGCAACCAGCAGGCGGGCATGCTGCTCTCCGGCGGCGCGCTCGACCTGCACCACACCACCCTGAACAACGCCGGGCTGCTGCAGGGCAACACCCTGAACCTGGCCACCGGCGAGTGGAACAACACCGGCAATGCGCTGGGGGAAGCAGGCGTGACGGCGGCGGTGACCGGTACGCTGACCAGCAGCGGTAAGGTGCTCAGCCAGCAGGCGCTGGACGTCCAGGCCGGCAGGACCGATAACCGGGGCCAGCTGCTGGCGAAAGTGCTGACCCTGCGGGGCGACCTGCAGAACAGCGGTCTGCTTCAGGGGAGCAGCACGCTGGCCTGGTCCGGGAACACCTTCACGAACCAGCCTCAGGGCCAGGTGACGGGCGGCGAGACCCTGACCCTGAGCGGACAAACCCTCAGCAACGCGGGCAGCCTTCAGGGGCGCAGCGCGACGCTTGACGCCGGGAGCCTGAATAACCAGGGCAGCGTTCAGGCGCTGGACGGCCTGACCCTTTCCACGACCGGCAGGCTGGATAACACGGGCGCCCTGCTCAGCCAGAACCTGTTCACGCTGACGGCGGCGCAGCTGTTCAACGACGGCCAGCTGGCCGGGAAAGCGCTCACGGTGAAGGCCGCGCAGCTGAACAACACCGGGATTCTGCAGGGTAACGACACGCTGGCGCTGACCACCCGCGCCCTGAGCAACGGCGCCACCGGGCAGCTGGTGAGCGGCAGTCCTCTGGACTTATCCCTCGACACGCTCGATAACGCCGGTCTGCTGCTGGTGAACGGCGGGTTCACCCTGCGGGGCAGCGACCTGACGAACCGGGGCGATATTCAGGCGCAGAGCCTGGATTTGGGCCTGAGCAATGCCCTGACCAGTACCGGGAACATCGTTGCCACCGGCGATGCCACGCTTAACGCGACGACGCTGACCAGCAGCGGCACGGTGGCGGGCAAAACGCTGACCGCAGGCGCGGCGGAGCTGCGCAACAGCGGCCTGATGCAGGGCAGCAACGCGGTTAACGCCACCGCCGACCGCTTTATCAACGAGCTGAACGGTAAATGGCTCTCCGGCGGCGGCTTCACGCTGACGGGCGGACAGCTGACCAACGCCGGTACGCTGCAGGGCGCCATGCTGGGTATGACCGGCACCACCCTCACCAACAGCGGCACGGTGAACGGGCAGACGGGACTCAGCGGCACGCTCAGCGGGGCGTTAACGAATACCGGGCTGCTGCAGAGTGGCGGCACGACCGCCTTCACCGCGGACACCCTGGCGAACCCGGGGCGCATCACGGGCGGTACGCTGTCCCTCACTGCCCGCGATATGAACAACGGCGGGCTGATGCAGGGAACGAACGGCCTGGCGCTCACCGGCACCACGCTGACCACGGGCGCGACCTCGCGCACCCTCTCCGGCGGCATGCTGACGCTGGATGCAGGCCAGCTGACCACGCAGGGCACGCTGCAGGGGAACGGCGCGGACATCAGCGCCAGCGACTGGACGCACGGCGGGTCTCTGCTCAGCCAGGGAACGCTGACGGCCACGACCGGCGGCATGCTGACCTCAACCGGCTCGCTGATGAGTCAGGGCCGGGCGGATATCACCGCACAGACGCTGGATAACCGCGGGCAGCTCCTCAGCGAGGGCGATGTGACGCTCGGCGGCAGCACGCTTAAAAACAGCGGCACCGTGCAGGGGAACACCCTCGCGCTGCATCAGAACAGCATTAACAACCAGGGCACCTTAACCGGTCTGCAGAGCCTGACCGTTCAGGGGCAGCAGCGGCTGATGGCGCGCATGGCGATGGCCGCGCCGCAGCAAGAGCTGATTAACGGCGCAGGCGGTAAGCTTCTCACCCAGGGTACTCTGACGATTGCGTCCGGCGCGGTGACCAACGCCGGCAGCTGGCAGGCACAGAACATCCTGCTTAACGCCCGGTCGCTCACCAACAGCGGCGCGGTGCAGAGCGCCGACGCGCTGCAGATGACGCTGGCCGACACGCTCACCGGGACTACGGGCAGTAAGATTACCGCGCTGGGTGCGGCAACGCTGCAGGCCGCCACGCTGGCGAACCAGGGCCAGTGGGCGGCGAAAAACCTGACGCTGACCGGCGGCACGCTCAGCAACAGCGGCGCCATCAGCGGCGTGAATGGCCTGACACTCAGCCAGACCGGCGCGGTCAGCCAGCAGTCTGGCGGGACCCTGCTGTCCGGCGGGGCGCTGAACGTCACGGCGGCCTCCGTCGCCAGCGACGGCAAAATGCAGGGGGGCACGCTCGGCATCACCACCGGGGCGCTCATCAACAACGGACGTCTGCAGGGCGATAACGGCGCGACGCTGGCCCTCAGCGGGACGCTGACCAACAACAGCGGAGGCGAAATCGTCAGCCGCGATGCGCTGACGCTGACCACGCCCGCGCTGTTTAACTACGGCCTGATCCAGGGCGGCGGCGAGACGCGCGTGACCGCTTCTTCGCAGGCGCGTAACGACGGCAGGCTGCTTTCCGGCGCGCGCCTGACGCTCGGCACGCCGCAGTTCACCGGCACCGGCTGGCTGCAGGCCACCGACCTCATACTCAATGCGGCAAACGCCACCAACGGCGGCACGTGGGTGGCCGATCGCGCCACCCTGACCGGCACCAATTTCGCAAGCCAGGGCACCACCCAGGCGGGACAGCTGACGGTTAACTACGGCCAGCTGAACAACAGCGGCACGCTGCTCGGCAACACGCAGCTGAATATTGGCGCGGACCAGGTAACCCAGAGCGCGGGCGGCAAGCTGCTGAGCGGCGGCAGCCTGTGGCTGCAGAGCCGGGGGCTGGACCTTACCGGCCAGCTGGTGTCCCTGGGGGACTTAACGCTGCAGCTGACGAACGCGTTTACCAGCAGAACCGCCGTGGCGGCAGGCAGAACCCTGACCATCAACAGCGGCGGCGACATCGATAACCGCAGCGTGCTGCAGGGGCAGGCGGTCAACCTGAACGCGGGCGGGCAGCTCAGCAACAACGGACAAATCACCACCGGCGGCGGCGCGAGTACGTTCTCCGGCAGCAGCGTGGCGCTGAACGCCGCGGGCTCGGTGCAGGGCGGAGGTGACATCACCGTGGCCAGCCGGAGCAATATTACCGTGGACGGCTTCACCGGCACGCGCGGCTCGCTGACCCTCAGCGCGCCGGGCGCCATCGTCAACACCGCGCTGCTGTACGCGGCGAATAACCTGGCGCTGTTTGCCGACAGCATCACCAACCAGCGTGGCGACATCATGGCGGGGAACAGCCTGTGGATGCAGCGGGATGCGGCAGGGAATGCGAACAGCCAGGTGGTGAATACGTCGGGGAATATTGAGACGCAGCGCGGGGATATTGCGATCAG
>NZ_JBFTVM010000012.1:0-26441 GCF_041365315.1 Enterobacter cloacae complex sp. 2015409 | reverse complement strand
TGTTAAAGAGCAGTGCAACGCGGCTTTCGCTCACCGTTGCGAGGTGGCGTATATTACGCTTTCCTCTTTCAGAGTCAACCCGTTATTTCAGGATTTTTTCTCTTCAACCGAACCGCTTGTTGTGTGAAGTGATTCACATCCGCCGTGTCGATGGAGGCGCATTATAGGGATCCCATTTTTTAGCACAAGTATTTTTTAGATCTTTTTTTCCGACTGCTGATTTTCCGCGCTTTTCGCTGAAATCCCGCCCGATCTGCTTAAATATTGACGTATTTTGCCTTGCCTCAATCCATTACTATGATCAAAGTCTTCTGTATAGCGCCCATTGTTAGAGGTAGATATGCCCGCAGTATTACGTCCTTATAAAGATCTGTTCCCCCAAAAAGGCGATCGCGTGATGATCGATGCCAGCAGCGTGGTGATTGGTGATGTTCGAATAGCCGATGATGTCAGCATCTGGCCGCTCGTCGCCATCAGGGGTGATGTTAACTATGTGTCGATTGGTGCACGTACCAACATTCAGGACGGTAGCGTTCTGCATGTCACGCACAAATCCTCCTATAACCCGGAGGGCAATCCCCTCATCATTGGAGAAGAGGTTACCGTCGGCCATAAAGTGATGCTTCACGGCTGCACGATCGGAAATCGCGTGCTTGTTGGTATGGGGTCGATTTTGCTGGATGGCGTCATAGTAGAAGATGACGTAATGATTGGTGCCGGTAGCCTGGTCCCGCAGAACAAACGACTGGAGAGCGGCTATCTCTATCTGGGAAGCCCGGTAAAACAGATCCGCCCCCTGAAGGAGGCAGAGATCGAAGGGTTAAAATACTCAGCGAACAACTACGTTACGTGGAAGAATGAGTATCTGGATCAGGACAACCAAACCCAGCCCTGATCGTCTTCCTGCTGTTCGCGGATTAAATCGCTGGCTTCCTCTTCCAGATCCCAGCGATTTTCGCAAAATACCGCTATCGGGTCTGAACCGCCAAAACGACGCAGCAGCGTTTCCCCATGAATGGCGCAGGTAAGTTGCATACCCTGCACCAGCACCGGAAAACAAACCGCTTGTTTACTCTCATCCCAGCTCTCTCTGTCCGGGAAATGATTAGCCTGGTTCACGCCGAAAGTTCCTGCTTTAACTTTTCAATGACAGGTTCGACCGCAGGCAACACGCCGTGCCAGAGCAGCACCGCATGCGCAGCCTGACCCACCAGCATTCCCAGTCCATCGGCTAACTGTTTCGCGCCGTGTTGTTCACACCAGTTAAGGAAAGGTGTCTTCCCTTTCTGATAAAACATGTCATAGAAGTACATATGCGCGCTGACCAGAGAAGCGGGGATTGCCGGGATCTCGCCATTGATGCCGCTGGACGTGGCATTAATGACAAGATCGAACTCACGATCGGCAAGATCGTCAAGCGCTACCGCGCTCACACTGCCGGTATGCGCAAACAACGCCGCCAGCGCTTCTGCCCGGGAAAAGGTTCTATTGGTAATGGTCACCGCACAGTCCAGTGAAAGCAGAGGCAACAGTACTCCCCGCGATGCGCCGCCCGCACCAATCAGCAGGACCCGGAACCCGGGCTTAATAAATGAAAGTCGTTCCAGATCGCTAAGTAAACCAATTCCGTCGGTGTTATCCCCCAAAAGGCGACCATCCTCAAGCCGTTTAAGAGTATTGACTGCACCAGCCAGTGAAGCGCGCTCGGTCAGCTCATCCGCACGTTCGAAGGCTTCTTCTTTAAACGGGACCGTCACATTCGCACCTTTACCGCCCGCGGCGAAAAAAGCCTCCAGCGTTGGAATAAATGCATCCACCGGTGCCAGTACGCGTCCATAGGGATGATTTATCTGCAGCTGCTTCGCAAATTGCTGATGAATCAACGGTGATTTGCTGTGTGCAATCGGATTACCAAAAACAGCATAGGTTTCCATGAGATTACCCCTGGCGAAAACGTTCGCCGGTTAAAGCGTCGCGAATTTCAGACGGATTCAGACGCCCTCCCGTTTCACCGACAGCAACAGGGAAGTCATTCCCGAACTGCGCCAGCACTTCTTCGGTTGTCCGACAAGGTGGCAATCCGGTCAGGTTGGCGCTGGTTGAGACCAGCGGTTTACCAAACGCCAGACAAAGCTCAACCACCAGCGGATGGTCAGTGACGCGAACGGCGAGGGAATCAAAGCGTCCGGTTAACCAGCGCGGCGTTGTCGGCTGCGCAGGGAAGACGAAGGTCACCGGTCCAGGCCACGCGGAGAAGATCGTCTCGCGCTGCGCTGGCGTCAGCATGGAGTCATCTATATAGGGTTTAAGCTGCTCGTAATTCGCAGCGATCAAAATCAGCCCTTTCTCGACGGGTCTTTGTTTTAAGGCAAGCAGACGGCTCACAGCCGTCTCGCTGTCAGGATCGCAACCGACCCCAAAAACAGCTTCAGTTGGATAGGCGATGACTTCTTCATTTTTCAGAACATCCAGTGCATGCGCAATGGAGCCTGATGGCAGGTTATTATTCACTATTTTGATCCGCCGTAACCGGCTTTCCACATTGTTTACTGGCGCAGAAGCGTTTCATGCCTTGCGCGGTTTTCTTCTCTATCAGTAGCGGATAATTGCAATGAGGGCAGATTCCCGCTACCGGCTTAAAATTGATAACGAACTGGCAGTCAGGGTAGCGATCGCACGAATGAAAGGTCTTACCATAACGGGAACGGCGCTGTACCAGCTGACCGCGCTGACACTGAGGGCAGGCAATTGCCGTTTCATCAGGCTTATCAATTTGTTCCGTATGTTCGCATTCCGGGTAGCGGCTACATCCAATAAACATGCCGAAACGCCCCTGACGCAGGGCTAATTCACCACCGCAGAGTGGACAGGACTGCCCCTCCAGAATTTTAACGATATGTCCATCCGCCTGGCTTTTCAGGGGACGGACAAAATCACATTCCGGATAGTGCGAACAACCGAGAAACGGGCCGTGTTTCCCGGACCGAATAACAAGTTCAGCCCCGCATTGCGGGCAGGGCTCGTTTTTATGCACCGTGAATAGTGCTGATTTGGCCATAACAACTCTTGGTGCTGCACATTGAATTAGTGCAGCATACCTTCATTCACTTCAAAGAGTAATTCTTCCATTTGTTGATAGGCATTTTCACAGCCCGGGATATTAAACAGAACCATCAGGATCACCCACTTGAGATCTTCCAGTTCAAATTCTGCTGTATCCAGCGCCATGACGCGCTCTATCACCATTTCTCTCGTTTCGAGGTTCAGCACCTGAATCTGCTCAAGGAATAAGATGAACCCCCGGCAGCTGGCGTCCAGCCTTTCACACTCTTCTGCGGTATAAATGCGTACTGACAATGGGTCAGAAGCAAGCTGCATCGGTTCGGCGAGGCCTTCCTGATAATCAGCCAGTTTTTCCAGCCACATCAACGCATTATAGATATCTTCCCGCTCAAACCCCGCATCGGTAAGATCCTGTGTCAATTTGTCCTGATCCACTCGCATTTCTGCTTCGTTATGGATGTAAGTCTCAAACAAATACATCAGTACGTCGAACATGGCATGCCCTCCTTAATCGGACATAGCCGCCGGGTACAGCTGCGATCCACCCTGCTAACTCCAGTTCGAGTAGCTGTGCTACCGTTACTGGCACAGGTTGGCCGGCACGTTCAGCGACAACGTCAACAGGTGTTACCTCATCTCCTACGTTAGCCAGGAGCTTGGGAAATGGCAATGCCACCTTTCCCTGATCTGATGAATATTGTCGCTTTTCGGGATCTTCCTGCAGCCATTGCAGCCCATATTGCAAATTTTCAAGAATATCCCCTACTTCCGTTACCGGTGTTGCCCCTTGCTTAATCAGCCAGTGGGGGCCCTCGCATCCGGGGTTGCCTATCGGACCAGGCAAGGCGAAGACTTCTCGTCCCTGTTCCAGCGCGCATCGCGCCGTGACCAGTGAACCGCTTCGCAGCGCGGCTTCAACCACCAGCACACCTTTGCTAAGCCCGCTGATAATGCGATTACGACGCGGAAAGTTTGCCGGTCTGGGCTGTGCGGAAAGCGGAAATTCAGACACTATCGCGCCGTCAGACTCAATAAGCCGCATCGCCAATGCCTGATGTCGGCGTGGATAAATGCTAAAAAGACCATTCCCCAGCACCGCGACACTTCGTCCTTTAACTGACAGCGCCGCTCCGTGGGCAACGCCATCAATACCACAGGCCAGCCCGCTGGTAATCGTGAAACCACTTTGTGAAAGTTGTTCGCACAGGATTTTCCCCCATCGCTCGCCGTACCATGACGGCGCACGACTGCCTACCACCGCCAGCTGAACAGTTTTAAGCGTCTCAGGGTTACCTTTTATGAATAATGCCCCGGGATAGTCAGGGATTGTGCGGAGTAGAGGGGGATAAAGGGAATGATTGGCCGTTAATAAATGATGTCCCGGCTGCTCAAGCCATTTCAGGCTACGTTCCAGCTCACTCTCATTGAACGCAAAGAATCGTTCAGCCTGCTTTGCTGTCAGTCCAGCATTTCTTAAGGCAAGCATGTCGATGCCTTCCTGCCTCTGCAGTCGCGCAGCCGCTTCCACCATGACATCACCACACAGAGAACCTGTGTGCATAAGCCGTAGCCATATCTCGATTGGCGTCATCCTTTCCCCTGCCATAAGCGGCCTCCGCAATCATTGCGATTGGTCACTGATGCTGTCAATCGATGGGGGATTTGTCTAGAATAGAGGTAGTATTCTTATCAACTCCTGAACACGACTCTGGAAATTTATGGCAGTTTTGCAAGTGTTACATATTCCGGACGAGCGCCTTCGCATCGTCGCTGAACCGGTCAAAGAAGTGAATGCAGAAATCCAGCGTATCGTTGATGATATGTTCGATACCATGTACGCCGAAGAAGGCATTGGCCTGGCGGCGACGCAGGTGGACATTCACAAGCGTATTATCGTGATTGATGTTTCTGAAAATCGCGATGGCCGTCTGGTGCTGATTAACCCTGAGTTGCTCGAAAAGAGTGGCGAAACCGGTATCGAGGAAGGCTGTCTGTCTATTCCTGAACAGCGTGCGTTAGTGCCGCGTGCTGAAAAAGTGAAAATTCGCGCCCTGGATCGTGACGGTAATCCGTTCGAACTGGAAGCAGACGACCTGCTGGCGATTTGTATTCAGCATGAGATGGATCACCTGGTCGGTAAACTGTTTATCGATTACCTCTCGCCGCTGAAACAGCAGCGTATTCGTCAGAAAGTAGAGAAACTGGATCGTTTGCGTTCTCGCGCATAACGTCCCCCCGGATACAAGGATTATCGTGTCTAAAACACTACGTATTATCTTCGCGGGAACCCCTGATTTTGCAGCGCGTCACCTTGACGCGCTGCTATCGTCTGGTCACCAGGTTGTTGGCGTCTTTACCCAGCCGGACCGTCCTGCTGGTCGCGGCAAAAAACTGATGCCGAGCCCGGTCAAGGTGCTGGCAGAAGAGCATGGGCTTCCTGTTTTTCAGCCTGCATCGCTGCGCCCGCAGGAAAATCAGCAGCTGGTTGCTGACCTGAATGCCGACGTAATGGTGGTGGTGGCTTACGGTTTAATTCTGCCAAAAGCTGTGCTTGATATGCCGCGCCTGGGTTGTATCAACGTGCATGGGTCTCTGCTCCCACGCTGGCGTGGTGCAGCACCTATCCAGCGCTCGCTGTGGGCGGGTGATGCCGAAACGGGCGTGACCATCATGAAGATGGACGTAGGTTTAGACACCGGCGACATGCTGTATAAACTGGCCTGCCCCATTACGCCAGACGATACCAGCGCCACGCTGTATGACAAACTGGCAGACCTTGGCCCACAAGGTCTTATCGAGACGCTTCAGCAGCTTGCTGACAATACGGCAAAACCGGAAGTTCAGGATGACGCGCTGGTGACGTATGCCGAAAAACTGAGCAAAGAAGAAGCGCGGATCGACTGGTCCCTGTCGGCCGCTCAACTTGAACGCTGCATCCGCGCTTTTAATCCGTGGCCAATGAGCTGGATGGAGATTGATGAGCAGCCAGTGAAAGTCTGGAAAGCCTCCGTCATTAGCGGTACTACCACGGCTGAACCCGGTACGATTGTTGACGCCAACAAGAACGGGATCCAGGTGGCGACTGCGCAAGGGATCCTGAATCTTGAATCGCTACAACCGGCCGGTAAGAAGGCCATGAGCGCTCAGGATCTGTTAAATTCTCGTCGCGAATGGTTTATTCCGGGCAATCGTCTTGCCTGAGCAAATTTATTCTTAAGGCCCGGTGTTTCCGGGCATTTTTATTTTTACGGTTATGAAAAAACAAAATCTACGCAGTATGGCGGCTCAGGCCGTTGAGCAGGTTATCGAGCAGGGCCAGTCATTAAGTAACGTCCTGCCTCCCCTGCAGCAAAAAGTCTCTGATAAAGACAAAGCCCTGCTTCAGGAGCTCTGCTTTGGCGTTCTGCGCACGCTTTCTCAGCTTGAGTGGTTGATTAACAAGCTGATGTCACGCCCAATGACAGGCAAGCAGCGCACCGTACACTATTTGATTATGGTGGGTTTTTATCAGCTTCTTCATACCCGCATCCCACCTCATGCCGCGCTGGCTGAGACGGTGGAAGGTGCCGTTGCGATTAAACGCCCTCAGCTGAAAGGGCTGATCAACGGCGTACTGCGCCAGTTCCAACGACAGCAGGATGAGCTTCTGGCTGAATTTGCCCAAAACGAAGCACGCTTCCTGCATCCGGACTGGCTGTTGAAGCGGCTGAAAAAAGCTTATCCGCAGCGGTGGCAGGACATTGCCGATGCCAACAACCAGCGTCCGCCAATGTGGTTACGCGTGAATCGTAATCACCACACCCGTGACGCATGGCTGGCATTACTCGAAGAAGCTGGAATGAGTGGTTTCACTCACGCTGCATACCCTGATGCCGTACGTTTAGCCTCCCCCGCTCCGGTACATGCATTACCGGGTTTCGAAGAGGGTTGGGTAACGGTACAGGATGCTTCTGCCCAGGGTTGCATGACCTGGCTTGAACCCCAAAACGGTGAGCAGATCCTCGATCTCTGCGCCGCACCAGGGGGCAAAACGACGCATATTCTTGAAGTGGCTCCGCAGGCCAGCGTGATGGCGGTGGACGTCGATGAACAGCGTCTTTCACGCGTCTACGACAACCTCAAGCGTCTGGGCATGAAGGCTCAGGTTAAGCAAGGCGATGGACGCAAACCCGCAGAATGGTGTGGTGAAACGCAATTCGATCGCATTTTGCTGGATGCTCCCTGCTCTGCAACCGGCGTTATTCGTCGTCATCCGGACATCAAGTGGCTGCGTCGCGATCGTGATATTAACGAACTTGCCCAGCTGCAGTCCGACATTCTCGACGCCATCTGGCCGCATCTCAAACCTGGCGGAACGCTGGTCTATGCAACCTGCTCCGTACTGCCGGAAGAAAACAGCCAGCAAATCGCGGCCTTCCTTAAACGTACCCCGGACGCCGCGCTGCGCGATACGGGAACGCCTGAATCCCCGGGTCTGCAGAACCTGCCGGGTGCCGAAGAGGGTGATGGCTTCTTTTACGCTAAGCTAATCAAAGAGTGATGTTGAGAACAGGTCACGAGATATGAAGATTATCATTCTGGGTGCAGGACAGGTTGGCGGAACGCTGGCGGAAAACCTGGTGGGCGAAAATAACGACATCACAATCGTTGATACCAACGGCGATCGTCTGCGTGTCTTACAGGACAAGTTTGACCTGCGCGTGGTGCAGGGTCATGGTTCGCACCCACGCGTTCTTCGTGAGGCGGGTGCCGACGATGCCGACATGCTGGTTGCGGTAACCAGTTCTGACGAAACCAATATGGTGGCCTGTCAGGTGGCCTACTCGCTTTTCAACACGCCAAACCGAATCGCGCGCATTCGCTCTCCGGACTATGTTCGCGATGCTGAGAAACTGTTTAATTCCGAAGCGGTCCCTATTGACCATCTCATCGCGCCAGAACAGCTGGTTATCGACAATATCTATCGCCTGATCGAATATCCAGGCGCCCTGCAGGTGGTGAACTTTGCCGAGGGTAAAGTGAGCCTGGCAGTGGTAAAGGCCTATTACGGTGGACCATTGATCGGCAATGCGCTTTCTACCATGCGCGAGCACATGCCGCATATTGATACCCGCGTCGCAGCCATTTTCCGTCACGACAGGCCAATCCGCCCGCAAGGCTCCACGATTGTCGAAGCAGGTGATGAGGTCTTCTTTATTGCGGCCTCACAGCATATTCGTGCAGTAATGAGTGAACTTCAGCGTCTCGAAAAACCCTATAAACGCATTATGCTGGTCGGCGGCGGCAATATCGGTGCAGGCCTGGCACATCGGTTAGAAAAAGATTACAGCGTAAAATTGATCGAGCGCGATCAGCAGCGTGCTGCTGAACTGGCGGAAAAACTGCAAAATACGATCGTATTTTATGGCGATGCGTCTGATCAGGAGTTGCTGGCTGAAGAGCATATTGATCAAGTTGATCTTTTTATTGCCGTCACCAACGACGACGAGGCGAATATAATGTCCGCCATGCTCGCAAAGCGTATGGGTGCAAAGAAGGTCATGGTGCTTATCCAGCGCAAGGCGTATGTCGATCTGGTCCAGGGTAGCGTTATTGATATTGCCATTTCGCCGCAGCAGGCGACAATTTCCGCGCTCCTGAGCCATGTTCGTAAAGCGGATATTGTCGGTGTGTCATCGCTCCGCCGCGGCGTAGCGGAAGCCATTGAAGCCGTGGCGCATGGAGATGAAACCACATCACGCGTCGTGGGCCGGTCGATCGACGAAATTAAGCTGCCGCCAGGCACGATCATCGGCGCCGTTGTGCGCGGAAATGACGTCATGATTGCCAATGACAATTTACGTATTGAGCAAGGCGATCACGTTATTATGTTCCTTACGGATAAAAAGTTTATTACTGACGTCGAACGTTTATTCCAGCCAAGTCCATTCTTCCTTTAAAGAGTAGGGTGCTCGAGAAAGAGCACCCGCACTTTATCCTTTTCATTTCTGTGCCTTTTATTTTTCATAACGTTTAATTATCCCGAATGGCAATTGGCTAATCATTTGTTAAACTTATACTCGTCAGCTGGCACAAGGAGAGAACAATGAGTTTTATTAAAGAATTTCGCGAATTTGCGATGCGCGGGAACGTGGTGGATTTGGCAGTGGGTGTCATTATTGGTGCAGCATTCGGCAAGATTGTTTCATCATTAGTGGCCGACATTATCATGCCACCATTAGGGTTGTTAATCGGGGGCATTGATTTCAAACAATTCGCTTTCACACTGCGTGAAGCGCAGGGTGATGTTCCGGCAGTAGTAATGCACTACGGCGTATTTATTCAGAACGTATTTGATTTTGTGATTGTCGCGTTTGCCATTTTTATGGCTATCAAGCTGATCAACAGGCTCAACCGTAAAAAAGAAGAGCCGGCTGCTGCACCTGCACCAACGAAAGAAGAAGTGCTGCTGAGTGAGATCCGCGATCTGTTAAAAGAACAGAATAACCGCGTTTAATCGAAAGTTTAAAGCAGAAAGGCCAGTGGTAAATAAGCGATTCGCTTGCTTGCCACTGGCCTCCCAGTTACCCCGTTTTTCATGTTTGTCTTTACGCAGATAACTTCCTTTCCCTTTTTTATTCTTCTCAACGCGCTGCCTGAATAACGGGTCGTGAAGTAACGCCTCAATGGCATTGTCTTTTATCTGTCCTTTCGTGTGCTGATAGCGGCTCATAAATTCTCCTGAGCATGGTTTATGACGAAGGGAGTCTAGATCCGGATGGACTAAAAATCAACAGCCCTCGGTTTCTCCACTGGCCCCCTGTTCAAGGGCTTCCAGTATGGAACAATAAATACTGCTGTGGGCCGTCCCGCAGCAGGCATCATTCAGCCTTTGCAGAGAGCGCTGCATGGTTTGCAGCTCCTGGATGCGTGCTTCAACTTCATCCAGCCGGGCCTGCACAATGCTTTTAGATTCCTGGCAGGTGTGATGTTCCGGATCGATGCGGATCGATAATAGCTCGCGGATCGAATCCAGCGTGAAGCCGAGCTGACGCGCATAACGAATAAATCGCAGGCGCTGCAGATCGTTATCGGTATAAAGGCGAAAGCCTCCTTCTGTACGAACTTCATGATCGATCATCTGCTGCTTTTCGTAATAACGGATGGTATCCGGCGTAACGTTCGCAAGCTTCGCAAGTTCACCAATACGGTACATAACTACTCCTCGTTTATTCTCTGTATCAATCTTTCACCGTATTCACCGCGCAGAAAATCAGTGTTCATCCCAGCCTGACGCAGCTTGAGTTCAAGCAGGGCGAGACGGCGGCTCAATTCAGAATGTCGCGGATCGTCCTGACGGATACCGTTGAGAAGATCGGCCAGTTCAACAGCCTCTCTGCGCTGTTCGAGCTCCGGAGGGAGACAGCCCGCGTTTTTCAGTAAACGGTATCCAGCTCGCAGTTCAGGCGCAATATGCGAGTCATCGTCAAGCACAAGGGGTTCGCCGCTTCCCGGGAGATCGTCGAATTCACCTTTATTTTGGGCATCGCGAATATGGCGTTCTGCCCACTGGTCGAGCAACCACATTACCAGCTCCAGGGAATGAACAGAATTGATACAGACATTGTAGAGAAGTGGGGATATCGCGGATATAAAAAAACCCGCCGGAGCGGGTTTTTTTACGTTACTACAGATTACTCTGCAGCAGCTTCTGCTTTCTCTGAACGATCAACCAGCTCGATGTAAGCCATCGGCGCGTTGTCGCCTGCACGGAAACCACACTTCAGAATGCGAGTGTAACCACCGGCACGGCTCGCGAAACGCGGGCCCAGTTCGTTAAACAGTTTTGCCACGATCTCGTTATCACGAGTACGGGCGAATGCCAGACGACGATTAGCAACGCTGTCAGTCTTGGCAAGAGTAATCAGCGGCTCAACTACGCGACGCAGCTCTTTCGCTTTAGGCAGGGTCGTCTTGATGATCTCATGACGAACCAGTGAACCTGCCATGTTGCGGAACATAGCCTGGCGATGGCTGCTGTTGCGGTTCAGTTGACGACCACTCTTACGATGGCGCATGACCTTATCCTTCTCAGTAAAACCTTAACCTGTGATCCGGTTACTCGTCAGCAATGCTTGCCGGTGGCCAGTTTTCCAGGCGCATGCCCAGAGACAGACCACGTGAAGCCAGCACGTCTTTAATCTCAGTAAGAGATTTTTTACCCAGGTTCGGCGTTTTCAGCAACTCAACCTCGGTACGCTGTACCAGATCACCGATATAGTGGATAGCTTCTGCCTTGAGGCAGTTAGCAGAGCGGACAGTCAATTCGAGATCGTCAACAGGGCGCAGCAGGATCGGATCGAATTCTGGTTTCTCTTCTTTCACTTCCGGCTGACGTACATCACGTAAGTCAACGAAAGCTTCCAGTTGTTCTGCCAGGATGGTTGCCGCACGACGAATCGCCTCTTCAGGATCGATTGTGCCGTTGGTTTCCATTTCGATGACCAGCTTGTCCAGGTCGGTACGCTGTTCTACACGCGCTGCTTCAACATTGTAGGCAATACGCTCTACAGGGCTATAGCATGCGTCGACCAGCAGACGGCCGATTGGGCGCTCATCTTCTTCCGAATGAATTCGGGCAGAAGCCGGCACATAACCACGACCGCGCTGAACTTTGATACGCATGCTAATAGCTGCGTTCTCATCGGTCAGGTGGCAGATCACGTGCTGCGGCTTGACGATTTCAACATCACCGTCGTGGGTGATGTCGGCTGCAGTCACAGGGCCAATGCCAGATTTATTCAGAGTAAGAATAACTTCATCTTTACCCTGAACTCTCACCGCCAGCCCTTTCAGGTTGAGCAGGATTTCAAGGATATCTTCCTGAACGCCTTCTTTGGTGCTGTACTCATGAAGTACACCATCAATCTCAACCTCGGTCACCGCGCAACCCGGCATCGATGAGAGCAGAATACGGCGCAGTGCGTTACCCAGAGTATGGCCAAAGCCACGCTCTAAAGGCTCAAGGGTCACCTTGGCGTGCGTCGAACTCACTTGCTCGATATCTACCAGGCGCGGTTTTAGAAACTCTGTCACAGAACCCTGCATTGTGTCCTCTCTTTGGTACTAAGCTTTACTTGGAGTAAAGCTCGACGATCAGGTGTTCGTTAATGTCCGCAGACAGATCAGAACGTTCTGGCTGACGCTTGAACGTACCTTCCATCTTGCCAGCATCAACTTCCAGCCAGGTTGGCTTTTCACGCTGCTCAGCCAGCTCCAGAGCGGCCTTCACGCGAGATTGCTTTTTCGCTTTCTCACGAATGCTAACAACGTCATTCGCTTTAACCTGATAAGAAGCGATGTTAACAACACGACCGTTTACCATGATTGCTTTGTGGCTAACCAGCTGACGTGATTCAGCACGAGTAGCGCCGAAGCCCATACGGTATACAACGTTGTCCAGACGACCTTCCAGCAGAGCGAGCAGGTTTTCACCTGTGTTGCCTTTCAGACGTGCTGCTTCTTTATAGTAGTTACGGAACTGACGCTCCAGCACACCGTACATACGGCGAACTTTTTGCTTTTCACGCAACTGCACACCATAGTCAGACAGACGCGGTTTACGCGCACCGTGCTGGCCAGGAGCTTGTTCAATTTTACACTTGGTATCGATCGCGCGAACGCCAGACTTAAGGAATAAGTCGGTGCCCTCACGACGGCTCAGCTTGAGCTTAGGACCCAAATATCTTGCCATTTTCTATCTCCAACTAACCTAAAAAACGGAGCGTTATACGCGACGTTTTTTCGGCGGACGACAACCGTTATGAGGGATCGGAGTCACATCAGTAATATTCGTGATGCGGAAACCAGCGGCGTTCAGAGCGCGAACAGTAGATTCACGACCCGGACCCGGACCTTTAACCATAACTTCCAGATTCTTGATGCCGTATTCTTTTACGGCTTCTGCGCAACGCTCTGCTGCAACCTGAGCTGCGAACGGAGTGGATTTGCGAGAACCACGGAAACCGGAACCACCGGCTGTTGCCCAACCCAATGCGTTACCCTGACGATCAGTAATAGTAACGATGGTGTTGTTGAAAGAAGCATGGATATGAGCCACGCCGTCAGAGACTTGTTTTCTTACACGTTTACGTGCACGAACTGGTGCCTTTGCCATTATTCAATCACCCCGATTATTTCTTGATCGGTTTGCGCGGACCCTTACGGGTACGTGCGTTGGTCTTAGTACGCTGACCGCGCACTGGCAGACCACGACGATGACGCAAACCGCGATAGCAACCAAGATCCATCAGGCGCTTGATGCTCATGCTGATTTCACGGCGCAGATCACCTTCAACGACAAATTTGGCAACTTCGTCACGCAGCGTGTCGATTTGTTCTTCAGACAGCTCACTGATCTTAACATCTTCAGCGATACCCGCTGCAGCCAGAATGGCTTTAGAACGGGTCTTGCCGACGCCGTAGATCGAAGTTAATGCGATCACAGCATGTTTCTGATCAGGAATGTTAATGCCTGCTATACGGGCCACTATGCACTCCTACTATTTAATATGTACGCACCATGCTGAAAAGCCCGTTTTCAGGATACTCAAATGGAAACGTACAGACATACAAAAGATTGGCTGGCTAATCTAGCCAGCTCAACCCAACTTTGCAAGAAAAATATGCGAAATAATCAGCCTTGGCGCTGTTTATGCTTCGGCTCGGCACTGCAAATCACACGGATGACACCATCACGCTTAACGATTTTGCAGTTACGGCATAATTTCTTGACGGAAGCACGAACTTTCATTTTTACTCTCCGTAACTTCTCAGGCGACCATTTAGCGGCCGTAGCCTTTCAGGTTCGCCTTCTTCAATGCAGACTCGTACTGACTGGACATCATCAGAGTTTGCACTTGAGCCATAAAGTCCATAATCACGACAACAACGATAAGCAGTGAGGTCCCACCGAAGTAGAACGGTACTTTCATTGCATCACGCATGAACTCCGGGATCAGGCAGATAAAAGTAATATAAAGCGCACCAACCAAAGTCAGGCGAGTCATTACTTTATCGATATACTTCGCCGTTTGCTCTCCCGGACGAATTCCTGGTACAAATGCACCGGACTTCTTCAGGTTATCTGCTGTTTCACGCGGGTTGAAGACCAACGCCGTGTAGAAGAAACAGAAGAAGATGATCGCAGACGCATAGAGTAACACATAAAGTGGTTGCCCAGGCTGCAAATACAGCGAAATTGTTGTCAGCCAGTTCCAACCAGTACCGCCCCCGAACCATGACGCGATGGTCGCCGGGAACAGAATAATACTGGAAGCGAAGATAGCCGGGATAACCCCCGCCATGTTCACTTTCAGCGGTAAATGTGTGCTCTGTGCAGCATAGACACGACGACCCTGCTGACGTTTAGCGTAGTTCACCACAATGCGGCGTTGACCACGTTCAACGAAGACAACAAAGAACGTCACTGCAAATACTAATACTGCAACCAACAGCAACAGGAGGAAGTGCAGGTCGCCTTGACGCGCTTGCTCGATAGTATGGGCGATGGCTGGCGGGAGGCCCGCAACAATACCGGCGAAGATAATGATTGAGATACCGTTACCGATACCACGCTCAGTAATCTGTTCGCCGAGCCACATCAGGAACATAGTCCCTGTGACCAGACTTACAACAGCGGTGAAGTAGAATGCAAAGCCCGGGTTTAACACCAGGCCCTGCATACCAGGCATATTCGGCAGACCGGTAGCAATACCGATCGACTGGAATATTGCCAGCACCAGAGTACCGTAACGGGTGTACTGACTAATCTTACGACGTCCAGATTCCCCTTCTTTCTTCAACTCTGCCAGGGCCGGATGAACGACCGTCAGCAGCTGGATAATAATAGATGCCGAAATGTACGGCATAATACCCAATGCGAAGATAGAAGCACGGCTGAGAGCACCACCAGAGAACATGTTGAACATTTCAATGATGGTGCCTCGCTGTTGCTCAAGCAGTTTGGCAAGTACAGCGGCATCGATACCAGGGATCGGAATAAAAGAGCCAATACGGAACACAATCAGCGCGCCGATAACAAACAGCAGTCTGCGTTTCAGCTCGCCAAATCCACCTTTGGCACTTTGAAAATCTAATCCCGGTTGCTTAGCCATCTGCTACTTATTCCTCAATTTTACCGCCAGCAGCTTCGATAGCAGCACGAGCACCTTTAGTAACACGCAGGCCACGAACAGTTACCGGAGTAGAAACTTCACCAGCCAGGATCACTTTCGCGAACTCGATCTGGATACCGATAATGTTTGCTGCTTTCAGCGTGTTCAGGTCTACAACGCCGCCTTCAACTTTCGCCAGGTCAGACAGACGGATTTCCGCTGTGATCGCTGCTTTGCGAGAGGTGAAGCCGAACTTCGGCAGACGACGGTACAGTGGCATCTGGCCACCCTCGAAACCGCGACGTACGCCACCGCCAGAACGAGAGTTCTGACCTTTGTGACCACGACCACCGGTTTTGCCAAGGCCAGAACCGATACCACGACCCAGGCGTTTACCCGCCTTTTTAGAGCCTTCGGCCGGAGACAGAGTATTTAAACGCATCTCTTACTCCTCAACTTTAACCATGAAGTAAACCGCGTTGACCATACCACGAACAGCAGGAGTATCCTCGCGCTCAACGGTATGACCAATACGACGCAGACCCAGGCCAAGCAGCGTTGCCTTGTGTTTCGGCAGACGACCGATTGCACTGCGGGTTTGAGTGATTTTAATAGTCTTTGCCATGGTCAATTACCCCAGAATTTCTTCAACGGATTTACCACGCTTGGCAGCGACCATTTCTGGAGAATTCATATTTTCCAGGCCATCAATAGTTGCACGAACCACGTTGATCGGGTTGGTGGAACCATATGCTTTAGCCAGAACGTTATGAACCCCAGCAACTTCCAGAACGGCGCGCATTGCACCACCGGCGATGATACCGGTACCTTCTGAAGCTGGCTGCATGAATACACGAGAACCCGTGTGAACACCTTTAACTGGGTGCTGCAGGGTGCCGTTGTTCAGCGCGACGTTAATCATGTTGCGACGGGCTTTTTCCATCGCTTTCTGGATCGCTGCTGGAACTTCACGCGCTTTACCGTAACCAAAACCAACGCGACCGTTACCATCGCCTACTACAGTCAGAGCTGTGAAGGAGAAAATACGACCACCTTTAACGGTTTTAGATACGCGGTTTACCGCGATCAGCTTTTCCTGCAGTTCGCCAGCCTGTTTTTCGATGTGAGCCATCTTACACCTCTACCTTAGAACTGAAGGCCAGCTTCACGGGCAGCATCTGCCAGTGCCTGGACACGACCATGATATTGGAACCCGGAACGGTCAAAGGAAACATTGCTGATGCCTTTTTCCAGAGCGCGTTCAGCAACAGCTTTACCTACAGCTGCAGCGGCGTCTTTGTTACCGGTGTACTTCAATTGTTCTGAGATAGCTTTTTCTACAGTAGAAGCAGCTACCAGAACTTCAGAACCGTTCGGTGCAATTACCTGTGCGTAAATATGACGCGGGGTACGATGTACCACCAGGCGAGTTGCACCCAGCTCTTTGAGCTTGCGGCGTGCGCGGGTCGCACGACGGATACGAGCAGATTTCTTATCCATAGTGTTACCTTACTTCTTCTTAGCCTCTTTGGTACGCACGACTTCGTCGGCGTAACGAACACCCTTGCCTTTGTAAGGCTCAGGACGACGGTAGGCGCGCAGATCTGCTGCAACCTGACCGATCAGCTGTTTATCAGCGCCTTTCAGCACGATTTCAGTTTGAGTCGGACATTCTGCAGTGATACCGGCCGGCAGCGGATGCTCAACAGGGTGTGAGAAGCCCAGAGACAGGCCTACTGCATTCCCTTTGATAGCTGCACGATAACCTACACCAACCAGCTGAAGCTTTTTAGTGAAGCCTTCGGTAACACCAACAACCATTGAGTTCAGCAGGGCACGCGCGGTACCAGCCTGAGCCCAACCATCCACGAAACCATCACGTGGACCGAAGGTCAGAGCGTTATCTGCATGTTTAACTTCAACAGCTTTGTTGAGGGTACGAGTCAGCTCGCCGTTTTTACCTTTGATCGTAATAACCTGACCGTCGATTTTTACATCAACGCCGGCAGGAATAACGACCGGTGCTTTAGCAACACGAGACATTCTTTCCTCCGATTAGGCTACGTAGCAGATAATTTCGCCACCAAGACCAGCCTGGCGCGCTGCACGATCAGTCATAACACCTTTAGAGGTAGAAACAACTGCGATACCAAGACCAGCCATAACTTTTGGCAGCTCATCTTTTTTCTTATAGATGCGCAGGCCTGGGCGGCTGACACGCTGAATGCTTTCTACAACAGCTTTACCCTGGAAATACTTGAGAGTAAGTTCCAGTTCCGGCTTGGTGTCGCCTTCAACTTTAAAATCTTCGATAAAACCTTCTTCCTTCAGCACGTTGGCAATTGCCACTTTCAGCTTGGCGGAAGGCATGGTGACCGCAACTTTGTTCGCGGCCTGACCGTTACGGATACGGGTCAGCATATCCGCGATCGGATCTTGCATGCTCATCTGTCTTTACTCCCGTGATTCAATTGGTAATTACCAGCTAGCCTTTTTCAAGCCTGGCACTTCACCGCGCATAGCGGCTTCACGCAGTTTGATACGGCTCAACCCAAACTTGCCCACATAACCATGTGGACGACCTGTTTGACGACAGCGGTTACGCTGACGAGACGGGCTGGAATCACGCGGCAGAGACTGCAGCTTGAGAACCGCATTCCAACGATCTTCGTCGGAAGCGTTCACATCAGAAATGATCGCTTTCAGTTCAGCGCGTTTAGCGAAGAATTTATCAGCTAAAGCTACGCGCTTTACTTCGCGTGCTTTCATTGATTGCTTAGCCATTCAGTAACCCTACCTTACTTGCGGAACGGGAAGTCAAAGGCAGCCAGCAGAGCACGGCCTTCTTCGTCAGATTTCGCAGTAGTGGTAATGGTAATATCCAAACCACGCACGCGGTCGACTTTATCGTAGTCGATTTCTGGGAAGATGATCTGCTCACGGACACCCATGCTGTAGTTACCACGACCGTCGAAAGACTTAGCGGACAAGCCACGGAAGTCACGGATACGTGGAACAGCAATAGTGATCAGGCGCTCAAAGAACTCCCACATGCGTTCGCCACGCAGAGTTACTTTACAGCCGATCGGATAGCCCTGACGGATTTTGAAGCCTGCAACAGATTTGCGTGCTTTGGTGATCAGCGGTTTTTGACCGGAGATTGCTGTCAGGTCAGCTGCTGCGTTATCCAGCAGTTTCTTGTCAGCGATCGCTTCACCAACACCCATGTTCAGGGTGATCTTCTCGACCCGAGGGACTTGCATGACAGAATTGTAGTTAAACTCAGTCATGAGTTTGTTAACTACTTCGTCTTTGTAGTAATCATGCAGTTTCGCCATCGTACTACTCCAAATTACTTGATAGTTTCGCTGTTAGACTTGAAGAAACGGACTTTTTTGCCGTCTTCGAATCTAAAGCCTACACGGTCAGCCTTGCCGGTAGCCGCATTGAAGATTGCAACGTTAGAAACCTGAATAGCAGCTTCTTTTTCAACGATGCCGCCTGGTTGATTCAGGGCCGGAACCGGCTTCTGATGTTTCTTAACCAGGTTGATACCTTCAACGACAAGTTTGCCGGAAGACAGAACATTTTTTACTTTACCGCGTTTACCTTTATCTTTACCGGTTAACACGATAACTTCGTCATCACGACGGATTTTCGCTGCCATGATTCGCTCCTTAGAGTACTTCTGGTGCCAGAGAGATAATTTTCATGAACTTCTCAGTACGAAGTTCACGAGTTACCGGCCCAAAGATACGCGTGCCGATAGGCTGCTCGCTGTTATTGTTTAAAATAACGCATGCATTACCATCGAAGCGAATGACAGAACCGTCAGGGCGACGAACACCCTTCTTGGTGCGCACCACTACCGCCTTCAGCACATCACCTTTTTTGACCTTACCACGTGGAATTGCTTCCTTGATGGTGATCTTGATGATGTCGCCTACGCCTGCGTAGCGACGGTGCGAGCCACCCAGAACCTTGATACACATTACGCGACGTGCACCGGAGTTGTCGGCGACGTTCAGCATAGTCTGTTCTTGGATCATTTTAGTGCTCCGCTAATGTCAACTACTACCTGAGACTCTAAAATCAGAGCCGTTAAAAAGCCCCATATCGAGGGCGCGGCATTATAACACCGCTTCTGCAATATGGGTAGAAAAAATAAACGGCTCATCGCTGAGCCGTTTATTCGTATTGAGAAGGCGTACTGTATTACAGAACCGCTTTCTCTACAACGCGAACCAGCGTCCAGGACTTAGTCTTGGACAGTGGACGGCATTCACGGATTTCAACCTTGTCGCCGATACCACATTCGTTGTTCTCGTCATGTACGTGCAGTTTGGTCGTACGCTTGATGAATTTACCGTAGATCGGGTGTTTCACAATACGTTCGATAGCTACAACAATGGATTTCTCCATTTTGTCGCTAACAACACGACCTTGCAGAGTACGGATTTTATCGGTCATTACGCACCCGCCTTCTGAGTCAGTAAAGTCTTAACGCGTGCAACATTGCGACGCACTTGCTTCAGCAGGTGAGTCTGTTGCAGCTGGCCACTTGCAGCCTGCATACGCAGGTTGAACTGCTCACGCAGCAGGTTCAGCAGCTCAGCGTTCAGCTCTTCAACGCTTTTTTCACGCAGCTCTTTTGCTTTCATTACATCACCGTCTTAGTTACAAAGGTGGTTTTGATAGGCAGTTTCGCTGCTGCCAGGCCGAAGGCTTCACGGGCCAGCTCTTCCGGAACACCGTCCATTTCATAAAGGACTTTGCCCGGTTGGATCAAGGCAACCCAGTACTCCACGTTACCTTTACCTTTACCCATACGAACTTCCAGCGGCTTCTCGGTGATCGGTTTGTCCGGGAATACACGGATCCAGATCTTACCTTGACGCTTAACTGCACGGGTCATTGCACGACGTGCTGCTTCGATCTGACGTGCAGTCAGACGACCACGGCCAACAGCTTTCAGACCGAAAGTGCCGAAGCTAACATCCGTACCCTGCGCCAGACCACGGTTGCGGCCTTTGTGCACTTTACGGAATTTTGTACGCTTTGGTTGTAACATCAGCGACGCTCCTTATTTACGGCCTTTACGCTGCTGCTTTTTAGGTTGAGCAGCCGGTTTTTCCGGTTGTTCAACAGCAGCCATACCACCCAGGATCTCACCTTTGAAGATCCATACCTTAACGCCGATTACACCGTAAGTGGTGTGCGCTTCAGAGGTGTTGTAGTCGATGTCAGCACGCAGAGTGTGCAGCGGTACGCGACCTTCACGGTACCATTCGGTACGTGCGATTTCCGCGCCGCCCAGACGGCCGCTAACTTCAACTTTGATACCTTTAGCGCCCAGACGCATTGCGTTCTGTACAGCACGCTTCATAGCACGACGGAACATAACACGACGTTCCAGCTGAGAAGTGATGCTGTCAGCAACCAATTTAGCGTCCAGTTCAGGCTTACGAACTTCAGCGATATTGATCTGTGCAGGAACGCCAGCGATATCCGCTACGACCTTGCGCAGTTTTTCTACGTCTTCGCCTTTCTTACCGATAACGATGCCAGGGCGAGCAGTGTGAATAGTCACACGTATGCTCTTAGCTGGACGCTCGATAACGATACGAGATACAGACGCTTTAGCCAGTTCCTTAGTCAGGTACTGACGTACTTTAAAATCGCTGTCCAGGTTGTCAGCGAATTCTTTGGTGTTCGCAAACCAGGTAGAGTTCCATGGTTTTACAATACCCAGGCGAATACCATTAGGATGTACTTTCTGACCCATTGCTAGTCTCCAGAGTCTCAGCGATCGGACACAACCACAGTAATGTGGCTGGTGCGCTTCAGGATGCGATCTGCACGACCTTTCGCACGCGGCATAATGCGCTTCATGCTTGGGCCTTCATCTACGAAAATTTTCGCGACTTTCAGATCGTCGATGTCAGCGCCATCGTTGTGTTCAGCGTTAGCAATGGCAGATTCCAGTACTTTCTTGACCAATACCGCAGCTTTCTTGTTGGTATAGGTCAGGATGTCCAGGGCCTGCGACACTTTCTTACCGCGAATCAGGTCAGCAACAAGGCGAACCTTCTGAGCAGAAGAACGAGCATGGCGATGTTGAGCTAAAGTTTCCATCTCTTCCTCCTACCTTATTTCTTCTTCGCTTTTTTATCAGCAGCGTGGCCGCGATAAGTACGAGTCGGTGCGAATTCACCCAGTTTGTGACCAACCATTTCGTCGGTAACAAAGACTGGAACGTGCTGACGACCATTATGGACAGCGATGGTCAAACCGATCATGTTAGGAAAGATCGTTGAACGACGGGACCAAGTGCGCAGGGGCTTCTTGTCTCCGCTTTCCACCGCTTTCTCTACCTTCTTCAGCAAGTGCAGGTCAATAAAAGGACCTTTCTTGAGAGAACGTGGCATGGCTTATCCTCTAAAATTATTTGCTACGGCGACGTACGATAAATTTATCAGTACGCTTGTTGCTGCGGGTCTTCTTACCTTTGGTCTGAACGCCCCACGGAGTTACCGGGTGCTTACCAAAGTTACGACCTTCACCACCACCATGTGGGTGGTCGACTGGGTTCATCGCAGTACCGCGAACGGTAGGACGAACACCACGCCAGCGTGCAGCACCTGCTTTACCCAGAACGCGCAGCATATGCTCAGCATTGCCAACTTCGCCCAGAGTAGCGCGGCAGTCTGCTTCGACTTTACGCATTTCACCAGAACGCAGACGCAGGGTGACATAAGCACCATCACGCGCAACGATCTGAACGTAAGTACCAGCGGAACGTGCCAGCTGACCGCCTTTACCTGGTTTCATTTCTACGTTATGAACGGTAGAACCAACCGGGATATTGCGCATCGGCAGGGTGTTGCCTGCTTTGATTGCAGCATCAACGCCAGACTGAATCTGGTCGCCAGCTTTCAGGCCTTTAGGGGCCAGGATGTAACGGCGTTCGCCGTCTTTGTACAGAACCAGCGCGATGTTCGCGGAACGGTTCGGATCGTACTCAAGACGTTCAACAACTGCTGGGATACCGTCTTTGTTGCGTTTGAAGTCAACAATACGATAAGCCTGCTTGTGGCCACCACCGATGTGACGAGTGGTGATACGGCCATTGTTGTTACGACCACCGGATTTGCTGTTTTTTTCCAGCAACGGAGCAAAAGGTTTGCCCTTGTGCAGCTCAGGGTTAACCACTTTAACTACGTGGCGACGACCCGGAGATGTCGGTTTACATTTAACAACTGCCATTGTATTACTCCTCCGACTTACTCAGCGCCGCCAACGAAGTCCAGATTCTGGCCTTCTTTCAGGGTGACGTAAGCTTTTTTCCAGTCGCTACGACGACCGATACGCTGTCCGTGACGTTTAACTTTCCCTTTAACTACCAGGGTGTTAACGACTTCGACTTCGACTTCAAACAGTTTCTGCACAGCAGCTTTGATCTCTGCTTTGGTCGCGTCTTTAGCAACTTTGAGAACGATGGTGTTTGTTTTTTCCATCGCAGTAGACGCTTTTTCAGAAACGTGCGGTGCGCGAAGCACCTTCAGCAGACGTTCTTCACGAATCATGCCAGCATCTCCTCAACTTGCTTAACAGCATCAGCAGTCATTACGACTTTGTCGAAGGCGATCAGGCTAACCGGGTCGATACCAGTCGCATCGCGTACGTCAACCTTGTGCAGGTTACGTGCGGCCAGGAACAGGTTCTCGTCCAGCTCACCGGTGATGATCAGCACATCTTCCAGAGCCATGTCTTTCAGTTTCTGTGCCAGCAGCTTAGTTTTAGGCGCTTCTACAGAGAACTTCTCGACAACGATCAGACGATCCTGACGTACCAGTTCGGACAGGATGCTTTTCAGCGCGCCGCGGTACATCTTTTTGTTAACTTTTTGACTGTGGTCCTGTGGACGCGCAGCGAAGGTCACACCACCTGAACGCCAGATCGGGCTCTTGATAGAACCTGAACGCGCACGGCCGGTACCTTTCTGGCGCCATGGCTTTTTGCCAGAACCAGTTACTTCAGCACGAGTCTTCTGAGCACGAGTACCCTGACGAGCACCAGCTGCATAAGCAACAACAACCTGGTGAACCAGCGCTTCGTTGAAATCACGACCGAAGGTAGTTTCGGAAACAGTCAGCGCGCTCTGCGCGTCTTTCAATACTAATTCCATTGCTATCCCCTTACGCCTTCACAGCTGGTTTAACGATCAGGTCGCTACCGGTTGCACCCGGAACTGCACCTTTAACCAGCAGCAGGTTGCGCTCAGCGTCAACACGTACTACGTCCAGGCTCTGAACGGTTACACGTTCGTTACCCAGCTGACCTGCCATTTTCTTGCCTTTGAACACTTTGCCCGGAGTCTGGTTCTGACCGATAGAACCCGGAACGCGGTGAGACAAGGAGTTACCGTGAGTAGCGTCCTGGGTACGGAAGTTCCAGCGCTTAACGGTACCAGCAAAACCTTTACCTTTAGAGGTACCGGTTACGTCAACTTTTTTAACGTCAGCAAACAGCTCAACGCTAATGTCCTGACCTACGGTGAACTCTTCGCCTTCAGCAAGACGGAATTCCCACAGACCACGGCCAGCTTCTACGCCAGCTTTAGCGAAGTGACCCGCTTCTGGTTTGGTTACACGGTTAGCTTTTTTAGCACCAGTGGTAACCTGAATAGCGCGGTAGCCATCGTTAGCCAGATCTTTAACCTGAGTAACGCGGTTTGCTTCAACTTCGATTACGGTTACTGGGATAGAAACGCCATCTTCAGTGAAGATGCGGGTCATACCCACTTTTTTACCGACTAAACCAATCATTGTTTCAACCTCTCAATCGCTCGATGACCTGATTAACCCAGGCTGATCTGCACGTCTACACCGGCAGCCAGATCCAGACGCATCAGAGCATCAACGGTTTTCTCAGTTGGCTCAACGATGTCAACCAGACGCTTGTGAGTGCGGATTTCGTACTGATCACGCGCGTCTTTGTTGACGTGCGGGGAGATCAGAACGGTGAAGCGCTCTTTGCGGGTCGGCAGCGGGATCGGACCACGGACTTGCGCACCAGTGCGCTTAGCAGTCTCGACGATTTCCGCGGTTGATTGATCGATCAGACGATGATCAAACGCTTTAAGGCGGATACGGATTCTTTGGTTCTGCATGAGACCAGAGCTCCAATTATTTTATAAACGAAAATGATTACTCCTCAAACCCATTACGATTGATGGGAGAGTGTAACCGTTCTTACGTAGCTCCCCAATTGGGAGCATTGTTGAGTAACAAAATGAGCTACTCTGGTTCTGATTGAACCCGCCGTCAATTACGACAAGCCCGCGCATTATACGTAAATCTGGGCAAGACGCAAGTGCCGTTTAGAAATTAAGCGCCAATGTCGCAGGGTGCGTAAGAGCGCGCAACGTTTTATGCAATGTATTCTGCGGCGATGCTTTGTTTCGAGCCGCTACGCATCTCCGTTTTTTGTGCATTGCCGGACAGGCCGATTATAACGACTATGCGCTCAAACCCGTTTGAGGCCTTTTTCATGCTAACCACCCTCCCCTTTCTGCTGATCTATCTTTCACTGACTGCCTTACTGGTACATGCCGATATTCGCTACGGTCTGCTTCCCGATAAATTTCTCTGCCCGCTGCTATGGGCGGGTCTGCTCTTTCAGCTCTGTATACATCCTGATTTTCTGCCGAGCGCGGTGGCGGGTGCGATGGCTGGATATATTGGCTTTGCCGTTATTTACTGGGGCTACTGGTTTATCCGCCGACGTGAAGGTATGGGATATGGCGATGTGAAATACCTGGCGGCGCTTGGTGCATGGCACGGCTGGTGCGTACTGCCTACGCTTGCGCTACTCGCGGCGCTGATGGCGCTTCTTTGCATTCTTGTTTTTTCGTTAATCCGCCCTGATAAGAAGGCAATAAAAAACCCGCTGCCTTTTGGGCCATTTCTGGCAGCAGCGGGTTTATGCATAGGCTGGAAGACGTTGGTTACTCTTCCACTTTAATCTGTGACTGAAGGTAGTTCTGCAGGCCAATTTTAGCAATCAGATCCAGCTCCGTTTCCAGCCAGTCAATATGGCCTTCTTCATCGGCCAGGATTTGGATCATCATATCGCGACTGACGTAGTCATGTACGCTGTCTGCGTAGGCAATGGCTTCACGGAGATCTTTGGCGCCTTCAAGTTCCAGCCTGAGGTCAGAACGCAGCATCTCTTCGACATCTTCTCCGATGCCCAGCTTGCCGAGATCCTGCAGGTTTGGAATGCCTTCAAGAAATAAAATACGCTCGATATATTTATCAGCGTGCTTCATTTCATCGATCGATTCATGGTACTCAACGTCGTTCAGACGTTTAAGCCCCCAGTTTTTGAACATTCTCGCGTGAAGAAAGTACTGGTTAATTGCGACAAGCTCATTTCCCAATAATTTATTGAGATAACTTATGATTTTTACATCACCTTTCATTATATAGTCCCTCCGCTTCCACTCATTGAAGCGTAGATCGGGCTACAGGGATGTCAAAAAAAAGATGGGCGCTTACGCGATCTCTTTGTATTCCGGGATCTGCATCAATTCGTCCTGCATGATCTCTCGCGCAGCACGTACGCATTTACCGCATTGATTTCCAACCGGAACAAATTTGCGTAGCTGTTGAAATGACTGAGGCTGAAACTGGCGAACGGCCTGACGTATTTTCTTGTCGCTTACACCATTACATAAACAAACGTACATAGAGACTCCCGTTCAAATTATGCGCAAAGTGTAAGTGAGAATGGTTATGATTACAATAGCACAAACGCCACAATACGGGACGGGAGCAGGCAAAAAATGCGAAATTTTGTGACAACGCCTGAGCGGCAGAAAACAAAAAAGGACGCCGAAGCGTCCTTTTTTATTCGGGGATAATTAATTAGCCCAGAACTTTAGCAACAACGCCCGCGCCAACGGTACGGCCGCCTTCACGGATTGCGAAACGCAGACCGTCGTCCATCGCGATTGGGTGGATCAGAGTCACAACCATCTTGATGTTGTCGCCGGGCATTACCATCTCAACGCCTTCTGGCAGTTCGATGGTACCGGTCACGTCAGTTGTACGGAAGTAGAACTGTGGACGGTAGCCTTTGAAGAACGGAGTATGACGGCCGCCTTCGTCTTTGGACAGGATGTACACTTCAGATTCGAACTTGGTGTGTGGCTTGATT
>NZ_JBFTVM010000011.1:0-29361 GCF_041365315.1 Enterobacter cloacae complex sp. 2015409 | reverse complement strand
AATCAAGCCACACACCAAGTTCGAATCTGAAGTGTACATCCTGTCCAAAGACGAAGGCGGCCGTCATACTCCGTTCTTCAAAGGCTACCGTCCACAGTTCTACTTCCGTACTACTGACGTGACCGGTACCATCGAACTGCCAGAAGGCGTTGAGATGGTAATGCCAGGCGACAACATCAAGATGGTTGTGACTCTGATCCACCCAATCGCGATGGACGACGGTCTGCGTTTCGCAATCCGTGAAGGTGGCCGTACCGTTGGCGCGGGCGTGGTTGCTAAAGTTCTCGGCTAATCGCTGATAACATTTGACGCAATGCGCATGAAAAGGGCATCATTTGATGCCCTTTTTGCACGCTTTCACATCAGAACCTGGCTCATCAGTGATTATTTTTGTCATAATCATTGCTGAGACAGGCTCTGCAGAGAGCGTATAATCCCTAAAGGGATTATTTCGATTTGGCTCGCCTCGCAATCGCGGGGTGAAATTATTTGTAGAATTCTTCTGACAGGTTGGTTTATGAGTGCGAATACCGAAGCTCAAGGGAGCGGGCGCGGCCTGGAAGCGATGAAGTGGGTCGCTGTTGCCGTGCTGCTGATTGTGGCAATCGTTGGCAACTATCTTTATCGTGACATGATGCTGCCGCTCCGCGCGCTGGCAGTGGTGATTCTGATTGCTGCAGCGGGCGGTGTCGCGCTGTTGACGACTAAAGGTAAAGCAACCGTTGCTTTTGCACGTGAAGCGCGTACCGAAGTCCGTAAGGTCATTTGGCCGACTCGCCAGGAAACATTGCACACCACGCTGATCGTAGCGGCGGTTACCGCTGTAATGTCACTGATCCTGTGGGGACTGGATGGTATTCTGGTTCGCCTGGTTTCCTTTATTACTGGCCTGAGGTTCTAAGATGTCTGAAGCCCCTAAAAAGCGTTGGTACGTCGTTCAGGCGTTTTCCGGTTTTGAAGGCCGCGTAGCAACGTCGCTGCGTGAGCATATCAAATTACACAACATGGAAGAGTTATTTGGCGAAGTTATGGTTCCGACCGAAGAAGTGGTTGAGATCCGTGGCGGCCAACGTCGCAAAAGCGAGCGTAAATTCTTCCCGGGTTACGTGCTGGTTCAGATGGTGATGAACGACGCGAGCTGGCACCTGGTGCGCAGCGTACCGCGCGTGATGGGCTTTATCGGCGGCACGTCTGACCGTCCGGCGCCAATCAGCGACAAAGAAGTTGATGCGATTATGAACCGCCTGCAGCAGGTGGGTGATAAGCCGCGTCCTAAAACGCTGTTTGAACCGGGTGAAATGGTCCGTGTTAGCGACGGTCCGTTTGCTGACTTTAATGGCGTCGTTGAAGAAGTGGACTACGAGAAGTCCCGCCTGAAAGTTTCTGTTTCTATCTTCGGTCGTGCGACCCCGGTAGAGCTGGACTTTGCGCAGGTCGAAAAAGCCTAAGCAGCGATCAAAAAAGCGGCGATTTAATCGTTGCACAGGGCGCGAGATTGGAATACAATTTCGCGCCTTTTGTTTTTATGGGCCCCGGCCCGTAAAACGAATTTTATTCACGGGGAGCCTCCCTGAGGCGCTATCACCCAATCAGAGGATTTTAGAATGGCTAAGAAAGTACAAGCCTACGTCAAGCTGCAGGTTGCAGCTGGTATGGCGAACCCAAGTCCACCAGTTGGTCCAGCTCTGGGTCAGCAGGGTGTGAACATCATGGAATTCTGTAAAGCGTTCAACGCCAAAACCGAATCCCTGGAAAAAGGTCTGCCAATCCCAGTCGTAATCACTGTTTACGCTGACCGTTCTTTCACTTTCGTTACCAAAACCCCTCCAGCAGCAGTTCTGCTGAAGAAAGCGGCTGGTATCAAGTCTGGTTCCGGTAAACCGAACAAAGACAAAGTGGGTAAAATTTCCCGCGCTCAGCTGCAGGAAATCGCGCAGACCAAAGCTGCCGACATGACTGGTGCCGACATTGAAGCGATGACTCGCTCAATCGAAGGTACTGCACGTTCCATGGGCCTGGTAGTGGAGGACTAAGAAATGGCTAAACTGACCAAGCGCATGTCCGTGATCCGTGACAAAGTTGATGCGACCAAACAGTACGACATCAACGAAGCTATCGCTCTGCTGAAAGAACTGGCAACTGCTAAGTTCGTTGAAAGCGTTGACGTTGCCGTTAACCTCGGCATCGACGCGCGTAAATCCGATCAGAACGTTCGTGGCGCAACTGTACTGCCACACGGTACTGGCCGTTCCGTACGTGTAGCTGTATTTGCTCAGGGTGCAAACGCTGAAGCTGCTAAAGCTGCTGGCGCTGAACTGGTAGGTATGGAAGATCTGGCTGATCAGATCAAGAAAGGCGAAATGAACTTTGACGTTGTTATTGCTTCTCCAGATGCAATGCGCGTTGTTGGCCAGCTCGGCCAGGTTCTGGGTCCACGCGGCCTGATGCCAAACCCGAAAGTTGGTACTGTAACTCCTAACGTTGCTGAAGCGGTTAAGAACGCTAAAGCAGGTCAGGTTCGTTATCGTAACGACAAAAACGGCATCATCCACACCACCATCGGTAAAGTGGACTTTGACGCTGACAAACTGAAAGAAAACCTGGAAGCTCTGCTGGTTGCGCTGAAAAAAGCAAAACCAACTCAGGCAAAAGGCGTGTACATCAAGAAAGTTAGCATCTCCACCACCATGGGTGCAGGTGTTGCAGTTGACCAGGCTGGCCTGAGCGCTGCTGCAAACTAATGCCTTTACGTGGGCGGTGATTTTGTCTACAATCTTACCCCCACGTTTGCTAACGAAAGTTAGCGGCTAAAAGATTTGTTCGTTGGAGCCTGGCCTAATCCAGGCCTCCGTCGAAGACCGCAGGTGTTTCGCAAGAGACTTAATCCCCTGCGTAGACGGTGACAGAACGCTAAGATTATTTTTGGATACTCTGGCTTGTTTCTGCTCACCGTATTAAGACGCTCTTTCCGTTGGGAAGAGTGAAGTGAGTTCCGGAACATGAGTTCCGGCAAACATCCAGGAGCAAAGCTAATGGCTTTAAATCTTCAAGACAAACAAGCGATTGTTGCTGAAGTCAGCGAAGTAGCCAAAGGCGCGCTGTCTGCAGTAGTTGCGGATTCCCGTGGCGTTACTGTAGACAAAATGACTGAACTGCGTAAAGCAGGTCGTGAAGCTGGCGTATACATGCGTGTTGTTCGTAACACCCTGCTGCGTCGCGTAGTTGAAGGTACTCAGTTCGAGTGCCTGAAAGACACGTTTGTTGGTCCGACCCTGATTGCATACTCTATGGAACACCCGGGCGCTGCTGCTCGTCTGTTCAAAGAGTTCGCGAAAGCGAATGCAAAATTTGAGGTCAAAGCTGCAGCCTTTGAAGGTGAGTTGATCACGGCATCGAACATCGATCGCCTGGCAACCCTGCCGACCTACGAAGAAGCAATTGCACGCCTGATGGCAACCATGAAAGAAGCTTCGGCTGGCAAACTGGTTCGCACTCTGGCTGCTGTTCGCGATGCGAAAGAAGCTGCTTAATCGCAGTTATCTTTATAAAGCATTTGCTTACGTATAAACTTATTCTGATTTTCAGGAACAATTTAAATGTCTATCACTAAAGATCAAATCATTGAAGCAGTAGCAGCTATGTCCGTAATGGACGTTGTAGAGCTGGTTTCTGCAATGGAAGAAAAATTCGGTGTTTCTGCTGCTGCTGCTGTAGCTGTAGCTGCAGGCCCGGCTGAAGCTGCTGAAGAAAAAACTGAATTCGACGTAATTCTGAAAGCTGCTGGCGCTAACAAAGTTGCTGTTATCAAAGCAGTACGTGGCGCAACTGGCCTGGGTCTGAAAGAAGCTAAAGACCTGGTAGAATCTGCTCCAGCTGCGCTGAAAGAAGGCGTGAGCAAAGACGACGCAGAAGCACTGAAAAAATCTCTGGAAGAAGCTGGCGCTGAAGTTGAAGTTAAATAAGCCAACTTTTCTGGTTGCAGCCTAAGTAATTAGGCTGATGGCTGGTGACTTTTTAGTCACCAGCCTTTTTGCGCTGTAAGGCATCAGTAGCATTTCACACTGTTTGACTGCTGATTGTCCTGACAATGCATGTTTCTATCGACGACTTAATATATTGCGACAGGGTGCTCGCTCTGTGTAAATCGCGACGAAATGATTTAAGCGTGATAGCAACAGGTATTGCGGAAAGTATTCAATTTTCCGGTCCACAAAATGGTGTTGCACAAACTGTCCCTTCGTCGGACAGATGGGTCGACTTGTCAGCGAGCTGAGGAACCCTATGGTTTACTCCTATACCGAGAAAAAACGTATTCGTAAGGATTTTGGTAAACGTCCACAAGTTCTGGACATTCCATATCTCCTTTCTATCCAGCTTGACTCGTTCCAGAAGTTTATCGAGCAAGATCCTGAAGGGCAGTACGGTCTGGAAGCAGCCTTCCGCTCCGTGTTCCCGATTCAGAGCTACAGCGGTAACTCCGAGCTGCAGTACGTCAGCTACCGCCTTGGCGAACCGGTGTTTGACGTTCAGGAATGTCAGATCCGTGGCGTGACCTATTCCGCACCGCTGCGCGTAAAACTGCGTCTGGTGATCTACGAGCGCGAAGCGCCGGAAGGCACCGTAAAAGACATTAAAGAACAAGAAGTCTACATGGGTGAAATTCCACTCATGACTGACAACGGTACTTTCGTTATCAACGGTACTGAGCGTGTTATCGTTTCCCAGCTGCATCGTAGCCCGGGCGTCTTCTTCGACAGCGATAAAGGTAAAACACACTCTTCCGGTAAAGTACTGTATAACGCACGCATCATTCCTTACCGTGGTTCATGGCTGGACTTCGAGTTCGATCCAAAAGACAACCTGTTTGTCCGTATCGACCGTCGTCGTAAACTGCCTGCAACCATCATTCTGCGTGCACTGAACTATACCACTGAGCAGATCCTGGACCTGTTCTTTGAGAAAGTGATCTTTGAAATCCGCGACAACAAGCTGCAGATGGAGCTGGTGCCGGAACGTCTGCGTGGTGAGACCGCGTCGTTCGACATCGAAGCCGACGGCAAAGTGTATGTGGAAAAAGGTCGCCGTATCACCGCGCGCCACATCCGCCAGCTGGAAAAAGATGATATCAAACTCATCGAAGTTCCGGTTGAGTACATTGCAGGAAAAGTAGCCGCGAAAGATTACGTTGACGAGTCAACGGGTGAACTGATCTGCCCGGCGAACATGGAGCTGAGCCTGGATCTGCTGGCTAAGCTGAGCCAGTCTGGCCACAAACGTATCGAAACGCTGTTCACCAACGATCTGGATCACGGTGCGTATATCTCTGAGACTATTCGCGTCGACCCAACCACCGATCGTCTGAGCGCGCTGGTAGAAATCTACCGCATGATGCGTCCTGGTGAGCCACCAACTCGCGAAGCGGCGGAAAGCCTGTTCGAGAATCTGTTCTTCTCCGAAGACCGCTACGATCTGTCCGCGGTTGGTCGTATGAAGTTCAACCGTTCTCTGCTGCGCGACGAAATCGAAGGTTCCGGTATCCTGAGCAAAGACGACATCATCGAAGTGATGAAGAAGCTCATCGATATCCGTAACGGTAAAGGCGAAGTGGACGATATCGACCACCTCGGCAACCGTCGTATCCGTTCCGTAGGCGAAATGGCGGAAAACCAGTTCCGCGTTGGCCTGGTACGTGTAGAGCGTGCGGTGAAAGAGCGTCTGTCTCTGGGCGATCTGGATACCCTGATGCCTCAGGATATGATCAACGCCAAGCCGATTTCTGCAGCAGTGAAAGAGTTCTTCGGTTCAAGCCAGCTGTCTCAGTTCATGGACCAGAACAACCCGCTGTCTGAGATTACGCACAAACGTCGTATCTCTGCACTCGGCCCAGGCGGTCTGACCCGTGAGCGCGCAGGCTTTGAAGTTCGAGACGTACACCCGACTCACTACGGTCGCGTATGTCCAATCGAAACGCCTGAAGGTCCAAACATCGGTCTGATCAACTCCCTGTCCGTGTACGCACAGACGAACGAATACGGTTTCCTCGAGACCCCGTACCGTAAAGTGACCGACGGTGTTGTAACCGACGAAATTCATTACCTGTCTGCTATCGAAGAAGGCAACTACGTTATCGCTCAGGCGAACTCCAACCTGGATGACGAAGGCCACTTTGTAGAAGATCTGGTTACCTGCCGTAGCAAAGGCGAATCCAGCTTGTTCAGCCGCGACCAGGTTGACTACATGGACGTTTCCACCCAGCAGGTGGTATCCGTCGGTGCGTCCCTGATCCCGTTCCTGGAACACGATGACGCCAACCGTGCATTGATGGGTGCGAACATGCAACGTCAGGCCGTTCCAACTCTGCGCGCTGATAAGCCGCTGGTTGGTACCGGTATGGAACGTGCTGTTGCCGTTGACTCCGGTGTTACTGCGGTTGCTAAACGTGGCGGTACTGTTCAGTACGTCGACGCATCCCGTATCGTTATCAAAGTTAACGAAGACGAGATGTATCCGGGCGAAGCAGGTATCGACATTTATAACCTGACCAAATACACCCGTTCTAACCAGAACACCTGTATCAACCAGATGCCTTGCGTATCTCTGGGTGAGCCAGTTGAGCGCGGCGACGTGCTGGCAGACGGCCCGTCCACCGACCTCGGTGAACTGGCGCTCGGTCAGAACATGCGCGTAGCGTTCATGCCGTGGAACGGTTACAACTTCGAAGACTCCATCCTCGTCTCCGAGCGTGTGGTTCAGGAAGATCGTTTCACTACCATCCACATTCAGGAACTGGCATGTGTGTCCCGTGACACCAAGCTGGGGCCAGAAGAGATCACCGCTGACATCCCTAACGTGGGTGAAGCTGCGCTCTCCAAACTGGATGAATCCGGTATCGTTTACATCGGTGCGGAAGTGACCGGCGGCGACATTCTGGTTGGTAAGGTTACGCCTAAAGGTGAAACCCAGCTGACGCCAGAAGAGAAACTGCTGCGTGCAATCTTCGGTGAGAAAGCGTCTGACGTTAAAGACTCTTCTCTGCGCGTACCAAACGGTGTTTCCGGTACGGTTATCGACGTTCAGGTCTTCACCCGTGACGGCGTGGAGAAAGATAAGCGTGCTCTGGAAATCGAAGAGATGCAGCTCAAACAGGCTAAGAAAGACCTGTCTGAAGAACTGCAGATCCTCGAAGCGGGTCTGTTCAGCCGTATCTATGCGGTGCTGGTTGCCGGTGGCGTTGAAGCTGAGAAGCTCGACAAACTGCCACGCGATCGCTGGCTGGAACTGGGCCTGACCGACGAAGAGAAACAAAATCAGCTGGAACAGCTGGCTGAGCAGTATGACGAACTGAAACACGAGTTCGAGAAAAAACTCGAAGCGAAACGCCGCAAAATCACTCAGGGCGACGATCTGGCACCAGGCGTGCTGAAGATTGTTAAGGTGTATCTGGCCGTTAAACGTCAGATCCAGCCTGGTGATAAGATGGCAGGTCGTCACGGTAACAAGGGTGTTATCTCTAAGATCAACCCGATCGAAGATATGCCGCACGATGCTAACGGTACGCCGGTAGATATCGTACTGAACCCGCTGGGCGTACCGTCTCGTATGAACATCGGTCAGATCCTGGAAACCCACCTGGGTATGGCTGCGAAAGGTATCGGCGACAAGATTAACGCCATGCTGAAGCAGCAGGAAGAAGTCGCGAAACTGCGCGAATTCATCCAGCGTGCCTACGATCTGGGTACCGACGTGCGTCAGAAAGTCGACCTGAATACCTTCAGCGATGAAGAAGTGCTGCGCCTGGCTGAGAACCTGAAAAAAGGTATGCCAATCGCAACGCCGGTCTTCGACGGTGCGAAAGAAGCTGAAATTAAAGAGCTGCTGCAACTGGGTGGTCTGCCAACGTCTGGTCAGATTACGCTGTTTGACGGCCGTACCGGTGAACAGTTCGAGCGTCCGGTAACCGTAGGTTACATGTACATGCTGAAACTGAACCACCTGGTCGACGACAAGATGCACGCTCGTTCTACCGGTTCTTACAGCCTGGTTACTCAGCAGCCGCTGGGTGGTAAGGCACAGTTCGGTGGTCAGCGCTTCGGGGAGATGGAAGTGTGGGCGCTGGAAGCATACGGCGCGGCATACACCCTGCAGGAAATGCTCACCGTTAAGTCTGATGACGTGAACGGTCGTACCAAGATGTATAAAAACATCGTGGACGGCAACCATCAGATGGAACCGGGCATGCCAGAATCCTTCAACGTACTGTTGAAAGAGATTCGTTCGCTGGGTATCAACATCGAACTGGAAGACGAGTAATTCTCGCTCAAACAGGTCACTGGTGCCGGGTTAACCCCCGGCACCGGATTGTGCTAACTCCGACGGGAGCAAATCCGTGAAAGATTTATTAAAGTTTCTGAAAGCGCAGACTAAAACCGAAGAGTTTGATGCGATCAAAATTGCTCTGGCTTCGCCAGACATGATCCGTTCATGGTCTTTCGGTGAAGTTAAAAAGCCGGAAACCATCAACTACCGTACGTTCAAACCTGAGCGTGACGGCCTTTTCTGTGCGCGTATTTTCGGGCCAGTAAAAGATTACGAGTGCCTGTGCGGTAAGTACAAGCGCCTGAAACACCGTGGTGTGATCTGTGAGAAGTGCGGCGTTGAAGTGACCCAGACCAAAGTGCGTCGTGAGCGCATGGGCCACATCGAGCTGGCGTCTCCGACCGCTCACATCTGGTTCCTGAAATCTCTGCCGTCCCGTATCGGTCTGCTGCTGGATATGCCGCTGCGTGATATCGAACGCGTTCTGTACTTCGAATCTTATGTGGTTATCGAAGGCGGGATGACGAACCTGGAACGTCATCAGATCCTGACTGAAGAGCAGTATCTGGACGCGCTGGAAGAGTTCGGTGACGAATTCGACGCGAAGATGGGTGCGGAAGCTATTCAGGCCCTGCTGAAGAGCATGGATCTGGAGCAAGAGTGCGAGCAGCTGCGTGAAGAGCTGAACGAAACCAACTCCGAAACCAAACGTAAAAAGCTGACCAAGCGTATCAAACTGCTGGAAGCGTTCGTTCAGTCTGGTAACAAACCAGAGTGGATGATCCTGACCGTTCTGCCGGTTCTGCCGCCAGATCTGCGTCCACTGGTTCCGCTGGATGGTGGTCGTTTCGCAACGTCCGATCTGAACGATCTGTATCGTCGCGTTATCAACCGTAACAACCGTCTGAAACGTCTGCTGGATCTGGCTGCGCCGGATATCATCGTACGCAACGAAAAACGTATGCTGCAGGAAGCGGTAGATGCCCTGCTGGATAACGGTCGTCGCGGTCGTGCGATCACCGGTTCTAACAAACGTCCTCTGAAATCTTTGGCCGATATGATCAAAGGTAAACAGGGTCGTTTCCGTCAGAACCTGCTCGGTAAGCGTGTTGACTACTCCGGTCGTTCTGTAATCACCGTAGGTCCATACCTGCGTCTGCATCAGTGCGGTCTGCCGAAGAAAATGGCACTGGAGCTGTTCAAACCATTCATCTACGGCAAGCTGGAACTGCGTGGCCTGGCCACCACCATCAAAGCCGCGAAGAAAATGGTTGAGCGTGAAGAAGCTGTCGTTTGGGATATCCTGGACGAAGTTATCCGCGAACACCCGGTACTGCTGAACCGTGCACCAACCCTGCACCGTTTGGGTATCCAGGCATTTGAGCCAGTCCTGATCGAAGGTAAAGCTATCCAGCTGCACCCGCTGGTTTGTGCGGCATATAACGCCGACTTCGATGGTGACCAGATGGCTGTTCACGTACCGCTGACGCTGGAAGCCCAGCTCGAAGCGCGTGCGCTGATGATGTCTACCAACAACATCCTGTCTCCAGCGAACGGTGAGCCAATCATCGTTCCTTCTCAGGACGTTGTATTGGGTCTGTACTACATGACCCGTGACTGTGTTAACGCCAAAGGCGAAGGCATGGTGCTGACTGGCCCGAAAGAAGCTGAGCGTATTTACCGCGCTGGCCTGGCCTCTCTGCATGCGCGCGTTAAAGTGCGTATCACCGAATACGAAAAAGATGAAAACGGCGAATTCGTTGCGAAAACCAGCCTGAAAGACACGACCGTTGGCCGTGCGATTCTGTGGATGATCGTACCGAAAGGTCTGCCTTTCTCCATCGTCAACCAGGCGCTGGGCAAGAAAGCGATCTCCAAAATGCTGAACACCTGTTACCGCATTCTGGGTCTGAAGCCGACCGTTATCTTCGCTGACCAGACAATGTATACCGGCTTTGCTTATGCAGCGCGTTCAGGTGCATCTGTTGGTATCGATGACATGGTCATCCCAGAGAAGAAACACGAGATCATCTCTGAAGCGGAAGCCGAAGTTGCTGAGATCCAGGAGCAGTTCCAGTCTGGTCTGGTTACCGCGGGCGAACGCTATAACAAAGTTATCGATATCTGGGCAGCGGCGAACGATCGTGTATCCAAAGCGATGATGGATAACCTGCAGACCGAAACCGTGATTAACCGTGACGGCGTAGAAGAGCAGCAGGTTTCCTTCAACAGCATCTACATGATGGCCGACTCCGGTGCGCGTGGTTCCGCAGCACAGATTCGTCAGCTGGCAGGTATGCGTGGTCTGATGGCGAAGCCAGATGGCTCCATCATCGAAACGCCAATCACCGCGAACTTCCGTGAAGGTCTGAACGTACTCCAGTACTTCATCTCCACGCACGGTGCTCGTAAAGGTCTGGCGGATACCGCACTGAAAACAGCGAACTCCGGTTATCTGACGCGTCGTCTGGTTGACGTTGCCCAGGATCTGGTTGTCACCGAAGACGATTGTGGCACCCTCGAAGGTATCACCATGACCCCGGTTATCGAGGGTGGTGATGTTAAAGAGCCACTGCGCGATCGCGTTCTGGGTCGTGTGACCGCGGAAGACATTCTGAAGCCGGGTACTGCAGACATTCTGGTTCCACGTAACACGCTGCTGCACGAGCACTGGTGTGACCTGCTGGAAGCGAACTCTGTTGACTCAGTGAAAGTGCGTTCCGTTGTATCCTGTGACACCGACTTTGGTGTATGTGCGCACTGCTACGGTCGTGACCTGGCGCGTGGCCACATCATCAACAAAGGTGAAGCAATCGGCGTTATCGCGGCACAGTCCATCGGTGAGCCGGGTACACAGCTGACGATGCGTACGTTCCACATCGGTGGTGCGGCATCTCGTGCGGCTGCTGAATCCAGCATCCAGGTGAAAAACAAAGGTAGCATCAAGCTCAGCAACGCGAAGTCTGTTGTTAACTCCGCAGGCAAGCTGGTTGTGACCTCTCGTAACACCGAGCTGAAACTGATCGACGAATTCGGTCGTACCAAAGAGAGCTATAAAGTGCCTTACGGTGCGGTTATGGCGAAAGGTGATGGCGAGCAGGTTGCCGGCGGTGAAACCGTTGCAAACTGGGATCCACACACCATGCCGGTTATCACCGAAGTAAGTGGTTTCATCCGCTTTACTGACATGATCGACGGCCAGACCATTACTCGTCAGACCGACGAGCTGACCGGTCTGTCTTCTCTGGTGGTTCTGGATTCTGCTGAACGTACTACCGGTGGTAAAGATCTGCGTCCTGCGCTGAAAATCGTTGATGCTCAGGGTAACGACGTTCTGATCCCTGGTACCGACATGCCTGCGCAGTACTTCCTGCCGGGTAAAGCGATCGTTCAGCTGGAAGATGGCATTCAGATCGGTGCGGGTGATGCTCTGGCGCGTATTCCACAGGAATCCAGCGGTACCAAGGACATCACCGGTGGTCTGCCACGCGTTGCGGACCTGTTCGAAGCACGTCGTCCGAAAGAGCCTGCAATCCTGGCTGAAATCAGCGGTATCATCTCCTTCGGTAAAGAGACCAAAGGGAAACGCCGTCTGGTTATCACTCCAGTAGATGGTAGCGAACCGTACGAAGAGATGATTCCTAAGTGGCGTCAGCTCAACGTGTTCGAAGGTGAACGTGTAGAACGTGGTGACGTGGTTTCCGATGGTCCAGAAGCGCCGCACGACATTCTGCGTCTTCGTGGCGTACACGCGGTAACGCGTTACATCACCAACGAAGTGCAGGACGTTTACCGTCTGCAGGGCGTTAAGATTAACGATAAGCACATCGAAGTTATCGTTCGTCAGATGCTGCGTAAAGCAACCATCGAAAACGCAGGCAGCTCCGAGTTCCTGGAAGGCGAGCAGGTTGAATACTCACGCGTCAAGATCGCTAACCGCGAACTGGAAGCGAACGGCAAAATCGGTGCGACCTTCTCGCGCGATCTGCTGGGTATCACCAAAGCGTCTCTGGCAACCGAGTCCTTCATCTCTGCAGCATCGTTCCAGGAAACGACTCGTGTCCTGACCGAAGCCGCTGTTGCTGGTAAGCGTGATGAACTGCGCGGTCTGAAAGAGAACGTTATCGTGGGTCGTCTGATCCCGGCGGGTACCGGTTATGCGTACCACCAGGATCGTATGCGTCGTCGTGCTGCGGGCGAACTGCCAGCTGCACCGCAGGTAACTGCTGAAGATGCATCCGCGAGCCTGGCAGAACTGCTGAACGCAGGTCTGGGCGGTTCCGACAACGAGTAATCGTTGAGTCGCTAATAAAAAACCCGCCTCGGCGGGTTTTTTTACATCTGCATGTTTTCAATTCACCAGCGGGATCCGTCGATAAAGCTCAATCATATCGCCCGCCAGATCCTGAATGACCATCGCGTTCATCAGGTGATCCTGAGAGTGAACGGTGATCAGGTTAACCGGAAGCTTCCCGGTTCCCTCATCAAGACCGATAAGCTGCGTCTGGATCGTGTGCGCATGCTTCACATATTCACGCGACTCTTCCATCGCTTTTTCTGCTTCGTCAAACTCACCTTTACGCGCCATCTGTAACGCCGTCAGGGCCGCACTGCGCGCCGCGCCTGCGTTGACCAGCAGTTCCATAATCGTGGTTTCTAAGTCTTCCATTATGACTCCAGAAGTTTGAGCGCTTTTTCCAGTACGGCATCACCTTTCATCATGCCGTAATCCATCATGTCGATCACCGCGACCTTTTTACCTAGCGGCTCGGCCTGTGCCTGGAGTTTGGCCTGCTCGTATTTAACCTGTGGCCCCAGCAATACGATGTCGGCCGTCGCGATGTTGTCTTTAAACTCCGCAACCGGAACGGCTTTAATCGTGACTTCAACCCCTTTTTTCTGCGCGGCGTCTTTCATACGTTGAACCAGCATGCTGGTTGACATTCCCGCTGCACAGCATAAAACGATGTTCTTCATAATCAGCCTCGATCTACATGTGTTTATTGATAATTATCCCGTGCAGACCGCTTCAACAACCGGTTTACCGCGATTGTGTGTCAGGCATCACAAAGAAACCGGCGATTTTCTGAAACCGGTTACAATTTTGCATTGTCGGGTACCCGGCCTGTGGAAACGGGCAGGGTGAAAGAGGGGGGATTAGCTGATGGACGTTCGGTTGATGCGGTTTTTGCCCTGCTGTTTGGCGCTGTATAGGGCGTTATCAACGCTTCCGATAAAGTGCTCCAGCGGTTCAAAATGCCACTCCCCAAGACCGCCGCTGAACGTAACCCGCAGGTTTTCTTCCCGCCAGACACGTTTTTCAACAGCGGTACGCCATGCTTCCAGTAATGAGAGCGCAGAAGTCATCTGCTCAGCCTGGAAAATTACCGCAAACTCTTCTCCACCATAACGGTAAAGCGAGACGTGATGTGGCTGCATGATCTGGAGCCCTTCGCGGGCCACGTTACGCAGAACGATATCACCGGTCAGGTGGCCCAGCGTGTCGTTAATCGACTTGAAGTTATCGATATCCACCAGCGCCATCGTGAAAGGCTGCTGGGTATTTAGCAGCTCTGCTATATCGCTATCAAACGCGCGGCGGTTTTTACAGCCCGTCAGCGCATCGTGGGTGGCCTGGCGCACATAGGCCATTTCACGCTCTTTATTGGACTGAATCGTGTGGCTCAGCATCGCTTCCAGGCGCGGCGCCTCGCTGACGTCGCCGGTTTTGATGGCATTGATAATATGCATCAGCACGCTACGCGAGGCGTGGCGGAGGTATAAGCCGAAGAGGATGATGATGATGGCCGCCAGCGCAAACCCCCAGCCAACAATCGTCGTTTCGTGGCGGGTAATATCGGTGAGCGTTGCATCCGATACCCGGTAAATGACAAACCAGTCCGGGTTGGTAAACGAGTAGTAGTAATACCAGGCGTTGCTTTTCTTGTCGTAAAGGTGGCCTTCACCGCTGGTCATTTTGTCCATCAGCGCTTCGCTCACGTACTGCTTGAAGAGCGCGCCGGTATCCGGATGCAGCACCACAGCACCGTCACGCTCGACGACGAAAAATTCCCCCTGAACGGGCGCCACCATCTGACGCAGGGTGTAGCCCATTGATGTCAAATCGAGATGAAACGCGAGCGTTCCCTTCAGTCTGCCTTCTGGTGAAATCACTGGCTTATAAAGAGTGACCGTGGGATGCCCCGTAAAGTAATCCATATAAGGACGGGTATAGTGGCTGAAGATGCTGGCTTCCGCCTGAGCGACAAACCACGGTCGCGTCCGGGGATCGAAGGTTTTACTCTTCTCCGTGGGGAGCACTTCCGGTGCGCGGAGGTAATGCCCCTGCGTGTCCGCCAGCGAGATGGAGGAGACGGTCGGCATCAGGTTCTGCAAATGCATCATCATCTGCAGCCCTTGCGTCGGATTGACGTTCAGCGTCTCGTTTAGCCTGTCGTCACGTGCAAAGTACATCGCGGAACGGCCCAGGATATAGTCGTTTTCACGCAGGATAGATTCGGTGTAGTTCACCGCCAGGTTGTGCGTGAAATTGCTATTGATCTTATGATAATCCTCAAGAAAATCCTTTCGTTGCGATAGCGTCACCGCGATCGCGATCACCGCAAAACTGCAGAGGATCCCCGCGAAGCTGAGCATGATTGGCCGGGTAAAAGAGAGCTTTTTGCTGTGAAGTGCCATGAGCTGTACATCGTTCCTGATGGTGAATACTGTTCGTCTGCCGATATCCTCTCAGCATAGTCGCTGTCCTGCGGTTAGCGGTGAATTATACGGCACACGATTTCTGACGGGATGATTTATCTTAAGAACCATTAAGAAAATACTTATTCACCAGGCTGGAGCCGTTTGTGCAATGAACCAGAGGCAGGGCGAAACGAGGAAGAAGCTTTTCGCCCTGGTCAGCATCCGTTGCTGACCGTTTGACAATAAAAAACCGGACGATCGCTGACAATCCTCCGGTTTTGCCTTTTCGTCGCGCCTCGACAATTTTTTATGATGTTGCAGTGCGTTTCAACGTCACTGCGAGGCTCTTCCCAGCCAGCTGTCCCAGTCTTTCCAGACAGGCTGAAGACCCTGCGCCGTCAGAGCGGCGGCGACCGCTTCCGGACGTCGTCCGTCATGCGGCGCAAACTGCTCGAGCTCCGGATGATCATCGGCGTAGCCGCCAGGCTGTGTTTTGGAAAACGCGCTGACGTTGTTAATCGCAAGCGGGATAACGCGATCGCGAAACGCCGGGGACTCACGCGTTGAGAGCGATAATTCCACTTCCGGAGCGAGCAGGCGAAACGCGCAGATGGTTTGCACCAGCTGGCGTTCATCCATCAGCGAAGCCGGTTCAATCCCGCCCGCGCAGGGCCTCAGACGCGGGAAGGAGATGGAATAACGGCTCTGCCAGTAGCGCTGCTGAAGCCACAGCAAATGTTCCGCCACCATGTAACAATCCACCCGCCAGCTGTCGGAGAGCCCGATCAGCGCACCCAGACCGATTTTGTCGATGCCGGCGCGACCCAGCCTGTCCGGCGTTTCCAGCCGGAAAAAGAAATCCTGTTTCTTACCCTTCAGGTGGTGCCGGGCGTACGTCGCCTCGTGGTAGGTTTCCTGGTAGACCATGACCCCGTCCAGCCCGAGGGTTTTGAGCTCCGCGTACTCCTCCTGCGCCAGGGGCTGTACTTCCATATGCAACGACGCAAACTGACGACGGATGGCGGGAAGGTGCTGACGGAAATAGTCCATTCCCACTTTTCCCTGATGTTCGCCCGTGACCAGCAGAAGATGTTCAAAGCCCATTTCACGAATAGCCGCACACTCACGGGCAATCTCACCTTCATCGAGCGTTTTACGTTTGATGCGGTTGCTCATGGAGAAGCCGCAATAGGTGCAGTCATTGGCGCACAGGTTTGAGAGATAGAGCGGCACGTAGAAACTCACCGTGTTGCCAAAACGCTGGCGGGTGAGCCGCTGTGCTCGCTGGGCCATCGGTTCGAGGTACGCACTGGCCGCCGGGGAGAGCAGGGCCATCAGATCCTCGCGGGTCAGATGGCGGGCATTCAGCGCACGCTCCACGTCAGCCGCCGTTTTGCTGTTGATGCGCAGGGCAATGTCGTCCCAGTTAAGCTGCCGCCAGCGCTCGGTAAACGTGCTCATGAGATCGCCTCCAGAAAACCGGTCAGCGGGCTGGTGGCCTGCGCCTGGAAACTGCGCGAGCCGGGGCCGGACTCCCTTGCCAGCAACCCAGCCTCTACGGCCATGCGGAACGCACGCGCCATCATGACCGGATCGTCGGCAACCGCGATGGCCGTATTCACCAGCACCGCGTCGGCGCCCATCTCCAGCGCCTGTGCGGCATGGCTGGGCACGCCAATGCCCGCATCAACCACCACCGGCACGGTAGCCTGCTCAATAATGATTTCCAGCATCGCACGGGTCTCCAGCCCCTGGTTGGAGCCAATGGGGGCGCCCAGCGGCATGACGGCGGCGCAGCCGACCTCTTCCAGCCGTTTGCACAGAACAGGGTCGGCGCCGCAGTAAGGGAGGACGGTAAACCCTTGCTGCACCAGCTTTTCTGCCGCTTTCAGCGTTTCGATAGGGTCGGGCAGCAGCCAGCGGGCGTCAGGATGAATTTCCAGCTTCAGCCAGCGGGTGCCGAGCGCCTCGCGGGCCAGCTGCGCGGCGAAAATCGCCTCTTCGGCCGTTTTGGCACCGGAGGTGTTGGGCAGCAGCGTGACGCCTGCCTCCAGTAAAGGAGCCAGAATGGCATCGCTGTGATGACGCAGATCCACGCGCTTGAGCGCCAGCGTCACCAGCTGGCTGCCGCTTTCGCGAATGGCATCCACCATCAGCTGCGGCGAGGCGAATTTTCCGGTTCCGGTAAACAGATGTGAATCAAAGACTTTATCGGCAATACGTAACATCTCAGCCCCCTGCGATAACCTGAAACAGCAGGATCTGGTCGCCGTCATTGACCTGCTGATGTTCCCACTGCTCGCGCGGCAGGATCTGTTGATTGAGCGCCAGCGCCGTTCCCGGCTTGAGCTGACGCAGCTTGTCGAGCAGTACCGCAACGGTGAGCCCGTCTTCGCATCTCATCGGCTCATCGTTAAACAGAATGCGCATCGCGGCCTCCACATACCGGGCAGCGGCTGGCGCGGCGTAACGCCAGCTGGCGCCAGCCGGCTGAGCGGGCATCAAACAGCCGCAGCGTATTGCGTTCCGTCTCCATGCCGCTGAGCAGCTTGATGGCTTCCAGCGCCTGCATGGTGCCCATTACGCCGACCACCGGACCAAGAATGCCCGCCGTCCGGCAGTTGCGCGCTGGCTCGGCATCATCCGGCCACAGACAGCGATAGCAGCCCTGCGTCCACGGTGGCGTCAGAACCATCATCTGCCCGCCGAACCCCACCGCGCTGGCGGTGATAAGCGGCGTATGATTTGCCACGCACGCGGCGTTAATCGCCTGGCGCGTCGCCATGTTGTCGGTACAGTCCAGCACCACGTCGGCAAGGGCGACTTCACGGTGCAGGCTTTCACCGCTAAGACGCTCCTGTAAGGCAATCAGCTCGATATCCGGGTTTAGCTGGTTCAGCCGCTGCCGGGTGATTTTTGCTTTCGGCTGGTTGATATCCTCGGTGGTAAAGAGGATTTGTCGCTGCAGATTGCTGAGGTGAACCTCGTCGTCGTCGGCCAGCACCAGCGTACCGATGCCCGCACCTGCCAGATAAAGCGCGGCGGGCGCGCCTAATCCGCCCAGACCGACAATCAGCACCCGGCTGGCGAGCAGTTTTTGCTGGCCATCGATGGCGATATCCTCCAGCAGGATCTGACGGCTGTAGCGCATAAAGTCGCGATCATTCATCGCCAGCTCCTGCCAGCTGTAACAGCTGTTCGGTGGCGGACTGCCAGTCTGCAGCCTGGGTGATGGCGCTGACGACGGCGATGCTGCCGACGCCGGTCTCCAGCACCGCCGGGGCGCGTTCAAGGCTGATTCCGCCGATGGCGACGGTGGGGTAATCGGCAAGGCGTTTAACGTGACTCGCCAGCTGCGTCAGACCCTGCGGTGCGGAGGGCATCTGCTTGGTTTGCGTCGGGAAGACGTGGCCCAGCGCGATGTATGAGGGACGGGCCGCCAGGGCCACGTCGATCTCCATGTCATCGTGCGTTGACACGCCAAGACGCAGCCCGGCTTCACGGATAGCGCTCAGATCCGTTGTTTCGAGGTCTTCCTGACCCAGATGCACGCCGTACGCCTGGTGCTTAACGGCCAGTCGCCAGTAATCGTTGATAAACAGGCGGGCGTTATACCGACGCCCCAGCGCGATGGCGGCAACCACATCGGCTTCCACCTCGTCATCGCGCTTATCCTTGATGCGCAGCTGGAGGGTGCGAACGCCTGCCTCCAGCAGTCGCTCTATCCACGCCACGCTGTCCACCACCGGATAGAGCCCTAAACGGTAGGGGACGGGTGGGAAATCGGGCTGGTACATTACGCCTCCTCTTTTTTGAGGTAGATTTCGCCGCCTTTGGCGCGGAAGGTTTCAGACATGTCCGCCATGCCCACTTCAATGGTTTGCGCTGCGGCGTAGTCACGCACTTCCTGGCTGATTTTCATCGAGCAGAATTTTGGCCCGCACATAGAGCAGAAGTGCGCGACTTTGCCTGATTCCTGCGGCACGGTCTCGTCGTGATAGGCGCGGGCGGTGAACGGATCCAGCGCCAGGTTGAACTGGTCTTCCCAGCGGAATTCAAAGCGCGCCTTCGACATGGCGTTATCGCGGATTTGCGCCCCCGGGTGGCCTTTGGCCAGATCCGCCGCGTGGGCGGCAATTTTGTAGGTAATCAGCCCCTGCTTCACGTCCTCTTTGTTTGGCAGGCCGAGGTGCTCTTTCGGCGTCACGTAGCAGAGCATGGCGCAGCCGAACCAGCCGATCATCGCCGCGCCAATGCCTGAGGTGAAGTGGTCATAGCCCGGCGCAATATCGGTGGTCAACGGTCCCAGGGTATAGAACGGGGCCTCATGGCAGTGCTCCAGCTCTTCGGTCATGTTGCGGCGGATCATCTGCATCGGCACGTGTCCCGGGCCTTCAATCATTACCTGCACGTCATACTCCCAGGCGATTTTAGTCAGCTCGCCCAGCGTGTGCAGCTCGGCAAACTGCGCTTCGTCGTTGGCGTCGCGGATGGAGCCCGGACGCAGGCCGTCGCCCAGCGACAGGGAGACGTCATAGGCGGCGCAGATTTCGCAGATCTCGCGGAAGTGTTCGTAGAGGAAGTTTTCCTGGTGATGGGACAGGCACCACTTCGCCATGATGGAACCGCCGCGCGAGACGATGCCGGTCAGACGCTTCGCCGTCATCGGCACGTAGCGCAGCAGCACGCCCGCGTGAATGGTGAAGTAGTCCACGCCCTGCTCGGCCTGCTCCAGCAGCGTGTCGCGGAACGCTTCCCAGGTGAGGTCTTCGGCAATGCCGTTGACCTTCTCCAGCGCCTGATAAATCGGGACGGTGCCAATCGGCACCGGGCTGTTACGCAGGATCCATTCGCGGGTTTCGTGAATATAGCGGCCGGTGGAGAGGTCCATTACCGTGTCCGCGCCCCAGCGCGTGGACCAGACCAGCTTTTCCACCTCTTCTTCGATGGAGGAGGTGACGGCCGAGTTACCGATGTTCGCGTTGACCTTCACCAGGAAGTTGCGGCCGATAATCATCGGCTCGGATTCCGGGTGGTTAATGTTGGCGGGGATAATCGCGCGCCCGGCGGCCACTTCGTCACGCACAAACTCCGGCGTGATGTTCTCCGGCAGGCGAGCGCCAAAGCCTTCACCCGGATGCTGATAGCGCAGCACTTCGCTACGGATGCGCTCGCGACCCATGTTTTCGCGGATGGCGATGAATTCCATTTCCGGCGTGACGATGCCCTGGCGGGCGTAGTGCAGCTGGGTCACGCATTTGCCCGCTTTAGCGCGTTTTGGCGTCAGCAGGCCGGTAAAGCGCAGCTCGTCCAGACCGTCGTCGGCCAAGCGCTCTTTGGTGTACGCAGAGCTGCGCACGCTCAGTTCCTCGCAGTCGTTGCGCGCATCAATCCACGGCTGGCGCAGCTTAGCCAGACCCTGCTGGACGTTGATGGCAACATCAGGGTCGCCGTACGGACCGGAGGTGTCATACACCGGCACGGCTTCGTTGTCTTCGTACTGCGGATTCTCTTTGCTGCCGCCGATAAGCGTCGGGCTGAGCTGGATTTCGCGCATCGGGACGCGGATATCGGCCTGCGAGCCGGAAATGTAGATGCGTTTCGAGTTCGGGAAAGCGGTGCCTTCCAGGGTGTCGATGAAGTGTTGGGCCTGTGCGCGCTGTTCGCGGCGGGTCAGTTTTGCAGTAGACATAGCTCATTCCAAAAGTGAAGGACATGGCTTGTCAGACGACGGATGAAGCAAGAGAGGATCGCCCGGGGGGCGATACAACAGCAGTGTGACTCTTGTTCCCTTCGCAGGTATTAACCTGATCAGGTTCCGCGGATCCCGAATTAACGGTCTCAGCCCGCGCTTTCAGGCGCTGGGCACTCCGACAAGAAAAATCCCCCTCGTGAGAGGGGCGAATGGTTGTAAATTACTCGTTAACGGTGAAGAACTCAAGCAGGGCGCGCGACGTTCTCTTCGTTACTGATGTTCAAATCATTGTCCAGTACAAGGGCGATCAGCTTATCTTCCAGCGTGAATCGCTCTTCCAGCGCTTCACCGAGGTCGGATAGCGCCCGCTGAAACTCAAGATAGTTATCGTGATCGATGGCGTTCTCGAGCGCGGAATCATAGTAATCCATGATCTGCTGGGTGTTGGCTTCCAGCAGCGGATAGAGCTTGCTGGCTGCTAAATACGGTGTTGTCCCTTCCATTTCGCGGATAATGCGTTCATAAATATTGAAATGGCCGTCGGACAGATAGTCGACCAGGCCCTGACAAAAATCATCCAGCGCTTTTTCATTCAGTCGCATAAACGATTCTTTGCCAGGCTTAATGCCGACCAGATTGTAATAAGCCACGAGTAGATGCTTGCGCACATGTAGCCAGCGATCCACCAGTTTGTTACTTCCTCTAACGCGCTCAGTCAGGCTTTCCAGCTGGTTTAACATGGTCGACTCCGCAAAATGTAGGATTGAATCTGCTTATCCAGAATGTAACCACAATGCTAACAACATGTCAGTGAAGCGAAGGTAGTGCAATAGATATGGATCGTATTATTGAAAAATCAGATCTTGGTTGGTGGATCGTCAGTCACGAACAAAAATTATGGCTTCCTGCCGGGGAAATCCCCTATGGCGCAGCTGAGGCGTTCGATCTTGCTGGCCAGCCAGCGCTACAGATCGGCGAGTGGCAGGGTGAGCCCGTGTGGTTGATCCAACAGCCCCGCCGCCAGGATATGGGATCTGTGCGCCAGGTGCTGGATCTGGACGTGGGGCTGTTCCAGCTGGCGGGGCGCGGCGTGCAGCTGGCGGAGTTTTACCGCTCGCATAAATACTGCGGCTATTGCGGCCATACCATGCGTCCGAGCAAAACCGAATGGGCGATGCTCTGCAACCACTGCCGCGAACGCTACTATCCGCAGATTGCGCCGTGCATTATCGTCGCTATCCGCCGGGAGGATTCCATCCTGCTGGCGCAGCATACCCGTCATCGCAACGGCGTTCATACCGTGCTGGCCGGCTTCGTCGAAGTGGGCGAAACGCTGGAGCAGGCGGTGGCGCGCGAGGTGATGGAGGAGAGCGGGATCAAAGTGAAGAACCTGCGCTACGTCACCTCCCAGCCGTGGCCGTTCCCGCAGTCGCTGATGACGGCCTTTATGGCCGAATATGACAGCGGCGAGATCGTTATCGATCAGAAAGAGCTGCTGGATGCGAACTGGTATCGCTACGACGATTTACCGCTGTTACCTCCGCCGGGCACCGTGGCGCGTCGGCTGATAGAAGATACCGTGGCGATGTGTCGGGCCGAGTATGAGTAGTGTTACACTGAGGCCATGACGCTTAAGGAACTGCAAAAATGACCGAACTGAAGAACGATCGTTATCTGCGTGCGCTGCTGCGCCAGCCCGTTGATGTCACCCCGGTGTGGATGATGCGCCAGGCGGGACGCTATCTGCCAGAGTACAAAGCCACGCGCGCGCAGGCGGGCGATTTTATGTCGCTGTGCAAAAACGCCGAGCTGGCCTGTGAAGTGACGCTCCAGCCGCTGCGCCGCTTCCCGCTGGATGCTGCGATCCTCTTCTCGGATATTCTGACCATTCCGGATGCCATGGGCCTTGGCCTGTACTTCGAAACCGGTGAAGGCCCGCGTTTCACCTCTCCGATCAAAAGCAAAGCCGACGTGGACAAGCTGCCGATCCCCGATCCGGAAGGCGAGCTGGGCTACGTGATGAACGCCGTGCGCACCATTCGCCGCGAGCTGAAAGGTGAAGTGCCGCTGATTGGCTTCTCCGGCAGCCCGTGGACGCTGGCGACCTATATGGTTGAAGGGGGCAGCAGCAAAGCCTTCACCCTGATTAAAAAGATGATGTACGCCGAGCCGCTGGCCCTGCATGCGCTGCTCGACAAGCTGGCGAAGAGCGTCACCCTCTATCTGAACGCGCAGATTAAGGCGGGTGCGCAGTCGGTGATGATTTTCGATACCTGGGGCGGCGTGCTGACCGGACGCGATTATCAGCAGTTCTCCCTGTATTACATGCACAAAATCGTCGACGGCCTGCTGCGTGAAAACGAAGGTCGCCGCGTGCCGGTGACGCTGTTCACTAAAGGTGGCGGCCAGTGGCTGGAAGCGATGGCGGCAACCGGCTGCGACGCGCTGGGCCTCGACTGGACCACCGATATTGCCGATGCGCGTCGTCGCGTGGGCGACAAAGTGGCGCTGCAGGGCAATATGGACCCGTCCATGCTCTATGCGCCGCCAGCCCGCATTGAAGAAGAAGTGTCGACTATACTGTCTGGTTTCGGCCAGGGGGAAGGCCACGTCTTTAACCTCGGCCACGGTATTCATCAGGATGTACCGCCAGAGCACGCAGGCGTATTTGTGGAGGCGGTGCATCGGCTTTCTGCCCAGTATCACAAGTAAGGAGTCGTTATGGATCTCGCGTCGCTACGCGCTCAACAAATCGAACTGGCCTCATCGGTGATCCGTGAGGATCGTCTGGATAAGGATCCTCCGCAGTACATTGGCGGAGCAGACGTCGGGTTCGAGCAGGGTGGGGAAGTGACGCGAGCGGCGATGGTGGTACTGAAATACCCTTCGCTTGAGCTGATGGAGTACAAGGTCGCGCGTATCGCGACCACCATGCCGTATATCCCGGGCTTTCTCTCCTTCCGCGAATATCCCGCGCTGCTGGCAGCGTGGGAGCAGCTCTCGCAAAAACCTGACCTGCTGTTTGTCGATGGGCACGGGATCTCACACCCGCGCCGTTTAGGCGTTGCCAGCCACTTTGGGCTGCTGGTGGATGTGCCGACCATTGGCGTTGCCAAGAAACGCCTGTGCGGCGCGTTTGAGCCACTCTCCGACGAGCCGGGCGCGCTGGCACCGCTTATCCATAAAGGAGAGCAGCTGGCGTGGGTCTGGCGCAGCAAAGCTCGCTGTAATCCGCTGTTCATCGCCACCGGCCATCGGGTGAGCATGGACAGCGCTCTGGCGTGGGTACAGCGCTGCATGAACGGCTACCGCTTACCGGAACCGACGCGCTGGGCTGACGCGGTGGCCTCTTCGCGTCCGGCTTTTGTTCGTTGGCAGGAAATTCAGCGGTGATTCAGGTAAACTGCGCCTAATTTTCGATTCGAGAGATCATCATGCTACAAAACCCGATTCACCTGCGCCTTGAAAAGCTGGAAAGCTGGCAGCACGTCACCTTTATGGCTTGCCTGTGCGAGCGCATGTATCCCAACTATGCCGCGTTCTGTAAGCAGACGGGCTTTGGTGATGGCCATATCTACCGCCGCATTCTGGATCTGATCTGGGAAACGCTGACGGTGAAAGACGCGAAGGTGAATTTCGACTCTCAGCTCGAAAAGCTGGAAGAGGCGATTCCGGTGGCGGATGATTTTGACCTGTACGGTGTCTACCCGGCGATTGATGCCTGCGTGGCGTTAAGCGAACTGCTTCACTCCCGTCTGAGCGGTGAAACGCTGGAGCACGCTATTGAAGTCAGTAAGGCATCTATTACGACCGTGGCGATGCTGGAAATGACCCAGGAAGGTCGCGAAATGACCGATGAAGAACTGCGTGCAAACCCGGCCGTTGAGCAAGAATGGGACATTCAGTGGGAAATTTTCCGCCTGCTGGCAGAGTGTGAAGAACGCGATATTGAACTGATAAAAGGGCTGCGTGCGGACTTACGTGAGGCCGGTGAGAGTAATATTGGTATAATTTTTAACCAATGAGATAAGAAAACTTGAGATAACGCCCGTTTTGTCGCTCCTCGACTCTTCCCTTTCGCCCCTTGTCTGGTCTACATTTGGGGGGCGAAAAAAAGTGGCTATCGGTGCGTGTATGCAGGAGAGTGCTTTTTTGGCATTTTCGTCGCACTCGATGCTTAGCAAGCGATAAACACATTGAAAGGATAACTTATGAACAAGACTCAACTGATTGATGTAATTGCGGACAAGGCTGATCTGTCTAAAGTGCAGGCTAAAGCTGCTCTGGAATCTACCCTGGCTGCTATTACTGAGTCTCTGAAAGAAGGCGATGCTGTACAACTGGTTGGTTTCGGTACCTTCAAAGTGAACCACCGCGCTGAGCGTACTGGCCGCAACCCGCAGACCGGTAAAGAAATCAAAATCGCCGCAGCGAACGTGCCGGCATTTGTTTCTGGTAAAGCACTGAAAGACGCAGTTAAGTAAGACGCGTGGCAGTGAACAGTTTTAGCGAAGGGGCGGCAACGCCCCTTTTGTCTTTCTGGCGCGGAACGCTCGCGCTGGCAGGCATGCTGCTGCTGTCCGCCTGCAGCCACGACACCTCCCTGCCGCCGTTTACCGCCAGCGGCTACGCGGACAACCAGGGCGCGGTCAGGATTTGGCGCAAAGATTCCGGCGGCGAAGTGCATCTGCTTTCTGCCTTTAGCCCGTGGCATAACGGCAATACGTCGACGGCGGAATATCGCTGGCAGGGGGATGACCTGTCGCTGATTGAACTGAACGTCTACAGCAAGACCCCCGAACACGTGAAAGTGCGTTTTGACGACCATGGCGAGCTGAGCTTTATGCAGCGCGAAGTCGGCGGTCAAAAACAGCAGCTTTCCAGCGATCAAATCGCCCTCTACCGTTACCGTGCCGAACAAATCCGCCAGACCAGCGATGCGCTTCGTCTGGGACGCGTTGTGCTGCGCCAGGGGCGCTGGCATAACGACGGGACGGTAACCACCTGCGAAGGGCAAACGGTCAAGCTTGAGCTTGAATCCTGGGCGACCGAACACATTCAACGCCGTCAGCGTCATTCCTCAATGGAAGTGAGTGTGGCGTGGCTGGAAGCGCCGGAAGGCTCTCAGCTGCTGCTGGTGGCGAACGAAGACTTCTGTACCTGGCAGCCGACAGAGAAGAGTTTCTGAGGTAAATCCCCTCTCCCTTGAGGGAGAGGGTGAGGGCGAGGAGGAATTACTCCCCCTGCTCGCGCGCAATCGCGCGATAGCCGATATCCTGACGGCTAAAGCTACCGTTCCAGTGAATATCCGCCATCAGCGCATAGGCGCGCTTCTGCGCTTCTGCCACGGTATGACCCAGCGCGGTCGCACACAGCACGCGTCCGCCGTTGGTCAGAACGCGATCGTCTTCAGCCAGCTTCGTACCGGCATGGAACACCTTCGCACCGTCAATCTCTTCCAGCGGCAGACCGTGGATCTCATCCCCGGTGTTGTAATTACCCGGATAACCACCCGCAGCAATCACCACACCCAGAGATGCACGCTCGTCCCACTCTGACGTTTTCTCGTCCAGCTTACCTTCGCAGGCTGCCAGACACAGATCCACCAGATCGGATTTCATGCGCAGCATGATGGGCTGAGTTTCCGGATCGCCAAAGCGGCAGTTGAATTCGATAACCTTAGGGTTACCCTGCTTGTCGATCATCAGGCCCGCGTAGAGGAAACCGGTGTAGGTGTTACCTTCCGCCGCCATCCCTTTCACGGTTGGCCAGATGACGCGATCCATGGTGCGTTGATGAACTTCGTCAGTCACGACCGGAGCAGGGGAGTAGGCGCCCATCCCGCCGGTATTAGGACCCGTGTCGCCATTACCCACACGCTTGTGGTCCTGGCTGGTGGCCATCGGCAGAACGTGCTCGCCGTCGACCATCACGATAAAGCTGGCTTCTTCACCGTCGAGGAACTCTTCAATCACGATACGGTGGCCCGCATCGCCGAAAGCGTTACCTGCCAGCATGTCCTGAACCGCGGCTTCGGCTTCTTCGAGCGTCATCGCGACGATCACGCCTTTACCGGCGGCCAGACCGTCGGCCTTGATAACAATCGGCGCGCCCTTCTCACGTAAGTAGGCCAGAGCAGGCTCCACTTCAGTGAAATTCTGATATTCCGCCGTCGGGATATTATGACGCGCGAGGAAATCTTTGGTGAAGGCTTTGGAGCCTTCCAGCTGCGCGGCCCCTTGTGTTGGCCCGAAGATTGTCAGGCCCGCCGCGCGGAACGCGTCAACGACGCCAATCACCAGCGGCGCTTCCGGGCCGACGATGGTCAGGTCGATTTTCTCGCTCTGGGCAAAACTCAGCAGCGCCGGAATGTCAGTCACGCCGATAGCCACGTTCTGCAGCGCGGGTTCCAGTGCGGTACCGGCGTTGCCCGGTGCCACGAAGACCGTTTTCACCAGCGGAGACTGCGCCGCTTTCCACGCCAGCGCGTGCTCGCGTCCGCCGTTACCAATCACTAATACTTTCATTTTCAGCTCCGGGAATTAATGGCGGAAGTGGCGCATGTCGGTGAAAATCATCGCAATGCCGTGTTCGTCGGCGGCGGCAATCACTTCGTCGTCGCGGATTGAGCCGCCAGGCTGGATCACGCAGGTGATGCCGACAGCAGCTGCCGCATCGATACCGTCACGGAACGGGAAGAACGCGTCAGAAGCCATGGCGGAGCCTTTCACTTCCAGACCTTCATCGCCTGCTTTAATGCCCGCGATTTTCGCGGAGTAGACGCGGCTCATCTGGCCAGCACCTATTCCGATGGTCATATTCTCTTTCGCGTAGACGATGGCGTTGGATTTGACGAACTTCGCCACTTTCCAGCAGAACAGCGCGTCACGTAGTTCCTGTTCGGTCGGCTGACGTTTGGTCACCACGCGCAGGTCGGCTTCTGTCACCATACCCAGATCGCGATCCTGAACCAGCAGGCCGCCGTTGACGCGTTTGAAGTCCAGGCCCGGCACGCGTTCTGCCCACTGGCCGCAAACCAGTACGCGCACGTTCTGTTTTGCCGCGGTAATTTTGAGCGCCTCTTCGGATGCGGATGGCGCGATGATCACTTCAACGAACTGGCGGGAGATGATGGCCTGAGCCGTTTCAGCATCCAGCTCGCGGTTGAAGGCGATAATGCCGCCGAACGCAGAGGTCGGGTCGGTTTTGTAGGCGCGATCGTAGGCATCCAGAATAGAGGTGCTCACGGCAACGCCGCATGGGTTCGCGTGCTTGACGATAACGCAGGCCGGCTCGCTGAACTCTTTTACGCATTCCAGCGCGGCGTCGGTGTCGGCAATGTTGTTATAGGAGAGGGCTTTGCCCTGAACCTGCTGAGCGGTCGCAACAGAGGCTTCTTTTACCTCTTCTTCTATATAGAAGGCTGCTTGCTGGTGGCTGTTCTCACCGTAACGCATATCCTGCTTCTTAATGAAGTTCAGGTTCAGGGTGCGCGGGAAGCGGCCTGAAGGATCTTTGCTTTCACCGTGGTAAGCCGGTACCAGGCTACCGAAGTAGTTGGCGATCATGCTGTCGTACGCGGCGGTGTGTTCGAAGGCTTTGATGGCGAGGTCGAAACGCGTTTCCAGGGTCAGCGACCCTTCGTTGGCATCCATCTCATTAATAATGGTTTCGTAATCGCTGCTCTTTACGACGATGGCCACATCTTTATGGTTCTTGGCCGCGGAGCGCACCATGGTCGGGCCGCCGATATCAATATTCTCTACCGCATCTTCCAGAGAGCAGCCTTCGCGGGCAACGGTCTGGGCAAACGGGTAGAGGTTAACAACCACCATGTCGATTGGTGCGATGTCATGCTGTTCCATAATGGCGTCGTCCTGACCGCGACGGCCAAGAATACCGCCGTGGACTTTTGGATGCAGGGTTTTGACGCGTCCATCCATCATTTCCGGGAAACCGGTGTAATCGGACACTTCGGTTACCGGCAGACCTTTATCTGCTAACAGGCGAGCGGTACCGCCTGTAGAAAGCAGCTCCACACCGCGTGCGGAAAGTGCCTGAGCGAATTCGACGATACCGGCTTTATCAGAAACACTGAGCAGAGCGCGGCGGACTGGACGACGTTGTTGCATGGTAAATCCCCTGGATTTCACGATTACAGAGAGCGTTAGATGAATTTTCCTGTGAAAAACTCATCTAACACACCTGACGAGGCATCCTTGTTAAGCGCGAGCATTTTAACGAAAACGTTTGCGCAACGCTCGCACATTTTCACTTTTTCGTATCATTGTGGATAAGTCTGTGTGTAAAAAGGTATAAGGCGGGGTTTTGCTGTGGAATGCAGCAGTCAGTCATTTTTCTGTCATTTAGCGGTTGCGGCCTGCGGAGAACTCCCTATAATGCGCCTCCATCGACACGGCGGATGTGAATCACTTCACAAACAACCCGGTCGGTTGAAGAGAAAAAATCCTGAAATAACGGGTTGACTCTGAATGAGGAAAACGTAATATACGGGACCTCGCAACGGTGAGCTTAACGCCGCGTTGCACTGCTCTTTAACAATTTATCAGACAATCTGTGTGGGCACTCAAAGTGACATGGATTCTTAATGTCTTCGGACAATAAATGAATACCAAGTCTCTGAGTGA
>NZ_JBFTVM010000010.1:0-83212 GCF_041365315.1 Enterobacter cloacae complex sp. 2015409 | reverse complement strand
TTACGCTTTCCCGCTTCAGAGTCAAGCGTTTATTTTCGCTATTCTCTGCTGACCCGGCGGCGTGTGTGCCGTTGTTCCGTGTCAGTGGAGGCGCATTATAGGGAGTTATTCTGAAGTGACAAGCACAAAATACAAAAAACTTTTCGTTCGCTCACTTTTCAAACTTAACGCTTATTTATGTCGCGAATCGCCCGTTAAATGTGCGATTTCTCGCGCAAAACTGGCTACCTGCGACCAGTCGGTATAAACCACTTCTTTACGCGTGTCGGTTTCGCCCCCCGTCATCTTCATAATAAGACGGATCATAAAGCGGTCATACCAGCGGTAGCGAGGGTAGCGCAGCGCGCCGGCAAAGACGGCGCACAGATCAGGCTGCCACGGCGAGTTGAGTAAAAACTTGCGCGTGTAGCTGTTGGTCTGCGGCGTGCGCTTCTCGGGTTTACGCGCGACCAGATTGACCGAGTAAAATGCACCGGGCAGTTTATTGAGCACCGCCGTGTGCTTTTTCACAAAACGATCCAGCGCCGGATGGAAATGCCCGTAACGAATAGATGCACCAATTACCACGCGGTCGTAATCCTGCCAGCTTATCTGCTCAGCACGGTTCAGGTTCACCACATCCGAGTAAATCCCCAGCTCTTTTAATTCCGATGCCAGATACGCGGCAATCTCACGCGTTTGCCCGTCTCGCGTAGAGAAAAGAATCAGTGTTTTCATCAACGGCTCCTTACTCGCGCCAGAATGTAGGGGTGAACAGCACCAGCAGCGTAAAGACCTCAAGACGACCAAACAGCATATTGCCGATGAGGATCCATTTCGCGACCGGGTTCATACTGGCAAAGTTATCCGCCACAACCCCGAGGCCAGGCCCAAGGTTGTTCAATGTTGCGACAACGGAAGCAAAGGCGGAGAAATCATCCACTCCCGTCGCGATAATCGCCAGCATGCTGACGATAAAGACCAGCGCATACGCCGAGAAGAACCCCCACACCGCTTCGAGGATACGTTCCGGCAGCGCGCGGTTACCCAGCTTGATGCTGTAGACCGCGTTCGGGTGGACCAGGCGTTTCAGCTCACGGTTGCCCTGCTTGAACAGCAGCAGAATACGGATCACCTTCAGGCCACCGCCCGTCGACCCCGCACAGCCGCCGATAAACGCGGAACAGAGCAGAAGCACCGGCAGGAACAGCGGCCAGCGCGCGATGCTGTCCGTGGTAAACCCGGCGGTCGTCGCCATCGATACTACCTGGAAGAAGGCCTGGTTTAGCGTGGTCAACGCGGAGTTATAGACATCATGGAACCACAATACCAGTGTACAGATGATCACCAGCGTCAGCTGGACGCCAATGAACATGCGGAACTCAGGGTCACGCCAGTACACCTTCAGGCTGCGCCCGCTCAGTAAAGAGAAGTGCAGGCCATAGTTACAGCCAGAGATCAGCAGGAAAATGGCAATAATCGTGTTAATCGTTGGGCTGTCGAAGTAGCCGACGCTGGCATCGTGGGTGGAGAACCCGCCGATAGCAATCGTCGCGAAGCTGTGTCCGATGGCGTCGAAAGCGGGCATCCCGGCAAACCATAGCGCCAGCGCACAGGCCACCGTCAGCAAGACATAGATAAGCCAGAGAGTTTTCGCCGTCTCAGCAATACGCGGGCGCATCTTGTTATCTTTCAGCGGTCCGGGCATTTCGGCGCGATAGAGCTGCATCCCACCAACGCCCAGAATAGGCAGAATGGCCACCGCCAGGACGATGATCCCCATCCCCCCGAACCACTGCAGCATCTGGCGATAAAAGAGAATGGCGTGCGGAAGTGAATCCAGCCCCACCAGCGTCGTCGCCCCGGTGGTCGTTAAACCGGAGAAGGATTCAAAAAAGGCATCCGTGATGCTCAGGTTAGGCTGTTCAGAGAAGATAAAGGGCAGCGAACCAACGCTCCCCAGCACCGTCCAGAACAGGACCACAATCAAAAAGCCTTCGCGAGATTTCAGCTCACCTTTCTGGCGACGGTTTGGCCACCACAGCAGCGAACCAATCGCCAGCGCGACAAAGAAGGTCTGGGTAAATGCCCGCCCCGCGCCGTCCCGGTAGATAAGCGCCACCAGTCCAGGGAGAATCATCGTCCCGGAAAAGAGTATGACCAGCAGTCCAACGATTCGGGTTATGGCACGAAAATGCATCTCTGCCGCTTCCTTTGGTATTCAAAAGTGAGGTGGGGATTATTCTTCAATCGGCAGCAATTGCAACGAACCACGACTAAAATCAGCCAGTTTTGCTGAAAAAGCAGCCAGTTCCGCCTGAGGAAGCGCCACGCGTAATTGCACCATTGCCTGATATTCACTGTGTGCGATGACACCGTTAAACTGCCGCAGCAGCGCTTCAATACCCGATAGCTGGGCGTAATCGCATAATAAAGTATATTCGGTAAGCGGCGTTTTGCGGGTAGTGACCAGCATATTAAGCGCCTGCTGCACGCCCCCGCCATAGGCTTTAACCAGCCCACCGGTGCCTAACAAAATGCCGCCGTAGTAGCGCACCACCACGGCGGTTATTTCGCCCACGCCGCTGCCCATAAGCTGGGAGAGCATGGGTTTACCGGCCGTGCCCGCCGGTTCACCGTCATCGGAAAACCCCAGCTGCTGTGAATCGTCCGGCGGCCCTGCTACCCACGCCACGCAGTGGTGACGGGCGTCAGGATGCTCAGCCCGGACGGACTCGACAAACGCTTTTGCCGCCTCTACGCCATCGGTATGCGCCAGCAGCGTAATAAAGCGGCTTTTCTTGATTTCCTCAACAAAGGTGACCGGTTCAGCCGGTATCAGCCAGCTTTCCATCAGGCCAGCTTCAGGTCTCGCGTCATATTCTCGATACCGTTTTCGTGAACCACCACGTTATCTTCGATACGAATACCGCCAAACGGCTTCAGCGCGTCAATTTTTTCCCAGTTGAAGTGCTTGCTGAACTGGCCTTCACGCCACGGCGCCAGCAGGGATTCGATAAAGTAGATCCCCGGCTCAATCGTCAGCACCATACGCGGCTCCAGAATACGGGTGCAGCGCAGGTAAGGATATTTAGACGGTGCCGCCAGGTGCGTACCGGTATCATCCTGCATAAAGCCCGCAACGTCGTGAACCTGCAGGCCCAGCGGATGGCCGATACCGTGCGGCATGAATGGCCCGGTCAGATCGTTCTCAACCATCGCCTCTTCGCTCATGTCTTTCACAATCTGATGCTTACGCAGCAGTTTTGCGATGCGCTGATGGAACTGGATGTGGTAATCCACATAGCTGGTACCCGCCTTCATGGTGCCAATCAGCGCCAGCTGTTCATCGTTCACGTCTTTAATCAGCTGCGCGAAATCGGTGTCCGCATTCGCCGCCCAGGTACGGGTCAGGTCGGCCGCGTAGCCGTTGTACTCTGCCCCTGCGTCCAGCAGGAAGCTGCGCATTTCCGACGGAACCTGGTGATCCAGTTTGGTGTAGTGAAGCACAGACGCGTGCTCGTTGAGCGCGACAATGTTGCTGTACGGCACGTCGGTATCACGGTGACCTGTCGCGGTCAGATAGGCCTGATTGATGTCGAACTCGCTCATCCCCGACTGGAACGCTTCGTGCGCGGCACGGTGACCATTCACCGCCGTTTTTTGCGCTTCACGCATGCAGTAAAGTTCATAGTCGGTTTTATATGCGCGGTAATAGTGGAGGTAATCCAGCACCCCTTTCGGGTTGAGTTTGTCTGCCGCAATATCCAGGCCCAATGCACGCTCCGGAACAGGGCCAATATAGGCGATGTTGCCACGTGCGGCAGGCAGCTGGCCGCCAATACCGTCCGCTTTCGGCAGTGCAATCACATCAACCTCTTCCGTCCAGAAAGAGGTCGGCAGCGGTTCTACGTTGTGCCAGTAATCGACCGGCAGGTAGAACCACAGTTTCGGTTTGTTCACGCCATCCACCAGCAGCCAGCAATTTGGAACCTGCGTCACCGGCACCCAGGCTTTAAACTGCGGGTTCACCTTAAACGGATAAGCGTGGTCATCCAGAAAGGTATTCATCAGCTCGCCGGAGTGGATCAGCAGCGCATCCAGCTTAAAGCGGGCCAGTACATCGCGGGTACGTTCCTGTAGGGTAACGATATGATTTTTATAAAGCGAAGCCAGTGAGTCCATCATTCTTCCTTTCGTTTTTTTGACCTCAAGTCATCGCATCTTAGCACACCTCACTCCGGCTGCGTGATTTCCACCGACCGTGATCAATGCAGCATTTTCTTAATGAGTAATTTGCATTTTATTAACATAAATCCCACACTCCGATTCATCTGGTATGACCAGATCCAATTGCTGGATTCAGGAGACTGACATGCTCTACAAAGGCGACACCCTGTACCTCAACTGGCTGGAAGATGGCATTGCCGAACTGGTGTTCGATGCCCCCGGCTCAGTGAACAAGCTTGATACCGCGACGGTGGCCAGTCTTGGCCAGGCGCTGGATGTTCTTGAAAAACAACCTGAATTAAAAGGGCTGCTGCTGCGTTCGAACAAAGCGGCCTTTATCGTCGGTGCCGATATCACCGAGTTCCTTTCGCTGTTCCTGGTCCCGGAAGAACAGCTGAGCCAGTGGCTGCACTTTGCCAACAGCGTCTTTAATCGTCTGGAAGATCTGCCTGTCCCGACCATTTCCGCCGTTAACGGCTATGCACTGGGCGGCGGCTGCGAGTGCGTGCTGGCGACAGACTATCGCCTGGCGACACCGGACCTGCGCATCGGCCTGCCGGAAACCAAGCTGGGCATCATGCCGGGCTTTGGCGGCTCCGTCCGTATGCCGCGCATGCTGGGTGCCGACAGCGCGCTGGAGATCATTGCCGCAGGTAAAGACGTCGGCGCAGAACAGGCGCAGAAAATCGGCCTGGTCGACGGCGTTGTGAAACCTGAGAAGCTGGTTGAAGGTGCTGTCGCCATTCTGCGTCAGGCGATTAACGGCGATCTCGACTGGAAAGCCAAACGCCAGCCGAAGCTGGAGCCGTTAAAACTCAGCAAGATTGAAGCCACCATGAGCTTCACCATCGCCAAAGGCATGGTCATGCAGACGGCGGGCAAACACTACCCGGCGCCGATCACGGCGGTGAAAACCATTGAAGCGGCTGCCCGTCTCGGACGCGATGAAGCGCTGAAGCTCGAAAATCAGAGCTTTGTCCCGCTGGCGCACACCAATGAAGCCCGCGCGCTGGTCGGTATCTTCCTGAACGATCAGTTCGTGAAAGGCAAAGCCAAACAGCTGACTAAAAACGTTGAGACGCCAAAACATGCGGCGGTACTCGGCGCGGGCATTATGGGTGGCGGCATCGCTTACCAGTCGGCCTGGAAAGGCGTGCCGGTGGTGATGAAAGACATCAACGAGAAATCCCTGACGCTGGGCATGACCGAAGCGGCCAAGCTGCTGAATAAACAGCTTGAGCGCGGCAAAATTGACGGTCTGAAGCTTGCAGGCGTGATTTCCACCATTCAGCCCGTGCTGGAATACAGCGGTTTTGACCGTGTCGACGTGGTGGTCGAAGCCGTCGTCGAGAACCCGAAGGTTAAAAAAGCGGTGCTGGCGGAAACGGAAGACAAGGTTCGCCCGGATACCGTGCTGGCCTCTAACACCTCCACCATTCCAATCAGCGAACTGGCGAGCGTGCTGAAGCGTCCGGAAAACTTCTGCGGTATGCACTTCTTCAACCCGGTACACCGTATGCCGCTGGTCGAAGTGATCCGTGGGGAAAAAACCTCCGACGAAACCATCGCTAAAGTGGTGGCATGGGCAAGCAAGATGGGCAAAACGCCGATCGTCGTTAACGATTGTCCGGGCTTCTTCGTCAACCGCGTGCTGTTCCCTTATTTCGCCGGTTTTAGCCAGCTGCTGCGCGACGGCGCGGACTTCCGCAAAATCGACAAAGTGATGGAAAAACAGTTCGGCTGGCCGATGGGCCCGGCGTATCTGCTGGACGTAGTCGGCATTGATACCGCCCACCACGCCCAGGCGGTAATGGCGGCAGGCTTCCCGCAGCGCATGCAGAAAGACTATCGCGACGCGATTGACGCGCTGTTCGACGCTAACCGCTTCGGTCAGAAAAACGGTCTGGGCTTCTGGCGTTATAAAGAAGACAGCAAGGGCAAACCGAAGAAAGAAGAAGACGCGGCGGTGGATAGCCTGCTGGCCGATGTCAGTCAGCCGAAACGCGACTTCACCGACGACGAGATCATCGCCCGCATGATGATCCCGATGATCAACGAAGTGGTGCGTTGCCTCGAAGAAGGCATCATCGCCAGCCCTGCAGAAGCCGATATGGCGCTGGTATACGGCCTGGGCTTCCCTCCGTTCCACGGCGGCGCGTTCCGCTGGCTGGACACGCTCGGTAGCGCCCGCTATCTCGATATGGCTCAGCAGTATCAGCACCTCGGCCCGCTGTATGAAGTGCCGGAAGGGCTGCGTAACAAAGCGCGCCATAACGAACCCTACTATCCAGCAGTTGAGCCAGCCCGTCCGGTTGGCGAACTGAAAACGGCTTAAGGAGTCACAATGGAAAAGGTTGTCATTGTTGATGCGATTCGCACCCCGATGGGCCGTTCAAAAGGCGGTGCATTCCGTAACGTGCGTGCGGAAGACCTCTCCGCGCACCTGATGCGTAGCCTGCTGGCGCGTAACCCGGCGCTGGATCCTGCTGCGCTGGACGATATCTACTGGGGCTGCGTGCAGCAGACCCTGGAGCAAGGCTTCAACATCGCCCGCAACGCGTCGCTGCTGGCGGAGATCCCACATTCAGTTCCGGCCGTCACCGTGAACCGCCTGTGCGGTTCGTCAATGCAGGCGCTGCACGACGCGGCGCGCATGATCATGACCGGCGATGCGCAGGCCTGCCTGGTGGGCGGCGTTGAGCACATGGGCCACGTGCCGATGAGCCACGGGGTCGATTTCCACCCGGGGATGAGCCGTAACGTGGCGAAAGCCGCGGGGATGATGGGTCTGACCGCCGAGATGCTTTCTCGTCTGCACGGCATCAGCCGTGAAATGCAGGATGCCTTTGCCGCGCGCTCTCACGCTCGCGCATGGGCGGCGACACAGTCCGGTGCCTTTAAGAATGAGATCATCCCGACCGGCGGTCACGACGCAGACGGCGTTCTGAAGCAGTTCAGCTACGACGAAGTCATCCGCCCGGAAACCACGGTCGAAGCGCTGTCTACCCTGCGCCCGGCGTTTGATCCGGTCACCGGTACGGTCACGGCGGGAACGTCGTCCGCCCTGTCCGACGGTGCCGCGGCGATGCTGGTGATGAGCGAAAGCCGCGCCCGCGAGCTGGGCTTAACCCCTCGCGCTCGGGTACGTTCGATGGCGGTTGTGGGCTGCGATCCTTCAATCATGGGCTACGGCCCGGTTCCGGCCTCGAAGCTGGCGCTGAAAAAAGCGGGCTTAACCGCCAGCGACATCGATCTGTTCGAGATGAACGAAGCGTTCGCCGCGCAGATCCTGCCATGCATTAAAGATCTGGGGCTGATGGATCAGATCGACGAGAAGATTAACCTCAACGGCGGCGCGATCGCCCTCGGTCACCCGCTGGGCTGCTCCGGTGCGCGCATCAGCACGACGCTGATCAACCTGATGGAACGCAAAGATGCCCAGTTTGGTCTGGCAACGATGTGTATCGGGCTGGGTCAGGGTATCGCGACGGTGTTTGAGAGAGTGTAGGTCTAATACGTAGGCCCGATAAGCATCGCGCCATCGGGCTTTTGCCGGGAGGCGCTGCGCTTTCCCGGCCTACGAGAGGTACCTCGCCGCCAGTGGCGTCACTGGCGAAGAGAGAGAGTTTAGTTGCCGTTCTTCCCGCCTGTCAGGGGCGGGTTTTTTATTTAAATGAAGGCAAACGCATCGCCAAACAGGCGGTCTTCACGCGCATCACGTTCGTTACAGAACAGATCGCGGGCGATTTTCGCCATCTCGAAACGGCCAGCGATATAGATATCGTGCCCAGCCAGCGTACCGTGATCCTGCAGCACCGCCGTCAGCACCGTACCGCTACGCCCGCGCCAGCCCTCTTCCGGCTGCTCAACCACCGGCTCAATGCGCAGGTTAGGATGGGTGACGCTCAGCGCTTCCAGTTCAGACAGATCGTACAGATGTTTCTCTTCGCGGCCACCCCAGTAAATGGTGATGTCACGGTCCGGGTTACGCGCCAGTGCGGTCAACAGAATGGAGCGCACGTAGGAGAAGCCTGTACCGCCAGCGATCAGGATCAGCGGACGGTCTTCGTCATCGCGCAGCCACGCATCACCGTGCGGAATATCCACCACGATTTCACGTTCCTTCAGGATGCGATCCATCACCGCCATCGCATACAGGTTAAGCTCTGACGCACCAATATGAAGCTCAATAAATTCCTGCTCCGCCGGCGTTGAGGCCATAGAGAAAGGACGCTTATCACGCTCATCCATCACAACCATCAGGTACTGACCCGCGCGGAAAGAGAATGGCGCTTCTGGCACTAAACGGACGCGATATACGGTGTCGGTGATGGCATCTACCGAGGTCACTTTACAGCTTAAGGTTGTCATTCGCTCTCTCTGTCGGGAAGTCTATAGGGCTTAACGGTCAGCTCAGGGTTTACCGTTATTCATTATGGCCAGCTCGTCCCAGATCGCGTCAATGCGCGCGGTCACAGCAGGATCTTTTTTGATCGGGCGACCCCATTCACGGTCGGTTTCGCCAGGCCATTTATTTGTGGCATCCAGTCCCATCTTTGAGCCAAGACCGGAAACCGGCGAGGCAAAATCCAGATAATCAATCGGCGTGTTTTCGACTAACACCGTATCGCGCGCCGGGTCCATTCGCGTGGTAATGGCCCAGATTACGTCATTCCAGTCGCGGGCGTTAACGTCATCATCGCAGACAATAACAAATTTGGTATACATAAACTGGCGCAGGAAAGACCACACGCCCATCATCACGCGTTTAGCATGACCAGGATACTGCTTCTTCATCGTGACCACCGCCATGCGATACGAGCATCCTTCAGGCGGCAGATAAAAATCAACTATTTCCGGGAACTGCTTTTGCAGGATCGGCACAAACACTTCATTCAGCGCCACGCCCAGCACCGCCGGTTCGTCCGGTGGACGTCCGGTATACGTGGAGTGATAAATCGCATCCTCACGCTGCGTAATGTGCGTCACGGTAAACACCGGGAAGTTATCCACCTCGTTGTAATAGCCGGTGTGGTCGCCGTAAGGGCCTTCTGGCGCCATTTCACCCTGTTCAAGGTAACCCTCCAGCACAATTTCTGCACTGGCCGGAACTTCGAGATCGTTAGAAATACACTTCACGACTTCGGTTTTCGTTCCGCGCAGCAGGCCTGCAAACGCATATTCAGAAAGGGTATCCGGCACGGGGGTGACGGCTCCCAGAATGGTGGCCGGATCGGCGCCTAAAGCGACAGACACCGGGAAACGCTCCCCCGGATGCGCAGCGCACCACTCCTGGAAATCCAGCGCGCCGCCGCGATGCGACAGCCAGCGCATGATGAGTTTATTCTTGCCAATCAATTGCTGGCGGTAAATACCGAGGTTTTGCCGCTCTTTGTGCGGGCCGCGCGTAACGGTAAGCCCCCAGGTTATCAGCGGCGCAGCATCTTCCGGCCAGCACTGCATGACAGGGATTTTGGTCAGATCAACCGCATCGCCTTCCAGCACCTTCTGCTGGCACGGCGCGCCGCGCAGGCGTTTGGTGGGCATGTTCAGCACCTGCTTAAACTGCGGCAGTTTGTCGAACAGATCGCGAAAGCCTTTCGGTGGCTCCGGCTCTTTCAGAAACGCCAGCAGCTTACCGACTTCACGCAGCGCCGTGACGTCCTCCTGACCCATCCCCAGTGCAACACGACGCGGTGTACCAAACAGGTTGCACAGTACCGGCATGGAGTACCCTTTCGGATTTTCAAACAGTAACGCGGGGCCACCGGCACGCAGGGTGCGGTCAGCAATTTCTGTCATCTCCAGATAAGGATCAACAGGAAGTGTAATACGTTTGAGTTCACCCTGCTTTTCCAGCAGCGTCAGGAAGTCGCGGAGATCGTGGTATTTCATGCAGTTAATCATGGCCTCTCTGTAAGCGCTTCATTATACGGCGTAAGCCTGCTTGATGCTGTAATTTTGTTAAATTAGCGTGAAGTTATGCGTTCTGTCCCATTTTCGCCCATTATAATCAACTTAGCGATCCCGCCAGGGTTTTGATATGCTTGCGCCCCGAACTAAGGGAAAGAGTGATTATGCAGGCCTGGTATTTACTGTATTGCAAACGCGGGCAACTTCAGCGCGCGCAGGAACATCTTGAACGTCAGTCTGTAAATTGCCTGACGCCCGTGATCACGCTTGAAAAAATGCAGCGCGGGAAGCGCACAACCGTCAGTGAGCCGTTATTCCCGAACTACCTGTTCGTGGAGTTCGACCCGGAAGTCATCCACACCACCACCATCAGCGCAACGCGTGGCGTTAGCCACTTCGTTCGTTTTGGCGCCCACCCGGCAACGGTTCCGTCCACGGTCATTCATCAGCTGTCGATTTATCAACAGCCTGAAGGGATCACCGACCCCGAAACCCCTTACACGGGCGATAGCGTCGTGATTACCGAAGGGGCTTTCGAAGGCCTGCAGGCGATTTTTGCCGAGCCGGACGGGGAAGCGCGCTCTATGCTGTTGCTCAATCTGCTGAACAAGCAGGTGCTGCAGAGCGTTAAAAACACCGACTTCCGCAAACTTTAAACGTTTATTCCGAACAGATTACGCACGTTGTTATCCGTCTGCGCTGAAAGCCAGTGCGGATCCTCTCCGCGCCACTTCGCAACACTCTCAACAATGTGCCCCAGATACGCGGGCTCATTTCGCCGCGATGCCGGTTTGGGTTTCATATCGCGCGGTAGCAGATAGGGCGCATCGGTTTCAAGGAGCAACCGGTCAGCCGGGATCGCTGGCAACAGCTCCCGAAGTTCGAGCCCGCGACGCTCATCGCAAACCCAGCCAGTAACACCCAGATAAAGCCCTCGCTTCAGGCAATCCAGCGCTTCCTGTCGTGAACCGGTGAAGCAGTGCAGTACCGCGCCGGGCAGTTTCTCCAGCCACGGATCCAGAAGTGCCAGGAAACGCTCATGCGCGTCGCGGCAGTGCATAAATACGGGCATTCCAAGCTCTGCCGCCAGCGCAAGCTGGGCAGTGAACGCCTTTTCCTGCTCTTCAGGCGTGGAAAAGTTACGGTTGAAATCGAGACCGCATTCGCCGATCGCCACAACGGCTGGCGTCTTCGCCAGCCTGTACAGGGTGTCGCCACTTTCCGCGGTCCACTGGCTACTGTCGTGAGGATGCACGCCAGCAGTAGACCAACAGCGATCGTAGCGTTGCGCCAGCTGCTGCGCCTGCTCGCTCTCATGCAGGTTGGTGCCTGTCAGCAGCAGCCCTTTCACCCCGGCGGCAAACGCGCGCGCGACCACCTCATCACGATCTTTCGCAAACTGCGAGCTGGTCAGATTGAGTCCGATATCAAACATTCAAATCCCCATATAACAACCGCCCTGACGGGCGGCTGGTTTTACTCTTCAGTGGTCTTGTCGGACGTATCGTCTTCGTCATCCGCTCGACGTCCTTTACCCACGTAGAAACGCGAGAAGAATACGCCGACCTCAAACAGACAGTACATCGGTATGGCCAGCAGCGTCTGCGAGAACACGTCCGGCGGTGTCAGCAGCATGCCGACCACAAAGGCGCCCACCAGGATATACGGACGCTTCTTACGCAGGTCATCCGGGGTTGTTACCCCTACCCAGCAAAGCAGCACAATGGCCACCGGCACTTCGAATGCCACGCCGAACGCCATAAACAGCGCCATCACAAAGCTGAGGTAGCTGGCGATATCCGTCGACACCTGAACCCCTTCCGGCGCGGTATGCGTCAGGAAGCCGAAGGCCAGCGGGAAGACAACGAAATAGGCAAACGCCATGCCGATATAGAACAGCAGCGAACTAGACACCAGCAGCGGGATCACCAGCTTGCGTTCGTGCTTATACAGTGCTGGCGCCACAAACGCCCACACCTGATAAAGAATGACCGGCGCTGAGGCAATCAACGACACCCAGAAGGTCAGCTTGATGGGGGTGAAGAACGGAGAAGCAACGTCTGTTGCAATCATCGTTGCGCCCAGCGGCATCTGCTTAATCAGCGGTGCAGAGACCACCTGATAGATATCGTTGGCAAAATAGACCAGGCACAGGAATATGAGTAAAACCGCAATAATGCAGTTTAACAGGCGCTTACGCAGCTCAATGAGGTGCGCAATCAGCGGTTGAGTATCATCTACTGCCATGTTTACGCTTTATCACTCGACGAGGGGGATGATTCGGAAACGGACGCAGCGGGCTTCACTTCCGCCGTTTTTGCCACCGGCTCTTCCGGCTGCACCTGTTTTTTCACTTCGGTTTCCTGCGGCGTCTGTTCTGGCGCGGCAGCCTGATGTTCTGCGCTGGCAGGCGTTACGCCCTCGCGCTGCTCCTCGCTGCCCTTCACCACCGGGTTATGGATGGTGTTCGCTTCATCGCTCGCTTTTTCAGGATCGTTAACGCTGTAGGAGCGCTTCATGGATTCCGCCGCTTCGCGCAGCTCATCCATTGACGCTTTCAGTTCCGGCGTCAGGTTATCCATGCTCGCCTTCTCGACCTTTTTCAGGCTTTCCTGAAATTCCTGCAGCTTAAGCTCCTGCGCCAGCTCATTCTGAACGGTCGATGCCAGCGATCTCAGCGCACGAACCCAGCCCGCAACGGTTTTCACTGCCACCGGCAGACGCTGCGGCCCCAGCACAATCAGGCCAATCACAAAGACCAGCAGGAGCTCACTAAAACCAATGTCGAACACGACTTACACCTGCTCTTTATCGTGGCGTTTAGCGTCTTCCTTTTTGGCTTCTTCCTGCTTATCGGCGATGGATTTAGCAGTAAAATCAGCGTCCTGGCTGGTTTTATCCTGCTTGCTCTCATCATCGCTCATCGCTTTCTTGAAACCTTTGATAGACGCGCCCAGGTCGGAACCAATAGAACCGAGCTTTTTGGTGCCAAACAGCAGCACGACGATGACGGCAATGATCAACAATTGCCAGATACTGATACCACCCATACATGTTCCTCAGGGATAGATGATTAATTAGTCAGGTCGCATTATACGTATGCGACCCGTCGATAGCGACGCAAACTCAGCGCGTTTTTCGCCAGCCTGCCAGCCAGACAACCACCCCGCCAGCCATCAGCCAGGCGGGCATCATCTGCCAGTCCGGACGGTTGATCAGCAGCAGCGTACCGCTCAACAGCAGCGTTGCGCCAATCCCAAAGAGATAGCGTGACTGGCCCTGGCGAACCCGGCTGGACTGAAGCTCGCGGGCGATTTTATCCATGCTGTGCTGAAGGTTCTTGCTCTGACGCAAACTGTCATAAACCAGTTCAGGAATTTCAGGCATTTTTTCTATCCAGAACGGGCCTTTCTCTTTCAGAGAGCGCACCAGCGCCGGAATGCCAACCTGATCCTTAATCCAGGATTCAAGGAAAGGTTTCGCGGTCTTCCACAAGTCTAACTGAGGATAGAGCTGTCGGCCTACACCCTCAACGTAAAGTAATGTTTTCTGAAGTAAAACTAGCTGTGGCTGAACTTCCATATTAAAGCGGCGAGCCGTGTTGAACAGGTTTAACAGCACGTGCCCGAAGGAGATTTCCGCCAGCGGTTTTTCAAAAATCGGTTCACAAACGGTCCGGATCGCGAACTCGAACTCCTCGACGTTGGTGTCCGGCGGCACCCAGCCTGAATCGACGTGCAGCTCGGCCACCTTACGGTAGTCGCGGTTGAAGAACGCGATGAAGTTCTCTGCCAGATACCGTTTATCTTCCTTATTCAGCGACCCCACAATCCCGCAGTCGATACCGATGTACTTCGGATCCTCAGGGTGTTCGTAGCTCACGAAGATATTGCCCGGGTGCATGTCCGCATGGAAAAAGCTGTCGCGGAACACCTGGGTAAAGAAGACCTGTACCCCACGCTCGGCCAACAGCTTCATGTTCGTTCCCTGTTTCTCCAGGGCCACCACATCCGAAACCGGAATACCGTAGATACGCTCCATTACCATCATGTTCTGGCTGCAGTAGTCAGAATAGACTTCAGGAACATAGAGCATCGGGCTGTTTTCAAAGTTGCGACGCAGCTGAATGGCGTTTGCCGATTCGCGCAGCAGGTTAAGCTCATCAATCAGCGTTTTTTCATATTCCCGCACCACTTCCAGTGGACGAAGGCGACGCCCGTCCGGCAGCAAGCGTGGTACCCAGCGCGCCAGACGATAAATCAGCTTCATGTCTGCTTTGATGATGGGCAGGATGTCCGGACGAATGACCTTAATAACAACTTCTTTGCCGTTTTCTTTCAGACGTGCGGTATGCACCTGCGCGATAGAGGCCGATGCCAGTGGGTGAATGTCGAAATCGTCAAACCAGGTCTCGACGGGTACATTTCCCATCGCCTCTTCAATTTGCTTTTTCGCGCGCGCGCCGTCAAACGGTGCGACGCGGTCCTGCAGCATCGCGAGCTCATCGGCAATAAGCGGCGGGAAGAGATCGCGGCGGGTCGACAGCATCTGTCCGAATTTAATCCAAACCGGACCGAGCTCCTGCAGCGCCAGGCGCAGACGCTCACCCAGCGGTTGACCTTTATGGCGATTGGGCATCCAGAACAGCATCCGCCGCCAGATACGAAGCGGCAGCGTGATACGCATTTTGGGGATAAGCTCGTCGAGCCCGTAGCTCAAAAAGGTGCGAATAATGAAATAGAGGCGCCGAATTTCACCAGGCGTCATTTGCCCTCCAGTTTTTCCAGCCGTTTGGTTAAGGCATCAACCGCACGTTCAACAGCCGCGGTCTCTTCCGCAAACCACGCCACTTCCAGTGGACCGGGCGCCATTCGCCACTCCTCCGTCAGCACTTCCGCCGCATAGCGTTGCTGACGATGCAGGCTTTTACGCGCAAAGGAGGCGCCACCATGAAGGACTTTCCCGATGCCTTCGGCGGCGATGTCGCCGATAAAAGGCGCGAGCAGCTCTGCCGGGTCGAACTCCGCAAGATCGGTGAGCGCAACGAAGTTCTGCACGACCTGAATGTCGCCTTCTACTTCCAGCTCACCGCTGCGGATAAGCGCCGTTAATTGCTGGCGATCGCGCAGTTTTGGCAGCACGCTCATGTGCGTGATGACCGAGCAGTCAGCTTCACCTTCCCACTCCCCCAGTACGTCAAGCTGGCGTTCGCTGAAGACCAGTACAAGCGGCGTCGATAACTCTTTTAAAACAATGCGCAATACCTTCCCGTTTAGCCGCTGACGCGCAGCTTTCAGCGCCGGAGCGCGATACAGGAAAGCATTCAGTACATTCTCGATGCCTGCGGAGACTAAGGGTTTAAAGGGCACGGGACACCTCCACTCAGAATTTGTAACCGCGATGCAGCGCGACGACACCCGCCGTCAGGTTGAAATATTCAACGTTCTCAAATTCTGCATCCTGCATCATGGCTTTTAAGGTGTCCTGATCCGGGTGCATACGGATAGATTCCGCCAGATAGCGGTAACTTTCCGCATCATTCGCCACCAGCTCACCGATGCGCGGCAGCACGTGGAAGGAATAGGCGTCGTAGGCTTTGCTCAGCGGCTCAATGATCGGTTTCGAGAACTCGAGCACCAGCAGGCGTCCACCCGGTTTCAGCACGCGGTACATGGAGCGCAGCGCCTTTTCTTTATCGGTCACGTTACGCAGACCGAAGGAGATCGTGATGCAGTCAAAGGTATTGTCCGGGAACGGCAGCGCTTCGGCGTTTGCCTGAACATATTCCACGTTCCCCACCACGCCGATGTTACGCAGCTTTTCGCGTCCCATTTTCAGCATGGAGTCATTAATATCGGCGAGGACAACGCGCCCGGTTTCACCCACCAGACGAGAGAATTTCGCGGTTAAATCGCCCGTACCGCCGGCTAAATCCAGCACCGTTTGTCCGCGACGCACGCCGCTACAGTCAATGGTGAAGCGCTTCCACAAGCGATGAATGCCGAACGACATCAGGTCATTCATTACATCGTACTTCGCCGCCACGGAATGAAATACGTGGGCCACCATGTCAGCTTTCTGCGCTTTGGCGACAGTCTGAAAGCCAAAGTGCGTTGTGTCTTGTGAATCGTCAGCCATCTCAGAGCCTGCTTATCAGTAAAATGTTCGTGAAGTGTAACAGATTGGGCGCGTTTGCCCTACGTTTCAACCACCGCGAAAGAAACGCGCTGGAGTCTCGTCTGGTGATAAATCCACCGCTAACGTGTTGTCTTCACTGTTTGTCTTTTGTTCGTCCGCACCTTCTCGCAGGCGAAACTCGTCGTCCTGGGCGGTGGCCTGTTCCACCAATTCCGGATTAATCTCGCGTTTAACCTCTACCCCCAGGCTGCGGAATGATTCGGCCTGCGCCAGCAGATTGCCGCGTCCCGAGGTGAGTTTTTTCATCGCCTGGCGGTAGTTATCCTGCGCACGATCCAGGCTCTGCCCGACTGAGGACATGTCGTCCAAGAAGAGGCGCATTTTGTCGTACAGCTTGCTGGCACGATCGGCAATCTGCTGCGCGTTGCGGCTCTGGTGTTCATAGCGCCACAGGTTCGCAATGGTACGTAACGCCACCAGCAACGTGGTAGGGCTGACCAGCATAATGTTATTTTTGAGCGCTTCGGTGATGAGTTCAGGCTGCCTGTCGAGTGCCAGCAGAAACGCGGGCTCTACCGGAATAAACATCAGGACATAGTCCAGCGAGCGAAGACCCGGCAACTGCTGATAGTCTTTTCTGCCGAGCAGGCGAATGTGGTTACGCACGGAGGCAATGTGCTCCTGCAGCGCCGATTCTCGGGTGTAGTCATCCTCCGCGTTGAAGTAACGCTCATACGCCACCAGGGTCATTTTGGCGTCAATCACCACATCTTTGCCCTGCGGCAGCCTCACGATCACATCCGGCTGCATGCGCGAGCGGGCATCGTTCTCAATACTGACCTGCGTTTCGTATTCATATCCTTCCCGTAGGCCGGAGGCTTCCAGTACGCGGGTCAGCACCACTTCTCCCCAATTGCCCTGGGTTTTGTTATCCCCTTTGAGCGCGCGGGTCAGGTTTACCGCTTCCTGCGCCATCTGGGCATTCAGTTGCTGGAGATTGCGAATCTCATGCGCCAGGGTGTGCCGCTCGCGGGCTTCCTGACCAAAACTGTCCTGCACCTGACGACGAAAACCGTCCAGCTGTTCACGCAGCGGCGTCAGCAGGCTGTTAAGGCTCTGGCGGTTCTGTTCATCAACGCGGCGGTTGCTGTGCTCGAAAATACGGTTGGCGAGGTTCTCAAACTGTTCGCTGAGGCGCTGCTCGCTGTTGATCATCTGGCGGATTTTGTCTTCCGCATGCAGCTGAGTGGATTCAAGGCGGGTGGTCACTTCGCGGAGATCGGCCTCCAGCGAGGTGTTGATATCACGGAGATTGCGCAGCTCGTTGTTAAGCAGCTCGCACTCGTCGCGCCAGTGTTCACTCAGGGCAAGCTGCTGCCTGGCCGCGCTTAAATCGGCGACGATCTCTTCACGTTCAGCCAGCTGATCGGCCTTCTGCTGCGCATGCTGATAACTGGACATCAGCCAGCCTATCGCCACGCCCGCCAGCGCAATCACCGCATAAATCAGGATTGAGATATCCACAATGCCCCCTGTATCAACGTATTACCCGCACAAAATAAGATTGTGCTGTATAAACGTCCAGTTTGAAAGGGTTTTCCTGCGAGGCGCTACGCAAAAAATAAAGGCCGAACGTGTCGGCCTTTGATTTCGAAAGGAAGGGACTAGATCAGGCGACGCGCGGCTTCAACCACGATTTTCACTGCATGGCTTTCGGTCTGCTTCATGGTTTCGGCGTTCGGGATCTCCTGCTGGGTACGGTTGACGATAACGCCCGCCACCATACCGGCACGCAGACCCTGGCTTGCGCACATGGTCAGCAGCGTGGCGGATTCCATTTCGTAGTTCATCACGCCCATTGACTGCCACTCTTCCATGGAGCCTTTGAAGCGGCTTACCACGCGGCCAGAGAAGGTGTCGTAACGCTCCTGGCCCGGGTAGAAGGTGTCGGAAGAGGCGGTTACGCCTACGTGGGTGGTTGCGCCCACGGATTTCGCGGCTTCAACCAGCGCGGTGGTGCATTCGAAATCCGCCACTGCCGGGAATTCCATCGGTGCAAAGTGCAGGCTTGCACCGTCCAGACGGACGGACGCGGTCGTGACCAGCACGTCGCCGACGTTGATGTGCGGCTGGATAGCGCCGGTGGTACCGATACGCAGGAAAGTACGAATGCCCAGCTGCGCCAGCTCTTCAACAGCAATAGACGTAGACGGACCACCGATACCGGTAGAGCACACGATCACCGCTTTGCCATCCAGCTCTGCGCGCCAGGTGGTGAACTCACGATGGGCAGCCAGCTTGACCGGCTTATCCATCAGCGCGGCGATCTTTTCCACACGCTCAGGATCGCCAGGGACGATAGCGAGCGTAGCCCCTTGTAAATCGTTTTTAGTGAGGCCGAGATGAAAAACATCAGACTTAGACATAGGTGACTCCTCTGTGGGTCGGTTAGTCAGAAGAAGTAAAACGGTACTTTACAGAAGCAGTAAGTATATTTTCGTGACGCACCTCACCATGAATGAAAATGATTACATTTGATTTCCATAAAAAGGTGATTCACATCACATTAACAAGTTATATCGTCAGGTGCTGCACAAAAGATAGACCGTTTAAGGCACTGTGAGTTGTTAACCTGGTGTCTATATTTACCTTTGCGCTAACTGATTGGTACGGAGAATGCCATGACTGAAAAAACTGGTTTTGCACCTGCTGCGGCCCCGCATGCCTCAACCATCGTCTCAACATCTGAAGACGCCATCACGGCGGGTGAGACCTCTATTCCCTCGCAGGGGGAGAATATGCCTGCTTATCACGCACGACCAAAATCGGCAGACGGCCCGCTGCCCATCGTGATTGTGATTCAGGAGATATTTGGTGTTCACGAACACATTCGCGACCTCTGCCGCCGGCTGGCGCTGGAAGGGTATCTGGCCGTTGCGCCAGAGCTCTACTTCCGTCAGGGCGATCCGAACGACTACAGCGATATTCCTACATTGCTCAGCAACCTGGTCAGCAAAGTCCCGGACGCGCAGGTGCTGGCCGACCTCGACCACGTCGCCAGCTGGGCGGCGCGCAACGGGGGCGATCCCCATCGTCTGCTGGTCACCGGTTTCTGCTGGGGCGGACGCATTAGCTGGCTGTATGCCGCGCATAACCCGCAGCTCAAAGCCGCTGTCGCCTGGTACGGCAAACTGGTGGGTGAAAAAACGCTGAATTCACCGAAACATCCGGTTGATATCGCCACCGAGTTGAATGCCCCCGTGTTAGGGCTTTACGGCGGTCAGGACACCGGTATTTCGCTGGATTCGGTAGAAACCATGCGCCATGCGCTCCGCGCGGCAAATGCGAAGGCGGAGATTGTAGTTTACCCGGATGCCGGGCATGCGTTTAACGCCGACTATCGTCCGAGCTATCACGCTGAATCGGCGAAAGATGGATGGCAGCGGATGCTTACGTGGTTCCGTCAGTACGGTGGTAAAAAAGGGTAAGCCTTTCCCATCATCATGACGCATAAGGAGTGCGTGTTATGGACAATTCCCTCGCGTTTCCACACGGTTTTTTATGGGGCGGCGCGATTGCCGCCAACCAGGCCGAAGGCGCATGGAACGTGGACGGCAAAGGGCCGTCCGTTGCCGACGCTGTCGCCTGGAAACCCAACCTCTCCGTGAAAGATTACAGCGGCCACATGGCCCTGACGGACGAGAATATCCGCGACGCGTTTGAAGGTAAAAATGATGCGCTGTACCCGAAACGCCGCGGCATCGATTTTTATCACCACTATAAAGACGACGTCGCGCTGTTTGCTGAGATGGGTTTTAAGGTGCTGCGCGTATCCATTGCCTGGTCGCGTATTTTCCCGACCGGAGAGGACGCCGCGCCAAACGAGGCCGGGCTGCAGTTTTATGAAGAACTGTTCCGCGAGCTGCGTCGTCATAACATCGAGCCGCTGGTCACCCTTTCCCACTACGAAATGCCGCTGGCGCTGAGCGAAAAATATAACGGCTGGGTGCATCGTAATGTGGTCGATGCCTTCGTTCGCTTCAGCAATGTTTGTTTCGACCGCTACAAAGAGCTGGTGCGTTACTGGCTAACCTTCAATGAAATAGACAGTATTCACCGCCATCCCTTTACGACCGCGGGCATTCGCGAAGAGAAAAGCGCGCCGGGCAACGCGAAACAGGATATCTATCAGGGTCTGCATCATCAGTTTGTCGCGTCTGCACTGGTCACCCGAGACTGCCACGCCAAAATTCCGGGCAGCCAGGTCGGGTGCATGCTGACCAAACTGACGACCTATCCGCACAGCTGCCGTCCGGAAGACGTTGAAGCCACGCTGAAGAAAAACCTGGAAAACTATTTTTATGCTGACGTGCAGGTATTTGGCGACTATCCGCCGCTGATCCTGCGCGATCTGGAACGACGAAATATCCATATTGAAATGCACCCTGACGATCGGCGTATTTTAAAGGCGCATACCGTCGATTTCGTCTCCTTCAGCTATTACATGTCGATGACCGAATCCACGCAGCCTGACGCCGAACGCATTCCCGGGAATACCGTTCTCGGTGTGAAAAACCCGTATCTGCCTGCATCCGAATGGGGATGGCAGATTGATCCGCTTGGGTTGAAAATCTCGCTGCTGGAGCTGTATGACCGTTACCGAAAGCCGCTGTTTATCGTTGAAAACGGTCTGGGCGCGAAGGATGTAGTCAAAAACGGCAGGATCCACGATAGCTATCGCATCGACTATTTCCGCGCACACTTCGCGCAAACGCTGGCCGCGATTAATGAAGGCGTGGAGGTTATAGGGTTCACCACGTGGGGCTGTATCGACATCATTAGCGCGGGCACCTCGCAGATGTCCAAACGCTACGGTTTTATCTATGTCGATCAGGACGATGAAGGCAACGGTACGTTGAAACGGCTGAAAAAAGACTCCTTCTGGTGGTACCAAAAAGTGATTGCCAGCAATGGCGCAGACCTGAGCTAAGTACGATAAGGCCGGGCTGGCACCCGGCCATCGCGCGTCACAATTATGCCTGACGCAAGTTCTGTGCTGCCTTCACCATGTTCGCCAGCGCCGCACGCGTCTCCGGCCAGCCGCGGGTTTTCAGGCCGCAGTCCGGATTCACCCACAGGCGCTCAGCCGGAATGCGCTGAGCCGCTTTTTTCAGCAGGGCTTCAATCCACTCCACGCTCGGCACGTTCGGGGAGTGAATGTCGTACACGCCCGGCCCGATTTCGTTCGGGTACTCGAACTCTTCGAACGACTCCAGCAGCTCCATGTCAGAGCGCGACGTCTCAATGGTGATCACGTCGGCGTCCAGCGCGGCAATCGAATCCATGATGTCGTTAAATTCGCAGTAACACATGTGGGTGTGGATCTGGGTGTCGTCCTTCGCCACCGCGGCGTTGATGCGGAACGCTTCCACACCCCACTGCAGGTAGGCATCCCAGTCGCTGCGGCGCAGCGGCAGACCTTCGCGCAGGGCCGGTTCGTCAATCTGAATAATGCCAATGCCTGCTGCTTCCAGATCCGCCACTTCATCACGCAGTGCCAGGGCAATCTGTTTGGCGATGGTTTCACGGGTCACGTCTTCACGCGGGAAGGACCAGCAAAGAATGGTCACCGGACCAGTGAGCATGCCTTTCACCGGCTTGTCCGTGAGGGACTGCGCGTATTTCGCCCACTCCACGGTGATCGCTTCCGGGCGGCTGACGTCACCGATAACCACCGGTGGCTTCACGCAGCGGGAGCCATAGCTCTGCACCCAGCCGTTCTGGGTAAACACGAAGCCGTCGAGATGCTCACCGAAGTATTCCACCATGTCGTTACGCTCGGCCTCACCGTGCACCAGCACGTCCAGACCCAGACGTTCCTGCTCGATAATCGCCTGCTTGATGTGTTCGGCGATACCGGTGCGGTAGTGATTCGCATCCAGATTGCCCTTTTTAAAGTCCAGACGCAGGCCACGGATTTCGGTGGTTTGCGGGAAGGAACCGATGGTGGTGGTCGGCCACGCAGGCAGGTTGAAGCGGGCACGCTGCGCTTCAGCGCGGACTTCATACGGGCTCTGACGCTGGCTGTCCTGGGCGGTGATGGCCGCCAGACGTTTTTCCACCGCCGGGTTGTGCACGCGCGCCGAGTGACGACGCGCCTGGATCGGTGCGCCCCATTCGGCGATCGCCGCCGTGTCGCCGCTGTTCAGCGCATCGCGCAGCAGCGTCAGCTCTTCGCATTTTTGCAGGGCGAAGGCAAACCAGCTTTTCACCTCGGCATCCAGGCGAGTCTCCACGCTCAGATCGATCGGGCTGTGCAGCAGGGAACAGGACGAAGCCACCCACAGCTCACGTTTGCCGACGATGTCTTTTATTTGAGCGTATTTCCCGGTGAGATCGGCACGCCAGACGTTACGACCGTTAATCAGCCCGGCGGAGAGCAGCCAGTCCACAGGCAGGCGCTTGTGCAGCTCCGCGACATCGTCTTTACCGTGTACGAGGTCAACGTGCAGGCCCTGAACCGGCAACGCGGTAATGGTGTTAAGGTTCGGCGTTACGCCTTCGAAATAGGTGGTCAGCAGCAGCTTCACTTGCCCCGCCAGCGCGTCATACGCCGGTTTGAAGGCATCGTGCCAAACCTTGGGCAGTTCGAGCACCAGCGCCGGCTCGTCGATTTGCACCCACTGAATGCCGCGTTTGCCCAGCTCAATCAGCACCTGTTTGTAGACCGGCAGAATGTCCTTCAGCAGGCTGAGTCGGTCAAACTGCTCGCCTTTTACTTTACCCAGCCACAGGTACGTTACCGGCCCGAGCAGAACCGGTTTCACCTGATGGCCCAGCGCCAGCGCTTCGTCCACTTCATCCAGAAGCTGCGTCCAGGTCAGCCTGAACTGCTGACCTTTCACGAACTCCGGCACCATATAGTGATAGTTGGTGTTGAACCACTTGGTCATTTCCGCCGCTGCCGCTGGCTCACCCGTTGGCGCACGGCCACGGCCGATGCGGAACAGGGTATCGATATCTACCGATCCATCTTTGTTCTGATGACGAGCCGGCACGTTGCCAAGCAGCAGGCTGGTCGTCAGAACATGGTCGTACCAGGCGAAATCGCCCACCGGCAACAGGTCAATGCCCGCCTGTTTTTGCTGAGCCCAGTGACGAGCGCGCAGCTCGCGTCCCACCGCCAGCAGTTCTTCACGGGTGGCGTTCCCCGCCCAGTAGCTTTCTTGCGCTTTTTTCAGTTCGCGACGCAGGCCAACGCGAGGGAAACCGAGTGTGTGATTGCGGATTGTCATGTTTTCTTCCTCTAATTAATTGTAAATCCTTTGGATTTTGAATTTAGGGAAGGCGGCAAGTTTGCTCATCCCCGGGAGCTTACATGAGTAAGTGACCGGGGTGGGTAAACGCAGCCAACGCACCATAAATTTAAAAGACGAAGGATTTTAGCCGTCCAGATGTTTACACATCCATAATTGGCAGTTACTGTATATTCCTCAAGCGCAATATGTTCATGGCGAAGTGAAGGACTTTCATGATCGAGATAAAACACCTGAAAACGCTACAAGCGTTGCGGAACTGCGGCTCGCTCGCGGCTGCGGCTGCCACGCTGCACCAGACCCAGTCCGCCCTTTCTCACCAGTTCAGCGATCTGGAACAACGCCTCGGCTTCCGTCTTTTTGTGCGTAAGAGCCAGCCCCTGCGCTTTACGCCGCAAGGTGAGATCCTGTTGCAGCTGGCGAATCAGGTCCTGCCGCAAATCGCCAGCGCGCTGCAGGCGTGTAACGAACCGCAGCAAACCACGCTGCGTATCGCCATTGAGTGCCACAGCTGTATTCAGTGGCTGACCCCCGCGCTTGAGAACTTCCGCCAGAAGTGGCCGCAGGTGGAGATGGATTTCAAATCCGGCGTGACCTTTGATCCGCAGCCGTCGCTGCAGCAGGGCGAGCTGGACCTGGTGATGACCTCTGACATTCTGCCGCGCAGCGGCCTGCACTATTCGCCGATGTTTGATTATGAAGTACGCCTGGTGCTGGCACCGGATCATCCGCTGGCGGCGAAAACGCGCATCACGCCGGAAGACCTGGCGACGGAAACGCTGCTGATTTATCCGGTCCAGCGCAGTCGTCTGGATATCTGGCGCCACTTCCTGCAGCCCGCGGGCATCAGTCCGCAGCTGAAAAGCGTGGATAACACCCTGCTGTTGATTCAGATGGTGGCGGCCAGAATGGGTATCGCGGCGCTGCCGCACTGGGTGGTAGAGAGCTTTGAACGCCAGGGTCTTGTGCAGACCAAAACCCTGGGGGAAGGACTGTGGAGCCGACTGTACGCCGCCGTGCGCGATGGCGAGCAGCGTCAGCCGATTACGGAGGCGTTTATTCGCTCAGCGCGGAACCACGCGTGCGACCATCTTCCGTTTGTGCGGAGCGCGGAGCGACCCAGCGGCGATGGACCCACAGCGAAGCCAGGATCACCGCTCCCCCAATAAGGAAGCTCGGCCAGTGCGGCTGTTGCTGCCAGATGGCGAGGTTGACCAACAACCCAGCCGGGACATGCACGTTGTTCATGATCCCCAGCGTACCGGCGTCGACCTGCGTCGCGCCGTAGTTCCACATGAAGTACCCCAACCCGGAAGCCACGACGCCCAGCCAGATCAGCACGCCCCACTGCACGGAGGTGGTCGGCAGCTTGTGCGGGTTACCGAGCATAAACCACGCCGCCACTGCGACAATCGCGGCGCCCATATAAAACCAGGCGAACGCGTTATGCTGCGGCATCGGGCGGGTTTCCATCAGGCGCTTGTAGCCCACCATGCCGATGGCGAAACTGATGTTGGCGAGCTGGACGAACATCAGTCCGGTCCAGAAGTGATCGCTGACTTTGTCATAGCGAATAATCGCCGCGCCAATCACCGCCAGCGCCGCGCTCAGCAGGTATCCCCAGCGCAGGCGGCGTTTACTCAGCAGATCGTATATCAGCGTGATGTAGAGCGGCGTCAGCACGGTAAAGAGCAGGAATTCCGAGACGGACAGATAGACGTAAGCCCGGAAGCTGAACAGGTACATGATGCCGAGCTGCATCGCCCCCACCAGCATGTACAGCACAATCGTTTTCAGCGATTGCCCGCGCGTACGCAGAAACGGCAGGAATACCAGCGCCGCCAGCCCCACGCGCATCAGCACCGAGAAGTAGCTGTCGACCGAACCGGCAAGGTATTCGCCAATCAGGCTAAAGGAGAAGGCCCACAGGATAGTGGTGATAATGAGTAGCGCCACAATGCTTGTCTCTCAGAAAGAAGGAGAGGCATTGTAGCGAACTCTTTAGTTGACATCTGAGCAATAAACAACCAAATGAAGATTATTCAAGGAACAGTTTGCGCAGGTATTTCGGTACCGCATTGTCTGCGTTGGTGCCGATCACTTCCAGCTCCGGGTGCAAATCTTTCAGGCGCTGGTGCGCATTCTCCATAATGCAGCCCTTGCCTGCCATCGACAGCATTTCGGCATCGTTCATGCCGTCACCAAAGGCGATACAGTCTTTCAGCTCGAAGCCCAGACGTTTCGCGACGGCTTCCAGCGCGTGGCCTTTGGAGACGCCACCCGCCATCACTTCCAGACAGGTCAGGGTTGAGAAGCTCACATTGACGCGATCGCCCCAGCGGGCGTTAATTGCCTGCTCCAGCGGGAGCAGTTCTTCGTGACTGTCGCAGGTGAAGAACACCTTACTGATCCCCTCCGGCTCAAGAAGGCCCGGCTCGTACAGGGAGTAGTTAAATACCGCTTCTTTGAAGAAACGCATTTCATCCGGGCGGTGGCGGTTCATGAACCAGTCGTCGTCACGATAAACGTTGGTGACGATAGCCGGATTATTGTGCACCACGCCAAACAGATCGGCGGCAATATCGCGATCCAGGTTGTGGGTGAAGATCAGGTTGCCGTCGGTATCATGCACGCGCGCACCGTTGGAGGTGATCATGTACGATTTGATCTCAAGATTATCGCGGATCTGCCCCACGTCGACGTGGTGGCGGCCGGTGGCAAACACAAAGTTCACGCCCCGTGCCGTCAGCAGCTTTAGGGTCTCTTTCGCGTAAGGCGACAGGGTGTGGTCAGGGGAAAGCAGCGTGCCATCTAAATCAGATGCAACAACCTGGTACATAGGGATTTCAACCTCTGGTGGAAAACAATAATCAATTATGCCTGTTGAAAAATTCAACAATGGCGTTGAGCGCGACTGAGCGCATAGCGTCCTTTTCAAAAAGGATCTCATGGTACGCGCCGTTAATGACCAGCGGTTTTCCCCCTTCACAAGGGTGACCGGCGGCCGCGCGCAGTTCACAATAGCGGTCATGCATGCGGTTATCCACCACACGCTCTTCTTCCGCCTGAATCAGGAGTGTTGGTGTATCGTCATTGCCGACACCCGCCAGAACCTGCTCACCGGCAAGGATACCTTCCCGCACCCAGTGGTAGGTCGGGCCCCCCACGCGCAGGCGCGGTTCATCGGCATAAAAACGCAGGTTACGACGATACCGCTGGCGACTGTGGGTCAGCACGTTCATCGCAAACGGCAGTGCCCGCCAGCGTCCCGTCCCGATGGCATAGCCTTCCCGAATGCGCTGATGGCCCTCAGCCCAATCAAGAATATGACGCACCATCCAGTCAGGAAAACGCATGACGATGCCATACATCGGCGCGGTGAGCGCAATGGCGTCGCACTGGTGAGCGTGGCGCTGTAAAAACAGCGTTGAAATCGCACCGCCCATCGAGTGCGCCAGAATATAGCGCTTCCGCCAGGGGCCGGGCTCGACCTCCTGCTGCCAGAACGCGGCAAGATCGTCGACGTAATCGCTGAAGTTATCCACGTGGCCGCGATGCGTATCCGATAGCAGGCGGCCAGAAAGCCCCTGCCCGCGGTGATCGATAATCAACACATCGAAGCCCAGATGGAACAGGTCATAGGCCAGTTCGGCGTATTTGATATAGCTCTCGATACGCCCGGGGCAAACCACGATGACCCGGTCATTTTTCTTATCGTGAAAACGCACAAAGCGTACCGGTATATCACCGACGCCCGTAAACTCATCTTCCTCACGCTGGCGCCAGAAATCGGTCAGCGGCCCCATGGAGAAAGCAGCAAATGCGTTTTCTCGTGTTTCCCAGTCCTTTTTCTGCTGAAACATCGGGTTTCTACTCACCTAAGCCAAGGAATATCGTTTTTTCGTAACCGGTCACAAAATGACTCAACAATAGCGTATTGTGGCATAAAAACAGACGATTCGGGAGTTTCAAATGACCTTCGAGTGGTGGTTCGCTTACCTGCTGACATCCATCATCCTTAGCCTTTCACCGGGCTCGGGCGCCATTAACACCATGACCACCTCCATCAACCACGGCTATCGCGGTGCGGCAGCGTCAATTGCCGGTTTGCAGACCGGGCTGGGCATTCATATCGTGCTGGTTGGGATTGGTCTGGGGACTCTGTTCTCCCGCTCGGTACTGGCCTTTGAGGTGCTGAAATGGGCCGGGGCGGCGTATCTGATTTGGCTCGGCATCCAGCAGTGGCGCGCGGCAGGCTCCATCAACCTGAACACGCTCGCGCAGACGCAAAACCGCGGTCATCTGTTTAAGCGTGCGGTGTTCGTCAACCTGACCAACCCGAAGAGCATCGTGTTCCTCGCCGCGCTGTTCCCGCAGTTTATCGTGCCGCATCAGCCCCAGGTGATGCAGTACGTGGTGCTGGGCGCGACCACCATTATTGTCGATATCATCGTGATGATTGGTTACGCGACGCTGGCGCAGCGGATTGCGGCGTGGATTAAAGGGCCTAAGCAGATGAAGGCCCTGAATAAAGTCTTTGGCTCGCTGTTTATGCTGGTTGGCGCGCTGCTTGCGTCAGCGCGTCATGCTTAGCGAGAAATGATGAGATGAATGCCGAAGCCGGCGAACAGCGCGCCGGCGAAGCCATCAATCCACTTAGCGATACGCTGGTAGCCGCGGCGCATCGCCGGTAAGGCAAACAGGCTGGCCACGATGGTAAACCAGGCAAAGGTTTCAACAACGATCAGCAGGAAGATGCCCCAGCGTGCGCCCGCACCGACGCTATCGCCGACAAACAGCGAGAACACCGAGCCGAAATAGATAATCGCTTTTGGGTTTGCCAGATTGGTCAGCAGCCCTTTTACAAAGCTGCGGCCGCCCGTTGCCAGCTCCACCTTTGGCTCTTCCGGTTTTTTCTGCTCTTTCTTCAGCGCCCCGCGCAGCATCTGGTAGCCCATCCAGCACAGGTACAGCCCGCCGCCAACCATAATGATGTTATGCAGCCAGGCCATCTTCGCCAGGATCAGGTTCAGACCGAGCAGCGCAACGGCCGCCCAGACCATAACGCCCATGGTGATACCGAGCACGCCCATCATCGCCTCTTTGCGGGATCGGCTGACGGCCGTTTGTGACACGAAGAAAAAGTCCGGTCCCGGGCTCATCAGCGCAACAATGTGCACTAACGCCACGGTGAGAAATAGCATCAACATAATTAACTCGCGGGGAAATAATTCAGTGAGTCATCATCCTGGCACTTTTTCGCCCGGCTGACTACTCCTCATCATCACCATCGGCGTGAGAGCGGATGAGCGCCATAAACTCTTTACCAAAGCGCTCCAGCTTGCGCGTCCCCACGCCGTTGACGCTGAGCATCTCGCTGGCGCTGAGCGGCATCTGCTCGGCCATCTCGATGAGCGTCGCGTCGTTGAACACCACGTAAGGCGGGATGTTCTCTTCGTCGGCGATGGCCTTACGCAGCTTACGCAGTTTGGCGAAAAGCTTGCGGTCGTAGTTGCCGCCGTAGGATTTCTGCATCACGCGTGGCTTCAGGGCGATGACGCGCGGCACGGCGAGCTTGAGCTCAACGTCACCGCGCAGCACCGGACGCGCGGCCTCCGTGAGCTGAAGCGCGGAGTGCTGGGCAATGTTCTGCGTGGCAAAGCCGAGGTGAATGAGCTGGCGAATGATGCTCACCCAGTGCTCGTGGCTCTGGTCCTTGCCGATCCCGTAGACAGGCAGCTTGTCGTGGCCCATATCGCGGATACGCTGGTTGTTGGCACCGCGCAGCACTTCCACCACGTAGCCCATCCCGAAGCGCTGGTTCACGCGGTAAATGGTCGAGAGCGCCTTACGCGCGTCCATCAGACCATCGTACTGTTTCGGCGGATCCAGGCAGATATCGCAGTTGCCGCAAGGCTCCTGGCGCCCTTCACCAAAATAGTTGAGCAGCACCAGACGGCGGCAGGTTTGCGCTTCAGCAAACGCGCCCATCGCGTTGAGCTTGTGGCGCTCAATATCCTGCAGCTGTCCCTGCGGTTTCTCTTCCAGACAGCGGCGCAGCCACGCCATATCGGCCGGATCGTAAAACAGCATCGCTTCCGCAGGCAGCCCGTCACGCCCGGCGCGACCGGTTTCCTGATAGTAGGATTCGATGTTGCGCGGGATGTCGAAGTGCACTACAAAGCGCACGTTCGGCTTGTTAATCCCCATCCCGAACGCCACCGTCGCAACCACGATTTGCAGGTCGTCGCGCTGGAATTTCTCCTGCACGTCGGCGCGGATGTGGTTCTCTAACCCGGCGTGATACGCGGCGGCACTAAAGCCGCGGTTTTGCAGACGCGCGGCGGTGTCTTCCACCTTCGCACGGCTGTTGCAGTAGATGATGCCGGACTTGCCGCGCTGCTCCTGGACGTAGCGCAGGAGCTGATCCAGCGGCTTGAACTTTTCCATCAGCATATAGCGGATGTTAGGGCGGTCGAAGCTGCTGACCTGAATATAGGGGTCGTTCAGCCCCAGCAGGCGAACGATATCCAGCCGCGTGGTGTCATCCGCCGTGGCGGTGAGCGCCATAAACGGCAGCTCGGGGAAGCGCTGACGCAGCTGGCCGAGGGCAGCGTATTCCGGGCGGAAATCGTGTCCCCACTGGGAGATACAGTGCGCTTCATCCACCGCCAGCAGCACCGGGTTCCAGTGCGCGAGATGGTCGAGGAAGTTATCCAGCATCAGGCGTTCCGGGGCGATATACAGCAGGCGGATCTGCCCGGTGCGGCACCCGGCCATCACCTCTTGCTGCTGCTCCCGGGTTTGCGTGGAGTTAAGACAGGCGGCCGCCACGCCGTTGGCGAGCAGCTGGTCAACCTGGTCTTTCATCAGAGAAATGAGTGGGGATACCACGACCGTCAGGCCGTTAAGCACCAGCGCGGGCACCTGATAACAGAGGGACTTACCGCCGCCGGTCGGCATCACCACCAGGCAGTCACGGCCTTCCAGCACCGTTTCAATGATGGTTTCCTGGCCAGGGCGGAACTGCTGGTAGCCAAAGGTTTCATGCAAAACCTGTTTAGCCAGCGACTCCTGATTCAATACTTCCGCCTGCGCCACGTTAACCCCATATGCCTGAAATGAAACAGGCGCTATTTTCAGCGCCTGAAAGAGAAACTTCAACGTTTAACGCAAAAACATTCGAGCAGCCTAGAGAATATCGTTCAGCATCACACCCACGCCGATGCGGGTCTGGTTGAAGTTGTAATCGATAAGCGACTCGCCGTAACCGCTGTACACCTGAGTATAGATGCGGACATGCTTCGTCATTGGATAGCTTAAGCCCACTTCCGCACCACCGTAGCCGGTGTTCCAGTTGTACTGACCTTTGGCGCTGAGCACGGCATCACCTAACTGGTAGCCAACCTTGAGCTGGTAATAGCCCATATATTTGGTGATATCCGGGTTGTCATCGGTTTCGCCCACCACATACCACGGCTTCACTTCCACCATCCAGTTACCGTTCTGCGCCATCAGACGCGTATAAGCACGGTTCCAGCTGCGCGAGGTAGGGTCAGAGCGACCGTTTGAATCGTGGTTAAAGCCCACTTCGACATCGCGCAGCGTCCAGCCCGCAAACTCATAATCCGTTGCAAAACCGAGGAACAGCTGCGGCTCATAGTTGGTTTCACGGAACGGCGAGGATTCTCCGCTGTTAGAGAGCTGCCACCAGGATTTCTGGGTGTAAGACGCTCCGAGCACCGAGTTCGGCCCCAGAATACCGCGCCAGAACGGGAATGCCAGGCTGAGCTGGAACTTCACCTCATCTTTACGCGCATTATCGGACCAGTTATAGGAGCTTATCGCCTCTTTGTTGAGATCGCTGGTCTGGGTGTAAATCACGTAGTTGGTGTCATACGGATAGAGCGTGAACGGATTGTCATGTTCCTGAAGAAGGTTCGCGATAATGCTACCGTGAACGGCAGGTTTATCATGCACCTCTTTGATCGTCGCTTCCTGCGCATATGCTGTGAAGGGCAGCGCAACCGCTGCCAGTAACCATGCCAGATACGTCCGCATCGGTGGTGTTCTCCTGCAAAAGAGTAAAATTACCTGAATAGTTATGTGGCGGACATTCTACAGACTTCTGCGACAACTGCTGCATCCTCGTTTCTGAAAGTGGCATTCCTTGTTGCCGCGGCATAAAATCAACATTTCGTTAACAATAAGGATGTGATGCCTCATGTCAGCCATGCTTACCGCCGAAGAAGTGTTAAAACTCGTGGGCGAGATTTTTGTTTACCATATGCCGTTTAACCGCGCGCTGGGACTGGAGCTGGAGCGTTACGAGAAAGACTTTGCCCAACTGAGCTTCAACAACCAGCCGATGATGGTGGGTAACTGGGCGCAAAGTATTTTGCACGGCGGTGTGATTGCCTCCGCGCTGGACGTGGCGGCAGGTCTGGTCTGCGTGGGAAGTACGCTGACCCGCCATGACACCATCAACGAAGACGAACTTCGCCAGCGTCTGGCGCGCATGGGTACTATCGACTTACGCGTCGACTATCTTCGCCCGGGACGCGGAAATCGCTTTACCTGTACCAGCAGCCTGCTGCGCGCGGGGAATAAAGTCGCCGTGGCGCGCGTTGAGTTACACAACGAAGAACAGGTGTATATCGCCAGCGCAACCGCCACTTATATGGTGGGTTGAGGCGGCAAAATCGGGTAAAATTAATTCACTTTTTTGTAACGGATTTTCCCGATGGATGCTAAACAGACGCGGCAGGGCGTTTTACTCGCCCTTGCCGCTTATTTTATTTGGGGTATCGCCCCGGCGTATTTCAAGCTTATCGCCTACGTTCCGGCTGACGAGATCCTGACTCATCGCGTTATCTGGTCATTCTTCTTTATGATCGCGCTGATGAGCCTCAGCCGTCAGTGGTCGGGCGTCAAAACGCTGTTTAAAACCCCTAAAAAGGTCTTCCTGCTGGCGCTCTCAGCGGTGCTGATTGGCGGTAACTGGCTGCTGTTTATCTGGGCAGTGAATAACCATCACATGCTCGAAGCGAGCCTGGGGTACTTCATTAACCCGCTGGTAAACATCGTGCTGGGGATGATTTTCCTCGGCGAACGCTTCCGCCGGATGCAGTGGTTAGCGGTCCTTCTGGCCTTCTGCGGCGTACTGGTGCAGCTGTGGACCTTCGGCTCGCTGCCGATTATTGCCCTCGGCCTGGCGTTCAGCTTTGCCTTCTACGGCCTGGTGCGTAAGAAGATTGCGGTGGAAGCGCAGACGGGGATGCTGTTTGAAACCCTCTGGCTGCTGCCGGTGGCGGCGATTTATCTCTTCGGCATCGCCGACAGCCCAACCAGCCACATGGGCAGCAACCCGTGGTCGCTGAACCTGATGCTGATGGCGGCGGGCGTGGTAACTACCATTCCTCTGCTGTGCTTCACCGGTGCCGCGACGCGTCTGCGTCTCTCCACGCTGGGCTTCTTCCAGTACATTGGCCCGACGCTGATGTTCCTGCTGGCAGTGGTGTTTTACGGAGAGGTACCGGGGGCGGATAAGATGGTGACGTTCGCCTTTATCTGGGTGGCGCTGGCGATTTTCGTCGCTGATGCGATTTATACCCAACGCAGGGTGCGCAAAGGGCTGTGATGTTGCCCTCACCCTAACCCTCTCCCACAGGGAGAGGGAATTCGATCGTAGGGCGGGTAAGCGCAGCGCCACCCGCCAGATTTTTACAGCCAGTTCCGGCGTTTGAAATAGAGATACGGCGCCAGCCCCGCGAGGATCATAAAGATAATCGCCCCCGGGTAACCAAAGCTCCACTTCAGCTCCGGCATAAACTCGAAGTTCATCCCGTAGCTTGATGCCACTAGCGTCGGCGGCAGGAACACCACGGAAACCACCGAGAAGATCTTGATGATGCGGTTCTGCTCGATGTTGATAAAGCCCATCGCCGCCTGCATCAGGAAGTTGACCTTCTGGAACAGGGATTCGTTGTGCGGCAGCAGGGACTCGATATCTCGTAAGATCTCACGCGCCTGCTCCAGCTGACCGCCCGGCAGACGCGCCTTGCGCACCAGGAAGTTCAGCGCACGCTGGGTATCCATCAGACACAAGCGCACCTTCCAGCCGATATCTTCCAGCTCCGCCAGCGTGGAGAGCGCTTCGTCGTACTCATCGCCCTGATGGCCTTCCATGATCACGCGGCTCAGCTTTTCCAGATCGCTGTAGATGTTTTCAATTTCGTCCGCCAGCTGTTCAATTTTGGTCTCGAACAGATCGAGCAGCAGCTCGTACGCGTTGCCGTCCACCATTGCCTGGCTGCGGGCGCGCATGCGGTAGAGACGGAATGCCGGTAGCTCACGCTCGCGCAGGGTAAACAAACGGCCGTCGCGAATGGTAAACGCCACGGTGGAGTTACCCGCGTGGTCTTCCGCATCTTCAAAGAAGAAGAAGGAGTGAATGTGCAGACCGTCTTCGTCTTCAAAAAAACGGGCGGATGCTTCGATGTCTTCCAGTTCCGGGCGGGTTGCCAGGCTTTGCCCCAGCTCAGATTGTACGCGAAGGCGCTCATCGTCGTCCGGCTCGACCAGATCCACCCATACGGCATCAATGAGGGGCTGTGACTCTTCGGCTTCAAGCCGAGTCAGTCGGTTATTTTCGAGTTGAAATGCGCTCAACATGACCGGGACTCCCAATGCAAAAAATATCGGACAGTTCGGTGGGCACACAGAAACAAATTGGGTTTCAGACCATTAAACAGCCTGACTCAGCGCGACGGGAATAGAGCAGTCGCTGACAACCACTAAGGCCATCAGCAAGAGGAGATAGCCTTAGGAGTTGTTCCTGGATGACAGGGAATTGAGCCAGTATCTACTGGGTGTGTCCAAGGCGAATGTCCTCTTAGCGTAATCGTGCGCGCATGTTACGCCAGCTATAACTGCGGCGTCAACACGCAACGGAACGCTGAAGGGCATTAATTGACCTTCACTGTATAAGGCTAGCAGATTATTACAAAATAATGATATTTTTCTGAATGTTAGACTGTTTCCAGCTTCGCATAGGCCGCCACCAGCCATTTGATCCCCTGCCCCTGGAACGCCACCTGCAGGCGGCTATGCTCGCCGCTGCCTTCCAGATTCACAATGGTACCTTCACCAAACTTCGAATGGCGCACGCGCTGGCCCAGCTTGTAGCCGGTATCGGTTTCCGCAATCGGCGAGCCCATGCGCTGATGGCTGACCGGACGGCTGATGCTCGCCCGCAGACGCACCTCTTCCACGCACTCTTCCGGCAGTTCACCGATAAAGCGCGACGGACGGTGGTAGACCTCTTTACCGTACAGACGGCGGGTTTCGGCGTAGGTCAGCGTCAGCTTTTGCATCGCACGCGTCACGCCCACGTAGGCCAGACGACGCTCCTCTTCCAGACGGCCGCCTTCATCCAGCGACATCTGGCTCGGGAACATCCCCTCTTCCATGCCAACAATGAACACCTGCGGGAACTCCAGACCTTTGGCGGAGTGCAGGGTCATCAGCTGAACCGCATCCTGCCAGGTGTCCGCCTGCCCTTCACCCGCTTCCAGCGCGGCGTGGGAGAGGAACGCCTGCAGCGGCATCAGGTCTTCGTCTTCTTCGTTGTAGCTGAACTGGCGCGTTGCCGTGACCAGTTCCTCTAAGTTCTCAATACGGGTCTGGCCCTTCTCGCCTTTCTCCTGCTCGTACATGGTGCGCAGGCCGGAGTCTTTAATCACCCGATCGGTCTGCACGTGCAGCGGCATGTCGGCGGTTTCCTGCGCCAGGGCGTCAATCAGCTCAAGGAAGCGCTGTAATGCGCTGGCGGCACGTCCGGCGAGGGCCTTTTCCTGCAGCAGCTCGCGGCACGCCTGCCACAGCGTCAGCTGGCGGTCGCGCGAGGCCTGACGCACCACGTCCAGCGTACGGTCGCCAATCCCGCGGGTTGGGGTGTTCACCACGCGCTCAAACGCCGCGTCGTCGTTACGGTTGGCAATCAGACGCAGATACGAGAGCGCATCTTTGATTTCCTGACGTTCGAAGAAGCGCATGCCGCCGTAAATGCGGTACGGCATGCTCACCTGCAGCAGCGCCTCTTCCAGCACGCGCGACTGGGCGTTGCTGCGATAGAGAATGGCACACTGCTCCAGCGCGCCGCCGTTGTCCTGCCAGGTTTTGATGCGGTTGACCACGAAGCGCGCTTCGTCGAGTTCGTTAAACGCGCAGTAAATCGAAATCGGTTCGCCGTCGACGCCGTCGGTCCACAGCTTTTTACCCAGACGCCCGTTGTTGTTCTCAATCAGGGCGTTGGCCGCGCTCAGAATGTTGCTGGTTGAGCGGTAGTTCTGCTCCAGACGGATAGTTTCCGCGCCGGGGAAATCGTTGAGGAAGCGCTGGATGTTCTCCACCTGCGCCCCGCGCCAGCCGTAGATCGACTGGTCGTCATCGCCCACGATCATCACCTTGCCGGTATCACCGGCCAGCAGACGGATCCATGCGTACTGGATGTTGTTGGTATCCTGGAATTCGTCCACCAGGATATTGGTAAAGCGTTCACGGTAGTGCTGCAGAATGTGCGGCTTGTTGAGCCACAGCTCGTGGGCGCGCAGCAGCAGCTCGGCGAAATCCACCAGGCCGGCGCGATCGCACGCTTCCTGATAGGCCTTGTAGACGTTCTGCCAGGTCTGCTCGACCGGGTTGCCGAAGCTCTGAATGTGGTGCGGGCGCAGCCCTTCGTCTTTCTGGCCGTTGATGTACCACATCGCCTGACGCGGCGGCCACTGCTTCTCGTCGAGGTTCATCGCCTTGATCAGGCGCTTCAGCAGACGGAGCTGGTCTTCGCTGTCGAGGATCTGGAAATCCTGCGGCAGGTTGGCGTCCATGTGGTGCGCACGCAGCAGGCGGTGCGCCAGGCCGTGGAAGGTACCGACCCACATGCCGCCCTGGCTGGTGCCCATCAGCTGGGCGATACGGTGGCGCATCTCCGCCGCCGCCTTGTTGGTGAACGTCACCGCCATGATGGAGTACGGCGAGCAGTTTTCCACGCTCTGCAGCCAGGCGATACGGTGAACCAGCACGCGCGTCTTACCACTGCCCGCCCCAGCCAGCACCAGCAGGTTGGTGCGCGAGGCGGCAACCGCGTCACGCTGTTTGTCATTAAGGCTGTCGAGCAGGTAAGAAACGTCCATTGGCACCGTCACGTCATGTCGGGCAGGCGAATAGCATTCGCCAAAACCCTGTTAATTTATACAGAACAATTGATGATTATATCAGCGTCGTGAGGGATGCCAACCGCGAAATTTCCACGTGCGGCAGAAGACGGCTATCGGAGGCGATCATCAGGTCAGCGTTTTCCGGCTTGATCCAGCAGGCCTGCATGCCACAGCGAATAGCCCCGGCCACGTCCGTGGTCAGGTCATCCCCCACGTGCAGGATCTCACCCAGCGGCAGGTTAAGCTTATCTGCCGCCAGATGGTACATGTCACTGAACGGCTTCGCGCGCCCGTGAGGACCCGCACGCAGCACGAACTCAAAATAATCACTCAGGCCAAACAGCTCCGGCTGGGCATTGCCGTTGGTGATGGCCACCAGCGGCCACTTTTCGGCAAGCTTCGCCAGCGTGTCGTGGGTTTCCTGCGGCACGTCGATACGGCTGCGCCATTTGGCGAAGTTTTCCATGGCCGCTTCCGCCCCAATGGCGGCATCCTGCGCGCTCAGACCCACGTTAAGCATCGCCTGCTCAACCGCGCGACGACGCCATTCGGTCACGTCGTGGTAAATATCCGGCTCGGTCTCCCGCAGGGACTGGCGCAGCTTCTGGAAATCCTTGTTCTGTATCGCCTTCAGCGCGGGATGGTAGTTCTGCACGAACGCCAGCGACTCCTGCTCGGTACGCAGGATCACCTCGCGGTTGTCATAAAGGGTGTCATCAAGGTCAAACGTCAGAGCTGAGATCTGACCGAGTGGGCGGTAAAAACGCATTATTTCCCCCGTTTGGCGCGTGGATGCGCCGCGTCATACACCGAGGCAAGGTGTTGGAAGTCTAAGTGGGTATAGATTTGAGTGGTAGACAGATTTGCGTGCCCGAGGAGCTCCTGCACGCCGCGCAGATCGCCGCTCGACTCAAGCATATGTGTTGCAAAGGAGTGGCGCAGCTTGTGCGGATGCACGTGGCTATTCAGCCCCTGCTTAATGCCCCACTCCGCAAAGCGCTTCTGCACGTTACGCGACGAGATCCGTTTGCCGAGTTTCGACAGGAACAGCGCATCTTCGTCGGAGCCAAACAGCCCGCGCAGGTCAAGCCAGTGCTCAATCCAGGAGACCGCATTGCGGCCAATCGGCAGGCGGCGCTCTTTGCTGCCCTTACCCATTACCCACACTTCGCCAGATTCCAGATCGAGATGCTTGAGGTCAAGGTTGACGAGTTCAGACAGACGCAGGCCTGCGCCGTACATCACCTCCAGCATTGCGCGGTCGCGTACGGCAAGCGGATCGTTAAGGTCGATATCCAGCAGGCGGTTTACGTCGTCGACGTCGATATTTTTGGGCAGATGGCGCGGGGCTTTCGGCGTGGCGATCCCCTTTGCCGGGTTGGCTTTTAAGCCACCCTGACTGACCAGCCAGTCGAAGAAACTGCGCAGCGCTGAGAGCCTGAGCGCCAGGCTCGCCGGGCTGAGATTTTTTTTACGGCTACGCACAACGAATCCGCGTACCGTCGCAGCGTCACATTGTTGCCAGCTTTTCAGGCCGATCTCGTCAGCGATCTGCATGATGGCATCAAGCTGACGCTGATAGTTAAGCAGCGTAATGGGGCTTAGCTGGCGTTCCACGCCCAGATAGCGCAGAAAGCGCGAAACGTCAGTGGCGAGCAGTCCGTCCGTCATACGCGCTCAATCCAGCGCTCCAGCAGCTCGGGCAGCATCAGGGCAATCTCCTGAAGCAGGTGCGTGGCTTGCCCCTGCTCATAGTGATGCGCGTCGCGGCTGGTAAATAACATGACCCCCAGATCGCCGTCGCGCCCCATCAGCGACATCGCCACCGAGCCAATCGCTTTGGCTTCCGGTAATACCACCAGTAGCTCAGGCCCGTTCAGCGGCCCCAGATAGTGGTGCTCATGGCCCAGACGCTGAATGCGCAGCGGTTCAAACGCCTGACGGCTCAGTGCCAGATGGGTAAACCCCGACGGCGCGCCAATGCGCCAGCGGTCAGGGAACAGGCGAATCGTTGCGCCTGCTAGCCCCAGCTCCCGAGCCCAGCGGTGGAAGCGGCTGAGGAACTCGTCAAGACTGTGCGCCGACGCCAGACGCGCCTGCAGATGCAGCAGACGATAGAAAAGGCTTTCGTTGGTGCTGGCCTGCTCCATCAGCAGCGTCATGTTCTCTTCAAGCTGGTTAATATGGTTGCGCGCGCGCGCCATATGCCATTCCACCAGCGACACGGTCCCGCGAACCGGATGCGGCACGCGCATCTCTTCGACAACGCGTGCATTGCGAATAAAAAACTCAGGATTGCGCAGCAGATAATCAACAACAGCCCTGTCGTCCAGTTCCGTCACTGTTTCCTGCAGTTCTTCCCCTGGTTGTTTCATAGATGGATAAACCCGTCATAGACATGTGCCGCCGGGCCAGTCATATACAGTGGATGACCCGGTCCTTTCCAGGCGATATCAAGCCGACCGCCCGGTAATTCCACGCGAACCTCTTCTGCCAGTAACCCCTGAGAGATGCCCACGGCCACCGCCGCACAGGCACCGCTTCCGCAGGCCTGAGTCTCACCCGCGCCGCGCTCGTAAACCCGCAGGCGAATGTGCTCGCGCTTCACCACCTGCATAAAACCGATGTTCGCGCGCTCCGGGAAACGTTCGTGGCTTTCCAGCACCGGGCCGAGCGTTTCGACCGCCGCGGTTTGCACATCATCAACCTGAATCACGCAGTGTGGGTTACCCATTGAGACGACGCCGCACAATACTGTCTGCTCGGCCGCCCGCATAATATAGGTCTTTTCCGCTTTGTTTGCGCGAAACGGCACGACGGAGGGCTCGAAGTTAGGCTCGCCCATGTTTACGCGCACCAGCTCATCATCGGTGACGCTGAGCACCATGCGACCATTGGCCGTGCTGACGCGAATATCTCGCTTGTTGGTCAGCCCTTTCAGACGGACAAAGCGGGCAAAACAGCGCGCGCCGTTGCCGCACTGGTTAACTTCGCTGCCGTCCGCGTTAAAAATACGGTAGTGGAAATCGAGGTCGGGATCGTACGGAGGCTCAACCACCAGCAGCTGATCGAACCCCACGCCCAGATGCCGATCCGCCAGGCGACGGATCAGTTCCGGGGAGAAAAACACATTCTGCGTTACCGCGTCGACGACCATAAAATCGTTGCCAAGGCCATGCATTTTAGAGAACTGCATCATTTGCTCCATTGCGCGGGTACAGAACGTTGTCGTCAGAGATTAACCTGAGTCGGGCCACCGTTGTCGCCACGGTCGTTAGTATTTGGCGTGGTAGACTCAATGCCGCTGTTAACCGGTTTCGTCGGCGGCGGTGCGGTTTTATCCGCAGGTGGGAAGTACAGTGGTCCCTTCAGTCCGCAGCCAGTCAGGCTAAACAGCGTGATGAGAACGGCAAGCGTTCGGAAAGCGTTTTTCATTATAAAGTTGCCCGTAAGTTCAAATCTGTTTCTATCATCGCAGGAGAAGACACAAAAGCAAGAGTTTGCCGCTTTCCTGCAACGGGAATTATTTAGGGTTATACTGCCGGCATCACGAAAAACAGGAACAAAACCATGAACGACAGTGAATTCCATCGCCTTGCCGACAACCTGTGGATGACCATCGAAGAGCGTATTGACGACTGGGACGGCGACAGCGATATCGATTGTGAAATTAACGGCGGTATTCTGACCCTGAGCTTCGAAAATGGCAGCAAAATTATTATTAACCGCCAGGAGCCGCTTCACCAGGTCTGGCTGGCCGCGAAACAGGGCGGCTATCATTTCGATCTGAAAGACGGGGAATGGGTTTGCGACCGCAGCGGCGTAACGTTCTGGGATCTGCTGGAACAGGCGTCGACCGCGCAGGCGGGTGAGACAGTGAGTTTCAGGTAGTTTTGTCGCCCGGTGGCGGCTACGCCTTACCGGGCCTACAACGGCTCGAACCGTAGGCCGGGTAAGCGTTAGCGCCACCCGGCGAAAAGAGTCAGGAAAAATACTGCTGCAACAGCGGCGCGGTGTCCTGATTGGCAGGCGCGGCAGGCGTGACGGCCTGGGTGCGGAACGGAATCACCTGCGTACGGCCGTCGACGTTCACAATCTGGTAGAACTGCGGCAGGTTAAAGTTGATAAAGCTTGAGCCGTAGGTAAAGCGGTCATGCGAAGAGGAGTAGAAGCGGCTGACGTCGCGCACCAGCTCCTCTTTACTGCCTTCACAATGGTGATACACCTCGGCGCGGTTGGTCTCATCCAGAATGTAGATGTTGAACCCGGCATCGTCGCCCGACTCTTCAAAGAAGAACTGAATAATCCCTTCGCTGGCAAAGCCGTCCACCACCTGCGGCAGCTTAACGTGGTTGGTTTCCACCTGCACCGACAGACCGTGCAGCTTGTTATGCGAAATCGCGCCGTAGAATTCGATGGCGTTTTCCAGCTTCTGTACCGACACGTTCAGGCGCTCGAAGAACAGGCCCCAGGTCTGACCGGAGACGCGCAGTGCTTTAAAGCGCCCGGTTTCCTGACGGGTACTGGAGAGACGCAGTTCGATACACTCAGAAACCAGCTGCTGCACGCGGGTACGAATCAACCCACGCAGGTGCTGGCTGTAGCAGAACACTTCCACGCTGTCCGGCGGCGCGGCATCCTGGTGCATCTTGCCGAGGATGGTTTTCAGCGCCTCGATCATCGCCTGCTCGCCGTTGAAGTGCAGGGTACGCACTTCGTTCCACGAGTTGCGATAGAGCAGGTCCACGCTGCCGACCAGGCAGTTTTGCTGCTCGCCAAAGCTAAAGACGTCCAGCTTGCGGAAGTCAAAATGGACCACCTGATTGCGGAAGGCCGCCGTCGGGTCATATTCCAGGTTGACGATGATCGCCAGATGGCGAATCTCGCACGGGCTGTAGAGCGCTTTCGGCGTTGGGGCAGGCAGACGCAGCGGGAAGTGGTGCGACACATCCGCGACCATCTCCTGCAGCTTAGCGAGATCGACCACCTCGTTGCCTTTGATAAACAGGCGCGTACGCGAGGTCAGCAGGCCGTTAAACCAGGCCCAGGCCACCAGCTTGTTCAGATAGCGGTTATATTCCAGCGGCTGATGGCTGATGATTGAATCCATGCTTGGCGCACGGTTGTACAGATACCACCCGGTGCGGTTCGCGCGGCCCGGCGGCACGTAGATAAAGGTCAGGTTCGGTTCTGACAGGTCAGGCGAAATCTGCGGGTTAACCAGGGTGACTTTGCCCGGCAGCGCTTCAAACGCGGCGTACAGCTTACGGGTCAATACCCCGATGTCCTGCGGGCTGGCGGAAACGCTGAGGTTGTTACGGCGCGCAAAGCGGATCAGGTTACGGTAGCTTTGCATCATCGCATCGAGCAGTTCGTTGTGCGCTTCGCGCACCTGATCGATTTTCCAGTTGGCCCGGTTGTCGAGCATGGACAGACGCGCTTCGTCCCATCCCCACTCTTTCACTAACTGACTGACCACTTCACGACGCCAGCCCACGCAGGCGCGCTCGCGGCTCAGTTTCTCACAGACTTTGAGATAGAAACATCGACGCACCAGGTCAAGACGCGTGGTGTCATCAATGGCTTTCAGGTATTCGGTCACGCGCTCCAGCATCATGCAGTAGGCGTCCAGCCCGAAGGAGACGATTTCCCCGTCGTGCAGACGCTGCTTAATATCTTTCGCCAGCAGGCGCGGCGTAGGGTATTCCCAGGAATAGGCTTCCAGCAGCAGCGTTTTCAGCACCGCTTTGTACGGTGAGTCGATACTCTTATAGAGCTGCCAGAGGCTTGCGCCGAAATACTCTTCTGCTGACAGGGAACTCAGGCCGCCGAGATCCAGCCATTCGTTTGGCGTCAGTACGCCCTGCGCGTAAAGCGACATGACGTAATCATCGTAATGCTCTTCTTCTTCGCACGGGACCATATTCCACAGAATACGCTTCCCGGCCAGGCGCACAGCAGTACGGTAAAATTCATCCAGCAATAAGATGTGCTGAGTCGAGCCGCAGTCTTCACCACCCAGACTGCCGCTTTCGTTATGGCGGAAACGGTTTTCATCAATCAGGAAGAAGCTCACTTCCACACCGAGCGATGCCGCCCAGCTCTCCAGCAGGCTGCATTTACGCTGCAGCAGCTGACGCTCGTCGTTATCGAGCCAGGACTGATGGCAGACCCAGATGTCCAGGTCCGAAGAACAGCTTTGCCCTACCGATGAGGTGCTCCCCATTGAGTAAACGCCGGTAATCGGCAGTTCACCTTTCGGGGACTCCTGTGGCGGCATGCCGCGGTAGAGTTCCAGCTCGTTCAAATAATGCTGTTGGGTTTCATCAGGCGTGAAAAGGCAAATGCCCTGGGGAACGTTACCATCAAGGTAGCCAGGCATCAGCGGGTGGTGATAGTGCAATAATGTCGGCAGCAGACTGTATACCTGCTGGAAAGCAGGGCCCATAGCAGCAAGCGCGCGATCCACACGCAGTTGATTTATGGCATCCAGTCTCTGTTTCAGAGTCTCAATATAGAGGTACAAGACGTATCGCCTGATGTTTCCGGGTGTCGCAGCTATTCAAAACACGAGTAACAGCGGACCCGCAGTATTTCAAAAAGATAACCGTTACCCTTTTTCGCCCTTATCATTTTTGGTGGTACCGACGAAAAAATGGTCTAAAACGTGATCAATTTAACACCTTGCCGGTTGACCGTAAAGAAAGATGCACTACATACAAGTGTAGCACCGTTCTGTACGTGTAAATTCCTGAATACGGCTATGGCTGGCGAATACGCCGCCTTGTCCCTCTCACGCTTCATCAACCGTAAAACTGCCATCCCAGAGTCAACAATGTTAGGATGGTTAGCGATTGATAATGACGGTAACAAGCATGTTAGACAATGTTTTGAGAATTGCCACACGCCAAAGCCCTCTCGCGCTCTGGCAGGCACATTATGTGAAGCAGCGCCTTGAGGCCTGCCACAGTGGATTGCGCGTCGAGCTGGTACCGATGGTCACGCGCGGTGACGTGATCCTCGATACGCCCCTGGCGAAAGTGGGCGGCAAAGGCCTGTTTGTCAAAGAACTGGAACTGGCATTGCTTGAGAACCGCGCCGATATCGCCGTACATTCGATGAAAGACGTACCCGTCGAGTTCCCGGAAGGGCTGGGGCTGGTGACTATCTGCGAGCGCGAAGATCCGCGCGATGCGTTTGTCTCTAACCACTATGACTCCCTCGACGCGCTGCCAGAAGGTAGCGTGGTTGGCACGTCCAGTTTACGCCGTCAGTGTCAGCTGGCGGAACGTCGTCCTGACCTGATCATTCGCTCGCTGCGCGGTAACGTCGGCACGCGTCTGGGCAAGCTGGATAACGGCGATTACGATGCCATTATCCTCGCCGTTGCCGGCCTGAAGCGTCTGGGGCTGGAGTCGCGCATTCGCGTGGCGTTACCGCCAGAGCTGTCGCTGCCGGCCGTGGGCCAGGGTGCCGTCGGCATCGAGTGTCGTCTGGACGATGCGCGTACCCGTGAACTTCTCGCACCGCTGAACCATGACGAGACCGCTACCCGCGTAAAAGCCGAGCGTGCGATGAATACCCGCCTCGAAGGGGGATGCCAGGTTCCAATTGGCAGCTATGCTGAATTGACGAATGGCGAACTGTGGCTGCGCGCGCTGGTGGGCGCCCCGGACGGTTCGCAGATGGTACGCGGCGAACGTCGCGGTAAAGCGCAAGATGCCGAGCAGCTTGGCGTTTCGCTGGCCGAAGAGTTACTGGATAACGGCGCCCGCGAGATTCTGGCTGACGTTTATAATGGAGAACCCCCTGCATGAGTATTCTCGTCACCCGCCCTTCTCCCGCAGGAGAGCAATTAGTGAGCCGTCTGCGCGCACTGGGGCAGGTGGCCTGGAGTTTTCCGCTCATAGAATTCTCCCCCGGTCGCGAGCTCTCTGCGCTCGCCGACCAGATGGATACCCTTCAGGACGGCGACCTGCTGTTTGCGCTGTCGCAACATGCCGTGGAATTTGCCCACGCGCAGTTGCAACAGCAGGGTTTGACCTGGCCAACCGCCCCCCGCTATTTCGCGATTGGCCGCACAACGGCCCTGGCGCTGCATACCGTAAGCAGCGCGGACGTTCGTTACCCGTTAGATCGGGAAATCAGTGAAGTCTTGCTACAATTACCTGAATTACAAACTGTTGCCGGAAAGCGTGCGCTCATTTTGCGCGGTAATGGTGGCCGCGAACTGCTGGGCGAAACGCTGCGTGAACGTGGTGCAGACGTGACGTTCATTGAGTGCTATCAGCGCTGTGCAAAACACTACGATGGCGCGGAAGAGGCGATGCGCTGGCACGCGCGCGGCATTAATACGCTGGTGGTCACCAGCGGTGAAATGTTACAACAGCTTTGGTCGCTGATACCGCTTTGGTATCGCGAAAACTGGTTACTCCGCTGTCGGCTTCTGGTCGTCAGTGAGCGTCTGGCGAACCATGCCCGGGAACTGGGCTGGCAGGATATTCGGATCGCTGATAACGCCGACAACGATGCGCTGCTGCGCGCATTACAATAACTCTCAAATGGGAAGCCATAATGACGGAACACGACAAATCCTCCGCCGTGGTTGAAGAGACCAGGGAGACTGTGGAGACGACGCCACAGCCAGAGACGACAGAGAAAACCGCTGAGAAGAAAAACGGCAGCAACAAAACGAGCCTCACGCTGAGCGCGATTGCCATCGCCATCGCGCTGGCAGCAGGGGTTGGCCTGTACGGTCTGGTGAAACAACAGGGCGCTAACCAGACGTCCACCAGCGATGCGCTGGTGAATCAGCTCACTGCCCTGCAAAAAGAGCAGGAGACGCAGAAAACCGAGCTGGAAGCCGTGATTAAGCAGCAGGCCGCTGCGCTTGCCGAAGCGAACAGCAAACAGGAAGAGCTGACCAAACAGCTGGGTGAAGTACAGCAGAAAGTCGCCACCATTTCCGGCACCGATGCCAAAACCTGGCTGCTCTCGCAGGCCGACTTCCTGGTGAAGCTCGCCGGACGTAAGCTCTGGAGCGATCAGGACGTCACCACTGCCGCGGCGCTGCTGAAAAGCGCCGATGCGAGCCTGGCAGACATGAACGATCCAAGCCTTATCACCGCCCGTCGCGCGATCACCGAAGACATCGCCAGCCTCTCCGCCGTCACACAGGTGGACTACGACGGCATTATCCTCAAGGTGAATCAGCTTTCGAATCAGATTGATAACCTGCAGCTGGCGGATAACAACGACGACGACTCCCCGATGGATTCCGACGGTACCGAACTTTCCAGCTCGCTGAGCGAATGGCGCATAAACCTGCAGAAAAGCTGGCAGAACTTTATGGACAGCTTTATCACTATCCGCCGTCGCGACGAAACCGCCGTGCCGCTGCTGGCACCGAACCAGGACATCTATCTGCGCGAGAACATTCGTTCCCGTCTGCTGGTGGCGGCGCAGGCCGTACCGCGTCATCAGGAAGAGACCTACAAGCAGGCGCTGGATAACGTCTCAACGTGGGTCCGCGCCTACTACAACACCGATGATGCGACGACCACCGCCTTCCTCGAAGACATTGATAAGCTGAGCCAGCAGAACATCACCATGAACGTGCCGGATAAGCTGGCCAGCCAGCCGATTCTCGAGAAGCTGATGCAAACGCGCGTGCGTAATCTGCTGGCACAGCCGGGCGTACCGGCAGAGCAGACGAGCGGAGCAGCGCCTGCTCCGGCTCCTGCGCCTGAAAGCGCACCACAAGGAGAGTAATGATGCTAAAAGTCCTCTTACTCTTCATCCTGCTGATCGCCGGGATCGTGCTGGGCCCCATGCTTGCGGGTCATCAGGGTTACGTCCTGATCCAGACCGATAACTACAACATTGAAACCAGCGTAACGGGTTTGACGATCATTCTGATCCTCGGCGTGGTGGTGCTGTTTGCGATCGAGTGGATCCTGCGCCGTATTTTCCGTACCGGTGCCCATACGCGCGGCTGGTTCGTTGGCCGTAAGCGCCGCCGCGCCCGTAAACAGACCGAGCAGGCGCTACTTAAGCTCGCAGAGGGTGATTATCAGCAGGTTGAAAAGCTGATGTCGAAAAACGCCGACCACGCCGAACAGCCGGTGGTGAACTATCTGCTGGCGGCCGAAGCAGCGCAGCAGCGCGGTGATGAAGCACGCGCCAATCAGCACCTGGAACGGGCGGCTGAGCTGGCTCACGGCGACCCGATTCCGGTGGAAATCACGCGCGTTCGTCTGCAGCTGGCACGTAATGAGAATCACGCGGCTCGCCACGGCATCGACCGCCTGCTGGAAGTCGCACCACGTCATCCGGAAGTGCTGCGCCTTGCCGAGCAGGCCTACATCCGTACCGGCGCCTGGGGCTCACTGCTGGACATCATTCCATCGATGGCGAAGGCCGAGGTGGGCGACGATGAACATCGTGATGAGCTTCAGCGTCTGGCGTGGATTGGCCTTATGGATCAGGCGCGCGCTGACCTGGGCAGCGATGGTCTGAAAACGTGGTGGAAGAATCAGAGCCGGAAAACGCGTCAGCAGGTTCCTCTGCAGGTGGCGATGGCGGAACATCTTATTGAATGTGACGATCACGACACGGCTCAGGAGATCCTCCTCGACGGTCTGAAGCGCCAGTACGACGATCGTCTGGTGATGGTGATCCCACGCCTGAAAACCAACAATCCTGAGCAAATCGAAAAAGTGCTGCGTCAGCAGATTAAAACCGTCGGTGACCGCCCGCTGCTGTGGAGCACGCTTGGTCAATCGCTGATGAAGCACGGAGAATGGCAGGAGGCGAGCCTCGCCTTCCGTGCAGCGCTCAAGCAGCGTCCGGACGCGTTTGACTACGCATGGCTTGCCGATACGCTGGACAAGCAGCATAAGCCGGAAGAAGCGGCCGCCATGCGCCGTGATGGGTTGCTGTTGACGCTGCAAAATAACGGTACGCAGCAGTAATTAATCAGGAGGCCAGATGGCCTCCTTTTTTTATCGCCTTTCTCCTGCTACATTCTTTACACCCGCATCCGCAAACGAACCCGCCAATGTAACGATGTCTTTTCATTAACTTTTTTTCACACACGCGCACATTCTGCAGCGTGGATTAAATCGTTTTTGAAAGGAAAGCGTCATGAACTCGCTTTTATATTCGCTTATTGAAGCGCTGCGCGGCCACCGCTGGCTGCGCCTGCTTGCCTGTGCTTTTATCTTTTCTTCGTTGGGGAATGGCTTAACCCAGGTTGTTGTCTTCGGCTTGCTGTTAGCGTGGTCAGCTCCGCCCGCTCTGCTCACCCTTGCTTTTCTTTTCGCTACGGTACCGGGATTTATCGGCAGTACGATCGGCGAAAAGCTGTGCTCACGCTGTTCTCCAATATCCCTGCTGATACTGAGCGAAGGGCTGGGCCTGCTCGCCCTGCTCTTTCCCCTGCTTGGTGTGGGTTATCACAGCGTTGCCGCATTACTCGCCGTACAATCCACCGAGGCGCTGCTCAGCGGGATGAGCTGGCCCGCGCTGACGTTGCTCTTCAAGCGCGGCCTCAGTGAAGCAGAGCTGCCTGCTGCGACCTGTCTGGAAAATGTGATTTTTGCCTCGCAGGTATTGTTAGGGACCGGCCTGGGCGTGGTGCTGTTCCAGAAGACTTCCGTGTTTACCCTGCTGGCCATTGATGCCGCCAGCTTTCTCGGGTCACTGCTCATGCTATGGCTGGCTGGACGCCGGTTTTCTGCGCCATCACTCACGCCCCCCGAGGAAGAGGAAGCCCCTGCGGCATTACGCTGGCGGACGTTGACCGTTCGGCAGAAACGCAGCCTGCTCATCCTGCCGTCGCTGGCGGCCGTCGGCTCACCGGCCATGGCGCTGCTTCCGGCGCTGGCACAGCAAATCCATCCTCAGGATGCGGCGGGGCTTGCTCTGCCGCTGCTTTTCGCAAGGAGCATGGGACAACTTTGCGGCCCCATGCTGATAAAAAAAGAGAGCCTGACGCGCTTTGCCGCTCACACGCCGCGCATCATCGTTTGTCTCGGTATCTTTCTGACCGGTTATGGTGTGCTGCCGTTTTTGTCCGGGTGGACGGCATGTGCGCTGAGCATGATCTTTATCGCGCATCTGGCCTCGAATATTCTCTTCGCAGCGGGCACGTTTGGCGTACTCAGTAGTTTTCATCTCACGCAAACCGCTTCAGCCAGTGGGAAAGCCTGGCGCTGGCAAACGCTCAGCGCCTCTCTTTTCACCGGTATTGCAGCGATGGTGGCTGTTGGGCTTGGCTCAGTGCTGGCGCTCTATACGGTCTCGTCAGTTGCCCTGCTGTTGGTCGCCCTGATCATGCGCAGGTATCGGGAATAAGGCATAAAAAAACGCCTGCTATAAAAGCAGGCGTTAAAACAGGTCTGTAAGACAACATATTTGGTGCTTCACTCAACGTTATGTCCATGGTGTCTGATGAGGCCTAAGCGACATCTGTCAGTGGACGATAAGCACCGTAAATGGCTCTGCGTCATTCCTGAGTTTATGAGGCACTAAGGCGAACATAAGAGATGGAATGAGCATCTACACGCATATTATTGCACGTAACGTGCCAACATGACACCCAGAACTTTTACATGACGCAACATTTTAAGATAAAAGGAAATTATGCTGTTAAGTAACGTCTTAAGCTCCACAACGTATCGGGAAAAGGCGGGAAGATGTCGCCAGGAGGAGACAGCAAAACCCATAAACAGTTATTTACCTAACTTTCAATGAGTTATATGTCGCTGGATTGCGACAATGAAAAAGGACATTGTTGGGGAATGACTACAGGGATGAAGAATTGCAGAAAACAAAAAACCCCGCCGAAGCGGGGTTCAAAATTGGTCGGCGAGAGAGGATTCGAACCTCCGACCCACTGGTCCCAAACCAGTTGCGCTACCAAGCTGCGCTACTCGCCGATGTACTGCTTTTTTGAATTTTTAGTTCAATTCATTTAAAAAGTCGTGGTGCGAGGGGGGGGACTCGAACCCCCACATCCAAAGGACACTAACACCTGAAGCTAGCGCGTCTACCAATTCCGCCACCTTCGCAATTCACAACTCTTTCAAATAATGGGGTGGCTAATGGGATTCGAACCCACGACAACTGGAATCACAATCCAGGGCTCTACCAACTGAGCTATAGCCACCACTGTATTCTTTCACGCGGTACTGACTACTTCTCAGACCACCGCAGCTCCAGCACCGGGTTAATGGTGCGCCCGACAGGATTCGAACCTGAGACCTCTGCCTCCGGAGGGCAGCGCTCTATCCAGCTGAGCTACGGGCGCTTAGCGCCGTTGCGGGGCTGGATATTACGTACCTCCGTCCCCGCTGTCTAGTGCTTTTTTGAAAAAAATGCGCGTTTGGTTATGGTTTGCACATTTTGCCGCTTATTCCTCCACTTTCTGCGTGGTGGCACGGCGACCCAGGCCAAAAAGCTTATATGCGGCCGTCACAGCCGCCAGGAAGATCACCCCGACAAACAGCGACATGCGGGTATCTTCATTAAAGTACATCCCGATTAATACGCAAATCAGGAACGCCATCGTCAAATAGTTCGCATACGGGAACAGAATTGAGCGGAACGGATGGCTTTCAATCGCCTTTTTGTGCGCATGACGGAAGCGCAGCTGGCTGATGAGGATAACAAACCACGGCACCATGCCCGGCAGTACGCTGGCGCTGTAGACGTAAACGAACACGCGCTGCGGGTTAGGTATGATGTAATTCAGGCAAGAGCCAATCAGCAGGATCGCAATGGAGACCGCCACCCCCGCCACCGGCACCCCGGCACGTGAGACTTTACTCATCGCCGCAGGCAGCTGGTTGTTCTTCGAGAGCGCATAGAGCATACGTCCGCAGCTGTACATCCCACTGTTACAGCCTGACAACGCTGCCGTCAGGACCACAAAGTTGATGATACCCGCCGCCGCCGTGATACCAATTTTGGCGAAGGTTAAAACAAACGGGCTGCCGGTCGTGCCAATTTCGTTCCACGGGAAGATGGTTACGATAACGAAGATCGCGCCCACATAGAAAATCAGGATGCGCCACAGCACTTTGCCTACCGCGCTACGCAGCGTGACCTGCGGGTTTTTCGCTTCACCGGCGGTAATGCCGATCAGCTCCACGCCCTGATACGAGGCCACAACGATACACAGCGCCGTCAGGAAGCCCTTCCAGCCGCCAGCGAAGAAGCCGCCGTTTTCGGTCAGGTTGCCAAAGCCGATAGCGTGTCCACCGTTGCCAAAGCCGAAGAAAATAACGCCCAGGCCGACGACGATCATCACGATAATCGTGGTGACTTTGATCATTGCGAACCAGAACTCAATTTCACCGTAAAGGCGCACGGCGGCCAGGTTTGCCAGCGCCACCAGCCCCACGGCAATGAGCGCGGGTATCCACTGGACCATGTCCGGGAACCAGAACTGGACGTAGACCCCTATCGCGGTGATCTCTGAGATGCCCACCGCCATCCACATAAACCAGTATGACCAGGCCGTCAGGTAGCCAAAGAACGGGCTCATATAACGATGCGCGTAAACGGCGAACGAGCCGGTTACCGGCTCCAGAAAGAGCATTTCGCCCATGGAACGCATAATGAAGAAAACAAACAGCCCGGCGATAATATACGCCAGTAATACGGAAGGGCCTGCCCATTTGAGCGTACTTGCGGAGCCCATAAACAGGCCCACGCCGATAGTGCCGCCCAGCGCTATCAGTTCAATATGACGAGCTTCCAGCCCACGCTGTAGCTCCGGTTTTTTCTCTGCCATAGATCCTCGATTGTGTTTGCTGTTTCCCGGCTTAAGACCGGGTATTGTTTTTTAGGGGTACTAAAATACGGAGCGAATGGTTTCTTAAAATCGGCCAAATGGCAAACGATGCATTAAAAAAATGAATGCATTGCACAGATTGTCAGCAGTTTTGCAGGCGAGTTGCAGCGCGAATAGCATATCGCGCTACATTTTGATTACATTTTCCCGGTGTAATGCCAGGCGAGGTAGCGAAGCAGACGGATCTGTCGTTTAATGCGCGTCGGTTGCGATAGCAGACGGTACAGCCACTCCAGCCCCAGATTTTGCCAGACCCTGGGCGCACGCTTAACGTGGCCGGTAAAGACATCGTACGTACCGCCAACGCCCATGTAGAGGGCATCCGGACAGACCAGACGGCAGTCACGCATCAGGATCTCCTGGCGTGGGGACCCCATCGCCACGGTGACAATTTTCGCCCCGCTGTCACGAACCCGCTCAAACAGCGCCTGCCGATCTTCCGGTTTGAAGTAACCATCCTGGCTGCCGACGATATTAACATTCCATTGACGACGCAGTTTCTCCTCCGTCTGGGCCAGTATCTCCGGCTTACCGCCAATCAGGAACACGGGCGTGTTCTGCGCACCTGCGCGGGCCATAAGCTGCTCCCAGAGATCGGCCCCCGCCACGCGGGAAACATTAGCGTCAGGATACTTTTTACGGATAGAGCGGACCACGCTGATCCCATCAGCGTATTTAAATTCAGCCGCTTCAATCAGGCTTTTGACTTCCGCGTTATCCTCAACCGCCAGCATTTTTTCCGCGTTGATAGCCACCAGCGTACCGGATTTCATCTGGCCGTCGGCAAACAGAAAGTCCAGCGCGTGCTGCATGTCGCGCCAGCCAATAAGCTGCAGGCCACGTAGCGCATAGCGCGGTGCAGAAATTTTATCAGTCATTACTATCCTTACTCAGACTTGCGACAGCGTTGTGCTGCCCTGCCGCTCGCGCTTGTGCACAAGCCCTGCGCTGTCAAACAGCCAGTACAGCAGTTTGGCCAGTAACAGGCAGACGCCGAAAACGACCATGAAGAACACCACGCGCGACACGAATGAATCCAACCCTTCGCGCGCCAGCACGATCATATTGAAAATGGCACCAAAGCAGAAACTGTGCAAAATAGCGGCTTTATAGCGGTTGGTCTCTTCGTTGCCCCGCACGTAAAGCCAGTCGAACCACTTAATAATCAGCCCCACGGCAACCGCCCCGGGCAGAATGAACCACGCCCCGCCCATCACCACCAGGGAACCAATCAGCGTTGGCGAGATTGCCAGACCGGAATGGTTGTTCAGCACTTCCCAGGTAAAATAGTTCGCGGTATTGAGCACCACACCAGGCCGGTCCGGCCAAAGCCAGGAAGGGATAAAGACGTAGAAGTCGCGAACAATCGGCGCCAGCCCCTGGAAATCAATCTTGTCGTAGTTTTGCAGCAGTAATGCCAGGTTTTCCCACGGCGAGAACGTATCGCGCGTCAGGTAGAGAAACGTGTAAAACGCCTCATCTCCCGCCACGTTCATCCCGTAGCGCTTCAGCGCGAGCCAGAACATCCCCACTATGCCAAACACTCCTGCCGCAACCAGCATCCACAGCGAGATCCAGCCGCGAATGATGCCGATAAACAGGAAGATCGCGAAGGCGATAATAATGTTCGCGCGCGTGCCGCCCACTATCATGTAGGTCAGGATACCAAACGCGACGGTGCTGACCAGGAAGAACAGCCACGCTTTGCTGTCCTGACGCAGGAAAAAGATCACCAGCATCGCCGGAATGAAGAAGTAGAAGAAACGCTTAAGCGCCACGCCCGAGACTTCGGCCGAAAAAATCTGGCTGTAGGAATGGAGCTTAAACAGCAGGAAGCCGTTATGCATGAAGAAGATACCGACGCTGACCAGGGCGATGGTCATCAGCATCACCCACGTCAGGTGGGTCTCCACCCGATTCATGGTAAAAAGCGCCCGACGCGGGGCTGTAGCCTGCGCTGAACGCAGACGCGTTTTATAGGTAACGTAGTAGACCGCATAGAAACAGGTCGCCGCCAGAAGCGCCTGGAGCAGGATTTCCGGCGGCGCGACGCTCACGTCAAAACGGAAGACCAGAATGCTGGTGAGCGGGAAGCCGAAAAAGAAGGTCAGCAGAAACAGTAACGAGAAGAATACGTTAAAGTTGAAGCGTACCCGGCGGAATTCAAACCAGGTAAGCGTGGCGATAAACAGGGTGCTCAGAAGCCAGACAACCAGTAACCCGCTGAATTGCAACTGACTCATGCTTTGTCTCCTGACGCGATACGCAGCGCACGGTGCCACGGCGTGAGGTAATTCGGGCTGAAAAAATCGATGCTATTTTTATCCACCAGCGTGAGCTGGCGTTGAGCTTCCCGTACCACCTCGACATTCAGCGTGTCTGAGGTAAACAGCACCGGAATATGCTGCTCGGCCATGTCCTGCCAGAACGGGTTGTCGCGGTTGAGCACGCACGGTACCCCCGCCTGAATCAGCAGACACAGCGTGCCGATTCCCTGCTGTCGGGCAAAGATGAAATAGCCAAGATCGCATTTTCTCAGCAGCGCAAGATATTCATCAAATTCCAGCTTATCGCTAAGGATGTGCAGATTTTCTGCGCTAAACAGCGCAAGTCCCTGTTGACGAACCTCATCAATATAGGCGTCGTTGTTGGCGGGATAGCCCATCGGCACCACCACGTTCACCGTGTCGCCAAACTGCTGATGCACCGCCCTGAGCGCCGCGGTGTGTTCGTTACTGCGATCGCCGGAATTCCCCACCAGGATCGTTAGCTTGCCTTCACGCACCGTGTCATTCGCCATGGCGTTCAGCGCCGGATCCATGCGGGTGGGGAAATAGAGGAGTTCTCCGCGCACGCTCGGGTGCTGTTTAGCAAAATAGTTGAGATCGCCACGGGTGGCAAACACACAGCCCACGCGCCCCTGCGCCATGCGGCGCAGCGGATAGAAAAGACGGAATTTCCAGCCGCGGGAGACTTCGTAGAGATCGGCTCCCCAGATATGCCAGCTGCACTGGGAGGGTTTAATCCCCCCGCTGAGAAGCGCCAGCCACAGGCCTGTATTAAACTGCCCGTGGAAAAAGAAACGTTGCTCGCGGTCCGCTTTCGCTCTGGCAACAACCGCCTTCGCCAGCGAGGCCTTATCCGGCCAGAAGCGAATAGCGAGCGCCGGAAATGCTGCGCTCAGGCCCTTATCCTGACTTGCAACCATAAACTCACGCGCATCAGGATTATCTGATGCCAGCTCGTCGTTGAAGAACCGCAAAACGGTCTGGTTATGGTGTGGGATATCCGATCCCAGGATGTGAATCAGTGCAGTCATGCGCGTTTACGCCACAATAAAAATACGCCGCAACAGGCGGCGAAATAAACGATATAGGTTGCCATGTAGGCCTGAGCCGCCCCCAGCGCACCGTGCGCGGGTATCAGCCAGTGTGAAAATGCTGTCAGTAACGCAAACTGGCTAATTTCCGCCAGGATATACAGCCGCAGGGACGCTTTTGCAATCACCAGATAGCCGAAAACGTAAGCACCCACTTTCAGCACATCACCCACCAGCTGCCAGGCAAACAGATCGCGCATGGCGGTGAACTTCGCCGAGAACAGCAGCCAGATGGCGACATCGCGCAGTAACCAGACGGTAAAGCTGGCAGCTGCAACCGCCGGCAACACGAAGCGCAGCGATCGGAAAATCTCGCGGGTAATATCCTGCCTGGACGTCAGACGCGATAATGTTGGCAGCAAATAAACGCTAAAGGAAGCCGTAATAAACTGGAGGTAGGCGTCGGAAATGCTGCTTACGCCTTGCCAGATCCCCACTTCATCCCAGCTATAATGTGCCGCCAGCAGGTTTCGCATCATCACGTAGGCCACCGGCAGCGTGACGGAGGTGATGAGCGCCATCAGGGTAAATTTACCCAGCTGACTGGCAAGCACTTTATCCCATTGCGGTTTCAGGTAGCTCAGCGGGATGACGCCCCGACGCATCAGCATAAGCGCCGCAGGCACAACAACCAGAGCCGGGACCAGCGCCAGCCCAAGCAGCGCGCCTTCATAGCCTCCCAGGCGATAGCAGAAATAGTAGGCAATCACGCCGATGACGCTGCCCAGGATTAAGGCAAGCGCGTTCCCGGCAGCATCACGAAACCCTTTCATCAGCGCCAGCAGCAGGTTAGCCCAGGCAATGCCCATCTGAACCAACGCCACCAGACGCACCAGCCCCTGATAGTGGGTGTGCCCGAACAAGCCCTGGCTGATAGGGGCCGCCGCCAGCAGAAAGATAATCGCCATCAGGGTCGAAAAACCCGTGACCATCGCCGAAGAGGTGCCCACGACTCTGCGAAGCTGAGCCGCATCATCATGGTACTGCGCAACGTATTTGGTCACGCCGTTAAAAATACCGGCACCGGCCAGCACCCCAAGGACGGTGACTAGCTGGCGGAAATTACCCGCTAGTCCCACACCAGAGGGGCCAAATGAGACGGCCAGCAGCTTGACGACCAGCAGCCCGGCGCCAATTTTTACAAGCGTGGACGCGGCGGTCCACACCGATGCTTTTGCCAGAGACATATCAGCCGAAATAACTCAGAAGGGTATTAATCACCGTACGCTGGTTAACTGGCGCGAGGTTGTAGAACAGTGGCAGACGAAGCAAACGCTCACTTTCTTTGGTGGTGTAACGGTCTTCACCCGCGAACACCCCAAACGTTTCGCCCGCCGGGCTGGAGTGCAGCGGGATATAGTGGAATACCGCCATAATTTCGGCCTCTTTTAGCCAGGCAATGAGCTGGCTGCGGTCGTCGTTATCGCGCAGCTTGATGTAGAACATGTGCGCGTTGTGGACGCAATCAGCCGGAATGGTTGGCAGCTCAATACGCCCGGCTTTGGCCAGAGGCTCAAGGGCATCGTAATAGGTTTGCCACAGGGAGAGACGCTGCAGGTTGATACGTTCCGCCGCTTCCAGCTGCGCCCACAGGTACGCCGCCTGCAGATCCGCCATCAGATAGCTTGAACCAATATCGCGCCAGGTGTATTTGTCCACCTGCCCGCGGAAGAACTGGCTGCGGTTGGTGCCTTTTTCGCGGATCACTTCCGCACGCTCCACGAGCGCCCGGTCGTTAATCAGCGTCGCGCCACCTTCTCCGCCTGCCGTGTAGTTTTTGGTTTCGTGGAAGCTAAAGCAGCCGATGTGGCCGATGGTACCCAGCGCGCGTCCCTTGTAGGTAGACATCACGCCCTGCGCGGCATCTTCCACCACAAACAGATCATGTTTTTTAGCGATAGCCATGATGGTGTCCATTTCACAGGCCACGCCCGCGTAGTGAACCGGCACGATCGCGCGTGTTTTATCGGTGATCGCCGCTTCAATCAGCGTCTCATCAATGTTCATGGTATCCGGTCGGATATCCACAAAGACGATTTTCGCCCCGCGCAGAACAAACGCATTCGCGGTGGAAACGAAGGTATAGCTAGGCATGATCACTTCATCGCCGGGCTGGATATCCAGCAGGAGCGCCGCCATTTCAAGCGATGCCGTACAGGACGGGGTCAGCAGCACTTTGGCGCTGCGAAAACGCTGTTCCATCCACTGCTGACAGCGACGGGTAAAACCACCGTCACCGCAGAGTTTGCCGCTGCCCATGGCAGACTGCATATAGTCGAGTTCAGTTCCGACGACGGGTGGTGCGTTAAATGGAATCATCTTGTCACCTGTATAACCAGTAGGCGGTGGCGTCGATGTTGGCACCACTCGCAATATAACGTTTAAGCGCGGCGGTGTTGCCCAGTTGGGTCGCGACCCGCAGCGTCACAAGCTGTTGCTGCTGCGCCCAGTGCAGCGCCGCCTGCATGAGTTTCTCACCCATGCCGCGCCCGGCTAATAAGCCGATACGCGCCTCGCGCTCGTTGAGCTTACGCAGCGAGACGAACCCCTGGATTTGACCGTCCCCTGCACGGAAAACCAGGCAGACGTGGTCAAAGGTGCCTTTGACGGCATTCTCTATCCACTGGGCATAGAAACGCCCGCTATCGTCAGGTGCATACCAGGGCGCACGAAAGCGGCTCTGCGCAAACGCCCGGGCCGCCATCCGACGCAGCACGGGGATATCCTGTTCCGTTGCAATTTCCGCGCCGGACGCATCGTGCCGGGTGAGGGTAATGGAAAGATCGACCTCACCTTCAACCAGCTGAAAGCCGTGCTGCTGGAGCGCGTCAAGCAGATCGACGCGCTCCGCCGGGATCTTCGCCTGCACTCGTTGCCAGGCGATAAAATCCGATTCAGCCAGCACCGGCGCGTCATCGCGCAGACGCACGATAGCCGACGGCAGGCCGAAAAAAGCACTCTCCCACTGCAGGGACTCGAGTACCCCATTCAGGCTATTCAACGCCAGACACCTTTGGTATCCACAATATACTGCTGACGAACGGCATCGCCGGACGTCGCTTTAAACTCTTTATGATCTACCAGCAGCACCAGCACGTCCGCCGCCGCCAGCGCGTCGCCCAGCGCCATCAGCGTGCAGTGTCCCGCCAGTTTTGCCGGTAATTCATGGATATTAGGCTCAACCACCAGCGTTTCGCCCTTGTGCCATTCGGCAATCATCTCGGCAATTTCCATCGCCGGGCTTTCACGCAGGTCGTCAATATTCGGTTTAAATGCCAGACCAAAGCAGGCAATTTTCAGCTCACTGGCGCGCTTGCCGCTCTCTGCCAGACAATCCGCTACCGTCGCTTTAACCTGATTGAGCACCCAGTGAGGCTTGCTGTCGTTCACTTCGCGCGCGGTGCGAATCAGGCGCGCCTGCGCCGGATTCTGCGCCACGATAAACCACGGATCGACGGCGATACAGTGTCCGCCTACTCCCGGGCCTGGCTGGAGAATGTTGACGCGCGGATGGCGATTCGCCAGGCTAATCAGCTCCCAGACGTTAATCCCCTGATCGGCGCAGATCAGCGACAGTTCGTTCGCAAAAGCGATATTGACGTCGCGGAAGCTGTTTTCCGTCAGCTTGCACATCTCGGCGGTGCGGGAGTTGGTCACCACACATTCACCTTCCAGGAAAATCTTGTACAGCGCGCTGGCGCGTTCGGAACAGACGGGCGTCATACCGCCAATGACGCGGTCGTTTTTAATCAGTTCGACCATGACCTGGCCCGGCAGCACGCGCTCCGGACAGTAGGCGATGTTGATATCCGCCTGCTCCCCCGCCTGCTGCGGGAAGCTTAAATCAGGGCGCGCGTCGGCCAGCCACTGTGCCATCTGCTCGGTAGCACCAACCGGAGAGGTCGATTCCAGGATCACCAGTGCCCCTTTCTTCAGCACAGGTGCGATGGATTTTGCCGCCGCCTCGACAAAAGCCATGTCGGGCTCGTGGTCACCTTTAAAGGGTGTTGGAACGGCAATCAGGTAGGCATCTGCTTCCACAGGGGTCGTGCTGGCACGCAGGAAGCCTCCGTCCACAGCCTCTTTCACCACGCGGTCAAGATCGGGCTCGACAATATGAATTTCGCCACGGTTAATGGTTTCCACCGCGCGTGCGTTGATATCCACACCGACAACCTGTTTTTGACGAGAGGCAAACGCCGCCGCGGTGGGCAAGCCAATGTAGCCAAGACCAATGACAGAGATGGTAGTAAAACTCATAGCGATACCCGATTGTGTTTAAGTGCATGCAAAATACGACCGCAAGCCTGCCCGTCGCCATACGGATTATGGGCCCGGCTCATTGCCTGATACGCTTCATCGTCCTGCAGCAGGCGCGTGACCTCTTCGACGATAAGCTGCGCGTTGGTGCCGACCAGACGCACCGTACCGGCTTTGACGGCTTCCGGACGTTCGGTCGTTTCACGCATCACCAGCACCGGTTTGCCAAGGGAAGGTGCTTCCTCCTGAATGCCGCCGGAATCGGTGAGGATCAGCCAGGCATGGTTCATCAGCCAGACAAACGGCATGTAGTCCTGCGGTTCGATCAGCAGGACGTTTTCGACGTGGCCCAGAATACGATTGACCGGCTCGCTGACGTTAGGGTTAAGGTGTACTGGATAGACAATTTGCACATCGTCGTTCTGCGCGGCGATTTCAGCCAGCGCATGGCAGATTTGCTCAAAACCCCGGCCAAAGCTTTCGCGTCGATGACCAGTGACCAGAATGGTTTTTTTGCCGTTGTGGAGGAACGGATAGCGGGCTGCGAGCTCTTTCTGAAGATCGCTATTTGCCAGGACGCGGTCACGTACCCAAATTAACGCGTCAATGACCGTATTGCCGGTCACAAAGATTTTATTATCGGCGATATTTTCACGCAGCAGGTTCTGACGAGAGTTTTCCGTTGGCGCAAAGTGGTACATCGCCAGATGGCCCGTTAACGTGCGGTTGGCCTCTTCCGGCCACGGTGAATAAAGATTGCCGGTACGCAGCCCCGCCTCAACATGTCCCACGGGAATTCGCTGGTAGAACGCGGCCAGGCTTGTCGCCACGGTAGTGGTGGTATCACCGTGTACCAGCACCACGTCAGGCTTAAATGACTCCAGGATCGGCTTAAGTTCTTGCAGAATGCGACAGGTTATCTCCGTTAACCCTTGCCCCGGTTTCATAATATTGAGGTCGTAATCCGGGACGATGGAGAAGAGGGTTAAAACCTGATCGAGCATCTCCCGGTGCTGGGCCGTGACGCACACTTTCGCTTCAATATCAGGATCGCAGGCCAGCGCATGAACCAGAGGTGCCATCTTAATGGCCTCCGGCCTGGTGCCAAATACGGTTAGTACTTTCACATCGATTCTCTTCGATTAGGCGATGAAGGCCGCAGCCTTCATCGTAGACGGCGTTCTTAGTTTTTGCGACGACGCGTTAACGCCACGCCAGCGCCCGTCAGTGCGCCTACAATCCCCCACATGATCATCAGGAATGCACGACGCGGACTATCGCGTTTTACAGGTTCTTCAGGCGTTCGCAAATAACGATAGGTCTGAAAACGCGGGTCCAGGGATGGACCGACATTAAGCGTATTGAGCATCGCGCGATTTTGATCGTAATCGAGGTCAAAATCAGGGCCAACGGCCTTCAGGTTTTCCAGACGCGCCTGCAGCATGGGGCGACCAAGGAGGAACATCTCTGAATCAGGCAGCTCATCAGCCGGTACGTCCGTCTCAGTACGGGAAATATTGTGCTGTTCCGCAATTTTCAGCGCCTGCTCAATATTGTGTACACGACGAGCAAAAATGGCTTTAGCCACCTCTTCCTGACGTTTCACCTGCGCTTTCATCTGGATGGTACGAGCCGCCCAGGCGCCTTTAAGCTCTTCGTTAAGATGGCTTGCGGCACGCTGACTGGCAAACGCAACATACTGACGCAACAGGTTGTTGGCATCCGGCGCAGTTTCTGCAATTAGCTTGACGCTGTCATTCACGTTACGCAGCGCATCGCCCGGCATAAACTGGATATTGTTAATCAGATCGTCCAGCAGGGCGGCATCGGCTTTGGTGTTATCAACCCGACGCTGCTTGTAGTAATCCGTCTGGGACCAGAAATCGCGGCGGGTATCCCACGAAGCCAGCTGCATCACAAACTCTTTATAGGCTTCATCCATAACGGAGGCCTGGTCTGGCGTTGCAAGACTGGCTTTGATATCCAGATTTCGCAGGAATTGCTGCTGGGAATAGTATCCCCCGAGCATGTTAACCGTTGGTTTGTCCGTGATTGCCGTGGCGCTCCACTCTTGTTTTGCAAAGAATGTATAGGCCAGCGCTAACAGTGCAAACCCCAGCGCGATCCCGGCAATCCAAAGTTTGCCTGCCCATAACACGCGAAACAAACCCCGAATATCCAGTTCATTCTCAGTTACCACTGATTTCGCTCCCGCCAACGGTTGAGTCATCATAGTCCCGGTTTTACTTAGTTAATGTTGTATTTTTGCCACTGTTACGACGCATCCTGCGTTTAAGACGTTTAATAAATCGCGCCACTTTCCATGCGCGCTTAATGCAGTAGCCGTACAGGAAAAATGCCAGCAAGAATAATGCCAACATAACCCACTCAGGAATAATATGGGAATATTCTGCAGCTACACCAATCGCGGCTAAAATAGCGGCGGCCAGCGTAATCAGTACAAACGCCTGACGAGATGTAAAACCCGCACGCATGATGAGATGATGAATGTGTTGGCGGTCGGGAGAGAAAGGACTCATTCCTTTGCGCAGGCGGCGGTACATAATCGCCACCATATCCATTAATGGAATGGCAATAATCCACAGAGCTGTTACAGGGCTTATCGGATGGGTCTGGCCCTGAGTGGTTTCAAGCAGGATCCAGATAACCGTAAAACCAATCAGCGTACTGCCCGCGTCTCCCATAAAGACTTTATAGCGACGGCCCAGCACACCGAGGTTTAAGAGGATATAAGGCAGAATGGCGGCAATCATGGCGAAACACCACATTGCCAGACTGTACTGGCCATCAAACCATAAAATAATGCCGATAGCGGCGAACGAGACGGATGACAACCCACCGAGCAGGCCGTCAATGCCATCCACCATGTTAAAAGCATTGATTGCCGCCCAGACGGCAAAGAGTGTCAGGAAGAAGCCAAATGGGCCCAGAACTAACTCCCAGGGGCCAAACACATAGCCGAGGCTTCGCAGATACAGTCCGCCCACAACCATCATCACCACGCCAATGCCCGCCTGAACGGTGGCGCGTATTTTCACCGCGATATCGAACCGGTCATCAAGAGCCCCGACTAACACCAGGACACCGGCGCAGGCAATGTAGAGGGCGGCATGCGGGATATAATAATCGGCAATACCAAACGTGAAGCAAATTCCTGCGTAAACAGATATCCCGCCGACTAAAGGAATAAGTCCCTGATGGCGTTTACGAAAATTAGGCTTATCCACCAACCCTATTCGTTTTGCCACCTTACGCGCAATGAACAAAAAACAGGTTGTGAATAAAAAAATACTGATCAGTTCAGTAACGGCGGTGAATAGATTCACAATGGATTGCTCTCAACAAATGTTAGTCCCGGAAGTATAACCATGAAGCCACAGCCTCAGAAGTAATAAAGATGGCTTCTTACAACTCCCTTTGTATATTTTTCAATCAATTATTTCTTTTGCTGCATAAACGGCCCTATTGTCGCACTGACCGGTCAAAATTGGGAGTAGGTGGTACTAGCGTATAGGCCATAAAAGAAAAACGCCACGTAAAAACGTGGCGTTCGCTGGCTTTATTTGCGTTACGAGCGTTTCATCATGTCGAAGAAATCGTCGTTGGTTTTGGTCATCGCCAGTTTGTTAATGAGGAATTCCATCGCGTCAATTTCACCCATTGGATGGATGATTTTGCGCAGAATCCACATTTTCTGCAGCTCTTCCTGCGTGGTGAGCAGCTCTTCTTTACGGGTACCGGAACGGTTGTAGTCGATAGCCGGGAAGACGCGTTTTTCAGCGATTTTACGAGAAAGGTGCAGTTCCATGTTACCTGTACCTTTAAATTCTTCGTAAATCACTTCGTCCATTTTTGAACCGGTATCGATCAGCGCCGTCGCGATGATGGTCAGGCTGCCGCCCTCTTCCACGTTACGTGCGGCACCGAAGAAGCGTTTCGGACGATGCAGGGCGTTAGCATCCACACCACCGGTCAATACTTTACCGGAAGCTGGCACGACGGTGTTGTACGCACGCGCCAGACGGGTGATGGAGTCAAGCAGGATGATCACGTCTTTCTTGTGCTCAACCAGGCGTTTCGCCTTCTCGATAACCATTTCCGCAACCTGAACGTGGCGAGAGGCTGGCTCGTCGAAGGTAGAAGCAACCACTTCACCTTTAACCAGACGCTGCATCTCAGTCACTTCTTCCGGACGTTCGTCAATCAGCAGCACCATCAGCACGCAGTCTGGGTGGTTATAGGCGATGCTCTGCGCGATGTTCTGCAGCAGCATGGTTTTACCCGCTTTCGGCGGTGCCACAATCAGACCACGCTGGCCACGACCAATTGGTGATGCCAGATCCAGAACACGCGCGGTTAAGTCTTCGGTAGAACCGTTACCACGCTCCATGCGCAGGCGAGAGTTCGCGTGCAGCGGCGTTAAGTTCTCAAAGAGGATCTTATTACGCGAGTTTTCTGGTTTGTCGAAGTTAACTTCATTGACTTTCAACAGCGCAAAGTAGCGTTCACCCTCTTTAGGAGGACGAATCTTACCTGAAATGGTGTCACCAGTGCGGAGGTTGAAACGGCGGATTTGGCTGGGGGATACGTAGATGTCGTCAGGGCCGGCGAGGTAGGAGCTGTCTGCAGAGCGGAGGAAACCAAATCCGTCTTGCAATATCTCCAGCACACCGTCGCCAAAGATATCTTCGCCACTCTTAGCGTGCTGCTTCAGGATGGCGAAAATGATGTCCTGCTTGCGCATACGAGCCTGGTTTTCCAGCCCCATATTTTCGCCGAGAGTGATCAGCTCAGAAACCGGCGTATTCTTTAATTCGGTAAGATTCATAATGGTGTGGGTTCTTAAACTCGGGGTGATTCTCGAACTTAATGTTGTGAATGGTATGGCAGGGTCATCCATGCCTGTTTAGCGGCCATCAACTCATGTCTGTTCGCTGTCTGGTCACAGGGAAAGAACGCAGAACTGAAACGACAAGACGGATTGAGTGACAAGCCCGGAATTTAGCCACTTCACGCACTGTTCATGTCAACAACGGGAAGTATCGGGTAAAACAAGATTCAAACAACAAGATATGTTTAAAACGAAGTCATAGCTAACTTAGCACGACTTCAGCCGGGCGTCCAGAGTTCCACATCATTTAGCCGGGAGCTCTGAACGCACAGCGGAGAAACCTTACGCCAGGTTAGCGTCCAGGAACTCTTTCAGTTGACCTTTGGACAGCGCGCCCACTTTGGTCGCCGCCACTTCGCCGTTTTTGAACAGCAGCAGGGTCGGAATGCCACGGATACCGTATTTTGGTGCGGTGCCCGGGTTCTGGTCGATGTTCAGCTTGGCAACGGTCAGTTTGCCCTGATATTCGTCGGCGATCTCATCCAGAATCGGGGCGATCATTTTGCAAGGACCACACCATTCAGCCCAGAAATCGACGAGGATCAGCCCGTCAGCCTTAAGTACGTCCGTGTCAAAACTGTCGTCAGTCAGGTGAATAATTTTATCGCTCATATATAACTCCACAGGAATAAGCCTGGTACGTTGGTTTTGTCTCCACCAACGACGTGTTGATGTCGCATTAACCAACTAAAGGTTGACTTTATTTCACCGGATACGCTTTCGTAAAGCAATAGTAAGCTGATATTCTACCACACTATGAGCAAAACACATTTAACAGAACAGAAGTTTTCCGACTTCGCGCTGCACCCGAAGGTGATTGAAGCCCTTGAAAATAAAGGGTTTCATAACTGCACGCCCATTCAGGCCCTCGCGCTGCCGCTGACGCTGGCCGGTCGCGATGTTGCCGGGCAGGCGCAAACCGGTACCGGCAAAACGATGGCGTTTTTAACGTCAACGTTTCATTATTTACTTTCTCACCCAGCGATTGCAGACCGCAAAGTTAACCAGCCGCGCGCGCTAATTATGGCCCCGACGCGAGAACTGGCGGTACAGATCCATGCAGACGCTGAACCCCTGGCGCAGGCTACCGGCCTTAAGCTTGGACTGGCCTATGGCGGCGACGGCTACGATAAACAGCTGAAAGTGCTGGAAAGCGGTGTGGATATCCTGATCGGTACCACCGGCCGTCTTATCGACTACGCTAAACAGAACCACATTAACCTCGGTGCAATCCAGGTTGTGGTGCTCGATGAAGCTGACCGCATGTACGATCTGGGCTTCATTAAAGACATCCGCTGGCTGTTCCGCCGTATGCCTCCGGCCAATCAGCGCCTGAATATGCTGTTCTCTGCAACCCTCTCCTACCGTGTGCGCGAACTGGCGTTCGAACAGATGAACAACGCCGAATACGTGGAAGTGGAACCGGAGCAGAAAACGGGTCACCGCATTAAAGAAGAGCTCTTCTATCCTTCCAATGAAGAGAAAATGCGTCTGCTGCAAACGCTGATCGAAGAAGAATGGCCCGATCGCGCCATTATCTTCGCGAACACCAAACACCGTTGTGAAGACATCTGGGGCCATCTGGCTGCAGACGGTCACCGTGTTGGCCTGCTGACCGGCGACGTGGCGCAGAAAAAACGCCTGCGCATTCTTGAAGAATTTACCCGTGGCGATCTCGATATTCTGGTCGCAACCGACGTGGCGGCACGTGGTTTACACATTCCGGCCGTGACGCACGTCTTTAACTACGATCTGCCAGACGACTGCGAAGACTACGTACACCGTATCGGTCGTACCGGTCGTGCGGGCGCAAGCGGTCACTCGATTAGCCTTGCGTGTGAAGAGTATGCGCTGAATCTTCCAGCCATTGAGACTTATATCGGTCACTCTATTCCGCAGAGCAAATACAATCCGGAAGCGCTGTTAAGCGAACTGCCGCCGCCTAAGCGTCTAACCCGCCCACGCTCCGGCAATGGTCCGCGTCGTTCAGGCGGCGCACCGCGTAATCGTCGTCGTTCAGGTTAAAAAATATGCTCAGCTCCACCTCGCTTTATGCGGCAATTGATCTCGGTTCGAATAGTTTTCATATGCTGGTTGTGCGCGAGGTGGCGGGAAGCATACAAACGCTGACGCGCATTAAGCGCAAGGTCCGCCTCGCGGCGGGCCTGAGCAGCGACAATCACCTCTCACCTGAAGCCATGGAACGTGGCTGGCAGTGTCTGCGACTCTTTGCCGAGCGTCTGCAGGATATCCCGCATGCCCAAATCACCGTGGTCGCCACTGCGACACTCCGTCTGGCGGTTAACGCCGTGGATTTTATTGCCAGAGCGCAGGAAATTCTCGGTTGTCCGGTTCAGGTTATCAGCGGTGAAGAAGAAGCTCGCCTGATTTATCAGGGTGTTGCACACACCACGGGGGGTGACGATCGTCGCCTGGTAGTGGATATCGGCGGTGCCAGTACCGAGCTTGTGACCGGCACCGGCGCGCAGGCAACGTCGCTGTTCAGCCTGTCGATGGGCTGCGTGACCTGGCTTGAGCGCTACTTTACCGATCGTAATCTGGGTAAAGAGAACTTCGAAGAGGCAGAGAACGCCGCGCGCGAAGTGTTACGCCCGGTGATGGACGAGCTGCGCTATCACGGCTGGAAAGTCTGCGTGGGTGCCTCGGGTACCGTGCAGGCTCTGCAGGAAATCATGATGGCGCAGGGAATGGACGAACGGATTACGCTTGCCAAACTTCAGCAGCTGAAACAACGCGCCATTCAGTGCGGACGCCTGGAAGAGCTGGAAATTGAAGGCCTGACGCTGGAGCGCGCGCTGGTCTTCCCGAGCGGACTGGCCATTCTTATCGCTATTTTCACCGAGCTGAACATCCAGTGTATGACCCTGGCCGGCGGCGCGCTGCGCGAAGGTCTGGTCTACGGGATGCTGCATCTGTCGGTCGATCAGGATATCCGCAGCCGTACCCTGCGCAACGTGCAGCGTCGTTTTCTGGTTGATATCGATCAGGCAGGACGCGTATCGCAGCTGGCGTCACGCTTCGCCGATCAGGTCGCTAACGTCTGGGATCTTGATCCTCTGAGCCGGGATTTATTGCTAAGCGCCTGTGCGCTACATGAAGTGGGGCTGAGCATTGATTTTAAGCAGGCACCGGCTCATGCAGCGTATCTGGTGCGCAACCTGGATTTACCGGGCTATACACCTGCGCAGAAAAAATTGCTGGCAACGCTGCTGCTGAACCAGACCAATGCCGTTGATCTCTCGTCTTTGCATCAGCAAAACGCCGTACCGCCGCGCGTGGCCGAGCATCTGTGCCGCCTGCTGCGTCTGGCGATCCTGTTTGCCAGCCGCCGCCGCGATGATTTGCTGCCCGCCATTAATCTGGTGGCCGATGACGAGAAGCTTTCGCTGACGTTACCGGAGAACTGGATTGATTGTCACCCGCTTGGGGCAGAGATGATCGAGCAGGAGTGCCAGTGGCAGAGCTATGTGCACTGGGTGCTGGAAGTGAAGTAATACGCTGAACATTGCCGGGTGGCGGCTTCGCCTTACCCGGCCTACTCATCATTATCCTTTCTCTTTGGCTTTTGCCAGCATGGCGCGGATATTTGCCACGTTAGCCTGCCCCTTGTGCATCCGCTCTTCTGCGGTAATCACTTTGCGCTCCTGTTCCCAAATCACGTCATCCTGCGGCAGCTCCAGCAGGAAACGGCTCGGCTCCGGGCGGACAAGTTCGCCATACTGACGGCGCTCTTTACACAGTGTGAACGTCAGCTCTTTCTGCGCGCGGGTGATCCCCACGTAGGCCAGGCGGCGCTCCTCGTCGACGTTGTCTTCATCAATGCTGCTCTGATGCGGTAACAACCCCTCTTCCATACCGACCAGATAGACATACGGGAACTCCAGCCCTTTTGACGCATGCAGCGTCATCAGCTGAACCTGATCGGCCTCTTCTTCGCTCTCGCCCCGCTCCATCATGTCGCGCAGGGTAAAGCGGGTGACCACCTGCGTCAGGGTCATCGGCTCGTCGATTTCGGAGCCCTCCAGCATTTCGGTCATCCAGCTGAAGAGCTGGTTAACGTTCTTCATGCGCATCTCAGCCGCTTTCGGGCTGGCCGAAGTTTCGTACAGCCAGGACTCATAGTCGATGCCGTGAATAAGATCGCGCACCGCCGCCACCGGCTCGCGCTCCGCGAGACGCTGCACTTCGCCAAGCCAGTGGGTGAAGCGGGTTAACGAGTCATACCCGCGTCCGGTTAACGTCTGGCTCAGCCCCATGTCGAAGCTGGCAGTAAACATACTTTTGTTGCGGGTCATCGCCCACTCGCCGAGCTTTTGCAGCGTCGCCGGTCCAATCTCGCGTTTTGGCGTATTCACGATGCGCAGAAACGCGCTGTCGTCATCCGGGTTCGTGAGTACGCGCAGGTAGGCCAGCAGATCTTTGATTTCTGGTCGTGAGAAGAACGACGTGCCGCCCGAGATTTTGTACGGAATGCGGTTCTGCATCAGCATCTTTTCAAAGACACGCGACTGGTGATTGCCGCGATAGAGGATCGCGTAATCCTTATATTCAGTTTTGTTGACGAAGTGGTGGGCGATGAGTTCGCCCGTCACGCGCTCCGCTTCATGATCCTCATTGTTGGCGCTGAGCACTTTCAGCTCCGTACCGTAGCCCAGTTCGGAGAAGAGACGCTTCTCAAACACGTGCGGGTTATTGGCAATCAGGATGTTAGCTGCTTTCAGGATACGCCCGGAGGAGCGATAGTTCTGTTCCAGCTTAATTACCTGCAGGGCGGGGAAATCTTTGCTCAGCAGCACCAGGTTTTGCGGGCGCGCGCCGCGCCAGGAGTAAATTGACTGGTCATCATCGCCGACCACGGTGAAACGCGCGCGCTGCCCCACCAGCAGCTTCACCAGCTCGTACTGGCTGGTGTTGGTGTCCTGATACTCATCCACCAGCAGGTAACGGATTTTGTTCTGCCAGCGCTCGCGCACCTCTTCATTGCGCTGCAGCAGCAGCGTCGGCAGCAGGATCAGGTCGTCGAAGTCCAGCACGTTGCACGCTTTCATATGTGCATCGTACAGACCGTAGCAGTGGGCGAAGATGCGATCCCGTTCGCCTTTGGCGATCGCCGCGGCCTGGGCCGGCGTCATCAGATCGTTTTTCCAGTTCGAGATCGTCGAGATCAGCTGCTGCAACAGCACTTTATCATCTTCGATCAGCCCCTCGGTGAGCTCTTTGAGCAGCGCCACCTGATCGGTGTCATCGAAGAGCGAGAAGTTGGACTTCATTCCCAGCGCCGCATACTCGCGTTTGATGATATCCAGCCCCAGCGTGTGGAAGGTGGAGATCATCAGGCCGCGCGCCTCTTTACGGCCCAGCGTCTGACCGACACGCTCTTTCATCTCGCGCGCCGCTTTATTGGTAAAGGTGACCGCCGCAATGTGTCGCGCCTGATACCCGCAGTTGTGGATCAGATGGGCGATTTTGTTGGTGATCACGCGGGTTTTACCCGAACCGGCCCCTGCCAGCACCAGGCATGGTCCAGTAACGAATTCGACCGCTTGTTGTTGTCCAGGGTTTAAACGCATGGGAGTATTGCTCAATCTTCGAACGAGGTGTGGATTGTAGCAGAAAGCCGGGCGCAGATTTACCGGCTAATGATAAAGTGGAGAAATCGCGTTTAACCCGTAGAGCAGAACCATGAAAAAGACCGCAGCAGCCCTGCATATTCTGGTAAAAGAAGAGAAACTGGCTCAGGAGATCCTGGCCAAGCTGGAGCGCGGCATCAGCTTTGATCATCTGGCGAAGCGTTACTCTAAATGCCCGTCCGGGCGCAATGGCGGCGATCTTGGGGAGTTTCAACAAGGTGCAATGGTCGGCCCGTTCGATCAGGCGGTCTTTAGCTGCCCGCTTCTGAAGCCCTACGGCCCGGTAAAAACCAAATTTGGCTACCATATCATTAAGGTGCTTTATCGCCGCTGACGCGTGGTATATTGCGCCCCGATTTATCTCAACCTATTCAAGGCACGATCATGGCAAAAACAGCAGCAGCACTGCATATTCTTGTTAAAGAAGAGAAACTGGCTTTAGATCTTCTGGAGCAGATCAAAAACGGCGCCGACTTCGGCAAGCTGGCGAAGAAGCACTCCATCTGTCCGTCAGGCAAACGCGGCGGCGATCTGGGTGAATTCCGCCAGGGTCAGATGGTACCGGCGTTCGATAAAGTGGTCTTCTCCTGCCCGGTGCTGGAGCCAACCGGCCCGCTGCACACGCAGTTCGGCTACCACGTGATTAAAGTGCTGTATCGCAAATAAAAAAGCCGGGTGGCGGCTGCGCCTTACCCGGCCTACATCTTACGGTTTTGTAGGTCGGGTAAGCGAAGCGCCACCCGACAAGATTGTTAGCCCGCTACCGCGATACGCTTCATATCGGTCATGTAGCCACGCAGTTTGTGACCCACTTTCTCGATCTGGTGGCTGCGAATCGCTTCGTTCACGTCGCGCAGCTGCGCGTTGTCCACAGCACCTTCCGCAATCGCTTTACCCAGATCGCCCGTCTGCAGAGTGGTCATAAACTCTTTCAGCAGCGGTACGCAGGCGTAAGAGAACAGGTAGTTACCGTATTCTGCGGTATCAGAGATCACCACGTTCATTTCGTACAGACGCTTACGGGCGATGGTGTTCGCAATCAGCGGCAGCTCGTGCAGTGATTCGTAGTACGCAGACTCTTCGATGATGCCGGAATCCACCATGGTTTCGAACGCCAGCTCAACGCCCGCTTTCACCATCGCGATCATCAGGACGCCTTTATCGAAGTACTCCTGCTCGCCGATTTTACCTTCAAACTGCGGCGCGGTTTCGAACGCGGTTTTACCGGTCTCTTCACGCCAGGTCAGCAGTTTCTTATCGTCGTTCGCCCAGTCCGCCATCATACCGGAAGAGAACTCGCCGGAGATGATGTCGTCCATGTGTTTCTGGAACAGCGGCGCCATGATGGTTTTCAGCTGTTCAGACAGCGCGTAAGCACGCAGTTTTGCCGGGTTGGACAGACGGTCCATCATCAGCGTAATACCGCCCTGCTTCAGCGCTTCGGTGATGGTTTCCCAGCCGAACTGAATCAGTTTTTCCGCGTAGGCCGGGTCGGTACCCTCTTCCACCAGCTTGTCGAAGCACAGCAGAGAACCGGCCTGCAGCATGCCGCACAGAATGGTCTGCTCGCCCATCAGGTCAGATTTCACTTCCGCAACGAAGGACGATTCCAGAACGCCCGCACGGTGGCCGCCGGTCGCCGCTGCCCATGCTTTGGCAATCGCCATGCCTTCGCCTTTCGGATCGTTTTCCGGGTGAACTGCGATAAGCGTCGGCACGCCGAAGCCACGCTTGTATTCTTCGCGTACTTCCGTACCCGGACACTTCGGTGCCACCATCACTACGGTGATGTCTTTACGGATCTGCTCGCCCACTTCAACGATGTTGAAGCCGTGGGAGTAACCCAGCGCGGCACCGTCTTTCATCAGCGGCTGTACGGAACGCACAACGTCTGAGTGCTGTTTGTCCGGGGTCAGGTTAACCACCAGATCCGCCTGCGGGATCAGCTCTTCGTAGGTACCCACTTTGAAGCCGTTTTCGGTCGCTTTACGCCAGGAAGCACGCTTCTCGGCAATCGCTTCTTTACGCAGGGCGTAGGAGATATCCAGACCGGAGTCACGCATGTTCAGGCCCTGGTTCAGACCCTGTGCGCCACAGCCGACGATGACCACTTTTTTACCCTGAAGGTAGCTCGCGCCATCGGCAAATTCGTCGCGCGCCATGAAGCGGCATTTGCCCAGCTGCGCCAGCTGCTGGCGCAAGTTCAGTGTATTAAAGTAGTTAGCCATGGGTGATACCTCGTGATGTTGTGTGTCTTATTGTTCGGTTCGCGTTTCAGCGAGAATGTACCCACATTACAACAGGAAATTTATTGCGGAAATTGATATATTCACAACGTCACGTTGCAATTTTTGCAATATAAAAAGAGGGAGTGGAATCAGTGGATTTACGCGATCTGAAAATGTTCCTGCACCTGGCGGAAAGCCGTCACTTTGGCCGCAGCGCGCGGGCGATGCACGTTAGCCCCTCCACGCTTTCGCGCCAGATCCAGCGCCTTGAGGAAGACCTCGGCCAGCCGCTGTTCGTGCGCGACAACCGCACCGTCACCCTCACGGAAGCGGGCGAAGAGTTGCGCATTTTTGCCCAGCAGACGCTGTTGCAGTACCAGCAGCTGCGTCACTCGATTGACCAGCAGGGGCCGTCACTTTCCGGTGAGCTGCATATTTTCTGCTCCGTGACCGCCGCCTATAGCCATCTGCCGCCCATTCTCGACCGCTTCCGCGCGGCGCATCCGTCGGTTGAAATTAAACTCACTACCGGCGACGCCTCCGACGCAATGGAGAAAGTGGTGACGGGCGAAGCGGATCTCGCCATTGCCGGGAAGCCGGAAACCCTGCCGGGCGCGGTGGCATTCTCAATGCTGGAGAATCTGGCGGTGGTGCTGATTGCCCCCGCGCTGCCCTGCCCGGTGCGTAATCAGGTGTCGGTGGAAAAACCGGACTGGTCCACGGTGCCGTTTATCATGGCCGATCAGGGGCCGGTGCGACGTCGCATTGAGCTGTGGTTCCGCCGTCAGAAAATCAGCAACCCGTCGATTTACGCCACGGTCAGCGGCCATGAGGCGATGGTGTCGATGGTGGCGCTCGGCTGCGGCGTGGCGCTGCTGCCGGAAGTGGTGCTGGAAAATAGCCCGGAACCGGTGCGCAATCGCGTAATGATTCTGGAGCGCAGCGACGAGAAGACGCCGTTTGAGCTTGGCGTGTGCGCACAAAAAAAGCGGCTGCATGAGCCGCTTATTGATGCGTTCTGGACGATATTGCCGAACCACTAAAGCCGGATGGTGCTGCGCTTACCCGGCCAGCCCTTAGCCCGCGAGGAAGAAGCGGAAGGCCGGGTTATGGGTTTCGTCGTGACACTCATAGCCCAGCTCGTTCAGCCGTGTTTCGAAATCCGGCTCGTGCTCGCCCAGTTCAAACGCCGCCAGCACGCGCCCGTAGTCGGTGCCGTGGCTGCGGTAGTGGAACAGAGAGATGTTCCAGTGCGTGCCCAGCGTGTGCAGGAACTTGAGCAGCGCGCCCGGCGATTCCGGGAACTCGAAGCTGAACAGACGTTCCCTGAGCGGCTTCGATGGACGCCCGCCAACCATGTAGCGCACGTGCAGCTTCGCCATCTCGTCGTCAGAGAGATCGACCACGCTGTAGCCGCCCTCATGCAGCAGGTTGAGGATCTCTTTGCGCTCCTCCACGCCACGGCTCAGACGCACGCCGACAAAAATACAGGCGTCTTTGGCATCGGCAAAACGGTAGTTAAATTCCGTCACAGAACGACCACCCAGCAGCTGACAGAACTTCAGGAAGCTGCCCTTCTCTTCCGGGATGGTCACCGCCAGCAGCGCTTCACGCTGTTCGCCCAGCTCGCAGCGCTCGGAAACGTAGCGCAGGCCGTGGAAGTTCACGTTGGCACCAGACAGCACGTGCGCCAGCCGCTCGCCGCGGATGTTGTGCTGCGCGATGTATTTTTTCATCCCCGCCAGCGCCAGCGCGCCGGAAGGTTCCGCCACCGCGCGCACATCCTCGAACAGATCTTTCATCGCCGCGCAGATAGCATCGCTATCAACCGTGACGATATCGTCGAGATATTCCTGGCACAGGCGGAAGGTTTCATCCCCAATGCGCTTCACCGCCACGCCCTCGGCAAACAGCCCGACGCGCGGCAGATCTACCGGGTGACCCGCATCCAGCGCCGCTTTCAGGCAGGCAGAGTCTTCCGCTTCAACGGCGATGACTTTGATCTGCGGCATCAGCTGTTTGATCAGCACCGCCACGCCCGCAGCCAGGCCGCCGCCGCCGACCGGCACAAACACGCGATCGAGATGGGCATCCTGCTGTAGCAGTTCAAGCGCCAGCGTGCCCTGCCCGGCAATCACCATCGGGTGGTCGAACGGCGGCACCCAAGTGAAACCCTGCTGCTGCGCCAGCTCGATCGCTTTGGCTTTGGCTTCGTCGAAGTTAGCCCCGTGGAGCAGCACTTCGCCGCCGAAACCTCGCACCGCATCGACTTTGATGTCCGCGGTTGCGACCGGCATCACGATCAGCGCTTTCAGCCCCAGACGGGCAGACGAGAACGCAACGCCCTGGGCGTGGTTGCCCGCCGAGGCGGTAATCACGCCGCGCGCTTTCTGCTCGTCGGTCAGCCCGGCCATCATCGCGTAGGCGCCGCGCAGCTTGAAGCTGTGCACCGGCTGACGGTCTTCGCGCTTGACCAGGATCACGTTGTCGAGGCGCGAAGAGAGTTTTTCCATTTTCTGCAGGGGCGTAACCTGCACGGCTTCATAGACCGGCGCGCGCAGCACCGCTCTCAGGTATTCCGCCCCCTCGGGGGCGGCGGATAAGGGTTGTGACTCGGCCATCATTAGCCCCCAAGTTTCGATTTATCGCGCACCGCGCCTTTATCTGCACTGGTGGCAAGGCTCGCGTAGGCGCGCAGGGCGAAGGAGACTTCGCGCTGGCGATCTTTCGGCGTCCAGGCTTTGTCGCCGCGGGCCTCCTGGGCTTCACGACGGGCCGCGATCTCCTGGTCGGTAAGCTTGAGCTGAATGCCACGATTCGGAATGTCGATTTCGATCAGGTCGCCGTCTTCGATGATGGCAATGTTGCCGCCGCTTGCTGCTTCCGGTGAAACGTGGCCGATGGAGAGACCAGAGGTGCCGCCGGAGAAACGCCCGTCGGTGATCAGCGCGCAGGCTTTACCGAGGCCCATCGATTTCAGGAAGGTGGTTGGGTAGAGCATCTCCTGCATGCCCGGGCCGCCTTTCGGCCCTTCATAACGGATGACAACCACGTCGCCTTCCACCACTTTACCGCCCAGGATAGCGTCTACCGCTTCATCCTGGCTTTCGTACACTTTCGCCGGACCGGTGAATTTCAGGATGCTGTCGTCCACGCCAGCGGTCTTCACGATGCAGCCATTTTCCGCAAAGTTACCGTACAGCACGGCCAGGCCGCCGTCTTTGCTGTAGGCGTGTTCCAGCGAGCGGATGCAGCCTTCGGCGCGGTCATCGTCCAGGGTATCCCAGCGACAGTCCTGCGAGAACGCCTGGGTGGTGCGAATACCGGCAGGACCCGCGCGGAACATTTTTTTCACCGCGTCGTCTTTGGTCAGCATCACGTCGTATTGGTCCAGCGACTCAGGCAACGTCAGGCCGAGGACGTTTTTCACGTCACGGTTCAGCAGCCCGGCGCGATCCAGCTCGCCGAGGATACCGATGACGCCACCGGCACGGTGCACGTCTTCCATGTGGTACTTCTGCGTACTCGGCGCGACCTTACACAGCTGCGGCACTTTACGGGACAGCTTGTCGATATCGCTCATGGTGAAGTCGATTTCGGCTTCCTGCGCGGCGGCCAGCAGGTGCAGAACGGTATTGGTGGAACCGCCCATGGCGATATCCAGGGTCATGGCGTTCTCGAACGCCGCTTTGCTGGCGATGCTGCGCGGCAGCGCGCTGGCGTCGTCCTGCTCGTAGTAGCGTTTGGTCAGCTCAACGATACGTTTACCGGCATTGAGGAACAGCTGCTTACGGTCGGCGTGGGTCGCCAGCAGCGAGCCGTTGCCCGGCTGAGAAAGGCCCAGCGCTTCGGTCAGGCAGTTCATGGAGTTGGCGGTGAACATACCGGAACAGGAGCCGCAGGTCGGACACGCGGAGCGCTCAACCTGGTCGCTCTGCTCGTCAGAGACTTTCGGATCCGCACCCTGGATCATCGCATCAACCAGGTCGAGCTTGATGATTTTGTCGGAGAGCTTGGTTTTCCCCGCTTCCATTGGGCCACCGGAGACGAAGATCACCGGAATATTAAGGCGCAGGGAGGCCATCAGCATCCCCGGAGTGATTTTGTCGCAGTTGGAGATACAGACCATTGCATCGGCGCAGTGGGCGTTAACCATGTACTCCACCGAGTCGGCGATCAGTTCGCGCGACGGCAGTGAATAGAGCATGCCCCCGTGCCCCATCGCGATACCGTCATCCACCGCAATGGTGTTGAACTCTTTCGCCACGCCGCCGGAGGCCTCGATTTGCTCGGCAACCAGCTTACCCAGATCGCGCAGGTGCACGTGGCCCGGAACGAACTGGGTGAAGGAGTTCACCACGGCGATAATTGGCTTACCGAAATCGGCGTCGGTCATTCCGGTGGCGCGCCACAGTGCGCGGGCACCCGCCATGTTACGGCCGTGGGTGGTGGTGGCTGAACGATACTTAGGCATGCTTTATTTACTCCCGTCTGACTATGTAATGGGACGGTGCGTGCCGTCCCAAATTTATACTTAGTGATTAACCTGATCCAACCAGCCGTATTTATCTTCTGTTTCGCCGGTGAAGAGGCCAAAGAACGCTTGCTGAATGCGTTTGGTGACCGGGCCACAGCGGCCTTCGCCCACCTGGATACCGTCTACGCTGCGCACCGGCGTGATTTCAGCCGCGGTACCGGACATAAAGACTTCATCCGCCAGGTACAGGGATTCGCGAGACAGCACCTGCTCGCGCACTTCGATACCCAGATCTTTCGCCAGCTTGATGATGGCATCACGGGTGATGCCCGGCAGCGCGGACGAGGTGAACGGCGGCGTGAACAGGATGCCGTCTTTCACTTCAAACAGGTTTTCACCTGCGCCTTCGGAGATGTAGCCGTTTACGTCCAGGGCGATACCTTCCTGATAGCCGTGACGGCGCGCTTCGCTACCGACCAGCAGTGAAGAGAGGTAGTTACCGCCCGCTTTCGCGGCGGTCGGGATGGTGTTTGGCGCAACGCGGTTCCAGGAAGAGACCATTGCGTCGATCCCCTGCTCCAGGGCTTCTGCACCCAGGTAGGCACCCCATGGGAACGCGGCAATGATCACATCCGTGGTATAGCCAGCGGGCGGGTTCACTCCCATACCGACGTCGCCCACAAACACCAGCGGGCGAATATAGGCGCTGGTCAGGTTGTTCTTGCGAATCACGTCGCGACAGGCTTCCATCAGCTCGTCGACGCTCTGGGAAACCGGGAAACGATAAATTTTGGCTGAGTCATGCAGACGCTGCATGTGTTCGCGATGGCGGAACACCACTGGCCCTTTGTGAGAATCGTAGCAGCGGATGCCTTCAAACACGGAGGTACCGTAATGCAGCGCGTGGGACATCACGTGGACCTTCGCGTCCTCCCAGCGAACCATCTCACCGTTGAACCAAATGTAATCAGCTTTTTTTGTCGTCATTTTTTCGTCCTGTCACGCTTAAGCGCGGATTTGTTGTGATGTGGTTGTGCTCTGGCAGATGGCAACATGGGCAACGTCTACCAGCTTTGATAACTGACTAAACAGTAAGTCGACCGACCGCGGGCTGGCAACGGTTAATTCGATACTGATATTCCGGGCGTCAGTGGCCGTCTCCATATTCATAGAGCAAATCTGAAAACCACGATGACGCACCACGCGCAAAACGCGTTCTAAGGTTTCCGGGTTGAAGCGAGCCTGTACGGCGACCTGATGCTGCATCATGATAATTTCTCCATCATTTGTGAGTTACTGGCACCAGGCGGTACCAGCGGCCAGACGTTCTCGAGTTCATCGATTGAGACATGAAGCAGGTAAGGCCCCTCGCTGTTCAGCATGGTGTCGAGCGCCGCTTCAACCTGATCTTTACGGGTGATGTGCTGACCAGGGATGCCAAAGGCGCTGGCCAGGGTGAGGAAATCGGGGTTATCGGTGAGCGTCGTTTCGCTGTAGCGCTCCTGGAAGAACAGCTGTTGCCACTGACGAACCATCCCTAAACGCTGGTTGTCGAGCAACACGATCTTCAGCGGCAACTGCTTACGCTTAACGGTGCCGAGCTCCTGAACGTTCATCATGAAGGAGCCGTCACCGGAGATACAGATAACAGTATCGTTCGGGCGGGCAACCTGTGCGCCAACGGCGGCTGGCAGACCGAAGCCCATCGTCCCTAACCCGCTGGAGGTGATGAAGTTTTCCGGGCGGGTGTAGGTCATGTGCTGCGCGGACCACATCTGGTGCTGGCCTACGTCGGTGGTGACGACGCTGTCAGCCGGTTTACGGTCGGACAACTGCTTCAACAGCAGCGGCGCGTAGATGGCCTCGCCGGGGTGGTCGTAACGCCAGGCGTGCTCGGCGCGCATGTCTGCGGTGTGCTGACGCCATGCATTGATATCCAGCGGCTGCTGCAATGCCGGTAACAGCGCGTTGAGATCGCCCTGCAGGGCAACGTGCGCCTGACGCAGCTTGTTCATCTCCGCCGGGTCGATATCCATATGGATCACTTTGGCGTTCGGCGCAAAGGTATTCAGCTTGCCGGTGACGCGGTCGTCAAAACGGGCACCTACGGCGATGAGCAGATCGCACGCCTGCACCGCCAGGTTTGCCGCTTTGGTGCCGTGCATCCCCAGCATGCCCAGATAGTATGGGTAATCCGCGTCGACGGCACCGAGACCTTTCAGCGTACAGGTCGCTGGCATCTGCGTTGTTGCGATAAATTCGCGCAGGGCTGGGACGGCCTGCGCCATGCCGACGCCACCGCCGACGTACAGCATCGGCTGTTTCGCCTGCGCCAGCATCTGACGGGCCTCTTCAACTTCCGCATCCGGAAACGCATTGTCGCTTTCAACGGTTGAGAAGTGCGGTTCCAAATCGCCGAATGCCACCTGGATATCTTTCGGGATATCGACCAGAACCGGACCAGGACGACCTGAGTTTGCCACTTCGAACGCTTCTGCCATTACGCGCGGCAGCTCTTCCAGAGACTGGACGAGGAAGCTGTGTTTGGTGCAGGCCAGCGATAAACCGAGGACGTCGACTTCCTGGAAAGCGTCGGTACCGATGAACGGAGACGCCACCTGCCCGGTGATGGCGACAACGGGAACAGAATCCAGCAGCGCGTCAGCCAGGCCGGTGATCAAGTTAGTTGCGCCAGGGCCTGACGTCGCCATACACACGCCGGTTTTACCGGTCGCGCGGGCGTAACCAATGGCCGCCATCACTGCGCCCTGCTCGTGTCGGCACAAGAGATGTTCCACGCCGCCGTCATACAGTGCATCGTAAATCGGCATAATTGCGCCACCTGGATAACCGAATACTGTCTCGACTCCCTGCGCGCGCAACGCATGTACTACCCACTGTGCCCCATTCATAGTTAGTTCCCCGTCATAAATCGGGAGAAACAGAATTTTGTGCTAGTCGTCATTCTCTGCTCCTCATCTGCGTTTTTTAGTCATAAAAAAACCCCCGGACCTTTCGGTGCGGGGGTCTTAGTTCGTTAAGGCTTGATTTCTAAGCCTTTCCTCGTCCAAGTGCAGCCCCGCACGGTGGGATAATAATCACCACCACGCTAATCACGACCAGGCTAATCACTCGTAGAAGGGCTGTCATTTTTCAGTTCGTTTTGCATCTTGTTCGAAGGAATACCTAAAGAGTTATCACAGTTTTCAAATTAAACACAAGATTTATTTATGACGGATTTGGTTAGCCCGCGAATCACATTTCTTAAAAGCGTTGTTTTATATACGGAAATTAGAAAATGAATATTTTTCATTTTTTTACTGTGGTGCTAACCGTCAAAACAGGATTTTTTCGTTCTGCGAGGAGCTTTCCATGATTATGAAATTGTTGCAATGCGCCATTAAAATCCCTGAACAAGCGGCGTAAATTCGCGAAATGGCAATAAACAAACATAACGAGCACTGACATAGTCACACCAGGAGGTAGTGCAAATGTCACTGTCAGTTGTTTATACGCGTGCGGCTCTCGGGGTAAAGGCACCGCTTGTTTCCGTCGAGGTTCATTTGAGTAACGGGCTACCCGGACTCACGCTTGTCGGGTTACCTGAAACGACGGTTAAAGAGGCCAGGGATCGCGTCCGCAGCGCAATAATAAATAGCGGTTATGCCTTCCCCGCGAAGAAGATCACCATCAACCTTGCTCCTGCCGATCTGCCTAAAGAGGGGGGACGATACGATTTACCTATCGCAATTGCCCTTCTCGCGGCTTCTGAGCAGCTTAATACGACACGGCTAGGCTCGTATGAGTTCGTTGGCGAACTCGCGCTTACAGGCGCGTTAAGAGGCGTTCCCGGGGCGATATCGGGAGCGCTGGAAGCCATACGTGCAGGGCGGCAAATCATTGTAGCCAATGAAAACGCATCAGAAGTGAGTCTTATCGCGGAAAAAGGATGCCTCATCGCGGGGCATTTACAGGAAGTTTGTGCATGGCTGGAAGGGCGGCATGAACTGTCCGAGCCGGAGGAGTGTGATGATGTTATAGCGGATGCTCCAGAGGATCTCAGCGAGATTATGGGGCAGGAGCAAGGGAAACGGGCGCTGGAGATTACGGCTGCAGGGGGACACAATCTTCTGTTAATTGGTCCGCCGGGTACGGGTAAAACCATGTTGGCGAGCAGATTGAGTGGGTTGCTTCCACCGCTCAATAATCATGAAGCGCTGGAAAGTGCCGCCATATACAGCCTCATCAGTTCTGCATCGTTGCAAAAACAGTGGCGCCGTCGCCCTTTTCGTTCCCCACATCATAGCGCTTCACTGACGGCAATGGTCGGCGGTGGGTCTATCCCCGGGCCGGGTGAGATCTCGCTGGCACACAATGGCATTCTGTTTCTTGATGAATTGCCGGAGTTTGAGCGCCGCGTGCTGGATGCACTGCGGGAGCCCATTGAATCCGGCGAGATACATATCTCACGCACGCGGGCCAAAATAAGCTATCCCGCGCAGTTTCAGCTGGTCGCTGCGATGAATCCCAGCCCGACGGGCCACTACCAGGGCAACCATAACCGCTGTACGCCAGAGCAGACATTGCGCTATCTCGGTAAGTTATCCGGTCCGTTCCTCGACCGTTTCGATTTATCTCTCGAAATCCCGCTTCCTCCACCGGGCCTGCTCAGGCAAACGGGCATCACGGGTGAAAGCTCAGCAGAGGTACGCGAGCGGGTGATTACAGCCCAGAAGCGGCAGTACGCCCGTCAGAACAGGCTAAATGCGCGGCTGGATAATGCCGGGATCCGGCAGTTTTGTTCTCTTAACATTGAGGATGCGGGATGGCTGGAGGAGACGTTGACGCGGTTCGGGCTATCCATACGTGCGTGGCAGCGTTTGTTGAAAGTGGCCAGAACCATTGCTGACGTAGAGGGGTGCACTGACATTGAGAGGAAACATTTGCAGGAGGCGCTGAGCTATCGCGCTATCGATCGTTTGCTGCTGCATCTGCAGAAGTTGCTGGCATAAAAAAAGGGGCCGTAGCCCCTTCTTATCATCTTAGTCATCAGACTCGGTGTAGTCTTCTGCACCTTCCATCTGCGGCTTACCGCCAGACAGCGTATGGAAGCGCTTTGGACGCTTAATGCGCGCCATGTACTTGATCCACACACGTTCCGCTTCAGACTGCGGCTCACGCTCACCACGGCAAACAGAAACAAACTGTTTTTCGTCTTCGGTTGCAGGTTCACGCTTACCCAGATCCAGCTCGTTAAAGGCATAACCATGGCGCTCAAGCAGTTGAGCTTCTTTGATGGTGAAATCGCCGTGACGAGAGAACCCGCGCGGATAATGTTTATTGTCGAAAAAACGATTAGTCGTCGTAAAGCTTTCCGCCATCCTACACGCTCCTAATTCTTTGGCCGAGCTATTTATGGCGCGGAGTATTAGTTACGCTTGACAGAGTGTAAAACAAAACATTTAAATCATAACGACAAATAATTTTGCGGAGAAAGATGTGGATACGGAATTGCTTAAAACTTTCCTTGAAGTGAGCAGAACACGCCACTTTGGGCGAGCAGCTGAAGCCCTTTACCTGACGCAGTCAGCCGTCAGTTTTCGTATTCGACAGCTGGAAAATCAACTGGGTGTGAATCTTTTTACCCGCCATCGTAACAATATTCGCTTAACGCCTGCCGGCGAGAAACTGCTGCCGTACGCTGAAACGCTTATGAATACCTGGCAGGCGGCACGCAAAGAGGTGGCACATACGTCGAGGCATAATGAGTTCTCGATAGGGGCCAGCGCTTCCCTGTGGGAATGTATGCTAAGTCAGTGGCTTACCCGGCTTTATCATTCACACAGTCACCTGCAATTCGAAGCCAGGATTGCGCAACGGCAGTCGCTGGTTAAGCAACTTCATGAGCGCCAGCTTGATCTTCTGATCACAACCGAAGCCCCCAAGATGGACGAATTTAGCAGCCAGATTGTGGGTCAGTTTGGACTGGCGCTTTATGCCTCTGAACCTTCAATGATGAAGGCAGACCTGACCTATTTGCGCCTGGAATGGGGGCCAGATTTCCAGCAGCATGAGACGGGATTGATTGCACCTGATGATGTTCCGCAGTTAACGACCAGCTCTGCAGAGATCGCCTGTCAGCAGCTGCCCTTGCTGAGAGGTTGTACCTGGTTACCTGTGCGCTGGGCAGATACTAAAGCGGGGCTGCATACGGTGCTGGATTCCACCACGCTTACCAGGCCGCTGTATGCGATTTGGCTGCAAAACAGTGATAAGCAATCACAGATAAAAGATCTGTTAAAAATCAATGTAATGGATTGATACATCAGCCAGCAGGAATGCTGGCTGAAAAATTAAGAAGAGCGTTTTCTGCAGCGTTTCAGGCAAAAAAAAATCCTTTGCCGAAGCAAAGGATTCTATATGGCAGGGGCGGAGAGACTCGAACTCGCGACACCCGGTTTTGGAGACCGGTGCTCTACCAACTGAGCTACGCCCCTAAAGTTTTTGCCATTAAGCCTGCCGATAAGGCAGGCTTAATGTCTTAATAAGTGGCGGAACGGACGGGACTCGAACCCGCGACCCCCTGCGTGACAGGCAGGTATTCTAACCGACTGAACTACCGCTCCACCGAAGACTGCTTGTAACCACCGGA
>NZ_JBFTVM010000009.1:0-90800 GCF_041365315.1 Enterobacter cloacae complex sp. 2015409 | reverse complement strand
TTACGTATGTTCACTCAGAGACTTGGTATTCATTTATTGTCCGAAGACATTAAGAATCCATGTCACTTTGAGTGCCCACACAGATTGTCTGATAAATTGTTAAAGAGCAGTTGCAACGCGGCGTTAAGCTCACCGTTGCGAGGTCCCGTATATTACGTTTTCCTCATTCAGAGTCAAGTGATTATTTTCGCTTTTCTCTGCTGGCGTTCATCTCTGAACCCCGCTAACCCGGCGGCCTGTAAGCCGTTGTTCCGTGTCAGTGGAGGCGCATTATAGGGAGTTCTCAGACGTTGACAACCCCTCTTTTAAAAAAAACTTTCAACCGTCTCTTTTTTGCTCAAAACCGTGCTACAGCGCCAGTTTTTCGAGCGTTTCAAAGCCATAACGGCGTAAAACGGGTAAAAGTTGCTCAGTCTCTTTCGTGATAGCCATACAAAACGCGATATTCGCATCGTTAGATTTCGCATCCGGCGCTTCATGCTCCAGCAACCAGGCCGTACGACGGGCAATAGCCGCACCGGAATCCACCAGGCGCGTCCCCTCCGGCAGCACCTCCAATAGCTCTTCCTGTAATAGCGGGAAGTGGGTACAGCCCAGCACAACGGTATCCGGAGGTTCGGGCATTCGCAGCCACGGACGAAGAATACGACGCAGCTCCTCGAGTGATACCGCCTTGCCATGCAGCTTCGCTTCAGCCATCTCCACCAGCTCAGCCGAACCCAGCATCGCTATCTGGCATTCGTTGGCAAAACGGTCGATCAGCTCGCGGGTATAAGGACGCTTTACCGTGCCTCGCGTGGCCAGCAAACCCACAATGCCGTTCGCCGTCAGACGCGCGGCAGGCTTTATTGCAGGAACGACGCCCACAACCGGGAACTGGAATTTTTCACGCAGGGCGGGAAGAGAAACGGTGCTCGCCGTATTACAGGCGATGACGGCCAGCGCAAGGGGATAGCGCTTTTGTACCGCGGTGACGATTTCAACGACACGCTCAACAATAAAATCTTCGCTCTTTTCCCCGTACGGGAAAGCGACGTTATCGAAGGCGTAGATGTAATGGAGATCCGGCAGAAGATGCCGAATCTCATCATAGACCGAAAGCCCACCAACGCCGGAATCAAACACCAGCACGGTGGGACGCGGATTAGAAGGTGTAGCTGCCAGACAAGGTGTATTCCCGTCCTGCAGTTTGGTAGCCATAAACTGTCTCGTAATCTTTATCGAACAGATTGGCTATTTTACCACGAACTGTGAGATGTGAGGTGACAGGATACGAAACTGCGACATCCCACAGGCTTACACCGCCCATTTTCACGCGTTCTGACGAATAGGTGTCTGGATCAATCGCGACATCATAGCGGGTGCCCAGATAACGATAGGCAAGGTTCCAGTCGAGATCCCATACCTGCCAGTCAAGCTGGTACTTAACCTGCTGCTTAGAACGACGGGCCAGTACTTCGTTGGTTTTGGCATTACGCGGGTCGACATAATCATAGGAAATCTGATGTCCGACCGGGCCAGTATCGAACTGTGCCGTCGCTTCCACACCTTTAATACGTGCTTCGTCAACGTTGTAGTAACGATACGTATGCGGATCGCTGCTAATAAGATTATCAATGTCATTGCGATAACCGGTGATACGCCAGTTGACCGGTCCCGTCAGGCCTTCAAAGCCCCCTTCCCACTGCTTACTCTCCTCCGGTTTAAGGTCCGGATTACCGTAAGAGGCACTGTGGATCTGGCTCATGGTCGGTGCTTTAAAAGCGGTACCGTAGGAGGCAATGACGCGATAGCCCTCCACAAACTCCCACGCTGCGCTGGTTTGCCATGTTCCATGGTTACCAAAGTTGGAGTTGTCGTCATTACGCGCCGCCGCTTCCAGCGTCACGCTACTGAACTGCTGCATCGCCGAAACAAACACGCCGGTATTGCGTTGCTCGTAACCTTTCTCCAGATAGCCCGTTCCAGCCTGGGTCTTCTGCTTTTGCCAGTCCAGACCTGCGCCAATGTTGCCGTGACCGACTTCTACGGTGTTGAGCCATTGGGTGGTGTACTGCTTCACGTCATCCATGGTGGCGGAATCAGCGTAACGCCCTTTCTTCGGATCATAGTTCTGATCTTTACTGCGACCGTAACCCGCCACCAGCTGTGACTGGAAAATCCCCTGGTTGTAACGCAGACCGGTATCCCAGTTCTGGCTGTAGAGCTGGCGAGTATCAGGTCGTCCATCCACCATAAAGTTGGCGTCGTAGTGATCGTAACCGTCATACGCGGTGCGGTTGTCATAACCAAAGCCACGGAAGAAGCCGCTCACGCTGTCGGTAATCTGCTGTTCCACGGAGCCGTACAGCGATTTACTCATAAAGCCATCGCGGTCAGGCTGGCGCGGCGCATCTTTTGCGGCGATGTCAAAACCCCGGGTATAGGTGTAGTTACCCGCCATGGTGATTTTGGTTTTATCCAGCACCTGCTGGAAAGCGCCATCATAGGTCTGGTAACCCTTAGAGCCAACGCCCGCTGAGATTTCTGCACCCGGCTTATCACGTCCGGTAATGATGTTAATCACGCCACCAATCGCGTCGGAGCCATACAGGGCTGAACGCGGACCACGGATGTACTCAATACGCTGAATCAGCGAGGTCGGGATTTGGCTCAGATCGGGAACGTTGCTGATCCCGGCGTTATTCAAAGGAATACCGTCAACCAGCACCAGCACATGGCGAGATTCCGTTCCGCGAATAAAAGTCGAAGAGTTCGAGCCCATTCCACCGCTTTGCGCGATATCCACGCCAGGCAGACGTGACATGATTTCCACCACGCTCTTTGCCTGCCAGCGCTCAATGTCTTCACGCGTCACGACGGACGTCGGTGCCAGAACAGTTTTTGCCGGTTGTTCAAAACGATTTGCCGTCACCACCAACGAGTCGGCGCTGTCCTGCGCCCAGCCCGAAAATGCCGTGACGGACAACGCCGTCAACAGCGATACTTTTTTAATCATTGTTAAAGCATCCACAATATAAGAAGGATGCCGCAGGCCTCATCGATAGCACGCGATGATGAAACCAAATGCGACGTGATCCCGGCAGGTCTTCGGGCTAGGTGGCTATATAAGGATGAAGACTTCCCATTTACACAGTGTCTACAACGCTCATCCCGCCAGTCTTTACCGCTGCGCGTCAGCTCCAGATTTACACTGGATTCCCTTTTCACTCTCAGGAGACCGGAAACAGAATGCTACAATTAGACACGTATGGATGTCCAGACAGCTATTGGCCATTAAATCTGGACATCCCCTGAACAATGCCTACAATCGCCGCGTAATTCTTTATCACTCAGGACGCATCATGACCCCAGAACACCTCCCGACAGAACAGTACGACGCGCAGCTGGCAGAGAAAGTTGTCCGCCTGCAAAGTATGATGACGCCTTTCAACGCGCCCGTTCCCGAGGTGTTCCGCTCTCCTGTCAGCCACTACCGCATGCGCGCCGAGTTCCGCATCTGGCACGACGGTGACGACCTGTACCACATCATTTTCGATCAGCAGACAAAGTCCCGTATCCGCGTGGACAGCTTTCCGGCGGCGAGCGAGCTCATTAACCAGTTAATGACGCTGGTAATGGACGGCGTGCGCAACAATCCGGTACTGCGTAACAAGCTGTTCCAGATTGACTACCTGACCACGCAAAGCAATCAGGCGATTGTCTCTCTGCTCTATCACAAAGCGCTTAACGACGAGTGGCGCGAGCAGGCGGAAGCGCTGCGCGATGCGCTGCGCGCGCAGAACATCAACGTTCACCTGATTGGCCGCGCGACCAAAACCAAAATCATGCTGGATCAGGACTACATCGACGAGCGCCTGCCGGTAGCGGGTAGAGAGATGGTTTACCGTCAGGTCGAGAACAGCTTCACCCAGCCGAACGCCGCGATGAACGTGCAGATGCTGGAGTGGGCGCTGAAGGCGACGGAAGGGTCAACGGGCGATCTGCTTGAGCTCTACTGCGGTAACGGCAACTTCTCGCTGGCGCTGGCGCGTAACTTCGATCGCGTGCTGGCAACGGAAATCGCCAAGCCGTCGGTGGCCGCCGCGCAGTACAACATTGCCGCTAACCATATCGACAACGTGCAGATCATTCGCATGGCCGCTGAAGAGTTTACCCAGGCCATGAACGGCGTTCGCCAGTTTAACCGCCTGGAAGGGATCGATCTGAAGAGCTACCAGTGTGAGACGATTTTTGTCGACCCGCCGCGCAGTGGCCTGGACAGCGAAACAGAGAAGATGGTGCAGGCGTACCCGCGCATTTTGTACATCTCCTGCAATCCGGAGACGCTGTGCAAGAATCTCGAAACATTAGGCCAGACGCACAATATTGAACGTCTGGCGCTGTTCGATCAGTTCCCGTATACGCATCATATGGAGTGCGGTGTACTGCTCACGGCGAAGTAATGTGGCCTTGTAGGGCAGGTAAGCGAAGCGCCACCTGCCAAAAAAGCCGGATGACGCTTCGCTTATCCGGCCTACAATGACAAAACTCTTTACTCTGGTAACTGGCTCTTACGGCTACGCATGCGCGAGCCAATCCAGAACACCAGCGCCACAGACAGTACCGCAGGGAAGAAGTTAGAGCCGATATCCGGATATTCCGCGCGAACCACGGTGCTGTACAGCAATACGCCCAGAATAAAGCAGGCGGCGGCCAGCCCCGGTAACCCCACCGGCATGGTGCGGTTCAGGTAACGTTGATGCAGGCAGTACACCGTCAGCACCAGCGCAATAAGCGGGAAAATCGAAAACGGCACGATTGAGCTAAAAATAGCGGCAAACGTACCATTAATGGATAAGCCAGCGATCAATGCCAGCAACAGCGTCCCTTTATCCTGACCTGACTGTTTCATTACTCACCTTCACTCTTCGGTTTGATGTGCCAGTTTCTCTTGTTCACGGCGATACCAGTAGTACGCGCCTTTGGAGATCATCCTGAGCTGTAATACCAGTCGCTCTTCGAGCTGCTTGCGTTGTTCAATGCTGACGTCCAGCGCTTCGGCACCCGCGCTGAATACAATCGTCACCATCGCCTCGGCCTGTGCTTCAGTAAAAGCACGCGGCATATGGTTTTCGAGTTCAAGATAGTCGGCAAGTTCCGCGATGAAGTGCTGAATTTCGCGCGCGACGGCGGCACGAAACGCTGCCGATGTGCCCGAACGCTCGCGCAGAAGCAGACGAAACGCGTTGGGATTGTTGCCGATAAATTCCATAAAGGTCGACACGGAGGTGCGGATCACGCTGCCCCCTTTGGCGATACGCTGACGCGCCTGGCGCATCAGCTGACGCAGCATCAGGCCGCTCTCGTCTACCATGGTCAGGCCCAGTTCATCCACATCACGGAAGTGACGATAGAAGGACGTTGGCGCAATCCCGGCTTCGCGTGCGACTTCGCGCAGGCTCAAACTGGCAAAACTCCGCTCGGCACTCAGTTGACTGAATGCGGCTTCCACCAGCGAACGCCGGGTTTTCTCTTTTTGTTGTGCTCTTACGCCCATCACGATAGTTGAATCCTTCCAAAGGCCTGATGGCACTATACCAGAGAATAAAATTAATCTGTTTGCCTGGCTTTGTGAATGATTGTTTACGTGCGGTTTGTGCTCCACTGCCGGAAAAAAGCACAACGATAATTGGGTTACTCTGGCAATGATGTTATGATTCTGTTGCTTTTATGTATAAGAACAGGTAAGCCTTGCCATGCCACATTCCTACGATTACGACGCAATAGTTATTGGTTCCGGCCCCGGCGGCGAAGGCGCTGCTATGGGTCTGGTGAAACAGGGAGCCAGAGTAGCGGTCATTGAGCGCTACCATAATGTCGGCGGCGGTTGCACCCACTGGGGCACCATCCCTTCGAAAGCCCTCCGCCACGCCGTTAGCCGCATTATCGAATTTAACCAGAACCCTCTTTACAGCGACCATTCCCGACTTCTTCGTTCATCTTTTGCCGACATCCTGAATCACGCGGATACCGTCATTAACCAGCAGACGCGTATGCGTCAGGGGTTTTATGAGCGTAACCACTGCGAAATTTTGCAGGGCAACGCGCATTTTGTGGATGAACACACCCTGGCACTCGAATGCCACGACGGGTCGGTTGAAACTATTACCGCTGAAAAATTTGTGATTGCCTGCGGTTCACGCCCATACCATCCGGCCGACGTGGACTTCTCGCACCCGCGCGTCTACGACAGCGATTCGATTCTGAGCCTGCACCATGAACCCCGCCACGTCATTATCTATGGCGCAGGGGTTATTGGCTGCGAATATGCGTCGATCTTCCGCGGAATGGACGTCAAAGTTGACCTGATCAACACCCGCGACCGCCTGCTGGCGTTCCTCGATCAGGAAATGTCAGATTCGCTCTCCTACCACTTCTGGAACAGCGGCGTGGTGATTCGCCACAACGAAGAGTACGAGAAGATCGAAGGCTGTGACGACGGGGTGATCATGCACCTGAAGTCCGGCAAGAAGCTGAAAGCGGACTGCCTGCTGTACGCCAACGGCCGTACCGGCAATACCGATTCCCTGCAGCTGGAAAATATCGGACTCGAGACCGACAGCCGCGGTCAGCTGAAGGTCAACAGCATGTATCAGACCGCCCTGCCACACGTTTACGCGGTCGGCGACGTGATTGGCTACCCAAGCCTGGCCTCAGCCGCTTACGACCAGGGACGCATTGCGGCTCAGGCGCTGGTGAAAGGCGAAGCGACGGCGCATCTGATTGAAGATATCCCGACGGGCATCTACACCATCCCGGAAATCAGTTCCGTAGGGAAAACCGAGCAGCAGCTGACGTCTATGAAGGTGCCTTACGAGGTGGGTCGTGCGCAGTTTAAACATCTGGCGCGGGCGCAAATCGTGGGGATGAGCGTGGGAACGCTGAAGATCCTGTTCCACCGCGAGACGAAAGAGATCCTCGGGATTCACTGCTTTGGTGAACGCGCCGCGGAAATCATTCATATCGGCCAGGCGATAATGGAGCAGAAAGGTGGTGGTAACACCATTGAGTACTTCGTTAACACCACCTTTAACTACCCGACCATGGCGGAAGCCTACCGGGTAGCGGCCCTAAACGGCCTGAACCGCCTGTTTTAACGCGCTGTCGAAATGGCCATCCATCGAACCACGGATGGCCTCTGCCAGCTGCTCATAGCGGCTGCGCAGCGGTGACCCCGGACGATACACCAGGCCGATAGTGCGACGCGGCTCCGGCTTGATGCACGGCAAATAGACCACGCCATCACGCTTACGCTCGCGCGGCACGGCCAGCGCAGGCAGCAGCGTTATACCGCTTCCCGCCGCGACCATGTTACGCAGCGTTTCCAGGCTGGTTGCGCGGAAATGGGTATCCTCATCCGCACCCGCTTCGAAGCAGAAGCCCATCGCCTGGTCGCGCAGGCAGTGGCCATCTTCCAGCATCAGCAGCTTTTCACCCGCCAGATCGGCCATCGGCACGCGATCGCGGTTCGCCCACGGGTGATCTTCATAGATCGCCAGCATCATCGGCTCATCGAACAGCGGCACTTCAATAAAGGCTTCACTCTCTTTTACCAGTGCCAGAATGGCGCAGTCGAGCTTGCCGCTATCTAACTGCGCCAGCAGCTGATGGGTTTGCGCTTCGTGCAGGTACATTTCGAGTTTCGGGAACGTCTGGTGCAGCATCGGAATGATGTGCGGCAACAGGTACGGGCCAACGGTTGGGATCAGGCCAATATGCAGCGGGCCGGACATCGCCTCCCCCTGCTGGCTTGCCATTTCCTTGAGCACTTTGACCTCGCGCAGCACGGTGCGCGCCTGATCCACCAGCAGAAGACCTGCCTGTGTGAACAGAACCTTACGACTGGTGCGCTCCAGCAGCATCACGCCCAGCTCGTCTTCCAGCTTGCGGATCTGGCCACTCAGCGTGGGCTGGCTGACGTGACAGGAATCTGCCGCGCGGCGAAAGTGACGATGCTCGGCTAACGCTACCAGGTATTCAAGATCACGAATATTCATTATTCATCCTCCGTCGCCACGATAGTTCATGGCGATAGATAGCATAGCAACGAACGATTATCCCTATCAAGCATTCTGTTGAATAATACACCACATAGACGAGGCGGCACGTGTTTGACCCTTGACGTCCCCGCACCGTCAGCGAGTTTCTCTCAAAACTCGAACAACTAAAGCCAACGTGAACTTTTGCGGACCCCGTGGTCCGCTTTTTTTTGCGTAAAAAAAAAGCCCAGCGCTAAGCCAGGCTCCGTTTTTCTCCCTCTCCCTGTGGGAGAGGGCCGGGGTGAGGGCACCAGCCCGCACGGTTCAAACCAGCCGGTTTTTCGCATCCGCAATCGCCTGCGCCACCTGCTTCGGCGACACACCGCCTTTCGCGGCACGCTTGTCCAGGCAGGACTGCAGCGCCAGAATCGGATACACATCATCCCCGATAACCGCGCTGAACTTCTGCAGATCGGCCAGCGCCAGATCCTCCAGCGGTTTACCCTGGCGAATGGCTTCCACAACCGCTTCACCGACAATATGGTGCGCTTCACGGAACGGTACGCCCTTCGCCACCAGATAATCCGCCAGTTCGGTAGAGTTCGCATAGCCCTGCTGCGCCGCTTCCTGGCAGCGCGGACGTTTCACCTGAATGCCGTCCAGCACCAGCGCGCCCATGTGCAGGCAGTCCAGCCAGGTGTCGAGCGCGTCGAACAGCCCCTCTTTGTCTTCCTGCATGTCTTTGTTGTACGCCAGCGGCAGCCCTTTCAGGGTCATCATCATGCCGGTCAGCGCACCCTGCACGCGGCCACATTTGCCGCGGATCAGCTCGAGCGCGTCCGGGTTTTTCTTCTGCGGCATCAGGGATGAACCTGAGGTCACGCGGTCGGACAGCTCGACGAACCCGGCTTCACCGGAGTTGAAGAAGATAAGGTCTTCGGCAAAGCGCGAGAGGTGAACCATCCCGATAGACGCATTGGAGAGCAGCTCCAGCACGTGGTCGCGGTCAGAGACGCTGTCCAGGCTGTTACGGGTGGCGGAGGCAAAGCCCAGCCAGCCTGCCAGCTGTTCACGGTCGATTTTGTAAGCGGTACCCGCCAGCGCGCCGCTGCCCAGCGGGCTGACGTCCAGACGTTTCAGGGTATCCTGCAGACGGCTTTCATCACGCGCCAGCATCTCAACGTAGGCCAGACACCAGTGCGCAAAGGTCACCGGCTGCGCGCGCTGCAGGTGGGTATAACCCGGCATCACCGCGTCCTGGTTGTTCTGCGCGGTTTCCACCAGCGCGCTCTGCAGCTGACGGTTGGCCGCCAGCAGTTCGCTAACGGTATCTTTACACCACAGCTTCAGGTCGGTGGCGACCTGGTCGTTACGGCTGCGCCCGGTGTGCAGCTTTTTACCCAGCTGGCCGACTTTGTCGATCAGTTTGCCTTCCACCCAGCTGTGAATATCTTCGGCATCGCTCTGCAGGATTTGCTGCGGATCCAGACGCACCTCTTCCAGCAGATTGTTCAGCGCTTCTTCCAGCTGTAACTGTTCGTCTGCGGTCAGTACGCCTACCGTTACCAGCGCTTTGGACCAGGCCACAGAGCCGACAATATCCTGTTCGGCCAGGCGGTAGTCGAAGCGCAAAGAGTCGTTGAACTGTTTGAACCGCTGATCCGCTGCCTGTGTAAAACGCCCACCCCAAAGTGCCATAACATGCTTCCTTAATATCTTTGAATTTCATTGCCCGGTGGCGCTGCGCTTACCGGGCCTACAAAACATTAAATCGATTACGCTAAAATACGCGTGCCAATTGGCGTGCCGTTAAACAGCGCCGGGAGCTGCTCCGCGTGGCGCCAGGAGGCGATATCCACCGGGCGGCCCAGCGTGCGCGCGGCATCCAGCGCGGCGTTCACTTTGACGATCATGCCGTCGGTAATAATGCCCTGAGCAATCAGCTGCTCGGCTTTCTCAGCCGTCATTTCTGCGATGCGCTGACCTTTACCGTCCAGAATGCCGCTCACGTCGGAGAGCAGGATCAGGTCCGCACCCAGCGTTGCCGCCAGCGCGGTCGCCGCCTGGTCAGCGTTAACGTTCATCAGCTCGCCCTCTTCGGTCACGCCGATGGAGCTCACCACCGGCAGGAAACCGCCTTCCAGCAGCGTGTTAATCAGCTTAGGCGAACCTGGCTGCGCCAGTCCAACGTGGCCGAGCTCTTCGTCGAGCTGGGTCACTTTTACGCTGTCGCCATCGCCCAGATAGAGGCCCACGGACGCGATATGGTGTTTCTTCGCCCACGCCAGCAGCGTTTTGTTCGCCGTACCCGCCAGCGCGCCGGTAATGATGTCAATCTGGTCAGCAGGCGTCACGCGCAGGCCGTTCTTCTTTTTCACCGGCAGGTTGAGCCCTTTCATCAGCTCATCCACCACACAGCCACCGCCGTGCACAATCACCAGCGGACGTTGATGTGATTCGCGATAGTTCACCAGCGCGGTAAACAGACGCTCCAGCGCTTCTTCGCTGTCCAGCAGTACACCACCGAGTTTGATAATTAATGGGTTCATCATCACACCTTAAATAAGAGCCTGCGTTTCCGGGAAACCGAAACGAATATTTGCACACTGCATTGCCTGTGCGGCAGCGCCTTTCAGTAAGTTATCTTCTGCGGCCACCACGATGAGATGCTCACCCTGAACGGCAAAGCCGATATCGCAGAACGGCAGACCGACCACGTTTTTCAGCGCCGGCACGCCTTTGTCGTACAGGCGCACCAGCGGTTTATCCGCATACGCCTGCGTGAAGACCTCGCTCACCTGCTCTTTGGTCACGCCCGGTTTCAGGCGACAGGTGATGGTTTCGAGGATCCCACGCGGGAAGCTGCCCAGATGCGGGGTGAAAATGACGTCCGCACCCAGATGCGTCGTGATTTCAGGGTGATGACGGTGATTAAACACGCCATACGGCTGAAGGCTCACTTCGCAGAAGCTATTGGAGATTGCCGCCTTACGCCCTGCACCGCTCACGCCGCTGGTGGCGTTGATCACCGGCCACTGGTTCAGATCCAGCAGGCCCGCGTCGATCAGCGGCTTCAGGGAAAGCTGCGCCGCCGTCGGGTAGCAGCCCGGAACGGCAATCAGGTCCGCTTCTTTCAGTTTATCTGCGCTCCACTCCGCCAGACCGTACACCGCTTTTTCAAGCAGATCAGGGTGCTGATGGGTGAAACCATAATATTTTTCGTAGAACGCGCCGTCGTTAACGCGGAACGCGCCGGAGAGGTCGAAGACCACGCAGCCGGCCGCCAGAAACTGCGGCGCCAGGTCGTGGCTGACCTCATGCGCGGTGGCTAAAAACACCACGTCGACGCCGTCGGTAAACTCGCTGATGTCAGACATGGGCTGCAGCGGCAGATCGACCAGGCCCTTAAGCTGCGGATGCAAATCGGAAATTAACTTTCCTGCATCATTGCTTTGCGCTGACACGGTCAAAGCGGTTATGGTCATATGTGGATGGCGATTCACGTAGCTTACAAGCTCTGCGCCCGCATAACCGCTAGCGCCTACAATCAGCGTATTCAACATCGGGTTCCTTTATGCTCAACGTTAATGTATTTTTATTCACATTTATTGCATGAATATTGATACTATCACGACCTAAGGTGTGTCAACAATGAAAATGAACTTACCGCCATTTATCGAGATCTACCGCGCCCTGATTGCCACACCGTCCATCAGCGCAACGGAAGAAGCGCTGGATCAGAGCAATGAGTCTTTAATCAATCTGCTGGCGGGTTGGTTTAGCGATCTTGGGTTTAACGTTGAGGTTCAGCCCGTCCCCGGCACTCGCCACAAATTTAACCTGCTCGCCAGCACCGGAACCGGTGCGGGCGGCCTGCTGCTGGCCGGTCATACCGACACCGTACCGTTTGACGATGGCCGCTGGACGCGCGATCCGTTCACCCTGACCGAGCACGACAACAAGCTCTACGGTCTGGGCACCGCCGACATGAAAGGCTTCTTCGCCTTTATCCTCGACGCGTTGCGTGACGTGGACGTGACGAAGCTGAAAAAACCGCTCTACATTCTGGCGACCGCTGATGAAGAGACCAGCATGGCGGGCGCGCGCTACTTCTCTGAAAACACGTCGATTCGCCCGGATTGCGCCATTATCGGTGAGCCGACGTCTCTGCAACCGATCCGCGCGCACAAAGGCCATATTTCTACCGCCGTGCGCGTGCTGGGCCAGTCCGGCCACTCCAGCGATCCGGCGCGCGGCGTGAACGCCATCGAGCTGATGCATGACGCCATCGGCCGCATCATGACCCTGCGCGACGATCTGAAAGAACGCTATCACTACGAGGCGTTCACCGTGCCGTATCCGACGCTGAACCTCGGCAGCCTGCACGGGGGTGATGCCTCCAACCGTATCTGCGCCTGCTGCGAACTGCACATGGATATTCGCCCGCTGCCGGGCATGACCCTGAGCGATCTTGACGGCCTGTTGAATGAGGCGCTGGCCCCGGTGAGCGAGCGCTGGCCGGGTCGCCTGACGGTCTCCGAACTGCATCCGCCGATCCCGGGCTATGAATGCCCGCCGGACCATCAGCTGGTTGAAGTTGTGGAAAAACTGCTTGGTGAGAAAACCGACGTGGTGAACTACTGCACCGAAGCGCCGTTTATTCAGACGCTGTGCCCGACGCTGGTTCTTGGTCCTGGCTCCATCAACCAGGCGCACCAGCCGGATGAGTACCTGGAAACCCGCTTTATCAAACCCACCCGCGAACTGATTACCCAGGTTGTGCATCACTTCTGCTGGCATTAAAAACTGCCCCTCACCCTAACCCTCTCCCCAAAGGGGAGAGGGAATATTGAACACCCTCTCCCCTTTGGGGAGAGGGCAGGGTGTGGGGAGTAAATCCCGCGATCTCCGTCACATTCCCATAAGCATCGCTTATCTGACGCAATGCGAATTAAATTTCGTAAATTGCCCGCATTTATTCGTTTGCTGAACCGTTTTCGCAGCAATTGACGACGGGGGTTTTACGTGGCTTTATAAAGGGAGATGACAAAATAATGTCCAGAAGATTTTCGCCTGGGCATAAACAAAAATGATGGGGTGACTGGGTTTTTATGAACGAACAATATTCCGCGTTGCGTAGTAATGTCAGTATGCTCGGCAAAGTGCTTGGAGATACCATCAAAGATGCGTTGGGGGAGAACATCCTCGACCGCGTTGAAACCATCCGCAAGCTGTCTAAATCTTCCCGTGCCGGTAACGAGGCCAGTCGTCAGGAGCTGCTCACCACTTTGCAGAACCTCTCTAACGATGAGCTGCTGCCCGTTGCACGCGCCTTCAGCCAGTTCCTGAACCTGGCCAACACCGCTGAGCAATACCACAGCATTTCGCCAAACGGCGAAGCGGCCAGCAACCCGGAAGTCATTGCCCGCACCCTTCGTAAACTGAAAGACCAGCCAGACCTCAACGAGGCCACCATCAAAAAAGCGGTGGAGTCGCTTTCGCTGGAGCTGGTGCTGACTGCACACCCAACCGAAATTACCCGTCGCACCCTGATCCACAAAATGGTGGAAGTGAACAACTGCCTCAAGCAGCTGGATAACAAAGACATTGCCGACTACGAACGCAACCAGCTGATGCGCCGTCTGCGCCAGCTGATTGCCCAGTCCTGGCACACCGATGAAATTCGTAAGCATCGCCCAAGCCCGGTCGACGAAGCCAAATGGGGCTTTGCGGTGGTGGAAAACAGCCTGTGGGAAGGGGTACCGAACTACCTGCGCGAGCTGAACGAACAGCTGGAAGAGAACCTCGGCTACCGCCTGCCGGTTGATTTTGTTCCGGTGCGCTTCACCTCCTGGATGGGCGGTGACCGCGACGGCAACCCGAACGTGACCGCGGAAATCACCCGCCACGTCCTGCTGCTGAGCCGCTGGAAAGCGACCGATCTGTTCCTGAAAGATATTCAGGTATTGATCTCCGAGCTGTCGATGGTTGAAGCAACGCCGGAACTGCGCGCGCTAGCCGGCGAAGAAGGCGCCAGCGAGCCGTACCGTTTCCTGATGAAAAAACTGCGTGGTCAGCTGATGGCCACTCAGGCCTGGCTGGAAGCGCGCCTGAAAGGCCAGCGCCTGCCAAAACCAGAAGGCCTGCTCAGCCAGAACGAACAGCTCTGGGAGCCGCTTTACGCCTGTTATAAATCACTGCAGGCCTGCGGGATGGGTATCATCGCTAACGGCGAACTGCTCGACACTCTGCGTCGCGTGAAGTGTTTCGGCGTGCCGCTGGTGCGTATCGACGTACGTCAGGAAAGTACCCGTCATACCGAAGCGCTGGGCGAGCTGACCCGCTATCTCGGCATCGGCGATTATGAAAGCTGGTCCGAAGCTGACAAGCAGGCGTTCCTGATCCGCGAGCTGAACTCGAAGCGCCCTCTGCTGCCTCGCAACTGGGAGCCAAGCAACGAAACCCGCGAAGTGCTCAACACCTGTAAAGCGATCGTTGATGCGCCGAAAGGATCGGTGGCCGCCTATGTGATCTCCATGGCGAAGACTCCGTCCGACGTGCTTGGCGTTCACCTTCTGCTGAAAGAAGCGGGAATCGACTACGCCCTGCCGGTCGCCCCGCTGTTTGAGACCCTCGACGACCTGAACAACGCCAACGACGTGATGAGCCAGCTGTTGAACATCGACTGGTACCGCGGCTTTATTCAGGGTAAGCAGATGGTGATGATTGGCTATTCCGACTCCGCTAAAGATGCGGGCGTGATGGCAGCATCCTGGGCGCAATATCAGGCGCAGGACGCACTGATCAAAACCTGCGAGAAAGCCGGTATTGAACTGACCCTGTTCCACGGACGCGGTGGTTCAATTGGCCGTGGCGGCGCACCGGCGCACGCAGCGCTGCTGTCGCAGCCGCCGGGAAGCCTGAAAGGCGGCCTGCGCGTCACCGAGCAAGGCGAGATGATCCGTTTCAAATACGGCCTGCCGGAAGTGACCATCAGCAGCCTGTCGCTCTATACCAGCGCGATCCTGGAAGCCAACCTGCTGCCACCGCCGGAGCCGAAAGCCTCCTGGTGCCATATCATGGACGAGCTGTCGGCTATCTCCTGCGATCTGTACCGCGGCTACGTGCGTGAAAACAAAGATTTCGTCCCTTACTTCCGCTCAGCCACCCCTGAGCAGGAGCTGGGTAAACTGCCGCTGGGCTCACGTCCTGCGAAGCGTCGCCCAACCGGTGGCGTAGAGTCTCTGCGCGCGATCCCGTGGATCTTTGCCTGGACGCAGAACCGCCTGATGCTGCCCGCCTGGCTGGGCGCCGGTGCTGCGCTGCAAAAAGTGGTGGAAGACGGCAAACAGAACGAACTGGAAACCATGTGCCACGACTGGCCATTCTTCTCTACCCGTCTGGGAATGCTGGAGATGGTCTTCTCGAAAGCTGACCTGTGGCTGGCGGAATACTACGACCAGCGTCTGGTGAAACCTGAACTGTGGGCGCTGGGTAAAGAGCTGCGCGAACTGCTGGAAGGCGACATCAAAGTGGTGCTGGACATCGCCAACGACTCACATCTGATGGCGGACCTGCCGTGGATTGCCGAGTCTATTCAGCTGCGTAACATTTACACCGACCCGCTGAACGTCCTGCAGGCAGAGCTGCTGCACCGTTCGCGTCTGGCGGAAGAAGAAGGGAAAGAACCGGATCCGCGCGTTGAACAGGCGCTGATGGTGACGATTGCAGGCGTTGCGGCGGGTATGCGTAACACCGGCTAATGCTTTATGCCCGGCGGCGCTGCGCTTGCGCGGGCCTACGTTAAGTAGGCCGGGTAAGCGTTAGCGCCACCCGGCAAATTTCGGTAGTCTCCTTATGCATTCCGATATCACCAAAATTTTGACTGACCTGGTGAACCGCACGTTACCGCTGGGTCAGATTCATTTCTCAGCGCTGGCTGAACAGCATCCCCGCACATATCCCTGCCTCCGTATTACCCTTGGTACCCCCAGCGAGGCGATTTTTTCTTTTTTTGGACAAATCACGCATCCTGCGCCTCACGTCATGAGCATACATTTCGGTAAGCAGCAGCTTACAATCGAGTTACAGCGTGACAATGTGCTCTTACAACAACTCCAGGTTGCCCGACGTGGTCCGCGAACGGGGGCTTTTCTTCTGCAAACGCTCACCGAATTACAGATGCAGCCTGAGGAACAAGACACAGCAAGGCTGGTAGTTTTAAGCCTGCTCAGCCACTGCCGGGATCTGCTTGGCAGTGAAATTCACACTGACAGCCGCAGCCGGGCACTGTTCGAAGCCGTTCGGAGCTATATCGAAGAAAATTATGCCTCTTTGTTAACTCGCGAATCCGTGGCACAGGCGTTCTACATCTCACCAAACTACCTTTCCCATCTATTCCAGAAAGTCGGCAGCGTCGGATTCAATGAATATTTAACAAAAACGCGCCTGGAACATGCGCGTCAGCTGCTGAAAGGCTACGATCTCAAAATTAAAGATATCGCCACACGCTGCGGATTTACGGACAGCAACTACTTTTGCCGTCTCTTTCGCAAGCACACCGAACGTTCCCCTTCCGAATATCGACGCCAGTACCACAGCCAGCTGATCGCCAAAAAGTAGCATTGTGATCGCTCTCTCACTTCTCTAAGGACATTACATTTGTCCAGTATTTGGCAAAATTGACCTGTATTCGCCGCGCCTGGGTGCGCCGTATCCTTTATTCAACCTTTCTGACTTAAGGAAAAATAATGGAACTGTACCTGGATACCGCCAACGTGGCGGAAGTTGAACGTCTGGCGCGCATCTTTCCTATTGCGGGCGTCACCACCAACCCGAGCATCATCGCCGCCAGCCGCGAATCCATCTGGGACGTGCTGCCGCGTCTGCAAAAAGCCATCGGACCGGAAGGCACGCTGTTTGCTCAAACCATGAGCCGCGATGCCGAAGGCATGGTGGCGGAAGCCAAACGTTTGAGTAACGCCATACCGGACATCGTGGTGAAAATCCCTGTCACGGCTGAGGGCCTTACCGCGATCAAGGCGTTGAAAAAAGAGGGGATAACCACGCTGGGGACCGCCGTTTATAGCGCTGCACAGGGCTTGCTCGCCGCACTCGCAGGGGCGAAATATGTCGCGCCGTACGTAAACCGCGTTGATGCGCAGGGCGGTGACGGCATTCGCATGGTGCAGGAGCTGCAGTCTCTGCTGGAACTGCACGCGCCGGAAAGCAAGGTGCTGGCCGCCAGCTTCAAAACGCCGCGTCAGGCGCTGGACTGTCTGTTGGCGGGATGCGAGGCAGTCACGCTTCCCTTAGACGTAGCGCAACACATGCTCGGCACGCCAGCGGTAGAGTCAGCCATAGAGAAGTTTGAGCAGGACTGGAAAAACGCGTTTGGTAACCTCAACCTCTAAGGGAGAACTGTTATGGACCGTATCATTCAATCGCCGGGGAAATATATCCAGGGCGCTGATGTGCTTACCCGTCTCGGCGACTACCTGAAACCCCTGGCCAATCGCTGGCTGGTGGTCGGCGATAAATTTGTGCTGGGTTTTGCCGAAGAGACCCTGCGTCAGAGTTTTAAAAAAGCCGAACTGCATGCCGAAATCGCGCCGTTTGGTGGTGAATGTTCACAAAATGAAATCGATCGCCTGAAAAAGCTGGCTGACAGCGCCGACTGCCTGGCAGTGCTGGGCATTGGCGGCGGTAAAACGCTGGATACCGCCAAAGCGCTGGCCCATTTCATGGACGTACCCGTCGCTATTGCGCCAACTATCGCCTCCACCGATGCGCCATGCAGCGCCCTTTCCGTCATTTACACCGACAGCGGTGAGTTCGATCGCTACCTGATGCTGCCTCACAACCCGAACATGGTTATCGTCGATACCAAAGTGGTGGCGGGTGCGCCTGCGCGTCTGCTGGCCGCCGGGATTGGCGATGCGCTGGCGACGTGGTTTGAAGCACGCGCCTGCTCGCGCAGCGGTGCGACCACCATGGCGGGCGGCAAATGTACGCAGGCAGCACTTGCGCTGGCCGAGCTGTGCTACAACACGCTGGTTGAAGAGGGTGAAAAAGCCATGCTGGCGGCGGAACAGCATGTGGTTACACCGGCGCTGGAACGCATTATCGAAGCCAACACCTATCTCAGCGGCGTAGGCTTTGAAAGCGGCGGTCTGGCGGCGGCACACGCTATTCATAACGGCATGACGGCGGTGCCGGACGCGCATCACTTCTATCACGGCGAAAAAGTGGCGTTTGGTACCCTGACGCAGCTGGTGCTGGAAAACGCGCCGGTAGAAGAAATAGAGACCGTCGCCGCGCTTTGTCACAGCGTTGGGCTGCCGATCACGCTGGCACAGCTGAACATCAAAGAGGATATCCCGGCGAAAATGCGTCTGATCGCGGAAGCGTCCTGTGCGGAAGGAGAAACCATCCACAACATGCCCGGCGGCGTAACGCCGGATCAGGTATATGCGGCACTGCTGGTGGCCGACCAGTATGGGCAGCGGTTCCTGCAGGAGTGGGAGTAAATAGCGTGAATAAAAATCCCCGCATCAGCGGGGATTTTTTTGCCCGTAGGCCGGGTAAGCGTTAGCGCCACCCGGCACAAGGGTTACTGCAGGTCAAACCGGTCCAGATCCATCACCTTCGCCCATGCGGCAACGAAGTCGCGGACAAACTTCTCATGCGCATCATCGCTGGCGTAAACCTCTGCCAGCGCGCGCAGAACGGCATTCGAACCGAAGACCAGATCGGCGCGGGTGGCGGTATATTTCACTTCACCGCTGGCGCGATCGCTTCCGGCAAACAGCTCATTGGATTCGTCGGTCGCCTTCCACTGCGTGTTCATGTCCAGCAGGTTCACGAAGAAATCGTTGCTCAGCACGCCCTCGCGGTCGGTGAACACGCCATTCTTGCTGCCATCAAAGTTGGCACCCAGCACGCGCAGGCCGCCGATCAGCACCGTCAGCTCCGGCGCGGTCAGCGTCAGCTGCTGGGCTTTGTCGATCAGCAGTGACTCCGTGGTGGACACATCCACCTGCGCACGGTAGTTGCGGAAACCATCGGCAACCGGTTCGAGCAGGTTAAACATCTCGATATCCGTCTGATCCTGACGCGCATCCACGCGACCTGGGGCGAACGGTACGGTGACGTACACGCCTGCGGCTTTTGCGGCCTGCTCAACGCCTACCACGCCCGCCAGCACGATGATATCGGCCAGTGAGGCTTTGTTGGTGGTGCGCTGAATAGCTTCCAGAGCCGGCAACGCGCGAACCGCCGCGGCGTTCACATCCCAGTCGCGCTGAGGCGCCAGCGCCAGACGCGCGCCGTTAGCGCCGCCACGCTTATCGCCACCGCGGAAGGTTGAAGCTGACGCCCAGGCAACGGAAACCAGTTCGCTCACGGACAGACCAGAGGCCGCAATTTCCGCCTTCAGGCTTTCAATGTCTTCTTTCGACGGGTTGAACACCGCCTGCGGCAGCGGGTCCTGCCAAATCAGATCTTCTTTCGGCACTTCCGGGCCAAGGTAACGCGATTTTGGCCCCATATCACGGTGGGTCAGCTTGAACCAGGCACGCGCGAAGGCTTCGTTGAAGGCCTGCGGATCGTTCAGGAAGCGGCGGGAAATTTTCTCGAATTCCGGGTCAAAACGCAGCGTCAGGTCGGTGACCAGCATGGTAGGTTTGCGTTTTTTCGACGGGTCGAACGGATCGGGCATGATTTCCGGTGCATCTACGGCTTCAAACTGAATCGCCCCTGCCGGGCTGCGGGTCTGCACCCATTCGTATTTGAACAGGTTTTCGAAGAAGTAGTTGCTCCACTGCGTCGGGGTTTGTGACCAGATGACTTCCAGACCGGAGGTAATGGCATCAGCACCCACGCCCGTGCCGAGCGTGCTCGCCCAGCCCAGTCCCTGCGCTTCAATTGGTGAGGCTTCCGGGTCGGTACCCACGTGGGTGGCTTCACCCGCGCCGTGAGTCTTGCCGAGGGTGTGGCCGCCTGCAATCAGCGCCACGGTCTCTTCATCGTTCATGCCCATGTTGCCGAAGGTCGCGCGAATCGCTGCCGCCGCTGACAGCGGTTCACCGCTGGCGTTTGGCCCTTCCGGGTTCACGTAGATCAGGCCCATTTCGGTGGCGGCCAGAGGACGCTTCGCCAGCGCTTCCGGATCGCGGTGGGTCAGCCAGGCTTTTTCATCACCCCAGTTTACGTCCAGATCCGGTTCCCAGACGTCTTCACGCCCGGCGCCAAAACCAAAGGTGCGGAAGCCGGAGTTCTCCAGCGCCACGTTACCCGCGAGGATAAACAGGTCAGCCCAGGAAATTTTTTGTCCGTATTTTTGCTTGATGGGCCACAGCAGACGGCGCGCCTTATCCAGGCTCACGTTATCCGGCCAGGAGTTCAGCGGCGCAAAGCGCTGTTGACCGCGTCCTGCGCCACCGCGTCCGTCAACGGAGCGATAGGTACCCGCGCCATGCCAGGCCATACGGATAAACAGGCCCGCATAGCTGCCCCAGTCGGCAGGCCACCACGGTTGGGAGTCGGTTAAAAGTGCTTTGAGATCGCCTTTCAGCGCGGAGTAATCAAGCTTGCTAAATTCTTTGCGGTAGTCAAAGTCTTCACCCAGCGGGTTCGAACGATTGGAATGTTGGTTAAGAAGATCGATGCGGAGTTGTTTTGGCCACCAGTCGCGGCTGCCTGTACCTGCGCCCGCGCTGTGATCGACGCCGCCCTGATGGAACGGGCATTTGCCGACTGATGCCGCTTTATTGGTTTCGTCTGACGTGCTCATCGCTATGCTCCCTTTTACAGTGTTACCGTTACGATATACGCCCTTGTTGATAAGGTATAGTTGAGATAACCCACAGATTCGATAGTTAAATCCGTTTAATTTCTCATGGAAAATACATGAGTTTTGTACGTCAAAGGCAGCATTGCTGATATGGCAGGAAAATAAAACCCTTATAAATCAAAAAACCCTCCGAAGAGGGCTCTTTTTTGTTACACGCCTGGTCTAACGCCGAGCGTGTGGCATATGGCGTAACTCATCTCAGCACGGTTCAGCGTGTAGAAGTGGAAATCCTTCACCCCTTCACGACTTAAGATCTTCACCATGTCCATCGCGATATTTGCGCCCACCAGCTTGCGTGTTTCCGGGTCATCGTCCAGCCCCTCGTACATTTTAGACATCCAGAGAGGAATACGCACATTGGTCATATCAGCAAATTTCTTCGCCTGTTTGAAGTTAGAGACCGGCAGAATACCCGGGATAATTTCAACGTCGATGCCCGCGGAGACGCAGCGGTCACGGAAGCGCAGATAGCTTTCCACATCAAAGAAGAACTGAGTAATGGCGCGGTTTGCGCCGGCATCCACCTTACGCTTGAGGTTAAGCAGATCGGCCTGAGCGCTTTTCGCTTCCGGATGCACTTCAGGATAAGCGGCCACGGAGATATCAAAGTCCGCCACCCCCTTCAACAGCCCCACCAGATCGGCGGCATACATGTCCGGCTTACCGCTCCCAGGAGGCAGGTCACCGCGCAATGCGACAATATGACGGATACCGTTATTCCAGTAATCCTGGGCGATGGCGCGCAGCTCGTCGCGGGTGGCGTCGATACAGGTGAGGTGCGGGGCCGCTTCGAGACCGGTGCGATCTTTGATGCCTTTAATGATGCTGTGCGTACGGTCACGCTCGCCGGAGTTCGCACCGTAGGTCACGGAGACAAACTTCGGTTTCAGGCTGCTGAGACGATCGATAGAGCTCCAAAGGGTTTGCTCCATTTCACTGGTGCGCGGCGGGAAAAATTCAAAAGAGACGTTAATCTGGCCGTTTACTTCGGCCAGGCTCTGATTCAGTGCTTCCCGCTGGTTGGCGTGAAAAAAGCTCATACCTTACCTCTATCAATCGCGTGTCATTGTCTGTTGTGTTGTGAACTTCTATACGTTTAGACGTCCAGATGTAAAAATGACGGAAAAGCGGAGGGACGTCAATAGAAATAATCAACAATAACGGTGAGGTTTGCTCAGGGAATATGAGAAAAATTCAAGATGAGGGTGAGTGCGGTCTGATGCCCTCACCCTAACCCTCTCCCACAGGGAGAGGGAAATGCAGATGTTACAGCAGCTTAGCCAGACGGTTGATGTCGGACTGGATGGCCCCGGCGGTGACATCGCGCCCCGCGCCCGGACCGCGGATCACCAGCGGGTTATCGCGGTACCAGCGGCTTTCGATGGCGAAGACGTTATCGCACGGCAGCAGCGCCGCCAGCGGATGTTCAGGACGCACCGCCTCGACACCGACTCGCGCTTTTCCGTTGGCCTCGAAACGCGCCACATAGCGCAGCACCAGCCCCATCTCGTTCGCCGCTTCCAGACGCTGCACCATTTGCTCGTTAAGCTCTTCTCCATTTTCAAAGAAATGGTCCACAGAACCTTCTTCACAGCCGGCAGGCACCAGCGATTCGACGCGTACGGAATCCGGTTCGATGTCATAACCGGCTTCACGCGCCAGGATCACCAGCTTACGCATCACGTCTTTACCGGAGAGATCAACGCGCGGATCGGGTTCCGTTAAGCCCTGCTGCCACGCCTGATCCACCAGGTCGGTGAACGGAACGGTGCCGTCAAATTGCAGGAACAGCCAGGAGAGCGTGCCGGAGAAGATACCGCTCAGCGCCAGAATGCTGTCGCCGCTTTCAATCAGGTCACGCACGGTGTGGTTTACCGGCAGGCCTGCACCCACGGTGGCGTTATACAGCCAGTGGCGCCCCGTTTTTTCAAACGCGTCGTGGATCTGACGGTATTTATCGGTGCTGCTCGCCCCCGCCAGCTTGTTGGCGCTGATGACGTGGAAACCGTGGCTGGCGAAATCAAGGTACTGATCGGCAAGCTGTTCGCTGGCGGTCACGTCCAGCACTACCAGGTCATCGTAAGGGTGCGCGCGCATCCACAGGAACAGCGACTCTTCATCCTGCTCTACGGCTTCATCATTAAAGAAGGCAAGCGCGCGGCTGGCGTCCAGCCCTTCGTAGTTCAGCAGGCTGCGGCGGCTGTCCACTACGCCCGCGAGAATGAATTCGAACCCGGTACGCGCCGAGAGCGTGACCTGTTCGCGGGCGAACAGCTCCAGCCAGCGGGAACCGATGTTGCCTTTACCAAACAGCACCAGGCCGATGCGCTTTTCCGCGCGGAACAGGGAGGTGTGCAGACCCTGAATCAGGCTTTCGGTTGGCCCTTTGCGCAGAACGGCCACCAGGCTGATGCCCTCTTCCGACTGCCAGGTGAACTCCACCGGCTGGCCTTTCAGCTGCTGCCAGAAGCGGTGGCAGTGCAGCGGGTTACGGGTGACGCCCGCGCCCACCATCGCCACCAGCGCCAGCCCCTGACGCAGGCGAAGCTCGCCCGGCAGGCCCGCTTCATCCAGAATTTTCAGGGCGCTGTCCGCCACTTCAGCGGTATAGCAGAACTGCAGCAGCTGGCGGTCATTGTGGACGCCAACGGCCAGCGGGCGCACCTGAGCACGCTTTAACACCAGGTCGATCTCTTTATGCGCCAGTTTGAAGTCCTGGCCCGCAGGCACCTGGAACTCAATCAGGCAGATGTCGTCGTGGCTGGTGACAATACGCGCCCCGGTGCCGGACGCCAGTACGCGTTCAATACGGGTAGAGCCTTGATCCGGGGTGTAGCTGCAGCGCAGCTGGAGGTCGATATCGCTGCCGGAAACCGGCTGCAGCGTGCGCGCGTGCAGTACCGGCGCCGCCAGACGCGCCAGCTCGCTGGCTTCGTCGAGACGCAGCAGCGGCAGCAGACAGGCATCTTTCACTTTACGCGGGTCGGCGCTGTAAACACCGGCCACGTCGCTCCAGATGGTGACGCGGGACACGCCCGCCAGGGCACCGATTTGCGTTGCCGAGTAGTCGGAGCCGTTACGGCCCAGCAGCACGGTTTCACCCGCGTTGCTGCGGCTGATAAAGCCGGTAACCACAATACGTTTGCCCGGATGCTGCACCAGCAGCTGTTGCAGCAGCGGATAGGACAATCCTTCATCCACCTGCGGCTGCGCGGCGCGTTCGGCGCGCAGGAAATCACGCGCATCGAGCCAGGCCGCCTCCACGCCCAGGTGTTGCAGCACCGCGGCCATCAGGCGCGCGGACCACACTTCACCGTGGCCCACCACTTCGGCATACACCGCATCGGTGATCCCGCTGTCCAGCAGGGCGGCCAGACGCTCAAGGTCATGGGTAAAGGCACTGATCAGCCCGTCCGCTACGTCCGCAGGCAGCAGGCCAGCAATCAGCTCGCTCTGGTAACGACGTAAGGACTGTTGCACCTGATGCGCAGAAAGGCGATCGGTCTGGCTCAGTTTCAGCCAGCTAATCAACTGGTTGGTGGTGCTGCCCGCCGCCGAGACAACCATCATGTCACCCGGCTGTGAATATTCCGTCATGATCCCTGCGACACGCAGGTAACATTTCACATCAGCAAGACTACTACCACCAAACTTGTGCAGCTGACGACCCTTCGCCCCTGCCTGCGCTATCACACTCATGATTACCCCTTGGCTGCGATCCGGAAGCCATTTTCCAGATCGGCAATTAAATCTTCAGAATCTTCAATACCGGTTGAGATCCGCAGCAGCGTCTCAGAAATCCCGGCGGCGGCACGTGCTTCCGGTGCCATACCTGCGTGCGTCATGGTCGCGGCGTGGGAGATCAAGCTTTCAACCCCACCTAAGGATTCCGCCAGCGTAAACAATGACAGCCCGCTCAGGAAGCGACGCAGCGTTTGCTCGTCACCGTCCAGTTCAAAACTTAACATCGCGCCAAACCCTTTCTGCTGGCGCGCGGCAATTTCGTGCCCCTGATTTTCCGGTAGCGACGGGTGATAGAGCTTCTTCACCAGCGGCTGGTCTTTCAGGAAATCGACAATCGCCTGGGCATTGCGTTGCGCCACTTCCATGCGCGGCGACAGCGTGCGGATGCCGCGCAACAGCAGATAGCTGTCGAAGGCACCCGCGGTGACGCCAATATTATTGGCCCACCATGCCAGTTCGGTGACAACGTCGGGATCTTTGGCAATCACCACGCCCGCTACCACATCAGAATGGCCGTTCAGATATTTAGTGCATGAATGCAATACCAGATCGGCACCCAGTGCGAGTGGGTTCTGAAGGGCCGGACTGAGGAACGTATTATCCACTACACTTATCGCTCCCGCATCCCTTGCGAGCTGACAAATTTTCGCAATATCGACAACGCGCAACAATGGATTGCTTGGACTTTCCACCAGAACCAGCTTTGGCTTCTCTGCCAGCGCCTGTTTCAGCGCCTGTTCATCGTTTTGATCGACAAACAGTACGCGATAGCAGCCGCGTTTTGCCAGGCTATCAAACAGGCGATAGCTGCCGCCGTAGCAATCGTGCGGCGCAACCAGCAGGTCACCTGGTTTCAGGAACACGGTGGTCACCAGGTGAATGGCGGACATCCCCGTATTGGTTAATACGGCGCCTGCGCCACCTTCCAGCTCGGCCAGCGCGCGCTGGGTCACGTCACGCGTAGGGTTGCCACGACGCGAGTAATCATGCGCGCGGGGTTCATTAAATCCGGTGAAGTTGTAGGTACTGGAAAGATGAATGGGCGGGACAACGCAGCCGTACTGCTCGTCATCATTTAATCCGCTACGCACTGCGATAGTGGCCTGTTTACGCGTCATGGTGAGGGCTTCCTGGCGAATGAGGTGAAAAGTCAGGCACCAGAGTAAACATTGAAAGTATGGACGTCAATACATCTGGACATCTAAACTTCTTTGCGTATAGATTGAGCAATGCGCAAATAGCCGTTAAAATTATATGCTTTAGTGCACGCTGCAGCGGCAATATCCGTGCCACGGTATCGTCTCTACGGTAAACTAGGCAAGATTGCGGTTCAAAACGAGTGGTTACAGGTTTTGCACCTTTAGATAAATGACTGAGAGGATTAAAGGTATCTCATGGCTGAATGGAGCGGCGAATATATCAGCCCATACGCTGAGCACGGTAAGAAGAGTGAACAAGTAAAAAAAATTACGGTTTCTATTCCTCTGAAGGTGTTGAAGATCCTCACCGATGAACGTACGCGTCGTCAGGTGAACAACCTGCGCCACGCAACCAACAGCGAGCTGCTGTGCGAAGCGTTTCTGCATGCGTTTACCGGTCAACCGTTGCCGAACGATGAAGATCTGCGTAAAGAACGCAGTGATGAAATCCCGGAAGAGGCGAAGGTGATCATGCGTGAACTGGGTATTGACCCGGAGACGTGGGAATACTGAGAAGCGGATACAAAAAAGGCACCTTGCGGTGCCTTTTTTTCGGGAAACTTATTTAGCGCCCGGGATGCTGAAACGCTTGTTGAAGCGGTCAACACGGCCACCGGTTGCAACATCACGCTGCTTACCAGTGTAGAACGGGTGGCATTTGCCGCACACGTCCAGGTTCAGATCGTGACCCACGGTAGAGCGGATCTGGATAGAGTTACCGCAAGAACAGTTTGCAGTAATCATTTCGTATTTCGGGTGAATATCTTTTTTCATGGGAGAACCTCAGTTAAGGCCGCGTCGCTCTTCCAGCCCTAACGCCAGACACCACGCGATGTTGATTGTAAGTTCTTTGGCGTAAAGTACACCAAAGGCGGCGAATCATACAGAATTTGACCAACGTATGCAAACTGATCCGCACGCCGCTTTCACTAATGTGTATACTAACGCGCCACTTTTCAAGTCAGGAAGATTCGATGCCCGTCGCTCACGTTGCCCTTCCCGTTCCGCTTCCCCGCACCTTTGACTACCTGCTGCCCGACAGCATGAGCGCCAAAGCGGGCTGTCGCGTGACCGTGCCGTTTGGCAAACAGCAGCGCGTGGGAATTGTTGTCTCCGTCAGCGATCGAAGCGAACTGCCGCTCAATGAACTGAAGTCGGTGGTTGAGGTGCTCGACAGCGAGCCCGTTTATTCCACCAGCACCTGGCGACTGCTGCTGTGGGCGGCGGATTATTATCATCACCCCATTGGCGACGTCCTGTTCCACGCCCTGCCCATCATGCTGCGCCAGGGCAAAAGCGCCAGCCATGCGCCGATGTGGTACTGGTTTGCTACGGAAGATGGACAGGCCGTCGACATTAACAGCCTCAAGCGCTCACAGAAACAGCAGCAGGCCCTGGCGGCGCTGCGTCAGGGGAAAATCTGGCGGCATCAGATCGACGAACTTGAAGTCAGCGAAACGGCGCTACAGGCATTAAGAAAGAAAGGGTTGAGCGACCTGGCAAGCGAAGCGCCTGCCCTTTACGACTGGCGCGAGAGTTTCTCCGTTTCAGGGGATCGCCTGCGTCTGAATACCGAACAGGCCACCGCCGTTGGCGCGATTCATAGCGCCTCCGATCATTTCTCCGCCTGGCTGCTGGCGGGCGTGACGGGCTCCGGCAAGACGGAAGTCTACCTGAGCGTGCTGGAAAACGTGCTTGCGCAGGGCAAACAGGCGCTGGTGATGGTGCCGGAAATTGGCCTGACGCCGCAAACCATCGCCCGCTTTCGCGAACGCTTTAATGCGCCGGTTGAGGTGCTGCACTCCGGCCTGAACGACAGCGAACGTCTCAGCGCCTGGCTGAAAGCGAAAAACGGCGAAGCGGCGATTGTGATCGGCACTCGCTCGTCGCTGTTTACGCCGTTTAAAAATCTTGGCGTTATCGTGATCGACGAAGAACACGACAGCTCCTATAAACAGCAGGAAGGCTGGCGCTATCACGCCCGCGATCTGGCTGTTTATCGCGCCCACAGCGAGCAAATTCCTATTATTCTCGGCTCCGCCACGCCTGCGCTCGAAACGCTGCACAACGTGCGCCAGCGTAAATACCATATGCTGCGCCTGACGCGTCGCGCGGGGAATGCCCGTCCGGCCATTCAGCACGTACTGGATCTGAAAGGTCAGCAGGTCCAGGCCGGGCTTGCGCCTGCATTGATTACCCGCATGCGCCAGCATTTGCAGGCGGGCAATCAGGTGATCCTGTTTCTTAACCGTCGCGGATTTGCACCCGCCCTGCTGTGCCACGACTGCGGATGGATTGCCGAGTGCCCGCGCTGCGACCACTACTATACCTTCCACCAGGCCCAGCGGCATTTACGCTGCCACCACTGCGACAGCCAGCGTCCGGTGCCGCGCCAGTGTCCGTCATGTGGTTCCACGCATATCGTGCCGGTGGGTCTGGGAACGGAACAGCTGGAACAGGCCCTTGCGCCCTTCTTCCCCGACGTGCCCCTGTCCCGAATCGACCGGGACACCACCAGCCGCAAAGGGGCGCTGGAGCAGCAGCTGGCGGAAGTGCATCGCGGCGGCGCGCGCATCCTGATCGGCACCCAAATGCTGGCCAAAGGCCACCACTTCCCGGACGTGACGCTGGTCGCCCTGCTGGACGTGGACGGCGCGCTGTTCTCGGCAGATTTCCGCTCAGCCGAGCGCTTCGCTCAGCTTTATACCCAGGTGGCAGGGCGCGCCGGGCGTGCTGGTAAACAGGGCGAAGTGGTATTGCAAACGCACCACCCGGAGCACCCGCTGCTGCAAACCCTTCTGCACAAAGGCTATGACGCCTTTGCCGAGCAGGCGCTGGCCGAACGCCAGACCATGCAGCTGCCGCCGTGGACCAGCCACGTCATCATCCGCGCGGAAGACCACAACAACCAGCAGGCGCCACTTTTCCTGCAGCAGCTGAGAAACCTCCTGCAGGCCAGTCCGCTGGTGGATAATCAGCTGTGGATTTTGGGTCCGGTGCCGGCACTCGCACCAAAGCGTGGCGGACGTTTTCGCTGGCAAATTTTGCTCCAGCACCCCTCTCGCGTTCGTCTTCAGCACATCGTCAGCAGCGCGCTGGTGCTGATTAACACCCTGCCCGAAGCGCGAAAAGTGAAGTGGGTACTGGACGTCGATCCCATCGAAGGCTGAAGACGGATCGAAAAATTTAACGCTCCTCACACTTTTTATGAAAATTCTGTAACCGATTCCATTAACTATCTGTAAAAATGGTGATGTCAGAAGTTCGGTGTTCAGGCGAGGAGAAGACGTTGAAGTCCAGGAAAGAGGTTGCACCGGCGACCATGAAAGACGTTGCCCAGAAAGCGCAGGTCTCTACGGCAACGGTATCCCGCGCATTAATGAACCCGGATAAAGTCTCCCAGGCGACCCGTAACCGGGTGGAGCAGGCTGCGCTTGAAGTGGGCTATTTCCCACAGGCGATGGGGCGTAACGTCAAACGCAATGAGTCGCGCACCATCCTGGTGATCGTACCGGACATCTGTGACCCTTTCTTCAGCGAGATTATCCGCGGTATTGAAGTCACCGCAGCGGAACAGGGTTACCTGGTGCTGATTGGCGACTGTGCTCACCAGAACCAGCAGGAAAAAACCTTCATCGATCTCATTATCACCAAGCAGATCGACGGCATGCTGCTGCTTGGCTCTCGCCTGCCGTTTGATGCCAGCATTGAAGAACAGCGTAATTTACCGCCGATGGTCATGGCCAACGAGTTTGCGCCAGAGCTGGAGCTGCCGACGGTCCACATTGATAACCTCACCGCCGCATTCAACGCCGTAAACTATCTCCAGGAACTGGGGCATAAGCGTATTGGCTGTATTGCCGGACCGGAAGAGATGCCGCTGTGTCACTACCGCTTACAGGGCTACGTTCAGGCGCTGCGCCGTACCGGCGTCACCGTCGATCCGCACTACATTGCGCGCGGTGATTTTACCTTCGCTGCGGGTGGACAGGCGCTGGAGAAACTTCTGGACCTGCCTGAGCCGCCAACCGCCGTATTTTGTCACAGCGACGTGATGGCGCTGGGTGCATTATCGTATGCCAAACGCCGCGGCCTTCGCATACCAAAAGATTTATCGATCATCGGATTCGATAATATTTCGCTTTCGGAATTTTGCGATCCGCCGCTCTCAACGGTCGCTCAGCCGCGCTATCAAATCGGCCGCGAAGCAATGCTTCTGCTGCTGGATCAGCTTCACGGTCAAACAGTTAGCAGCGGCTCGCGGTTGCTGGACTGCGAACTGATTGTTCGCGGCACGACCCAGGCATTGACTTAAAGTAAACGTCTTTCGGATACCCTTATCTGGTCAAAGCCCCGCCGCTTAAGTAACATGGCGGGCTGACGAACGAATAAATACAGCGAAACGATAGTGGCACAACGAGATTATGTACGTCGCGGCCAGCCGGCACCTTCGCGACGCAAAAAGAGTAGCTCAAGGAAAAAGCAACGTAACCTGCCTGCTGTCTCGCCAGCAATGGTCGCTATTGCTGCGGCTGTAGTCGTCGCCTTTATTGGTGGCCTGTACTTTATCACGCACCATAAAAAAGAAGAGTCTGAGGCGCTTCAGGCCAGTAAAGTCGCCGGAAACGGCCTTCCTCCAAAGCCTGAAGAGCGCTGGCGCTATATCAAAGAGCTGGAAAGCCGTCAGCCTGGGGTACGTGCGCCAACCGAACCTTCTGCGGGTGGTGAAGTACAGAATGCGAATCAGCTGACGGATGAACAGCGTCAGCTGCTGGCACAAATGCAGGCCGATATGCGCCAGCAGCCTACGCAGCTGAACGAAGTACCGTGGAATGAGCAGACGCCAGCGCAGCGCCAGCAAACGCTGCAGCGACGTCAGGCACAACAGCAGATTCAGCAGCAGCAGTGGGCGCAAACCCAGCCGGTGCAGCAGCCTAAAACGCAGCCGCGGGTAACGGAACAACCATACCAGCAGCAGACGCGTACGGTACAGTCTCAGCCTGTCCAACAGCAGCCGAAAACGCAGCCGCAGAAACAGGCGGCTCAGCCGTATCAGGATCTGCTCCAGACGCCAGCGCATACCACCGCGCAGCAGCCGAAAACGCAGCAGGCCGCACCGGTCACCAAAGAGACCGAAGCGCCGAAGCAGACGGCGGAGAAAAAAGATGAGCGCCGCTGGATGGTACAGTGCGGTTCGTTCAAAGGTGCCGAGCAGGCGGAAACGGTACGTGCTCAGCTGGCCTTTGAAGGGTTTGATTCGCGTATTACCACCAATAACGGCTGGAATCGCGTGGTGATTGGTCCGGTCAAAGGCAAAGAAAATGCCGATGGCACCATTTCGCGTTTGAAAGTCGCCGGCCACACAAACTGCATTCGACTCGCCTCCGGGGGTTGAAACCCCCGAAATCCCCCCCATCTATCATTTAATTCAGCCCTGAGCACAGGCTCAGGGCTTCTGTTTCCCGATTCTGTAACCAGGGGGTCTGCTCGTGACAACAATAGTAAGTGTACGCCGTAACGGCCATGTGGTAATCGCCGGTGATGGCCAGGCCACGCTGGGTAATACCGTCATGAAAGGCAACGTGAAGAAAGTGCGCCGTCTCTACAACGACAAAGTGATCGCCGGTTTTGCAGGCGGCACGGCGGATGCCTTCACGCTGTTTGAACTGTTTGAACGCAAACTGGAAATGCACCAGGGTCATCTGGTGAAAGCTGCCGTTGAGCTGGCGAAAGACTGGCGTACCGACCGCATGCTGCGCAAGCTCGAAGCGCTGCTGGCGGTCGCCGATGAAACCGCATCGCTTATCATCACCGGTAACGGTGACGTGATTCAGCCGGAAAATGACCTGATTGCCATCGGCTCTGGCGGCCCTTATGCCCAGGCTGCTGCCCGCGCGCTGTTGGAAAATACCGACATGAACGCGCGTGATATCGCGGTGAAGGCGTTGGATATTGCAGGTGATATCTGCATCTATACCAACCACAACCACACCATCGAAGAATTGACCTCCAAAGCGTAAGGATCTCCCATGTCTGAAATGACCCCACGCGAAATTGTCAGCGAACTGAACAAACACATTATCGGCCAGGATAACGCCAAGCGCTCCGTGGCTATCGCCCTGCGTAACCGCTGGCGTCGTATGCAGCTTGACGAAGAGCTGCGCCACGAAGTCACGCCGAAGAACATTCTGATGATCGGCCCGACCGGCGTCGGTAAAACCGAAATCGCCCGTCGTCTGGCGAAGCTGGCCAACGCGCCGTTCATCAAAGTTGAAGCCACCAAGTTCACCGAAGTGGGCTACGTGGGTAAAGAAGTGGACTCCATCATCCGCGATCTGACCGACTCGGCGATCAAAATGGTGCGCGTCCAGGCGATCGAGAAAAACCGCTATCGCGCGGAAGAGATGGCCGAAGAGCGCATTCTCGACGTGCTGATCCCACCGGCAAAAAACAACTGGGGCCAGGCAGAACAGCAGGCGGAACCGTCCGCTGCGCGTCAGGCGTTCCGCAAGAAACTGCGTGAAGGCCAGCTGGACGACAAAGAGATTGAGATCGATCTCGCTGCCGCACCAATGGGTGTGGAAATCATGGCGCCTCCGGGCATGGAAGAGATGACCAGCCAGCTGCAGTCCATGTTCCAGAACCTGGGCGGCCAGAAGCAGAAAGCGCGTAAGCTGAAAATTAAAGACGCAATGAAGCTGCTGATTGAAGAAGAAGCCGCGAAGCTGGTGAATCCGGAAGAGCTGAAGCAGGACGCTATCGACGCGGTTGAGCAGCACGGCATCGTGTTTATCGACGAGATCGACAAAATCTGTAAGCGCGGCGGCAACAGCTCCGGCCCGGATGTGTCCCGCGAAGGCGTTCAGCGCGACCTGCTGCCGCTGGTTGAAGGCTGCACCGTCTCCACCAAGCACGGCATGGTGAAAACGGACCACATCCTGTTTATCGCATCAGGTGCCTTCCAGGTTGCCAGCCCGTCGGATCTGATCCCGGAACTGCAGGGCCGTCTGCCTATCCGCGTTGAGCTGCAGGCGCTGACCACCGAAGATTTCGAACGTATCCTGACTGAGCCAAACGCCTCTGCTACCGTACAGTACAAAGCGCTGATGGCGACCGAAGGCGTGAACCTCGAGTTCACCGAAGACGGTATCAAACGTATTGCCCAGGCTGCATGGCAGGTGAACGAAACCACCGAAAACATCGGTGCGCGTCGTCTGCATACCGTGCTGGAACGCCTGGTCGAAGATATCTCTTACGACGCGAGCGACCTGAACGGTCAAACCGTTACCATTGACGCAGAATATGTGAGTAAACATCTGGATGCGTTAGTGGCAGATGAAGATCTGAGCCGTTTTATCCTATAATCGCGGTTACTGGATTCTCATCACGTTTAATGGGGGCTAATGCCCCCATTTTTATTGGCTAAATACTTATGACTGACATCAGCCGTACTCAGGCGTGGCTCGAAAGTCTGCGCCCTAAAACACTTCCTCTGGCCTTTGCCGCGATTATCGTCGGCACCGCCCTTGCCTGGTGGCAGGGTTATTTTGATCCGCTGGTCGCCGCGCTGGCATTGATTACCGCCGGCCTGCTGCAAATCCTCTCCAATCTCGCCAACGACTACGGTGACGCGGTAAAAGGCAGCGACAAGCCGGACCGCATAGGGCCACTGCGCGGAATGCAGAAAGGGGTGATTACCCAGGCGCAGATGAAGCGCGCGCTGATTATCACCGTGGTGCTGATCTGTGCATCCGGCCTGGCGCTGGTGACGGTGGCATCTAAGACTCCCAGCGATTTCATTGGCTTCCTGGTGCTGGGTTTACTGGCCATTATCGCAGCCATTACCTACACCGTCGGCACGCGTCCTTACGGTTATATTGGGCTCGGTGATATCTCCGTACTGGTTTTCTTCGGCTGGCTGAGCGTGATGGGAAGCTGGTACCTGCAGGCGCATACGGTGATCCCTGCCCTGTTCCTGCCCGCGACCGCCTGCGGCCTGCTGGCGACGGCGGTGCTCAACATCAATAACCTGCGCGACATCGACAGCGATCGCGAGAATGGCAAAAATACTCTGGCGGTTCGTCTTGGGCCGGTCAATGCCCGCCGTTATCATGCCTGCCTGCTCACTGGCGCGCTGGTTTGCCTGGCGCTGTTTAACCTGATTTCGTTGCAGAGCGTGTGGGGCTGGCTGTTTGTGCTTGCCGCGCCGCTGCTGATTAAGCAGGCTCGCTTTGTGATGCGTGAGCTCAGCCCGTCCGCCATGCCGCCGATGCTGGAGCGCACGGTAAAAGGCGCGCTGCTGACTAACCTGTTGTTCGTCATCGGGATTGTCTTAAGCCAGACGCTCAGTTAGCTGACAAATATCAATTAACAATTGATGATTTTGCCAACAACGCATTTCGCACGATATACTGAACACATTCGCAGCAACTGAGCGTTAAACCTATGAAATACGATACCTCCGAGCTTTGTGACATCTACCAGGAAGATGTCAACGTCGTTGAACCGCTGTTCTCCAACTTTGGTGGGCGGTCGTCGTTTGGCGGACAGATCGTCACGGTGAAATGTTTCGAGGACAACGGGTTGCTGTACGATCTGCTCGAACAGAACGGCCGCGGCCGCGTACTGGTGGTCGATGGCGGCGGTTCCGTGCGCCGTGCATTGATTGATGCTGAGTTGGCCGGCATTGCCGTCCAGAATGAATGGGAAGGCCTTGTGGTATACGGCTCCGTGCGCCAGGTGGACGATCTGGAAGACCTGGATATCGGAATTCAGGCCATCGCGGCCATACCGGTAGGGGCGGCGGGTGACGGCATCGGCGAAAGCGACGTGCGCGTCAATTTCGGCGGCGTGACCTTCTTCTCCGGCGACCATCTCTACGCCGATAATACCGGCATTATCCTTTCCGAAGATCCGCTGGATATCGAGTAGTAAAACCGTAAGCGTGAACCATAAAAAAACCGCCAACAGCAATGTGGCGGTTTTTTTTGTCCCTCGGGATTCGCGGTCCGTTGGGAAGTCTACAGACTAACACCAAGGAACTTCATCATACTCTCGTCTAAACCTTGGGCAACCCCTCAGAACCTTTATAAAATCCTAATTGTCTATGAAAACCTTAACGCTATGGTTGATGCTCTTTATGATACAGCGTCCCTTTCCGCCATCTCGCAAATGGGCATCGGTCCAGGGAAAGGTGTATTCACTACCGTAAAGCAGGCTAACACCAGGGCTTTTTATGGTTGGATGTCAGTCAGCGAGAACCATAAAAAAAGCCGGGCGGCGGCATCGCCTTACCCGGCCTGTTCAGTTCATCCCAATGGGAATCAGACTTCTTCCATACGTCCCAACAGCGCCTGCAGGCGATCCTGCCAGCCGTTCTGCTGTTCGCGCAGCTGGTTGTTTTCGCGCTCCAGTTCTTCGCGGCCGTGCTGCGCGTTCTGAACTTCCTGCGCCAGGCTGTTGTTCTTCTCTTTCAGCTCTTCAATTTCCATCTGCAGCAGGGTGATGGTGTCAATCGCCTGCTGTACTTTCGATTCCAGTTTCTCAAACACTTCTAAAGACATGATGCTACCTCTCCTGAATTGCAAGGCGACGCTTTAACATAAACGCGCACGACATATACCGTCGATTGTATGGAGCGCGGCGCTCTGTGTCCAGCGACACACCGCGCAGATCGCGGTTTGCAACACTTTTAGGTCTGGTCCTGGTGCGTTCGCGTCATATACCCCTAAATTGTTAACTGATTCGTTAATGAAATGATTCAGCTCACATTCCTGTACCGATCCTGCACTGCTGCAAAAATGTGCTTTATGGCGCGAAAACGCTCATTTTATTGACGCAGACCACACATTTTGATTTCGATATTTCTCGTTTTTGCTCGTTAACGATAAATTAACACTATGTCTACAGGGCATCGTGGCTGTCACGGGCGGCCATGCTAACAATAAACATCAATTTCTTCAGGATTCCGATTATGAGTCAGACATCAACCTTAAAAGGCCAGTGCATTGCCGAGTTCCTTGGTACCGGGTTGTTGATATTCTTCGGAGTGGGCTGTGTCGCTGCACTGAAAGTGGCAGGTGCCAGTTTTGGTCAGTGGGAAATCAGTATCATCTGGGGTCTGGGCGTGGCGATGGCCATCTACCTGACCGCAGGAGTGTCTGGTGCACATCTTAATCCGGCGGTGACAATCGCACTGTGGCTGTTCGCGTGCTTCGACGGACGCAAAGTTGTTCCTTTCATTCTTTCTCAGTTTGCCGGCGCGTTTTGCGCAGCGGCGTTAGTTTACGGGCTTTATTACAATCTTTTCATCGACTTCGAACAGACGCATCATATGGTACGCGGCAGCGTCGAAAGTCTGGATCTGGCAGGCATCTTCTCAACCTACCCAAACCCGCATATCAATTTTGTGCAGGCGTTCGCAGTTGAAATGGTGATTACCGCTATTCTGATGGGCGTTATCCTGGCGCTGACCGACGACGGAAACGGCATTCCGCGCGGCCCGCTGGCCCCCCTGCTGATTGGCCTGCTGATTGCGGTGATTGGCGCCTCCATGGGCCCGCTGACCGGCTTCGCGATGAACCCGGCACGTGATATCGGACCAAAAGCGTTCGCCTTCATCGCAGGCTGGGGCGACGTCGCCTTCACCGGAGGCAAAGACATTCCTTACTTCCTGGTACCGCTGTTTGCGCCGGTTGTCGGGGCTGCGCTGGGTGCGTTCAGCTACCGCAAATTAATTGGTCGCCATTTACCGTGCGACACCTGTGTGGAAGAGGAGAAGGAAACGACTTCTACCGCACAACAAAAAGCTTCGCTGTAATCTGACTACGGGACACATACCATGACCGAAAAAAAATATATCGTTGCGCTCGACCAGGGCACTACCAGCTCCCGCGCTGTCGTAATGGATCATGACGCGAACATCGTCAGCGTGTCACAGCGCGAATTTGAGCAAATTTATCCTCGTCCAGGCTGGGTAGAACACGACCCGATGGAGATCTGGGCGTCACAAAGCTCCACGCTGGTCGAAGTGCTGGCGAAAGCCGATATCAGTTCCGACGAGATTGCCGCGATTGGTATCACTAACCAGCGTGAAACGACGATTGTCTGGGAACGTGAAACCGGTAAGCCTATTTACAACGCCATCGTCTGGCAGTGCCGCCGTACCTCTGAGATCTGCGAACAGCTGAAGCGCGACGGCATGGAAGAGTACGTGCGCAGCGCCACCGGTCTGGTGGTTGACCCGTATTTCTCCGGCACCAAAGTGAAATGGATCCTCGACCATGTGGAAGGTTCACGCGAGCGTGCTAAACGCGGCGAGCTGCTGTTCGGTACCGTTGACACCTGGCTCATCTGGAAGATGACCCAGGGACGCGTTCACGTCACCGACTACACCAACGCCTCGCGCACCATGCTGTTCAACATCAACACCCTGGAGTGGGATGACAAGATGCTGGACGCCCTGGATATCCCACGCGCGATGCTGCCTGAAGTGCGCAAGTCTTCAGAAGTGTACGGTCAGACCAACATCGGCGGTAAAGGCGGCACCCGTATTCCTATCGCCGGTATTGCTGGTGACCAGCAGGCGGCGCTGTTCGGCCAGCTGTGCGTCAAAGAAGGGATGGCGAAGAACACCTACGGCACCGGCTGCTTTATGCTGATGAACACCGGCGAGAAAGCGGTGAAATCAGAAAACGGCCTGCTGACCACCATCGCCTGCGGTCCACGCGGCGAAGTGAACTATGCGCTGGAAGGTGCGGTGTTCATGGCCGGTGCGTCTATCCAGTGGCTGCGCGACGAGATGAAGCTGATCAGCGATGCGTTCGATTCCGAGTACTTCGCGACCAAAGTGAAAGACACCAACGGCGTGTACGTGGTACCTGCGTTCACCGGTCTGGGCGCACCGTACTGGGATCCGTATGCACGCGGCGCAATTTTCGGCCTGACGCGCGGTGTGAACTCTAACCACATTATTCGCGCCACCCTGGAATCCATCGCCTACCAGACGCGCGACGTGCTGGAAGCGATGCAGGCTGACTCCGGCATTCGTCTGCACGCCCTGCGCGTGGACGGCGGTGCGGTCGCGAATAACTTCCTGATGCAGTTCCAGTCCGACATTCTGGGCACCCGCGTTGAGCGTCCTGAAGTGCGTGAAGTGACGGCGCTGGGCGCGGCGTATCTTGCCGGTCTGGCGGTAGGCTTCTGGCAGAACCTGGACGAGCTGCAGGAAAAAGCGGTGATCGAACGCGAATTCCGCCCGGGCATTGAAACCACCGAGCGTAACTTCCGCTACAGCGGCTGGAAGAAAGCGGTGAAACGCGCCCTGGCGTGGGAAGAGCACGACGAGTAAGCCCCCCAAAGGGGAGAGGGGACTTAAAACCCCCCTCCCCACTCTGTGATAAACTTCGTGCAATTCCTTTTGATTGCACGAGTACCTCATGAAACGTGAACTTGCTATCGAGTTTTCCCGCGTCACCGAAGCGGCCGCCCTTGCAGGCTATAAATGGCTGGGTCGTGGCGACAAAAATACCGCAGACGGCGCAGCCGTCCATGCCATGCGCATTGTCCTTAACCAGGTCAACATCGACGGCACCATCGTGATCGGCGAAGGCGAGATCGACGAAGCGCCAATGCTCTATATTGGTGAAAAAGTCGGTACCGGCAAAGGCGATGCCGTGGATATCGCCGTCGACCCGATCGAAGGTACGCGCATGACGGCAATGGGTCAGGCCAACGCCCTGGCGGTGCTGGCCGTAGGCGATAAGGGCTGCTTCCTTAACGCGCCAGATATGTACATGGAAAAGCTGATTGTCGGGCCTGGCGCAAAGGGCGCAATCGACCTCAGCCTGCCGCTGGAAGAGAACCTGCACAACATCGCCAAAGCCCTGGGCAAACCCCTTAGCGAACTGACCGTGACGATTCTGGCCAAACCGCGCCACGACGCCACCATCGCGCAGATGCAAAAGCTCGGCGTGCGCGTGTTTGCTATTCCTGACGGTGACGTTGCCGCCTCGATCCTGACCTGCATGCCGGACAGCGAAGTAGACGTGCTGTACGGCATCGGCGGCGCGCCGGAAGGTGTCGTCTCTGCGGCAGTGATCCGCGCGCTGGATGGCGACATGCAGGCTCGTCTGCTGCCCCGTCACGAGGTAAAAGGCGACAGCGAAGAGAACCGCCGTATCGGAGAAAACGAGCTGGCGCGCTGCGAAGCGATGGGCATCGAGGCCAATAAAGTGCTCGCGCTGGACGAGATGGCCCGTAGCGATAACGTTGTCTTCTCCGCGACCGGCATCACCAAAGGCGATCTGCTGAACGGTATCACCCGCAAGGGCAATATGGCGACGACCGAAACGCTGCTGATCCGCGGTAAATCGCGCACCATTCGCCGCATCCAGTCTATCCACTATCTCGACCGCAAAGACCCGGACGTACAGACGCACATTCTGTAAAACCGTTTGATCGATAGAGCTTTCCGGCCCTGACGGGCTGGAAATTGTCACCACAAGTACGGAAGATAGAACAGAGAAACAGCACAGGAGAAGATCATGGCGGACTGGGTAACAGGTAAAGTCACGAAAATAGAGTTCTGGACCGATGCGCTATTTAGTCTCACCGTCCATGCTCCCGTACACCCGTTTAAAGCCGGGCAATTCGCCAAGCTGGGGCTGGATGTCGACGGCGAACGCGTGCAGCGCGCCTACTCTTACGTTAACGCGCCTGATAACCCGGATCTTGAGTTCTATCTGGTCACCGTTCCGGACGGTAAGCTCAGCCCGCGCCTTGCCGCCCTCAAGCCCGGCGACGACGTGCAAATTGTGAGTGAAGCGGCAGGCTTCTTTGTGCTCGAAGAGATCCCTGATTGTGACACGCTCTGGATGCTGGCAACCGGCACGGCCATCGGCCCTTATCTCTCTATTTTGCAGTACGGCAAAGATCTGGAGCGCTTTAAAAACATCGTGCTGGTGCACGCTGCACGCTACGCTGCAGACCTGAGCTACCTGCCGCAGATGCGGGCGCTGGAACAGCAGTACGGCGGAAAGTTAAAGATTCAGACGGTGGTCAGCCGCGAAACCGTAGCAGGAGCGCTGACCGGTCGCGTGCCGGCGTTAATTGAGAGTGGAGCCCTGGAAGACGCGGTAGGTTTGCCGCTGAACGCTGAAACCAGCCACGTCATGCTGTGTGGCAATCCGCAGATGGTTCGCGACACGCAGCAGCTTCTGAAGGATACCCGGCAGATGACGAAACATCTTCGCCGCCGACCGGGCCATATGACCGCCGAACACTACTGGTGATCAGCGGTACTTCACCTCAACGGTGTCTTTACCGTATTTGTTTTCGCTCTGGGTGCCAATAAACGCGCCCAGATCGACAATCATCATCACGAAGATGACCGACGGCAGCAGCCTGCCCACAACCCACGGCAGGATGGACGGCAGCATCGCCCAGTTTCCCGCCACCAGCATCCACGCCAGAATAATCAGAAATGCCCACGCGCCGGAACGTCCGCGATCGTGCAGCCGTTTCACGACGACAGCCGCCGTTGGCCATAGCAGACAGACCAGCGCGAAGGCCGCCGTTTGCGTGCTTAGCCATGCGTTATAGGCAACGAAAAACAGAAGCAGCATGGCGACAATCCACGTCACCATCCAGATCCAGAAATCACGGCGTCCAATACGCCCTTTGAACGAAAACAGCCACTGCTGTATGGTCATGTAAGGTTCCTTATTATCGTATAGCGCGCATTTTACCCTGGAGTTGTGACCTTTTGACAAGCCGACCAGATATCGTTTTAATCATGAGCACTTACGGCCAGGGGCAATGTTGATGAAAAGTTCGGCACGTTCTCTCTTCCTGTGTTTAGCGCTGCTCAGCGTGGGTTATCCCCTGCACGCCGCCGAAACCACTGCCCCAACCACAGCTCCGTATCTGCTGGCGGGCGCGCCGTCATTCGATCAGTCCATCAGCGAGTTTCGTGAAACCTTCAATCAGGCCAACCCTACGCTGCCGCTGGATGAGTTTCGCGCCATCGATGGCCCCCGCGACACGCCTACCCTGACCCGTGCGGCAAGCAAGATTAACGAGAATTTGTATGCCTCCACGGCGCTGGAGCGCGGGACGTTAAAAATCAAAAGCATGCAAATCACCTGGCTGCCAATACAGGGGCCAGAGCAGAAAGCCGCTAAGGCGAAAGCGCTGGAGTACATGAGCGCGGTATTGCAGGCCTTTACCCCTGCGCTGACGAAAAAGCAAAGTCAGCAAAAGCTGCAAAAACTCCTTACCGCCGGGAAAAACAAGCGTTACTACGCCGATACCGAAGGCGCGATCCGCTATGTTGTAGCGGACAACGGCGAAAAAGGACTGACCTTCGCTGTTGAACCGATTAAGCTGGCACTATCTGACACTCTCGACGGGGCGAATTAATGACAAAAAGCAAAGCCTTTCGAGGGAAAATCTCTATACTGATTCACAGACCATGCTGCCCGACAGGGTGGCCATATTCCTTAATTCGCTTATTGAGCGTGGAGAATTGAAATGCGACATCCTTTAGTGATGGGTAACTGGAAACTGAACGGCAGCCGCCACATGGTAAACGAACTGGTTGCGAACCTGCGTAAAGAGCTGGCTGGCGTGACGGGCTGCGCGGTTGCTATCGCTCCGCCGGATATGTACCTGGATCTGGCTAAACACGCCGCTGACGGCAGCCACATCATTCTGGGCGCGCAGAACGTTGACGTTAACCTGTCTGGCGCGTTCACCGGTGAAACCTCCGCTGAAATGCTGAAAGATATCGGCGCGAAATACATCATCATCGGCCACTCCGAGCGTCGCACCTATCACAAAGAATCTGACGAGTTCATCGCGAAGAAATTCGCCGTGCTGAAAGAGCAGGGTCTGATCCCGGTTCTGTGCATCGGTGAAACCGAAGCTGAAAACGAAGCGGGCAAAACCGAAGAAGTGTGCGCACGTCAGATCGACGCTGTGCTGAAAACCCAGGGCGCGGCAGCGTTCGAAGGCGCGGTAATCGCTTACGAGCCAGTCTGGGCGATCGGTACCGGCAAATCAGCAACCCCTGCGCAGGCTCAGGCGGTTCACAAATTCATCCGTGACCACATTGCGAAAGCCGACGCCAAAGTCGCTGAGCAAGTGATCATCCAGTACGGCGGTTCCGTAAACGCCTCCAACGCTGCTGAGCTGTTCACCCAGCCAGACATCGATGGCGCGCTGGTTGGCGGTGCATCCCTGAAAGCGGACGCTTTCGCGGTGATCGTTAAAGCGGCAGAAGCGGCTAAACAGGCGTAATTGCCTTTGTGGCGGGTGGCGCTTGCGCTTACCCGCCCTACAAAAACGCTACAACTTACCTAACACGCTAAACCACAGATAATCCAGCGGCAGCAGCACCAGATAAGTTGCCACCGCCAGCGCCAGACAAAGCACCATCCCCGCCCTTGCAGGCACCTTCCCGAGCCCCATCGCCACCACAATCGGCGACGCCTGATACGGCAGCAGCGGCGTAGAATAGCCCAGCACCTGAATCATGATCACCGACAGCAGCGGGAAGCCGGTCGCGTCCGAGAAGCTCTGCGCCAGGGTGGTGTAAAGCGCCGGCACGCCGTTGGCGGTCATAATGAAGTTGAGTGCGGTGGTAATACCGGTCAGCGCCAGGAAACTGGTGAACGGTCGGTCTGCATTCAGCGGCATAATGCGGAGCAACGCCTCGCCCACCGCCGTTCCGATACCGGTTTGGGTCACGACGATCGCCAGCCCCAAAATACCGGCAACGTAGATACAGGTGCGCATATTCACCCCCGCAGAAAACTCCTCCCCGGTGATAAAACCTATACGCGGCAGCATAACGATGACCGACGCCGCCAGCCCCGTCCACGCGGGTCCCACGCCGTGCCAGCTCTCCGTCACCCACATCCCCAGCACCACCGCCAGCAGCCAGGCGAGACGCTTTTCGTCCCGCCCCATAGGCTCAGACGGCGCCTGTTCCTTCGGCGGTTTCGGGCTACCGGGAAATAGCCAGCAGATCAGGCCAATCAGGATCAGACCTTTGAGAATGCCCAGCACCGGCGTGTGCAGCAGCAGATACGGGACATAGTTCAGATGGATGCCGTACGAGCCTTCCGCCGCACCGCTCATCACCAGATTAGGGACGTTAGCGGGCAGAATCGTCGCCGAAAGCTGGAAAGTCCCAAACCCTACCGCCAGCGCCAGACCAAACCAGGTGCGGGAGCCGTCGGCGATACCGGCGCGTTTTGCCATCGCCGCGACAATCGGCATCAGCAGCGCAATACGTCCCATGTTCGACGGCATCACAAACGCCAGCGCATAGCTCAGCAGCACCACGCTCGCTACCATTAATACCCAGGAGTCGGTGAGCTTTGACGACAGCGCCCGGGCGGCCCTGTCCGCCAGTCCGGTTTTACGGATCGCCACGCCGAGCACAAAGCCGCTGAATACCAGCCAGAAAGCCGACGAGGCAAAACCGCCGAAGATGACCTCCGGCGGGGCGATTCTGGCGGTCATCGCCGCCGTGAAGAACAGCAGCGCGGTGATGAATTCCGGCAATAGCGACGTCGCCCACAGAACGATGGTGACGCCAACGATCAGTGAGGGTAGCAGCAGAGGATACGTTAACCAGAGCGACATACCTGTCTCCTGTAGAATTTTTCAGCAAGTCTACGGTGACAGGCAGCCCGAGTAAACGCGATTTATGGTGGGGTTACTTCAGGATAGCGCATTGATGATCCTGCAATTCCTCTGCCGACGCGCGGTTGAGCATCAACAGATTGCGCTCGGTCGCCAGCAACACAAACGAGCCATCCGACTGCTGCGCCATCGCCAGGGCAAAGCGCCCCATATGGTCGCGCGCTTCCGGCAGCTCTTCAGCCAGCATTATGAACGGGCTGCGCTGCACCAGTTCATTTTCCGTCACCCGGCGAGCAAGATACTCATGTCCTTCCAGCCCTCCGGGAAGAGGCAGCCACTGGGTGCTGATTTCTCCCTGTGCCGCGTTGAGCTTCTCGCGCACGTCCGGGCGCAGGCAGGAGATATGAATATGGAAATGGTTCTGCGTGCGCCCTGTCGGCGAGTTAATCGTCAGCGAAATGGCGCTGTCAGGCACCTCGGAGCCGCGCTTCAGGGTCATAAAGCTGCGCGACTGCCAGGCCAGCCAGAAAAAGTTCGGAGTATGAGATTCGGTCAAAAGCGGGCTTTCGGTGCCGTTGATGCGGTAGGTTGGCATCAGCAGGTACTGCAGCGGCCCGTTGCGATCTTTAAACACCACGTAGCCTGCATCCGTTTTCACCTGCGCACACGGCGCCGGGTTACGATTCTGGATCTGATTCGGCACACACTGGTCGAGAACGATATGTCGCAACGCATTCGGATTACCCGCTTTCATCCAGTACACGCCGCCAGCGGCAAGGGCGATGACAATGAGGATCAATAAGATAATTTTTTTCACAACGCGTTCCCTGTTTTCAATAGAGGCAAAAGAGTAACGCAAAATGATGACCAAATAAAAAACCCGGCGGATTTCTCACGCCGGGTCACCGTGTCATGGGCTAAGGGGTTAGCGCTGGCTGATCTGGTCGAAGGTGCCGCCGTTAGAGAAGTGCTCTTTCTGCGCTTTGGTCCAGCCACCGAACTCGTCATCAATGGTGAAGAGTTTCAGTTTAGGGAATACGCTTTCGTATTTCTTCGCAACGGCCGGATCGCGTGGACGATAGAAGTTTTTAGCCGCAATTTCCTGGCCTTCTGGCGAGTACAGATACTTCAGGTAGGCTTCTGCTACCGCTTTGGTGCCTTTCTTCTCAACCACTTTATCGACCACGGAGACGGTTGGCTCAGCCAGAATCGATTCGCTTGGGGTCACGATCTCGAACTTGTCTTTACCCAGTTCATTGGTAGCCAGCAGGGCTTCGTTTTCCCATGCGATCAGCACGTCGCCAATCCCGCGCTCGACGAAGGTATTGGTGGCGCCACGCGCGCCGGAGTCCAGCACCTCAACGTTTTTATACAGCGCTTTCACGAATTCCTGCGCTTTGGCCTGGTCGCCATTGTTATGGTGCAGCGCGTAGCCCCATGCGCCCAGGTAGTTCCAGCGAGCGCCGCCAGAGCTTTTCGGGTTAGGCGTGATGACTGACACGCCCGGCTTAATCAGGTCATTCCAGTCATGGATCTGTTTCGGGTTGCCTTTACGTACCAGGAAAACGATGGTCGAGGTGTATGGCGCGGAGTTATCCGGCAGGCGTTTGATCCAGTTTTTGTCGATACGGCCACGCTCGGCGATCGCGTCAACATCGTAGGCCAGCGCCAGGGTCACCACGTCGGCTTCAATCCCGTTGATAACGGAGGTCGCCTGCTTGCCAGAACCACCGTGAGACTGGCGAACCACGACGTTGTCGCCGGTTTCCTGTTTCCAGTGTGCTGCAAACGCTTTGTTGTATTGCTCGTACAGCTCACGCGTCGGGTCGTATGACACGTTCAGTAACTGGATGTCCTTAGCCAGAACGCTGGTCGATGCCAGCAATAATGTTAAACCCACGCCCCATTTATTCATCGCCCAGCTCTCTTGTGTAGTGTTTTGATGAATGCAGCGTGCCAGAAAGCGATTCGCGGATTAAAGAATAAAAAAAGATTGGCTATAACGTAGTGGAATAAAAAAGCGTGCACACATAAAAAAGCCGGGTGGCGGCTTCGCCTTACCCGGCCTACGAACCGTGCTTTTGTAGGCCCGGTAAGCGCAGCGCCACCGGGCAAAAAACGCCGATCAGTACAGTTTTTTCGCGCAGTCCAGCCAGTCACCTTTGAACGGACGCTTCATGTTTTCAATCGCGTCGATGATGTCATGGTGAACCAGTTTTTCGTTCTGAATACCGACGCAGCGGCCGCCGTGACCCTGCAGCAGCAGATCGATAGCGTACGCGCCCATACGGGACGCCAGAATACGGTCGTAAGGGCCTGGAGAACCACCACGCTGGATGTGACCCAGTACGGTCGCGCGGGTTTCGCGTTTGGTTTCGGCTTCGATGTACTTCGCCAGCTCGTCAACGTCACAGATGTGCTCGGTGATAGCCACGATTGCGTGTTTTTTACCCTTCGCGATGCCCGCTTTGATTTCAGCCACTAGATCTTCACGGCTAAATTCGACTTCTGGCACGACGATAAATTCGCAACCGCCCGCAATGGCTGCCGCCAGGGTCAGGTCGCCGCAGTAACGGCCCATCACTTCAACGATAGAGATACGCTGGTGAGAAGACGAGGTATCACGCAGACGGTCAATCGCTTCAACAACGGTACCCAGCGCGGTAAAGAAGCCGATAGTGTAGTCAGTACCTTTGATGTCGTTGTCGATGGTGCCCGGCAGACCGATGCACGGGAAACCCATTTCGGTCAGACGTTTTGCACCCATGTAGGAGCCGTCACCACCGATAACCACCAGGGCGTCCAGGCCGCGTTTCTTCATGTTTTCGATAGCCACTTCACGAACGTGTTCATCACGGAATTCCGGGAAGCGCGCAGAACCGAGGAAAGTACCGCCACGGTTGATCATGTCAGACACGCTGTAACGGTCGAGCTGAACCATACGATCTTCATACAGGCCCAGATAACCGTCATAAACGCCAAAAACTTCCAGGCCTTCCGTCAGCGCTGCACGGACAACACCACGAATTGCCGCGTTCATGCCCGGCGCATCACCGCCGCTTGTCAACACACCGATTTTCTTAATCATGACTACCTCTGAACTTAGGAATGCAAAATTGAAATCTGTTGCCGGAAGAAACTTATCGACCAACGAATACTGCAAATAGTATATCAATCCCTTCCAGCTGAATTGATTCAGGTCAGACCAAATGGCGGTAATTTATACACAAAATGCTGGCCTGGCTCACTTTTTTACAACGAATTACGAAAGCCCAACATGACCGGGTACAACCGAGCAGGGATCCTGGTGAATGATGACGTCTGAACCAGGAAAACGCTGCAAAATCGCCTGCTCGACCTGCTCAGCTATCACGTGAGCCTGAACCAGTGGCAGGTTGTCTTCCATTTCAATGTGAATCTGAATAAAGCGGGTCGGCCCTGACTGCCGCGTTCGAAGATCGTGTGCACCGCTGACGCCGGGCCAGGAGGTCACGATAGAAAAAATTTCATTTCGTTCTGAGTCCGGGAGGGCGCGGTCAAGCAGTGATTGCACCGCTTCATACCCCATCCGCAGGGCGCTATATAAAATATAGATACCAATCCCTAACGCAAACAACGCATCGGCCCGATGCCAGCCATACCAGGCCAGACCGAGCGCAATAAGAATAGCCCCATTCATCATAACATCAGATTGATAATGAAGCATATCTGCCCGTACAGCCTGACTTTGCGTTTTGCGAACAACCCAGCGCTGGAACGTTACCAGAACAAGTGTGCATATAAGCGCGACAATCGTCACAACGACGCCGACGCCGGGATCGTTCATCGGTGTTGGCGAGACGAGATGCTGAATGCCGGTGAGAAACAAGAACAGCGCAGAACCGGATATAAACATGCTTTGCGCCAGCGCGGCCAGCGACTCCGCTTTACCGTGCCCAAAGGTGTGCTCTTCATCCGCTGGCTGCAGCGAGTAACGCACCACCAGCAGGTTGGTCAGCGAGGCGGCAATATCCACCAGCGAGTCCACCAGCGCCGCCAGAATACTGACCGAACCGGTATACCACCACGCGAAAACTTTGATGACCAGCAAGCACGACGCCATTACCGTCGCGGCCATGGCGGCCCGGTTCACCAGTCTTCCATAGGATTGATTCATAAACGCTCCTGTCATGTCATGCCGCTAGTATAACGGAAGCATGTGGAGTCGAAGGATGAATAAACGGTTAACAAATCAGAATGCGGGGCAAAAAAAACCCCCACATCATGTGGGGGAAGACAGGGATGGTGTCTATGGCAAGGAAAACAGGGTTTACTGGTTACTACGGGTACTGCTATTGCTACTGAAAAACGTCGTTTCTGAGCTTCGCTGCATCCGTGCAACCTCACGCAGCTGGTCCATTCGCTGCTGATGTCTGGTGTTCAAAACCGCTTGCTGCTCGGGCGTTAGCAGGTGGAACATCTGGTTGCGGACCTTCGCCATTTCGACCTGGCGGGCAACCTGTTCCTGTGCCATTTTTTCGGCCTGAGCGCGTACAGCGCTTTCGTCAAAATTTTCTGCGGTGACAAGGCGATGCATTGTCTCCATTTCGCTAACATTAACAGGGGGCTGGTCGTGTCTCGCCCTCTGCATCAGATCTCGCATCTGTTGACGCTGATGTTCGGTTAAACTTATGCCGTCAAACATATGGCTTTGGCTGCTGTTCTGCGTTGCGCCCTCTTGTAAGGGACTGTTATCGCTGATGATAGCTTCAGCAGCCTGGCTAAACGCACTGAACGCCAGCGTTGAGGCCATGACGGCAGCGGTAACTTTGCGCATCACTTGCTCCCAAAATCTTTCGTGTCGCGATTCAACGAGAGACAGTCTACGATTCAGGCTGCAAACATGCGTCAGGGGGTGTAAAACAACGTAAAGTCATGGATTAGACAGCCTTGATGTCGTAATTTCTGCCTCGGAGGTATTTAAACAATGAATAAAATCCTGTTAGTTGATGATGACCGAGAGCTCACATCCCTTTTAAAGGAGTTGCTCGACATGGAAGGTTTCAACGTCCTGGTTGCCCATGATGGCGAGCAGGCGCTGAGTCTCCTTGACGACAGCATCGATTTACTTTTGCTCGACGTGATGATGCCGAAGAAAAACGGCATTGATACGTTGAAAGAGCTTCGCCAGACACACCAGACTCCCGTTATCATGCTGACCGCACGCGGCAGCGAACTCGATCGCGTACTCGGCCTTGAGCTGGGCGCGGATGACTATTTACCGAAGCCGTTTAACGACCGCGAACTGGTCGCCCGTATTCGCGCGATCCTGCGTCGTTCCCACTGGAGCGAGCAGCAGCAGAATACCGACAACAGCTCACCTACCCTTGAAGTCGACTCCCTGAGCCTGAACCCGGGCCGTCAGGAAGCGAGCTTTGATGGCCAGACGCTGGAACTGACCGGCACGGAGTTCACCCTGCTGTATCTGCTGGCGCAGCACCTCGGCCAGGTGGTTTCGCGTGAACATTTAAGTCAGGAAGTGCTGGGCAAACGTCTGACCCCGTTTGACCGCGCCATCGACATGCACATCTCTAACCTGCGCCGTAAGCTGCCAGAGCGTAAAGACGGTCACCCATGGTTTAAAACCCTGCGTGGTCGCGGTTATCTGATGGTTTCCGCTTCATGATAGGAAGCTTAACCGCCCGCATCTTCGCCATCTTCTGGCTGACGCTGGCACTGGTTTTAATGCTCGTACTGATGTTGCCAAAACTCGACTCACGCCAGATGACGGAGCTTCTCGACAGCGAGCAACGTCAGGGCGTGATGATCGAGCAGCACGTGGAAGCCGAGCTGGCAAACGACCCGCCGAACGATTTAATGTGGTGGCGCAGATTATTTCGCGCTATCGACAAGTGGGCGCCGCCCGGACAACGCCTGCTGCTGGTGACCAGCGAAGGCCGCGTCATTGGGGCCGATCGCAATGAAATGCAGATTATCCGCAACTTCATTGGCCAGGCGGATAACGCCGATCATCCCCAGAAGAAGAAATATGGCCGCGTAGAAATGGTAGGGCCTTTCTCCGTCAGAGACGGAGAGGATAATTATCAGCTCTACCTGATCCGTCCGGCGAGCAACTCCCAGTCTGATTTTATCAACCTGCTGTTTGACCGCCCTCTCCTGCTGCTGATTGTCACCATGCTGGTCAGCTCGCCGCTGCTGTTATGGCTGGCGTGGAGCCTGGCAAAACCGGCGCGTAAGCTGAAAAATGCCGCCGATGAAGTGGCGCAGGGTAACCTGCGACAACACCCTGAGCTGGAAGCCGGACCGCAGGAATTCCTTGCCGCCGGGACCAGTTTTAACCAGATGGTGAGCGCTCTCGATCGCATGATGACCGCACAGCAACGTCTGCTGTCGGATATCTCGCACGAACTGCGTACCCCGCTTACGCGCCTGCAGCTTGGCACCGCGCTGCTGCGCCGCCGCAGCGGTGAGAGCAAAGAGCTGGAGCGTATTGAAACAGAAGCTCACCGCCTGGACAGCATGATCAACGACCTGCTGGTCATGTCGCGTAATCAGCAGAAAAACGCGCTGGTCAGCGAAACGGTGAAAGCCAATCACCTGTGGCACGAGGTGCTGGACAACGCGGCGTTCGAAGCGGAACAGATGGGTAAATCCTTCACCGTCAACTTCCCACCGGGTCCATGGCCGCTGTACGGTAACCCCAACACGCTGGAAAGCGCGCTGGAGAATATCGTGCGTAATGCCCTGCGCTACTCGCACACGAAGATTGAGGTGGCGTTCTCGGTGGATAAAGACGGGATCACCGTCATTGTCGACGACGACGGTCCTGGCGTCAGCCCGGAAGACCGCGAGCAGATTTTCCGTCCGTTCTATCGTACCGATGAGGCGCGTGACCGGGAATCAGGTGGTACGGGGCTGGGCCTGGCGATTGTGGAAACCGCCATGCAGCAGCACCGTGGCTGGGTGAAAGCCGATGACAGTCCGCTGGGTGGATTGCGATTGACCCTCTGGCTGCCGCTGTATAAACGTTCATAACGCCCTGTCCCCGGCGTTTGCCGGGGACAGCTTACCTTACACCTCCGCGGTGACTGCCGCGCGGTTCTGCTTTTTGATCCGTTTCACCAGCAGCGTTGAGCAGACGAATCCCATCAGGCTGAACGCGATCATCACGCTAAAAACATAGTTGTAGCCTGCGATACCGGTGTGGGTATCCAGCAGCCAGCCATAAAGCGTGTAAGCAAACATGGCGGGCATGTAACCGATGATGCAGCCAAACGCCATTGCCGAGCCGGCATACTCACGCGGGGTGCCTATCTCATCCATCGGCGCGAAGAAAATGGCGCGCTGCGAGAAAATAATCGCTCCAAAACCTAAGGTTGCCGCCATCCCGATATAGACGTTCATCGATTGGTGGGGTAGCTGCATAAAGACAATCATCGCCGCGGCGGCAATCAGGAAGGTCCACTTCAGGTAGACAGTAGGCGATTTTGCCACTTTATCCGCCAGGAAACCGCCCACCGGTCCCCCCACCATTTTCAGGGCATACTGGTTGATAATGCCGTAGGCACCCACCAGCGCAACCGGAAGCATATAGATATCTTTGAGGAAAGGGATAAAGTATGTCAGCCCGCAGTAGGCAGCGTACACGAAGAAAATGCCAAACGCGGCTAGCCAGACGTTGGCGCAGGAGAGGATATGTTTGATCCCCTTGAGCACCTCCATGTTGGCATTCCCCTTTTCGCTGCCTTTGACCTTGTCGTCATCGACAATGAAGTAGGTGATCACCCCTGCGACCAGGGTAATCAGCGTGTAGTATAACAGCCCCGCCTGCATGCCCGCTTTGCCTTCCCCGAAGTGCACAAAGACGAACAGTGCCCCGGAGGCAACAACCACGTCCACCACGCCGCGGCCAGCCTCAAGAAAGCCAAACATACGCCCCTGTTCCTCCTGCGTTCCCAGCAGACGCACCGCTTTCAGCAATACTGGCCAGTAAACTACGTCAGCGAAAAAGGCCATCGCCGCAAAACAGAGCAGATACCCGGTAAATGACGGCAGCGTGGATAAGTAGAGGCCGCACAATCCCACGCCGATTAAACCAAACGGCAGCAGTATTTTTTTAGAGTAACGATCGGCAATATACAGAGAAAGGAACAGGCCCGTTGTCTGGACAATAGTATATACCGTAAAGCTTAAACCAATTTGGGTATTGGTTAATCCCCAGTCATTTTGCATAGGTACATAAAAGACATCTTTCATACTGGAAAGTTTGAATATCGTTCCGCCGCCTAAAATCAAAAAGCAGAGTCGTGCCCATTTATTCATGAACATAATTAACACCCTTAGCGTAGGTTGAGAAAACGTTCTCAATCAGAAAATGAATGCAATAATCCTCAGCCAGCTCAAAATGAAATGGCCTTCATGTTGACGTTCTTTTTTAACGACCTAAATACTAGTCAGATTGTTATAAATTTTTGACACACGTTACGTATATACTGAATTTGAGAAAGGGCGTGATGTTTTTCCTCCGCAAGACGGGTATCTACCATCGTGCTGTCGGGCAATGGGGTATAGCTCGCATTTCGCCACGGTATCCAGGGGTTATTCCCTTCATCGTCGAAACGGAACGCAGGAGCATAATATTCCACCTCTTCTTCTAAGCCAAAAGAGGTGACCTGGGGTTGCTCATCACCTAAAAGTAGTAATCTTTTTAGCATCTCCTCCACAGGTAGATCACCGTATCCGGTACGACAGGCTTCATGCCCCCAACCTTTCCCCTCGTTAATAATCCGCGCATCTTTAATATGCACCTGGGTAATCAAGGGGGCCATAACCTCTAATGCCGCCAGCGGCTCTTCGTTAGCATTAATCATATTGCCAAAGTCGAACAGAATGGAGAGGTTTTTCATCCCGCTGTTTTTCACCAGTGTCACCAGTTCATGGCCCTGTAAATCTTCATGTTGTTCAATAGTAAAACTCAGGCCGCAATCGTCATAACGAGATAAGTACTCAATATCACTGGCAATTTTATCGAGCACGTCTTTCAGATACCCTTCATAACGCGGGTAGAAGCGCACCGAGGTCGCTCCCGTCGCCAGGGCGATACGGATCGCATCATCCAGCGTCGCTTTATCCGAAGCGCTGGTTTCAATATGAATATCCAGATGATAGCCTTGCGCTTTTTCTTTAAACGTGCGTAACTTTTGGTCATTTAATTTTTGCAGGGATTGCGTTTCACCGTCTTCGACATGAATTTTTACCCCTTTTAATTTCTGCTGATACGCTATATCTAACAAATCACCCGGCAATACGCGTTCATAGCGCATATTTAAATGAAACGCGTAGGCGTGCAGATAGAGAGGTATATTTCTCGCACGTTCTGCCAGCCGCACTTTATCAATATTTTTCATTTTCTTCTCATTCATCATGAATAACGAGTTCCACTGATTCAAGGCGCCAGTATTCAAAATCGACCTGCACCACTTTTTTATCCCGTGTCGCTCGGTGTTTTTCCACCAAAATTCCGTAAGTATTCGGTGCCACACCCAGTTCTTTGCAGGCCAGCTCCGGCATATTGACCGGTTTGAAGATCATCTCTTTAATGGTTAAGGTATGACCGAATTCATCTTCCCAGACGCTGGCAAACGACTGGTTCTCCAGTTTATGGATATATCCCGGCGCGGTTTCTGCATCAATATATGACTCGTGGTAAAAGACCTTATGTTCATCGAGCCCACACCATCCTGTTACCCGATAGCAATTCTCAGACGCGGGAAACACCCTCTCAACCTGATGCGGTACGCTCTCCATGCTCTCACGGGATAAATAGCCCCAGGAAGGATTTCGCCCCTGGGCACGGGCTTCCGCATTAAAACTGGAGAGGGATTTTGGGTTATAGATAAAGCGCTTAGCAGAAATAAACCAGCCGCTGCGGTTCTTTCTAAATATCCGTGCACCCACCTCCAGCTCAATCAGCACTTGCCGTAAGGTCATGCGTTTGGCATCCAGCAGTTCGCACAACTCGCGCTCAGACGGTAGCTTCGAGCCAGCCGGTAAGTTTTGTTCACTCAGCCAGCGTTCAAAACGCTCCCTGAGCACATCCACGTAGTTTTTTTCTTTCATTCCACACCATCTGGTTTAAACCAATTTGATCATAAGATATTTGAGCCGGAAGAATTCTCAAGTGTTTTTACATGGCCAACACTTTTTTTGTGGGCCATGTATCAGGAATGAAGCAAGGAAAGGTTGAGTACGGTGTAAAAGAAGGGAGCATCCCCCGTTAGCACGGGGGAGACGAACGAAAGAGAAACCTATTTACCCCATAACCGACGGGCATTGTCTTCAATTTTGTTACTGAGCCGCCGTTTTTGCATGGTGCGCGTCCAGCTGGTCGACAACCCCGCCGCTGACAGCAGGCGGTGATACTGTTCGTCATCAAACGGCATATGCCAGGCAATGGCGCAGGCGTCATAAACAGACACATCGCTCAGGCGTGATGCCAGCTCAAGCGGTGCGTCCGCTGAAACCTGCCCAGCCAGCACCACACGGTACAGCCAGCCGGTTTTACCCGCGTTTTGCATCTGAGCCGACATGTCATGAATGTCGAAATGGTAGTTGAGCTTGAAGCACGGCGAGCGCGGCTGCGTCACCTGAATCAGGGCATCGCCCCAGCGGTAAATATCACCGATAAAGACGTTTTGCTCGGTCAGCCCTTCGGTCGAGAGGTTCTCACCGAACGCGGGCGCGACAAACAGATCCGCCTGTTCGGGGAATTCGGCTTTCCAGTGCTGATAGTGCTCGCGCGGGTAGTGGCACAGCGCGCGCTCGGGCCCGCCGTGGATTTTCTTTTCGGCCTGCTCGTCACCCGCCAGCCCGAGGTCGGTAAGCGTCAGCTCACCGTCGACCTGAATTTTAGCGATGGCGCTCGGGCGACTGCCGTCGTACTCCCTTACCTTGCCTGTAAACACGTTCACCGGGTAATGCATTGCTGCCTCCATTACGCAGATACAAAAAAAGCGAGTCATAAGACTCGCTTCTCACAGGCGTCAACGCAACCTTATTTTTTAGCGGCGAAACGTGCTGTAGCTTCGTCCCAGTTCACCACGTCCCAGAACGCTTTGATGTAGTCCGGGCGACGGTTCTGGAATTTCAGGTAGTAAGCGTGTTCCCACACGTCCAGACCCAGGATTGGGAAGCCGGATGCGCCAGAGATCGCTTCACCCATCAGCGGGGAGTCCTGGTTCGCAGTAGAAACCACCGCCAGTTTGTCACCTTTCAGAACCAGCCACGCCCAGCCAGAGCCGAAACGAGTAGCAGCGGCTTTTTCGAACTCCGCTTTGAAGTTGTCCACGGAACCGAAGTCGCGCTCGATAGCCGCTTTCAGGTCGCCCTGCAGGGTGGTACCGGTTTTCAGGCCTTTCCAGAACAGGCTGTGGTTAGCGTGGCCGCCAGCGTTGTTACGCAGAACGGTTTTCTTGTCCGCTGGCAGCTGGTCCAGCTTGGTGATCAGCTCTTCAACAGGCAGGTTAGCGAACTCTGGCAGGCTTTCCAGCGCGGCGTTCGCGTTGTTCACATAGGTCTGGTGGTGTTTAGTGTGATGGATTTCCATCGTCTGCTTGTCGAAATGCGGTTCCAGTGCGTCGTAGGCATACGGCAGGGATGGCAGTGTATAACTCATAATCCTCTCCATTATTGTCGGGCGGCACAGCTGTTAATGCCGCGTAAGCAGTTGGTTCATTATAGTTAATTAAATGATATTGAAAATGATTATCAATGCCGTAGTTTTTATAAGGTTATTCACATTCTGACAAAAGCCAAAATGGGTAATTCACTCAGGAGGTTAACGGAAGATGCTGCCGCGAAGACGACAGCATTGTCGGGTTAGTTTTGTTCCGCCACCAGCAGCGCGTAAGTGTCTGGCTCCAGGGCTTTAAAGATGTGCGGCTGGTCGGCGGGATAACAAATGTAATCCCCTGCGCCGAGCTCTTCCGCCGCGTCAAGCAGGCCAACCAGCGCCCGTCCCTGCGTGACAATGATATGCTCAACCGAGCCCGGCGGATGCGGCTGTGAAATACGGTCTGCACCCGGCTGGGTCATCAGAAGATAAACATCGCGGCGCGCGCCGGGGGGGCATGCGGCCAGTAAAATAGCCTCGTAATTAGCCTGTCCGGCGACCACTTTCGTCCCTTCACCGCGGCGGATCACCTGTGTGGTCGGCAACTGCGGCTCAAGCAGGCGGGCGAAAGGAATATCCAGCGCCACGCAAAGCGACCACAGCGTTTCCAGGCTAGGGTTACCGTTACCGGACTCCAGCTGGGAAAGGGTGGATTTTGCGATCCCGGCACGGCGGGCAATTTCCGCCAGTGAAAGCCCGGTTCGCAGGCGTTCTCGCACCAGACTTTTGGCGATCAGGCTGATCGGCTGCGTCATATAACGGCCTCTTGTTCTATAAAACGAACGAATCGTTCGTCTTGAAAATCAGTTTCGTTGCGTTCATTATAATGGATACACGTTCGATATGGCTAAAAATGTATGAAGCATCATCTCTCTTGCCTGAAAGGCGACACCATAAAAGCAATTATCCTGGTCTGCCTCGCGGTAGGCGTGGTCGGGATGTCATACGGCTCCCTGGCGATGGCCTACGGTTTCCCGGTCTGGGTACCGTTTGTACTCTCCATCACCGTACTCGCGGGCGCGTCAGAGTTTATGTTTATCGGCATTGTGGCAAGCGGCGGTAATCCACTGGCAGCCGCAGCCGCGGGGTTGCTGGTCAACGCGCGGCACGTGCCGTTTGGCGTGACGGTGCGTGAACTGGTAGGCAAACGCGGTCTGAGCCTGTTGGGCTGCCACATTATGAACGACGAAAGCGTGGTGTTTGGCCTGTCGCAAAAAACCGCCGAGCAGCGGAAGGCCGCCTACTGGCTGTGCGGCTTAGGCGTCGCCATCGTCTGGCCGCTCGGTGCGCTGCTGGGCGCAATGGTTGGCAAACTGTTACCTGACCCGGAAACCATCGGCCTGGACGCGGTATTCCCGGCCATATTACTGGCGCTGGTGGTTCCCGCATTTAAAAACCGTACCACGCTGATCCGCGCCTGCAGCGGGGCCGCGCTTTCACTGGCCGCCGTGCCGTTTGCCCCGGTAGGATTACCGGTGCTGCTCTCTTTACTGGGTCTTGCTGCGAGGAAAAAATAATGGGAAATATGACGTTTTTTATTCTCGGCATCGCCATTTTGTCTGCGGGAACGTATCTGATGCGTCTTGGGGGGGCGAAACTGGGCAGCAGGCTGGCACTGTCAGAACGCTCTCAGGCGCTGCTTTCGGACGCGGCAACAGTGCTGCTTTTTTCCGTGGCGCTGGCGACCACGTTTTATGAGGGCGACCATTTTGCCGGTATGGCGCGCGTGCTGGGCGTGGCGTTTGCGGTGTTTTTGGCCTGGAGAAAGATGCCGTTAATTGTGGTGATCGTGGCGGCGGCAGTGGTAACCGCGCTGCTGCGCGTGGCGGGCATAAACTAAAAAAGCGCCCCGGGGGCGCTCTTTCGACGGTGTGACAGCTTATTTCGTCAGTTCAGCGGTCATGTGTACGCGGTTACCTGAGAACGCCTGGGTAATTTTGTAAGATGACGCGCCGGCTTCCTGAGCCTGAGCCGCGATTTTCGCTTCTGCGCCGTCAATGGTTGACGCGGTTGCGGTCACGGTCTGAGCAGCGAAAGAACCGAAAGAAGTAGCCAGAGCGATTACAGCGACAAAAGTTTTGATGCTTTTCATAATATAAACCCTTTCATTAAGTTGTTTAGGTAAGGCACCGTGCCTTGATGAGATAAATACTAGACCTCATCATGAACAACTAAAAGCGGAAGGATTTGCTATTATTATTCAAAATTATTGATTAAGTGTTAATCGCTGTGGATGGGTATAAATGGTTGCCCTTCCCGGCTTGCAGAAGCCCACCAGCGTCAGGTTACAGCGCTCCGCTACCTCCACCGCCAGCGTGGTCGCCGCCGACACCGCGAACAAAATTTCCACACCGCACATGGCGGACTTTTGCACCATCTCGTAGCTGGCCCGGCTGGAAACGAGCGCCGCGCCCTGCTGCCAGACGTCACTTTCACGCGCCCGGCGCCCCAGCAGCTTATCCAGCGCCACATGGCGGCCAACGTCCTCATGCCCACCGGCAATCTCTCCCGACGGCAACACCCATGCCGCCGCGTGCGTACAGCCGCTCAGCTGGCCGATGGGCTGAACATCGTTCAGGTGCTCAAGCGCATGGTCGAGGTGAGCCAGATTAAAGGTCTGAGTAAACGGCAATGGCGCAACGGCTTTACCAATATCATTGAGTTGCTCAACGCCACAGACGCCGCAGCCGGTACGCCCGGCCAGCGCGCGGCGGCGCTCTTTCAGCCCCATAAAGCGGCGGCTGGAGAGTTCGATTTGCACTTCGAGACCGTTGCAGGCCTGCACCACGTCCATGCCGTAGATCTCTTGCGGATGCTCGATGATGCCTTCCGAGAGGGAAAAACCGATGGCGAACAGCTCAAGATCTTTTGGCGAAGCCATCATCACCACATGCGAGATACCGTTGTAAACGAGCGCAACGGGCACCTCTTCCGCCAGAAAATCCGGCGTGGCATGGGTGATGTGGGGCGGTCTGTGTACCGACAGTTCCACAATGCCCGCAGGCAGTGGTGACGAGTGGGGAGCACGGTTTTGTTTAGACACAGCGGTATTCCTGAACAACCACGGAGGTGAGCCTGCTATTGCAGCATAATCCACAGGCGTTACGCATAGTATGGATCAACTTTTCGACAACCATTCTCCTACTCATTTAGCAGGGGTGCAACCTGCCACCGGCTACACCGCTTTAACATGCAGAGCTGATAATGTGATCAATATCACACTTTATAATCAACATGGTGATAATACGTTCACTTTGTATTAACGCCATTAGAACAGCGGTACCGACAATGTGGTATTCTGATGATATCCCTCGTGGAATTGAGGGATTAACGCAAATTTTTCTCCTTTGCGGTCAATTCTCAACCGCGAAGTTAAAACTACATATGTAAGCAATGTCGAAACAAGGAGTGACCCATGCAGGTCAGCAGAAGGCAGTTCTTTAAGATCTGCGCTGGCGGTATGGCAGGCACCACGGCAGCGGCACTGGGCTTTGCGCCCGGCGTAGCGCTGGCGGAAACGCGGCAGTATAAACTGCTGCGCACCCGTGAAACCCGTAATACCTGTACGTACTGCTCTGTCGGTTGCGGGCTGTTAATGTATAGCCTCGGCGACGGTGCTAAAAACGCCAAAGCGTCTATTTTCCATATCGAAGGCGACCCGGATCATCCGGTCAACCGCGGCGCATTGTGCCCGAAAGGGGCCGGTCTGGTGGACTTTATCCACTCCGAAAGCCGCCTCAAATTCCCTGAATATCGCGCGCCGGGCTCCGACAAATGGCAGCAAATCAGCTGGGAAGAGGCGTTTGATCGCATCGCAAAACACATTAAAGAAGACCGCGATGCCAACTTTGTTGAGAAGAACGCCGACGGCGTTACGGTCAACCGCTGGCTCTCCACCGGGATGCTGTGTGCCTCTGCTTCCAGCAACGAAACCGGTTATTTAACCCAGAAATTTACGCGCGCACTCGGTATGCTCGCGGTCGACAACCAGGCGCGTGTCTGACACGGACCAACGGTAGCAAGTCTTGCTCCAACATTTGGTCGCGGTGCGATGACCAACCACTGGGTCGACATCAAGAACGCCAACCTCATTGTGGTGATGGGCGGTAACGCCGCTGAAGCGCACCCTGTCGGGTTCCGCTGGGCGATGGAAGCCAAAATCCACAACGGTGCGAAACTGATTGTGATCGATCCCCGCTTTACGCGTACTGCGTCAGTGGCGGATTTCTACACCCCTATTCGTTCAGGTACTGACATCACTTTCCTGTCAGGCGTATTGCTGTACCTGATGACCAACGAAAAATACAACCGCGAATACACCGAAGCCTATACCAACGCCAGCCTGATCGTGCGTGAGGATTACCACTTCGAAGATGGCCTGTTCAGCGGTTACGACGCCGAAAAACGCAAGTACGATAAAACCAGCTGGAACTACGAGCTGGATGAGAAAGGCTTTGCGAAGCGCGACACCACCCTGCAACACCCGCGCTGCGTGTGGAACCTGCTGAAAGAGCACGTCTCCCGCTACACGCCGGAGGTTGTCGAAAACATCTGTGGTACGCCGAAGGCGGACTTCCTGAAGGTGTGCGAGCTGATCGCCGAAACCAGCGCGAAGGACAAAACCGCGTCGTTCCTGTACGCCCTCGGCTGGACGCAACACTCCATCGGCGCGCAGAACATCCGTACCATGGCGATGGTTCAGCTCCTGCTCGGCAACATGGGGATGGCAGGCGGCGGCGTGAACGCCCTGCGCGGTCACTCCAACATTCAGGGTCTGACCGACCTCGGCCTGCTGTCTCAAAGCCTGCCGGGTTACATGAACCTGCCAAGCGAGAAACAGACCGATCTGCAAACCTACCTGACGGCCAGTACGCCGAAACCGCTGCTCGAAGGCCAGGTAAACTACTGGGGCAACTATCCGAAGTTCTTCGTCTCCATGATGAAAGCATTCTTCGGCGATAAAGCGACGGCGGAAAACAGCTGGGGCTTTGACTGGCTGCCGAAGTGGGACAAAGGCTACGACGTTCTGCAGTATTTCGAGATGATGCACCAGGGCAAAGTGAACGGCTATCTGTGCCAGGGCTTTAACCCGGTGGCCTCGTTCCCGAACAAGAACAAGGTTGTTGAGTCTCTGTCGAAGCTGAAGTTCCTGGTGACGATTGACCCGCTCAATACCGAGACCTCGACCTTCTGGCAGAATCACGGTGAATCGAACGACGTCGATCCGTCGAAGATTCAGACCGAAGTGTTCCGTCTGCCGTCAACCTGCTTCGCGGAAGAGAACGGGTCTATCGTTAACTCCGGACGCTGGCTGCAGTGGCACTGGAAAGGCGCGGACGCCCCGGGCATCGCCATGAACGACGGCGAGATCCTGGCCGGTATCTTCTTGCGCCTGCGTAAGATGTATGCGGAAGAAGGCGGCGCGAACCCGGAACCGGTCCTGAACATGACCTGGAACTACTCGACGCCGGAAAACCCTGCGCCAGAAGAAGTGGCGATGGAGAGCAACGGTAAGGCGCTGGCGGACGTTATCGACCCGGCCACCGGCACCGTACTAGCGAAGAAAGGCGATCAGCTCAGCACCTTCGCGCACCTGCGCGATGACGGCACGACCTCCAGCGGCTGCTGGATCTTTGCCGGTAGCTGGACGCCGAAGGGCAACCAGATGGCCAACCGCGATAACGCCGATCCGTCGGGCCTCGGCAATACGCTGGGCTGGGCATGGGCATGGCCGCTTAACCGCCGCATCCTCTATAACCGCGCATCCGCTGACCCGCAGGGCAACCCGTGGGATCCGAAGCGTCAGCTTCTGAAGTGGGACGGCGCGAAATGGGGCGGCGTGGATATTCCGGACTACAGCACTGCCGCACCGGGCAGCGACGTTGGGCCGTTTATCATGCAGCCTGAAGGGATGGGACGTCTGTTTGCTATCGATAAGATGGCGGAAGGTCCGTTCCCGGAACACTACGAGCCGTTTGAGACGCCGCTGGGCACCAACCCGCTGCACCCGAACGTGGTCTCTAACCCGGCAGCCCGTATCTTTAAGGGCGATTTCGAAGCGCTGGGTAAAAAAGACAAGTTCCCGTACGTGGGCACCACCTACCGTCTGACCGAGCACTTCCACTACTGGACCAAGCACGCGCTGCTTAACGCCATCGCGCAGCCGGAACAGTTTGTGGAGATCGGCGAGAAGCTGGCGAACAAGCTCGGGATTGCCCATGGCGATACCGTGAAGGTCTCCTCTAACCGCGGCTACATTAAAGCCAAGGCGGTGGTGACCAAGCGTATTCGCACGCTGAACGTTCACGGTCAGCAGGTGGATACCATCGGTATTCCGATTCACTGGGGTTATGAGGGCGTGGCGAAGAAAGGGTTCATTGCGAACACCCTGACGCCGTTCGTCGGTGATGCGAACACGCAGACGCCGGAGTTTAAGGCCTTCCTCGTGAACGTGGAAAAGGTGTAACGGAGACGACTTATGGCTTATCAATCTCAAGACATTATCCGTCGTTCCGCGACTAACGGTTTCACGCCCGCGCCTCAGGCGCGGGACCACCAGCAGGAAGTGGCGAAGCTTATCGACGTGACGACCTGTATCGGCTGTAAAGCTTGTCAGGTGGCCTGCTCTGAGTGGAACGACCTGCGTGACGAAGTGGGTCACAACGTCGGGGTGTACGACAACCCGGCAGACCTGACCGCCAAGTCCTGGACGGTGATGCGTTTCTCGGAAGTGGAGCAGAACGACAAACTGGAATGGCTTATCCGCAAAGACGGCTGTATGCACTGTGCGGATCCGGGCTGCCTGAAGGCATGTCCGTCAGAAGGGGCTATCATTCAGTATGCCAACGGCATCGTCGACTTCCAGTCCGAACAGTGCATCGGCTGCGGCTACTGCATCGCGGGCTGTCCGTTCGACGTACCGCGCCTGAACCCGGAAGACAACCGCGTCTACAAATGCACCCTGTGCGTGGACCGTGTTACCGTCGGCCAGGAGCCTGCATGCGTGAAGACCTGCCCAACCGGCGCGATCCACTTTGGCTCCAAAGAGGATATGAAAACGCTGGCGGCAGAACGCGTGGGCGAGCTGAAGACCCGTGGTTACGACAACGCGGGCCTGTACGATCCGGCCGGGGTTGGCGGTACGCACGTGATGTACGTGCTGCACCACGCCGACAAGCCGAATCTGTATCACGGCCTGCCGGAGAACCCGGAAATCAGCGCCACCGTGAAGTTCTGGAAAGGCATCTGGAAACCGCTGGCAGCGGTGGGCTTTGCTGCCACCTTCGCAGCGAGCATCTTCCACTACGTCGGCGTTGGTCCGAACCGCGCGGAAGAGGAAGACGACAACCTGCATGAAGAGAAAGACGAGGTGCGCAAATGAGAAAACGTGACACCATCGTGCGCTACACCGCGCCGGAACGCATCAACCACTGGGTCACCGCCTTCTGCTTCATGCTGGCGGCGATAAGCGGGCTGGGGTTCTTCTTCCCGTCCTTCAACTGGCTGATGCAGATCATGGGGACACCACAGCTGGCGCGCATCCTGCACCCGTTTGTGGGCGTCATCATGTTTGCGTCGTTCATCATCATGTTTTTCCGTTACTGGCACCATAACCTAATCAATCGGGATGATATCTTTTGGGCGAAGAATATTCGTAAGATCGTCGTCAACGAGGAAGTGGGTGATACCGGGCGTTATAACTTCGGCCAGAAATGCGTATTCTGGGCGGCGATTATCTTCCTGGTCCTGTTGCTGGTGAGCGGCGTGATCATCTGGCGTCCGTACTTTGCGCCTGCTTTCTCAATCCCGGTGATCCGATTCGCGCTGATGCTGCATTCATTTGCCGCAGTGGCGTTAATTGTGGTTATCATGGTGCATATCTACGCCGCCCTTTGGGTGAAAGGCACCATTACCGCGATGGTGGAAGGATGGGTAACCAGTACGTGGGCGAAGAAGCATCACCCGCGCTGGTACCGTGAAGTCCGCCAGAAACAGGAAAAGTCATCTGAATGAGTATTCGCATAATCCCGCAAGATGAGCTGGGGTCGAGCGAGAAACGCACGGCGGATTATATTCCGCCGTTGTTATTCCCCAGACTCAAGAACCTCTACAACCGCCGCGCAGAGCGTCTGCGCGAGCTGGCAGAGAACAACCCGCTGGGCGATTTTCTGCGCTTTGCCGCGCTGGTCGCCCACGCGCAGGAAGTGGTGCTGTACGACCATCCCCTGCAAATGGACCTGACCGCGCGCATCAAAGAAGCCAACGCGCAGGGTAAGCCGCCGCTGGACATTCACGTCCTGCCGCGCGACAAGCACTGGCAGAAGCTGCTGCATTCGCTGATTGCCGAGCTTAAACCCGAGATGAGCGGTACCGCGCTGGCGGTCATTGAGAATCTGGAAAAAGCGTCCGAACAAGAGCTGGAAGAGATGGCGAGCGCGCTGTTTGCCTCTGACTTCTCGCTGGTGAGCAGCGATAAAGCGCCGTTTATCTGGGCTGCCCTGTCGCTCTACTGGGCGCAAATGGCAAGCCTGATCCCAGGTAAAGCGCGCGCCGAATACGGCGAAGCGCGCCAGTTCTGCCCGGTCTGCGGCTCCATGCCGGTATCGAGCATGGTGCAAATCGGCACCACTCAGGGGCTGCGCTACCTGCACTGCAACCTGTGTGAAACCGAGTGGCACGTGGTGCGCATCAAGTGCAGCAACTGCGAACAGACCCGCGATCTGAACTACTGGTCGCTGGAAAATGAAGACGCGGCGGTGAAAGCCGAAAGCTGCGGCGACTGCGGCACTTACCTGAAGATTCTGTATCAGGAAAAAGACCCGAAAGTCGAAGCGGTGGCCGACGATCTTGCCTCGCTGATTCTGGACGCGAAGATGGAGCAGGAGGGCTTTGCCCGCAGCTCGATCAACCCGTTCCTGTTCCCGGGTGAAGGGGAGTAATTCCCTGTGACAGTGCCGGGCAGCGCGTGCTTGCCCGGCCTGTAATTCGACAGCAGTAGCCGCCGTCTTTCATGCCAGATACTCTCTATTCTCGTTGAGAGACGCGTTATCGCCTTTGCGAGGCGCTTTCCAGCTTGTTGCCCTCAACAATATTCTTGTTTTCTTTTGAATCAAACCAGGCTATAAAACTGTTCATCCATACAGTAAAAGGGAATTTTCATGGCGCTGGAACAGGGTATTGCACAACTGGTTCAGGGATTTATCGCTGCAGGTCGACCCTCGTCACGTCGCCAGAGCATTGAGGTGCGACGAGCAGGCTATATTGCCAGCACGGGGCTTGCCGGGGAGACCGAAACGCGCGTACAGGTGGAGACGCTTGTTCTTGAGGGTCTTACCATTCGGGTATTTTCACCTCTCAATGCACCTGAAATATTGCCTGCAACCATCTACTATCACGGCGGATGCTTTATCAGCGGCGGCTTTGATACCCATGACAACCAACTTCGTCAGTTAGCCTGCTACAGTAACTGCCGGGTGATTGCGATTCAGTACAGGCTGGCGCCGGAGCATACCTTCCCCGCCGCACATGACGATGCGGAAAGAGGTGCCGATCTGGTCTGGCACTATGCGGACAAATTGGGCGTGGATAAAAACCGGATCACCCTTTGCGGAGACAGCGCAGGGGGACATCTTGCGCTGGTAACGGCGCTGCGGCTTAAGGTTAAAGGGCTGTGGCAACCTGCGCAGCTTATTCTTATCTACCCCATGCTCGACGCCACGGCCAGTTTTGAAAGCTATGCACTCAATGGCACGGATTACATCATCACCCGCGATACCCTGCTCAGTGGGTATGAAATGTACCTCGCTGACACCGACCGCCAGCACCCCGAAGCAAGTCCGCTGTGGCGCGATGATTTTTACGGTCTTCCGCCTGTGCACGTTATTACCGCAGAGTACGATCCGCTCTGCGATGAGGGCGAAATGTTGTTCCAGCATCTGACGGAGCAGGGTGTGAAGTGTACCGCTCAGCGCTGGCTGGGCGTCATCCATGGCTTCTTTCAGCTTGGCGGCATCAGCCAGTCAGCGCGAGATGTTATGCGGGATATCGCCGGGCGAATTCAGCACGCCCGGTAAGAGTGAACAGGAGATTACTCCTCCTCGTTCCCACCCTCTTCATACGCGCCGAAGGGCTTCGCCGGAAGAACGATATAGGTGCCTTCAAACACCGCGCCCGGTGTTTTATCGCCAAACAGTTCAACCTGCATTTGGACGCGAGCCTTGCGGCCACGTGCCAGACGGTCCAGATCGCCGCCCAGTGACCCCAGATCGGCCACCGCGCTCGGCTTGCCGCTGATCGGTGCGCTATAGCGGATGTGAGCATCGGCCAGAATGATGGTGCCACCCAGATGGCGCTCGCGCAGCATCAGCCAGATCAGCCCCCAGCCGGTGAGCGTGGCCAGTGAGAACAGGCTGCCGGCAAACAGCGTGTGGTGCGGGTTCTGATTGCCGGTTTCCGGCATGGTGGTAATAAATTTTTGTCCGGTGTACTGCTGAATGCGCACGCCCATTTTTTCACTGAGCGGAATATGCTGATACCAGGCCTGCTGGAGCTGTCCGCACCAGTCGGCGCGATGCAGAATATCGTCCAGCGTGGCGATGGGTTTGATCATCAAAAAATGACGAATCGGCGTGGTTTGCGGGGTCGTGATCTCCCCCTGATTCACAAAACCAAGTTTGGCAAAGAATTCTACGGCATCTTCGCGGGCGCTACAGGTGACGCGCTTGACCCCTTCCTGACGGGCGACGGACTCCAGGGTCATCGCCATTAGCGTCCCCAGACCTTTGTCCTGCACGGAGGGATGAACCGCCATAAAGCGAATAGACGCTTCGTTATCGGCGTTGATATACAAACGCCCGACGGCGACGAGGTTACCCTCTTCGTCCATCACCATCTGATGGTGGGCCATCGCGTCCCAGGCGTCGCGTTCAGAGCCTTTTGGCTGATGCAGTGGCTTGCGCAGCATTTCCCAGCGGAACTGGTAATAAGCGTCTAACTCTTCTTCCGTTTGCGGTACTCGAAGGTGATACATAGCTGTACTCTCTCTTGTTACCCGCGGCCATGCCGTAAGTATGCTCATACCTGGAGCCAGAATGTGACAGGGCCATCGTTCACCAGCGACACCTGCATATCTGCAGCGAATCGTCCGGTTTGCGTATTCATTTCCTGCTGGCGACAACGCTCAACAAAGTACTCGTAAAGTGCTTCTGCACGATCCGGCGCGGCGCCTTTAGAGAAACTCGGGCGCATGCCGCGCTCGGTATCCGCTGCCAGCGTAAACTGGGAAACCACCAGCACGCTGCCGCCTGCCTGCTGAACGTTCAGGTTCATCTTGCCTTCCGCATCGCTGAAAATACGGTAGCCCAGCACGCGCTCACATAAGCGGTTGGCTTTTTGTTCGTCGTCATCCTTTTCGACACCTAACAACACCAAAAGTCCTGGGCCAATTTCACCCGTCACCTCTCCCTCCACGGTGACGCTGGCACGGGTTACGCGCTGTATCAATGCAATCATGGTTGGTCTGCTTCTAATTGTTTTTCAGCTTCTGCTGCTTTTTTCAGTTCGCGGTAAACACCGAGAGTGACAGTTATTTCGGCACCAAGCAAGACGATACACCAGGTCCAGTAGACCCAGACAAACAAAATGGGGATCACCGCCAGCACGCCGTAAATAAGCTGATAGGACGGAAACATGGTGATGTAGAGGGCAAACCCTTTTTTACCGAGCTCAAAAAGCAACGCCGCCACCAGCGCCCCCACAACCGCATCGCGGTTAGGCACGCGCGTGGTCGGCACGACGCTATAGAGCAGCCAGAACGAGAGCCACGACAGGATCAACGGGAAGATGCGAAGCGCATTATCAATTACGCCGTTTAACTCACTCGCCCAGCGCAAGGAGAGAAGATACGAACTGATCGCCAGGCTCGCCCCGGCCAGCAGCGGCCCCAGCGTGAGAATCATCCAGTACACGGCAAAGGAATACACCTTTGGCCGCGCTTTTTTACTCCGCCAGATCGTGTTCAGCGCGTTATCAATGGCATACATCAATAACAGCGCCGTGACGATAAGACCGCACGCCCCCACTGCCGTCATCTTGCTGGAATTGGCAACAAACTGCTCAATGTAGTTCTGGATAACATCCCCGGTTGCCGGAATGAAATTCGCGAAGACAAAATGACGAAGCTGCACGCTGACGTCCGCAAACATCGGAAAGGCGGAGAACAGGGCAAAGATGACCGCCACCAGCGGCACTAACGAGAGCAATGACACGTAGGCGAGGTTACCCGCCAGCGTGGTCATATTGTCCTCATCAATCCGGTGCCAGAGCAGTTTCAGCCAGGCCCGCAGCGGGCGAGTATGGTGCGTGGCTTTTTGATGAACGGTTTTTAGCATAGCTGCTTCGCAAAGTAGTCAGGTATCGTCTCTTTTCCGGTCACCAGAATTGACGTAATACCCAACTGGTTAGCTCCCTCTATATTATCGGCGTTGTCATCAAAAAAGACCGCATCGGCCGCGGTGAATCCCTCTGCCTGCAGAACAGCCTGATAAATTCGCGCTTCAGGCTTACGCATACCCATCTCCTGCGAAAGATAGATCTTATCTGCCGCCGCCTTAACTTCAGGGTATTCCTCAGGCCAGAACGTCGTGTGCAGACGGTTGGTATTTGATAGCACAACGACCCGATGCCCCTGCTCGCGCAGTTTGTGCATGATGTCGATCACCTCAGGCCGAATGGCGACAAATACCGCCTGCCAGCCGTGGGAAAACTGCTCGTAGCTTAACGGTAGATCCATCTCCTGACAGAAACGTTCCGCGAATTCCTCATCACTGATCTCGCCCCGCTCATGCTGATGGAAGGTCTCGCCCATCGCGAAATTTTGCTTTAACGTTGCCAGCGGCACGCGGCTAAAGTCGCTCCACGCACCCAGCACGCGATTAAAATCGATATCGACGATTACGTTTCCTAAATCAAAGATATAAAGCATGGTTATCTCCTGCTCGCCGTGGAGAGGTAACTGTAGCGGGAAAGATAAAGTTTGGCTATGCACGAGATTCAGCTGAGAGGGAGCAGTATGAAGAACAAAAATTTAGCCCGGGAAGATGATATTGGCTTTCGGGCGATAGGCTGGGATGAGTTTTATTTAAGTGCGTTTTTGCGAAGATATACGTTTTAATTCATTTTGCAAAAAATTATAGAAAAACGCTTCCATAAGCTTTTTCTCATCACCATATTCCCCCAGTTTTTTCCATGACAATCCCATTTCTCGCGGCTTTGCGAGAAATTGCAACAAGTTTACTTTACTTAAATTTACATTTAGATACAAATACTCTATTTATCTTCTTTTTTATAATGCTAAGTTTACATTACTTTACACATGGAGCTGCACTTTCGTGAAGATTAAAAAGGGATACGTCCTCAGTGCCGTATTAATAGCAATACTCTGCGCATTCGCTATTTATTCATACAATGCCTACCGATTTAAAAAAGCCAGCAGAGATATTTTATATCAACTCTCTAGCCAACTGATTGTGAAGCAAGGGCTTGAACCAAAACTTTCAACCCACCTCGTTTTTGATACGTTATATATCGACGGAAACATATCCAAAGATGATGACAAAATCATTGTGGGGCTTATCAGAAAAAACCTTATCCCTGTCAGAACGATATCCATAAACAGTGGTGGTGGCGATGTCGAAACTGCAATAAAAATAGCACAAGTTATTCATGATAAAGAAATTAACATTGAGGTCAGGCGATTATGCCTTTCTTCCTGTGCTAACTATCTTTTCCCAGCGGCAAAAAACAAAATCATCAACTATGGTTCCATTATTGGTTTCCATGGGTCGCCTAATTCTGATGACAATAAGTTAACAACTACGGTTAACGGAGAAATCAATACAGACACAACGATAACAGATCGCATTTTCTCAGAAATAAGAAAAACGGATAAAGCATTCTACAAAGATATAAATGTGTCATGGATGATGCCACTTTGCGGGCAAAAAGAAAATATTGGTGATCCAGACACAGGTCTGTCGACGTACAGCGAAAAGGATTTTACGCGTTTTGGCGTAAAAAACATTTCATTCACGGATGGTGAAATGGTATGGAAAAAGTCTATGGATATTATGGGTATACCTTTTGCTCACTATTGCAAGGAAAATTAATAATGCGTGAACTCAATGAAAGTGAATTAAGTAACGTCAGCGGTGCAGGAATGTGGGGTTCTATCGGTAGTGCGATTGGTGGGATGTTCGGTGGTGGTAGCGCTGGTTGTAATGGCAGCTATTCTCACACCAGCACCACTAACAAAGATGGTTCTCACTCTGAAAGCACATCCTTTAGCGGTGGTTGCTCGGTTAACGTTGGTGGTAAAAGCGGTGGTTCATCAAAAGGTAATGGTGGTTCGAAAAGTGGCGGTGGCCGCCAGGGTAATGATCACGGTAGACATTAATTCCTGAACCATTATAACTCATAGCCGCTGATATTTGGCGGCTATTTCCACCCCGCAGGAGGCCAGATATGTTTCGCAAGGAAGCTATTGAATATCAGAGTACACGGTGGGAAGGGAAAGCTGTTCTTCTGCCGGGCATCCCTTTTGCTCTTATCATATTGCTCAGCATTTTTTTTATTGCTTCCATTTCTATTTTTATTACCAAAGGTTCCTACACCCGTCGCGTCATCGTTCACGGTGAAATAACCACTTTCCCTGGCTCAGTGAATATCTCTGCATCAATGCAGGGTACAGTCGTGCAGAGTTTTGTTAATGAAGGCGATCGCGTAAAAAAAGGTGATGCTCTCTTTCTCATTCATTCGGGTGTATCGACGCAATCAGGCCTGGTTGATGAGAATAAAAAAAAGGAGATCGCGCTACAGATAAAGAGTATCAGCGTAATGATGGCAAATTTGAACTCTTCGAAAAACCGTACGCTCAACGCGCTGACGACTCAAAAAGATCATTATCAGTCCAGTTTTAATACCTCATCTGGGCTACTGGTGCAGGCTGAGCGGGAACTGCATCAGATTGAGAAGAACGTTAACGATTACCGTGGTTATCAGGAAAAAGGTCTGGTCACCAAAGACCAGATGAGTAGCCAAAACGCACTACTCTACCAACAGCAGAGCAATGTTTCTGACCTGGTCGCCAGAAAATCACAGGACCAGGTTCAGATCGATGCGCTCAATCAGCAAATCCAGTCCCAGAGCGCTGATTATGACCAACAGATTTACCAGCTTGAGCAAAAAATATACGAACTGCAAAAAGAAAAGTTAAATACAGAAGCGGAAGGTAATTATGTCATCGTGGCAACAGCCGATGGCTTAATCGACTCCATCAATACGGCGCAAGGTAAGATGATCGGCGCAGGCGATGTACTGGCGCGAGTTCAGCAGAATATCCATTCTCCATGCTATCTCGAAACCTGGGTTCCGGATGAAGTTCTTCCTTATCTGGCGATTGGCCAGCGCGTTAATGTTAGTTACGACGCCTTTCCTTATGAAAAATTTGGTCAGTTCAGGGCATCAATATCAGCAATATCCAGGCTTCCGGCATCGAAGCCAGAACTCCTGTCAAAGCAGACCATCGCACATGAATTCTATGACGATAAAAAGTCCTGGTACAAAATCATGATCAAACCTGACCTACAGTCTGTGCAAGTTCATGGAAAACAACTCTCACTGAGCCAGGGAGCCAAAGCGCAGATTTCTCTTTTCCTTGAAAAGAGACATATCTATGAGTGGTTATTATCGCCATTTTACGAAATGAAAATGAGCGTAACGGACGCAGGTAATGAATAATCTTTATACACTTGAGACGCTGCTGCGCAAGTTGGATCTGAAAATATTTAAACGCATCCCAGTTGTCTTTCAAACCGAAGCGTCCGAATGTGGCCTGGCCTGTCTTTCAATGATATGCAGTTTTTATGGCAAGCAGGTGGATCTACTGCAACTCCGGCAACAATTCAATTTGTCATCACGTGGGGTCAACCTCAATGCGATAAAAGCAATTGCCAGTGAACTGGAGATGTCGTCACGCGCATTGTCCGTGGACCTTCAGGAATTACATGACGTGCGTAAGCCCTGCATATTGCATTGGGATTTTAACCATTTTGTCGTACTGATTAAGGTCGATAAGAACAGCGCGGTGATCCACGACCCTGCGTTTGGACGACGGGTGATTAGCATGCCCGAATTGTCCCAACATTTTACTGGTGTTGTGCTTGAGGTATGGCCGGGAACCACTTTCTCAGTTCAAAAGAAGCAAAACAGGTTAAAAGCGACCACGTTATTAAAGAATATCAATGGACTGATAACTTCACTGACGAAGGTATTTTTCTTATCGCTGGTGATTGAGTTGATCAGCCTGCTAATGCCAGTGGGGACACAATTAGTCACGGATAATGTGATTGCATCCGGAGATTACGGTTTACTTAATATCATCTGTCTTGGGTTGTTTATTCTGATTCTGTTACGTTTGACGGTCAGTGTCATACGCTCCTGGACCACGCTGATACTGGGAACACTCATCGACGTCCAGTGGAGTTTTAGCCTCTTTTCTCACCTTATTAAGCTACCGACCACCTATTTTGAAAGACGCAAACTGGGGGACATTCAGTCTCGCTTCCACTCGCTTGATGTTATACGGGCCACTTTTACCACAGGTTTGACTGGTAGCATTATTGATACGCTAATGCTCATGGGTTTGCTGGTAATGATGTTTTTATACAACCTGCAGCTCAGCATGATAGTGGTCTCTTTTACCGCAATATACACCTTCATTCGGTTTGCTACCTATCGATACTATCGCCAGCTATCCGAAGAAGAGTTAATCAAGGAAGCACGCCTTAATTCTTATTTTATGGAAACCCTGTACGGTATCGCGACGATTAAGATTCAGGGGATGACTGACCTGAGAATCAATAACTGGTTTAATCTTTTTTCAGATAAGGTCAATACAGGCATTCGTTTGACGCGAATGGATCTTTTCTTTGGTGGCGTCGTCTCTTTTATCGCCGCCTGCGACCAAATTGTTATCCTGTGGGTTAGCGGCAGGCTGATGATGGATAGTCATTTAACCATCGGTATGTTTATCGCATTTAACACCTTCAGGAGTCAGTTCTATGACCGAATAAATGCCCTGATCAACTTTATCATTCAGCTGAAGATCATCAACTTACACAATGAACGCGTTGCCGATATTGCGCTGCAGGAAGCATCTTCTTCAACGGCCACCAGCCCGCTGCGTTTACCACACGGAGCCTTAACGCTCGAAACTCAGGATCTGACTTACCGTTATGATAACCATGCGGACCCTATCTTCAGCAAACTGAATCTGACCATTCATGCCGGAGAGAGTATTGCTATTACGGGCGTATCGGGTTCAGGTAAAAGCACCTTGATGAAAGTGTTGTGCGGTTTATTCGAACCGTCGAACGGCTGCGTCCGAATTAATGGCATTGATATTAAGCAACTTGGTTTCGAGCATTATGCTGAACGCATTGCCTGTATCATGCAGGAAGATAAGCTGTTTTCAGGCTCAATCAAAGAGAATATCGCCGGTTTTCGGCCTGACATTGACGAGCAGTGGATGGTGCAATGCGCTATCGCAAGCCATATTCATAATGACATTTTAAAGCTACCAATGGGTTACGAGACACTGATTGGTGAACTTGGGGAAGGGTTGTCCGGCGGTCAAAAACAGCGGATTTATATTGCCCGGGCATTATACCGTAAACCGGGTATTTTATTCATGGACGAGGCGACCAGCCACCTTGATAAAACCAGTGAAAGTCAGGTCAATCAGTCTATACAGGCGATGAACATTACGAGGATTATTATCGCGCATCGCGAAACCACGATTTCATCGGCAGATCGGGTGTTCGTGATAAATGGAGCAGAGTTACCCTAATCCGTGAATTTCGCAGGAAAAAGATAGCGTTGGGACATAACGTCCCCGGGTAATGAAGAATTCTGGCGATCATCGAATAAAAAAGCCGCTGAGGGATCAGCGGCTTTTTACCTGCCGGGTGGCGCGTGCGCTTACCCGGCCTATAGATTGACCGTATTAGTCTTCTTTCGCACCGCGCATAGCACGTTTACGATCGTTCTCGGTCAGGTGACGTTTACGGATACGAATTGACTGTGGAGTCACTTCTACCAGTTCGTCATCATCGATGAATTCCAGAGCCTGCTCCAGAGTCATCTTGATCGGTGGAACCAGAACCGTTGCTTCGTCAGTACCGGACGCACGCATGTTGGTCAGTTTCTTACCGGTCAGGCAGTTTACGGTCAGGTCGTTAGAACGACTGTGAATACCGATGATCTGGCCTTCATAAACTTCAGCACCGTGACCCAGGAACAGCTTACCGCGATCCTGCAGACCGAACAGCGCAAACGCAACCGCTTTACCCTGACCGTTGGAGATCAGTACGCCGTTGTTACGCTGGCCCACTTCGCCCGGACGAACGTCGTCGTAGTGGCTGAAGGTGGAGTACAGCAGGCCGGTACCAGAGGTCATGGTCATGAACTCAGAACGGAAGCCGATCAGGCCACGGCTTGGGATCACGTAGTCGAGACGTACGCGGCCTTTGCCATCTGGATTCATGTTTTTCAGGTCGCCTTTACGCTCACCCAGAGCCTGCATCACAGAACCCTGGTGCTGCTCTTCAACGTCCAGCGTTACGTTTTCGAATGGCTCTTGTTTACGGCCATCGATCTCGCGGAAGATTACTTTCGGACGGGAAACCGCCATTTCGAAACCTTCACGACGCATGTTTTCGATCAGAACAGACAGGTGCAGCTCACCACGACCCGAAACGCGGAATGCATCAGCGTCTTCGGTTTCTTCAACGCGCAGCGCAACGTTGTGCACCAGCTCTTTGTTCAGGCGGTCAAGGATCTGACGAGAGGTAACGAACTTACCTTCTTTACCACAGAACGGAGAGGTGTTGACGTTGAAGAACATGGATACGGTTGGTTCATCAACGGACAGGGCTGGCAGCGCTTCGACGTTCTGCGGATCGCAGATGGTGTCGGAGATGTTCAGTTCACCCAGACCGGTGATAGCGATAATGTCGCCCGCTTCAGCGATGTCGCTCTCGATACGCTCAAGACCCAGGTGAGTCAGTACTTTACCAACTTTACCGTTACGGGTTTTGCCTTCGCTATCGATGATAGTAACCTGCTGGTTAGGCTTCACTTTACCGCGCTTGATACGACCAATGCCGATTACGCCAACGTAGTTGTTGTAGTCGAGCTGAGAGATCTGCATCTGCAGGGTACCGTCGAGATCGACGTTTGGCGCAGGAACACGGTCAACAATCGCCTGATACAGCGGGGTCATGTCTTCAGCCATGTCTTCGTGGTCCAGACCTGCGATACCGTTCAGCGCAGAGGCGTAAACGATAGGGAAGTCCAGCTGCTCGTCGGTCGCGTCGAGGTTAACGAACAGGTCGAAGACCTGGTCAACAACCCAGTCAGGACGCGCGCCAGGGCGGTCAACTTTGTTGATAACAACGATTGGCTTCAGACCATGGGCAAAAGCTTTTTTGGTCACGAAGCGCGTCTGTGGCATTGGGCCATCCATTGCGTCAACGACCAGCAGAACGGAGTCTACCATGGACATTACACGTTCAACTTCACCACCGAAGTCGGCGTGCCCTGGGGTATCAACGATGTTGATACGGTAGTCATTCCATTTAATCGCGGTGTTTTTCGCGAGGATGGTAATCCCACGCTCTTTCTCCAAATCGTTGGAGTCCATCACGCGTTCTTGGGTTTCGGCACGCGCATCAAACGTACCGGATTGCTGCAGCAGCTTGTCAACCAGGGTAGTTTTACCATGGTCTACGTGCGCGATGATGGCGATGTTACGCAAATTTTCGATCACAACTTTGCCTCAGGCATTTAGAAATAGCGCGTTATTGTACACGGATTAATCGCACTACAAAACAGGATCACAAACATCCCCCGCAAACAAGTCATGCAGGGATGCTTTGTGATCGCTTTCACGGAGCGGTAAAAGGGCTCTTTAACGTAAATTGCACCAATATGGTGCTCAATGTTCACATTGAAGCACTATACTGGTGCAACAAATCCATCGTGGTGCAGCCCTTTTGCACTATGGTGCGCATGATAACGCCTTTTTGGGGTGTTTTAAAAGTTGGCACAGATTTCGCTTTATAAAAAATACATGGCACCAGCCAGTACAAACAGAAATTGAAGACCTCGTTACCACGACGACAATGACCAATCTGGAGAGTTAAGTATGTCCGCTGAACACGTTTTGACGATGCTGAACGAACATGAAGTGAAGTTTGTTGATCTGCGCTTCACCGATACCAAAGGTAAAGAACAGCACGTCACAATCCCTGCTCATCAGGTGAACGCCGAATTCTTCGAAGAAGGCAAAATGTTTGACGGCTCCTCCATTGGTGGCTGGAAAGGCATTAACGAATCCGACATGGTTCTGATGCCGGACGCGACCACTGCGCTCATTGACCCGTTCTTCGAAGAACCAACCCTGATCATCCGTTGCGACATCCTCGAGCCAGGCACGCTGCAGGGCTACGACCGTGACCCACGTTCTATCGCAAAACGCGCTGAAGAGTACCTGCGTTCTACCGGCATCGCAGACACCGTTCTGTTCGGACCAGAGCCAGAGTTCTTCCTGTTTGACGACATCCGTTTCGGCGCTTCAATTTCTGGTTCCCACGTGGCTATCGATGACATCGAAGGCGCATGGAACTCTTCCACCAAATACGAAGGTGGTAACAAAGGTCACCGTCCTGGCGTGAAAGGCGGTTACTTCCCGGTTCCTCCGGTCGATTCTTCACAGGACATCCGTTCTACCATGTGTATGATCATGGAAGAGATGGGCCTGGTTGTTGAAGCGCACCACCACGAAGTGGCGACTGCTGGCCAGAACGAAATCGCTACCCGCTTTAACACCATGACCAAGAAAGCGGATGAGATTCAGATTTACAAATACGTTGTGCACAACGTTGCGCACCGTTTCGGTAAAACCGCGACCTTCATGCCAAAACCAATGTTTGGCGATAACGGTTCCGGTATGCACTGCCACATGTCTCTGTCCAAGAACGGTACCAACCTGTTCTCTGGCGACAAATATGCCGGTCTGTCCGAGCAGGCGCTGCATTACATCGGTGGTGTTATCAAACACGCTAAAGCGATCAACGCCCTGGCGAACCCAACCACTAACTCCTACAAGCGTCTGGTCCCGGGCTACGAAGCGCCAGTGATGCTGGCCTACTCTGCACGTAACCGTTCTGCTTCTATCCGTATTCCTGTGGTGGCGTCTCCTAAAGCACGTCGTATCGAAGTGCGCTTCCCGGATCCAGCGGCTAACCCATACCTGTGCTTCGCAGCACTGCTGATGGCCGGTCTGGACGGTATTAAGAACAAGATCCACCCGGGCGAAGCGATGGACAAAAACCTGTACGACCTGCCGCCAGAAGAAGCGAAAGAGATCCCACAGGTTGCTGGCTCTCTGGAAGAAGCCCTGCAGGCGCTGGACGCAGACCGCGAGTTCCTGACTGCAGGTGGTGTGTTCACTGATGAAGCGATTGACGCTTACATCGCCCTGCGTATTGAAGAGAACGACCGTGTGCGTATGACGCCACACCCGGTTGAGTTCGAACTGTACTACAGCGTTTAATAAAGTTGTTTTACCCGGCGTGACAAGCGCCGGGGGTAGTTGCCGTGGAAACTTTTAGCCCATCTCCGGATGGGCTTTTTTCTCCACCAACAACCTGATCTCACGCGCTATTTACGCCGAAAACGCTATACTGCACTAAAACAGTGCAACAACTCCAGGAGACTGCTGAATGGCAACTGGCACGCTGCCCGATGCTGGGCAGATCCTCAATTCTTTGATTAACAGCATTTTGCTGGTCGATGACGAGCTGGCCGTTCATTACGCCAACCCGGCGGCGCAGCAGCTGCTCGCCCAAAGCGCACGTAAACTGTTCGGCACCCCGCTTCCTGAACTCCTGAGCTATTTTTCGCTGAATATTGGCCTGATGCAGGAAAGTTTGCAGGCTGGCCAGGGGTTTACCGATAACGAAGTGACGCTGGTGATCGACGGGCGCTCGCACATTCTGTCGCTGACCGCGCAGCGTCTTCCCGATGGGATGATCCTGCTGGAAATGGCGCCGATGGATAATCAGCGTCGACTGAGCCAGGAGCAGCTTCAGCATGCGCAGCAAATTGCCGCCCGTGACCTGGTGCGCGGTCTGGCGCATGAAATCAAAAACCCGTTGGGTGGATTACGCGGCGCGGCGCAGCTTCTGACCAAGGCACTCCCCGATCCCGCGCTGGCGGAGTACACCAACGTCATCATTGAGCAGGCGGACCGTCTGCGAAATCTGGTAGACCGTCTTCTTGGTCCGCAGCAGCCGGGAATGCACGTCACTGAAAGCATCCATAAAGTGGCTGAACGGGTGGTGAAGCTCGTCTCAATGGAGCTGCCGGAGAACGTCACGCTGGTACGTGATTACGACCCAAGCCTGCCGGAACTGGCCCATGATCCGGACCAGATTGAGCAGGTCCTGTTGAATATTGTGCGTAATGCCCTGCAGGCGCTGGGGCCTGAAGGGGGCGAGATTATTTTACGCACCCGCACCGCCTTCCAGCTCACGTTACACGGCGTGCGCTACCGGCTGGCGGCCCGAATCGACGTTGAGGATAACGGGCCCGGCATTCCATCGCATCTGCAGGATACCCTGTTCTACCCGATGGTAAGCGGTCGCGAAGGCGGGACCGGCCTGGGCTTATCCATTGCCCGCAGTTTGATCGATCAACACTCCGGGAAAATTGAATTTACCAGTTGGCCGGGACACACCGAGTTTTCGGTTTTCCTGCCGATTAAAAAATAAAGGTGACGTTTATGCAACGAGGGATAGTCTGGGTAGTCGATGACGATAGCTCCATCCGTTGGGTGCTTGAACGCGCGCTCACAGGGGCAGGATTAAGCTGCACGACGTTTGAGAGCGGCAGCGAAGTGCTCGATGCACTCACCACCAAAACGCCGGATGTTCTGCTTTCGGATATTCGTATGCCGGGCATGGACGGGCTGGCGCTGTTAAAGCAGATCAAACAACGCCACCCTATGCTTCCGGTCATCATAATGACCGCGCATTCCGATCTGGATGCCGCAGTGAGCGCCTATCAGCAAGGGGCGTTCGATTACCTGCCCAAACCGTTTGATATTGACGAAGCGGTGGCGCTGGTTGAGCGCGCGATTAGCCATTATCAGGAGCAGCAACAGCCGCGCCACGCGCCCGATTTTGGGCCAACGACAGACATCATCGGCGAAGCGCCGGCGATGCAGGACGTGTTTCGCATTATCGGTCGTCTGTCCCGCTCGTCCATCAGCGTCTTGATTAACGGCGAATCGGGAACCGGTAAAGAGCTTGTGGCGCATGCATTGCATCGCCATAGCCCGCGGGCAAAAGCGCCGTTTATCGCTCTGAATATGGCGGCGATCCCGAAGGATTTGATTGAGTCCGAACTGTTCGGCCATGAAAAAGGGGCATTTACCGGCGCTAATACCATTCGTCAGGGGCGTTTCGAACAGGCTGACGGTGGCACGTTGTTCCTGGACGAAATTGGCGATATGCCGCTGGATGTTCAGACCCGCCTGCTGCGCGTGCTGGCCGACGGACAGTTTTACCGCGTGGGCGGCTATGCGCCGGTGAAGGTAGACGTGCGCATTATTGCCGCGACCCACCAGAACCTGGAGCAACGCGTGCAGGAAGGGAAATTCCGTGAGGATTTATTCCATCGCCTGAACGTCATCCGCGTTCATCTGCCGCCGCTGCGTGAGCGTCGGGAAGATATTCCCCGCCTGGCGCGTCATTTTCTGCAGGTGGCCGCCCGCGAGCTGGGTGTGGAAGCCAAGCAGCTTCACCCGGAAACCGATGCCGCTCTGACGCGCCTGGCGTGGCCGGGCAACGTGCGTCAGCTGGAAAACACCTGCCGCTGGTTAACCGTGATGGCCGCCGGGCAGGAAGTGCTGATTCAGGATTTACCCGCTGAGCTGTTTGAAGCGACCGCGCCTGAAAGCACTACCGGGCACGCGCTGCCGGACAGCTGGGCGACGCTGCTGGCACAGTGGGCCGACCGCGCGTTGCGTTCCGGTCATCAAAACCTGCTGTCTGAAGCTCAGCCAGAGATGGAGCGTACGCTGTTAACTACCGCGCTTCGTCATACGCAGGGTCACAAGCAGGAAGCCGCTCGCCTGTTGGGATGGGGACGTAATACCCTGACGCGCAAGCTTAAAGAGTTGGGAATGGAGTGATCTTCCCCGAAGTGTAAAGGTTATTAATTGAGCGCAAATCGCCGTTATTTTGCGCTTTACTGTTCCGATGAGTTTTGTATGATCGTGCCCGGAAATTGGGGGTGAACATCATGCTGGAAACAATCGTGAATATGCTCTCTAGCGGAGCCGCTGAAAGCCACACGCCACAAACCGCCGTTGCGGCTATGTTGTGTGCGGCGCTGGTTGGGCTGTTTAGCTAGCGGGGTTGAACGTAAAAGCCGGGTGGCGGCTTCGCCTTACCCGGCCTACGTTTGCGCTTTTGCGGCTTAAATCACCCGCGAGAACTGCTGCAGTCGCGCTTTCTGACGCAGATACGCGTCGAAGCACATGCAGATATTACGGATCAACAGACGCCCTTTCGGCGTGACCTCAATCGCGCTCTCCGACACATCCACCAGCCCGTCTTTCGCCAGCGGCGCCAGAAGCTTCAGGTCTTCTGCGAAATAATCGCTGAAGTTCAGCTCCCACTGCGCTTCCACGTCGCTGAAATCGAGACGGAAGTTGCAGATAAGCGCCTTAATCACATCGCGACGGACACAGTCATCGCGCGTTAATGCAATGCCGCGCCACAGCGCGTTGCCCGTCTCATCAACCTGCTGGTAATACAGCTTCAGTTCTTTTTGGTTTTGCGCGTAGCAGTCGCCAATCATGCTGATGGCGGAGACGCCCATTCCCAGCAAATCGGTATCGCCCTGGGTCGTGTAGCCCTGGAAGTTGCGGTGCAGGACCCCTTCGCGCTGAGCTACCGCCAGTTCGTCATCCGGACGGGCAAAGTGATCCATCCCGATAAACTGATAACCGGTTTCGGTCAGCGAGGTGATCGTTTCCTGCAGGATATCCAGCTTCTGCTGGGCAGAAGGCAGATCGGCATCTTTGATTTTGCGCTGGGCAGCAAACAGCGTCGGCAGATGCGCGTAGTTAAAGACGCTCAGGCGGTCCGGGTTGAGTTCGGCCACGCGCTTCAGGGTGAAGGCGAAGCTTTCCGGCGTCTGCTTTGGCAGGCCGTAAATCAGGTCAATATTGGTCGAGGTGAAGCCAATCTCACGCGCGTGATTGAGTAAGGCAAAGATAAATTCTTCGTCCTGCTCGCGATTCACCAGACGCTGAACCTCTTTATTGAAATCCTGCACGCCCATGCTCAGACGATTGAAGCCTTCGGCGCGTAAGTGATCCAGTACATCCAGCTCAATTTCACGCGGATCGACTTCGATCGAGATTTCAGCGTCAGCGTTAAAACTGAAATTGCCGCGCAGCAGGGTCATCAAGCGGCTTATTTGCGCTTTATTCAGATAGGTTGGCGTGCCGCCGCCCCAGTGAAGCTGACTGACGTGACGGCCAGCAAACAGCGGCGCGCGATGCACAATTTCTTGTTCGAGCGCATCAAGGTACTGGTCGGCTTTATGCTGCTGACGGGTCACGATTTTATTGCAGCCGCAGAAGTAACACAGCTTATGGCAGAACGGAATATGGACGTAGAGAGACAGCGGACGCTCAGGATAGCGCGCGACAGCCTGCTGGAAATCACGCTCTCCGAAGGCATCGGAGAACTCCAGCGCGGTGGGGTATGACGTATAACGCGGCCCGGAATAGTTATATTTCTGGATTAGGGCCAAATCCCAGTCGATAGTTGGTGCTGACATGCTCACTCCTTCCGTTGGTGTCGCGTTCGTATACGGCGGCCCGTTCTGGCCCCATCGCGGGTCATCACTCGGGTGCGCAGCCACTTCTGTCGCCGCGACAACCGCCGTAGTTTAACGAATAACCACACCAGATAACATATAACCGGAAGGGTTATAAGCAGGACTATCGTGCCTGCCGGGTGCAAATGTTAGTTTCCACCCTTCAGAAGACGCATCATATCTTCCTGCTTTTCGTCTTCTTCTTCGTCGTCTTCGTCATCGTAAGACAGGCCCAGCTTCTGCATCAGCTCGTCGATGCGATCCAGTTTGGCATCCACCCATGACTGCTCTTCGGCGGTCAGGGTTTCACCCTCTTCAAGACGTTCCAGCAGCGCGTCCAGGCGCTCATCGTTCTCCAGCAAATCCAGCTCAGCCTGCGGTGAAAGCATAGGTTTCTCGCTCTTTGGTTTGTGCTGCTTAGTGACCGGGGTGTCTGTCACGCCCAGTGGAATGGGAGTTTTACTGCCGATACGAGGATCTTTCTGCTGTTTGCCTTTTGCAGAAGCGCCCGCTGCACCACCACCGTTGGCACGGCTACCCGCAGCATGACCGCGATGTTTTTTGTCGCGTTTGCGATCGCGCGCTTCCTGGTTCAGTTCTTCGCGCGTTTTGCGGCGTGCTTTTGCAGGGCGTTTCGCGCCCGCAGCGGAGGTTGGTTTTTTCATGATGTTTTATCTTTAAGTCGTTTTCTTCAGTATAGAATTGCGGCGAAATCTAGCAGAAAGCAAGCAAAGAAAAAAGGCGACAGAGCAATCTGTCGCCTTTTTTCCTGACTCACAACCCTTAGCGGGTCAGACATTCCGTGTTTGCCAACAACAAACCCTGTTTATCCCTTGGCTAATACCGTCCGTGATACGGTTCCCTTTCCTGCTTTAAACGCCTCCAGGCGCTGGTCATCCTGACAATCCTGCGTCTTCGCCTCCTGGCGCTCCTGACCCTAATCCTTAAGTCGATATCCTGTTGGCTTCCTCGCCCTGACGCACACTTTACCTTGTTCCGTTAAACTAACAAGCAACGAAACGGTACAAAAAGGGATTTTCAGACAATTACCCGGGAATAAGCTTATGATTTAAAACAGTTTGGCTTTTTTGACGCCTGCGAATTCTCTGAAATCTCCCATAGCCTCTCTGGCCGATCTCTCACACTGGTTGGGGCATTCGCCTACAAGTCCTGGCAATCAGAAAAGCCTTTTGCCTGCATTCAGGTATAATCCCCCTCAGATTACGATTTTGGAGACGACCACGTGACTACCTGGAACTACCAACAGACGCATTTTGTCACCAGTGCGCCCGATATTCGCCACCTCCCTTCTGATACCGGTATTGAAGTGGCCTTTGCTGGCCGCTCCAATGCGGGGAAGTCCAGCGCCCTGAATACGCTGACCAATCAGAAGAGCCTGGCGCGTACCTCAAAAACACCTGGCCGTACCCAGCTCATCAACCTGTTTGAAGTCGCAGAGGGCAAACGCCTGGTCGACTTACCGGGCTACGGTTACGCGCAGGTACCGGAAGAGATGAAAATCAAGTGGCAGCGTGCGCTGGGGGAATACCTGGAAAAACGCCTGTGCCTGAAAGGTCTGGTGGTGCTGATGGATATTCGCCATCCCCTGAAAGATCTGGATCAGCAGATGATCGACTGGGCTGTGGCAAGCGATATCGCCGTGCTGGTGCTGCTGACGAAAGCCGATAAGCTGGCAAGCGGCGCGCGCAAAGCGCAGGTGAATATGGTTCGCGAAGCGGTGCTGGCGTTCAACGGTGACGTGCAGGTTGAGCCGTTCTCCTCGCTGAAAAAGCAGGGCGTGGACAAGCTGCGTCAGAAGCTCGACACCTGGTTTAGCGAGCTGGAACCCGCGACGGAAGCGGAAGAAGAGTAATACCGAGCGCGGCGATGGCCGCGTTTTTTTTGCCTGAATTTTTCTTTGCCGCAATAAAAAACGCCCCAGTCATTACTGACTGGGGCGGCTAAAATATTCAGCCAAATCCGATTACGTGAAGTAAAAGGTCTGAAAGATAGAACATCTTACCTCTGTACCCTACGCCGATAACTCTACCCCTTTTTGTGCTGCAGAAAAAGCACTTTTTGTAGTTTTTTTTCATTCTTTACATAGGGAATTCTAATGATCGTCACAAAACGCGCGTTGTTATGTTGCAAACTTACATAAAAGGCGCGTTATGCGAAGAACCATTAGTGAGCCTGATCCCAGTTTTCACCACTTCCCACTTCCACCAGCAACGGCACGTCAAGCGTCATGCTGCTTTCCATCAGTTCGTGGATCTTCTTCGACACGGCGTCGAGGTCCTCTTTGTGCACTTCAAATACCAGTTCATCGTGTACCTGCATGATCATTTTCACGCGAGGCTTCTCTTTCTCCAGCCAGGCATCAACGGCGATCATTGCACGCTTAATAATGTCCGCCGCGGTACCCTGCATCGGGGCGTTGATCGCCGCACGCTCTGCGCCAGCGCGACGCGCCGCGTTGCTGGATTTGATGTCAGGTAAGTAGAGACGGCGACCATCAAGGGTTTCGACATAACCTTTCTCCTTCGCCTGCGCGCGAGTGCGTTCCATATATTCCAGCACCCCCGGATAACGCTCGAAGTAGAGATCCATATACTTCTGCGACTCTTTACGCGGAATGTTGAGCTGGCGCGAAAGCCCGAATGCACTCATGCCGTAAATCAGACCGAAGTTGATCGCCTTAGCGCTGCGGCGCTGTTCGTTGGTCACGCTGTCCAGCGGCAAACCGAAGACTTCTGCCGCGGTTGCCCGGTGGATATCCTTCCCTTCGGCAAATGCGCTCAACAGGCCTTTGTCACGGGACAGGTGCGCCATAATGCGCAGCTCAATTTGCGAGTAGTCCGCCGAGACAATCAGATAATCCTCTGGAGCGATGAAAGCCTGGCGAATACGACGGCCTTCTTCGTTACGTACCGGGATATTCTGCAGGTTGGGATCGGTTGATGAGAGTCGACCGGTCGCCGCGACAGCCTGATGGTATGAGGTATGCACGCGGCCCGTTTTCGGGTTGATCATCAGCGGGAGCTTATCAGTGTAGGTAGACTTCAGCTTCGCGAGACCACGGTACTCCAGAATCACTTTCGGCAGCGGATAATCCAGCGCCAGCTCTTCCAGCACCTCTTCAGAGGTTGACGGCGCACCGCCAGGGGTTTTCTTCAGCGGCTTGATGCCCTGCTTTTCAAACAGGATGGTTTGCAGCTGCTTCGGTGAAGAAAGGTTAAACGGCTCGCCTGCAAGCTCATGCGCTTTTTGCTCCAGCTCGGTCAGGCGCTGCGCCAGTTCCCCGGAGTGGTTATGCAGCACCGTTGGATCGATTTTCACGCCGTTACGTTCAATGCGTGACAGCACGGGCACCAGCGGCATCTCGATATGCTGGAACACATTCAGCGGACCTTCGTGCTTCTGCAGTTTTGGCCACATTTTCAGGTGCAGCTGCAGCGTGACGTCAGCGTCTTCCGCCGCGTAGCGTCCTGCCTCTTCGAGAGCAATCTGGTTAAAGGTGAGCTGATTTTTCCCTTTGCCGGCAATCTCTTCGAAGGTGATCGTTTTGTGCTTGAGCCAGCGGTCAGATAAGGAATCCATATCATGGCGACCCGCGACGCTGTCCAGAATGTAGGATTCGAGCATGGTGTCGAAGGCGATCCCGCGCAGTTCAATGCCGTAGTTTTGCAGAATGCCACGATCGTACTTGAGGTTTTGCCCAACCTTAAGCGCCTTTTCGTCTTCCAGGATCGGCTTCAGCAGCTCAAGCACGCGTTCACGGGAGAGCTGCTCCGGCGCATCCAGGTAATCGTGCGCAACGGGAACATAGGCCGCATGACCAGGCTCTGTCGCAAATGACAGGCCTACCATATTGGCAGAAATGTTATCGAGACTGTCCGTTTCGGTGTCAAAGGCGAAGACCGGCGCTTTTTTCAGTTTCTCGATCCAGGCGATCAGCTGCGACTCTTCAAGAAGGGTTTCGTAGTTGTCGAAGGTAAGCACCACGGCTTCTTCTTCCGCCTGCTCTTCTGCGTCAACGACAATCGTCTCCTTCGGTTTTGCCGCAGGTTTCGCCCCTTTTGCCTGCAGCCACTTGCCGGCTTCCACGTCAGTGGTCCAGCGCTTAAATTCGTATTTCTTAAACAGACTTAGAAGCTCGTCCGCAGAAGGCTGCTGCACTTCCAGCTGCTCACAGCCCAGCTCCAGTTCGACATCGGTTTTAATGGTTGCCAGCTTATAGGAGAGATAAGCCACCTCTTTGTTCTCTTCCAGCTTCCCGGCCATGGTTTTTGCACCACGGAAGGAGAGCCCGGCGATTTTGTCTGATTCGGCGTAGAGCGTATCCAGCCCGCCAAGCCCCTGAAGCAGCGCCTGCGCGGTTTTCTCACCGACGCCGGGAACACCAGGGATGTTATCCGAGGAGTCGCCCATCAACGCGAGGAAGTCGATAATCAGCTCAGGCGGCACGCCATACTTAGTGACCACTTCTTCTGGCCCCAAAATGGTGTTGGTCATGGTGTTAATCAGGGTGATACCTGGCGTTACCAGCTGCGCCATATCTTTATCACCGGTGCTGATCAGCACAGGACGACCCATTTTTTCTGCTTCACGCGCCAGCGTGCCGATGACGTCATCGGCTTCAACGCCGGAGACCGCCAGCAGCGGCAGCCCCATCGCTTTTACCATGGCGTGCAGCGGCTCAATCTGCGCACGCAGATCGTCAGGCATTGGCGGACGGTGGGATTTGTAATGCTCAAACAGCTCATCGCGGAAGGTTTTACCTTTCGCATCAAAGACGACGGCCGCATGGGTTGGCTGATACTGAAGGATCAGGCTGCGCAGCATGTTCAGCACGCCATACATTGCGCCGGTGGGTTCCCCTGCGCTATTGGTCAGAGGAGGAAACGCATGGTATGCCCGATACAGGTAAGAAGAGCCATCGACGAGAATAAGAGGGTTTTCTGGGATCTGAACCATAATGTCCGTGCCTTTAATCAATTTATGGGTAAAGGATGCCACAGAAGGATGAAAACATCAGTTATTAGCGCCAGATACAGGAAAAGATTTTGCGATCGTGAGGATCGCTCGCAAAAATCAAACTGTGGATAAGTTTGTGTATATTTTCACTTCATATGAATAACAGACGCAAAAAACACATATGAGGTAATATTTAGATCTTAATTATCATGCTGTTATGTTGTCATATCTTATCTATATGGCCAACTGATGGCAATTTAGTCTATGTGGATATAAGCCTTGATTCGCGCAGAACCCCAGAGAAATCTGCTGCGCCAGGGTAAAAGCCGCCAAATCATCATGTGAAAGCGCCATTCATTTGTCTGTTTTCTGGTAAAATCAGCGCCCAGCGTCGACTAGTCGGTCGCTCACTTACAGCTAACTATTTGAAAAAGCTCATCATGTCGAGATTGCTCGCTGCAATAACATTACTGCTAAGCATCATTTTAACTATTCTGGTGACGATCGCCTGTTCCGTGCCGATCATTCTCGCCGGGATCATTAAACTGCTGCTGCCTGTACCCGTGGTGTGGCGAGCCGTGTCCGCATTTTGTAACTTCATGATGTATTGCTGGTGCGAAGGGCTGGCGATCCTGTTGTGCCTTAACCCGCATCTGAAGTGGGATGTCAAAGGGCTGGAGAGTCTCAACAAAAAGAACTGGTACCTGCTGATCTGCAATCACCACAGCTGGGCGGACATCGTGGTGTTATGCGTGCTTTTTCGCAAACACATCCCGATGAACAAATACTTCCTGAAACAGCAGCTCGCCTGGGTGCCTTTTATCGGGCTGGCCTGCTGGGCGCTCGATATGCCGTTTATGAAACGCTATTCGCGCAGCTATTTGATTCGTCATCCGGAACGTCGCGGTAAGGATGTGGAGACCACGCGCCGTTCCTGTGAAAAGTTTCGCGCACATCCAACGACCATCGTGAACTTTGTTGAAGGTTCCCGGTTTACGGAAGAGAAGCGCCAGCAAACTCGCTCTCCTTATCAGCATCTGTTGCCGCCGAAAGCGGCGGGGATTGCGATGGCGCTTAACGTGCTGGGAGCACAGTTCGATAAACTTCTTAACGTCACGCTCTGCTATCCGGAAAACGACAGGACGCCGTTCTTCGATATGCTCAGCGGCAAACTGACGCGCATTGTCGTGCACGTCGACCTGGTTCCGATTGACGCTGAACTGCACGGTGATTACGTAAACGATAAGAACTTCAAACGTCGTTTCCAGCAGTGGCTTAATACGCTCTGGAAAGAGAAAGACGAACAGATAGACAAGATAAAATCTTCATACAAAGACGCCGGTCAGTGACCGGCGTTTTTACATCAACGAAATTACTTCTTCTCAACCAGGTATTTCACGGTATCTGCATACTGCTGTACGAAAATATCCATGCTGCTGGTGTCCATGCCCTGCATGTTCAGCTGATATTTGCCGTTAACAAACATCGCCGGAACGCCCTGAAGCTGGAGATCAGCAGCCGCTTTTTCCTGCTGGGCAACCAGTGATTTCACCACGAAGCTGTTCCATGCGGCATCGTACTCTTCACCTTTCACGCCCGCATCAACGAACACTTTACGGATATCCGCAGTGGTCTGAACGGTCTGGGTTTTCTGTACGGCTTCAAACATTGGCGAAGTGATCTTATCTTCCACGCCCAGTGCCATCGCCACCGCCCATGCCTGAGTCAGGTCTTTACCCAATGGGCCCAGGAACTCAACGTGGTACTTGGTCATTTTGGTGCCTTCCGGCAGCTTTTTCTTCACGTTGTCAGAAACATGCAGCACCTGCTCGAACTGATAGCAGTGTGGGCAATAGAACGAGAAGAACTCCAGAACCTGTGGCTCGCCAGCGACCGGCTTGTCCAGCGTGATGAACTGTTTGCCGTCGGTAAACTGCGCAGCAGAAGCGCTAAATGCCAGAATCATACCTGCCAGCGCCAGCCAAATTTTTTTCATGATTAACTCTCTCCTGGGTGTGTCCAATTAATACATCGGCGTTAATTGCAGAGGGGGCTCCTGAAGAACCTTAACCTGCTCAGTAAATGTAGATATCTGGCTACGCCAGTAATCCTCTCCGGTAAGCCACGGGAAATTGCGAGGAAATGCCGGATCGTCCCAACGCCTGATTAACCATGCGAGATAATAAACAAAACGCATCGCACGTAAAGGCTCAATCAGGGCAATTTCGTCTGAATTAAACGGGCTAAGTTCTTCATAAGCTTCAATAATGGTTTCAAGCTGCATGCGTTGCTCGGCTTTGTCGCCATTGAGCAGCATCCACAGGTCCTGAACCGCTGGCCCCATACGCGCATCATCGAGATCGACAAACAGCGGGCCATCACGCCAGAGAATATTCCCGGCGTGACAATCGCCATGCAGGCGCAGAACGGAAATATCATCGCGCCAGCAGGTTTTCACTGCAGCAATAAGCTTATCGGTGGCGTTGAGGAAATCATCCTTTAGCGCAGCGGGGATCATTGCAGACGTTTCGAATAGTTCGCGCGGTTCAAGGAGGTATTCCTGAATCCCCATCGTTGGACGGGCAATAAAGGCTTTTTTGCGTCCCGTCTGGTGGATACGCCCAAGATAGCGGGCAACCCATTCCATCTGATCGATATTATCCGCTTCAAACTGACGACCACCCAGGCTTGGGAATACTGCGTAGTAATACCCTTCGTGCGTGAGGAGCGTTTGGTTATTGAATTTTAGCGGTGCGGCAACGGGAACATCGTCATCCAGCAGATCGTGAGCAAACTGATGCTCTTCCTGAATTTGTTCAGCGGACCAGCGTTCAGGACGATAGAACTTTACGACGAAGCGCTGACGATCCTCGTCCTGAAATTGATAGACGCGGTTTTCGTAGCTGTTTAATGGGGTTAGCCCGGAATCCACCCGAATACCCTGTTCAAACAGGGCATCCATAATGGTGTCCGGGTGTAATGTCTGGAAAGTAAAAGCCTGGTCGTTCATCCGATCATCCGGAAATTATACGAATGATTCAGGATATCATCTTGTGGCGATTTCGGTGCCGCCGCTTACAAGCTTTTACTCTTTAATTACGCCTCGGGCGCGCAATAATGCGGTCTTAAAATCTTCCTCATAATCTTTCTGAATACCAGGAATAACAGCATCTTTGGCGGAGTCGCGCATTTTAAGGTGGTAGATCAGGATGTCGTCAGAAAGGTCTGCCAGATCGCCGTCAAAACCTGACTCTTTCGCCAGTTTCTGTAAAAATTGCATCAGATTTAGCTCTGGCTCTTTTTGCCAGGCGGGCTGGAGGAGTTCAATAACTTCATTCAGACGTTTACATTTCATGGTGGTGCTCCTTTCATTTAGAGTGACACGTTAGCAGGGTCAATCCCACAATAAAAGAGGCGATATTCGTGAATGTTAGCCAGGAAATCATCGGGGTCGTTCTGGCAGGCGGCAGAGCAACGCGAATGGGCGGTAAAGATAAGGGGCTTCAGCTTCTTAATGGAAAGCCCTTGTGGCAGCATGTCGCCGATACGCTTGCCGGCCAGGTGACGGCAATGGCCATCAGCGCGAACAGGCATATCGACACTTACCGACGCAGCGGGTACGCCGTTTATCAGGATAGCCTTGAGAATTACCCGGGACCGCTTGCCGGTATGCTTTCGGTCATGCAACAGTCGCACGGAGAGTGGTTTATCTTCTGCCCTTGCGATACGCCGTTTATTCCCTCCTGTCTTGTCGAGCGTCTGCTCCTGCTTCGTGGTACAGCTCCTGTGGTTTGGGTACATGACGGCGAGCGTGACCATCCTGCTGTCGCGTTGATGCATCGTTCGCTAGCGCCTGCTCTGCAGAGCTATCTGGCTGCGGGAGAGCGCAGGGTGATGGTCTTCATGCGTGAGTCTGGTGGCCATTCCGTTGATTTTAGCGATGTGAAATCAGCGTTTGTGAACGTGAACACGCATGAAGATTTGCAGATGATGCAGGAGAAAAAATGATACCTCTTTTAGCCATTTCCGCATGGAGTGGGACCGGGAAAACCACGCTGCTGAAAAAGCTGATACCCGCGCTGTGTGCCAGAGGCCTTCGTCCTGGATTGATTAAGCATAGTCATCACAACATGGATATCGATACGCCAGGAAAAGACAGCTATGAGCTGCGTAAGGCCGGAGCAGCACAAACGATGGTAGCAAGTCCTCAGCGCTGGGCGTTAATGACAGAAACGCCGGACGAGGCGCCGCTGGATCTCGCTTATCTGGTCAGTCGGATGGATCATTCCACCCTGGATCTGGTGCTGATTGAAGGATTTAAGCATGAGGCAGTGCCTAAGATCCTGCTGTTCAGAAGCGATGCCGGGCATGATTTCAGCGAGTTAACGCTGGATGAGCATGTGATTGCGGTGGCCAGTGATGTGGTATTGCCGCTTGAGGTTCCGGTGCTGGACTTAAATGATGTGGATGGGATTGCGGGCTTTATTGTGACGTGGAGTGCGGTCTGACGTGCCGGGTGGCGGCTTGCCTTACCCGGCCTGCCGTTTTTTTGGCGCATAAACGCAAAAAGGCCATCCTTTCGGATGGCCTCTTCACTTGTTTGATGCCTGGCAGTTCCCTACTCTCACATGGGGAGACCCCACACTACCATCGGCGCTACGGCGTTT
>NZ_JBFTVM010000008.1:0-99292 GCF_041365315.1 Enterobacter cloacae complex sp. 2015409 | reverse complement strand
ACGTATGTTCACTCAGAGACTTGGTATTCATTTATTGTCCGAAGACATTAAGAATCCATGTCACTTTGAGTGCCCACACAGATTGTCTGATAAATTGTTAAAGAGCAGTGCCGCTTCGCTTTTCGCTGCGGCGCGGGGTGTGCATATTACGCTTTCCCGCTTCAGAGTCAAGCGTTTATTTTCGCTATTCTCTGCTGACCCGGCGGCGTGTGTGCCGTTGTTCCGTGTCAGTGGAGGCGCATTATAGGGAGTTATTCCGAGGTGACAAGAGGAAATTTAAAAAAAGTTTCCGTCCGCGTTTTTTTTCACCAACAGAGGTGAAATCAAGCTACAAATTGTTCTATTTGATGTATCTGCAACCACAATCACATTCGAGGTGGCATAATTATCAGCATGAATCTTTAAGGAATAAAAGCGATGCCATTAAGCGCACAACAGCTGGCCGCCCAAAAAAACCTGTCGTATGTGCTGGCAGAAAAGCTGGCTCAGCGGATTTTAGCGGGTAAATATGCCCCGGGCAGCATCCTGCCGGGTGAAATGGAGCTGGGTGAGCAGTTTGGGGTGAGCCGTACCGCAGTGCGCGAAGCGGTGAAAACCCTGACGGCAAAAGGTATGGTGCTTCCACGTCCTCGTATTGGCACACGCGTGATGCCACAGAGTAACTGGAATTTTCTCGATCAGGAGCTGCTCTCCTGGTGGATGACGGAAGACAACTTTCATCAGGTCGTCGATCACTTTCTGGTGATGCGCAGCAGCCTTGAACCTCAGGCATGTCTGCTTGCCGCCATGCTTGGCACAGCAGAGCAGAAAGCGCAGCTTAACGCGTTAATGGAAGAGATGGTGTTCCTGAAAAAACACTTCAACCGCGAACGCTGGGTTGAGGTCGATATGGCCTGGCATGAACATATCTATATGATGAGCGCCAATCCGTTCCTCACCTCGTTTGCCTCTTTATTTCATTCGGTGTATCACACCTACTTTACCTCTATTACACAAAACGACGTGGTAAAACTGGAATTGCATCAGGCGATAGTAGATGCCATTCAGGAAAGCGACGGGCAGCGAGCCCTGAGTGCGTGCCAGGCATTACTGGCTGCGCCAACCCACCAGCAGGTAAATAAATGACAAAGAAAAAAGCGCGCAGCATGGCCGGATTGCCGTGGATTGCAGCCATGGCGTTTTTTATGCAGGCACTGGATGCCACCATCCTCAACACCGCGCTTCCCGCTATTGCGCAAAGCCTTAACCGCTCCCCGCTGGCGATGCAGTCCGCCATCATCAGCTACACCCTGACGGTCGCAATGTTAATTCCGGTTAGCGGATGGCTGGCCGACCGCTTCGGTACCCGCAGAGTTTTCATGCTGGCCGTAACACTCTTTACGCTCGGTTCGCTGGCCTGTGCGCTCTCCTCGTCCTTAACGGAACTGGTTATCTTCCGCGTATTACAGGGCATTGGCGGCGCGATGATGATGCCCGTGGCGCGCCTTGCCTTATTACGAGCCTACCCTCGAAGCGAACTGCTTCCCGTGCTCAACTTCGTCACCATGCCGGGACTGGTCGGCCCGATACTTGGCCCGGTACTCGGTGGCGTGTTTGTCACCTGGGCAAGCTGGCACTGGATCTTCCTGATTAATATTCCGATTGGCGTTGCGGGGCTGCTGTATGCCCGCAAATATATGCCGAACTTTACCACGCCAAGACGCAGCTTCGACATGGGGGGCTTTTTCCTGTTTGGCCTGAGCCTGGTGCTCTTCTCCAGCGGGATGGAGTTGTTTGGCGAGAAGATCGTCGCGACGTGGATGGCGCTCTCCGTTATCCTCGCCGGGATTCTGCTGTTCCTTCTTTATATACGTCACACGCGCCGTCACCCGACGCCGTTAATCTCTCTTGGGCTCTTCAACACCCGAACCTTTTCCGTCGGGATCGCGGGAAACATTGCCTCACGTCTGGGAACCGGCTGCGTACCGTTCCTGATGCCACTGATGCTGCAGGTCGGTTTCGGCTATCCGGCCCTGATTGCCGGCTGCATGATGGCCCCTACGGCGATGGGTTCGATACTGGCAAAATCGACCGTGACGCAGGTGCTACGCTGGTTTGGCTATCGCAAGACGCTGGTTGGCGTGACGGTCTTTATTGGCCTGATGATTGCGCAGTTCTCGCTGCAGTCCGCCTCGCTTCCTGTCTGGATGCTGATACTGCCGCTGTTTGTGCTGGGCATGGCGATGTCGACGCAGTTCACATCAATGAACACCATCACTCTTGCGGATCTGACCGACGAGAACGCCAGTAGCGGCAACAGCGTGCTGGCAGTCACCCAGCAGCTGTCGATCAGTTTAGGGGTGGCCGTGAGCGCGGCGGTACTGCGGTTTTATGAAGGTTTCGACAGCGCGAACACCGTCGAGCAGTTCCACTATACCTTTATCACCATGGGCGCACTCACCGTCGTTTCAGCGCTGGTCTTTATGCTGTTAAAACCGAAAGATGGCCGTAACCTGATAAAAGAACGCCATAAGGCGAAAGCTAAACCGAACCCCGTTCCATCAGAACAGGAGTAAGCTGCAGGCGTTGCTGCTGCAGCGTGGGCTGAGCCATTCGGTGGATCAACACATCGATGGCCAGCTCGCCCAGCTCATCTTTTGGCTGATGGATGGTGGTGAGCGGCGGCGTCATATAGCTGGCCAGCTCAATATCATCGTAGCCGATTACCGCCATATCGTCGGGAACACGCAAACCGGCCTGATATAACGCCTGATAGGCGCCAAACGCCATGGCATCGTTGCCGATAAAAACAGCCTGCGGACGCTGCGGCTGCGCCAGCAGCGTCTGCATCGCTTCAAAACCACCGTGAAACTCAAAATCGCCGGTAATACGGTACCCTTCCGGCACGGAAAGTCCTGCCCGCGCCATTGCGGCGAGATACCCTTCCAGACGCAAACGCGCCGGGGTTTTGTCCAGCGGGCCGGTAATACAGGCGATGCGGGTATAGCCTTTATCGATCAGATACTGGGTGGCCATATCGCCCCCCAGCAGGGAGTTATCCTGAATAAGATCGCTGGTGCCGTCGAACGGTGCCCAGTCCATCATCACCGTGGGAATGGAGGGGTAGCGCTGGATAATCTCTTTCGAGGGCTGGTGCGTTTCGGTACAGAGCAGCAGTAGCCCGTCGACGCGTTTTTGCATCAGCGTTTCCAGGTTACGATTCATGCGCTGCTCGTCACCTTCGGTATTGCACAGCACCAGGCTGTAGCCACGCTCGAAGCAGCTGCGCTCCACGCCGCGAACCAGTTCTGAATAAAAGGGGTTGGTACTCGCGGTGATCAGCATACCGATGGTGCGCGTCTGGTTGAGCTTAAGGCTGCGCGCCAGCGCAGACGGCGCATAGTTGAGATCTTTTACTGCCGCTTCGACTTTTTCCCGAATCGCCTCGCTGACGAAGCGATCGTTATTAATGACGTGAGACACCGTCGAGGTAGAAACGCCCGCCAGGCGAGCGACATCTTTCATTGTGGCCAAGCGTTACCCCTGCTGACTTAAGAATTCATCGATCTCTTTACGCCACGGAACGGAAGGCTGAGCGCCCTTGCGCGTCACCGCAATCGCGGCGGCAGCGTGTGCGAAGCGGATAGCGTCATCCATTCTCATGCCTTCCAGCAGCGCGGTCACCAGTGCACCATTGAAGGTGTCTCCCGCTGCGATGGTATCAATCGCTTTGACCTTAAAGCCCGGCACGCGGCGGCCTTCGCCATTGACGCTTGCCCACACCCCACGGCTACCCAGGGTGATGATCACTGTTCCGATGCCTTTGTCGTGCAGCGCACGCGCGGCTCGCGCGGCATCATCATCGTTTTCAACGCGAATGCCCGTCAGCTTTTCGGCTTCGGTTTCGTTCGGCGTGATGATGTCCACCAGCGCCAGCAGCTCGTCAGATAATACACGGGCAGGGGCCGGATTAAGTACGACAGTGGTATGATTTTCATGCGCAATTTTGGCGGCGGCCAGCACGCTTTCAACCGGCGACTCCAGCTGCATCAGCAGGGCTTCCGCTCCGCCGATGAGTGCACGTTGCGCTTCTACGCGTTCCGTCGTCAGCGCCGCGTTAGCGCCAGCATGAATACCGATGACATTCTCACCTTCTGCGTTGACGAAAATCAGCGCCACGCCGGTAGATTCCCCTGCAACAACGCTGACCGGTGCGATATCGATATTGTCGCTCGCCAGCTGCTTGCGTACGCGCTCACCGGTATCGTCATCACCCGTGCAGGCGATAAACGCAATATTTGCCCCGCTGCGACCGGCAGCAACGGCCTGGTTTGCACCTTTACCGCCAAATGCCACCTGATACTGGTTACCCGTGACGGTTTCGCCTGGTGTCGGGAACGATTCAAGGTTAAGAATGTGATCGGCATTGATACTGCCAAGGACGACGAGGTTGCCTGCGGTTTTCATGGTTGGATTGTCCATCAGAGAGCGCCACCGGTGTTACCCGGTGGCGTATGCCACACTTTTCTTTATTGGTGTCCCTCAGGCCGCCGTGACGGCCTGATTCGCCTTTACTGCTTGATGACCAGCTTCAGGTCAACCGGGTATTTGGCCTGAACTTTTTCGCCCTTCAGCACTTTGTCGGCAGTTTCAACGCCAGTGGCGCCAATCTGCTCAGGCAGCTGAGCAATGGTCGCTGCCAGTTTGCCATCGTTTACTGCTTTTTCACCATCCGGCGTGCCGTCAAATCCGACAACCATCACATCAGATTTACCAGCGGTCTGCAGGGCACGCAGCGCGCCCAGCGCCATTTCGTCGTTCTGCGCGAATACTGCCTGCACGTCAGGGTGCGCGGTCAGCAGGTTCTGCATGACGTTCAGACCTTTAGTACGGTCGAAGTCTGCCGGCTGGCTGGCCAGTACGTTGAATTTATGCGCTGCAACCGCCTGCTGGAAGCCTTCGCCACGCTCGCGGGCGGCAGACGTCCCGGCAATCCCCTGCAGTTCGATGACTTTCGCGCCTTCACCGGCTTTCTTCGCGATGTAATCACCCGCGATTTTACCGCCCAGCACGTTATCAGACGCAATATGGCTCACAACTTCGCCTTTGGTTGCCTGACGGTCCAGGGTGATTACCGGGATCTTCGCCTGGTTTGCCATCTTCACGGCGTTGCCTACGGCATCAGAATCGGTTGGGTTGATCAGCAGAATTTTGGTGCCGCGAACGGTTAAGTCCTGAACGTTAGCCAGCTCTTTCGCCGGGTTGTTCTGTGAATCCAGAACCACCAGGTTGTAGCCCAGTTTGTCCGCTTCTTTCTGCGCGCCATCCTTCAGAGAGACGAAGAACGGGTTGTTCAGGGTAGAGACAACCAGCGCGATGGTGTCTTTCGCCATGGCGTTAGCACTTACGGTTGCGCTCAGCGCGACAGCAGAAACCAGGGTAGCCAGTTTTTTCATGTTCATATCTAAGATGTCCTGTAGTGTCGTCAGTTACTGTTTTTTGTTGTCTACCAGTACCGCCAGCAAAATCACCACTGCCTTAACGATCATCTGGTAATAGGAGGAAACACCTAACAAATTCAAACCATTATTCAGGAAACCGAGGATCAGTGCGCCGATCAATGTCCCAACAATGCGACCTTTACCGCCCGCAAGACTCGTACCGCCCAGAACCACTGCCGCAATGGCGTCCAGCTCATACCCCGTACCCGCCGTTGGCTGCGCGGAGGAGAGGCGCGCCACTTCGATAATGCCTGCCAGTGACGCCAGCAGACCGCACAGGGAGTAAACGATAATTTTGACTTTATTAACGCTGATACCGGACAGGCGCGTTGCCGCTTCGTTACCGCCCAGCGCATAGATATAACGGCCCAGACGAGTGTGATGCAGCATGTACCACGCCGCCAGGAAGACGATAGCCATGATCCATACCGGGGTCGGGACACCCAGCGGGCGACCGATACCGAACCAGCCAAACAGATCGGCGTTATCGGTAAAGCCGGTATTGACCGGGCTGCCGTTGGTATAAACCATGGTCACCCCGCGCAGCAGCAGCATCATCACCAGCGTCGCGATGAACGCCTGAACGCGGCCTTTTGCCACAATCACGCCGGTGACGGCGCCTATCGCCGCACCTGCCGCCAGGGCAGCGGCCACGGCCACCAGCGCGTTGACTTCAATGCCGACAATCGAAGCGGCGATCGCGCCGGTGAGCGCCAGCAGGGAACCGACGGACAGATCGATACCTGAGGTCAGAATCACCAGCGTCATGCCGACCGCCATAATGGCGTTCACCGACGTCTGCTGCAGAATATTGAACAGGTTATTAACGGTGAAGAAATTCGGGCTCATGGTCGACACAATCGCGATCAGCACCAGCAGGGCAATTAGCGATTTTTGCTCCATCAGCCACGCCTTTGTGAAATAGCGGCGACCAGAAACAGCCTGGGTAGTCATCTTCTTACTCCTGATTCACGCGATTAAGCTTGCCCACAGCGGCAGCCATCAGAACTTCCTGGGTGGCCTGCTCGCGAGTGAATTCACCGCCGAGATGCCCTTCATGCATGACGATAATGCGATCGCTCATGCCTAATACTTCTGGCATCTCGGAAGAGACCAGAATGATGCTCAGACCGTCGGCCTTAAACTGGTTAATCAGCTGATAGATCTCTTTCTTCGCCCCCACGTCTACGCCGCGGGTTGGCTCGTCGAGGATCAACACTTTCGGACGCGTCATCAGCCCGCGCGCAATCGCCACTTTCTGCTGATTCCCGCCGGACAACAGGCCAATCGCCTGCTCCATCGACGGGGTTTTGACGTTAAAGAGGCGGATAAAATCGCTCACCGCCTGCTGCTCGTCTTTATGCTTCAGGCTGCCACCGCTGTGGCTGAAATAGCGCAGCGCGGTCAGGGACATGTTCTCTTTTACTGACATCCCCAGCACCAGGCCGTCGCGTTTGCGGTCTTCGGAGATATAGACGATGCCGTTCGCCAGACCATCCTGCGGAGAGCGGGTGACCACTTCATGGCCGTCGAGGGTGACATAACCGCTGGTACGCGGCAGTGCGCCGTACAACACTTTCATCAGCTCGGTACGTCCCGCCCCCATCAGGCCCGCTACGCCCAGGATCTCGCCCTGGCGCAGGGTGAAGGTCACGTCGTTCACACCCGGACCGCAGAGGTTGTCCACCTTCAGGCGGATCTCACCCGGCGCTTTATCCAGATGCGGGTACTGATCTTCGAGCTTACGTCCCACCATCATTTCGATGAGCGTATCTTCAGTCAGCGTCGCCACTTCGCGCTCGGCAATAAACTGCCCGTCGCGGAAAACGGTGACGTCATCGCAGATTTCGAAGATCTCTTTCATACGGTGAGAGATATAGACAATCCCGCGCCCCTGCGATTTCAGCTCGCGGATAACGCGGAACAGGGATTCGGTTTCGGTATCGGTCAGGGCGTCGGTCGGTTCATCCATAATGATGACCTTCGACTCGAAGCTCAGCACCTTCGCGATTTCCACCATCTGCTGATCGCCGATGGAGAGATCGCCCACCAGGCGGTCGCTCTTAAAGCGCAGGTTCAGCTTCGCCAGCAGCTTGTCCGCTTCGGCATACATGGTTTTCCAGTCGATCTTACCGAAGCGGTTCACAAACTCGCGGCCGAGGAAGATGTTTTCCGCAATGGTGAGCTGCGGGATGAGGTTCAGCTCCTGGTGAATAATACCGATGCCCGCTTCCTGAGAGGATTTCGGGCCAGTGAAGGTGGTCTCTTTACCCAACCAAAGGAGTGAACCGGCATCGCGTTGGTAGATACCGGTCAGCACTTTCATCATGGTGGATTTGCCGGCGCCGTTTTCGCCCACCAGCGCCATGACGCGCCCGGGGTAGACGTTCAGCGCCGCGCCGGAGAGGGCTTTTACGCCCGGGAACGACTTATCGATCCCTTTAAGTTGCAGTAATGCGTCCATGATGGCCTCAGAAGGTGACGCCAGCACAGAGAATGATATTCGCATACGGGGAACACTCCCCGCTGCGAATCACCGCCTGACTGTCTGCGGTTTGTTGTTTGAATTGTTCGTGCGTTGTGTAACGAATATCTATGGTATTTCCCTGGTGTTGTTGCAGCTGCTCAAGGTGGCTGAGCAACGTTTCGTGGAGTTGCGGATTATGTTGTTTGATTTCCGCCGCGAGAATGACCGCCTCAACCTGCATCTCCGCGGTCACCACGTCCAGTACCTGCATAAACGAGGGTACGCCCTGCGTTAACGCCATATCGATACGGGTTGTGCTGCGCGGAACCGGTAAGCCTGCATCGCAAACCACCAGCGTATCGGTATGCCCAAGACGGGAAATAACCGATGAGATTTCTGAGTTGAGTACAGTGCCTTTCTTCATTTTCTTGCTCCACTAGCGAAACGTTTCGCTAAAAGTAGTGTAGCCCCAGAAATGTTCAGAAAACCATCATGACGTAACAGATTTGTGATCGACGTCGAAACGTTTCGCTAAGTGAAATGGCGTGGAGGTAAATGCAAAACGGTAACCCCCTGGTTACCGTTTTTTATGTTTGCGCCCTCTCCCTGTGGGAGAGGGGCGGGGTGAGGGCATCAGGCCGCACAAAGACTTAAATCTCGACCTGCGTTCCCAGCTCAATCACGCGGTTAGGCGGGATCTCAAACTGGTCAGGCGCACGCAGGGCATTACGCTGCAGGATGAGGTATAGCTTGCCGCGCAGGCGCAGATACCACGGGCGCTTGCCGATAATCAGCGACTCGTGCGACATAAAGAACGACGTTTCCATCATCCTACAGCTCAGCCCTTCCAGGCCGCAGCGGTGGAACACCTCTTCCACGTTTGGCGTTTCACGCCAGCCGTAGCTTGCCACCACGCGCCAGAAGGTCGGCGACAGTTGCTCGATTTGCACGCGACGCACATTGTGAACATACGGCGCATCTTCGGTGCGCAGCGTCAGCAGGATCACGCGCTCGTGCAGCACTTTGTTGTGCTTGAGGTTATGCATCAGCGCGAACGGAATGACATTCAGTGCGCGAGACATGTATACCGCGGTACCCGGCACGCGGACCGGCGGAGATTTCTCCAGAGAAGCGATCATCGCCTCCAGAGAGTTCCCGTGCTCGTGCATACGGCGCAGCAGGCGGAAACGCTCGCTTTTCCAGGTGGTCATGACAATGAACATCACCAGACCCAGCGTCAGCGGCAGCCAGCCACCGGAGACAATCTTGTCGAGGTTCGCAGAGAACAGCGGCACGTCGATGCACAGGAAGCCCACCAGAATCATCGCCACGAGGAATTTATTCCAGTGCCAGTTTCGGTACGCCACCGTGGTGGAGAGAAGCGACGTCAGCACCATCGTACCGGTTACCGCAATACCGTACGCCGCCGCCAGGTTACTGGAGTGCTCGAAGCTGACGATAACAATGACCACAGCGAAATAGAGCAGCCAGTTAATGAACGGGATGTAGATCTGACCCGACTCCATCTCTGAGGTATGGATGATGCGCATCGGTGAGAGATAACCCAGACGCACGGCCTGGCGCGTCAGAGAAAACACGCCGGAAATCACCGCCTGAGAGGCAATGACGGTCGCCAGCGTCGCCAGGATCAGCATAGGTACCAGCGCCCAGTCAGGCGCCAGCAGGAAGAACGGGTTCTTGATCGCTTCCGGGTTTTTAAGCAGCAGCGCCCCCTGACCGAAGTAGTTCAGCACCAGCGACGGGAGCACCACAATAAACCATGCCACGCGGATAGGCAGTTTCCCGAAGTGACCCATGTCAGCATACAGCGCTTCCACACCGGTGATGGAGAGCACCACGGCACCCAGCGCCACAAAGGAAACCACTTTGTATTCGAGGAAGAAATGCACGGCCCAGTAGGGATTCAGCGCCTGCAGCACTTCCGGGTTCGCGATAATGCTGCGCAAACCAAGCGCCGCCAGGATCAGGAACCAGGCCAGCATAATCGGTGCAAACAGTTTGCCCACCAGCCCGGTACCGTGCTTCTGGATCATGAACAGCAGCGTCAGGACAATAATGGCCAGCGGAACCACCCATGAATCAAGTTGTGGAGCGATAATCTCCAGCCCCTCTATCGCCGACAGCACCGAAATAGCGGGCGTGATAACCACCTCTCCGTAGAAGAAACTGCCCCCAATCAGGCCGATAATGACCAGCACTGAGGTCATTCTGGCCGAGGTATTGCGCCCGGCAAGAGACATCAGGGTCAGGATCCCGCCTTCACCTGCGTTATCAGCACGCATAACGAAGGAGAGATACTTAACGGAAACCACCAGGATCAGCAGCCAGAAAATGAGGGACAGGAAGCCAAACACGGCATCGCGTTCAACACCAAAGCCAAACTGGCCGGACAGACATTCACGAAGCGTATAAAGCGGGCTGGTGCCGATATCACCGTAGACAACCCCGATCGCCGCAAGCGTTATTGCGGGTAATGATTGCTTATTATCAGTGCTCATAGACTAGTCTTTTCGTTTAAATAACAAATGTGTTCCTGGTCCCTTGGCCCACAAAAAGCGCACAGTATGCACGATTCATTGCAAAATCGTACCCCTAAATGCAACCGCATTAATGTAGCGCAAAGAAAATTGCGCCGCACTTCAGTCTATTACCAGCCCTGACTGAAACGTCTATACTCGCTTCAATTGGCCGCCACGACGGCGAAAGGATGCAAAACTATTATGGCTCACTCACATTTATTAGCAGAAAGAATTTCCCGCCTCAGCAGCGCGCTGGAGAAAGGCCTTTTCGAGCGTAGCCACGCCATTCGCCTCTGTTTACTGGCGGCGCTCAGCGGTGAAAGCGTGTTTTTGCTGGGACCGCCGGGCATTGCCAAAAGCCTGATTGCCCGCAGGCTAAAATTTGCTTTTCAGAATGCTCGCGCCTTCGAATATCTCATGACCCGCTTTTCCACCCCGGAAGAAGTGTTTGGCCCCCTTTCCATTCAGGCGCTGAAAGATGAAGGGCGCTATGAGCGTTTGACGGCGGGGTATCTGCCTGAGGCTGAGATTGTCTTTCTCGATGAGATCTGGAAAGCGGGACCGGCCATTCTGAACACCCTGCTCACGGCGATAAACGAACGTCGGTTCCGCAACGGCGCCAGTGAAGAGAAAATCCCGATGCGCCTGCTGGTAGCCGCCTCTAACGAACTGCCCGAGGCCGACAGCAGTCTGGAAGCGCTGTATGATCGTATGCTCATCCGCCTGTGGCTGGACAAAGTGCAGGACAAATCAAACTTCCGCTCCATGCTGGTGAGCCAGCAGGATGAGAGTGAAAACCCGGTATCCGCTTCGCTGCAGGTGACGGATGAGGAGTACTACCAGTGGCAGCAGGATATCAGCAAAGTCAAACTGCCTGACGCCGTATTCGAGCTGATCTATCTGCTGCGTCAGCAGCTTGATCTCCTCCCTTCTGCACCCTATGTCTCCGATCGTCGCTGGAAAAAAGCGATCCGCCTCCTGCAGGCCAGCGCCCTGTTTAGCGGCCGCGATGCCGTTGCCCCCATCGATCTGATCCTGCTGAAAGATTGCCTCTGGCACGACGCGGAAGGCATGAATCTGATGCAGCAGCAGCTTGACGTTTTGATGACCGGACACGCCTGGGGGCAGCAGGCGATGCTCAATCAACTGGGGGCGATTGCTCAGCGGCGCATCCAGCTTCAGCAGCAGCAAAGTGATAAAACCGCGCTGAAAGTGAATCGCCTTGGAGGCATGTTCGCCCGCAAGCCGCACTACGAGCTTCCTGCCGATCTGACTGGTACAACGCTCACGCTGCTGCTCCAGCAGCCGCTCAAACTGCATGATATGCAGGTGGTACACATTACGATTGAGCGCGAGGCGCTGGCGCAGTGGCTGGATAAGGGTGGAGAGATCCGCGGCAAGCTCAACGGCATCGGCTTCGCGCAGCCGCTGAATATGGAAGTGGACAGCAGCCAGCATCTGGTGATCCGCGACGTCAGCCTGCAGGGATCGCGTCTGGCGCTGCCGGGCACCGCCTCGGACAGCGTACCGGAAGAGATTAAGCAGCAGCTGGAAGCGCTGGATACGGAATGGCACCAGCAGCACACCCGCTTTAGCGAACAGCAAAAATGCCTCTTTATTCATAGCGACTGGTTAGGTCGCATCGAAGCCAGCCTGCAGGACGTCAGCGCGCAGATCAAACAGGCGCGTCAATGCTAACCCTGGACACGCTCAACGTCATGCTGGCCGTCAGCGAGGAGGGGTTGATCGAAGAGGTGGTCATAACACTTCTGGCGTCACCGCAGCTGGCAGCCTTCTTTGAAAAATTTCCGAAGCTCAAAAAGGCGATGACGGACGATCTTCCGCGCTGGCGCGAAAATTTGCGTCAGCGGTTCAGGGAGACAGAAGTTCCGCCTGAGTTAACGGAAGAGGTGGCCTGTTATCAGCAGTGCCAGCGGCTCTCCACGCCGCAGTTTATCGTTCAGCTACCGCAAACCCTGACGTTGCTCGACAAGGTCCACTCCCCGTTTGCCAGCCAGGCCCGGGGGCTGGTCACGGATAACGCCACTTTTACCCCGGCACTGCACACCCTCTTCTTACAGCGCTGGCGCCTCAGCCTGGTGGTGCAGGCCACGACGCTAAACCAGCAGCTGCTGGATGAAGAGCGCGAACAGCTGCTCAGTGAAGTTCAGGAACGAATGACCCTGAGCGGCCAGTTAGAACAGGTGCTGGTGGAGAATGAAAACGCCGCTGGGCGTCTCTGGGATATGAGCGCAGGCCAGCTCCGGCGCGGGGACTATCAGCTGATCGTCAAGTACGGCGATTTTCTGACGCAGCAGCCCGAGCTGATGAAGCTTGCAGAACAGCTGGGACGCTCAAGAGAGGCAAAGTCGGTTCCAAAGAAAGACGCCCCGATGGAAACCTTCCGCACCCTGGTGCGTGAACCGGCCACCGTACCGGAGCAGGTCGACGGGCTCCAGCAGAGCGATGATATTTTGCGTCTTCTGCCCACGGAGCTGAGCACGCTGGGGATGACCGAGCTGGAGTATGAGTTTTACCGTCGGCTGGTAGAAAAACAGCTCCTCACCTACCGGCTGCACGGCGAAGCCTGGCGCGAGAAAATCAGCCAGCGGCCGGTCGTTCATCAGGATTTTGATGAACAGCCGCGCGGGCCCTTCATCGTTTGCGTGGATACGTCCGGATCGATGGGCGGGTTTAACGAGCAGTGTGCAAAAGCTTTTTGTCTGGCGCTGATGCGCGTGGCGCTCGCCGATCGCCGTCGCTGCTTCATCATGCTGTTCTCCAGTGAAGTCGTAGGGTATGAGCTGACGAACCAGCAGGGGATCGAGCAGGCAATCCGCTTCCTGAGCCAGCGTTTTCGCGGCGGCACGGATTTGGCCAGCTGCTTTCGCAGCATTGTGGAGCGTATGCAGGGCGGCGACTGGTACGACGCCGACGCGGTGGTGATTTCCGATTTTATTGCCCAGCGGCTGCCGGATGACGTGGTGAATAAGGTGAAGGAGTTACAGCGGGTGCATCAGCACCGTTTTCATGCGGTGGCAATGTCCGCCCATGGAAAACCCGGCATCATGCGCATCTTCGATCATATCTGGCGCTTTGATACCGGGCTGCGTAGCCGCCTGCTCAGACGCTGGCAGCGTTAATTACAGAAGAGAGCCGACGCTTTCACGTACCTGCTGCGGCCAGACGCCACACTGAACCTGACCGATATGGGGTAATTGCAGCAGCAGCATGGTCAGACGGGACTGGCCGATACCGCCGCCAATCGTCTGCGGCATTTCACCGCGCAGCAGCGCCTGGTGCCACTCGAGTTTGAGACGATCTTCATCTCCGGTGACCGCCAGCTGGCGCTTCAGCGCGTCAGCATCCACGCGGATCCCCATAGAAGAAAGCTCGAATGCGTCTTCCAGTACCGGGTTCCAGACCAGAATATCGCCGTTCAGCCCGGCAAACTCGCCCTCACCCGCAGTGCTCCAGTCATCATAATCCGGCGCGCGAACGTCGTGGCGTTTGCCATCAGACAGTTTGCCGCCGATCCCAATCAGAAATACCGCGCCCAGCTCTTTAGCAATCGCACGTTCACGGCCTTTGGCATCCAGATCCGGGAAGCGGGCCAGCAATTCCTGGCTGTGCACAAAGTGGATCGTATCCGGCAGGAACGGTGCCAGACCAAACTCTTTGCTTACGGCTGCTTCGGTCGCTTTGATCCCGGCGTAGATCGCCTCAACGGTGGATTTCAGCGTGCCGACGTGGCGCTCGCCGTCACCCATTACGCGCTCCCAGTCCCACTGGTCAACATAGACAGAGTGAATTGGGGTGAGGCGGTCTTCATCGGGGCGAAGGGCTTTCATGTGCGTGTAGAGCCCTTCGCCCGCGCTGAAGTCGTGTTGCCCCAGGGTTTGACGCTTCCACTTCGCCAGTGAATGAACCACTTCAAACTGGGCGTCTGGCAGTGTTTTCACTTTCACCTGTACCGCTTTTTCGCATCCAGACAAGTTATCCTGGGTCCCGTCACCCACGCGGCTCAGAATCGGCGCCTGGACTTCAATTAGCCCAAGTTTATCTTCCAGCTGGCGGGAAAAATGGGATTTAACGAAACTGATCTGGCGTTGTTTTGCGATGTAAGCGGTTTTCATTATTTATACTCCTGCGTCCTGTTGATATTGATTAAGCAACAGAAATGGCATCACATTCAATAACTCATCAACAAAAAGCCACCTTCACTTTTGATTCGATAAAATTAAACGCTAGAATAGAGTGATTCATTAATCTTCATAAGAAAAAGCTATGGAAAATTATCAGATCGACAATCTCGACCGCGGCATTCTGGAGGCGTTAATGGCCAATGCCCGTACCGCCTACGCCGAACTGGCGAAACAGTTTGGCGTCAGCCCGGGAACCATTCACGTTCGCGTAGAGAAAATGAAGCAGGCGGGGATCATTACCGGCGCACGCATTGACGTCAGTCCTAAACATCTGGGTTACGACGTCTGCTGCTTCATTGGCATCATTCTTAAAAGCGCCAAAGACTATCCTTCCGCCCTGGCGAGACTAAACGCACTGGATGAAGTCACCGAGGCGTATTACACCACCGGGCACTACAGCATCTTTATTAAAGTCATGTGCCGATCCATCGACGCCCTTCAGCAGGTACTTATCAACAAGATCCAAACAATCGATGAAATTCAGTCCACCGAGACCCTGATCTCCCTGCAAAACCCGATCATGCGTACCATCCGCCCGTGATCGGGCAAATTCATTCCCACATTTTCCACAGGTAGATCCCAGCTCGTTCACAGCGTACAATGGCCGTCTCTTTATCCAGGCGAGCGATCAATGGCGGACATTACCCTTATCAGCGGCAGCACCCTTGGTGGTGCGGAATACGTAGCGGAACATCTGGCTGAAAAGCTGGAAGATGCGGGCTTTTCCACGGAAACCCTGCACGGCCCGTTGCTGGAAGATCTCCCGACTGACGGGGTCTGGCTGCTGATCACCTCCACGCACGGCGCGGGCGATCTGCCGGATAACCTGCAACCTTTATATGACGAACTGCTGGAACAGCAGCCCGACCTGTCAAACGTCCGTTTTGGCGCAGTGGGGATCGGCAGTCGCGAATATGACACCTTTTGCGGGGCAATAGAGAAAGTCGAAGCCGCTGTCACCTCCTGCGGAGCAAAACAGCTGGGTGAAACGCTCAAGATCAACATCCTCGATCATGACATTCCGGAGGATCCAGCCGAGATCTGGCTCGCGGAATGGAAAAATTTACTCAAAAACGATTAAAGATCGCGCGAACAGATGTGGATAACTCTGGTTAAAAGCTCGTATTAACCCGTAGTTATCCAAAGAACAACCGTAGCGTCGTTTTTGGCCTGTGCATAAAGTCGCGATCTGATCCCAGCTTATACGGTCCAGGATCACCGATCATTCACAGCAAACGATCCTTTCTAACTGCATGATCTTCTTTATGAGATCGGACTTATCCACACAGGTTCGCGATCCTAATAAGAGATCACAATAGAACAGATCTCTAAATAAAAAGATCTTCTTTTTAATAGCCCAGGATCCCAATGCTTTCTCGAAAGACTAAAGTTGAGTAGAATCCACGGCCCGGGCTTCAATCCATTTTCATACCGCTTTACGCGAGGCAGACCACCATGTTTTATCAGGATCCTTTTGACGTCATCATCATTGGCGGGGGTCACGCAGGCACTGAGGCCGCAATGGCCGCAGCGCGAATGGGTCAGCAGACCCTGCTTTTGACACACAATATCGACACGCTGGGACAAATGTCCTGTAATCCGGCGATTGGCGGCATTGGGAAAGGACACCTGGTAAAAGAAGTGGATGCACTTGGCGGCCTGATGGCGAAAGCGATCGATCAGGCTGGCATCCAGTTTAGGATACTAAACGCGAGTAAAGGCCCCGCTGTCCGTGCGACCCGTGCTCAGGCAGACCGCGTACTTTACCGTCAGGCGGTGCGTACCGCCCTGGAGAACCAGCCGAACCTGATGATCTTCCAGCAGGCGGTTGAAGATCTTATCGTTGAGAACGATCGCGTCGTGGGTGCCGTGACCCAGATGGGCCTCAAATTCCGCGCGAAAGCCGTGGTGCTGACTGTGGGCACATTCCTGGACGGTAAAATTCATATCGGTCTGGATAACTACAGTGGTGGCCGTGCTGGCGATCCGCCGTCTATTCCACTGTCTCGTCGTCTGCGCGAACTGCCGCTGCGCGTTAGCCGCCTGAAAACAGGCACGCCGCCGCGTATTGATGCGCGTACCATTGATTTCAGCGTGCTGGCGCAACAGCACGGTGATAACCCAATGCCGGTCTTCTCGTTCATGGGTAATGCGGCACAGCATCCGCAGCAGGTACCGTGCTACATCACGCATACCAACGAGAAAACCCATGACGTGATCCGCAATAACCTCGATCGTAGCCCCATGTATGCTGGCGTGATCGAAGGGATCGGTCCACGCTACTGTCCGTCGATCGAAGACAAAGTGATGCGCTTTGCCGATCGTAACCAGCACCAGATCTTCCTGGAGCCGGAAGGGCTGACCTCGAACGAAATTTACCCGAACGGCATCTCCACCAGCCTGCCGTTTGATGTGCAGATGCAAATTGTTCGCTCAATGCAGGGGATGGAGAATGCGAAAATCGTTCGCCCTGGCTACGCTATTGAGTACGATTTCTTCGATCCGCGTGACCTGAAGCCAACCCTGGAAAGCAAATTCATCCACGGTCTGTTCTTCGCGGGTCAGATTAACGGCACCACCGGCTACGAAGAAGCGGCTGCACAGGGTCTGCTTGCCGGTTTGAACGCCGCGCGCTTCTCTGCTGAGAAAGAAGGCTGGGCACCAGGCCGTTCTCAGGCGTATCTGGGCGTGCTGGTTGACGATCTCTGCACGCTGGGCACCAAAGAACCGTACCGTATGTTTACCTCTCGCGCGGAATATCGCCTGATGCTGCGTGAAGATAACGCCGACCTGCGTCTGACCGAAATGGGCCGTGAACTCGGTCTGGTTGATGACGAACGCTGGGCGCGCTTCAACGAGAAGCTGGAACGCATTGAACAGGAACGTCAGCGCCTGAAAACCACCTGGGTAAATCCGCAGGCGGAAACTGCTGCCGAAGTAAACGCTCACTTAACAGCGCCGCTGTCGCGCGAGGCCAGCGGGGAAGATCTGCTGCGCCGTCCTGAAGTCACCTACGAGAACCTTGTCAAACTGACCGCGTTCGCGCCGGGCCTGGAAGACGCTGAAGCGGCAGAGCAGGTTGAGATCCAGGTGAAGTACGAAGGTTACATCGCGCGTCAGCAGGATGAGATCGAAAAACAGCAGCGTAACGAAAACACGCTGCTGCCGGAAATGCTGGACTACCGCCAGGTGACGGGTCTTTCTAACGAAGTGATCGCCAAGCTGAACGATCACAAACCGGTGTCGATCGGTCAGGCGTCCCGCATCTCGGGGGTTACCCCTGCGGCGATTTCGATCCTGCTGGTCTGGCTGAAAAAGCAAGGTATGTTGCGCCGCAGCGCGTAATTGACATTGCTTTTGGCGGGTGGCGCTTCGCTTACCCGCCCTACTTATTCGTAGGCCCGGTAAGCGGCAGCGCCACCGGGCGAAAAATCTCTAAACAGGTATTCACCGTGCTCAACAAACTCTCTCGTCTGCTGGATCAGGCAGGTATTTCGCTCACCGATCACCAGAAAAATCAGCTGGTGGCCTATGTCGATATGCTGAACAAATGGAACAAAGCGTACAACCTGACGTCTGTTCGCGACCCCAACGAGATGCTCGTTCGCCATATACTCGATAGCATCGTGGTTGCCCCATGGTTGAAAGGTGAGCGTTTCATCGACGTGGGTACGGGTCCAGGTTTACCGGGCGTTCCGCTGTCGATTGTTCGCCCTGAGAGCCATTTCACGCTGCTGGACAGCCTTGGCAAGCGCGTGCGCTTTTTACGTCAGGTACAGCATGAGCTGAAGCTTGAGAACATCACGCCCGTGCAGAGCAGGGTAGAGGAGTTCCCGGCAGAACCGCCGTTTGACGGGGTTATCAGCCGCGCGTTTGCTTCGCTCAATGACATGGTGAGCTGGTGTAAGCACTTGCCTGCGGAGAACGGCCGCTTTTATGCGCTGAAAGGGCAGTTGCCAGGCGATGAGATTGAACAGCTTCCAGACGGTTTTGCTGTCGAGTCTATTGAGAAATTAGAGATTCCTCAGCTCGAAGGTGAACGTCATCTGGTGATAATTAAGCCAAACAATTTTTAAAAAATTAATAAAAAATGTGGAATTCGTGCTGTTCTTATCATGTTAAAAAACAGCACAACTACCGGGGTTTTATCGGGGAGCTTTTAACCTCTACTTCACTAAGGTTTTTCTTCCGGTTAACGTAGCGCCTATTGTTCACCTAGAAGATAGTCATCTGTGAAAATATAAGTCTGCTAAAAGTGGAAGGCAGTAACCAGAACGTAATGTTAATTATTTATTAAGAATGTCAATAAAAGGTTTTTATTGTGTACTGGGCTGTTTTGAAAATAGTTGCGACATTTTGTGTTTAATTTCATAAAGATAAATTTTCGCGATTTGCGCCTTTGATAAATACAACCTTATCGCAAATGTGTGTTTTGTGATCTCGTGCACGCTTTATCGACAACGTTTTCGCGCTGTTTGCAGTTTTGGTCGAAGGTTGACGCTTTCAGCGAAAGTTAAAAAATAGCGGTGGGGAAAAATATTTAAACATTTATTCACCTTTTCGCTACTTAATGTTTGAAATCACGGGTGCGCACCGTATAATTTGACCGCTTTTTGATGCTTGACTCTGAGCCTTAAAGGACGTTTTATACGACACGCGGCATACCTCGAAGGGAGCAGGAGTAAAAACGTGATGTCTGTGTCGCTCTTGAGTAGAAACGTTGCTCGTAAGCTTCTGTTCGTTCAGTTTCTGGCTGTGATAGCAAGTGGACTGCTGTTTAGCCTCAAAGACCCCTTCTGGGGCATCTCCGCCGTGTGCGGGGGTTTGGCGGTTGTGCTGCCAAACGTGTTGTTTATGATTTTTGCCTGGCGTCATCAGGCGCATACACCCGCCAAAGGCCGCGTGGCCTGGTCCTTCGCCCTCGGCGAAGTGTGTAAGGTGTTGCTGACCTTTGCTCTACTGGTGATGGCGCTGGCGGTTTTGAAAGTGGTCTTCATGCCGCTGATAGCAACGTGGGTTTTGGTGCTGGTGGTACAAGTTCTGGCTCCAGCTGTAATCAATAACAAAGGGTAAAAGGCATCATGGCTTCAGAAAATATGACGCCGCAGGATTACATAGGTCACCATCTGAATAACCTTCAGCTGGACCTGCGTACATTCTCGCTGGTGGATCCACATAACCCCCCGGCCACCTTCTGGACGATCAACATCGACTCCATGTTCTTCTCGGTGGTTTTGGGTCTTCTGTTCCTGGCCATGTTCCGCGGTGTTGCTAAACGAGCGACCAGCGGTGTACCAGGGAAATTCCAGACCTTCATCGAAATGATCATCGGCTTCGTCCATGGCAGCGTCAAAGACATGTACCATGGCAAGAGCAAGCTGATTGCTCCGCTGGCGCTGACCGTGTTCGTTTGGGTCTTCCTGATGAACCTGATGGACCTGCTGCCAATCGATCTGCTGCCGTTTATCGGCGAGCACATCTTCGGCCTGCCTGCACTGCGTGTTGTACCGTCTGCGGACGTGAACATCACCCTGTCGATGGCGCTGGGCGTGTTTATCCTGATTCTTTTCTACAGCATCAAAATGAAAGGCGTAAGCGGCTTTGTGAAAGAGCTTACCTTGCAGCCGTTCAACCACTGGGCGTTTATTCCGGTCAACCTGATCCTGGAAGGCGTTAGCCTGCTGTCCAAACCTGTTTCACTGGGTCTGCGACTGTTCGGCAACATGTATGCGGGTGAGCTGATTTTCATTCTGATCGCGGGTCTTCTGCCGTGGTGGTCACAGTGGGTTCTGAATGTGCCGTGGGCCATTTTCCACATCCTGATCATTACGCTGCAAGCCTTTATCTTCATGGTTCTGACGATCGTCTATCTGTCGATGGCGTCTGAAGAGCACTGATTTTTTACCAACACTACTACGTTTTAATTGAAACAAACTGGAGACTGTCATGGAAAACCTGAATATGGATCTGCTGTACATGGCTGCCGCTGTGATGATGGGTCTGGCGGCTATCGGTGCTGCGATCGGTATCGGCATCCTCGGGGGCAAATTCCTGGAAGGCGCAGCGCGTCAACCTGATCTGATTCCTCTGCTGCGTACTCAGTTCTTTATCGTTATGGGTCTGGTGGATGCTATCCCAATGATCGCTGTAGGTCTGGGTCTGTACGTGATGTTTGCTGTCGCGTAGTAGTAGTTTTAAAACCCTAAGCCACAGAAATTAAAGAGGTATTGTGCTGTGAACATGAACGCAACAATCCTCGGCCAGGCCATCGCGTTTATTCTCTTTGTCTGGTTCTGCATGAAGTATGTATGGCCGCCTTTAATGGCTGCCATCGAAAAACGTCAGAAAGAAATTGCTGACGGTCTGGCTTCTGCAGAACGCGCTAAGAAAGATTTGGACCTTGCACAGGCCAACGCGACAGACCAGCTGAAAAAAGCGAAAGCGGAAGCTCAGGTAATCATCGAACAGGCTAACAAACGCCGTTCGCAGATCCTGGACGAAGCCAAAGCTGAAGCAGAACAGGAACGTACTAAGATCGTGACACAGGCTCAGGCAGAAATTGATGCTGAGCGTAAACGTGCTCGTGAAGAACTGCGTAAGCAGGTTGCGATTCTGGCTGTTGCTGGCGCCGAGAAGATCATCGAACGTTCCGTGGATGAAGCTGCTAACAGCGACATCGTGGACAAACTTGTCGCTGAACTGTAAGGAGGGAGGGGCTGATGTCTGAATTTGTTACGGTAGCTCGCCCCTACGCCAAAGCAGCTTTTGACTTTGCTGTCGAACACCACAATGTCGATCGCTGGCAGGATATGCTGGCGTTTGCCGCTGAGGTGACGAAAAACGAACAAATGGCTGAGTTGCTTTCCGGTGCGTTAGCACCTGAAACTCTCGCCGCGTCGTTTATCGCCGTGTGCGGAGAGCAACTGGATGCCAACGGCCAGAACCTGATTAAGGTGATGGCAGAAAATGGTCGTCTCCGTGTGCTCCCGGATGTTCTCGAGCAGTTTGAGCACTTACGTGCCCTTAGTGAAGCAACCGCTGAAGTTGAAGTGACTTCTGCGACTGAACTGAGTAACGAACAGCTTGCGAAAATCACCGCCGCGATGGAAAAACGTCTGTCACGCAAAGTTAAGCTGAATTGCAAAATCGATAAGTCTGTAATGGCAGGCGTAATCATCCGCTCGGGTGATATGGTCATTGATGGCAGCGTACGCGGCCGTCTTGAACGCCTTGCAGACGTCTTGCAGTCTTAAGGGGACTGGAGCATGCAACTGAATTCCACCGAAATCAGCGAACTGATCAAGCAGCGCATTGCTCAGTTCAGTGTTGTGAGTGAAGCTCACAACGAAGGTACTATTGTTTCTGTAAGTGACGGTGTTATCCGCATCCACGGCCTGGCCGATTGTATGCAGGGTGAGATGATTTCCCTGCCGGGTAACCGTTACGCTATCGCACTGAACCTGGAGCGCGACTCCGTAGGTGCAGTTGTGATGGGTCCATACGCTGACCTCGCCGAAGGCATGAAGGTTAAGTGTACTGGCCGTATTCTGGAAGTGCCGGTTGGCCGTGGCCTGCTGGGTCGCGTTGTTAACACCCTGGGTGCGCCAATCGACGGTAAAGGTCCGGTTGAGCACGATGGCTTCTCCCCAATCGAAGTTATCGCACCAGGCGTTATCGACCGTCAGTCCGTAGATCAGCCTGTTCAGACAGGTTATAAGTCCGTTGATGCCATGATTCCAATCGGTCGTGGTCAGCGTGAATTGATCATCGGTGACCGTCAGACCGGTAAAACCGCGATGGCTATCGACGCCATCATCAACCAGCGTGACTCCGGCATCAAATGCGTGTACGTGGCCATCGGCCAGAAAGCTTCCACCATTTCTAACGTGGTTCGTAAACTGGAAGAACACGGCGCACTGTCTAACACCATCGTTGTGGTAGCAACTGCGTCTGAATCTGCTGCACTGCAATACCTGGCGCCATACGCCGGTTGCGCAATGGGCGAATACTTCCGTGACCGCGGTGAAGATGCACTGATCGTATACGATGACCTGTCTAAACAGGCTGTTGCTTATCGTCAGGTTTCCCTGCTGCTCCGTCGTCCACCTGGACGTGAAGCGTTCCCTGGCGACGTATTCTACCTCCATTCTCGTCTGCTGGAGCGTGCTTCCCGCGTTAACGCGGAATACGTCGAGAACTTCACCAAAGGTGAAGTGAAGGGTAAAACGGGCTCTCTGACCGCTCTGCCGATCATTGAAACCCAGGCGGGTGACGTTTCTGCGTTCGTTCCGACCAACGTAATCTCCATTACCGATGGTCAGATCTTCCTGGAAACCAACCTGTTTAACTCCGGTATTCGTCCGGCAGTTAACCCGGGTATCTCCGTATCCCGTGTTGGTGGTGCTGCTCAGACCAAGATCATCAAGAAACTGTCCGGTGGTATCCGTACCGCACTGGCACAGTATCGTGAACTGGCTGCGTTCTCTCAGTTCGCATCCGATCTGGACGAAGCAACCCGTAAACAGCTGAGCCACGGTCAGAAAGTGACCGAGCTGCTGAAGCAGAAACAGTACGCACCAATGTCTGTTGCTCAGCAGGGCCTGGTTCTGTTCGCGGCTGAACGCGGTTACCTCGAAGATGTGGAACTGGCGAAAATCGGTAGCTTCGAAGCCGCTCTGCTGGCTTACGTCGACCGTGATCACGCTCCGCTGATGCAAGAGATCAACCAGACCGGTGGCTATAACGACGAAATCGAAGGCAAGCTGAAAGCTATCCTCGATTCCTTCAAAGCAACCCAATCCTGGTAATCGTCCGGCGGCTTGTCTCAGGACAAGCCGCCTGGCATTGAGGAGAAGCTCATGGCCGGCGCAAAAGAGATACGTAGTAAGATCGCAAGCGTCCAGAACACGCAAAAGATCACTAAAGCGATGGAGATGGTCGCCGCTTCCAAAATGCGTAAATCGCAGGATCGCATGGCGGCCAGCCGTCCTTATGCAGAAACCATGCGCAAAGTGATTGGTCACCTTGCAAACGGTAATCTGGAATATAAGCACCCTTACCTGGAAGAACGCGACGTTAAGCGCGTGGGCTACCTGGTGGTGTCGACCGACCGTGGTCTGTGTGGCGGCTTGAACATTAACCTGTTCAAAAAACTGCTGGCGGATATGAAAGCATGGTCTGAAAAAGGCGTTCAGTGCGATATCGCAATGATCGGCTCTAAAGGCGTCTCTTTCTTTAACTCCGTTGGTGGCAACATTGTCGCTCAGGTGACCGGTATGGGTGATAACCCGTCCCTGTCCGAACTGATCGGCCCGGTTAAAGTGATGTTGCAGGCTTATGATGAAGGCCGTCTGGACAGACTGTACGTTGTCAGCAACAAATTCATTAACACCATGTCTCAGGTTCCAACGCTCACGCAGATGCTGCCGTTACCGGCATCAGAAGATGGCGAGCTGAAGCAAAAAACCTGGGATTACCTGTATGAACCCGATCCGAAACCGCTGCTGGATACCCTGCTGCGTCGTTACGTTGAATCTCAGGTTTATCAGGGCGTTGTAGAAAACCTGGCCAGCGAGCAGGCCGCACGAATGGTGGCGATGAAAGCCGCGACCGATAATGGCGGCAGCCTGATTAAAGAGCTGCAGTTGGTTTACAACAAAGCTCGTCAGGCCAGCATTACTCAGGAACTCACCGAGATCGTCTCGGGGGCCGCCGCGGTTTAACCAGGTTTACGAATTACGTAGAGGATTCAAGATGGCTACTGGAAAGATTGTCCAGGTAATCGGCGCCGTGGTGGACGTCGAGTTCCCTCAGGACGCCGTACCACGCGTGTACGACGCGCTTGAGGTACAGAATGGTAACGAGAGCCTGGTGCTGGAAGTTCAGCAGCAGCTCGGCGGCGGTATCGTGCGTACCATCGCGATGGGTTCTTCCGACGGTCTGCGTCGTGGTCTGGAAGTAAAAGACCTTGAGCACCCGATCGAAGTCCCGGTAGGTAAAGCAACACTGGGTCGTATCATGAACGTATTGGGTCAACCAATCGACATGAAAGGCGACATCGGTGAAGAAGAGCGTTGGGCTATCCACCGCGCGGCACCTTCCTACGAAGAGCTGTCCAGCTCTCAGGAACTGCTGGAAACCGGTATCAAAGTTATCGACCTGATGTGTCCGTTCGCGAAGGGCGGTAAAGTCGGTCTGTTCGGTGGTGCGGGCGTAGGTAAAACCGTAAACATGATGGAGCTGATCCGTAACATCGCGATCGAGCACTCCGGTTACTCTGTGTTTGCGGGCGTAGGTGAACGTACTCGTGAGGGTAACGACTTCTACCACGAAATGACCGACTCCAACGTTCTGGACAAAGTATCCCTGGTTTACGGCCAGATGAACGAGCCACCAGGAAACCGTCTGCGCGTTGCGCTGACCGGTCTGACTATGGCTGAGAAATTCCGTGACGAAGGCCGTGACGTTCTGCTGTTCGTTGATAACATCTATCGTTACACCCTGGCCGGTACTGAAGTATCTGCACTGCTGGGTCGTATGCCTTCAGCGGTAGGTTATCAGCCTACGCTGGCGGAAGAGATGGGTGTTCTTCAGGAACGTATCACCTCTACCAAAACCGGTTCTATCACCTCCGTTCAGGCGGTATACGTACCTGCGGATGACTTGACTGACCCATCACCAGCCACCACCTTTGCGCACTTAGATGCAACCGTGGTACTGAGCCGTCAGATCGCGTCTCTGGGTATCTACCCAGCCGTTGACCCGCTGGACTCCACCAGCCGTCAGCTGGATCCACTGGTTGTTGGTCAGGAACACTACGACACCGCGCGTGGCGTACAGTCCCTGCTGCAGCGTTACCAGGAACTGAAAGACATCATCGCCATCCTGGGTATGGATGAACTGTCTGAAGAAGACAAACTGGTGGTAGCACGTGCGCGTAAGATCCAGCGCTTCCTGTCCCAGCCATTCTTCGTTGCGGAAGTATTCACCGGTTCTCCGGGTAAATACGTTTCCCTGAAAGACACCATCCGTGGCTTTAAAGGCATCATGGAAGGCGAATACGATCACCTGCCGGAGCAGGCGTTCTACATGGTTGGTTCCATCGACGAAGCCGTGGAAAAAGCCAAAAAACTTTAACGCCTTAATCGGAGGGTGATATGGCAATGACTTACCACCTGGACGTCGTCAGCGCAGAGCAACAAATGTTCTCTGGTCTGGTCGAGAAAATCCAGGTAACGGGTAGTGAAGGTGAACTGGGTATCTTCCCGGGTCACGCACCGCTGCTCACCGCCATTAAGCCTGGTATGATCCGCATCGTTAAACAGTTCGGTCACGAAGAGTTTATCTATCTGTCCGGCGGCATTCTTGAAGTGCAGCCAGGCAGTGTGACCGTTCTGGCCGATACCGCTATCCGTGGCCAGGATCTCGACGAAGCGCGAGCCCTGGAATCGAAGCGTAAGGCTGAAGAGCACATTAGCAGCTCTCATGGTGACGTGGATTACGCTCAGGCGTCTGCGGAGCTGGCCAAAGCGATCGCGAAACTGCGCGTTATCGAGTTGACCAAAAAAGCGATGTAACACCGGCTTGAAAAGCACAAAAGCCAGTCTGGATACCAGGCTGGCTTTTTTTTTCGGCCTTAATTCATGATGAAAAAGATGTAGAATTTTAAGCATCAAACGTTTTTACTTCTCACTCAAACTACCGTCAGGATGCGTATGTCAAACAGTGCGATGAGCGTGGTGATCCTTGCCGCAGGCAAAGGGACCCGCATGTATTCCGATCTGCCTAAGGTGCTCCACACGCTTGCAGGAAAGCCAATGGTGCAGCATGTCATTGATGCAGCGAATGAACTGGGTGCGAGTCAGGTCCACCTGGTCTACGGCCACGGTGGCGATCTGCTTAAAAAGACGCTGAGCGATGACAAGCTCAACTGGGTGCTTCAGGCCGAACAGTTGGGTACAGGCCATGCGATGCAGCAGGCAGCGCCTTTCTTTGCGGATGACGAAGACATTTTGATGCTCTACGGCGATGTCCCGCTGATCTCCGTTGAAACACTGACTCGTCTGCGTGCAGCCAAACCGCAGGGCGGCATCGGTTTGTTGACCGTCGTGCTGGACGATCCGAGCGGTTATGGCCGCATCACCCGTGAAAACGGTAACGTCACGGGTATTGTTGAGCATAAAGATGCCAGCGACGAACAGCGCAAGATTCAGGAGATCAACACCGGTATCCTGATTGCCAATGGCGCGGATATGAAGCGCTGGCTGTCCAAACTCAACAACAACAACGCGCAGGGTGAATACTACATCACCGACATCATTGCGATGGCGTACCACGAAGGGCGTGAAATTGCCGCCGTTCATCCGGCGCGCATCAGCGAAACGGACGGTGTGAACAACCGCCTGCAGCTTTCCCGTCTTGAGCGTATTTATCAGTCCGAGCAGGCCGAAAAACTGCTGCTGGCGGGCGTGATGCTGCGCGATCCGGCGCGTTTCGATCTGCGTGGTTCGTTATCTCACGGGCGTGACGTTGAGATTGATACTAACGTTATCCTCGAGGGTAACGTGACGCTGGGCAACCGCGTCAAAATTGGCACCGGCTGCGTGATTAAAAACAGCGTCATCGGTGACGACTGCGAAATCAGCCCGTACAGCGTGGTGGAAGATGCCCGTCTGGATGCCGCCTGTACCATCGGCCCGTTTGCGCGTCTGCGCCCGGGCGCTGAGCTGCTGGAAGGCGCTCACGTGGGTAACTTCGTGGAAATGAAAAAAGCGCGTCTGGGTAAAGGCTCGAAAGCCGGTCATCTGACCTATCTTGGCGACGCGGAAATTGGCAATAACGTGAATATTGGTGCAGGGACGATTACCTGTAACTATGACGGCGCGAATAAGTTTAAAACCATCATCGGTGATGACGTGTTCGTTGGCTCCGATACGCAGCTGGTGGCGCCTGTTACCGTGGGTAACGGGGTGACCATTGCCGCCGGAACAACCGTCACGCGCGATGTGGCCGAGAACGCGCTGGTGTTAAGCCGCGTTCCGCAGGTCAGCAAGCAGGGCTGGAAACGCCCGGTGAAGAAAAAGTAACGGATTTACCCCTCACCCTAACCCTCTCCCCACAGGGGAGAGGGGATCGTTCGGTGCGGTGTTTTTCTCCCTCGCCCCTTTGGGGAGAGGGCCGGGGTGAGGGGATAATATAATCCTCCCCCCACAAGCAGTACCCATAAAAATAACCCCACTCTCTACAAGGCTCGGGGCGCCCGGAAAGGGCAAATACAGGTCAGCGACAACGCAGGCATAATGCCTAAATTCGGAATCTAAAATTATGTGTGGAATTGTTGGCGCAGTTGCGCAGCGTGATATTGCTGAAATCCTTCTCGAAGGTTTACGTCGTCTGGAATACCGTGGTTACGACTCAGCCGGTCTGGCTGTCGTCGATGCAGAAGGCCATATGACCCGTCTGCGTCGTCTCGGAAAAGTGCAGATGCTGGCCCAGGCCGCGGAAGAACATCCGCTGCACGGTGGAACCGGTATTGCGCACACCCGCTGGGCGACGCACGGTGAACCGTCTGAAGGTAACGCGCACCCGCATGTGTCTGAACACATCGTGGTTGTGCACAACGGCATTATCGAAAACCACGAACCGCTGCGCGAAGAACTGAAAGCGCGCGGCTATACCTTCGTCTCTGAAACTGACACCGAAGTGATTGCTCACCTGGTGCACTGGGAGCTGGAGCAGGGCGGCACACTGCGTGATGCGGTTCTGCGTGCTATCCCTCAGCTGCGCGGTGCGTACGGTACGGTGATCATGGATTCCCGCGACCCGTCCACGCTGCTGGCCGCGCGTTCCGGTAGTCCGATGGTTATCGGCCTGGGCATGGGCGAAAACTTCATCGCTTCTGACCAGCTGGCGCTCCTGCCGGTTACCCGTCGCTTTATCTTCCTCGAAGAGGGTGATATCGCGGAAGTGACTCGCCGCAGCGTGACCGTGTTCGATACCAAAGGCGAGCAGGTGAAACGTCAGGAGATCGAATCGAATCTGCAGTACGACGCGGGCGATAAAGGCGCTTACCGTCACTACATGCAGAAAGAGATTTACGAGCAGCCAAACGCCATCAAAAACACCCTGACCGGGCGCATCAGCCACGGTGAAGTGGATCTGAGCGAGCTGGGCGCAAACGCGAACGAACTGCTCGGCAAGGTCGAGCATATTCAGATCGTGGCCTGCGGCACCTCATACAACTCCGGTATGGTTTCTCGCTACTGGTTTGAATCCCTGGCGGGCGTGCCGTGCGATGTGGAAATCGCGTCTGAATTCCGCTATCGCAAATCTGCGGTGCGTCGTAACAGCCTGATGATCACCCTTTCTCAGTCTGGCGAAACGGCGGACACGCTGGCCGCGCTGCGTCTCTCTAAAGAGCTGGGTTACCTGGGCTCGCTGGCCATCTGTAACGTTCCTGGCTCTTCCCTGGTGCGTGAATCCGATCTGGCGCTGATGACCAACGCTGGCACCGAAATCGGCGTGGCCTCCACCAAAGCGTTTACCACTCAGCTGACCGTTCTGCTGATGCTGGTGGCGAAGCTGGCGCGTTTGAAAGGCGAAGATGCTTCCGTTGAGCACGACATCGTTCACGGCCTGCAGGCGCTGCCGAGCCGCATTGAGCAGATGCTGTCTCAGGACAAACGCATTGAAGCGCTGGCGGAAGACTTCTCTGATAAACATCACGCCCTGTTCCTGGGTCGTGGCGATCAGTATCCGATTGCGCTGGAAGGCGCGCTGAAGCTGAAAGAGATCTCCTACATTCACGCTGAAGCCTATGCGGCAGGCGAGCTGAAACACGGCCCGCTGGCGCTGATTGACGCGGATATGCCGGTCATCGTTGTGGCACCAAACAACGAACTGCTGGAAAAACTGAAATCTAACATCGAAGAAGTCCGCGCCCGCGGTGGTGTCCTGTACGTCTTCGCCGACAAAGATGCCGGTTTTGTCAGCAATGACAACATGCACATCATCGAGATGCCGCATGTGGAAGAGGTGATTGCACCCATCTTCTACACCGTTCCGCTGCAGCTGCTGGCCTATCACGTGGCGCTGATCAAAGGCACCGACGTCGACCAGCCGCGTAACCTGGCGAAATCGGTTACCGTAGAATAATCCCTTCAGGCTCCACCTTCGGGTGGAGCTTTTTTATCCTGCCTGGTTTGTTTTTCATCAATCCTTTCTCATTTTTAATAATGACAATTTGTCATCTTCAGCTACTTTTTTCAGTGTCACATAAAGAAAATATTTCTGAAAACGTCTTGTCATAAAAGTGGCTAACGCATTGAAAAATAAGTTTTCTTTTACTGTTTTTTAAGTGAAATTTCCATTGTCATAAAACTGTCATAATTCGTACATTTATCTGTCACCTGTTTGTCCTATTTTGCTCATCGTAGCCACTAAACAACGATTTACGAAAATCTTGCAGGAGACATTATGAAAGTTATGCGTACCACTGTCGCAACTGTTGTCGCCGCGACCTTATCTCTGAGCGCGTTCTCTGTATTTGCAGAAGCAAGCCTGACTGGCGCTGGTGCAACCTTCCCTGCGCCGGTGTATGCCAAATGGGCGGATACCTACCAGAAAGAAACCGGTAACAAGGTTAACTATCAGGGTATCGGCTCCTCCGGTGGCGTTAAACAAATTACCGCGAACACGGTTGATTTCGGCGCGTCTGACGCTCCACTGTCTGATGACAAACTGGCTCAGGAAGGCCTGTTCCAGTTCCCGACCGTGATCGGTGGCGTGGTCCTGGCCATCAACCTGCCGGGCGTGAAGTCGGGCGAGCTGGTGCTGGACGGCAAAACCCTGGGTGACATCTACCTGGGCAAAATCAAAAAATGGGATGACGAAGCGATCGCCAAACTCAACCCAGGCCTGAAGCTGCCTTCTCAGAACATCGCCGTGGTTCGCCGCGCGGATGGTTCCGGTACCTCTTTCGTGTTCACCAGCTACCTGGCAAAAGTGAACGAAGAGTGGAAATCTAAAGTCGGCTCCGGCTCTACCGTTAACTGGCCAACCGGTCTGGGCGGTAAAGGTAACGACGGTATCGCCGCGTTCGTACAGCGTCTGCCTGGCTCCATCGGCTACGTAGAGTATGCGTACGCTAAGCAGAACAACCTGTCCTACACCAAACTGGTTTCAGCCGACGGCAAACCGGTTAGCCCAACCGAAGAGAACTTTGCTAACGCCGCCAAAGGCGCTGACTGGAGCAAATCGTTCGCGCAGGATCTGACTAACCAGAAAGGCGAAGGTGCATGGCCAATCACCTCTACCACCTTCATCCTGGTTCACAAAGAGCAGAAGAAACCTGAGCAGGGCACCGAAGTGCTGAAGTTCTTCGACTGGGCATACAAAAACGGCGGCAAACAGGCTAACGCTCTGGATTACGCCACCCTGCCGGACAACGTGGTTGAGCAGATTCGCGCTGCATGGAAAACCAACGTGAAAGACAGCAGCGGTAAAGCGCTGTACTAACAGGATATATTTAACGAAGATGGCGGGTGGCGCTGCGCTTACCCGCCCTACGGTTTAAGCTGTAGGCCCGGTAAGCGTTAGCGCCACCGGGCATATTCGTAAAAACGTCTCAAACAGAAGAGTAATTTATGGCTGCAACCAAGCCTGCATTTAACCCTCCGGGTAAAAAAGGTGACATGATTTTCAGCGCGCTGGTTAAACTGGCTGCGCTGATTGTGCTATTGCTGCTGGGCGGCATTATCGTGTCTCTGATTTTCTCCTCATGGCCGAGCATCCAGAAATTCGGTTTCTCCTTCCTGTGGACCAAAGAGTGGGACGCGCCGAACGACATCTACGGTGCCCTGGTGCCGATTTACGGCACGTTGATGACCTCGTTCATCGCCCTTCTGATTGCGGTTCCGGTAAGCTTTGGTATTGCCCTGTTCCTGACGGAACTGGCGCCGGGCTGGCTGCGGCGCCCGCTGGGTATTGCCATCGAACTGCTGGCAGCCATTCCAAGTATCGTCTACGGCATGTGGGGCCTGTTCATCTTTGCTCCCCTGTTCGCCACATACTTCCAGGAACCGGTCGGTAACGTTCTTTCTGCCATTCCGTTTGTGGGGGCCCTGTTCTCTGGCCCGGCTTTCGGTATTGGCATTCTGGCGGCAGGTGTGATCCTCGCCATCATGATTATTCCGTACATTGCGGCGGTTATGCGCGATGTCTTCGAACAAACGCCGGTGATGATGAAAGAGTCGGCCTACGGTATCGGCTGCACCACCTGGGAAGTGATCTGGCGCATCGTCCTTCCGTTCACCAAAAATGGGGTGATCGGGGGCGTGATGCTGGGCTTAGGTCGTGCGCTGGGTGAAACCATGGCGGTTACCTTTATCATCGGTAACACCTACCAGCTCGACAGCGCGTCGCTCTACATGCCGGGTAACAGTATTACCTCGGCGCTGGCGAATGAATTTGCGGAAGCGGAATCGGGTCTGCACGTGGCGGCGCTGATGGAGCTGGGTCTGATTCTGTTCGTTATCACCTTCATTGTTCTGGCGATTTCCAAGCTGATGATTATGCGTCTCGCTAAAAATGAGGGGGCACGCTAATGGCTACTCTCGAAATGCAAGCTACCGCTGAACTGGCGGAATCTCGCCGTAAAATGCAGGCCAGACGCCGCATGAAAAACCGCATTGCCCTGACGCTCTCTATGGCGACGATGGCATTCGGCCTGTTCTGGCTGGTCTGGATCCTCTTCTCGACGGTTGTTCGCGGAATTGACGGAATGTCACTGTCGCTGTTCACCGAAATGACGCCGCCGCCGAACACGGCGGGTGGTGGCCTGGCGAATGCCCTGGCGGGCAGCGGACTGCTGATCCTCTGGGCGACGGTCTTCGGCACGCCGCTGGGCATCATGGCGGGCATCTACCTGGCAGAATACGGTCGTAAATCCTGGCTGGCGGAAGTCATTCGCTTCATCAACGACATTCTGCTGTCTGCACCGTCTATCGTCGTGGGTCTGTTTGTATACACCGTGGTGGTGGCGCAGATGGAACACTTCTCCGGCTGGGCGGGTGTGATTGCACTGGCGCTGCTGCAGGTGCCGATTGTGATTCGAACCACCGAGAACATGCTGAAACTGGTGCCGGACAGCCTGCGTGAAGCGGCTTATGCGCTGGGTACGCCGAAATGGAAGATGATCTCGGCGATTACGCTGAAGGCGTCGGTCTCCGGGATCATGACCGGTATCCTGCTGGCGGTTGCGCGTATCGCGGGTGAAACGGCGCCGCTGCTGTTTACGTCCCTCTCCAATCAGTTCTGGAGCACGGACATGATGCAGCCGATCGCCAACCTGCCGGTAACGATCTTTAAATTTGCGATGAGCCCATTCGCGGAATGGCAGCAGCTGGCCTGGGCCGGGGTGCTGATCATTACCCTTTGCGTACTGTTGCTGAACATTCTGGCGCGCGTCATTTTCGCGAAGAAGAAACACGGTTAATTTTTTACGGCGCGGCAGCTCGCGGCGCCGAATGAGGAAATGAGTCAATGAGTATGGTTGATACTGCCCCGGGTAAGATTCAGGTTCGTGATTTGAACTTCTACTACGGCAAATTCCATGCCCTGAAGAACATCAACCTGGATATCGCCAAGAACCAGGTCACGGCATTTATCGGTCCGTCCGGCTGTGGGAAATCCACGCTGCTGCGTACCTTTAACAAAATGTATTCGCTCTATCCGGAGCAGCGCGCTGAAGGGGAAATCATCCTCGACGGCGAAAACATTCTGACCCAGGCTCAGGATATTGCCCTGCTGCGCGCGAAAGTGGGGATGGTATTCCAGAAACCCACACCGTTCCCGATGTCCATTTATGACAACATCGCCTTTGGCGTTCGCCTGTTTGAAAAGCTCTCCCGTGCCGATATGGACGAGCGCGTGCAGTGGGCTTTGACCAAGGCCGCATTATGGAACGAAACCAAAGATAAGTTGCACCAGAGCGGTTACTCTCTCTCCGGTGGTCAGCAGCAGCGTCTGTGCATTGCGCGCGGTATTGCGATTCGCCCTGAAGTGTTGCTGCTGGATGAGCCGTGTTCAGCGCTGGACCCGATCTCAACCGGCCGCATTGAAGAGCTGATCACCGAACTGAAGCAGGATTACACCGTGGTTATCGTGACCCATAACATGCAGCAGGCTGCACGTTGCTCCGATCACACGGCGTTTATGTACCTGGGTGAATTGATTGAGTTCAGCAACACGGACGATCTGTTCACTAAGCCCGCGAAGAAACAAACCGAAGATTATATTACTGGCCGCTACGGTTGATTTGCCTTAGTGCATGTGGAGAAACCATGGACAACCTCAATCTTAATAAACATATTTCAGGCCAGTTCAACGCAGAGCTGGAAAGCATCCGCACGCAGGTGATGACCATGGGTGGCATGGTTGAGCAGCAGCTTTCTGATGCAATTACGGCAATGCACAACCAGGACAGCGAGCTGGCGAAGCGCGTCATTGAAGGCGACAAAAACGTCAACATGATGGAAGTCGCTATCGACGAGGCCTGCGTGCGCATTATCGCGAAACGTCAGCCGACGGCGAGCGACCTGCGTCTGGTGATGGCAATCATCAAAACCATCGCCGAGCTGGAGCGTATTGGTGACGTGGCCGATAAAATCTGCCGCACCGCGCTGGAGAAGTTCTCTCAGCAGCACCAGCCGCTGCTGGTGAGTCTGGAGTCGCTGGGCCGTCACACCGTGCAGATGCTGCACGACGTGCTGGATGCCTTTGCGCGTATGGACCTGGACGAAGCGGTGCGTATCTACCGTGAAGACAAGAAGGTCGACCAGGAGTATGAAGGCATCGTGCGTCAGCTGATGACCTACATGATGGAAGATTCCCGTACGATCCCAAGCGTACTGACTGCCCTGTTCTGCGCGCGCTCCATCGAGCGTATCGGCGACCGCTGCCAGAACATTTGCGAATACATTTTCTACTTCGTGAAGGGTCAGGACTTCCGTCACGTGGGCGGCGACGAGCTGGATAAGCTGCTGGCGGGTAAAGATCCGAAAGAGTAATGTTTGTGGCGGGTGGCACTAGCGCTTACCCGCCCTACTAGCCCTGTAGGCCGGATAAGCGTTAGCGCCATCCGGCTTTGTTTTTTCAGCGAGTAATATCCCATCCGCGCGCCTTCCACAGCGCGGGCAACTGCGCCAGATCGGTGAAGGTCGTGACTTTTGGATGATCGATCGGCTTGTTGTGCGGGTCGGCGCAGAAGTAAAACACCTCCATTCCCGCATCAATCCCCGACTGCGCGCCAGCAGATGAGTCATCCACCAGAATGCAGTTCTCTACGTTGACGCCCATCGCTTTCGCCGCATGGAACATCAGTGCCGGGTCCGGCTTCCAGCGCTGGATATCGTAGCCACTGAACAGTTTTTCCGGGAAGTGGTGCAGCATCTCAAGCTTGCCCAGCGAGTGCTGCATTTTGCTGACCGGGCCGTTGGAGACCACGCAGATCGGCACCGTCATGGTATCCAGCAGCGCGTTTGCGCCCGGAATCACCCCCAGCTCCGAATCGAACAGGCGTGCAACCTCGGCGCGGTACACCGGTTCCAGAGCCGCTTTCTCCAGAACGACGCCGTGTTCTTCGTTAATGATGTCGATGATCTCGTAGAGCTTCACGCCCTTAAAGCGTTTAAACACCTCTTCGAGTTCCAGCGTAATGCCAAATTCCTGGAACATGGCCACATACGCGCGGGAACAAATGACCTCACTGTCGACCAGCGTACCGTCGCAGTCGAAAAATACCGCTTCAATTCCGGACATGCCTTTCCCTTTTAACCAGTTTAACGTTTACGTGCGGCAGTTCGCCGGAACGCAATCGTTGCCGTATAAGCAAATTCAATGAAAAAAGTATCACGTAACCGCCACTATTGTCGCATTTTGGTATAGGATAGCGACGAATTTTCCCTCCTTGTTCGGAAATTGATGATGAGTCAACAACACACTACCCAGACGTCTGGTCAGGGTCTGCTTGAGCGCGTTTTCAAACTGCGCGAGCACGGCACAACGGCACGCACCGAAGTGATCGCGGGTTTCACCACCTTCCTGACGATGGTCTATATCGTTTTTGTTAACCCTCAAATTCTGGGCGTTGCTGGCATGGATACCAGCGCCGTCTTTGTAACCACCTGCCTGATTGCGGCCCTTGGCAGCATTCTGATGGGTGTGTTCGCTAACCTGCCGGTTGCGCTGGCCCCGGCGATGGGCCTGAATGCGTTCTTCGCATTCGTGGTCGTTCAGGCGATGGGGCTGCCGTGGCAGGTTGGCATGGGCGCCATCTTCTGGGGCGCGGTTGGTCTGCTGCTGCTGACCATTTTCCGCGTGCGTTACTGGATGATTGCGAACATTCCTGTGAGCCTGCGCGTGGGCATCACCAGCGGTATTGGTCTGTTCATCGGTATGATGGGGCTGAAAAACGCCGGCGTTATCGTGGCGAACCCGGATACGCTGGTGAGCATCGGTCACCTGACCTCTCATAACGTGCTGCTGGGCGTGCTGGGCTTCTTTATCATCGCGATCCTGGCTTCCCGTAATATTCACGCGGCGGTGCTGGTGTCCATCGTGGTGACCACGCTGCTGGGCTGGATGCTGGGCGACGTTCACTATAACGGCATCGTTTCCGCGCCACCGAGCATCTCTACCGTTGTTGGTCACGTCGATCTGGCGGGCTCCCTGAACCTGGGCCTGGCGGGCGTGATTTTCTCCTTCATGCTGGTGAACCTGTTCGACTCCTCCGGCACGCTGATTGGCGTGACCGATAAAGCGGGTCTGGCGGATGAAAAAGGGAAATTCCCGCGCATGAAGCAGGCGCTGTTTGTGGACAGCGTCTCCTCTGTAACCGGTGCGTTTATCGGAACCTCGTCTGTTACCGCGTACATTGAATCTTCTTCCGGCGTGTCCGTGGGCGGCCGTACCGGCCTGACGGCGGTGGTCGTGGGTATTCTGTTCCTGCTGGTGATCTTCCTCTCTCCGCTGGCGGGTATGGTTCCACCGTACGCGGCGGCGGGTGCGCTGATCTACGTGGGTGTGCTGATGACCTCCAGTCTGTCACGCGTGAAGTGGGATGATTTAACCGAAGCGGTGCCGGCGTTTATTACCGCCGTGATGATGCCGTTCAGCTTCTCGATTACCGAAGGTATCGCGCTGGGCTTTATCTCTTACTGCGTAATGAAGATCGGTACCGGCCGCTTCCGCGACCTCAGCCCGTGCGTCATCGTTGTGGCGCTGCTGTTTGTACTGAAGATTGTGTTTATTGACGCGCACTAAGGTGCGGTTTGTGGTGTCAGGTGGCGCTTCGCTTACCTGACCTACTGACGAGTGTAGGCCCGGTAAGCGCTAGCGCCACCGGGCTTTTTTATCAGGCTTTAACCCGCTTAATATAATCCCCGAACGCCGTCAGCTGGCCAGAGAGATGGTCGCGCGTGCTCTGATCCACCACCTCACCCGTTTGCGGGTCGACCTTATTCTGAATCACTCCGCCCATAAATTCCGGCTTGTTCATCACCATCGCATCGAGGAATACCAGGATCTGGCGCAGGTGATACTGGCAGCGCGCGCCGCCAATCGCGCCCATGGAGCTGGTCTGGATCAGCACCGGTTTGCCTGACAGCGGCTGCTCAGGTAAACGGGACAGCCAGTCGATGGCATTCTTCAGGCCACCCGGAACCGAGTAGTTATACTCTGGCGTGACGATGACCACGCCGTCGGCCTGGCGGATCTGCTCTGCCAGCACCTCAACGCTCTGCGGGAACCCTTCTTCCTGCTGGACATCCGCATCATACAGCGGAATATCGCCAATAGACGGCAGGGCGCTAATTTCCATACCTGCAGGCGCCAGCTGTGGCAGCGTGCGGGCTACCATCCCGTTAAATGAACCTTTGCGCAGGCTTCCCAGTAAAGTAACGACTTTCAACGTATCAGACATGATTACTCCTGTTTCATCATGATGACCCTGATTGGATCAGCTAAGGGTGAATGCTTTTTCTGCCGGTAAACTGGTTAAACGCATCAGGCGTGCGGCGGGCTCGTTGGCGCGCTCGGGCACATCAGGAAGGCTACGCCATCCCTGTTGGCTGTCAAATTCCCAGATTTTCATGCGTTCGATGGCGGGGGTAACCGCAATGGACCAAATAAGCACATCTTCTGCGTCACTGAGCGCCTCTACCAGCGTGGCCTGAGTGGCACGAAGACGTCCGGAGCCTGGCAGCAGCTGCAGCAGGCTGGCGTCGTCTGAGGCGCATCCACAGAGCTTGCGAATGCTCTGGCGTAAGGTAATGAGCTGGGCTCTGGCTTCGACAGGATCGTTCTGGTTGCGGACCCATAGCTTCTCATTGCTGGAGAGCGGATAGTCTTCATGCGCATTACCGCCATGGAAGCTGCGCGTCGCGCGCTGAAGTTCCATATCGAGCCCACAATCCCCTTCGGTGGTCAGTGCGACGCCAATGATATTGCCCGCGTAGGCAATCGAAAAACGAGGGAGATCCGGGTCGGCAAAGACCGGACGGCCTTCGGGTTGGGTAATGATATCCGGCAGCTCGCTGGTGCCGTACAGCATAAACAGCAGTTCTGCGAGAAGCGCTCTGGACGCTAAAAACCGCGTCCTGCGGTGTTCCGGGAGAGTGAGTGCTTCAGTGTGACAGGCTGAAGAAATTCTTGCCGATACGAGACGTCCTTCCGTAAGTATCCCTCTTGCAAAGTGCGTAGCCATTTTTCGCTCCTTGATAATGGTCGTAATCGGTTAAACGGTTACATGATTATCGCTTAACTTGACTCCTGTTTTAATCAGTAAATGGGAGTAAGAGAAGCCTTAGGACCGAACTTTACATTTTCTTAGGCAAAAATTGGATCGCTCGCACCGTACAGCGCCTTGATGGTCTCCCGCAGCCACAGGATTTTCGGATTATGACTGTTCCGTTTATGCCAGATCAGCGTGAAGGGAACGGTAAGCTTTTCAGCCTGCGCTTCATCAATGGGAATAGGAAGCGCGATCAGCTTCCGCTGGTGGAGTTCATTGTAGTGATGGCAGTAGTGCGGAGCCGTGGCGATATAGTTATGGTTGGGCTGCGCCGCCATAAACATCGCCTGTTCAAAGCCCGGCAGGCTCATGGCGATCGTGCGCTCGCGTCCCATCTCCTTTAGCACCTCATCAAGCGCCCAGGTGTCGCTGCGTTCCCAGAAGATGCTGATATGGGGATAGCGCAGGAAGGTCTCCAGATTCCACTCTTGCTGAAGCGCCGGATGATCCTCGCGCAGATAGACGCAGGGGCGATCGCTGAACAGAATTTCGTAGTCGATAAACCACGGCATCAGCTTAAGCAGTTCGCGGGATCGCGGATGCGTTTCACGCCCGGTGAAGCCCAAATCAACCTCGCCACGCGTAATCGCGTCCAGCGAGTCGTAATCCCACTGACGCATTTTCACCGTAGCCTGCGGATAGCGCTGGTTCACCTGCTCCAGCAGAGTATTGAAGCGGATCAGCATCAGCGGCGTTTCCGCGGCCAGCACGAACGTCAGCCCGCCCGGAGAGTCATGGTGGAATTTATCGAGGATTTGGTTGCCGATTTGCATCCAGTCAGCCAGATCCTGCTCAAGACTTACCGTCAGTGGTGTCGGCAGCAGCCCTAGCGGCGTTTTGACAAACAGCGGGTCGTCAAACCAGTCGCGCAGCTTGGCCAGCGATTTGCTCACCGCCGACGGCGTCACGTTCATCCGCTTCGCCGCTTTGGTGACGCTGCGCTCCTGCAGCAAAAGCTGCAGGCACAGCAACAGGTTAAGATCGAGACTGCTGATGGGCTTCTTCATAGTGCGCCGCGGGCCGGATGACCATAAGTAAGGTAATGCACAGTATGCTACAGCCAATCAGAACCCCGATCAGCATATTCAGCGCGTTGAGCCCGATGACCGCCGCCAGCCAAATCCACAGCGACGAGCCGCAGACCTGCGCGATCCCCAGCACCGAGCTTGCCACGCCTGCCCGCAGCGAGAAGGGGCCAAGCGCCTGGCTCATCGCCACGCCAAAGCCAACCGAGAACCCGGCGCAAATAAGGGTAATACCCACCAGCATCACCGCATGTGAGCTGGTGGTCGCCAGGATCGCGCCTGCCGTGAGGAATAAAACCTGTGAGGTCAGCATCAGCGTGCGCTGGCTGAAAACATTTAGCGCAAACGGGGTGGAGAACGAGACCGCCATACTGACCATGGCGGTTAATGCCATCACCGTTGAATACTCACCGCGATCGAAGCCCATGGTTTCCATCAGTAAAACCGGGGAAACGTTTACATAGGTCAGGATCACCGCCACGCTTAACGTGGTCACGGCCAGACGGCTGAGGAAAAAGCGGTTGAGAAGCTTCTCTGCCGGGTGAATGGTGGCGGTATGGCCGGTATTCTGCGAGCCCGGGTGGGTCTCTTTCAGCACGGCGATGGATAAGGTAAACACCAGCGCGCCCATGGCCGCCATGGTCCAGAACAGGCTCTGCCACGGGAATTTCAGCATGATCAGATATCCCACGACCGGGGCCAGCACCGGGATGATGCAGGTAATACCGTTCAGCATCGAGAGCACCTTAGCGCGACGCTGGGCGCTTAGGGTGTCGCGCAAAATGGCAAACGCCACCACGTAGCAACCGCCAGCGCCAATACCCTGGATAAACCGTCCGGTCAGGAACACGGTGCTGTTTTGCGCCTGTGAGCAGAGCAGAGAGGCCAGGGCAAAAATGATGGCACCGGTTATCGCGACTGGCTGACGGCCTGCCTTATCCGCGATCTTCCCGGCAAAGACCATCGACGACGCCATCCCCGCGAGGTAGGCCGAAAACGCGATGTGCAGCTGCGCTTCGCTGGCACCCAGATCGCGGGCGATGTGCGGTAATCCCACCAGATACATATCAATACCAGACGGATAAAGCAGAACTAATGCGAAACTACAAAACAGAAAACGCGCCATAAACCCCCCATAGATGCAGGCATGCAGGATAGGGGGTGAAAAGGGATTAGGCGAGTTGCCATTTGGACAATGGTGATTTCCCAGGAGGAAATCACCATTAATTAGCGGGCATTACTTACCAATACAGAAGCTCGAGAAGATCCTTCCCAGCAGATCGTCCGACGTAAACTCCCCGGTGATCTCGCTCAGATTCTGCTGCGCCAGGCGCAGCTCTTCCGCCAGCAGTTCACCCGCCCACGCGCCGATCAGCTGTGCTTTACCCTGAACAAGGTGATTTGCCGCCTCTTCCAGCGCCTGCAGGTGACGACGACGCGCCAGGAAGCCGCCTTCCATGCTGGTGTCAAAGCCCATGCTCTGCTTGAGATGGTTACGCAGGTCGTCCACGCCCTCACCGGTCCGCGCCGACAGGCGAATCAGTGAGTGACCGTTCACATCGCTGATACCCAGCGTTTCGCCGGTGACGTCCGCTTTGTTACGCACTACGGTGATTGGCAGTTTCGCCGGCAGACGGGCGATAAAGTCTGGCCAGATCTCAGCCGGGTCAACGGCGTCGGTGGTGGTGCCGTCCACCATAAACAGCACGCGGTCGGCCTGCTCGATCTCCTGCCAGGCGCGCTCGATACCGATGCGCTCCACTTCGTCGCTGGCATCGCGCAGACCGGCGGTATCAATGATGTGCAGCGGCATCCCGTCGATATGGATATGCTCGCGCAGCACGTCGCGGGTGGTCCCGGCAATGTCGGTTACGATCGCCGCTTCACGGCCCGCCAGGGCATTCAGCAGGCTCGATTTCCCGGCGTTAGGGCGTCCGGCAATCACCACCTTCATCCCTTCGCGCAGCAGGCTGCCCTGGCGCGCTTCGGCACGGACGGCGTCGAGATCGGCCATCACCTGGTTGAGCTGGGCTTCGATTTTGCCGTCAGAGAGGAAGTCGATCTCCTCATCCGGGAAGTCGATAGCCGCTTCCACGTAGATGCGCAGGTGAGTAAGTGCTTCCACAAGGTGATTCACACGCGCGGAGAATGCCCCCTGCAGCGAGTTCAGGGCGGAGCGGGCCGCCTGTTCGGAACTGGCATCGATCAGGTCTGCAATGGCCTCCGCTTGCGCCAGGTCGAGCTTGTCGTTGAGGAAGGCACGCTCGGAGAACTCGCCCGGCTTCGCAATGCGCAGGCCCGGCAGGGTCAGAATACGTTTTAACAGCAGGTCGAGGATAACCGGCCCGCCGTGGCCCTGAAGCTCCAGCACGTCTTCACCGGTAAAGGAGTTCGGGCCGGGGAACCACAGCGCAATGCCCTGGTCCAGCGGCGTGCCGTCGGTGTCCTTAAACGGCAGGTAATCAGCGTAGCGCGGCTTTGGCAGTTTACCCAGCACCGCTTCGGCCACCTCGCGCGCCTTCAGGCCGGAGATACGCAGAATGCCTACACCACCGCGTCCCGGTGGGGTTGCCTGGGCGACGATAGTGTCGTTATGGCTCATGGTTGCTCTCGTTCAATACAAATAAAAAAGGCGGTCAATCGACCGCCCTTATTTTAGCGTTAACTTACCGAATCAGGACTTTTTCTTTTCGCGGCTATGCAGGCCACGTTTTTCCAGACCACGGTAAATCAGCTGCTGCTGGATGATGGTCACCAGGTTGCTGACGATATAGTACAGCACCAGACCTGACGGGAACCACAGGAAGAACACGGTGAAGATGACCGGCATAAAGGTCATGATCTTCTGCTGCATCGGGTCGGTCACGGTGGTCGGCGACATCTTCTGGATGAAGAACATCGTCACGCCCATCAGGATCGGCAGGATGTAGTACGGGTCCTGTGCGGACAGGTCATGGATCCACAGGGCGAACGGCGCGTGACGCAGCTCAACGGAACCCATCAGCATGTAGTACAGCGCAAGGAAGATTGGCATCTGAATCAGCAGCGGGAAGCAACCACCCAGTGGGTTCACTTTCTCTGCTTTGTACAGGGCCATCATTTCCTGGCTCTGACGCTGTTTGTCATCGCCCAGACGCTCACGCATTGCCTGAATCTTCGGCTGCAGCATGCGCATCTTCGCCATGGAGGTGTACTGCGCTTTAGTCAGCGGGTACATGATGCCACGAACGATGAAGGTGATAACGATGATGGAGAAGCCCCAGTTACCCAGGAAGCTGTGGATGAACTTCAGCAGCTTAAACAGCGGCTGAGAGATGAACCACAACCAGCCGTAATCCACGGTCAGATCCAGGTGCGGCGCAACAGCGGCCATTTTGTCCTGAATTTCCGGGCCGACCCACAGGGTGCTTGCCAGCTTACCGGTTTGACCCGGCTGAACCAGAACCGGCTGAGATTTGTAGCCGATGGCTGCAAGACCGTTACCCAGGTTCGCGGTATAGAAGTTGTTGGTACCGTCGTTATTTGGCACCCACGCAGTAGCGAAATACTGCTGCAGCATTGCCACCCAACCGCCTTTAGCGCTGACGTTCAGGTTTTCATTATCGGCAATGGTGTCGAATTTGTATTTCTCATACTTCGCGTCTGGCGTGGAGTACGCCGCGCCACGGAAGGTATGCAGCGCAAAGTTGCTGCTTCCGGTGTCTCGGTGAGACGGCAGATTGATGGACTGCTTCAGCTGGCCAAAGGTCGACAGCTCCAGCGGTTTCGCACTGGCGTTCTGTACGCTGTAGCCTACGTTCACCGCATATTCACCGCGTTTCAGGGTGAAGGTTTTGGTGAAGGTGTTGCCTGCGGCGTCGGTGTACGTCATCGGGATCGCGAGTTCGTTCTGACCATCAGCCAGCACAAAGGTGTCGTTCTCGACGGTATACAGTGGACGCGCACCGTTAGCCGGGTTATCCGGGCCGTCACGACCGGTCAGGCCGCTCTGCGCCTGGTAGATAAACTCAGGCGTGGTTTCCAGTAACTGGAACGGTTCGTTAGACTTCAGCTCTTTCGGGTAGGTTAACAGCAGCGCCTGCTCAACATCACCACCACGGGTGTTGATAGTCAGCTCAAGCACATCGGTCTTAACCGTAATCTGTTTCCCCTGGCCACTGGCCGGTACGCCCTGGTCGGCGGCGCTACCCGCTGCGGTGGTCGTTGTCTGCGTGACCTGCTGTTGTGGTTGAGGATTTTTATCCTGCTCCCACGCCTGCCAGATCATGAAAGACACGAACAACAAAGCGATGATAAGAAGATTGCGTTGCGAATCCATCGTTAGTGTTCTCTGGTATCAAAGGGTCCTGGGGGGACGGGGTCGTCTCCACCTGGGTGTAAAGGGTGGCATTTTAATACGCGTTTCACCGTCAACCAACTGCCTTTTATCACTCCAAACCTGCGCAATGCCTCAATTCCGTAGCTTGAGCATGTTGGTGTGAAACGGCAGTGCGGCCCGAGTAGCGGACTAATCAGGCGTTGATAGACCCGAATGAGGGCTATCAGGACCCGTGAGCCAGGCGACAGTGGCGGCGCCATAATTTTTCCAACGCTTCCGAGAGAGCACGGTTATCGAGGTCGGCAACCCCTTTCTTCGCCACCACCACGAAATCCATTGAAGGCAGTTCGTGCTGACGTAAACGGAAGCTTTCACGCGTCAGACGTTTAATCCGATTGCGTTCATGCGCACGCTTAACATTTTTCTTGGCGACTGTGAGACCGATACGGGGATGCCCCAGCGAATTTTGGCGGCCGAGGATGGTGATTTGCGGCGTGCCAGCCCGTAGTGGCTGCTGGAAGACGAAAGTGAAATGAGCGGGAGTTAACAAACGTAACTCCCTGGGAAATGCTAGCTTAACCACTCAGGGGTTAGCTTTATTACTTGGAAACGGTCAGACGAGCGCGGCCTTTAGCACGACGACGTGCCAGAACCTGACGACCATTTTTAGTAGCCATACGAGCACGGAAGCCGTGAGAACGGTTGCGCTTCAGTACAGACGGTTGAAAAGTGCGTTTCATGGCGATTTCTACCTAAACTTGAATAAATTCACTGACTTTTGCGTATACCCGAACGAGTTTCGAACGACTAACGCCTCAGCGTGGGTGATTAAAGAGGCCGGATTGTAATAATTGTACACTCCGGAGTCAATTCTCTTTCCTTATTTCCCGCGTATTTCCGCACGTTTTCGCGTGGAAAATGAGCAACGGACGACGCAGGAAGATGAGCATCACGCGCCGGGTCGAGGATTATACGGGCTCAACGATAAAGCGCAAGGATCGTCCCGGATCTTCGTTAGATCATTTAAGCAAAAAATTGTCTGTGCTCATTAATTTTTCCAATATGCGGACTAAATCGTGGGGCACTCCCGTCAGGATCGTTTACACTTACCCGGTTTCGGATCTTCCTGTGGATAAATCGGGAAGAATCTGTGAGAAACAGAAGATCTCTGGCTCAGTTTAGGCTATGATCCGCGGTCCCGATCGGGATCCCAGGATCCTGGTCAGGATAAATTGCAGATAGCAATTCGCACGTCCCCCTTTACACAGGGTCATGTCGATGTGCGCCAACAATCATGAATATTCAATAGTTTTCTTTTATTGTTCGAGTGGAGTCCGCCGTGTCACTTTCGCTTTGGCAGCAGTGTCTTGCCCGATTGCAGGATGAGTTACCAGCCACAGAATTCAGTATGTGGATCCGCCCGTTGCAGGCGGAACTGAGCGATAACACGCTGGCTTTGTATGCGCCAAACCGTTTTGTGCTCGATTGGGTAAGGGACAAGTACCTTAATAACATCAATGGACTGCTGAACGATTTCTGCGGGTCAGATGCCCCGCAGCTGCGCTTTGAAGTGGGTACAAAGCCGGTCACCCAAACCGTTCGTGAAACCGTGAACGTCGCAGCGCCTGCTCAGGCCGCTCCTGCTCCGGCCCCTCGCGTCGCCCCCGCTCGTCAGGGCTGGGATAATGTTCCCGCACCGGCTGAGCCAACCTACCGCTCTAACGTTAACGTGAAACACACGTTCGATAACTTCGTTGAAGGTAAGTCGAACCAGCTGGCGCGCGCGGCGGCTCGCCAGGTTGCTGATAACCCCGGTGGAGCCTACAACCCGCTGTTCCTTTATGGCGGCACGGGTCTGGGTAAAACGCACCTGCTGCATGCGGTGGGCAACGGCATTATGGCGCGCAAGCCCAATGCCAAAGTGGTGTATATGCACTCCGAGCGCTTCGTTCAGGACATGGTAAAAGCCCTGCAAAACAATGCGATCGAAGAGTTTAAACGCTACTATCGTTCCGTTGACGCGCTGCTGATCGATGACATTCAGTTCTTTGCCAATAAAGAACGATCGCAGGAAGAATTTTTCCACACCTTCAATGCCCTGCTGGAAGGTAATCAGCAGATCATTTTGACCTCGGATCGCTATCCAAAAGAGATCAACGGCGTTGAAGATCGTCTGAAATCCCGCTTCGGCTGGGGCCTGACCGTGGCGATCGAGCCACCGGAGCTGGAAACCCGCGTCGCGATCCTGATGAAGAAAGCCGATGAAAACGACATTCGCCTGCCGGGCGAAGTGGCGTTCTTCATTGCCAAGCGTCTGCGCTCCAACGTGCGTGAGCTGGAGGGGGCACTGAACCGCGTTATCGCCAATGCCAACTTCACCGGTCGTGCGATCACCATCGATTTTGTGCGTGAAGCGCTGCGCGATTTGCTGGCATTGCAGGAAAAACTGGTCACTATCGACAATATTCAAAAGACAGTGGCTGAGTACTACAAGATCAAAGTGGCAGATTTACTGTCTAAACGTCGTTCCCGCTCGGTGGCGCGTCCGCGTCAGATGGCGATGGCGCTGGCAAAGGAGTTAACCAACCACAGTCTGCCGGAAATCGGGGACGCGTTTGGTGGCCGTGACCATACGACCGTGCTGCACGCTTGTCGCAAGATTGAGCAGTTACGCGAAGAAAGCCACGACATAAAAGAAGATTTTTCCAATCTAATCAGAACATTATCATCGTGACGCTATGAAATTTACCGTTGAACGTGAACATTTATTAAAACCGCTGCAACAGGTGAGTGGCCCATTAGGTGGCCGCCCAACGCTGCCTATTCTCGGAAACCTGCTGCTTCAGGTCGCGGACGGTACGCTGTCGCTGACCGGTACAGATCTGGAAATGGAAATGATCGCGCGCGTTACGCTGACGCAGCCGCACGACGCGGGCGCGACCACGGTTCCGGCACGTAAATTCTTTGACATCTGCCGCGGGCTGCCGGAAGGCGCTGAAATCGCCGTCCAGCTGGAAGGCGACCGTATGCTGGTGCGCTCTGGCCGCAGCCGTTTCTCGCTCTCCACGCTGCCTGCTGCGGACTTCCCGAACCTGGACGACTGGCAGAGCGAAGTTGAATTCACCCTGCCGCAGGCGACGATGAAGCGTCTGATTGAAGCCACGCAGTTCTCCATGGCGCATCAGGACGTTCGTTACTACTTAAACGGCATGCTGTTCGAAACCGAAGGTGAAGAGCTGCGTACCGTGGCCACCGACGGCCACCGTCTGGCGGTCTGTTCTATGCCGATTGGCGACTCACTGCCAAACCATTCGGTGATCGTGCCGCGTAAAGGGGTGATTGAGCTGATGCGTATGCTCGACGGTGGCGACACGCCGCTGCGCGTGCAGATCGGCAGCAATAACATCCGCGCCCACGTGGGCGACTTTGTCTTCACATCGAAGCTGGTTGACGGTCGTTTCCCGGATTATCGCCGCGTATTGCCGAAGAACCCGGACAAAACGCTGGAAGCAGGCTGCGACAGCCTCAAGCAGGCCTTTGCCCGTGCCGCGATCCTCTCTAACGAGAAATTCCGCGGCGTGCGCCTGTATGTGAGTGAAAACCAGATCAAAATCACCGCTAACAACCCGGAGCAGGAAGAAGCAGAAGAGATTCTGGACGTCACCTACGCCGGGGCTGAGATGGAAATCGGCTTCAACGTCAGCTACGTGCTGGATGTGCTGAACGCGCTGAAATGCGAGAACGTGCGCATCCTGCTGACCGACTCCGTTTCGAGCGTACAGATTGAAGATGCCGCATCACAGTCGGCTGCCTATGTTGTCATGCCAATGAGACTGTAATGTCGCTCACCCGTCTGTTGATCCGCGACTTTCGCAATATCGAAAGCGCGGATCTCGCTTTATCCCCTGGCTTTAACTTCCTGGTTGGCGCGAACGGCAGCGGCAAAACCAGCGTACTTGAGGCCATCTATACGCTCGGCCACGGCCGGGCGTTTCGCAGTTTGCAGATTGGTCGCGTCATTCGCCACGAGCAGGAATCCTTTGTTCTGCATGGGCGTTTGCAGGGCGAGGAGCGGGAGACCGCCATCGGCCTGACCAAAGACAAGCAGGGCGACAGCAAGGTGCGCATCGACGGTACCGACGGCCACAAGGTGGCGGAGCTGGCGCTGCTGATGCCAATGCAGCTGATAACGCCGGAGGGGTTTACTTTACTCAACGGCGGCCCCAAATACAGAAGAGCGTTCCTCGACTGGGGATGCTTTCACAACGAAGCCGGATTTTTTAACGCCTGGAGCAACCTGAAGCGTCTGCTCAAGCAGCGTAACGCCGCGCTGCGCCAGGTGACGCGCTACGCTCAGCTGCGTCCGTGGGACATGGAGTTAATTCCTCTTGCGGAACAGATCAGCCGCTGGCGTGCCGAATACAGCGCAGGTATCGCCGAAGACATGGCCGACACCTGCAAACAGTTTTTACCCGAATTCTCTCTCACCTTCTCCTTCCAGCGCGGCTGGGAGAAAGAGACGGATTATGCCGAGGTGTTAGAGAGAAACTTCGAGCGCGACCGCATGTTGACCTACACCGCGCACGGCCCGCACAAGGCGGATTTCCGCATTCGTGCCGACGGCGCGCCGGTGGAAGACACGCTGTCGCGCGGGCAGCTCAAGCTCCTGATGTGTGCGCTACGTCTGGCACAGGGGGAGTTTCTCACCCGCGAGAGCGGGCGGCGCTGCCTGTACCTGATAGATGATTTTGCCTCGGAACTTGACGACGCGCGGCGCGGGCTGCTTGCCAGCCGCTTAAAAGCCACGCAGTCGCAGGTTTTCGTCAGCGCCATTAGCGCTGAACACGTTATAGACATGTCGGACGAAAATTCGAAGATGTTTACCGTGGAAAAGGGTAAAATAACGGATTAACCCAAGTTGAAATGAGCGAGAAACGTTGATGTCGAATTCTTATGACTCCTCCAGTATCAAAGTCCTGAAAGGGCTGGATGCGGTGCGTAAGCGCCCGGGTATGTATATCGGCGACACGGATGACGGCACCGGTCTGCACCACATGGTATTCGAGGTGGTAGATAACGCTATCGACGAAGCGCTCGCGGGTCACTGTAAAGACATCGTGGTCACCATCCATGCGGATAACTCCGTCTCCGTCACCGATGACGGTCGTGGCATCCCAACCGGTATTCACCCGGAAGAGGGCGTCTCTGCGGCGGAAGTGATCATGACCGTCCTGCACGCAGGCGGTAAGTTCGACGATAACTCCTATAAAGTTTCCGGCGGCCTGCACGGCGTAGGTGTTTCGGTAGTAAACGCCCTGTCGCAGAAGCTGGAGCTGGTTATCCAGCGCGAAGGCAAAATCCACCGTCAGCTCTATACGCACGGCGTGCCGCAGGCACCGCTGGCCGTCACGGGCGACACCGACAAAACCGGTACCATGGTGCGTTTCTGGCCGAGCCTCGAAACCTTCACCAACGTCACCGAGTTCGAGTACGACATCCTGGCGAAACGCCTGCGTGAACTGTCGTTCCTGAACTCTGGCGTCTCGATTCGCCTGCGCGACAAGCGTGACAACAAAGAAGACCACTTCCACTACGAAGGCGGTATCAAGGCGTTTGTTGAGTATCTGAACAAGAACAAAACGCCAATTCACCCGAATATCTTCTACTTCTCCACCGAAAAAGACGGTATCGGCGTGGAAGTGGCGCTGCAGTGGAACGACGGTTTCCAGGAAAACATCTACTGCTTTACCAACAACATTCCACAGCGTGACGGTGGTACTCACCTTGCGGGCTTCCGTGCGGCGATGACCCGTACCCTGAACGCCTACATGGACAAAGAAGGCTACAGCAAGAAAGCGAAAGTCAGCGCCACCGGTGACGATGCCCGTGAAGGCCTGATTGCCGTTGTCTCCGTGAAGGTGCCGGATCCGAAGTTCTCCTCACAGACCAAAGACAAGCTGGTCTCTTCTGAGGTGAAATCGGCGGTTGAGCAGCAGATGAACGAACTGCTGAGCGAATACCTGCTGGAAAACCCGTCCGACGCGAAAATCGTGGTGGGTAAAATTATCGATGCGGCGCGTGCCCGTGAAGCGGCGCGTAAAGCCCGTGAAATGACCCGTCGTAAAGGCGCGCTGGACTTAGCTGGCCTGCCGGGCAAGCTGGCTGACTGCCAGGAACGCGATCCGGCGCTGTCCGAACTGTACCTCGTGGAAGGGGACTCCGCGGGCGGTTCTGCGAAGCAGGGCCGTAACCGTAAGAACCAGGCGATTCTGCCGCTGAAGGGTAAAATCCTCAACGTTGAGAAGGCGCGCTTCGACAAGATGCTCTCTTCTCAGGAAGTGGCGACACTCATCACCGCGCTGGGCTGCGGCATCGGCCGTGACGAGTACAACCCGGACAAACTGCGCTACCACAGCATCATCATCATGACCGATGCGGACGTCGACGGCTCGCACATTCGTACGCTGCTGTTGACCTTCTTCTATCGTCAGATGCCTGAAATCGTTGAACGTGGTCACGTCTACATTGCCCAGCCGCCGCTGTACAAAGTGAAGAAAGGCAAGCAGGAACAGTACATCAAAGATGACGAAGCGATGGATCAGTACCAAATCGCGATCGCACTTGATGGCGCAACCCTGCACGCGAACTCGCACGCTCCTGCACTGGCCGGTGAGCCGCTGGAGCGGCTGGTGTCCGAGTTCAACGCCACGCAGAAAATGATTACGCGTATGGAACGCCGTTATCCGAAAACGCTGCTGAAGGAGCTGGTTTATCAGCCAACCCTGACCGAAGCCGATCTGAGCGACGAGCAGACCGTCACCCGCTGGGTGAATGCCCTGGTGACCGATCTGAACGAGAAAGAGCAGCACGGCAGCCAGTGGAAATGCGATGTTCAGCAGAACGCCGATCATCAGTTCGAGCCGATCGTTCGCGTGCGTACCCACGGCGTCGATACCGACTACCCGCTGGAGCACGAATTTGTGACCGGTCCGGAATACCGTCGTATCTGCACGCTTGGCGAGAAGCTGCGCGGCCTGATCGAAGACGATGCGTTCATCGAACGTGGCGAACGTCGTCAGCCGGTAGCCAGCTTCGAGCAGGCGCTGGACTGGCTGGTGAAAGAGTCCCGTCGTGGCCTCGCGATCCAGCGCTATAAAGGTCTGGGCGAAATGAACCCGGAGCAGCTGTGGGAAACCACCATGGATCCGGAAAGCCGCCGCATGCTGCGCGTTACCGTTAAAGACGCGATTGCTGCAGACCAGCTGTTCACGACCCTGATGGGTGATGCGGTTGAACCACGTCGTGCGTTCATCGAAGAGAACGCCCTGAAAGCGGCAAATATCGATATTTAATCGGTTTGAAACCGCACGATAACTGGCCGCGCTTTTAGCGCGGCTTTTTTATGGGCGCAGGCATATCCAGCGACATTGCGGACGGTAAACGGCTCGCCAGCGTATCTATCGCAATTCTTACCCTCAGCGGCAGGTGCGGCGTCTGCTGCCACACCGCATGAACGTCGAAATGCACGTCCGGTGCCTGCTTCAGGAGCGGGACGAGTTTACCCTGGTGAATATCTTTAACGACCATCCAGCAGGGCAGCCATGCAATGCCGTGTCCGGCCAGCGCAGCGTCGCAGATCGCCTGCAAATCATCCATATTAAGTGATGACCGGGGAGTAAAGGTGTGCGACGTTCCTTCGTTATCCATCAGTTGCCAGGACAGCACTCTGCCTGCGCGCAGATAGTTAATAGCCGTATGCTGGGGTAAATCAGCCACGCTTTGCGGTTGGCCTTTCTTCTGCAGATAATCCGGCGCGGCGCATAGCACCATGCGGTGTTCTCCCAGCCTTCTGGCGACCAGCACGCTGCTGTCCTGAAGCGTGCCGTTACGCACCGCCATATCAAACCCTTCCTCGACGAGATCCACCACCCGGTCACTGAATGACATTTCCAGTTCAAGCCCGGGGTGTTCCTGCGCCAGCGCTATCAGCAGCGGGGCGACGCACTGGCGACCAAACAGCACCGGCATGGCAACGCGCAGGCGGCCACTGACCTGCTGTTTCCCTGTTTCCAGCAGCGATTCCGCGCCCCGAATCTCCTCCAGCGCGCGCAGGCAGCGTTCATAAAAAAGGGCGCCGTTATCGGTCAGCCTCTGGCTACGGGTGGTGCGGTGAAAAAGACGTACCCCCAGCCGCTCTTCAAGGCGAGCGATGCTTTTCCCTACCGCCGAGCGTGACAAATGCAGGCGAATTGCGGCCTGAGCGAAACTTCCCGCCTCAACGGCGGCCACAAAAACAGGAATATCCTTCAGCGTATCGGTCATGGATTGTATCGATTATGGCGTCAATAAAGAGAAAACTTATCGCCACAGGTGACCTTTAGTCAACGGTAGACTGTCAGGACTAAAGCTCATCTGATGGCAGGAGAAATAAAATGACAGAGACAATGCAACGCTGGTCCATGGACGCCCTCGGGCGCGAGAACCTCAAGCTGACTCAGGCACCCGTTCCACAGCCCGGCCCGGGTGAAGTGCGCGTGCGGGTGAATGCCGTTGCGCTCAACTATCGCGATAAAATGGTTGTTGAAGGCACAATGCCAATCCCACTTTCCTTCCCGTTTACCCCGGCGTCTGACATGGCGGGCGTCGTAGACAGCGTGGGTGAAGGCGTCACGCGCTTCCAGCCCGGCGCTCGCGTTATCTCAACCTTCTTCCCGGAATGGATCGACGGTAAACCGCAGGCGGACGCGCGCAATTTGCCCTATAAAACGTCCGGTGGATACTTCCAGGGGATGCTGGCCGAGTATGTGATTGTGAAGGAAGACGCGCTGGTGGCCTCCCCGGAGACCCTGGATGACGCCGAGGCCAGTACCTTACCCTGCGCAGGGCTTACCGCCTGGTTTGCGCTGGTGGAACGCGGACAGCTGCGCGCCGGGCAATCGGTGCTGGTGCAGGGCACGGGCGGGGTGGCGATTTTCGCCCTGCAAATTGCAAAAGCGCACGGCGCAGAGGTATTTGTCACCTCGGGGAGCGATGAAAAGCTGGCGCTCGCCAAAAAACTGGGGGCCAGCCAGGGCATCAACCGCCTGAAAGGCGACTGGGCTGAAAATACGCTGGCGCTCACGCAGGATCGCGGCATCGACCATATTATTGAAACCGTGGGGGGAGAGAACCTGAAGCACTCCCTGCGCGCCGTTGCCGTTCACGGACGTATCTCCGTTATTGGCGTGCTGGCCGGGACGGAGATTACCCTCTCTGCTGGCGAGCTGTTGCTGAAATCCCCCGTCATTCAGGGAATCGGCGTGGGACACCGCCGGGCGCTGGAAGATTTCGTCCGCGCTGTTGATGTCACCGGACTGAAACCCGTGATTGAGCATCGCTACCGTTTTAACGAGCTTGAACAGGCGTTTGAACATCTCGATCGCGGCGCGTTCGGTAAAATCGTTCTCACCCGCGAGTAGGTCTTTGTTCCCCGGGATAAGCGTAAAAGGGGGCTTTTGTTGCGCAATGTAGCTCTATTTTTGTGTGCTTAATCGCGTTAGCATGAGGCAGCACTCATTTATTCCGGGGAACTCATGGCTATCAAACTTATTGCAATCGATATGGACGGCACGCTGTTGCTGCCAGACCACACTATCTCTCCAGCCGTTAAGAACGCGATCGCCGCGGCACGCGCAAAGGGCGTGAATGTAGTCCTGACCACGGGGCGTCCGTATGCGGGCGTGCACAGCTACCTGAAAGAGCTGCACATGAATCAGCCTGGCGACTACTGCATCACCTATAACGGCGCGCTGGTGCAGAAAGCCGCGGATGGCAGTACGGTTGCGCAAACCGCGCTGAGCTACGATGACTATCTGTTCCTGGAAAAACTGTCCCGGGAAGTGGGGTCCCACTTCCACGCCCTCGATCGCAATACGCTTTACACCGCCAACCGTGATATCAGCTACTACACGGTGCATGAATCCTACGTTGCGACCATTCCGCTGGTGTTCTGTGAAGCGGAGAAAATGGACCCTGCCACCCAGTTCCTGAAAGTGATGATGATCGACGAGCCGGAGATCCTGGATAAAGCGATTGCACGCATTCCGGCCGAGGTGAAAGATAAATACACCGTGCTGAAAAGTGCGCCGTACTTCCTCGAAATCCTTGATAAACGCGTCAATAAAGGCACCGGCGTGAAATCACTGGCCGATGCGCTGGGCATTAAGCCGGAAGAGATTATGGCGCTGGGCGACCAGGAAAACGACATCGCGATGATTGAATTCGCGGGCATGGGCGTGGCGATGGATAACGCCATTCCGTCGGTGAAAGAAGTGGCCAACTTCGTGACCAAATCCAACCTGGAAGACGGCGTTGCCTACGCGATCGAGAAGTTTGTGCTGCAGTAACGCTTATTTCTAATCATCGGCCTCGGTTATCAACCGGGGCTTTTTTTTGCGCTGAATTTATCGAATTGTTCTTTTTGTGATCTTTATTGTAGTACAACATTGATTGATTGTACTACATTGTCACCACAGCAAAGTCGAACGCTCTCACGTTTGTACTGCAAAAGTGAGGTGAAATTCAGCGGTCGCGGTAAAGTAGTGATGGACATACAGAGCACAAGGACTCTCCATGACTCTCAATAAAACCGATCGCATCGTCATTACGCTGGGCACCCAGATTGTGGGTGGCAAATACGTTCCCGGTTCGCCGCTGCCTGCAGAGGCCGAACTGTGTGAGGAGTTTGAAACCTCGCGCAACATCATCCGGGAAGTCTTCCGCTCGCTGATGGCGAAGCGGCTGATTGAAATGAAGCGCTATCGCGGCGCGTTTGTTGCCCCGCGCAACCAGTGGAACTACCTCGATACCGACGTACTGCAGTGGGTGCTGGAAAACGATTACGACCCACGGCTTATCGGCGCGATGAGCGAAGTCCGAAACCTGGTTGAACCGGCCATCGCCCGCTGGGCGGCGGAGCGCGCAACCTCTGGCGATTTGGCGCAGATTGAGTCGGCTTTAAACGACATGATCGCCAATAACCAGAACCGGGAGGCGTTTAACGAGGCGGATATCCGCTACCACGAAGCGGTGCTGCAGTCGGTGCATAACCCGGTATTACAGCAGCTTAGCGTGGCGATCAGCTCGCTACAGCGAGCAGTATTTGAACGTACCTGGATGGGCGATGAGGCCAACATGCCGAAAACGCTCCAGGAACATAAAGCGCTGTTCGATGCGATACGGCATCAGGACGGCGATGCGGCAGAGCAGGCGGCGCTTACCATGATTGCCAGCTCGACACGAAGGCTGAAGGAAATCACATGACATCTCGCTACATCGCAATTGACTGGGGATCGACCAATCTGCGCGCCTGGCTGTACCAGGGCGAACAGTGCCTGGAGAGCAGGCAATCAGAAGCAGGCGTGACGCGCCTGAACGGTAAATCCCCCGAGGCGGTGTTAGCAGAGGTCACACAAAACTGGCGCGACAGCGCCACGCCGGTGGTCATGGCGGGAATGGTCGGCAGCAACGTTGGCTGGAAGATAGCGCCTTATCTACCGGTTCCTGCCCATTTCTCCGCGATTGGCGAGCAGTTAACGTCCGTTGGCGACAATATCTGGATAATTCCCGGTTTGTGCATCTCTCGCGGGGATAACCACAACGTGATGCGCGGCGAAGAGACGCAGCTGCTTGGCGCGCGCACGCTTTCTCCTTCTTCTGTCTACGTCATGCCCGGAACGCACTGCAAGTGGGTCCAGGCCGACGCTGAGCAAATCCACGATTTTCGCACCGTGATGACCGGCGAGCTGCACCATTTGCTGCTCAATCATTCACTGGTGGGAGCCGGTTTGCCGGAGCAGCAAGCCTCGTCAGAGGCGTTTGCTGCCGGGCTTGAACGTGGGATCGCTTCTCCTGATGTTTTGCCGCAGCTTTTTGAGGTTCGCGCCTCGCACGTGCTGGGAAATCTCCCGCGCGAGCAGGTCAGCGAATTTCTCTCCGGCCTGCTAATTGGCGCAGAGGTCGCCAGCATGCGTGATTTCGTCGCGCACGAGCAGGCCATCACCCTTGTCGCTGGCACATCGCTAACGTCGCGCTATGAGCAGGCGTTTCGCGCCGTTGGACGAAACGTTTTAACGGTATCCGGCGACACGGCATTTCAGGCAGGAATAAGGAGCATCGCTCATGCAGTGGCAAACTGATCTTCCCCTTATCGCGATTTTGCGCGGCATCACGCCCGATGAGGCGTTAGCCCACGTCGGCGCGGTTGTTGACGCCGGATTCGACGCGGTGGAAATCCCGCTTAACTCTCCGGAGTGGGAAAAAAGTATTCCGGCCGTGGTGGAGGCCTTCGGCGATAGGGCGCTGATTGGCGCAGGCACCGTGTTACGGCCTGAGCAGGTAGATCGGCTGGCAAAGATGGGCTGTAAGCTTATCGTCACGCCCAACATTCAGCCTGAGGTGATCCGCCGCGCGGTGGGTTACGGCATGACCGTCTGCCCGGGATGCGCCACCGCCACGGAAGCCTTCACTGCTCTGGATGCGGGCGCACAGTCGCTCAAAATTTTCCCGTCATCGGCTTTTGGACCGGACTACATCAAAGCGCTGAAAGCGGTATTACCCACCAGCGTGCCGGTCTTTGCCGTGGGTGGCGTAACGCCAGAAAACCTGGGCCAGTGGATGAGCGCGGGCTGTGTGGGCGCGGGGCTGGGCAGCGATCTTTATCGCGCCGGTCAGTCCGTGGAACGTACCGCACAGCAGGCGGCAGCATTTGTGAAAGCGTATCGAGAGGCAGTGAAATGAAAATAACCAAACTCACCACGTACCGTTTACCCCCGCGCTGGATGTTCCTGAAAATCGAAACCGATGAAGGGGTCGTGGGCTGGGGCGAACCGGTAATTGAAGGACGTGCGCGCACCGTAGAAGCGGCGGTGCACGAGCTGGGTGAATACCTGATTGGCCAGGATCCGGCTCGCATCAACGACCTGTGGCAGGTGATGTACCGCGCGGGCTTCTACCGCGGGGGGCCGATCCTGATGAGCGCCATCGCCGGTATCGACCAGGCGCTGTGGGATATCAAAGGCAAAGTGCTGAACGCGCCGGTCTGGCAGCTGATGGGCGGCCTGGTGCGCGACAAAATTAAAGCCTACAGCTGGGTCGGCGGCGACCGTCCTGCGGAAGTGATCGACGGCATTACGCAGCTGCGCAACATCGGTTTTGACACCTTCAAACTCAACGGCTGCGAAGAGATGGGCGTTATCGACAACTCGCGCGCGGTGGATCGCGCGGTGAATACTGTCGCGCAAATCCGTGAAGCCTTCGGCAACGAGATCGAATTTGGCCTGGACTTCCATGGCCGCGTTAGCGCGCCGATGGCCAAAGTGCTGATCAAAGAGCTGGAGCCGTATCGTCCGCTGTTTATCGAAGAGCCGGTGCTGGCCGAACAGGCCGAGTACTATCCGAAACTGGCTGAACAGACGCACATTCCCATCGCGGCGGGTGAACGCATGTTCTCGCGCTTCGAGTTTAAACGCGTGCTGGAAGCGGGCGGCATTGCCATCCTGCAGCCGGATCTCTCTCACGCGGGCGGCATCACCGAATGCTACAAAATTGCCGGGATGGCCGAAGCCTACGATGTGGCGCTGGCGCCGCACTGTCCGCTTGGACCGATTGCGCTGGCGGCCTGCCTGCACGTCGACTTTGTCTCCCGCAACGCGGTGTTCCAGGAACAAAGCATGGGGATTCACTATAACAAGGGCGCGGAACTGCTCGATTTTGTGAAAAATAAAGAAGACTTCAGCATGGAAGGCGGTTTCTTTAAACCGTTAACGAAGCCGGGCCTTGGCGTAGAGATTGACGAAGCCAAAGTCATTGAGCTGAGTAAAAACGCGCCGGACTGGCGTAACCCGCTGTGGCGTCATGAAGACGGTTCCGTAGCCGAGTGGTAAATCGCCGGTAAGCGCAGCGCCATCGGCCAAAAAAACGTACCTACAAAAATATAACCCTCTGTAAATTACAGGGCATGGTGAGCGGCTTCGCTATGCCCAAAATCTGGAGACAGATTGCGATGGATATTCCAGTTACCGCTACAAAAACCGGGCGTCGCCGCTACCTGACGCTGATTATGATCTTTATTACCGTGGTCATTTGCTATGTCGACCGCGCCAACCTTGCCGTGGCATCGGCCCATATTCAGGAAGAGTTTGGCATCACCAAAGCGGAAATGGGTTACGTCTTCTCGGCGTTTGCCTGGCTGTATACGCTCTGCCAGATCCCGGGCGGCTGGTTCCTTGACCGCGTGGGTTCACGTTTGACCTACTTTATCGCCATTTTCGGCTGGTCCGTGGCGACACTTTTCCAGGGCTTCGCTACCGGGCTGATGTCGCTGATTGGCCTGCGTGCCATTACCGGGGTTTTCGAAGCGCCCGCGTTTCCGACCAATAACCGCATGGTGACCAGTTGGTTCCCGGAACACGAGCGCGCTTCCGCCGTTGGCTTTTACACCTCCGGGCAGTTTGTTGGTCTGGCGTTCCTGACGCCGCTGCTGATTTGGATCCAGGAGCTGCTGAGCTGGCATTGGGTGTTCATCGTCACAGGGGGGATTGGCATTATCTGGTCGCTGATCTGGTTCAAGGTCTACCAGCCGCCGCGTCTGACCAAAAGCATCACCAAAGCCGAGCTGGACTACATCCGCGACGGCGGTGGCCTGGTGGACGGTGATGCGCCGGTGAAAAAAGAGGCGCGCCAGCCGCTGACCAAAGCGGACTGGAAGCTGGTCTTCCACCGTAAGCTGGTGGGCGTTTATCTGGGCCAGTTCGCGGTGACCTCCACGCTGTGGTTCTTCCTGACCTGGTTCCCGAACTATCTGACCCAGGAAAAGGGCATCACGGCGCTAAAGGCGGGCTTTATGACCACCGTGCCGTTCCTCGCGGCGTTTTTCGGCGTACTGCTCTCCGGCTGGCTGGCCGATAAGCTGGTGAAAAAAGGCTACTCGCTGGGTGTGGCGCGTAAAACGCCGATTATCTGCGGCTTGCTGATCTCCACCTGCATCATGGGCGCCAACTACACCAACGATCCGGTGTGGATTATGGCCCTGATGGCAGTGGCGTTCTTCGGTAACGGTTTCGCCTCTATCACCTGGTCGCTGGTGTCGTCTCTCGCGCCGATGCGGCTGATTGGCCTGACCGGCGGCGTGTTCAACTTTGTCGGCGGGCTTGGCGGGATCACCGTACCGCTGGTCATCGGCTACCTGGCGCAGGACTACGGCTTCGGCCCGGCGCTGGTGTACATCTCCGCCGTGGCGCTGATCGGTGCGCTCTCCTACATCCTGCTGGTGGGTGATGTGAAACGAGTAGGCTAATCCCTGCGGATGTTTTACCCTGATGCACTCACCGTGCATCAGGGTATCCTCATGAAACAAATCACCTTCGCTTCCCGCAACCACCAGCTGACCAACATCAATACCTGGACGCCGGACAGCCAGTGGCTGGTCTATGACGTGCGCCCGTCCGGTGCATCGTTCACCGGTGAAACCATCGAGCGGGTCAACGTCGGTACGGGCGAGGTCGACGTGGTTTATCGCGCCACCGATGGCGCGCACGTTGGCGTGGTGACCGTTCATCCCGCGCAGGAGAAATACGTCTTTATCCACGGCCCGAGAAACCCGGATGCAGACTGGCACTACGATTTTCATCATCGTCAGGGAGTCATTGCCTGTAACGGTCAGGTGAGCAATCTTGACGCGATGGATATCACTGCGCCCTACACCGCAGGCGCGCTGCGCGGCGGCAGCCATGTGCACGTCTTCAGCCCGAACGGTCAGCTCGTCAGCTTCACCTATAACGACCACGTGCTGCACGAGCGCGATTCGAAGCTCGATTTACGCAACGTCGGCGTGGCTGCGCCTTACGGCCCTGTGAACCCGCAGGGGAACCATCCCCGTGAGTATCCGGGAACCTTCTGGAGCGTGCTGGTCAGCCGCACGACGCCCAACCCGCAGCCGGGCAGCGACGAGATTAACCGCGCCTATGAAGAGGGCTGGGTAGGCAACACCAGGCTGGCGTTTATCGGCGATACCCTCTCTGCGCAGGGCGAAAAAGTACCCGAACTGTTTATCGTCGACCTGCCGGAAGACGAGCAGGGCTGGAAGCGTGCGGGCGATGCGCCGCTGCAGGGCACCGAAGAGACCCTGCCAGCCCCGCCAGCAGGGGTAATGCAGCGTCGTCTGACCTTTACGCATCAGAGGGCTTATCCGGGCCTGGTGAACGTGCCGCGCCACTGGGTTCGCAGCAACCCGCAGGGGACGCAGATCGCGTTTCTGATGCGCGACGATAACGGCATTGTGCAGCTGTGGCTGATCTCGCCTGAGGACGGTGAGCCTCGGCAGCTGACGCGTAACGGGAGCGATATTCAGTCTGCGTTTAACTGGCATCCGGCGGGTGACCGACTGGGATTTGTGCTCGAAAACCGGATCGCCTGCTGCGACGCGCAGACTGGAGAGGTGACGTTTTTGACGTCCGATCACGGCAATCCGCCGTCTGCTGATGCCGTCGTGTTTTCTCCGGACGGGCGCTTTATCGCGTGGATGGAAGAGACAGGGGGTTTCCGTCAACTTTGGTTAACGGAAACCGCGCAGAACTAGCGTGGAGGCATCTCTGCGGGCGGGATAACGGCGTTTGTCGCCAGATTCTCCTGCTCGCTTTTTTCTACCCGTGAGCGCACGGAGTTGTCCTTACGAAACATATCCCACGGCAGCAAAAGCGTATCCGCCACAGCCGTAAACGGCATATCCAGGATAACCAGGGATTTGGTGCCCCAGTTTGTATCGTCATCGGAGATCATCGCCGCGCTGGCGCGCGTCCCCGGATATGTTCCTTCTTTACCGCCGGTGTGAGACATCACGCTCGAACACCCGCAAAGTAAAACTACCCCGCTGAACGTCGTCAGCTTTATCAGAACATTTTTCATCATCACTCAGTCATCGTTAATGGCACTGCATAGACCTGCAACTCAGGGTTATAACGAGCCTTAACCAAAATGGATAGCCCGATAACCCCGCACTGTGGCAGCCATCGCAATTTAACCCTTTGTGCTGTTGTCCCAGTCTAAGCGAGATGCAGGAAAGTGCAAAAAAAAGTGCAGTCGTCGCGCTTGAAAAGCCCGGTTGTAGACCCATTTTAAGAATACGACCCGATAACGAACTCGCCTGATGGGTGTTCGGGGGGCGCAAAGGCCTGTCCATGGTGGAAGGCTACATTTTCTCGCTGATTTCAGGAGTTTTATTTATGCGTAACTTCGATCTTTCTCCGCTATACCGTTCTGCAATTGGTTTTGACCGCCTGTTTAACCATTTAGAAAATAACCAAAGCCAGAGCAACGGCTACCCTCCATACAATGTTGAGCTGGTTGACGAAAACCACTACCGCATTGCCATTGCCGTCGCCGGTTTTGCAGAAAACGAACTGGAGATCACCGCGCAGGACAACCTGCTGGTGGTGAAAGGTTCCCATACGGCCGAGCAGAAAGAGCGTACTTACCTTTACCAGGGCATCGCCGAGCGCAACTTTGAACGCAAGTTCCAGTTAGCCGAGAACATTCACGTTAAAGGCGCGAACCTGGTCAACGGCCTGCTGTTTATTGAACTGGAACGTGTGATTCCGGAAGAGAAAAAACCGCGTCGTATCGAAATTAACTAATTATGCGGGTCGCGCGAGCGGCCCACCCAGAATTGCTTGCCGTAACGGGAGCATATGCGAATCCATCAGGATTTGCAGGAACAACTGCGCACAAAATTAAACTGTGCCGAACTCGCTTCTCAGAAGGAGATTTAGTATGCGTAACTACGATTTATCCCCCCTGCTGCGTCAGTGGATTGGTTTTGACAAACTGGCTAATGCCCTGCAAAACACCGCTGAGCAACAGACGTTTCCGCCGTACAACATCGAAAAAAGCGACGATAACCACTATCGTATTACCCTGGCGCTGGCCGGCTTCCGTCAGGAGGATCTGGATATCCAGCTCGAAGGCACCCGCCTGACCGTGAAAGGTACGCCGGAGAAACAAGAGACCGAGACCAAATGGCTGCATCAGGGGCTGGTTAATCAGCCGTTTAGCCTGAGCTTTACCCTGGCAGACCATATGGAGGTGTCCGGCGCCACGTTTACCAACGGGCTGCTGCATATTGACCTGACCCGCAACGTGCCGGAAACCATCCCGCCGCAGCGTATCGCCATTAGCGACCGGCCGGCGTTAAACAGTTAACAGTGTGCGGGTTGATGCCCTCACCCCGGCCCTCTCCCACAGGGAGAGGGTGAAAAGATAAAGCCCTGCCCCGGCAGGGCTTTTTTGTGCGCCATCGCCCATACAACCGCCCACGGCTCTGAGAGAATCCTTAGCATAGCTAAGGTTATGCCAAGGAAGTGGATCATGAGTGATATCGCGTTAACCGTCAGCGTGTTGGCCCTGGTCGCTGTTGTTGGCCTGTGGATAGGGAATATCAAAATCCGCGGCGTCGGGTTTGGGATCGGCGGGGTGCTGTTTGGCGGCATTTTTGTCGGCCACTTTGCCGACCAGCTCGGGCTGGTGCTGAGCGCCGAGATGCTCCACTTTACTCAGGAGTTCGGCCTGATCCTCTTCGTCTATACCATCGGGATTCAGGTGGGGCCGGGGTTTTTCGCCTCACTTCGGGTTTCCGGATTGCGGCTCAACCTGTTTGCCCTCGGCATTGTGGTGATGGGCGGGCTGGTCACCGCCATTCTGCATAAAATCTTTGCTATCCCGCTGCCCGTGGTGCTGGGCATTTTCTCCGGAGCGGTCACCAACACGCCCGCGCTCGGTGCCGGACAGCAAATCCTGCGCGATTTGGGCATCGAACCCGGCATCGTCGACCAGATGGGGATGAGCTACGCCATGGCCTATCCGTTTGGCATTTGCGGCATTCTGCTCTCCATGTGGCTGGTCCGCGTCCTGTTTCGCATTAACGTTGATAAAGAGGCGAAAGACCACGAAACCACGCTCACCAACGGCCATATGCCGATTAAAACCATCAACATTCGGGTTGATAACCCCAACCTGAACAATATGGCGATTCAGGACGTACCGATCCTGAACAGCGCCAATATCATCTGCTCGCGCCTTAAGCGCGACGATATGCTGATGGTGCCCGCGCCTGGCACCATCATTCAGCAGGGCGATCTGCTGCATCTGGTCGGCCAGCCCGGCGATTTAAACAACGCGCGGCTGGTGATTGGTCAGGAAGTGGATACCTCTCTCTCAACCCGTGGCACCGATATGCGCGTGGAACGCGTTGTGGTGACTAACGAGCATGTTCTTGGCAAAAAAATACGCGATCTGCAGGTAAAAGAACGCTATGACGTGGTGATCTCCCGCCTCAACCGTGCGGGCGTTGAACTGGTCGCCAGCCCGGAGGCCAGCCTGCAGTTCGGGGATATCCTCAACCTGGTTGGGCGACCGTCGTCCATCGACGCCGTGGCGGATATGGTGGGTAACGCCCAGCAAAAACTGCAGCAGGTGCAGATGCTGCCGGTGTTCATCGGTATCGGGCTTGGCGTACTCCTTGGCTCGATCCCGCTGTACGTGCCGGGCTTCCCGGTGGCGCTCAAGCTGGGCCTGGCGGGCGGGCCGCTGATTATGGCGCTGATCCTCGGGCGTATCGGCTGCATCGGTAAGCTCTACTGGTTTATGCCGCCGAGCGCCAACCTGGCGCTGCGCGAGCTGGGCATCGTGCTGTTCCTGGCGGTGGTCGGGCTGAAGTCCGGCGGGGATTTTGTCGATACGCTGATCAAGGGCGAAGGGATGAGCTGGGTCGGCTATGGCATCTTTATCACGGCGATTCCTCTGCTGACGGTGGGCATACTGGCGCGGATGTTCGCCAAAATGAACTACCTGACGCTGTGCGGCATGCTGGCGGGCTCCATGACCGATCCGCCCGCGCTGGCCTTTGCCAACAACCTGCACGCCACCAGCGGCGCGGCCGCGCTCTCCTATGCCACCGTCTACCCGCTGGTGATGTTCCTGCGCATCATTACGCCACAGCTACTGGCGGTGCTGTTCTGGGGGATGGGCTAGCAGGTCGTCCGGGTGGATGCGCCGCAGATGGTAGTCCACCTGGTAATCGCTGGTATTTCGGAACATCACGGAATAATTGAGGAACTCGCCGCTGTCGCTGTAGGAGAGGGACGTAATGCGCAGCAGCGGCGTCTGTTCCGGCAGGTTCATATAACCGGCCAGCGTTTTATCTGCCAGCACCGGCGTCAGGCTCTCGTAGTTGCCGCTGATGGTGATCCCGCACTCCTTCTCGATGTAATCAAACTTTGACCCTTCAAGATGCGCCAGCGACAGATTGCGAAACAGCTTCACCGGCATAAAACTGTCCTCCAGCATCAGCGGCTTTCCGTCCACGTAGCGCACCCGTCGGGAAAAGTAGATCCGCTCATCCACCTGAATTCGCAGCTGGCTGGCGATGGCGGGCGGGGCGGGCATCACTTCGAACTGCAGCACCTTGCTCTGCACCTCTTTTCCCTGCTGGCGCAGCACCTCCACCAGCCCGGTCAGGTTGGTGGTTTCGTGGTGAACGTCTTTGCGCGACACAAACGTTCCGCTGCCGTGCCGCCGCTCAACCAGCCCCCAGCTCACCAGCAGATCCAGCGCCTTGCGGATGGTCATTCGCGCCACACCGAACTCTTGCGCCAGCGCTTTTTCGCCGGGCAGCGGGCTGCCGATGTTGTAGTCCGACGAATTCAGCCGCAGCCGCAATCTGTCGGCAATAGATTTGTAGATCACCAGTAGACCTCTCTGCCCTTATCAGGGCGTGGATGGCGTCCTGACATGTCTATATTTACCGCAAAAAGTAGACCTGATTGGTCAAAATAAAACCATGAATGCGATCACGAATCGCAGCGGCACGCCATGTTCGCGCATCAGTAAGTTCTTATGCTCACCTCAGGCCAGCAAAAAACCATAAAGGCCTCTACCCCTACAGGTTGTTTCATGAGGATTTAAAAATGCTCAGTCAAATACAACGTTTTGGCGGTGCCATGTTTACCCCGGTGTTGCTGTTTCCGTTCGCCGGGATCGTGGTGGGAATCGCCATCATGCTTCGCAACCCGCTGTTTGTCGGCGAAGCCTTAACGGCCCCCGATCATCTTTTCGCGCAGATTGTTCACATCATTGAAGAGGGCGGCTGGGCGGTGTTTCGCAATATGCCGCTGATTTTTGCCGTCGGCCTGCCGATTGGCCTGGCGAAGCAGGCCCAGGGCCGCGCCTGCCTGGCTGTGCTGATTAGCTTCCTGACCTGGAACTACTTCATCAACGCGATGGGGATGACCTGGGGCCACTTCTTTGGCGTCGACTTCTCCGCCGAACCGACGGCGGGAAGCGGGCTGGCGATGATTGCCGGCATCAAAACGCTCGATACCAGCATCATCGGTGCCATCGTGATTTCAGGCATCGTCACCGCCATCCACAACCGCTATTTTGACAAGCCGCTGCCGGTATTTCTGGGGATTTTCCAGGGCAGCTCGTTTGTCGTTATCCTCGCATTCTTCGTCATGATCCCCTGCGCCTGGCTGACGCTGCTGGGCTGGCCGAAAGTGCAGATGGGCATTGAGTCTCTGCAGGCGTTCCTGCGCTCTGCCGGGGCGCTGGGCGTGTGGGTGTATACCTTCCTGGAACGCATTCTGATCCCAACCGGGTTACACCACTTCGTCTACGGCCCGTTTATCTTCGGCCCGGCGGCGGTTGAGGGGGGGATTCAGGTCTACTGGGCGCAGCACCTGCAGGAATTCAGTCAGAGCACCCTGCCACTGAAAACTCTCTTCCCGGAAGGCGGCTTCGCCCTGCACGGTAACTCAAAAGTGTTTGGTTCGGTCGGGATTGCGCTGGCGATCTGGTACACCGCGTCGCCGGAAAACCGCGTCAAGGTCGCGGGGCTGCTGGTCCCGGCAACGCTCACCGCCGTGCTGGTGGGCATTACTGAACCGCTCGAATTCACCTTCCTGTTTATCTCGCCGCTGCTGTTTGCCGTTCACGCCGTGCTGGCGGCGACCATGGCGACGGTGATGTACACCTTTGGCGTGGTCGGGAACATGGGCGGCGGCCTGCTGGATCAGTTCCTGCCGCAAAACTGGATCCCGATGTTCCATAACCACGCCGCGACGGTCTTCACCCAGATCGGCATTGGCCTCTGCTTCACCGGAATTTACTTCGTGGTCTTCAAAACGCTGATTGCACGTCTGAACCTGAAAACCCCGGGCCGGGAGGAGAGCGAAATCAAGCTCTACAGCAAGGCCGACTATAAGGCGGCGCGTGGGCAAACCACAGCTCCGGCTGCGGCCAGCCAGCAGGTCGGGCAGGCCGCCGGATTCCTGCAGGCGCTGGGCGGTGCGGCCAACATCGAAAGCATCAACAACTGCGCCACCCGCCTGCGCATCGCCCTGGTCGATATGGCGAAAACGCAAAGCGATGACGTCTTCAAAGCCCTCGGCGCCCACGGCGTGGTACGACGTGGCAATGGCATTCAGGTGATTGTCGGCCTGCACGTTCCTCAGGTGCGCGACCAGCTGGAATCGCTGATGAAAACCCCCTTAACGAATGAACAAACCACCCTGACAGAGGCTATATCATGAAAAAATTCTCAGTTGTCATTGCAGGCGGCGGCAGCACCTTTACGCCTGGTATCGTCCTGATGTTGTTAGCCAACCGTGACCGTTTCCCGCTGCGCGCCCTGAAGTTCTATGACAACGACGGCGCGCGTCAGGAGACCATCGCCGAAGCGTGCAAAATTATCCTTAAGGAACAGGCTCCGGAGATTGAGTTCAGCTACACCACCGACCCGAAAGCGGCCTTTAGCGATGTCGATTTCGTGATGGCGCATATCCGCGTGGGTAAATACCCGATGCGCGAAAAGGATGAAAAAATCCCGCTGCGCCACGGCGTGCTGGGTCAGGAAACCTGCGGTCCGGGCGGGATTTCCTACGGCATGCGCTCTATCGGCGGCGTGCTGGAGCTGGTGGATTATATGGAGCAGTACTCTCCGAACGCGTGGATGCTGAACTACTCCAACCCGGCGGCGATTGTCGCGGAAGCCACGCGCCGCCTGCGTCCGAACGCCAAAATCCTCAACATCTGCGATATGCCGATCGGCATTGAAGGGCGCATGGCGCAGATTGTCGGCCTGAAGGACCGCAAAGAGATGCGCGTGCGCTACTACGGCCTGAACCACTTCGGCTGGTGGACGTCGATTGAAGATCTGAACGGCAACGATTTGATGCCGAAACTGCGCGAATACGTGGCGAAAAAGGGCTATGTTCCGCCTTCAGAAGATGCGCATACCGAAGCGAGCTGGAACGATACGTTCGCTAAAGCAAAAGACGTGCAGGCGCTGGATCCGGACACCATGCCGAACACCTACCTGAAGTATTACCTGTTCCCGGACTACGTGGTCGCGCATTCCAACCCGGAACGCACCCGCGCCAATGAGGTCATGGATCACCGTGAGAAGCACGTGTTCAGTTCCTGCCGGGCGATTATCGAGGCGGGTAAATCCTCTGCCGGTGAGCTGGAAATCGACGAACATGCGTCGTACATCGTCGATCTGGCGACGGCAATCGCCTTTAACACCCAGGAGCGGATGCTGCTGATTGTGCCCAACAACGGGGCCATCCATAACTTTGATGCCGACGCGATGGTGGAGATCCCGTGCCTGGTGGGCCATAACGGGCCGGAGCCGCTTACGGTGGGCAATATTCCGCACTTCCAGAAAGGGCTGATGAGCCAGCAGGTGGCGGTGGAAAAACTGGTGGTGGATGCCTGGGAGCAGCGCTCGTACCAGAAACTCTGGCAGGCGATTACCCTGTCGAAAACCGTGCCGAGCGCGTCCGTCGCGAAGGCGATTCTGGATGACCTGATCGAGGCCAACAAAGAATACTGGCCAGAGCTGCATTAATCGTCCTGACCGGCATCGTCCGATGCCGGTCTCCTTGTCCTTGTCGATTTACGCTATGCTGAAGCCTGCCCGTAGCTCGACAAGGAACCTTCATGAAAATTTCCCGCCTCGGCGAAGCGCCGGACTACCGCTTCTCGCTGGCTAATGAACGCACGTTTTTAGCGTGGATCCGCACCGCGCTGGGATTCCTTGCCGCCGGGGTGGGGCTCGATCAGCTCGCGCCCGATTTCGCCACGCCGCTGATCCGCGAGGTGCTGGCGCTGCTGCTGTGCCTGTTCGCGGGCGTGCTGGCGATTTACGGCTACCTGCGCTGGCTGCGCAATGAGAAGGCGATGCGTCTGAAGCAGGATCTGCCCTATACCCGCGGGCTGCTTATCATCAGCGCGATTCTGCTGGCGGTGGCGGGCGTAGTGATGGTGCTGGTGTTCTATGGCGGATAGCCGCAAAGCGCGACGCGAAGCGGACCCCGGCCTGCAGCCGGAGCGGACGTCACTCGCCTGGCTGCGCACGCTTCTGGGGTATGGCGCGCTGATTGCCCTCGCGATTAAGCACAACTGGCACCGCACCGGGGTGCCGTTCTGGATCTCGCTTGTCGTGCTGGCGCTGGTGGCGATTATTTTATGGCGCTATACCCGCAGTCGAAACCTGATGGACGTGGCGCAGAACGATTTTGTGCAGCCGAAGGCGGTGAGGGATAAGTTCCTGATCGCCCTGGCCGTGCTGTCTCTGTCTTTACTCTTCGCAGTGACTCACATTCAGCAAATTGTGAGCTTTTAAAGCCCGGTGGCGGCTACGCCTTACCGGGCCTACGATTAACGGCCTTTTGCTAAATACTTCGCCATCTCGTCTTCCGGCACCATGCCGCCGCCGGTCGCCCATACCAGGTGGGTAACGCTGGCATCTGAACGCACGCGCAGCGGCCCGGCCATGCCCGCCAGCGCGGACGGTTCCAGCCGAATGCCTTCCTCCTGCGCCAGCCAGCCGAGCATGTCGTACATGCTTTGGTCGGAAAGGGTGTAGAACCCGTCAAGCAGGCGTTCCATCGCACGCCCCACGAAGCCGGACGCGCGCCCTACCGCCAGACCGTCCGCCGCCGTAACGTTATCAATGCCCAGATCCTGCACCGCAATCTCATCGTGCAGGCCGGTGTAAACACCCAGCAGCATGCACGGGGAGTGCGTTGGCTCCGCGAAGAAGCAGTGGACGTTATCGCCAAAGGCCAGCTTCAGGCCAAACGCCACGCCGCCAGGGCCGCCGCCGACGCCGCACGGCAGATAGACGAACAGCGGATGATCCGCATCCACCACGCGGCCCTGTGCGGCAAACTGCGCCTTCAGTCGCTCGCCTGCCACCGCGTAGCCCAGGAACAGGGTGCGGGAGTTTTCATCGTCAATGAAGAAACAGTTCGGATCGCTTTCTGCCGCCTTGCGTCCCTGCTCCACCGCCACGCCATAATCCTGCTCATATTCCACGACGATCACGCCGTGGCTGCGCAGTTTGGCTTTCTTCCACTCGCGGGCGTCGGCAGACATATGCACCGTCACCTTAAAGCCGATGCGTGCGCTCATAATGCCGATGGACATCCCGAGGTTGCCGGTTGAGCCGACCGCAATGCTGTACTGGCTGAAGAAGTCCTTAAAGCGCGGCTCCAGCAGAACGCTGTAGTCGTCTTCAACGCTCAGCAATCCGGCTTCCAGCGCCAGTTTCTCCGCGTGGGCCAGCACCTCATAGATACCGCCGCGCGCTTTAATCGAGCCGGAAATCGGTAGATGGCTGTCTTTTTTCAGCAGCACGGTGCCGGGAATAGACTTAGCAGATTCTTTCTCCAGCCGCGCCTGCATTGCCGGGATCGCGACCAGCTCGGATTCGATAATCCCGCCCGTGGCGGCCGTCTCCGGGAATGCTTTCGCCAGATACGGCGCGAAGCGTTTCAGGCGAGCGTGCGCGTCGTCCACGTCGGCTTTGGTCAGCCCGACATAGGGCAGCCCTTCCGCCAGCGTGGTGGTACGCGGGTTAAGCCAGGTGGTTTCTTTCAGGGCAATCAGATCCTCAACCAGAGGAAACTGTGCGGTTAAAGTAGTGATAGTTGCGTTTTCCATAATACGTCTCTTCGCGCTCAGATAATGAAGGAAAGCAGGAATGTGCCGCCAAGTGCAAGCACCGAGGCGATAAACGTCGCCGTCGTATAGTATTTGAAGGTCTCATTCAGGGTCGCGCCGCAGTATTGCTTCACCAGCCAGAAGAGGGAATCGGTCACGATCGTGCAGCCAATGGCGCCGGAACCGATGGCAATGGTGATGATCTCAGGGCTGACGTTCGGGTAGAGCGGCAGCATCGGCGCGACTATCGCCGTCGCCCCCATCATCGCCACCGTCGCGGAGCCGACAGCGGCATGCAGCACCAGCGCCACCAGCCAGGCAAGCAGGATAGGATGCATGTGCAGGTTCGAGAGAATATGCGCCAGTGAGTCCGCCAGTCCGCTGGTTTTCAGGATGGCGTTGAACGCGCCGCCCGCGCCGATAATCAGCAAAATGTTGGCGATAGAGCCGAAGCCGTGCTCGGTGTGCGTCAGCATCGCGCCCATGCCCATGTGCTGGCGGATCCCCAGCAGGTAATAAGCGACAAACACGGCGATAAACATGGCGGTGATCGGGTTGCCGATAAACTCCAGCACCGTATACAGCGTGCCTTCTTTTGCCATATTCAGTTCGGCGATGGTCTTCACCAGCATCAGGGCAATCGGCAGCAGCACCGTGAACAGCGTGGCGCCCAGCGACGGCAGGGTGTGCTCTTCCCGTACCTTCAGGTCTGAAAATTCTGCCGGAACCGGTTTAAACGGCAGACGATTGCCGAGCAGTTTCAGGAACAGCGGGCCGCCGACCAGCGAGGCCATCAGGCCTACCATCAAACCGTAGACAATAACCGTCCCGACGTCCGCACCTAATTTATTGGTCACAAACAGGGCAGCAGGATGCGGCGGCACCACGCAGTGCACCGCCATCAGCGCGGTACAGAGCGGAATAGCCAGCTTGAGCAGCGACGTGTGGGTCTTTTTGGCGATGGAAAACGCCAGCGGGATGAGCAGGACTACGCCCACTTCCACGAACAGCGTGATACCGCAGATCAGGCCCACCAGCACCATAATCACGTCTGCTGACAGCCAGCGGCAGCGCTGCAGTGCGATCCCGATGCGCTCTGCCGCGCCGGAGACTTCCATCATCTTGCCGAGAATGGTGCCCAGACCAATCACCGCCGCCAGGAAGCCCAGCGTGCCGCCAATGCCGTTCTCAATGGCGTTCACCATATCCAGCGGGCTCATCCCCATCATCGCGCCGACGAAAAAGCTCGCCAGCAGCAGCGCGAGGAACGGGTGAAACTTCAGTTTTACGATGGTTAAAACAATCAACACAATGCTGACCAGCAGCGTTGCCACAACCCAGACCTGAGATCCCATATCTCACCTCACCCTTATGTCATCTGAGGGTATTGGACGAAAAATCGGCGTGGGCTGACAAACGATATAAATTGGCGTTCAGGTGAGCCAGATTGGATCAACTGAGTGACTGCGCTCTAAAAAGCGCACTTAATCCGCATTAGGTTCACATAAATTCACCCTTAAACAGTATGCTGAGCGCAGAAACCACGCGTGAGAATTGTGATGACCGATGCAAATGAAGCCAGAAACCGGCTGTTAAACGGCTGGCAGCTGTCGAAAATGTACACCTTTGAAGTGGCCGCCCGGCATGAGTCCTTCGCGCTGGCGGCGGAGGAACTGTCGCTTAGCCCCAGCGCGGTGAGCCACCGCATCAACCTGCTGGAAGAAGAGTTGGGCATTCAGCTGTTCGTCCGCTCGCACCGTAAAGTCGAGCTGACGCAGGAGGGAAAGCGCGTCTACTGGACGCTAAAATCATCCCTCGACACCCTGAATCAGGAGATCCTGGATATCAAAAATCAGGCGCTCTCCGGTACGCTGACGGTCTACTCCCGGCCATCGATCGCCCAGTGCTGGCTGGTGCCCATGCTGGGTGATTTTACCCGTCGCTACCCGTCGATTTCGCTCACCATCCTGACCGGCAATGATTACGTCAATATGCAGCGAACAGGTATCGATCTGGCGCTTTATTTCGACGATACGCCGCCTAACCATCTCTCTCATCACTTCCTGATGGACGAGGAAATTTTGCCCGTCTGTTCACCACAATATGCCCGTGAGCATGAACTGTTGAAAAACCCCGATAACCTCAGCCACTGCACGCTGCTGCATGACCGTCAGGCCTGGAGCAATGATTCCGGTACGGATGAGTGGCTGAGCTGGGCGCAGCACTTTGCGGTGAATATGCCGCCATCGTCTGGTATTGGTTTCGATCGTTCTGATTTGGCGATTATTGCTGCCATCAACCACGTCGGCGTTGCGATGGGGAGAAAGCGGCTTGTGCAGAAACGGCTGGAACGAGGCGAGCTGATCGCCCCGTTTGGCGAAAAGACCCTGAAATGCCATCAGCACTACTATATTTCGACGCTTTCTGGCCGTCAGTGGCCGAAAATTGACGCCTTTATCGGCTGGCTGAGAGAACTGGCAGGTTGAAGAATTATTACGCTTTCGCTCTACACCAAATATGAAAAAGCGTGCTAAATACAGGTAATGCTTTCGATTTATCCAGGGTAAACCGTGTTAAAGCCTTTTATTGTCTCTGCATTACTGATCTCTTCCGGCTGGGCGATTGCCGCTGAGCCGCCGCTGACGGCTGCCCATTATGCGCAGCAGCTTGGCGTCGGGATGGATGTGGACTGGGCGCGCACCGAGCGCGGCATACGCGAATTCGACCCGCTGGTGGTCCGCGATTTTCGTGCAAAAGGCATTACTCACGTGCGCATCCGCGTGGCCGATGAGCCGACGGAAGCGCGGCTGATTCACCTGCGCAAGCTGGTGGAAGCCTGCGAGCAGTATGGCGTGATCCCGATAATCGCTTATCAGGCTGATGAATATAAAAACGACCCAAAAGCCGACAACGAAAAAGAGACGATCAACTGGTGGATTGCCGTTGCGCACTATTTCGGTCAGAGCTACCCGCTGCTGGGTTTTGATCTCATTTATGAGCCAGCCGACAAGCTTAACCACAACCTCGCGTCGCTAAACCGCGTGTATGAAAAAACCATTAAAGCGATCCACGACATGGACCCGCAGCGCATGATCTTTATTGCGCCGCGCCTGCGTGCCGCGCCGGAGGATTTATCCAGCCTGAAGCTGCCTGCGCACAGCCAGAACTACCTGCTGGCGGAGTGGCATATTTTCCCGTGGGGGCCGCTGAAAAATAGCGGTAAATACCCGTGGACGTCCGGCACGGCGGCGGAGAAAGCGGCTATCCATAACCGCATCAACGCCGCGCTGCACTGGCAGCAAAAAACCGGGCACGTTAGCTGGGTCGGGGGCTGGGGCGTGGGAGAATCAAGCCGCTTTACGCCAACCGCTTCGCAGCTGGCCTTCGCCACCTTTATGGCCTGCGAGCTGCAAAAGGCGAAAATCCCGTATGCGCTTAACGCGGATTTCCAGTTTTACGACGGAGAAGAGGGCGCCTGGCGGCCAGCGCCAGAGCCGTTATTGCAGGCGATGATCGCCCCTGTCTGTGAAAAGCCCGGCGATAAGCCGGGCCATCATGCGGTTAAACCGGCTGCTCGTGATGCGGGACACGCGACGCCAGCGGCAGCCAGCACAGTAAAATCAGCAGCCCCATCAGCGTCATCAGCAGGCCCAAACTAGCCTGCCCGGTCTGCGGCATCATCGCCGAGAGCCAGGCCAGCGCGCCGGAGCCGATATTCTGCAAGCCGCCCACCAGCGCGCCCGCCGTACCTGCGAGGAACGGGAACGGCTCCATCGCGCCGCTGGTGGCGAGCGGGAACAGCATCCCCGCGCCGAAGAAGAACAGCGCTGCCGGGATGAGCAGCGTCCAGACCGACATCACGTCAAACAGCCCCGGGATCCACATCATCAGACCCGCCAGCAGACAGCTGATCACCGACTGCCACATCAGGGTGGAGAAGCGTTTGTTTGGTCGCCCGGCAAACCACGCGCCAAAGAACGCCGCCGGGATCGGCAGAATAAACAGAATGCTCACCACCATGCTGCTCAGGCCCAGCCCCGCGCCCAACAGCACGCCGGAACAGGCTTCGAACACCGCAATGCCCGCCAGGCCGCCGATCAGCATCAGCAGATAGCAGGTAAACGCGCCGTTGCCGAACAGCGTTTTATAGCTGGTGATAAGCTTCGTGCGCGGCGCATCCTGCGGGCGCGTTTCCGGCATCCAGCGCGCCATGCTGAAGGTGACAATCACGCAGAGCACCAGCAGGAAGGCGTAGCAGGCGCGCCAGGACCACATCGTGTCCAGCAGGCCGCCGATCAGCGGGGCCAGCAGCGGGCTGACCAGAATACCCATGTTTAACAGGCTGTTGGCATGGCGCAGCTGGGTACCCTGATACATATCGCGCGGTAAGGTACGCGCCATCACCCCGCCGACGCCGGTCCCGACGCCCTGCAGGGCGCTGGCGGCAATCAATACGGTCAGGCTGTGGGTGGTAATGGCAATTACCGTCGCCACCATGAAAATGCTCATGCCCACCAGGATCACCGGGCGACGTCCGACGCGGTCGGACAGCGGGCCGTAGAAGAGCTGCGAAACGCCATAGGTCAGCAGATAGGCTGCCATTACGCTCTGTACCGCGCCCTCGCGGACGTTTAATTCCTTTGCCATGTCGGCAATCGCCGGAATGTAGATGGTTTGCGCCATCTGACCGACGGCCACCAGTAACACCAGCATCAACAATAAGTTAACGTTCCGTTGCTTTTTCATGTCGCTGAATACTTTTGCCAAAAGAGAAAAATGAAGAATAAGTGACTGCGCATTCCCATAAATGCGCGAGGAATCTACCACAGAGAGATGACAATTTAAGCATTGTCTTGGTGAATGAAAAAACCGGCAAAGGCAGGATTTGTAAACAAGAACGGCAACTAATGTTGCCAGTGCTTTACGCCAGGCGCAGCAGAATGGCGCCGCCGGCAATGCCCAGCGCCGCCGCGATGCGCAGGCCTGCAACCTTCTCTTTTAAAAGCAGAAAAGCGATCAGTGCGCCAAAGAGTATGGAGGTTTCCCGCAGCGCCGCGACCACCGCCAGCGGTGCCTGCGTCATTGCCCACAGCGCCAGACCATATGAGCCCATCGTGCCAACGCCGCCGAGCAACCCCTTTTTCCAGTGCAGACGCAGGTAGCCGGACGCCTCGCGCCGACGCGCCACCATCGCCCAGCTCAGCAGGCAGAAGCCGTTCATAAAGAAGGTCCATAGCGTATAGCCCAGCGCGGTGTCCGACAGCCGTACGCCGGTGCCGTCCACCAGCGTATATCCGGCAATAAAACAGGCGTTCAGCAGCGCCAGCCAGATCCCTTTCCGCGACTGCGTGCGCCCGTTCATCGCCATCGCCAGAATCGACAGGCAAATTACCCCGATCCCGGACCAGGCGAGCCACGAAAGGCTATCGCCGAGCGCCAGCACGCTGATCAGCGCCACCAGCAGCGGGGCGGTGCCGCGCATCAGCGGGTATGTCTGGCTCATGTCGGAGACCTGATAGGTTTTCGCTACCAGCACGGTGTACACCACCTGCAAGGCGCAGGAAACAATTAAAAACGGCCAGCTTGCGGCAGAGGGCTGTGGAGAAAACGGCAGTAAGACCAGAGCGATAACCGTGGCGGAGCCGCTGACGCTTATGGCGGAATAGAGCTTGTCCGTTCCGGCTTTAACGATGGCGTTCCAGCTGGCATGCAGCAGTGCGGCGAACAGCAAAATGCAGAAAACGGTGATGGTCATGGCGTATCGGGTGGTGAATTGTCACTCAACTGTAACATTCACATCCTGATGCTGCCAGCCGGTTACACCGCACAAAAAAGGCGGTGCGTTACCCGCGGTTCGTCCGAGACCAGCGTAAATCCTGCCCGGCGATAAAACCCGTAGGCAGCGTCCGGCGCATGGGTATTGAGGAAATCAAACCAGATGCTGGCATCGGCCATCACGACGGTTAAAAGCTGCTTGCCAATCCCCAGCCCGCGGCACTTCTCGCTGACGTAGAGATGGCGAATACGTCCGGCGCGCGGCTGCTGGCTGAACGGATCGCGGTTGAGGCCGCACACGCCCACCAGCTTGCCGTTAAGAAACGCACCTAACAGCTTTTCACCCGGCGCGTTAAAGCGGTTCTCACCCCGCTGCCAGCTCTCTTCGAGCCTGCGCAGCATGTTAAAATTCAGTGCAATACTTTCCGCCTTCAGGGCGATATACCCCGGCTCATCCGGTGTGACAGGCTCAATTAACAGACGCGACATAGCATTCCCTCGTTATTAAAGAGGGGCGGTTGCCCGCCCCTCTCAGGTGCGACTTGAACCTGAATTACCGAAGGAATTTCAGGACAGCATCAAGCAGTTGCAGTACAGCAACAATGAGTTTGAGGATAAGTATCACCATATCCACTACGCTCATACGCGTCTCCTTTTGGTTAAAAGGAGCACGATGCTGGCGTACCTTTCCGCCGCCTGTTGCCAGCACCTGGATTGACGTAACACAGTGTGCTCACTTCAGGGGTTAAGGCACTGACGGCACCACCCGTTTCAGCCAGGACTTCGTTGCGCCGGTAGAACTGCGGCCCCCTCGCTCACTGCGAACACCCTCAGTATAGATAAATACTGTATGTATGAACAGTATTTTTTGGACAAAAATCGAAAGGCGATCCATACTCAAAAACGTCAAAATCCGTGCCGGAATTGCGCGTTCGTCTTCGATCGCGTATACTTTTTGCGTTGACGTAACACAGTGTGTTCTGCGGCGACCAACCGCAAAACCCTGATAAAAACCTCGCTCCGGCGGGGTTTTTTGTTTTCAGATGTTAGATGGCGCAACGATGTTTGTTGACACATTGGCAATGCATGGTATTGTTGCCATAATGGCAACGGACGCGGCAGGCATGCAGTATGCATTTAATCTCTATGAAGGCAATTTATGATGCGGTAACTCAGTTTCCGCAGCACAAGGAAGAGCTCCTGTTTTTAGGCCGCACCATCGAAAAGAGCCATTGCCCGACACCTGCTGCGCTGAAAAAACTGTTTCCGACGCTGGATAACTTTAAGTATCTGGATAAGCATTATGTTATTGATATTGCAAACAACAATCTCAGAGTAGTGGCTCTCATCTTCTTTGAAAGCCAAAAGTTTTATGTGCGCCATGTTTTTACTCATAAGGAATATGACCGTTTTACGGAGAAACATCGCACTAAGGGGAAGAAATGATGATCGTCGCTGATGCAATGAAAGCTACGCATGCCCTTGTTGCGGCTGTTCCTTTACTGGGTGAACAGCCGAGCGAGAAAGATTATAAAGATGCGCTTGAGCTGGTTGAGTATCTGCTCATGAACGAGCCCGATAGCCCCTTGCTGGATATTGTGTGCGCCAGGATTAGCCGTTACGAAGCCAACCGGCCAGAGATAGTCGCATTACGCAAGGAGATGGAGTCCGTTCCCGTCGGTGTTGCGGTTTTAAGAACCTTAATGGATCAGTACAACCTGACGATATCGGATTTTCAGGATGAAATTGGCAGTAAATCGATGGTTTCACGGGTTCTGAATGGTCAGAGACAGCTTACGCTGAACCATATTAAAAAGCTGGCGGCCAGATTTGGGGTATCACCTGCGCTGTTTATTGAGTGAGTCAAAGTCGACTTTTTGAGTGTCACCACCCAACAAACGAAACGTGATCCCTGACGCATTTTTGCGCAGATGAAAATATTTCCATTGTCACGCCCGAAAACCTGTGTTTGTATAAATTCAATCAATGATTCCAAACACAGGTCCCCAATGACTTCATCCATCTTCACTTCGACCCTACTAAAAACTGCGCAACCAGCCGCAGTGGTCGTCGTGCGTGTGGTGGTGGTCGTCGGCAATGCGCCGTAGGGACTGGATCAACACACGAATCCAAAACCCCGCCGGCGCAAACCGGGCGGGGTTTTTCGTTTAAGAGCCTCCCCGGAAAGTCGGCCCAGAAGAAAAGGACTGGAGCATGGCAAGTTCGGGCACAACATCCAACAAGACGCGTTTTACTGGCGCGCAGCTGATCGTTCATCTGCTGGAGCGACAGGGCATCACCACGGTTGCGGGCATCCCCGGCGGCACGGTGCTGCCGCTGTACGATGCGTTAAGCCAAAGCACGCAGATCCGCCACGTCCTGGCACGTCACGAGCAGGGGGCAGGCTTTATCGCTCAGGGCATGGCGCGTACCCAGGGTAAACCGGCGGTCTGTATGGCCTGCAGCGGGCCGGGCGCAACCAACCTGGTGACCGCTATCGCCGACGCGCGCCTCGACTCCATTCCGCTGATCTGCATTACCGGCCAGGTGCCGTCCTCGATGATCGGCACCGATGCGTTCCAGGAAGTGGATACCTACGGCATCTCTATCCCCATCACCAAACATAACTATTTAGTTCGCGATATCAGCGAACTTCCTCAGGTTATCAGCGATGCGTTCCGCATTGCGCAGTCCGGCCGCCCGGGCCCGGTGTGGATAGACATTCCTAAGGATGTCCAGACCGCAGAGATCGAGATCGACGTGCTGCCGGAGCCGGGCGACCGTGCCCCCGCGCCAGCATTCAGCGCGGAGAGCGTGCGCGATGCTGCCGCCATGATCAACGCCGCTAAACGTCCGGTGCTCTATCTGGGCGGCGGGGCGATTAACGCTGCGGATGAAATCCGTGAGTTTGCGGAAAAAGCCAACCTGCCGACCACCATGACCCTGATGGCGCTCGGCATGCTGCCAAAAGCGCACCCGCTGTCCCTGGGGATGCTGGGCATGCACGGCGCGCGCAGCACCAACTACATCCTGCAAGAGGCGGATTTGCTGATTGTGATGGGCGCGCGTTTTGATGACCGGGCGATTGGCAAAACCGAGCAGTTCTGCCCGAACGCGAAAATCATTCACGTGGATATCGACCGCGCCGAGCTGGGTAAAATCAAGCAGCCGCACGTGGCGATTCAGGGGGACGTGGCGGAAGTGCTGGCGGAGCTGATCCCGCAGACGGACGCAGCCGACCGCGCCGACTGGCGCCAGCTGGTGGCGGATCTGCAGCGCGAGTTCCCGGGCTCCATCCCAACCGAAGGCGATCCGCTGAGCCACTATGGTCTTATCAACGCCGTTGCCGCCTGCGTGGACGACAGCGCGATTATCACCACCGACGTGGGCCAGCATCAGATGTGGACCGCCCAGGCCTACCCGCTGAACCGTCCGCGCCAGTGGCTGACCTCCGGCGGCCTCGGCACCATGGGCTTTGGTCTGCCTGCAGCAGTAGGTGCGGCGCTGGCGAATCCGGACCGCAAGGTCATCTGCTTCTCCGGCGACGGCAGCCTGATGATGAACATTCAGGAGATGGCGACCGCGGCCGAAAACCAGTTAGACGTGAAAATCATCCTGATGAACAACGAGGCGCTGGGTCTGGTGCATCAGCAGCAGAGCCTGTTCTACAAGCAGGGCGTGTTTGCGGCGACCTACCCGGGAATGATTAACTTTATGCAGATTGCCGCCGGTTTTGGCCTGCACACCTGCGATCTGAACGCTGAAGAGGATGCCCACGCGGCGCTGCAGGCGGCGATTTCTCGCCCTGGCCCGGCGCTGATCCACGTGCGTATCGACCCTGAACAAAAAGTGTATCCGATGGTGCCGCCGGGTGCGGCAAATACTGAGATGGTGGGAGAATAAGCCATGCAGAAACAACATGATAACGTCATTCTGGAACTCACCGTCCGCAACCACCCTGGCGTCATGACCCACGTCTGCGGGCTGTTTGCCCGCCGGGCGTTTAACGTGGAAGGCATTCTCTGTCTGCCGATTCAGGGCAGCGAGCACAGTCGCATCTGGCTACTGGTCAACGATGACCAGCGTCTGGAGCAGATGATGGCGCAGATCGACAAGCTGGAAGATGTCACCAACGTGGCGCGTAACCAGTCCGATCCCACCATGTTTAACAAAATTGCGGTGTTTTTCGAATAGATCGCTTAAGGTAAGCGTCTTTCGCTCTTGTAGGCCGGATAAGCGCAGCGCCATCCGGCGTTTTCAGACCGCAGGAAGACACATGACCACCATCGCCCTTATCGACGACCACCTTATCGTCCGCTCTGGCTTTGCCCAGCTTCTCAACCTCGAACCAGATTTCCAGGTCGTGGCCGAGTTTGGCTCCGGTCGCGAGGCGCTGGCGGGCCTGCCGGGGCGCGGGGTGCAGGTCTGTATCTGCGACATCTCGATGCCGGATCTCTCCGGGCTGGAGCTGCTAAGCCAGCTGCCGAAAGGAATGTCGACGATTATGCTGTCTGTCCACGACAGCCCGGCGCTGGTCGAGCAGGCGCTCAACGCGGGGGCGCGCGGGTTTCTCTCCAAACGCTGTAGCCCGGACGAACTGATCGCCGCCGTGCGCACCGTCTCCACCGGCGGCTGCTATTTAACGCCGGATATCGCCATCAAGCTGGCGGCCGGACGTCAGGATCCGCTCACCAGACGCGAGCGCCAGGTTGCGGAAAAACTCGCGCAGGGAATGTCGGTAAAAGAGATTGCCGCCGAGCTGGAACTGTCCCCGAAAACCGTACACGTTCACCGCGCCAACCTGATGGAAAAACTTAACGTCAGCAACGACGTCGAGCTGGCGCGCCGCATGTTCGACAGCTGGCAATGAGTCCCGTCTTTTCGCGGCTGATCGCCGTCGTTGCCAGCTTTTTTATCTTCTCCGCCGCATGGTTCTGCTTATGGAGCATCAGCCTGCACCTGGTGGAACGCCCCGAGCTGGCGGTGCTGCTGTTCCCCTTCGGCCTGCGACTGGGGCTCATGCTCCAGTGCCCGCGCGGCTACTGGCCCGTTTTGCTGGGCGCAGAGTGGCTGCTGCTGGTCTGGCTGGCGCAGGAAGTCGCTCTGGTGCACCTGCCATTATTGATGACCGGAAGCCTGCTCACGCTGCTCCCTGTTGCCCTCATTTCCCGCTACCGTCACCAGCGCGACTGGCGTACGCTGCTGCGACAGGGGGCGGCGCTGATTGCCGCCGCGCTGCTGCAGTCCCTGCCGTGGGCGGGTGATAAGGAGATGCTCAACGCGCTGCTGCTGACCCTCACCGGCGGCCTGACCCTCGCGCCGACCTGCCTCGTTATCTGGCATTACCTCACCAGTACCGTCTGGCAGCCGCTCGGCCCGGCGCTGGTTTCCCAACCGGTGAACTGGCGCGCCCGGCACCTCATCTGGTATCTGCTGCTGTTCGTGGTGAGCCTGTGGCTTCAGTTGGGTTTACCTGCCGAGCTTTCACGCTTTACCCCATTTTGCCTTGCGCTGCCGATTATCGCCCTGGCCTGGCACTACGGCTGGCAGGGGGCGCTGATCGCCACCCTAATGAACGCCATCGCGCTGATCGCCAGCCAGACCTGGCACGACCATCCGGTGGACCTGCTGCTTTCCCTGCTGGCCCAGAGCCTGACCGGGCTGCTGCTCGGCGCGGGCATTCAGCGCCTGCGCGAGCTGAACCAGTCCCTGCAAATCGAGCTGGCGCGCAACCGGCGTCTGGCTGAACGCCTGCTGGAGACCGAAGAGAGCGTGCGGCAGGAGGTCGCCCGCGAGCTGCACGATGATATCGGCCAGACGATCACCGCCATCCGCACCCAGGCGGGCATTGTCCAGCGTCTGGCGGCGGAAAACGCGGGCGTGAAGCAGGGCGGAGCGCATATCGAGCAGCTTTCGCTGGGCGTGTATGACTCGGTGCGACGTCTCCTCGGCAGGCTGCGTCCGCGTCAGCTCGACGACCTGTCGCTGGAGCAGGCGGTGCGTTCCCTGATGCGCGAGATGGAGCTGGAAAGCCGCGGCATTGTCAGCCATCTCGACTGGCGAATTAACGAATCTGTCCTGAGCGAAGGCCAGCGCGTGACGCTGTTCCGCGTCTGTCAGGAGGGGCTGAACAATATCGTCAAACACGCCAGTGCCAGCGCGGTCACGATACAGGGCTGGGAGCAGGACGAACGTCTGATGCTGGTAATTGAAGACGACGGCTGCGGCCTGCCGCCGGGCTCCGGCCAGCAGGGCTTTGGCCTGGCGGGCATGCGCGAGCGCGTGAAGGCGCTCGGCGGCACGCTGAACCTCTCCTGCACCCACGGGACGCGCGTCAGCGTCAGCCTGCCGCTAAGGAGCCACCATGTTTAAGACCCCCGCGAACGCCGCACCGATAGGTGACAAAGCGGAAATCGACGCCCGCTACCGCTACTGGCGTCGCCATATTCTGATCGCTATCTGGCTCGGCTACGCGCTCTTCTACTTTACCCGCAAAAGCTTCAACGCCGCCGCGCCGGAGATCCTCGCCAGCGGCGTGATGACGCGCACCGATATCGGCCTGCTGGCGACGCTGTTTTACATCACCTACGGCCTGTCGAAGTTCTTCTCCGGCATCGTCAGCGACCGCTCTAACGCGCGCTATTTTATGGGCGTTGGGCTGATCGCCACCGGCGTGGTCAACATTCTGTTTGGCTTCTCGACGTCGCTGTGGGCCTTCGCCCTGCTGTGGGCGCTGAACGCCTTCTTCCAGGGCTGGGGCGCGCCGGTCTGCGCCCGCCTGCTCACCGCCTGGTATTCGCGCAACGAGCGCGGCGGCTGGTGGGCAATCTGGAACACCGCGCATAATGTCGGCGGGGCGCTGATCCCGATGGTGGTCGGTGCCGCAGCGCTGCACTACGGCTGGCGCGCGGGGATGATGATTGCCGGCGGGCTTGCCATTCTCGCCGGGCTATTCCTCTGCTGGCGCCTGCGCGACAGGCCGCAAACCGTTGGCTTGCCCGCGGTGGGCGACTGGCGGCACGACGAGATGGAAATGGCGCAACAGCAGGAGGGGGCGGGGCTGACGCGCAAAGAGATCCTCACCAAATATGTGCTGAAAAACCCGTATATCTGGCTGCTGTCGCTCTGCTACGTATTGGTGTACGTGGTGCGTGCGGCCATCAACGACTGGGGCAATCTGTACATGTCCGAGACGCTCGGCGTGGACCTGGTGACCGCCAACTCGGCGGTGACGATGTTCGAACTGGGCGGGTTTATCGGCGCGCTGGTGGCGGGCTGGGGCTCGGACAAGCTGTTCAACGGCAACCGCGGCCCGATGAACCTGATATTCGCCGCCGGGATTTTGCTCTCCGTTGGCTCGCTGTGGCTGATGCCGTTTGCCAGCTACGTGATGCAGGCGGCGTGCTTCTTCACCACCGGCTTCTTCGTGTTCGGCCCGCAGATGCTGATCGGCATGGCGGCGGCAGAGTGCTCGCACAAAGAGGCGGCAGGCGCGGCGACGGGCTTTGTCGGGCTGTTTGCTTACCTTGGCGCATCGCTCTCCGGCTGGCCGCTGGCGCGGGTGATCGACATCTGGCACTGGAGCGGATTCTTCGCGGTGATCGCCATCGCGGCGGGGATCTCCGCCCTGCTGCTGCTGCCGTTTTTGAACGCGCAGGCGCCGCGCGAAGCGTGACGCGCCTCACCTTTTGCTGCCGAGTGGCGCAAAACTAAGAAATTTTCCCGGTTTCACCTGGACGCTGTCTCAGGCATCTCTCCCGGCTGGTTTTTACAATGCTGCAAAAATCAGCTCAGGAGTAACTCAGTCATGCTGGCCTTCTTAAATCAGGTGCGCAAGCCGACCCTGGATCTGCCGCTCGACGTGCGGCGCAAAATGTGGTTCAAACCGTTCATGCAGTCTTATCTGGTGGTCTTCATCGGCTACCTGACCATGTACCTGATCCGCAAAAACTTTAACATCGCGCAGAACGACATGATCTCCACCTACGGGCTGAGCATGACGCAGCTGGGGATGATTGGCCTGGGCTTCTCCATCACCTACGGCGTGGGTAAAACCGTCGTGTCCTACTACGCGGATGGCAAAAACACCAAGCAGTTCCTGCCGTTTATGCTGATCCTCTCCGCCATCTGTATGCTCGGCTTCAGCGCCAGCATGGGCGCAGGGTCCGTTAGCCTGTTCCTGATGATCGCCTTCTACGCCCTGAGCGGTTTCTTCCAGAGTACCGGCGGGTCGTGCAGCTACTCCACCATCACCAAATGGACCCCGCGCCGCAAGCGTGGTTCGTACCTCGGCATGTGGAACATCTCCCACAACCTCGGCGGTGCCGGTGCGGCTGGCGTGGCGCTGTTTGGCGCTAACTACCTGTTCGACGGCCACGTGATCGGCATGTTTATCTTCCCGTCGATTATCGCCCTGATTGTCGGCTTTATCGGCCTGCGCTACGGCAGCGACTCCCCGGAATCGTACGGCCTCGGCAAAGCCGAAGAGCTGTTCGGCGAGGAGATCAGCGAAGAGGACAAAGAGACCGAAGAAAACGAGATGTCCAAATGGCAGATCTTTGTTGAGTATGTGCTGAAAAACAAAGTGATCTGGCTGCTGTGCTTCTCGAACATCTTCCTCTACGTGGTGCGCATCGGCATCGACCAGTGGTCGACCGTGTATGCCTTCCAGGAGCTGAAGCTCTCTAAAGAGGTGGCGATTCAGGGCTTCACCCTGTTCGAAGTGGGCGCGCTGGTTGGTACCCTGCTGTGGGGCTGGCTCTCCGACCTCGCCAACGGCCGTCGCGCGCTGGTGGCTTGCGTCGCGCTGGCACTGATTATCGCCACGCTCGGCGTCTACCAGCACGCCAGCAACCAGTACGTTTACCTGGCGTCACTGTTCGCGCTCGGCTTCCTGGTGTTTGGTCCGCAGCTGCTGATTGGCGTGGCAGCAGTGGGCTTCGTCCCGAAAAAAGCGATCGGCGCCGCCGATGGGATTAAGGGCACCTTCGCCTACCTGATCGGCGACAGCTTCGCCAAGCTGGGTCTGGGGATGATTGCTGACGGCACGCCGATTTTCGGCCTCACCGGCTGGGCGGGCACCTTCGCGGCGCTGGATGCAGCAGCGATTGGCTGTATCGTCCTGATGGCGATGGTTGCCGTGCTGGAAGAACGTAAAATTCGCCGTGAGAATCGTGCGCAGAAATTAAAAACAGCCTGAGTGTGCAGGTAACTTCTTTGCCCGGTGTGTGATGCCGGGCTTTTTTATTAGCTGAGTTAAGACCTACCCCAGAACAAAAATATCCCCTGTTGCCGGGGTAACCGCGTCCGGCAACCACAAATTGCCCCATTTTCCCGTACAATGGCAGCCCATTATTTTGTCGGGTTGTAGGCCGTGCAGAAACTGCCTGAGTGCCCAGAGCTTACGCGGTGACGCACAGCGAAGATGGAAACCACCGAAAATTGCATGAATATGGTTGATGCCGGTTATTCTCTGACAGTGACGCACAATATCGATCAGACCTCGGTGCCCACAGCCGATAAAAATGACCAGGCCACGGTCAGATTTATAAATTAGAACCCCTTCATCTTTCACATAATCCACATTCGCATTTTTACTACCGATAACACCGTATGCGTGCGGTTTGGCGACAGGGATCTCCCCTGACCATATAAAGCGCTTCCCAATCTGGAGCGGGGTGCTGCTGTACTCCATGCGATAGTGTGAATAATCATTTTTCAGCGACAACTTTTTTAATCTGGCGGTATACCCTGAAAACTGTATTGCCGAGTAGCGCTCGCAGGCCACGTCGGGATGGCAGACGATCCGGCAATTATCCGGTAACCACGGAACGCCGCCGCAATGGTCATAGTGCCCGTGAGAAAGTACAGCTGCGGTCAGGCGGGTCAAATCGACTCCCATCAGAGCTGCGTTATGTATGAAGCTATCATCCGGACCGGTATCAAACAGAATGGAATCATTTTCATCCTGTATAAACAGGCTGAGTCCTGCTTTAGCTCGCAGTAAATTTTTAGCGCCGGGATTAGGTCTGTTCTCCAGCAGGACACTGATTGTTATGGACATGTTCGCTCTTTCCCTGAAGTGAAGATTCGTTACCGCCAGGCATTGACCATACACCGTGTATATATAATCGTCCCCATAAAAACTAAAACGACTTTCCTGCCGTTTTTCCAGCGCTTTTCCATTCACTATTATGCTTCTATCCGCTGTCGACGCCGTGCGTTTCCCGCTATGATGAGCGGCTAGTCTAAGGAGAACGCATGGTCTGGATAATGCTGGCAACGCTTGCCGTGGTGTTTGTGGTGGGATTTCGCGTCCTGACCTCAGATTCCCGCCGCGCCATCAAACGTTTAAGCGAGCGTCTGGGCATCACCCCGATGCCGGTCGAGTCGATGATCGACCAGTTTGGTAAAACGTCGGGCAATGAGTTTATCCGCTACCTTGAGCGCCCGGACGAAGCGCATCTGCAAAACGCGGCGCAGGTGCTGCTGATCTGGCAGGTCTGCATTGTCGACGGTAGTGAAGAGAACCTGCACACGTGGCACCGCCTGCTGCGTAAAGCCCGCCTGGCTGCGCCTATCACCGATGCACAAATTCGTCTCGCGCTTGGCTTTATGCGCGAGATGGAACCCGATCCGCAGGAGCTGAACGCCTTCCAGCTGCGCTATAACCAGCTCTTCCTGCCGGAAGAGGGCGTGTTTTATCTGCACTGATCCCCTGTAAAAACGACAAAAGTTGTCTAAACGTTAAATTCGTCACACTTTTGATGATAAACTGCGCGACTTTTCCGTACGTTTTTATCTTCAGGTGATGCCATGACAGAACATATCCAGCCCACGACCAGACCGCAGACCAACGAGGTTTCACGCCCCAACTGGTCGGCCGTCTTCGCCGTGGCGTTCTGCGTCGCCTGCCTGATTACCGTTGAGTTTCTGCCGGTCAGCCTCCTGACGCCGATGGCGCAGGATCTGGGCATTTCCGAGGGCGTGGCGGGTCAGTCCGTTACCGTCACCGCCTTCGTGGCGATGTTCGCCAGCCTGTTTATCACCCAGGTGATTGGCACCATCGACCGCCGTAAAGTGGTCATCCTGTTCAGCGTGCTGCTGACGCTCTCCTGCCTGCTGGTCTCCTTCGCGGAAAGCTTCACCCTGCTGCTGCTCGGGCGCGCCTGTCTGGGGCTGGGATTAGGCGGCTTCTGGGCGATGTCGGCCTCGCTCACCATGCGCCTGGTGCCCGCGCGTACGGTGCCAAAAGCGCTTTCCGTTATCTTCGGTGCGGTTTCTATCGCGCTGGTGATTGCCGCGCCGCTGGGCAGTTTCCTGGGTGGGATCATCGGCTGGCGTAACGTCTTCAACGCGGCGGCAGTGATGGGCCTGCTCTGCATTATCTGGGTGTGGAAGGCGCTGCCGTCCCTGCCGGGCGAAGCGGCGCATCATAAGCAGAACATGTTCAGCCTGCTGAAGCGCCCCGGCGTGCTGGCAGGGATGACCGCGATCTTTATGTCCTTTGCCGGGCAGTTTGCCTTCTTCACCTATATACGCCCGGTGTATATGACCATGGCGGGCTTTGACGTCGACGGCCTGACGCTGGTGCTCCTGAGCTTCGGCATCGCCAGCTTTGTCGGCACGTCGCTGTCGTCTCAGTTCCTGAAGCGCTCCCTGAAGGTGGCGCTGGCGGGTGCGCCGCTGGTGCTGGCAGTGAGCGCCACGGTGCTGGTGCTGTGGGGCAGCGATAAGTGGGTCGCGTCGGCGATTTCGATTATCTGGGGCTTTGCCTTCGCGCTGGTGCCGGTGGGCTGGTCGACGTGGATCACCCGCTCGCTTGCCGATCAGGCGGAAAAAGCCGGGTCGATTCAGGTGGCGGTGATCCAGCTGGCAAACACCTGCGGCGCGGCCATTGGCGGCGTGGCGCTCGACCACCTGGGGCTGACGTCACCGCTGGTGATTTCCGGCACGCTGATGCTGCTGACGGCGCTGCTGGTGGCAAGGAAGGTTAAAGCGAAGTAGTGTTTTTCTCCCTCTCCCGTGGGAGAGGGTTGGGGTGAGGGCATCAGGCTACGCCGATGCCTTAACCCTTCTACGCGAATCCATCGAAATCAGCACCACCGACGACACAATCAGCAGCGTTCCCAGCCAGTCCGGCAGGGTGAACGCCACGCCCAGCAAAATCACCGACAGCAACGCGCTGCTCAGCGGTTCGGCACAGCTCAGAATGCTCGCCTTCGGCCCGCCGATCATCTGCGCGCCTTTCAGATACAGGCTGAACGTCAGCGCCGTGCCGATCACAACCAGATAGAAAAACGCCAGCAGCAGGCTGCCGTCAATCACGAAGGTCGTCCCGCGCCCGGCGTAGAACGGCGTCAGCATTAACCCGGCAATCAACATGCTCCAGCCGACAATCGGCAGCGTACCGTAGCGGGCGATAAGCGTTGACGGGTACGTCGTATAAAACGCGGCGGCAAACGCCGAGGCGATGCCGAAGAACAGCGCGGCAGGCGAGATGGAGAGCGAGGTTGGGTCGCCGTGGGTCACCAACAGGAAGGTGCCAACAAGCGACGTCATGATGGCCGAAAGCACAAACACGCCGGGACGCTTTTTCCGCGCCAGCGCGAACCACGCCACAATGATGGTCGGTGACAGAAACTGCAGCACGGTAGCGGTCGCTGCGTTGGATTTTTCAATCGTCAGCAGGAAGGTGAGCTGCACGGTGAGCGCGCCGACCAGCGAGAAAAACAGCAGGCTGAGGGCGTCTTTGCGATGCTTGATGACCGAGAAAATCTTGTCGCCGTGAACGAAGGAGAGCGTCAGCAGGATCACGCCGGTAAACAGCAGGCGAACCATGGTCAGGTAAGGCGAAGAAATGTGGCTTTTCTCCATGATGTACTGCGCGCAAACGCCGGAACTGCCCCATAAAACGGCGGCGATCAGGACGTTCAGCATCCCTTTACGTGTGGAACCCATTTTCTCCCCTGTTATGTTGGTTTTTTTGTAGCATAACATGGGATCTTGCCGGGTGGCGCTACGCTTACCCGGCCTACAAAACCTTGTAGGCCCGTGCAAGCGCAGCGCCGCCGGGCGAAACAAACGGCGCTCTACTAGAACCACGCCTCCCACATCGCGCCGACGTTGAAGTCGTCGAGCGTCTCGTCTTTGGTGTTATTCACGCGCGCGGTGCGTGCGTTATCCACCTTGCCGCCGGTCACGTAGAAGCGCAGCATCGGACGGAACTCTGGCCCCATGGCGATAGACATGTTCTGCGACAGGGTCAGCTTCCAGCCCTTATTATCGCCGCCGTTGTCGTAATCCACGTGCTGCCAGCCCGCTTCCAGCCAGGTGGAGTGAACGTCGTTCCACCAGTGCATCGGACGCACGATGGCGTTGTAGTTCTTACGGTTGTCGGTCTTATCACGGCTGTTGTCGTAGTCGTGGAAGGCGAGGATGTACTCCACCTGCGTGGCCTGGGTGAATTTGTACAGCCCTTCGAAGCTGGCGTAGACCGTGGTCAGGTCTTCGGTTTTATTGAACACGCTGTTGTCCGAGTTATCGGAGTAGCGGGCAATCATCTTGTTCACGCCGCTGTCGTTGGTGTGGCTCAGCACCACGCCGCCCTGCCAGGCGTTCAGACGCTCATCGCTCTCCACCGCTTTTGAATCAAAGCCGTAGTTGGCGTACAGCTCCAGATCCAGCGGACCGAGCTTCATACCGTGGATTTTAGAGGTGGCCGCGTAGTTACCTTTGTCGCCCGTGCCGGACCCGCCGGTACAGGTGATGCGTGACGGGTTCGCTTCGTCTTCCATCACTTCCGGGCTACAGGATTCCACTGCCGCCACGGCAGCGACGTCAAACTGCACGCCGCCGATATCGAAGTTCTTCACCCCGGCGCCCTGGCCGTCGTGGTTCATCCAGAAGTAATCGTTGATGCCCTGCTGCGGACGCTGGTGGAAGTCGCGACCGGCCCAGAAATAGGCATTCGGGTTGGAGGCCATAATATTGGTCACCCCCGCGTAGGCCTTTTTCAGGTTAACTTCGTCGCCCCAGTGGTCGATCATCACGTTGATGTCCCAGATGGCGCCGTTTTCGCCCTTGAAGGCTTTAGAGAGCTGGAACTCGCCGCCGTTGCCTTCGTTACCCAGACGACCAATTGCGGACGCGCCGTTGTAGGAGCCATCGACCGCCACATATTTCTGATCGGCGGCCTGGAAGTGCGCGCCATAGCGGGCGTAGCCGGTAAATTTAATCCCGAACGGAATCGCCATGTCCGGGGATTGCGCCGCGCTCTGCGGCTCGGTCACCACGTCCGCTTTTTTCGCGACGGCGGCATCCATTTTGGCCTGACGTTCGGCCAGGGCTTTATCCACCGCTTTCGCCACAATGGCGTCGATTTGCTCCTGCGTGAATTCCTGGGCGAGCACGGAAATTGGGCAAAGCGCGGCGATAACCGCCATAGTTAATGGAAGTTTTTTAATCGTATTCATGGTTATCTCAATATAGTTTAATTTTATTCAGACAATAACCATCCCGCTCCGATCTGACAGAATATGTCGCTATCATCAGAACAAGTGGATTTCTAGTTTTAGGTACAGAGGTATTACAGTAATTTATTTCGCCATAGACTATCTCTGATATAAATGAATAATTTCTTCGGATAATTCACGCGCTAATAAGGAGTTCATTAAATGATCCTGCGCGTGCACCATAATTAAGGTCATCGGCTGGCGGGCTTCGCCCGCGTCCTGCTCAATCAGTTTGGTCTGCATCTTGTGCGCCTGACGCGCGTAGCCGTCGGCTTCGCGCAGCAGGCTTTTGGCTTCGTCAATGTTGCCCTGGCGCGCCGCGTGCAGCGCTTCAAAGCACAGGCTGCGGGACTGCCCGGCGTTGACGATAATTTCCATTACGGCTTCTTCTAGTGCGATCATCATCATTACTCTTTATCAAAGCTATTATTTAAGGCGGTGGCGGCAAACCACTCCCCGCTTTTCTTAATGGTGCGCTGCTGCGTCTCCAAATCGAGCTGGATAAATCCGTAGCGATTTTTATAGGCATTACACCACGACCAGTTATCAATAAATGTCCACATATGGTAGCCAAGACAATTACACTCTTCGCTTATGCCTTTATGCAGCCACGTTAAATGCTCAGATATAAAATCAATGCGGTATTGATCGTTAATCTGGCCATTTTCAATAAAACGTTGCTCGTTTTCGACGCCCATGCCGTTTTCAGAAATAAAGCAGCGGGGGTTGCCGTAATTGTCGCGCAGGTTAATCAGAATATCGTAAATACCCGGCGCGTAGATTTCCCAGCCGCGGTAGGGGTTCATCTTGCGGCCCGGCATCTCGTAGCTATCAAAGAACCATTCCGGCATAAACGGCGACTGCGGGTTCACCGCGCTGTCGCGACACTTCACGCGACGCGGCTGATAGTAGTTAATGCCGAGCAGGTCGATTTTCCCTTCCGCAATCAGGAAACCGTCTTCCGGCTTGCAGGCGGGCAGCTGGTCGTAAGATTTCAGCAGCGCCACCAGATCGGCCGGGTATTCGCCGCGCAGGACCGGATCGAGGAAGCTGCGGTTAAACATCAGATCCGCAACGTGCGCCGCCTTCACGTCTGCCGGGTTCTGCGAACGCGGATACGACGGCGTCAGGTTCAACACGATGCCGATCTCCCCCGCGTAGTGCCCGGCGCGGTAGGCCTGAACCGCCTTCGCATGGGCCAGCACCGTGTGATAAGCCACGGTGGCCGCCCGGCGGAAATCCACTACGTTGGGGTAGTGGAAGTCGTACAGATAACCGCCTTCCACCGGCACGATCGGCTCGTTGAAGGTAAACCAGTGCAGCACGCGGTCGCCGAACAGCTCGAAGCAAATCTGCGCATAGCGGGCGTACGCGTCCACTACGTCACGGTTTTCCCAGCCGCCAATTTCCTGCATCGCCATCGGCATGTCGAAATGGAACAGGGTGATAAACGGCGTGATGCCCTGTTCATTCAGCTCATCAATGACCTGATTATAAAAATCGACCGCGTCCGGGTTCACTTCACCGATACCGTCGGGGATCAGGCGCGCCCAGCTAATCGAGGTACGAAAGCTGTTGTGGTTCAGCTGTTTTAACAGCTGAATGTCCGTTTTCCAGTGCTGATAAAACGTGGAGGTGTGCTGCGGCCCCACGCCGTTGTGAAAACGGTTCGGCTCGCGGGCAAACCAGTAGTCCCACGTGGTTTCACCCTCTCGTGTCCCTTCCGTCTGGAGAGCGGAGCTTGCGCTGCCCCACCAGAAGTTATCGGGAAATGCGTATTTCATGACCCTTCCTCTTTGACTTAATTACTTGTGGCTTCAGCGGCACCCACGGCTGCAGCCTGGGCTTTCTGCTCTTCGTTTTTAATCAGCGTACGCTCATAGGCGCGCAGGAACGGCAGGTACATCAGCGCCGACATCACCATGCAGACGAGGCACATCACCACCGGGCTCAGCGCCCAGTTCGCCGCCCACGAGGCGCCAATCGGCGCGGGCGTAGTCCACGGGGTTAACGAGACCACCTGTGCCAGCCAGCCGAGCTTCGTGGCGCCGTACGCCAGGCAGGCGTTGACCAGCGGAACGAACACGAACGGGATAAACAGCATCGGGTTCATGATGATCGGCGCGCCGAACAGAATCGGCTCGTTGATGTTAAAGAAGCTTGGCACCACGCCCATTTTGCCGATGGTGCGCAAGTGGGTAACGCGGCTGCGCAGCAGCAGGAAGGCCAGCGGCAGGGTGGAACCGACGCCGCCAATCAGCAGGTAGTGATCCCAGAAACCTTGCAGATAAACGTGCGGCAGCGCCGCGCCTGCGGCCAGTGCCGCCTGGTTTGCCGAGAGGTTCGCCATCCAGAACGGGTTCATGATGCCGGTAACAATCAGCGAGCCGTGGATACCCGCGAACCAGAAGATCTGGCACAGCAGCACGGAGAGCAGAATGGCGGGCAGGGAGTCAGACGCGGACACCAGCGGCTCCAGCAGGTGCATGATCGCCTGCGGGATAATCATCCCGGTCTGCGCTTCAATGAACAGGTTCAGCGGGTGCAGCGTGCCGATCACCACCATCACCGGGATCAGGATCTCAAACGAACGCGCCACGCCGGTGGGCACTTCCTTTGGCAGGCGGATGGTGACGTTGTTCTGCTTCAGCCAGGCGTACACGCGGGTTGAGTAAATGGCGGCGATCAGCGCGGTGAAGATGCCCTGGCCGGAGAGGTACTGGGTTGAGATTTTGCCGTCGGCATACGGCGCGGCGACCAGCAGGAAGGCCATAAAGGCCAGCAGGCCGGACATCACCGGGTCGAGGTTAAACTGACGCCCCAGGCTCGCCCCAATCCCTACCGAGATGAAGAAGGTCATCACGCCCATGCTGAGGTTAAACGGCAGCATCAGCTGTTCGCGGTAGGTTTGGGAAAAATCCAGCCAGCCGCGGGCGAAGCTGTTAGTGGTATCCGCCGAGAACGGCGGGAAGATGAACACCAGCATAAACGAGCCGATGATCATAAACGGCAGCGCGGCGGTAAAGCCGTCGCGGATGGCAATCACGTACTTTTGCTGACCGAGCTTCGCGGCCAGCGGGGTAATTGACTGCTCAATCACCGCAACCATGGATTGATATAACGAACTCATGTGAACACCTTTTAGTGTGCCGCTTCGATGAGCGACAGAGCAAAGTCCAGTACTTTATCGCCACGCTGCATGCCGTAGTCCATCATGTCGATGGGCTGCACCGGAATGCCATGCGTCGCCGCCTTGTCTGAGAGTGTCTGTAACATGTATTTCACTTGCGGTCCGAGAAGTACCACCTGGTATTGCGGAAACTGCGTATCAAATTCGGAAACACCGTACGCATCAATCTTCACCGACAAACCACGTTCTTTCGCGACATCGACCATTTTGCTGACCAACAGGCTGGTGGACATCCCGGCAGAGCAGCACAGCATAATCTTGAACATCGACAACCATCCTCTAAATGTAAAAAGTTATTGCGAGGATGATTGGACATGATACGGAAACCGGTTTCCATTCATAAAAGACAGAACTGTGACAACCATCAAGATCCAATACTTATGAGGCTAATTAACCGGATGCAGGTCACATAATTTGGCTGTTTTGACATCATTTGGAGTGGAAACGGAAAATCGGTTTCCATGGAAAACGGAAACGGATATACTCCGCTCTGGCTATAATGTGAGCCGAAGCGGTCATGGAATTTGCAGGCGCGAGGTAAGCCTGCCAGGGGAAAGAGATGTCGACAATCAATGATGTATCACGTCTTGCCGGGGTGTCTAAAGCCACGGTATCGCGAGTGTTGAGTGGGTCGCGTGGCGTAAAGGAAGCCAGCCGTCAGGCCGTTCTGAAGGCAGTGGATGAGCTTAACTACCGGCCTAATGTGATTGCCCAGTCGCTGCTGAGCCAGTCTACGGGCTGTATCGGGGTGATTTGCGCCCAGGAAAACATTAACCAGACCACCGGTTATCTCTACGCGCTGGAAAAACAGCTCAGCCAGCATCAAAAACACCTGCTGCTGCGTTTCGCGCACAGCAAAGCGGAAGTGATGCACGCTCTTGAGGAACTCTCCTGCGGGCTTTGCGATGACATCCTGGTGATTGGCGCGCGTTTCCCGCTGGACGTCGACATGGACAACGTCATTCTGGTGGACTGCATGGAGTCTGATAATTCCAACAGCATCCAGTTCGATCACGCCTTTGCCGCCGAAACCGCCTGTAACTACCTGACCAGCCAGGGGCGACGCCAGATTGCCCTGATCCATCCGCACGGCAGCGGTTTTGCTGACCAGGTGCTGCTCGGCTACAAGCACGCGCTGGAGAAAAATTTCCTGCCCTTTAATCGCAACCTTGTGTTCATGGACGCGACCTCGTCGTCCGTTGCGCTACAGGAGCTGCTGAATAACGCCAGCACGCTGAACTTCAACGCGCTGCTGGTGGCGGACGAGCAGGAAGCCCAGCGGGTGATCCCGCAGCTGCAGGCGTTTAATAAATCCGTGCCGGACGACATTATGGTCTTTAGCCTGGCCGGATCGCTGCACCTGCCGGGTATTCCGGTGATCCCGGCGATTGAATATTCTATGGATGCCATGGCGGCGCGTATCGTGAGCTGGCTGACGGAGAAAACGCAGATGCTGGGATCGTATGTGCTGCGCGGGGATTTGATCATTCCAGACGTGCGTAAGCGTTAAACATGTTGTGTAGGCCGGGAAAGGCGCAGCCGCCACCCGGCGAGAAGCACGTTTCCAGCCCTCAGTAATCTTCCATACAATCCACCTGACCAACCGCCGCCCAGTAGGCATCCAGGTTGTCGCGCTTCACGGCGGTAACGGCATTTTTGATCAGCAGCTGATTGGCCTCGGAGGACAAAATCATCGCCTGCCAGGCCTTATCGCTCTGCTTTTTCTGTGGCGTACAGGTTTTCTTAATATCTTTCAGGACCTGCTGCTTTATTTGCGCCTCTTTCGCCGGATCCTCCTTTTCCTGAGCATGGACAAACGCGGCGAAGAGCAGACAAACCAGCAGGCAGACAAGGTGTGCAGCTTTCATCAACAACCCCCTTTTGACGTCACAGGCTTCCCATGAAATATATCGTTACATTCAGTGTAGCGCCGCCAGCCGAAAGTATGAATTTTCTCTACGTTGCGTGTGTGAGATAGTGAAACGGCACAGATAACAAGGAGAAAAAATATGCACCTGAGCATTACTCATGCGGTTACGGCGCAGGAAAAAGAAGAGTTACTCACCGGCCTGAGAGCCTACAATGCGCAGTTTCTGGATCTCTCCACATTCAGCGGGGATATTGGCGTTTACGTGCGGGACGACATCGGCACCATGCTCGGCGGGCTCATTGGGGTGCGCAAAGGCGACTGGCTGAATATCGACTTTCTCTGGGTGAGCGATGCCGTGCGCGGATCCGGCGTGGGCAGCCAGCTCATCAGGACGGCCGAAGAAGAAGCCAGGCGCAAAGGCTGCAAGCACGCGCTGGTCGATACCGCCAGCTTCCAGGCGCGTCCGTTCTATGAAAAACAGGGGTACCAGCTGCAGATGTCTTTGCAGGATTATCCGTACCCGGGCATGCAGCGACATTACCTGGCGAAAGCCCTTTAAGCCCTTAATCTGTAGGCCGGGTAAGCGCAGCGCCACCCGGCCATACCCGCATATAACCGATCCTTCTTATTGATTCTTTTTCGGTTTTTATTTCCCCGCCTCGTTGTCGATATAGTCACTAAAACATTCAGCAAAAGGAACTGTCTTGTGAAACGTCGATTGGGTGCTCTGGTACTGGCTGGCCTGCTGCTGGCAGGGTGCGATCAAAGTGGCAGCGATGCCAAACACATTAAAGTCGGCGTCATCAACGGCGCTGAACAGGACGTGGCGGAAGTCGCCAAAAAGGTGGCAAAAGAGAAATATGGCCTGGACGTGGAGCTGGTGGGCTTCAGCGGCTCGCTGTTGCCTAACGATGCCACCAACCAGGGGGAACTGGATGCCAACGTCTTCCAGCATCGCCCGTTCCTTGAAGAAGATAACAAGGCGCATGGCTATAAGCTGGTGGCCGTGGCGAACACCTTTGTTTTCCCGATGGCCGGCTATTCCCGCAAAATTAAATCCGTGTCTGACCTGAAGGACGGGGCAACCATTGCCATTCCAAACGACCCGACCAACCTTGGCCGCGCGCTGTTGCTGTTGCAAAAAGAGAAACTCATTACCCTTAAGCCGGACACCGGGCTGCTGCCCACGGCGCTGGATATTACCGCCAACCCTAAGCAGCTGAAAATTATGGAGCTGGAAGGGGCGCAGCTGCCGCGCGTGCTGGACGACCCGAAAGTGGATGTCGCCATCATCAGTACCACCTATATCCAGCAAACCGGGCTGTCACCGGTGCATGACAGCGTCTTTATTGAAGACAAAAACTCGCCGTACGTGAACATCGTGGTGACGCGCGAAGACAACAAGGATGCGGAGAATGTGAAGGCGTTTATCGAGTCGTATCAGTCACCTGAAGTGGCAAAAGCGGCTGAGACGATCTTTAACGGTGGTGCAGTGCCGGGTTGGTAAACGATGTGACAGAAAACAGGTTGCTTCTCTTGGCCCGATTCCATCGGTAATCGCCCTTTAACCCACAGCGTCAATTGAGACGGCTGGCTATCCTCTTTATCACACCAACAGGAGGATAGCCCATGAACATTACCCACATTCGCAACGCCACCCAGCTGATTTCCTACGCCGGAAAATGTCTTTTAATCGACCCGATGCTGGCCCCAAAGGGTGCTTATCCTGGCTTCCCCGGCACGGCGTATGCCGAACGCCGTAACCCGACGGTTGAACTCCCCGTTGACGTCAACACGCTGCTGGACGCCGACGCGGTGATCGTCACCCATACCCATGACGATCACTGGGATCGCGCCGCGGCGGAGCTGATCGCCAAAGACAAACCGATTTACGTGCAAAACGACCGTGACGCCGCGCTGCTGCGCAGTCAGGGATTTAGCAACCTGACGGTCATGACCGACGCGACCACCTTCGGCGATATTCAGATTACGAAAACCCGCGGCGGTCAGCACGGGACCGATCGCGCTTATGCCGTGCCGGAGCTGGCGGATCGGCTGGGCGAGGCCTGTGGCGTGGTGCTGCGTCATCCTGATGAGAAGACGCTCTATCTTGCAGGGGATACCGTCTGGCGTGACGAGGTAGCGGCCGATCTGCAAAAGCACCAGCCGGACGTGGTGGTACTGAACGCCGGCTATGCCCACGTCATTGGTTTTGGGCCCATTATTATGGGGCAGGAGGATGTGCTCAACGTTCATTTCCTGCTGCCGCAGGCTAAAATTGTGGCGAGCCATATGGAGGCCATTAACCACTGCCTGTTGACCCGCAGCGCGCTGCGTGAATACGTTGAAGCTAATCAGGTGAGTGACGCGGTGAGCATTCCCCAGGATGGCGAAACCGTTATATTCTGAGTGCGTTAAAGGGAAAGGAGAGACAGATGTCGCTAATCAACGTCGCGATTGTCGCGGTAGACGGGTTCAGCCCGTTTCACTACTCCGTTCCCTGCATTCTGTTTGGCGACTCGGTCTCCGGCGAAAAGCGCTTTAACGTAACGATTTGCGCCGAAACGCCGGGGTTCCTTACCTCAAAAGACGGATTTGCTCTCAACGCCACGCAGGATTTTACCGCCATTGGGCAGGCCGATATTGTTGTCGTTCCCTACTGGCAGCACGTTCTGGAACGCCCGCCGCAGGTGCTGCTCGACAGCCTGGTGCAGGCGAGAGACCACGGTGCAGAAATCGTCGGGCTGTGTCTGGGATCGTTTGTGCTGGCCTGGGCGGGGATCCTCGACGGCAAACGTGCGGCCACCCACTGGGAGTTCGAACGTCAGTTTCAGTCGCTCTTCCCGAACGTTCAGCTGGATATTAATGCCCTTTACGTGGATGACGGCAATATCATCACCTCCGCCGGTACTGCCGCTGCCCTCGACTGCTGCCTGTATATCATTCGCCAGCGCTTTGGCAGCGTGGTCGCCAACCAGATTGCCCGCCGGATGATTGTTCCGCCCCACCGCGAGGGCGGGCAGGCGCAGTTTATCGCCCAGCCGGTACCCAAAGATACCCGCGACGGACGCATTAACTGCCTGATCGACTACCTGCAGCAGCACATCACCGAACCGCATAGCCTGGATTCCCTGGCGGAGGTGGTTTCGATGAGTCGCCGAACCCTGACCCGTCATTTTATTAAAGCCACGGGGATGAGCGTCGCTGACTGGCTTACCGCCGAACGCCTGCGGCGCAGCCAGATTTTGCTTGAAGCCGGAAATATGCCGATTGAACGCGTTGCTGAGCTTGTGGGATTTAATTCCGCCGTCACCTGGCGACAACAGTTTAAAGCACGTTTTGGGGTGAGCCCCGCAGAGTGGCGAAAAACGTTTCGGCTTCATGCCTAGTGTATTACCACTAACTCAAGATTTAAGGGTGAGTTAAACAATTTCTTATTTTCTCTTAATATCCTTTTCACTTTTCTGAAAGAACTATTAATTTTAGGTGCCCTAATGCAAATTAGATATACTCGCCTTAAGAATGCTCTTATATTACAAAAATAATCATTGCGGACGTTTTTGTGGCATGGATGAATAGCTCCAAAATAAAAAATAGAATAATTTCATTAGTAAATTATGCTGCTGCTATCTTATTGGCTGTCTTTTTTTTAGCGCGCGCCAATGCTGCGCCGCTGTCGCCAGCCGATCGCGATTCCATTCAACAGCAACAGCAGCAGCTTTTATTACAGAACCAGCAACAGCGTGAAGAGCTGGAGCGCAGTATTCCTCGCCCCGCGCCTGCCAGACCGCTGCCTGTTACCGGCTCCGGGCCCTGTTTCACCATTCATACCATTACCCTTTCCGGTGCGACCTTAATCTCCCCGAAAACCCGGCAGACCCTTGTCGCGCCGTGGCAGGGCCGCTGTCTGGACATGGCGAAAATAACGGAACTTCTCGCCCATATTTCTGACTGGTATATCAGCCGGGGATATATCACCAGCCGCGCTTTTCTTACCGAGCAGGATCTCTCCGGCGGCCAGCTG
>NZ_JBFTVM010000007.1:0-141268 GCF_041365315.1 Enterobacter cloacae complex sp. 2015409 | reverse complement strand
GCTTTCCTCTTTCAGAGTCAACCCGTTATTTCAGGATTTTTTCTCTTCAACCGACCGGGTTGTTTGTGAAGTGATTCACATCCGCCGTGTCGATGGAGGCGCATTATAGGGAGTTCCCGAACGACCGCAACCGAAAAGTTGAAAAAAAATTACTGACTGCTGCATTCCCCAGCAAAACCCCGCCTTATACCCTTTTATACACAAAGTTATCCACAATCATGAGCGGATCGCGATGCGATCCTACGAATTGAGCGGGAAGATCAACTATACTAGCGGCAAATACTCTCCTCTGTGCAGGCCCATCCTCATGACCACACAACGCCTCGCCCGTGACTGGCGTCTCCCTACAGCAGGAGTGATGCTGCTGGCGATCCTCTTTGCCGGTTTTACCCTGCATGCGCACTGGAACGCTTTTATCCAGTGGTGTCTCGCCACACAAATTACGCTGCACCGTTATCTGGTGATGTATCTGCTGCAGCTTAATAACCACCAGTACAGCGGCGGATTATGGCTGTTAACGGGAGCTTTCCTTTATGGCGTTCTCCACGCCATTGGCCCCGGGCATGGAAAATTCATTGTGACGACCTACCTGACTACAAATAAGGAAAGCGAGCTGGCCGCCCGGGTCGTCCCCTTCCTGGGTAGCCTGATGCAGGGCGTGAGCGCCATTCTGTTTGTCTTTATTCTGGCGGTGGGGTTTAACCTCGCCTCAGGGGATATCAGTACCAGCCGCTGGTACGTGGAGAAGATAAGCGCAGTGCTTATTGGCGCATTTGGCGCGTTTGTTATTTACCAGGCGCTGAAGAGCCTGCGTCCACACAGGTTAACGATCTCAGCTATCAAACCGCTTCATCAGCACGATGAGCACTGTGGCTGCGGTCATCATGGCGTGGGGGCAAACCTGACACAAAGCGACTGGAAAACACGCCTGGGTGTCATTCTGGCAATTGGCGCACGCCCGTGCAGCGGGGCGATCATGATTCTGATGTTTTCGAACGCGCTGGGCATTGTCACCTGGGGGGTGGCCGCAGTCATGACCATGTCTTTGGGAACCGCGCTTTCTATCGTGGGGCTTTCACTGGCAGTACGCTACGCCCGCGAGCGCACGGTGAGCTGGTTCGGAGAAAGCACCTCATTAAGATGGCTCGTACCGGCAGTCAAAATAGCCGGAGGGATAGTCCTGATCCTGTTCGCGACGGTGCTGTTCCTGACGGTGATCCCCATCAGTGCCAATGGCGACTACATCGCCGCCGGATGCTAATAAAAGAAAACCCGCCGTTGGCGGGTTTTTTTATTACTCGTTGATGCGTGGATGCTGGTCCACCAGTCGGGAGCGTTTTTTCTGCAGCTCTTCAATCTCTGCGTCAATATCCTCAATCTTCTGCTCTACGTTATCGTAGTGCTCCCGCAGGATCTCTTTCGCTTCCTGAATATCCGATGCCGCAGGCGTGGCGCCTTTCAGAGGACGATTCGCCGTCTCCTTCATGGTAATACCGGTAATCAAACCAATCACCGCGATCACCATCAGGTAATAAGCCGGCATCATCAGGTTCTGCGTGCTCTCCACCAGCGAGGCGGCAAGCGTTGGGGTCAGACCGGCAATCAGCACCGAGATGTTAAAGGCCGCGGCCAGCGCGCTGTAGCGAATGTGGGTCGGGAACATCGCGGGCAGCGTTGAGGCCATCACCCCGATAAAGCAGTTAAGGATCACCGCCAGCATCAGCAGACCGGCAAAAATTAGCCCCAGCACATCGCTGTTAATCAGAATAAATGCCGGGATTGCCAGCGCAAACAGCGCAACGCTTCCCAGAATAATGAACGGTCGACGGCCAAAACGGTCACTCAACAGGCCCATAATCGGCTGCACAAACAGCATACCGACCATGATGGCGATAATAATCAAGACACCGTGATCTTCCGAGTAGTGCAGGTTATGCGACAGATAGCTCGGCATGTAGGTCAGCAGCATGTAGTAGGTCACGTTGGTCGAAATCACCAGACCAATACAGGTCAGCAGGCTGCGCCAGTGCTTAGTGGCAATCTCTTTGAACGACACCTTCGGACCATCCTGCAGCCCTTCGCGGTCACCCTGTTCCAGCTTATCGACGTGCTGCTGGAACGCGGGCGTTTCTTCAAGCGCATGACGCAGGTAGAGACCAATGATCCCCAGCGGCAATGCCAGGAAGAACGGGATACGCCAGCCCCAGTCGAGGAAGTTCGCTTCCCCCACTACGGTTGAAATCAGCACCACCACGCCCGCGCCCAGAACAAACCCGGCAATCGAGCCGAAGTCCAGCCAGCTTCCCATAAACCCGCGCTTACGGTCCGGAGAGTACTCGGCAACAAAGATCGAGGCGCCGGTGTATTCACCACCCACGGAGAAGCCCTGAGCCATCTTACAAATCAGCAGCAGAATCGGTGCCCAAATGCCGATGGTGGCGTAAGACGGGATAAGGCCGATACAGAATGTACTGATCGACATAATGACGATGGTGATGGCAAGGATTTTCTGACGGCCATATTTATCGCCGAGCATACCGAAGAACAGTCCACCCAGCGGGCGAATCAGGAAGGGAACGGAGAACGTACCCAGTGCGGCAATCATCTGAAGGCTGGGATCGGCCCCGGGGAAAAACACTTTACCTAACGCATAGGCCACAAAGCCGTAGACACCAAAATCGAACCATTCCATCGCATTACCGAGCGAGGCTGCGGTAATGGCTTTACGCAGCTTTGCGTCATCAATAATGGTGACGTCGCGAAGCGTGATGGGTTTAATCTTTTTCCTTCTTAGCATAGCTATCCTCGTTGACTCGGCCCTGTCTGTTTCACAGTCCAGTTTGCGTTCTGTGAACCATGGGATCCGCTCCATGCGAATCGCCTTATTCAAGCGTAGCAGGTTTACTTACATTGACGTTTTACGCCGATACAACCGAACCTGTTGACGCCTGCCTGGGCAGTTAATGACCTTTTTACCCTACCAGCGTTTATATTTGTGATCAACTTCACACATATTTTCGCGTCCGGTCAACCCAGTCAAATTTTTGTCAAGGAGTGCCAATAAGCACTTCCTTAACCTACCTAAAGAGCATCCTCACGCACGTCATTATTTCTTTCGTAACAGAAAAACAAACCACGTTAATTCACATCAAATTTACATAAATTTCCATCAACAGGAACCGGACTCAGGTTTTACATTGAATATGTGACAAAGATAACTAAAACGATGTTTTATTTTCATTGAATCGATATTCCAATGATCGCATGATAAATCTGAATTCAGCGTTTTATGTTTTACAGAATGAGGTTAATCGAGAGCACACATTTAATTATGCGTGCAGGATTATCGAAAAAACACCGCAAGCGACAAGAGCAATTAATTGAATTTATTGACTAATTTTTAACACCTGTCACCCGTCCTGCGGGCTCCGATGTGAGGTTTGTCCATGAAGATTAAAGCCACGATAGAACGCATACCCGGCGGTATGATGCTGGTTCCGCTGGTACTGGGCGCCATCCTGAATACCCTTGCCCCTGATACCGGGGCTTATTTTGGCGGTTTCACAAAAGGCATGATAACGGGCACGGTTCCGATTCTTGCTGTCTGGTTTTTTTGTATCGGCGCATCCATTAATTTGCGGGCAACAGGTACTGTAATACGGAAATCCGGCACGCTGGTGATAACCAAAATAGCCGTAGCCTGGGCGGTAGCAATGATATGCGCGATGTTCATCCCGGAGACTGGAATTCAAACCGGGTTCTTCGCGGGATTATCGGTTCTGGCGATTGTCTCAGCAATGGATATGACTAACGGTGGGTTGTACGCCAGCCTGATGAACCAGTACGGGACGAAAGAAGAGTCCGGCGCATTTGTGTTGATGTCTCTTGAGTCTGGCCCGCTGATGACGATGCTGATCCTGGGGTCTGCTGGCCTGGCCTCTTTTGAACCCCACCACTTTGTCGGCGCGATCCTGCCCTTCCTGATCGGCTTTGCCCTTGGCAATCTCGATCACGATCTGCGTGATTTCTTCAGCAAAGCCACGCCGGTGCTGATCCCGTTCTTCGGCTTCGCACTGGGGAACACCATTAATCTGAAGGTTATCCTCGATACCGGCCTGCTGGGTATTGTGCTGGGGGTCGCCGTGATCGTCATTACCGGTATTCCGCTGATCATTGCCGACCGCGTGATCGGAGGAGGAAACGGCACGGCCGGCGTCGCCGCCTCTTCAGCCGCAGGGGCTGCCGTCGCAAACCCGGTGATTATTGCCCAGATTAACCCGGCCTTTGAACCGGTGGCCGCTTCAGCGACGGCGCTGGTTGCCGCCAGCGTCATTGTCACCGCGATTCTGGTGCCAATCATCACGGCGCTGTATGCGAAACGCTACGGGAATATGCAAGAGGCCCAGCCTGAACCGAAACCAATAGAAATGAATCATTAACACACCGCACCAAACCATCCCCTCTCCCCTGCGGGGAGAGGGTTAGGGTGAGGGGGAAGGAATCATCCAAAAATCTCTTCCACCATCCCGTCAACCAGCCGTTTTGCCGAACAGAGCCTCGGCATACCCAGCGCGACGGTCTGCCAGTTTTGCGTGACTGACCAGCTCACCGGATGTTGATCCGCCTGACACCAGTCCCCCAGCCACCCCAGCATGTCTTTATGATCGATTAAACCCGGAGAGGCCGGCGTTGTCAGCCACTGGTGATAGAAATGGCGGGTCGTGGGTGACGCATTAATGCCCTGCGCCAGATAGTTAGCCGCCATGCTGCGCAGGTTATCCTTAAGCATTGCCGCCACATCTTCATTCGCGAGGCGGCATGCATCACCAAATGCCCCCCAGCGCAGCTCTTCCAGGACAATAAAACAGCGCCCGGCCAGCGACCAGCCATCATAGTGCCCGGCCCGCCAGCGGGTAAAAATCTGCTCACTGTGCTCGCCCGCCTGCACCGTGAGCCCGCGCTGGGTCAGCGCCTTTTCTTTATATGCTGCGCGTTGGGTAAAATGAGAAGCGAGTTCACCGTATTGCTGCATCAGCCCAGGGGATTGCGGGGCGCGCGGGTGAGTCTGCTGGCGCAAAGCAATCAGCTTCTCAGCCATCAGCGTCAGCGCGAGATGACCCGGATCAAGCATGCCGGCCAGTTTTTCCGCCAGCCCCAGGCGCAGCCCCGCATTTTCATTGAGCATCCCCGCCATCGCCCAGGGGCGTAGCCGGGTATGCGTCATGATTTCCTGCGTCAAACGCTCACGAAACTGAAGCTGCTGTGGTCCCAGGTGAGGATGACGCGCCGCGTCTCCCCCCTGCACCAGATCGACCATAAATTTTGGATTAATACACTCCAGCGTTCGCCCGGGGCCGTCCAGTAGTGGTGTTGTCATGGTTGCTCTGCCGCGAATAGAGTTTGAATATCATCGCGTAACAGTCGGGTATCTTCCTGTATCCACGTCGCAGTAGTGATACTTTGCTTCAACAACTGGCAGAGCGCTCGGGTTGAATGCTCATTCTGTTGACGCACTGCGAGGCTATCACGCAAGCTTTCCTGTAACCCGGTCAGGCACAACGAAAATTCTGCAAAGAACGTTGCCATTCCTGCCGTAACAGAGACATCGACCTGCGCGGACAAAGCTTTACGTATTTGTTCACAAAACTGCTCAATATGTTGCTTAAATTTGTCATGTAGCTGCGCAATGTCGATAACATAGCGCGTGCGCGTTTCCACATACTCATCCCAGCCCCAGCCCGGATTATTGAGCCAGCGAGAGACCGTTTCCCGCATGCTGCTCCCGCCTGATGGCGGGTCTGCCTGACTGTCATCCTGCGCAATCGCATCGTTAAACAGCGCCCGCGTATTGAAGTTAAGCTGGCTCGCCTGAAACGCCGGGAAACTGATTCGCGCCCGAAAACCCGCATGGCTCAGATGCTCTTTAATACGTGCTTCGATAGGGCGCATGGCTTCGTTCAGGGAACGCGCCAGCGTAGACTCAAGCTGGTCGAAGCGTAACGCCAGTTCCCGGCAAATCTTCGTCTGCGCATCCAGCATCACCAGCTCGCAGGAGGAGCGGATTTTATTCAGCGCGATCTGCGCCTGCCCTTCATCGTCCAGAACCAGCTGCTTCAGCTCGTGCGGCTCGCCACCGTGAGGGTTCTGCCGAGCGATGCCTGCCAAATCAAGAATATGCCGAGCGCTGAACACCTCGCCAATCGCCTGGTTAAGCGCGATTTTTTGGGCCCCCATAAAGTCCGCAGTGGCGTTCAGCGCCTCCTCAACTTCATGTTTCACCTCATCGCTCACGACGCACTGGCGCGTCTGAAGAAGCGCCGTGTCCTCTTCCAAACGTGCAATATTCAATTCCAGCGCCTCAAAGGCAACCGTCAGACCCTGATAGCGGAAGTCGAGGTACTCCCGGGCATTTTGTGCGTAATTAAGGAGCTTATGCGAAGCCGAACGCAGCGCGTATAGCGAGGCATTGGCATAGGCGGCGTAAATCAATTTGCGTATGGGTTGTTCAAACAGCGAATCTTCCCAGAGCAAATCGGCAGAATGACGAATATGATCGATATCGTCCAGGTCCGCCGTGCGCCAGCGACGTCCAAGCGCAGCCTCGGCAAAATCCTGCACCCAGGGCTGCTCCTGATGATCCGGCAGCTGTCCGTGGGTATTCATCTCGTAGCGCGCGCGGTTCGCCAGATATGCCCACATGGATGAAACGGGGTAGATCTGGCCAGGTGAAATATTGCCCTTCATTAAGGTACCGGAGATCATCGCCCGGACCTGCTCTTCATCGTCGCTATTGCGATCTTTCTGATCGAATTTATTGACCAGCGCATATAACGGCACTGATTTTCCCGCCGCGGAAATGGCCTGGCGAACTTCTTCATCAGAGATGGATTTAAGCTGGGTATAATCCATCACGGCCAGCACCGCCGACGCACGGGACAATTGCTCGTTGAGCATTTTTTGCAGATGTGGCTGTCCGGCCTCATTCGGTCCGGGCGTATCGAGCAGCGTCAGCTGTCCGAGATGAGCATCCAGACCCGCAAGATGCACGAACTCCACTTCAATGACCGGAATATGTTCGATAGCCGCATATTCAGAGAACGGAAACGCCACACCTAACGCCTGGGAAAGTCTCACCAGGTCGTTGAGGCTTTTCAGACAATGAAATATCGGCTGCGCGCCAAGGTGATGCTTCTCAAAAGCTTCTCCTTTTTCAATGCGCTCCAGCAGCGTATTCATGTCTTTATCAATTTCAAGATGCTGGGCCAGCTTCCCCCGATCGTAATCGCATAGCTTTTTCTGGAGCAGTTGAATCAATTCATCAATCGGCGAGGCATGTGAAAAATGCAGCACCGGGTCCTTCTGACCCGGCGTGTGCCGAATCAGGGTGGGAAGCGCCGTCATCGGACGATTGCGGTTCGGCAACACTTCGGTCCCTACAATCGCATTAATGGTGGTCGATTTCCCCGCTTTCATGGTGCCAACAATAGCCAGAACCATTTCCAGCCGGGTTATTTTCCGTAATTCATTATTCAGCATCGCCTGCTGTGCATCGACGCCGCGCGCGCTAAAATGCAAAGGTAAAACGTTGTTCTTTTCACCCGTAATGGCAGCCGCTGTGCTCTCCAGCATCGCAGCCGGCATTGATTTCAACGTATCAAGATTTTGCAGGGCGAGCTGTAACAAACGCTCGGCTTCCTGGCTTAATTCAAAAATGGTCTGTGTGTGCATGATAAAAGACTTTCCTTAACGCAAATTTATTACTTTTATTAAGCCACTGGTATTAATTATGTTGTTCAGGCTTATATGATCACGTGTGGAAAACATGTTCGCCGAAATATAACTAATTGATGATAATCAGAAATAATTCGCTATCCTTGCATGGCGTGTAAAGCTCTCCTCCTGGCCTGACAGCCAAAAGAAAAAAGCGTAGCCCAATTTTAAGAAACTTCAGGATATATCATCATTATTTACCCATCTAAAAAGAGAGGTAATACGCCCCTGCCAAAAGATATGTATGGCAGCGAGGTCAGGAGATAAATAACGATGTGTTGCTTCACCTTATCCGAAATGGAGGGGCGTAGCAATTTGCTGCAATAAAATATTCGATATATTTAGCATCAATTTTTTCCCACCGTGCTAATGACGTAAGCATCGCTTAACTGACTGACAGGAAGTGTCACTCCCGATACGCTTTTTGCATCTTTTTTAATTCACAATATCACCGACAACCGTGTGGATTTGCGCTATACTTGCCGCCTTTTTCGGCACGCTGCCGTCATTTAGCTGGCACTTCCAGCGCGTTTACACTTTTTGAGGATACCGATATGTCACTCCCACACTGCCCGAAATGCAATTCTGAATACACCTATGAAGATAATGGCATGTTCATCTGCCCGGAATGCGCTCACGAATGGAATGATGCCGAACCATCACACGATGCTGATGCACTTGTCGTAAAAGATGCGAACGGCAATCTGCTGGCGGACGGCGACAGCGTAACCGTGATTAAAGACCTGAAAGTAAAAGGCAGTTCTTCCATGCTGAAGATTGGCACCAAAGTGAAGAATATCCGTCTGGTGGAAGGCGATCATAATATCGACTGCAAAATTGACGGCTTCGGTCCGATGAAACTGAAATCAGAGTTCGTGAAAAAGAACTGATTTACCCGCCCGGTGGCGCTTCGCTTACCGGGCTTTCGGGAACTACACTTAATGGGCTTTTCTTACGTGAGGTAAAGATTATGCCGTTAAGTCCCTACATCTCTTTCGCCGGCAACTGCGCAGAGGCCACCGCCTTCTACCAGCAAGCCGTCGGCGCAGAGCCTCTCTATAAAATCACCTTCGGCGAAATGCCAAAAAGCGATAACAGCGAGGAAGGCTGTCCGTCCGGTATGAAATTTCCGGATTCCGCTATCGCTCACTCCAACGTCCGCATTGCAGGCAGCGATATCATGATGAGCGACGGGATGCCGCCGGGCAGCAACGCTCAGTACGCGGGTTTCACGCTGGTACTCGATACCCAGGACGTCAATGAAGGCAAGCGCTGGTTCGACAACCTCGCCGCGGGCGGGAATATCGAAATGGCCTGGCAGGAAACCTTCTGGGCACACGGTTTCGGTAAAGTCACCGATAAATACGGCGTGCCGTGGATGATTAACGTCGTTAAACAGCAGCACTAATTTTCGGGCGGGGGCGTTCTGCCTCCGCCTGTCATCAAACTCCGCTCAACTCTTCAAACTCCCGCAACCCAGACTTAACCCAAATGTCACATTGATGCGCCAGCATGAGGCCACATTTATCATGAGGCCCAGCACATGCAAACTGTCATCCGCGTCGAGAAACTGAGCAAGACCTTCAATCACAATAAGGCTCTGCATGCCGTTGATCTGACCGTCCAGCAGGGCGACATGGTGGCGCTTCTCGGGCCATCTGGTTCAGGTAAATCCACCCTTCTGCGTCATTTAAGCGGCCTTATCATCTGCGATAAAACGCCGGAAAGCCACGTCGAGCTGCTGGGCAATACCGTGCAGCGCGCGGGGCGTCTCGCCAGCGATATCCGTAAGAGCCGCGCCCAGACGGGCTACATCTTCCAGCAGTTCAACCTGGTAAACCGCCTGACGGTGCTGGAGAACGTGCTGATTGGCGCGCTTGGCAGCACCCCGTTCTGGCGCACCTGCCTGCGCTGGTTCTCCCCTTCCCAAAAGCAGGAAGCCTTACAGGCGCTGACCCGCGTCGGCATGGCGCATTTCGCCCACCAGCGCGTTTCCACCCTGTCCGGTGGACAGCAGCAGCGCGTCGCCATCGCCCGCGCCCTGATGCAGAAAGCGCAAATCATTCTTGCTGACGAACCCATTGCCTCGCTGGATCCGGAGTCCGCCCGCATCGTGATGGAGACCCTGCGCGACATTAACCAGAACGACGGCATTACCGTGGTGGTCACGCTGCATCAGGTGGATTACGCCCTGCGCTACTGCGAACGCATTGTCGCCCTGCGTCAGGGACACGTGTTCTTTGATGGCGCGAGCCATCAGTTTGATAACGAACGTTTTGACCATCTCTACCGCAGCGTTAACCGCGTCGAAGAGAACGCGCAGGCTGCTTAATTAAACCCGATCCGAGGAAAGTACATGAGCTACAAAGCCGTTGCCGCGCTGGCCTTTACCAGCATGTTCAGCCTCAGCACCCTCCTAAGCCCGGCGTATGCACAAGAGCAGGAAAAAGCGCTGAACTTCGGCATTATTTCGACGGAATCACAGCAGAACCTGAAACCCCAGTGGGAACCGTTCCTGAAAGATATGGAAACCAAGCTGGGGATCAAAGTGAACGCCTTCTTCGCCCCGGACTACGCGGGCATCATCCAGGGGATGCGCTTTAACAAAGTGGACATCGCCTGGTACGGCAACCTCTCCGCCATGGAAGCGGTGGACCGCGCGAACGGCCAGGTCTTTGCCCAGACCGTCGCGGCAGATGGCTCCCCGGGGTACTGGAGCGTGCTGATCGTCAACAAAGACAGCCCGATCAACAACCTCAACGACATGCTCGCCAAACGCAAAGAGCTGACCTTCGGCAACGGCGATCCGAACTCCACCTCGGGTTACCTTGTCCCTGGCTACTACGTCTTCGCCAAAAACAACGCCTCCGCCAGCGACTTCAAGCGCACCGTCAACGCCAGCCACGAAACCAACGCTCTGGCCGTCGCCAACAAGCAGGTGGACGTTGCCACCAACAACACCGAAAACCTCGACAAGCTGAAGACCTCCGCACCGGACAAGCTGAAAGAGATCAAGGTTATCTGGAAATCCCCGCTGATCCCCGGCGACCCGATTGTGTGGCGTAAAAACCTGTCCGAAAGCACCAAGGACAAGGTGTACGACTTCTTTATGACCTATGGCAAAACGCCGGAAGAGAAAGCGGTCCTGGAACGTCTGGGCTGGGCACCGTTCCGCCCGTCAAGCGACCTGCAGCTGGTCCCGATTCGCCAGCTGGCGCTGTTTAAAGAGATGCAGGGCGTGAAGGACAACAAAGGCCTGAAGGACGAGGAGAAGACCAGCAAAGTGGCCGCGATTCAGGCCCAGCTTGAAGACCTCGACCGCCTGACCGCCGCGCTAGGCGCGATGACCAGCGTGAATAAAGCGGTGCAGTAACTCAAGTCCCCTCTCCCTTGAGGGAGAGGGTTAGGGTGAGGGGGAAATGCGCACGCTGATGCCCTCACCCCGGCCCTCTCCCACAGGGAGAGGGAGAACGGATTAAGGAGTCAAACATGCAAACCATCACCCTCCCACCGCCAAAGCGCAGCTGGTTCTCGCTCATTAGCTGGGCCATCCTGCTGGCGGTGCTGGTTATCTCCTGGAAGGGCGCGGAAATGGATCCGCTGCTGCTCTTCAAAGACGCGGGCAACATGGCGACCTTCGCCGCCGACTTCTTCCCGCCGGACTTCAGCCAGTGGCAGGACTATCTCAGCGAAATGGCGGTCACCCTGCAAATCGCCGTCTGGGGCACCGCCCTTGCCGTCGTTCTCTCTATTCCGTTTGGCCTGATGAGCGCCGAAAACATCGTGCCGTGGTGGGTGTATCAGCCGATGCGTCGCCTGATGGACGCCTGCCGCGCCATCAACGAAATGGTCTTTGCGATGCTGTTCGTGGTCGCCGTAGGCCTGGGTCCGTTCGCCGGCGTAATGGCGCTGTTCATCCACACGACCGGCGTGCTTTCCAAGCTGCTCTCCGAGGCGGTCGAAGCCATCGAGCCCGGCCCGGTGGAAGGCATCCGCGCAACGGGCGCCAACAAAATCGAAGAGATCCTCTACGGCGTCCTGCCGCAGGTGATGCCCCTGCTGATCTCCTACTCCCTGTACCGCTTTGAGTCCAACGTTCGCTCCGCCACCGTCGTCGGCATGGTCGGCGCAGGCGGGATTGGCGTCACCCTGTGGGAAGCGATTCGCGGTTTCCAGTTCCAGCAAACCTGCGCCCTGATGGTACTCATCATCGTCACCGTCAGCCTGCTGGATTTCCTCTCTCAACGTTTGCGTAAGCACTTCATCTGAGAAGCGAGGCTTTGTTTTCTATGCACTTATCCAGACATCCGACCAGTTACCCCACCCGCTGGCAAGAGATTGCGGCAAAGCTCGAAGTGGAGCTACGCACGCACTACCGCTGCGGGGACTACCTCCCCGCCGAACAGCAGCTTGCCGACCGCTATGAGGTGAACCGACACACCCTGCGCCGCGCCATTGACCAGCTGGTCGAGCGCGGCTGGGTCCAGCGCCGTCAGGGCGTGGGCGTGCTGGTGCTGATGCGCCCGTTCGACTACCCGCTTAACGCCCAGGCGCGCTTCAGCCAGAACCTGCTGGATCAGGGCAGCCACCCGACCAGCGAAAAGCTGCTCTCGGTATTGCGTCCGGCCTCCAGCCACGTGGCGGACGCGCTGGGGATTCAGGAGGGCGATAACGTCATCCACCTGCGCACCCTGCGTCGCGTTAACGGCGTGGCGGTATGCCAGATAGACCACTACTTCGCGGACCTCGCCCTCTGGCCCGTGCTGCAGAATTTCTCCAGCGGGTCGCTGCATGATTTTCTTCAGGATGCGACAGGCATTGCACTCAAGCGCACCCAGACGCGCATCAGCGCCCGTCGCGCGCAGGCGAAAGAGAGCAAGGTGCTCGAAATTCCCAATATGGCCCCGCTGCTCTGCGTACGCACCCTCAACCACCGTGACGGCGAGATCGACGCGACGGAATACTCCGTCAGCCTGACCCGCGCCGACATGATCGAATTCACCATGGAGCACTGAATGCACTTCGACACCGCCACCCGACAGCGCTGGATGCGCGTGCTGGCCCACAGCCAGCCTGCCGCGCTCTCTGCCCGCATGAGCGCCCTTAGTCTGGCACCCGATTACGACACCCTCCGCGCCCCGGAGATCGGCCTCGTTCAGATCCAGGCGCGCATGGGCGGCACCGGCGAGCGCTTCTTCGCCGGAGACGCCACCCTCACCCGCGCGGCGATCCGTCTGAACAGCGGCACGCTGGGCTACAGCTACGTGCTCGGGCGCGACAAAGCGCACGCCGAGCGCTGCGCGGTGATCGACGCGCTTTTACAGGAACAGTCCTATTTCCAGACGTTAATGGAAACCCTTATTGCCCCACTGGAAGCCGACCGCGCCGCGCGCATTGCCGCACGTCAGGCCGAAGTAAACACCAGCCGGGTCGACTTCTTTACGCTCGTTCGCGGAGACAACGCATGACGCTTCAACCTGCTTTTACCCTGGCCGTCCAGGATGCCCAACACAGTTTTCGTCGCCTGCTGAAAGCGATGAGCGAGCCGGGCGTGATTGTTTCGCTGCACCAGCTCTCCCAGGGCTGGCTGCCGCTGAATCTGGCCACCACCAGCGTGCTGCTGACGCTTGCCGATAACGACACCCCGGTATGGCTTTCGGGCGCGCTGTCGAACGACATCGCCAGCCAGAACCTGCGCTTTCACACCGGCGCCCCGCTGGTCGATCAGCCCCGGCAGGCGGTCTTTGCCGTGGCCGACGAGCACATCAGCCACGAGCAGCTCAACGACCTGAGCGAAGGCAGCGCCGTCGCCCCGGAGACCAGCGCCACGCTGATTTTGCAGGTCTCCAGCCTCAGCGGCGGCCGCATGCTGCGCCTCACGGGGGCAGGCATCGCCGACGAGCGCATGGTCGCGCCACAGCTGCCGGAGTGCATCATTCACGAGCTGACCGAGCGCCCGCACCCGTTCCCGCTGGGCATTGACCTGATCCTGACCTGCGGCGAGCGCCTGCTGGCGATCCCGCGGACCACCCACGTGGAGGTGTGCTGATGTACGTTGCCGTCAAAGGGGGCGAGAAGGCCATCGCCGCCGCCCATGCGCTGCAGGCGCACAGACGACGGGGCGATGAACGGCTGCCCGAGCTGCGCGTCGCCCAGATTGAACAGCAGCTTAACCTCGCCGTCGACCGGGTGATGACCGAAGGTGGCATCGCCGACCGCGAGCTGGCGGCGCTGGCCCTGAAGCAGGCCAGCGGCGATAACGTGGAAGCTATATTCCTGCTGCGCGCCTACCGCACCACGCTTGCCAAACTGGCGGTCAGCGAGCCGGTGAACACGGCGGAGATGCGCCTGGAGCGCCGCATTTCTGCCGTTTATAAAGACATTCCCGGCGGCCAGCTGCTTGGCCCTACCTGTGACTACACCCACCGCCTGCTGGATTTTACCCTGCTGGCGAACGGCGAAACCCCGCCGCTCAGTACCTCTGACGCCGAACAAGAACCGTCTCCGCACGTTTTCAGCCTGCTGGCGAAACAGGGTCTGGCGAAGGCGGAAGAGGATTCAGACGCGCAGCCGGATGACATCACCCGCACGCCGCCGGTTTACCCGTGCTCGCGCTCGTCCCGCCTGCAGCAGCTGATGCGCGGCGACGAAGGCTATCTGCTGGCGCTGGCCTACTCCACCCAGCGCGGCTACGGGCGCAACCACCCGTTTGCGGCCGAGATCCGCAGCGGCTATATCGACGTCGAAATCGTGCCGGAAGAGCTGGGATTTGCCGTCAACGTCGGCGAACTGCTGATGACCGAATGCGAAATGGTGAACGGTTTTGTCGCGCCCGAAAATGAAGACCCGCACTTTACCCGCGGCTACGGGCTGGTGTTTGGCCTCGGCGAGCGCAAGGCCATGGCGATGGCGTTGGTTGACCGTGCGCTGCAGGCACCGGACTACGGCGAGCACGTTGCAGGCCCGGCGCAGGACGAAGAGTTCGTGCTGGCCCACGCGGATAACGTTGAGGCCGCGGGCTTTGTCTCGCACCTCAAGCTGCCGCACTACGTCGATTTCCAGGCCGAACTGGAACTGCTGAAACGCCTGCAACGGGAGCGCAAACATGGCTAACTTAAGCGGCTACAACTTTGCCTATCTGGATGAGCAAACCAAACGCATGATCCGCCGCGCCATCTTAAAAGCGGTGGCCATTCCGGGCTATCAGGTGCCGTTCGGCGGCCGCGAAATGCCGATGCCCTACGGCTGGGGCACGGGCGGTATTCAGATCACCGCCAGCGTGATCGGCGAGGCGGACGTGCTGAAGGTCATCGACCAGGGCGCGGACGACACCACCAACGCCGTGTCGATCCGCAGCTTCTTCCAGCGCGTCACCGGCGTCACCACCACCGAAAAAACCGAAGACGCGACGCTGATCCAGACCCGCCACCGCATTCCGGAAACCCCGCTCGCTGAAGATCAGATTTTGATTTTCCAGGTGCCAATTCCGGAGCCGCTGCGCTTTATCGAGCCGCGCGAAACCGAAACCCGCACCATGCACGCCCTGGAAGAGTACGGCGTCATGCAGGTGAAGCTGTATGAGGATATCGCCCGCTTCGGCCATATCGCCACCACCTACGCCTACCCGGTGAAGGTGAATGGGCGCTACGTCATGGATCCGTCGCCGATCCCGAAATTCGATAACCCGAAGATGGACATGATGCCCGCCCTGCAGCTGTTCGGCGCCGGACGCGAAAAGCGCATCTACGCCGTCCCGCCTTACACGCGTGTCGAAAGCCTGGATTTCGACGATCACCCGTTTACGGTGCAGGAGTGGGACGAGCCGTGCGCCATCTGCGGATCCAAACACAGCTATCTGGATGAAGTGGTGCTGGATGACACGGGCAAACGGATGTTTGTCTGCTCCGACACCGATTTCTGCCGCCAACAGAGCGAGGCGAACGGCCAATGAAACCGCTGCTTTCGGTTAACAACCTGACCCACCTGTATGCGCCGGGCAAAGGCTTTAGCGACGTGTCGTTCGAGCTGTGGCCGGGCGAAGTGCTGGGGATCGTCGGCGAGTCTGGCTCCGGCAAAACCACCCTGCTGAAGTCCATCTCCGCGCGCCTCGCGCCGCAACACGGCGAGATACTCTATCAGGGACACTCCCTCTACGGCATGAGCGAGGCCGAGCGCCGCCGCCTGCTGCGAACCGAGTGGGGCGTGGTGCATCAGCACCCGATGGACGGCCTGCGCCGTCAGGTCTCGGCGGGTGGCAACATCGGCGAACGCCTGATGGCCACCGGCGCGCGCCATTACGGCAATATCCGCGCTACGGCGCAGCACTGGCTGGAAGAAGTTGAAATCCCCGCCTCGCGCATCGACGACCTGCCCACCACCTTCTCCGGCGGTATGCAGCAGCGCCTGCAGATCGCCCGCAACCTGGTCACGCACCCGAAGCTGGTGTTTATGGATGAACCCACCGGCGGGCTGGACGTCTCGGTGCAGGCGCGCCTGCTCGACCTGCTGCGCGGCCTGGTGGTAGATCTGAACCTTGCGGTGGTCATTGTCACCCACGATCTGGGCGTCGCGCGCCTGCTGGCGGACCGCCTGCTGGTGATGAAGCAGGGTCGGGTGGTGGAAAGTGGATTAACCGACCGCGTGCTCGACGATCCGCACCATCCGTACACCCAGCTGCTGGTGTCGTCCGTATTGCAGAATTAAGAGGCCAACATGATCCGCGTACAAAACGTAAGTAAAACCTTTGTGCTCCACCAGCAAAACGGCGTGCGCCTGCCGGTGCTGCAAAACGCCTCGTTAGAGGTAAACAAGGGCGAATGCGTAGTGCTGCACGGCCACTCCGGCAGCGGAAAATCGACCCTGCTGCGCTCCCTGTATGCCAACTATCTGCCCGACGAAGGCCACATTCGCATTCGCCACAACGATGAGTGGGTCGACCTGGTACAGGCTCCGGCGCGTAAGGTGCTGGACGTGCGCCGCACGACGATCGGCTGGGTCAGCCAGTTTCTGCGGGTGATCCCGCGGATCTCCGCCCTGGACGTGGTGATGCAGCCCCTGCTGGATCTCGGCGTGCCGCGCGAAACTTGCGCCGCCAAAGCCGCCAGCCTGCTGACGCGCCTCAACGTGCCCGAGCGCCTGTGGCACCTTGCCCCGTCGACCTTTTCCGGCGGCGAGCAGCAGCGCGTCAATATCGCCCGCGGCTTTATTGTCGACTACCCGATTCTGCTGCTTGATGAGCCCACCGCCTCGCTCGACGATAAAAACAGCGCGGCCGTAGTGGCGCTGATCGAACAGGCCAAAGCGCGCGGCGTGGCGATCGTCGGGATCTTCCACGACGAAACCGTTCGCAGCCGCGTCGCAGACAGACTGCACCCGATGGGGACAAACGCATGATTATCAATAACGTCAGGCTGGTGCTGGAAAATGAAGTGGTTAGCGGCTCAATCGAGATCCAGGACGGCGTTATTCGCGCCTTTGCCGAAACCCAGAGCCGAACCCCTGAAGCGATGGACGGCGACGGCGGCTGGCTGCTGCCGGGGCTGATTGAGCTGCATACCGATAATCTGGATAAATTTTTCACCCCGCGCCCAAAGGTGGACTGGCCCGCCCATTCAGCCATGAGCAGCCACGACGCGCTGATGGTCGCCAGCGGCATCACTACCGTGCTGGACGCGGTGGCCATTGGCGACGTGCGCGACGGCGGCGACCGTCTGGAGAACCTGGAGAAGATGATCAACGCCGTGGAGGAGACGCAAAAGCGTGGCCTCAACCGCGCCGAGCACCGCCTGCACCTGCGCTGCGAGCTGCCGCACCACACCACCCTGCCGCTGTTTGAAAAGCTGGTCGGGCGCGAGCCGGTCTCGCTGGTCTCTCTGATGGATCACTCGCCGGGACAGCGTCAGTTCGCCAACATTGAAAAGTATCGCGAATACTATCAGGGCAAATACTCGCTCAGCGATGCGGAGATGGCCCGTTACGAAGAAGAGCAGCTGGCGCTGGCGGCACAGTGGTCGCAGCCTAACCGCCTCAAAATTGCCGCGATGTGTCGTGACCGCAATATCGCGCTGGCCAGCCATGACGACGCCACGCACGATCACGTGCTTGAATCCCACCAGCTTGGCAGCGTGATCGCCGAATTTCCCACCACGTTCGAGGCGGCTGAAGCCTCCCGCAAGCACGGCATGAACGTGCTGATGGGCGCACCGAACATCGTGCGCGGCGGCTCGCACTCCGGCAACGTTGCGGCAAGCAAGCTCGCTTCCCTCGGCCTGTTGGATATCCTCTCGTCCGACTACTACCCCGCCAGCCTGCTGGATGCGGCGTTCCGAGTGGCCGACGACGAGGGCAACCGCTTTACGCTGCCGCAGGCGATTCGCCTGGTGACGAAAAACCCGGCCTCGGCGCTTAACCTTCACGATCGCGGAGAAATTGCCGAAGGGAAACGTGCGGACCTGGTACTCGCCCACCGTAAGGGCGAGCACGTTCATATCGACCACGTCTGGCGTCAGGGAAAAAGGGTGTTCTGATGGGGAGATTAATCTGGCTAATGGGGCCTTCAGGTTCCGGTAAGGACAGCCTGCTGTCCGCCTTACGGCAGCGGGAACATCCGCAGCTGCTGGTGGCGCACCGCTATATTACCCGCGCGGCCAATGCAGGGAGTGAAAACCATATCGCCCTGAGCGAGCAGGAGTTTTTCATCCGTGCCGGGCAAAACCTGCTGGCGCTGAGCTGGCATGCCAACGGCTATTACTACGGGATCGGCATTGAGACCGATCTGTGGCTGCATGCGGGGTTCGATGTGCTGGTTAACGGCTCGCGGGCGCATCTTCCGCAGGCGCGCGCCCGCTATGGAGCAGCCCTGCTACCGGTCTGTCTGCAGGTTTCGCCGGACGTTCTGCGCAGCCGGTTGCAGAGCCGGGGGCGTGAATCAGCCCGTGAGATCGATCAGCGGCTAGAGCGTGCGGCCCGCTATGCCCCGTCCGACTGCCACATCCTCAATAACGACGGAAGTTTGCTACAGTCAGTCGATACCTTTTTATCGCTTATCCGTCAGAAGGAGAAACAGCATGCCTGACTGCCAGCTTCGCCCCGCTACTGCCGACGATGCGCAGATTGTCTATGCCCTGATCTGCGAACTGAAACAGGCAGAGTTCGACCATCAGGCGTTCCACGCCGGATTTCTTGCCAACCTCCAGGATCACAATATGCGCTACCAGCTTGCCGAGCTGGGCGGACATGTTGTCGGCATGATCGGCCTGCACATGCAGTTTCACCTCCATCACGCGCGCTGGATCGGCGAAATCCAGGAACTGGTGGTGATGCCGCAGGCGCGTGGGTTAAAGGTGGGAAGCCAGCTGCTGGCCTGGGCGGAAGAGGTGGCACGGCAGGCCGGCGCGGAGCTGACCGAACTTTCCACCAGCGTGAAGCGCACAGACGCGCACCGTTTTTACGTTCGTGAAGGATACACGCAGAGCCATTTCCGATTCACCAAACCGCTGTAGAGGTGCGTTATGAGTCTGACAATCACGTTGACGGGAACGGGCGGCGCCCAGCTGGTGCCGGTCTTTGGCTGCGACTGCGCGGCGTGTCGCCGGGCGCGCCTGCAGGAGACCTATCGCCGTCGCCCCTGTAGCGCGGTGGTCAAATTCAACGATGCGATGACGCTGCTGGACGCGGGCATTCCGCACCTGATGGACGACTGGCCCGCAGGCAGCTTCCAGCAGTTTTTGCTCACCCATTACCATATGGATCACGTTCAGGGTCTCTTCCCCCTGCGCTGGGGCGTTGGCGCGACGATCCCCGTTTACGGTCCGCCGGATGAAGCGGGATGCGACGACCTGTTTAAACACCCGGGGATTCTGGATTTCAGCCACACGGTCGAACCGTTTGTGATGTTTGAACTTCAGGGGATGCGGGTCACGCCGCTGCCGCTCAACCATTCAAAACTGACCTTCGGGTATTTGCTGGAGTCGGCCCACAGCCGCGTGGCCTGGCTTTCCGACACCGCCGGGCTGCCGGAAAAAACAGTGAAGTTCCTGCTCAACAATCAGCCGCAGGCGATGATTATCGACTGCAGCCATGCACCGCGCGACGAGACGCCGCGAAACCATTGCGACTTAAATACCGTGATTGCGCTAAACGAGGCGATTGGCTGCCCGCAGGTGATCCTGACCCACATCAGCCATCAGTTTGACGTGTGGATGATGGATAATCCGCTGCCCGACGGCATTGAAGCGGGGTATGACGGGATGGTGCTGGTGCTGGATTAGGTTTTCTCCCTCTCCCGTGGGAGAGGGTTGGGGTGAGGGCAACAGGCCGCACTTAGCCTCGATCGTAATCGTCCTCTAACCTGCGCTCATCCTCTTCTAACCGACGGCGATCGTCATCCAGCTGACGCTGACGCTCGTCTAAACGGCGTCGTCTGTCCTCAAGCTGTCGACGACGATCGTCGTACTGTCTGCTGTCGATTTGACGGCTGCGGTCATAACGATCGTCATCGCTGCTGCTGCGACTGCTGCTGGGATTATAGGCATCGTTGATCGCCTGCTGAATGTTGCCAATAGCATCATCAACAATATCGGCATGAGCCAGTTGGCTGGTGAGAGACAGCAGACCGAATAACAGAGCGGTTGAGTAACGTTTCATAAGGCCAGACTCGCAGGTGAACTGACCTTACGATAATGAACGGCTGGGAACGGGGGTAGCGGAGGAATCTCAAATTCAGTTGTGCCCAGGGTCTTCCATCAACTGATTCGCACGCTGTTTATTTTCTGCGACCAGGACGATGCCATAGCATTTTTGATCCGGCGAATGGCTCCAGATACGATCTTCGGGGATACACCCTCCGTCATAGATAACCTTGCTACCATCATACGGCCAAAATGCTCCCTGCTCGGTATCGAGAACAAATACGGCGATTTGGTCAGACTCGCGGGCAATTTTCTGCCAGAGCATCTTCCCACCCTCATATTGTTCAAAGTCGCTGACAAGCGTCACGCCACACTGTAATACCAGGGCTTCATACAGACGAGTTGCCAGTCCCTTGTCACGCTCGGCGGGATCAACGCAGATACCTTCTACCTGAATAACGCTGGCATCTTCCCAACAGCGCTCGACAGCAATGATATCTTCACCTAAATGCGTTTTACGTTGTAAATCCAGGGCAGCAACAACCCGATGCCGGGGCACCCCATCGAAGGTTTCGATATCCGCTTCAATAATCGCAGCTCTTGGCGTCTGGCTATCAAAAATAACATGTAGCACTCGCCCGGAAAGCTCAAACTCATCAACGAGCTTGAATGACCTTGCTACGGTTTTTGGGCTGTAAGTTGTAGGCATCACAATCATTTGTGAGTCCCCTTTTGTAAGTACCGGCATAGTTCCCTTTATATCCCAATCTGCCAAATTTTGCGCAGGTTAGCATCACCCGGTTTACTCACGCTCTTGATGAATTCCTAAATATCACTTCTTATAAACAGACCTTCCGCAGCGCCTGCGCCAGCTGCACCCGCGTAAACGGCTTACGCAGTAACGGAACGTCCGGCAGCTGAGGGTTATGCGTGGGTCGTAAATCCTGGCCGCTGATCAGCAGTACCGGAAGCTGCGGATAATGACTACGCACATGGTTTATCACCTCGGCTCCGCTGAGGCTGCCGGGCAACATCAGGTCGCTGATAAACATGCCAATATCCGGTGATGCCGCCAGCATGCTCAGCGCCTGCTCGCCGTTGTCCGCTTCAAGCGTCAGGTAGCCAAGATGATGCAGCTGCTCGCACAGGGTCTGACGGACATCCGCTTCATCCTCCAGCACCAGAACCAGGCGCTCGCTCTCGACGGAGGCGGTGGCTGACAGCGCTTCATCATCTGCAGCGGCGGGCAGCACAGATCGCGGGAGATGAAGCCGGACGGTCGTCCCCTGCCCCGGCGCGCTTTCAATCTCCACGCGCCCACCGGACTGGCGCACAAAGCCATAGACCATCGACAGGCCTAACCCGCTCCCGCTTCCGGTCTGCTTGGTGGTGAAGAACGGTTCAAAGACCCGGGATTTCACCTCCTGCGACATGCCGCTGCCGCGGTCAATGACCTCCAGCGCTACCATATCCTGCCTGCGACCGTCGCTGCGGGTGACGCGCTGATTCCAGGTGCGAATTTTAATCACCCCGCTTTGCCCCTCCATCGCATCGCGGGCGTTCATCACCAGGTTGATGATGGCGTTTTCCAGCTGGCTGACGTCTATCCACGCGGGCCAGGCCGGCGATTGCGCTTCAATCTCCAGGGTCAGGGTCGCGGGCAAGGAGTGGCGCATCAGTTCCCGAAGGTTCTCCAGCAGCGGCAGCATCTCTACCGCATGTGGCGTCAGGGATTGCTTGCGGGAAAACGCCAGCAGGCGCTGGGTCAGTAAGGCGCCACGCTCGGCCGCCTTCAGCGCCCGGGTAATGCGCGGCGCATCTTTTGATTCGGGGTCGGTGAGCTCAAGGCTGCCGATGATCACCGCCAGCAGGTTGTTAAAATCATGCGCCAGCCCGCCGGTCAGCTGTCCGACCGCCTTCATCTTCTGGCTGTGCAGCAGCGCCTCTTCCAGCCCCTGACGCTCGACGCGGTCGATCTCCATCTGCGTGGTTTTTTCTTTCAGCAGACGCGTGGTGTGCTCAAGCGAGGCGGTATTGCGGGCAAAAACGTTAAACGCGCGCGCCAGTTCACCCAGCTCATCGCGCCGCTGGAGGGCGGGAACGGAAACATCCTGTTCGCCGTGAGCAAGGCGCGACATCGCCCGGGAAATGGCCGTCAGGTTAGAGGCCAGATTGCGGTAGATATACCAGCAGGCGCACCCGGTGATGATCAGCGCCAGGATGGCGAAGATGCTGATAAACACGCTGATGGATTGCAGCTCGTGATGACTCTGGTCAGTACGAAGCCGGGAGGCCTGCGCCACCTGCCCGACGTACTGATTGATGTCGCTGTTGAGGATCGCCACCAGCGCCTTGATGTGGAACATATACCAGCTTATCGCCAGATCGCTCTCTTCCAGCTGCTTCGATAGCGGGGCGAGTTTGCCTAGCTCGGCATTAAAATCAGGCAGAACCTCCTTCACGACCGGCTGTACGGCATTTCGGGGCAACGTTGCGGCCACTGCGTCCAGTTGATGAACGGTCGCGCGCGGCGAAGGGGTGTCGATGGCAGCAGCGATCAGCCGATCCATCTCCATCAGCTGCTGCGCATCCGGAACATTGCTGCCATAGCGGCGGTTGATGTCCTGCAGATGACGCAGGTAGCTCTGGCTTTGATATAGCGAACTCAGCAGCGCGTTACGCTCCAGATGGCGTCGCTGCCCGCGCTCAAGCATCTCCGTCACGCTCTGCTGTAATTCATTGCTTCGCTGAATAATGCGCGCCACCAGCGCCGGCTCCTGCTGCGCCAGCGGCGCATCGGCAAGCTGTTCCAGCGAGCGGCGCAGCGCCATTTGCGTCTGCTTCAGGCGCTCGGCTTCGCCTTTGTACTCCAGCGCCCCGACGACCTGCGAGAGCCGCACCGCCGCCGTCGCCACGTTGGCGGTATCACGGGCCAGGTTCATGCTGCCGGTCATGTCATCCAGCGTTTGCTGCTGAACCTGCTCCTGGATTTGACTGGCGTGACGAAAGCCAAGCACCGCCACGCCGCTCACCATCAGCGTCACGGCGACCACCAGCAGATTAAATATCAGCAGGCGACCGCGGGCGCTGGCGAAAAACGGGGGGCGTGAAGACATGTTGACTCCGTAACTGTGATCCACATTAGCTATTCATAACTATGACAAATATGAACAGCTTCTGACATTTTGCATTTACGCACCTGTGATGAAGTGCAGAAATCGGCATTCACAGGAGATCCGCCATGAGCAGAACCCCGGTATTAGAGATGCGCAGCATTGCCAAAACGTTTGGCAGTTTCCACGCGCTCAAGGGTGTGGATTTGACGGTTTTCCCCGGTGAGATCCACGCGCTGATGGGGGAAAACGGCGCGGGAAAAAGTACGCTGATGAAAATCCTCGCCGGAGCCTATACCGCCACCAGCGGCGAGATCCTGATCGACGGCCAGCCGTTTCACATTAAAGGGCCGAAAGATGCGCTGGCCGCAGGCATCACCCTGATTTATCAGGAGATGCAGCTCGCGCCCAATCTGACCGTTGCCGAAAACATCTTCCTCGGCAGCGAGCTGTCGCGCGGCGGGATGGTGCAACGCAAAGAGATGGCTGCCCAGGCGCAGGCGGTGATTGACCGCCTCGGGGCGCAGTTCAGCGCCACCGATCTGGTGATGAAGCTGACCATCGCCGAGCAGCAGCAGGTGGAAATTGCCCGCGCGCTGCACCGCAACAGCCGCATTCTGGTGATGGATGAACCCACCGCCGCCCTCTCCTCGCGGGAAACGCATCGCCTGTTTGAACTGATTTTACGCCTGCGCGATGAAGGAATGGCAATCATCTATATCAGCCACCGCATGGCGGAAGTGTATGAACTCTCTGACCGCGTCAGCGTTCTGCGCGACGGGCAGTACGTCGGCAGCCTGACGCGCGACAAGCTGAATGCCTCTGAGCTGGTGCGCATGATGGTGGGCCGCCCGCTAAGCGACCTGTTCAACAAGGAGCGTGACATTCCCCTCGGCAGCCCGCGCCTCAACGTGCACCACCTCACCGACGGTAAAAAAGTACAGCCCTGCAGCCTGCAGGTGCGTTCCGGCGAAATCGTCGGGCTGGCCGGGTTGGTCGGGGCCGGACGCTCCGAGCTGGCGCAGCTTATCTTCGGCGTACGTAAAGCCACCGGCGGCATGATTGAGGTCGACGGAGAGCCGGTGGTGATCCACTCCCCGCGCGCGGCCATCGAAAACGGCATCGGTTTTCTCACCGAAAACCGCAAGGAGCAGGGGTTGTTTCTGGAGCTGGCGGCGCAGGAGAACATCACCATGGCGACGCTGGAACGCGACGCCACCTTCGGCATGCTAAACCGTAAAAAAGCCCAGTCGATTTCCGATGATGCCATTGCCCTGCTCAACATCCGCGTGCCGCATTCGCAGGTGCGCGCGGGCGGGCTCTCGGGCGGCAACCAGCAAAAGCTGCTGATCTCCCGCTGGGTGGCCATCGGTCCGCGCATTCTGATTCTGGACGAACCCACCCGCGGCGTGGACGTCGGCGCGAAAAGCGAGATCTACCGCATCATGAACCAGATGGCGCGCAAAGGGGTGGCGATTTTGATGATCTCCAGCGAGCTGCCGGAAGTGGTGGGGATGAGCGACAGGGTGTACGTGATGCGTGAAGGCAGCATTGCGGGCGAGCTCCACGGGCGCGACATCTCTCAGGAAAACATCATGACGCTGGCAACCGGCGTGAACGACACTCATCATCAGGCGGTGTAACCATGAAACATTCAACCAGTCCGCAGCAGGTGGCGAAATCCGCCTCCGCAAAAAAAATGCTGATGAGCGATCTGATGCAAACGGTCGGTATTTTGCCGATTCTGATCCTGATTGTGGCGGTATTTGGCTTTATTGCCCCGAACTTCTTTACCGAGAGTAACCTGCTCAACATTACCCGTCAGGCGTCGATCAACATCGTGCTGGCGGCGGGAATGACCTTCATCATTTTAACCGGCGGGATTGACCTCTCCGTGGGCTCGATTTTGGGCACTACGGCGGTAGCGGCGATGGTGGTCTCGCTTATCCCTGAATTTGCCATGCTCTCCATTCCGGCCGCGCTGATGCTCGGCATGGTGCTGGGCCTGTTCAACGGCGCGCTGGTGGCCTTCGCCGGACTGCCGCCCTTCATCGTGACGCTCGGCACCTATACGGCACTGCGCGGTGCGGCGTATCTGCTGGCCGACGGCACGACGGTCATTAACTCCAACATCAACTTTGAGTGGATCGGTAATAACTATCTCGGCCCGATTCCGTGGCTGGTGGTGATCGCCCTCGCGGTCATCGCTATCTGCTGGTTCATCCTGCGCCGCACCACGCTCGGCGTACACATCTACGCGGTGGGCGGCAACATGCAGGCGGCGCGCTTAACGGGCATTAAGGTCTGGCTGGTGCTGCTGTTTGTCTACGGCATGAGCGGCCTGCTCTCCGGCCTCGGCGGCGTCATGAGCGCCTCGCGCCTCTACAGCGCCAACGGTAACCTCGGCACAGGCTACGAGCTGGATGCGATTGCGGCGGTGATCCTCGGCGGTACCAGCTTCGTCGGCGGGATCGGCACGATCACCGGCACGCTGGTCGGCGCGCTGATCATCGCCACCCTTAACAACGGCATGACGCTGATGGGCGTCTCCTACTTCTGGCAGCTGGTGATCAAAGGGGCGGTGATCATCATAGCGGTGCTGATCGACAAATACCGTACCCGACACCATCAAAGTGCATAACAACAACACCCTACAGCTTCGAGGAAAACCATATGCGTTTGAAACCGTTAGTGACCGCGCTCTGTGCTGGCGCGCTGCTTGCCGCAACGCCGTTTGCGCAGGCAAAAGATCTGAAATCCATTGGCGTGACGGTGGGCGACCTGGCCAACCCGTTCTTCGTGCAGATCACCAAAGGTGCCGAGCTGGAAGCGCGCAAGCTGGCGGGGGATAACGTCAAGGTGACGCTGGTCTCCAGCGGGTACGATCTGGGCCAGCAGGTGGCTCAGATCGACAACTTTATTGCCGCGAAGGTAGACATGATCATCCTCAACGCCGCGGACTCCAAAGGGATCGGCCCAGCGGTGAAGCGCGCGAAGGACGCCGGGATCGTGGTCGTGGCGGTTGACGTGGCGGCGGAAGGGGCTGATGCCACCATCACCTCCGATAACACCCAGGCGGGCGAAATGGCCTGTAAGTACATTACCGACCGCCTGAAAGGCAAAGGCAACGTGGTGATCATCAACGGACCACCGGTCTCTGCGGTGCAAAACCGCGTGGAAGGTTGCCAGACGGAGTTCAAAAAACATCCGGATATCAAGGTGCTCTCGGATAACCAGAACGCCAAAGGCAGTCGTGAAGGCGGTCTGGAAGTCATGACCTCCCTGCTGGCGGCCAATCCGAAGATCGACGGCGTGTTTGCGATTAACGATCCGACGGCGATCGGCGCCGATCTGGCCGCGAAGCAGGCGCAGCGCAATGAGTTCTTTATCGTCGGCGTGGATGGTTCCCCGGACGGTGAGGAAGCGCTGAAGCGTGAAAACTCGCTGTTTGTGGCAACCCCGGCGCAGGATCCGCAGGTGATGGCGGCAAAAGCGGTGGAGATCGGCTATGACATTCTCCAGGGCAAACCTGCGCCGAAAGCGCCCGTGCTGATCCCGGTGACGATGATCGATAAAAAGAACGTCGGCACGTATAAGGGGTGGACGGTTAAATAACCTCGCTGCGGCCTGATGCCCTCACCCTAACCCTCTCCCACCGGGAGAGGGAACTTATTCCCCCTCTCCCTTGAGGGAGAGGGTCGGGGTGAGGGGGTGGCATAAAATTCAAGGAGTACCATGAAACGCTCCGACATCAATGAAATTCTCGGCCACACGCGGCAGTTCTTTTCCATGCACGACGTTCATCTCCCGCCGTTTGCCAGCTTTCCGCCAACAAAATGGCAGCAGCTTGACCAGGCCGCGTGGCGGGAAGTGTTCGACCTCAAGCTCGGCTGGGACGTGACGGCGTTCGGCGGCAATAACTTTGCCGCACAGGGCCTGACGCTGTTCACCCTGCGCAACGGCTCGCCCAACGGGGTGCCGTATGAAAAAGGCTATGCCGAAAAAATCATGCACGTGCGCGACGGCCAGGTGACGCCGATGCATTTTCACTGGCGTAAGCGAGAAGACATCATCAACCGGGGTGGCGGGAACCTGATTGTAGAATTGTGGAATGCCGGTGCACATGAAGAGACGGAAAACACCGACGTGACGGTCACCGTCGACGGCTGCCGTCAGACCCACGCCCCCGGCAGCCAGCTGCGCCTCACGCCAGGGGAAAGCATCTGCCTGACGCCCGGTCTTTATCACAGCTTCTGGGGCGAACGCGGCTTCGGCGACGTGCTGGTCGGGGAAGTGTCCTCGGTCAATGACGACGAGCACGACAACCACTTTTTGCAACCCGTTGCCCGCTATAACAACATCGAAGAAGACGAACCGGCGCTGCTGGTGCTGTGCAACGAGTACAACCTGTTTCGGATATAAGGGGTGAATGATGCCATTGATTTCTCTTGCCGACGGTCTTGCGCACGCCAGACAACACCGCTACGCGCTGGGCGCGTTTAACGTGCTCGACTCCCACTTCCTGCGCGCGCTGTTCGCCGCCGCAAAGCAGGAGCGCTCGCCGTTTATCATCAACATCGCCGAAGTGCACTTTAAGTACGTGTCGCTGGATTCGCTTGTCGAAGCGGTTAAGTTCGAAGCCGCTCGCCACGCTATTCCCGTGGTGCTCAACCTCGATCACGGCCTGCATTTTGACGCCGTGGTGCGCGCCCTGCGCTTAGGGTTCAGCTCGGTGATGTTCGACGGCTCTACGCTGAGCTACGAGGAAAACATTCGCCAGACGCGGGAAGTGGTGAAGATGTGCCACGCGGTCGGCGTCTCGGTGGAGGCGGAGCTGGGCGCGGTCGGGGGCGATGAAGGCGGCGCGCTGTACGGGCATGCGGATGAAGCTTTCTTTACCGACCCGCAGCTGGCGCGCGAATTTGTCGATTCAACCGGCATTGACGCGCTGGCGGTTGCTATCGGCAACGCGCACGGCAAATACAAGGGCGAGCCGAAACTCGATTTCCCCCGTCTGGACGCCATTCGCCAGCAGACGGGGCTGCCGCTGGTTTTACACGGCGGCTCCGGGATTAGCGATGCCGACTTCCGTCGCGCGATTGAGCTGGGCATTCATAAAATCAATTTCTATACCGGCATGTCGCAGGCCGCGCTCGCTGCCGTTGAGCAGCGCATGGCGAAGCGCCAGCCGCTGTATGATGAATTTGCCGAGCTGCTGCTGGGGATAGAAGAGGCGATAACCGATACGGTCGCCGAACAGATGCGCATCTTCGGCAGCGCGGGGCAGGCATAATGGAACGTAAGGGCATCATCGCCGCAGGCAATATGCTGGTGGACCACGTCCACCAGATCGTGCAGTGGCCGGAGCGCGGCTGGCTGGCGGAAATCACCCACAGCGAACGCTCAACCGGCGGCGCGCCGCTCAACGTCCTGCTGACGCTGGCGAAAATGCACGTTGGCCTGCCGCTGCAGGCGGTGGGGCTGATTGGCGAAGACGGCGACGGGGATTACATTCTGGCGATGCTCGACCAGTACCATGTCAATCGCCAGCGCGTACAGCGCACCACCTTCGCACCGACCTCCATGTCGCAGGTGATGACCGATCCCAGCGGACAACGCACCTTTTTCCACTCGCCGGGCGCCAACCGCCTGCTGGATCTTGCCGCCTTCGATCGCTTAGACGGATCGATGAAGATCTTCCATCTCGGCTACCTGCTGCTGCTCGACAGCCTGGATATGCCCGATGACGAATTTGGCACCCGCAGCGCGCGGCTGCTGGCGCAGATGCACGACCAGGGGTATGAAACCTCGCTCGATCTGGTGTCCCGCAAGGGCGACCCGCGCTACCAGCCGCTGGTGCTCCCTGCCCTGCGCCATCTGGATTATCTGGTGATTAACGAGCTGGAAGCCGGGGAGTTTAGCGGGCTGGAGATGCGAGACGGCAGCGATGCGCTGAATATAGCCCATATTTCTGAAGCCGCCGCACAGCTGCTGGCGGCAGGCGTTCGCCAGCGGGTGGTTATCCACTGCCCCGAAGGCGCATGGGGTGAAGCGCCGGGTGAGCAAGGTCGCTGGATCCCATCATGGTTACTTGAGCAGAAAGAGATTATCGGCAGCGTTGGCGCGGGCGATGCTTTTTGCGCCGGATTTTTATACGGTTGCCATGAATCGCTGCCGCTCACGGAGAGCATTTATCTGGCGCACGCCTGCGCGCGGGCAAGCCTGCTGGCCGCCAACGCGATTGACGGCGCGAAAACGCTGGCCGAGCTGCAGCTGTTTATCAAAGAGAATACTTAGGCCGCTTTCTCGCTATGGGAAACGTCGGTAGCAAACACATAGCCCAACCCACGGATGGTTTTAATGAGTGCAGGCTGATGGGGGTTAGCCTCGATTTTCCGTCGCAGGCGCATGATCAACACGTCGATCGTGCGGTCGAACACGTCGGCGCTTTCGCTGTGAGTCAGCTCAAGAAGCCGGTCACGGCTCAGCACCCGACGGGCATTTTGCGTGAGCGCCAGCAGCAGGCCGTACTCGCCCTGGGTTAACGGGACGGGATTACGCTGGGGATCGCTCAGCTCACATCGGGTGGTATCGAGCGTCCATCCGTTAAACGCAATGCCCGCGACGGGCGCTGCGGGGGATTCCGCAGCAAGCACGCCGGTACGGCGCAATACCGCCTTAACACGGGCGACCACCACGCGCGGGTTGAACGGTTTGCCAATATAATCGTCGGCCCCCATCTCCAGCCCCACCACCACGTCTGACTCACTCCCCAGCCCGGTTAACATCACGACCGGTAGCGCCGGTCGCTGCTTTTGCAGCTGCAGCAGAACCTGCAGACCGTTGATATCCGGCAGCATCATGTCCAGCAGCACAAGCGCGATATTCGGCTCCTGCTGCACCTGCCGCAGTGCATCCTGGCCGTTATGGCAGACAAGCACGCTGAAGACGTGCTCGCTCAGCACGTCCTGAAGCAGTTCGCAGACTGCCGTATCGTCATCAACCACCAGAATCGCCGGTTTCATCGTATGCTTCCGTCAGGGGATTATGTTAAGTCTGAACCATTCTGCCGTCGGCTCCAGTCAAATGGTTTTTTCAGTGACGGAAATTCAACCCATGTCACATCCGCTGCCTTGTCGACACGTCAATTTTGACGATTGGCTGTTTTTTGTCAGGGTTTTCACCGCGAAGGGGCCGTAAAGTCAGGGTATACCCATACGAAAAACATGGCATAGAAGCTGCATAGTGGGTGCGAATGATTCGATTAACTGGAGCTGACTGATGAAAAAAGTCGTCACGGTTTGCCCTTATTGTGCCTCAGGTTGCAAGATCCACCTGGTGATCGATAACGGCAAAATCGTCCGGGCAGAGGCCGCACAGGGGAAAACCAACCAGGGCACGCTATGCCTGAAAGGTTACTACGGCTGGGATTTTATAAACGATACCCAAATCCTCACCCCGCGCCTGAAAAACCCTATGATCCGCCGCGAGCGCGGCGGCAAGCTGGAAGCCGTCTCCTGGAACGAGGCGCTGGATTACGTCGCCACGCGCCTGAGCGCCATCAAGGCCAAGTATGGCCCGGATGCGATTCAGACCACCGGCTCTTCCCGCGGGACGGGAAATGAAACCAACTATGTGATGCAAAAATTCGCGCGCGCCGTTATTGGAACCAATAACGTCGACTGCTGCGCTCGCGTCTGACACGGCCCATCGGTTGCAGGTCTGCACCAGTCGGTCGGTAACGGCGCAATGAGCAATGCCATCAACGAGATAGATAATACCGATCTCGTCTTCATCTTTGGTTATAACCCGGCGGATTCTCACCCTATCGTCGCGAACCACGTTATTCGCGCTAAGCAGAATGGGGCGAAAATCATCGTCTGCGATCCGCGCAAAATTGAAACAGCGCGCATTGCGGATATGCACATCGCGTTGAAAAACGGCTCGAACATCGCGCTGCTGAACGCAATGGGGCACGTCATCATTGAGGAGAACCTGTACGACCAGGCGTTTGTCGCGACCCGTACGGAAGGCTTTGAAGAGTACAAGAAAATAGTCGAAGGCTATACGCCGGAGTCGGTGGAAGCGATCACCGGCGTCAGCGCGCAGGCGATCCGCCAGGCGGCACGAATGTATGCCGGGGCGAAAACCGCCGCCATCCTCTGGGGTATGGGCGTGACCCAGTTCTACCAGGGTGTGGAGACCGTGCGCTCTCTGACCAGCCTCGCGATGCTGACCGGTAATCTGGGTAAAGCCCACGTTGGTGTGAACCCGGTGCGCGGTCAGAATAACGTCCAGGGCGCCTGCGATATGGGCGCGCTGCCGGATACTTATCCTGGCTATCAATACGTGAAATTCCCGGAGAACCGCGCCAAATTCGCGAAGGCCTGGGGCGTGGAAAGCCTGCCGGAACACACCGGGTACCGCATCAGCGAGCTGCCGCACCGCGCGGCGCATGGCGAAGTGCGTGCGGCCTACATCATGGGTGAAGATCCTCTCCAGACCGACGCCGAGCTCTCGGCGGTGCGCAAAGGGTTTGAGGATCTGGAGCTGGTGATTGTCCAGGATATCTTCATGACCAAAACCGCGGCGGCGGCGGATGTGATTTTACCGTCGACCTCCTGGGGCGAGCATGAAGGCGTCTACACGGCGGCAGACCGCGGCTTCCAGCGCTTCTTTAAGGCGGTCGAGCCGAAGTGGGACCTGAAAACCGACTGGCAGATCATCAGCGAAATCGCCACCCGCATGGGCTACCCGATGCACTACAACAACACTCAGGAGATCTGGGACGAGTTGCGCAGTCTGTGTCCGGACTTCTACGGGGCAACCTATGAAAAAATGGGTGAGCTGGGGTATATCCAGTGGCCGTGCCGCGATGAGTCGGAGGCCGATCAAGGCACGTCCTATCTCTTTAAGGAGAAATTCGACACCCCGAACGGGCTGGCGCAATTCTTCACCTGCGACTGGGTCGCGCCCATTGATAAACTCACCGATGAGTATCCAATGGTGCTCTCCACCGTACGTGAGGTGGGCCACTACTCCTGTCGTTCGATGACCGGCAACTGCGCCGCGCTGGCGGCGCTGGCGGACGAACCGGGCTACGCGCAAATCAATACTGCCGACGCGAAGCGCCTCGGCATTGAGGATGAAGCACTGGTGTGGGTGAACTCGCGCAAAGGGCGGATCATCACCCGAGCGCAGGTCAGCGACCGTCCAAACAAAGGGGCGGTCTATATGACCTATCAGTGGTGGATTGGTGCCTGTAACGAGCTGGTAACGGAGAACTTAAGCCCGATAACCAAAACGCCGGAGTATAAATACTGCGCCGTCAACGTTGAGCCGATTGCAGATCAGCACGCCGCGGAACAGTATGTGATCGACGAATATAACAAGCTGAAAGCCCGGCTGCGCGAAAGCGCAATGGGTTGAAGCCGTTAATTCATCGATGAATAAAGGGAGTGAAATATTCACTCCCTTTTTATTTCCGGTTGGCTTATCAATAATATCAATTATTATTCTGGAAAGCGGCTCGCAGAAATAATGTAATTTTCGCGAAAAAGAATTACATCTTTGCATTTTAATTCAGAGGGATAAGATGTGCGGCGGGTGCTTAAGACTTTCTGTCTTGAGCATTGTTGAGGGACAGAAAGTAGAAAGCCCCGGGAAATTTTCATTTACCCGAGGCTACTCCCTCAACTCCCAACAGGTTGAGAGTAGCCTCTTATTCTTTTTTTGACAAGGAGTAAAAGGCATGACGCCATTAAAAACTGCGTTAGGCATCGTCTTTATTATCTGCCTGACGATAGTGATATTTACCTTTATTACTCGCGGGAAGCTCTGCGAGCTCACAATAAAGAGTTAACATCAGGAGGTGGCGGCGAAATTAGCCTGCGTCGCAGGCTAACCTCTATGGGCGGAACAACGGTTCCGCCCGGCTTGTAGGATGCTGAGGTCTTAATGCACCCATTTTTTTCTTTTGCGCCCGCGATTATACTGCGCGGCGTGTACCCAGATGATAAGAATCCATGAAATCCATTTTTCTGTTGTTAGTGTTTTTAACGTCCTTCGCCCGCGCGGATGAGATAGGCAGCCAGTATCAGAAGCAGGCGGAAGCCGGTGATGCGCGTGCCCAGTATTATCTTGCTGATACGTACTTCAGCTCCGGCGACAGCAAGCAGGCCGCGCTGTGGGCAGAGAAAGCCGCAAAAGGCGGCGATGTCGACGCCATGGCTCTGTTGTCGCAAATCCTTTTTACGCAGGGCGATTACGCACAGGCCAAAGCCCTGGCCCAACAGGCAAACATTGCTGGCAGCAAACGCGGCGCGATCATGCTGGCACGCGTGCTGGTCAACACTCAGGCCGGTAAAACTGACTATCCCCAGGCCATTAAACTGCTGCAAACGGCAACCGAAGATATCGACAGCGACTCTGCGGTCGATGCGCAGCTGTTGCTGGGGCTGATTTATGCCAACGGCGTCGAGGTAGCGCAGGATGACGTGCAGGCCGCCTCGTGGTTCAAGCGAAGTTCAGCCCTTTCGCGTACCGGCTACGCCGAGTACTGGGCGGGGATGTTGTTCAGGCAGGGCGAGAAAGGCTTTATCACGCCAAATAAGCAGAAAGCACTGTACTGGTTGAACCTGAGCTGCACTGAAGGGTTTGATACGGGATGCGAAGAGTTTGATGCGTTAAGCGGGGAGTAAAGTGCCGGGTGGCGCCTTCGCCTTACCCGGCCTACAAAACCCGTAGGCCCGGTAAGCGCAGCGCCACCGGGCTTAGGATGTTACTGGTCAGCCGTCTTATCAAAACGACCCAGCACTTCGCGTTCATATGCCAGCGCTTTTTTGCGGTCGAATTTGTGCTCCCACTTGGCGATAACCAGCACCGCCAGGGCATTGCCCACCACGTTCAGCGCCGTACGCGCCATGTCGAGGATACGGTCCACACCGGCGATAAATGCCAGACCTTCGAGCGGAATACCAACGCTGCCCAGCGTTGCCAGCAGCACCACGAACGAAACGCCCGGAACGCCAGCAATACCTTTGGACGTCACCATCAGCGTCAGAACCAGTACGATCTCCTGCCACAGCGACAGGTCAATGCCGTACAGCTGCGCAATAAAGATAGCGGCGATACTCTGGTACAGCGTCGAACCATCCAGGTTAAAGGAGTAACCGGTCGGCACCACGAAGCTGGTGATCGACGCTGGCGCGCCGTAGGCTTCCATCTTCTCAATAATACGCGGCAGCACGCTCTCAGAGCTTGCCGTGGAGTAGGCCAGAATCAGCTCATCTTTCAGGATACGAATCAGGATCCAGATGCTCAGCCCGCACAGACGTGCCACGATCCCCAGCACCACCAGCGCGAAGAACAGGATGGCGAAGTGCACCAGGATCACCAGCTTCGCCAGCGGCCACAGGGAGGCAAAACCGAAGTTCGCCACGGTGACGGCGATAAGCGCAAACACCCCTACCGGCGCGTAGCGCATCACCATGTGGGTCACTTTAAACATGGTTTCGGAGATAGAGCGGAACACGGTGACCAGCGGCTCACGGTGCGTCGCCGGCAGAGAAGAGAGCCCCAGACCAAACAGCACCGAGAAGAAGATAATCGGCAGCATCTCGCCCTTCGCCATCGACGCCACGATGTTGGTCGGCACCAGCGACAGGATAGTGCCCATCAGGCCGTGCGCGTGGCTCTGCACGTCAGCGGTCGTACTTTGGTATTTCGAAATATCCACCGTAGCCAGCTGCGACATATCAATCCCGGAACCCGGCTGGAACACGTTCGCCAGGGTGATACCGAGAATGATCGCCACCGTAGTGATCACTTCGAAATAGATAATGGTTTTCGCACCAATACGACCTAACTGCTTCGCATCGCCGACGCCCGCAATACCGACCACCAGCGTCGAGATCACAATCGGTACCACAATCATCTTGATCAGATGAATAAAGATATCCCCTGCCGGAGAGAGCAGGTTCGCAATCAGCCATTCGCGGCTGTCGCTGTGATAGTGAAGGTAACTGCCCAGCAAGATGCCCAGCACAAGGGCGATTAAGATCTGCCAGGCAAGGCTGACTTTAACGTTTTTCATAGAAACTGACTTCCTCAATGAGCGCCTTATTCACGCAAACTGCATGAATATGGAGACATACTGAAAGGGTATGAATTGTGTTGCGTTGGTTTATGGGATTTTTTAACGCGGCGTATGAGTATCATTTGCGCGACCTGTTGCGCAAGCCTTAAAGAACGACGCGTTTCACTCACAAAAGCGACGATGACGGGAGTTTGTTCTACTTCTTATAAATAACCTTTTGTTATAAAAACGCTTTTTTAAACATAAATGTGAATAATCGTCAGCATAAATTATTTTCCTTCAAAGTTTCATTCGCTCATTTTTCATACTCTTCAAACAATGCGTGATCTGTAGCCCAAATACTAAACAAAGCTTGTAAAGCCCCTACAATTAACGTTTTTGCGACATATTATTAACATCTTACAAGGAGAAAAAAAGCCATGAGCCAAATCCACAAACATGACATTCCCGCAAATATTGCGGACCGTTGCCTGATCACCCCGGAGCAGTACCACGAGAAATATCAGCAATCTATCACCGCCCCGGACACCTTCTGGGGTGAGCAGGGCCATATCCTTGACTGGATCAAACCTTATCAGAAGGTGAAGAACACCTCCTTTGCGCCCGGCAATGTCTCCATTAAATGGTATGAAGATGGCACCCTGAACCTGGCGGCGAACTGCCTTGATCGTCACCTTGCCGAGCGCGGGAATGAGACGGCGATTATCTGGGAAGGCGATGATGCCTCGCAGAGCAAACATATTACCTATAAAGAACTGCACCGTGACGTATGCCGCTTCGCCAACGTTCTGCTGGAAAAAGGCATTCAAAAAGGCGACGTGGTCGCTATCTATATGCCGATGGTGCCGGAAGCGGCGGTGGCCATGCTGGCCTGCGCGCGCATCGGTGCGATTCACTCAGTGATTTTTGGCGGGTTCTCGCCAGAGGCGGTTGCGGGTCGTATTGTCGATTCAAGTTCAAAACTGGTGATCACCGCCGATGAAGGCGTGCGCGCCGGACGCGGTATCCCTCTGAAGAAAAACGTCGACGAAGCGTTGAAAAACCCGAACGTCAAAACGGTCAGCAACGTCATCGTCCTTAAGCGTACCGGCGGCAAGATCGACTGGAACGAAGGTCGCGACCTGTGGTGGAGCGACCTGATTGAAAAAGCGAGCGACCAGCATCAGCCGGAAGAGATGAACGCAGAAGATCCGCTGTTCATTCTTTATACCTCCGGCTCCACCGGTAAGCCAAAAGGCGTACTGCACACCACCGGCGGCTATCTGGTCTATGCGGCCACCACCTTCAAATACGTCTTCGACTACCATCCGGGCGACATCTACTGGTGTACCGCCGACGTGGGCTGGGTCACCGGACACAGCTACCTGCTGTACGGCCCGCTGGCCTGTGGCGCAACAACGCTGATGTTTGAGGGCGTACCCAACTGGCCGACCCCGGCGCGTATGTGCCAGGTGGTCGATAAGCACCAGGTCAATATTCTCTACACCGCGCCAACGGCGATCCGCGCATTAATGGCGGAAGGCGACAAAGCCATCGAAGGCACCGACCGCTCTTCATTGCGCATCCTCGGTTCCGTGGGCGAGCCCATTAATCCGGAAGCCTGGGAGTGGTACTGGAAGAAAATCGGCAACGAGAAATGCCCGGTGATGGACACCTGGTGGCAGACCGAAACCGGCGGCTTTATGATCACCCCGATGCCGGGTGCCACGCAGCTGAAGGCCGGTTCCGCGACCCGTCCGTTCTTCGGCGTGCAGCCTGCGCTGGTGGATAATGAAGGCAACCCGCTGGAAGGCGCCACCGAAGGCAACCTGGTGATCACAGACTCCTGGCCGGGTCAGGCGCGTACCCTGTTCGGCGATCACGATCGCTTCGAGCAGACTTACTTCTCGACCTTTAAAAACATGTACTTCAGCGGCGACGGCGCGCGTCGTGACGAAGATGGCTATTACTGGATAACCGGGCGCGTGGACGACGTGCTTAACGTCTCCGGCCACCGTCTGGGCACCGCAGAGATTGAATCGGCGCTGGTGTCGCATCCGAAGATTGCCGAAGCCGCCGTTGTCGGTATTCCGCACAACATCAAAGGCCAGGCGATTTACGCCTATGTCACCCTGAACCACGGGGAAGAGCCGTCGCCAGAGCTCTACGCTGAGGTGCGCAACTGGGTGCGTAAAGAGATTGGCCCGCTGGCAACGCCGGACGTGCTGCACTGGACCGATTCGCTGCCGAAAACCCGCTCCGGCAAAATTATGCGTCGTATCTTGCGCAAAATCGCGGCAGGGGACACCAGCAACCTCGGTGATACCTCAACGCTCGCGGATCCTGGCGTGGTGGAAAAACTGCTCGAAGAGAAGCAGGCCATCGCAATGCCCTCGTAATCTTTTCTCCCTCTCCCCGTGGGAGAGGGCCGGGGTGAGGGCATCAGACCGCACCTTCCTACCCTCACCCTCTCCCCATAGGGGAGAGGGGATAAAACAAACCAACCTTACCTCTGGAGAACTCTGTGATGAATAACGATATTTGTCAGCAGATAGAGAATAGTGCGCACTACAGGGAGCTCGTCGATAAGCGGCAACGGTTTGCCTTCATCCTTTCCATCATCATGCTGATTATCTATGTCGGCTTTATTTTGCTGATCGCCTTTGCCCCACACTGGCTGGGCACCCCGTTGCACGAGGGGACCAGCGTGACGCGCGGCATTCCGATTGGCATTGGCGTGATTGTGATTTCATTCTTGCTGACCGGCGTCTACGTCTGGCGCGCGAACGGTGAATTCGATCGTCTTAATAAAGCGGTACTGCAAGAGGTAAAAGCATCATGAAGCGAGTTCTGACGGCGCTCGCCGCCACACTTCCCTTTGCCGCCCACGCGGCGGATGCCATTACCGGCGAGGTACAGCGCCAGCCGACCAACTGGCAGGCGATTGTGATGTTCCTGATTTTCGTTGTGCTGACGCTGTATATCACTTACTGGGCGTCGAAACGCGTGCGCTCCCGTAACGATTACTACACCGCAGGCGGCAACATTACCGGCTTCCAGAACGGGCTGGCGATTGCGGGTGACTTTATGTCCGCCGCCTCCTTCCTTGGCATCTCTGCGCTGGTCTACACCTCCGGCTATGACGGCCTGATTTACTCTCTCGGCTTCCTCGTCGGCTGGCCGATCATCCTGTTCCTGATTGCCGAGCGCCTGCGCAACCTGGGCCGCTATACCTTCGCCGACGTGGCCTCGTATCGCCTGAAACAGGGGCCGATTCGCACCCTCTCCGCCTGCGGCTCGCTGGTGGTAGTGGCGCTGTACCTGATTGCGCAGATGGTGGGCGCGGGTAAATTGATCCAACTGCTGTTCGGCCTGAACTACCATATCGCGGTGGTGCTGGTTGGCGTACTGATGGTGATGTACGTGCTGTTCGGCGGCATGCTGGCGACGACCTGGGTGCAGATCATCAAAGCCGTGCTGCTGCTGTTCGGCGCCAGCTTTATGGCCTTTATGGTGATGAAGCACGTCGGGTTCAGCTTCAATAACCTGTTTACCGAAGCCATGGCGGTCCACCCGAAAGGGGAAGCAATCATGAGCCCGGGCGGGCTGGTGAAAGACCCGATATCGGCGCTTTCACTGGGTCTCGGACTGATGTTCGGTACCGCGGGTCTGCCGCATATTCTGATGCGCTTCTTCACCGTGAGCGACGCGCGTGAAGCGCGCAAGAGCGTCTTCTACGCCACCGGCTTCATGGGTTACTTCTATATTCTGACCTTTATCATCGGCTTTGGCGCGATCATGCTGGTGGGGGCGAACCCGGCATTTAAAGATGCCGCAGGCGCGCTGATTGGCGGTAACAACATGGCGGCGGTGCACCTGGCGGACGCGGTGGGCGGTAACCTGTTCCTCGGCTTTATCTCTGCCGTGGCTTTCGCCACCATTCTTGCGGTGGTTGCGGGTCTGACGCTGGCCGGGGCGTCGGCGGTCTCGCATGACCTCTACGCCAACGTCTTCCGCAAAGGCGCGAGCGAGCGCGATGAGCTGAAGGTCTCCAAAATCACCGTGCTGGTGCTGGGCGTGGTGGCGATTCTGTTAGGCATTCTGTTCGAGAAGCAAAACATCGCCTTTATGGTGGGGCTGGCCTTCTCCATTGCGGCAAGCTGTAACTTCCCGATCATCCTGCTCTCCATGTACTGGTCGAAACTGACCACCCGTGGCGCGATGATTGGCGGCTGGCTGGGGCTGCTGACGGCGGTGATCCTGATGATTCTGGGCCCGACGATCTGGGTGCAGATCCTCGGTCACGCAAGCGCCATCTTCCCGTATGAATACCCGGCACTGTTCTCCATTGCCGTGGCGTTTATCGGCATCTGGTTCTTCTCGGCCACCGACAATTCGCCGGAGGGTAATCTGGAGCGCGAAAAATTCCGCGCCCAGTTTATTCGTTCACAAACCGGTCTCGGCGTCGAGCAGGGCCGCGCGCACTAAGCCTTTCTCCCCGGCCATTCTGGCCGGGGAGCTTAAAACATCACCCACGCCACCAGCGGTGCAACCAGCACCATCACCACGCCCGACAGCATCATCACCAGGCTCGCGACAACGCCCTCCTGCTGGCCCAGCTCATACGAACGTGCCGTGCCCGCGCCGTGCGACGCCGCGCCGAACCCTGCCCCTTTCGCCATGCCTTCGCGAATGGAAAGCCGCAGAAAGAGCATATCGCCCACCGCCATCCCAAAGACGCCCGTCACCACCACAAACAGCGCCACCAGGTCCGGCTGCCCGCCGAGCGGTTTTGCCGCCGCCAGCGCAAACGGCGTGGTCACCGAGCGCACGGCCAGGCTGCGCTGAATTTCATCGGGCAGCGTAAACAGTCTCGCCAGCCAGACGGAGCTACAGACCGCGACCACCGTGGCGGTGATCACCCCTGCGCTGAGCGACATCCAGTGGCGTTTGATAATCGCCAGGTTGTCGTAAACGGGCACGGCAAAGGCGATGGTCGCCGGGCCGAGCAGCCACAGCAGCCAGTGGGATTCGCCAATGTAGTTCTGCCAGGAAATGTGGCCAAAGACCAGCATCAGCACCAGCAGGATCGGCGTGAAGACCAGCGGCATCAGCGGCAGGGCGTGAAAACGACGATACAGTCGCTTGTTGGCAAAGTAGATCCCGAGCGTCGCAATCAAGCACAAGACGCTGATCTGAAAGTTAGTCATGTTTGTGCCTGCTGATTTCAAAGCGGTAGACTTTATCCACCACCCAGGCGGTCGCCCCCAGCACCATCAACGTACTCAGCGCGATCACCGCAAAGATTCGCCAGCCGTCCACCATCAGCAGCTGCGCATAGTTCACCACCGCCACCACGGCGGGGACAAAGAACAGCAGCATCTCCGCAAGCAGCCAGCGCGCCCCGGCGCGCACCCAGTTAAGGGGGATCACGCGACACAGAATAAGCGTCAGCATCAGCAGCATCCCCACCAGGTTGGCAGGCAGCGGCAGGTGGAGCCAACCGACAAGATATTCGGCAAAAACAAACAGTCCCGCGTAGAGCAGTACCTGAACCGGGACCTGGAGTCGTTGTACAACGGCAGGCGTAACACGGCTTAACGCCACGGCCATGGGGGTTTTCCTCAAAAATGAGACGAGGCGCCAGTATAGTGAGCGCACGGTGTGGACTGAAATGAATTAAAATCATCAAAGGTATAGTTTCGAGGAATAATCATGGACATAAGAACGCTGCGCTATTTTGTCGAAGTGGTTCGTCAGCAAAGTTTTACCCGCGCAGCGGAGAAGTTGTTTGTCACCCAACCCACTATCAGCAAGATGCTGAAAAACCTCGAAGATGAACTGAACTGTACCCTGCTGATCCGCGACGGGCGCAAGCTGCTGCTGACCGACACCGGACGCGTGGTGTTCGAACGCGGGCTGGCGATTCTGGCGGAGTTCCGCCAGCTGGAAGCGGAGCTGGACGATATAAACCATTTGACCAAAGGGGTGCTTCGCCTCGGCATTCCCCCGATGGTCGGCATGATGATGGCCGGGCCGATCAGCCTGTTTCGCCAGCGTTATCCCGGCGTAGAGCTGAAGATTTCGGAGTTTGGTGGGTTAACCGTCCAGCAGGCCGTCACCAACGGCGAGCTCGACGTAGCAATGACCGCCCTCCCCGTTGAGGAAGAGAGCGGCCTGGCGACGCTTCCGCTCTTTAGCCACCCGCTGTGCGTACTGGTGCCCCGCTCCGGCGACTGGCTGAAGAGGGAGTCGGTGAAGCCTGAACTGCTCGGCGAGCACCCTCTGCTGATCTACAACGAAGACTTCGCCCTCAGCCGCCAGCTGATGACGCTGTTTAACCAGCATAACGTGAAGCCACGCATTGCGGTACGCAGCGGGCAGTGGGATTTCCTGGCGGCGATGGTGCAGGCCGGCGTGGGGATTGCCATTCTGCCGCAGCCGATTTGCGAGCGTCTGGATAAAAACACGCTGCGCTGGATCCCGCTGGAGAGCGACCTGCACTGGCAGCTGGGGATGATCTGGCGTGAAGGGGTCTATTTGTCGCAGAGCGCGCAGGCGTGGCTGCAGTGTTGTGAGGGTTTTTGGGTGCGGTCTGAATAGTGCCCGGTGGCGCTGCGCTTACCGGGCCTACGTTCGAACCGTATGCCGGGTAAGGCGAAGCCGCCACCCGGCAAAACAGCGCTACTGATTCTCTATCAACAGCGCTTCCAGCAGGTCCAGATCGTGCAGCAGCTTTTGCAGCGTCTCGTTGCTGATCTGGCGCGTGGCGCGCAGGTGATACAGCTCGGCACGCTCGGAGCGCAGCGCCGCCAGACGGAACCGACGCTCAAGGTTCTCCTCCTGCAGCGAGCTTTCCACGTCGTTACGCCCGTCCGCGCGACGGCGCAGGTTACCAATCACGCGGGAACTCACTTCCGTCAGCAGCTGGTTATCGATGTTCTCTTCCGCATCCGCGGCCAGGCGTTCTTCCATTTTCTGGATAGCAACAATCGCCACTTCGGCGGTAGCCGCCCGCGCAATACGCTCCTCTTTATGCTGCTGGGTCGAATCACCGGCATCAATATGCTGGAGTAAAATCGGCAGCATAATCACGCCGACAAACAGTGAGAACAGAATGACGCCCGCCGCCAGGAAGACCAGCTCGTAGCGCGCCGGGAAGACGTCGCCCGTCGGCAGCAGCAGCGGAATGGAGAGGACACCGGCAAGGGTGATCGCCCCGCGTACGCCCGCAAAAGAGGCAATCAGCAGTTCACGCGTTGTCCACGAGCCAAACTCCATCGGCTTTTTCTTCAGGAAGCGGACGCTGAAGTTTTTCATCGTCCACAGCCAGCCGAAACGTACCAGCATCAGCGCCAGGTAGATCAGCACGATGTCGGTAAACAGCATCCAGACCTCAACGTTCGGGTCGGCTTCGGCCGCCACCAGCGAGGATTCCATAATGCCCGGCAGCTGCAGGCCCAACAGCAGGAATACCATGCCGTTAAAGACAAACTCCAGCATGGCCCAGGTGCTGTTGGCACGCAGACGCATGGCCAGCGGCGCGCGGCGCATCACGCCGGAGCGGGTAATGGTCATCCCTGCCGCCACTGCCGCCAGAATGCCCGATACGCCGATATGTTCGGCAATCAGATAAGAGGCAAACGGCAGCAGGAACAGCAGTACGATCTGCGTAGCGGGTTCATCGCCGCCCCAGCGGCTGAGGAAGCGCAATGAGCGGCCGTACAGCCAGCTCACCACGAAGCCCGCGAGAATACCGCCAATCGCTACCTTGAAGAATTCCAGCGTTGCGCCGCCGACGGTAAAGACCATCGTGCCCATCGCAACGGCCACGGCAAACTTCAGGGCAACCAGGCCGGAGGCGTCGTTCATCAGCGCCTCCCCCTGTAAAATCCCCATGATTTTCTTCGGAATACGGCCTTCACCCACAATGCCGGACAGCGCCACGGCATCGGTTGGCGACAGCACGGCGGCCAGCGCAAAAGCCGGTATTAACGGAATGCCCGGTACCGCCCAGTAGATCAGAAAACCAATCCCGACGACGGTGACCACCACCAGCGCCAGCGCCAGGCCGAAGATCTCGCGCCCGTGCTCAAGGAATTCGCGCGTGGGCGTTTTCCAGCCATCGGCAAACAGCAGTGGCGGGATAAACAGCACGAGGAACAGTTCGGGGTCAAATTCCACGTGCAGGCCAAACGTCGGCCACGCCAGCAGCGCGCCGATGGCAATTTGCATTAATGGCAGGGGGACCTGAAAGGGCAGTACGCGTGTAACCACCCCGGATAGCGAGACCACAAGGGTCATGATGAGTATTGTGAAGAAGATTTCCATGCGTTCCCTGTTTGCTGTGTTGCTTATGTACTCCGGAAGGCGTCGTGCCTTTTATTCTATCTTCCCCAGAGTAACGCAAAAGGCAACAGGATGAGTCCTGAAAATAAAAACGGGCGGCCTGAGCCACCCGTTTTCGCATCAAAGGACAACTTAGATTGCCCAGCCGCCCGCGTAGAACGCCACCAGCGCAACGGCGATAATCACGGTGCCGATATTCAGCTTGCGCCACTCACCGGAGACCAGACGACCAATCACCAGCGACGCGAAGCCGATCATAATGCCGGTCACGATGTTACAGGTCAGCACGATGAAGACCGCGGTAATCAGGCCAGACATGGCGTCCACGAAATCTGCAAAGTCGATTTTCGCCACGTTGCTCAGCATCAGCAGGCCAACGTACATCAGCGCTGGCGCGGTCGCATACGCCGGAACCAGATAGGAGAGCGGAGAGAGGAACAGGATCAGCATGAACAGCACGCCGACGGTGATCGCCGTCAGGCCGGTTTTACCGCCTGCCGCCGTACCCGCTGCGGATTCGATGTACACCGCCGCAGGCGCCGCACCCACCAGGCCAGAGAAGACGCTGCTCAGGGAGTCAGTGGTCAGCGCTTTGCCGCCATCAATAATCTGACCGTCTTTATCCAGCAGGTTCGCCTGACCGGCCACCGCGCGGATGGTACCGGTCGCGTCAAACACCGCGGTCATCACCAGCGCCAGCACGCTTGGCAGGATCACCGGGTTCAGCGCACCGACGATATCCAGGCTGCCAATCAGGGAGTTGCCTTTGTCATCGCTCAGCGACGGCATGGCGAAAATGCCGGAGAAATGGACGTTCGGATCGAAAATCAGGCCGACAATGGAAACGCCGATAATGGTCAGCAGAATGCCGCCCGGCACTTTCAGTTTTTCCAGACCGATAATCACCGCCAGGCCGATCAGCGACATAATCACCGGGAAGCTGGCAAAGTGGCCCAGCGCCACCGGCAGACCGTCCAGCGGGTTCTTGATGACCAGACCGACGCCGTTGGCGGCGATCAGCAGCAGGAACAGGCCGATGCCGATACCGGTACCGTGCGCCACGCCCTGCGGCAGGTTGCGCAAAATCCAGCTACGGATGCCGGTCGCTGAAATCACGGTAAATAGGACACCCATCAGGAACACGGCACCCAGCGCAACCGGTACGCTGATGTGCTGACCCAGCACCAGGCTGAACGCGGTAAACGCGGTCAGAGAGATGGCGCAACCAATCGCCAGCGGCAGGTTCGCCCACAGGCCCATCACGATGGAGCCTACGCCGGCCACAAGGCAGGTTGCCACAAAGACAGCCGCTGGCGGGAAGCCCGCTTTGCCCAGCATGCCCGGCACAACGATGACGGAGTAAACCATCGCCAGAAACGTTGTCAAACCAGCAACGATCTCCTGGCGCACGGTGCTGCCGCGAGCCGAAATTTTAAACATGGCGTCAAGTGAACCGCCAGTACGCGCAGATGGCGTAGACATAGAAAACATCCCCTGAGAGTTTTTTAGGAAGTCCGTAAGCGAGGTGGAGACGCCGCTGCCAGCTAAACGTCAAATCCTTGTGTTGCGTTTGCGACGAAAGGGCGTCACAAAAAAAGCAAACGTTTAGCTCCGCGCTTACAAACGGGTGGTCAAATTAAGGCAAACGATTATCTAGCGTAATCCCCGCCCTTTTCAACTGAACTTTATCGTTTTTCGCTAAAATTCACTTATGATGCTGAAGAAATAAACAGAGGATGCGCAAACGTTATCGTCTATGCGCAATTTGTTTACATTTCAGTCCTCGCCCGGGATAGATAACGGCCCCCCTTGCTCCAGGGTTCTTTGCCAGCCAGGGCTGCTCTCAACTTTTGTCTTCCAGGCCTGAATATGCGGCAGATTAGCGATACCGCCGCGCGCCAGCAGGGCAAAGATCGGGAAGCTCATCTGAATATCGGCCATGCTGAGCGCATCCCCGGCAAACCAGCTGTTTTTGGCAAGGTGCGACTCAATAAAGCGCGCATGGGTTTCCAGCTGACGGTTGAGGTACGCTTTCTGCACCCCCTGCCCCAGCGCTTTGCCCAAAGTTCTGATACCAAACGGCACCGGCGGCTTACCGAGGCTGTTGAAGACCAGCTTCATTAACAGCAGCGGCATCAGCGATCCTTCCGCGTAGTGCAGCCAGAAGCGGTACTGCACCTTATGCGCCGGATCTAAAGGCTTAAGCCGCGACTCGGCATCGTACGTCTCCTGCAGATACTCCAGAATGGCGCCTGACTCTGCGAGGATCAGTCCGTTATCTGCGATAACCGGTGATTTGCCCAACGGATGCACCTTTTTGAGCGCCTCAGGTGCCAGCATGTTCTTTTCGCGCTGATAGTGAACGATCTCATAAGGCAGACCGAGTTCTTCCAGCGCCCAGATTACGCGGTGCGAGCGCGACTGGTTTAGGTGGTGTACCGTGAGCATGGCTTTCTCCTGTTATTCATACTTTTTAACTATAGAAAATTGAACAACACCGCGAAAAAAATTCGGCTAAAAACCGGTCAGCGTCGCTGGCGAAAAAACGGGCCTTGCATAGAATTAAAGTGTCAGCACAATCCGGAACCTCCCCAACCAGCTCGACACGAGGGGTGCTGACGTCGGGGGAAACCCTCCCGTGAACCAGCGGGATAGAGTGAAAGACAAAGACCGGGAAAAACTAAAGCGCCCTTATGTGGCGCTTTAGTTCTTTATATGCTTTTTGCCGCGCAATCTCAGTCCTCTTCCAGCAACCGTGCCCCCGTCCCCTGCTCGCCCAGCTTGTCCCCGGGGTTACGCAACGGACAATCGCTCCGCGACAGGCAGCCGCAGCCAATGCAGCCATCCAGTTCGTCACGCAGCGCGACCAGCGTATGGATACGCCTGTCCAGCTCTTCGCGCCACTGGGATGACAGCTCTTTCCACTCTTTCGGGCTCAGCGTGTGCCCTTCCGGCAGCACCCCAAAGGCCTCGCCGATCGTGGCCAGGGGAATTCCGATTCGTTGCGCAATTTTGATAATCGCTACGTAGCGGAGCACATCGCGGGTATAGCGGCGCTGGTTTCCTCCGTTACGGATACTCTTGATTAACCCTTTGCTTTCATAGAAGTGGAGCGCCGACACGGCAACGCCGCTTCGCTTTGCCACTTCGCCGGGGGTTAAAAGCGCTTTAATTCGCGGCAATCTCTTTTCCATAAAACCTCTTTACCTCAAGTTAACTTGAGGAATTATACTCCCCCGCAGAGAAAACGACGAATTAACCGAGATAGTTGTATCTACAGAGGGGCAACCTTATGTCGCATCAGCAGATTATTCAGACGCTTATTGAATGGATTGATGACCATATCGACCAACCGTTGAACATCGATGTGGTCGCTAAGAAGTCGGGCTATTCGAAATGGTATTTACAGAGAATGTTCCGCACGGTCATGCATCAGACCCTGGGTGAGTACATTCGCCAGCGCAGACTGCTGCTGGCGGCGCAGGCGCTACGCTCAACGCAGCGGCCGATTTTTGATATCGCGATGGATCTTGGCTATGTGTCGCAACAAACCTTTTCCCGCGTGTTTCGCCGCGAGTTTGACCGCACGCCGAGCGACTATCGCCACCAGTTGAATTAATGAATATCAGTGCAAAGGTTGCTGCTGCCAGGTCATAAATTCCTGGGGCGGCATCGCTTTCGCGAAGTGCCATCCCTGACAAAACTGGACGCCGCGCTTCAACAGCCAGCTTACCTGCTCTGCCGTCTCTACCCCTTCCGCAATGGTTTTCAGCCGCAGGCTTTGCGCCATCTCGATAATATGCTCGGCGATCAGGTGGCTGGTACTGTTGGTCGTTAAGGTATCGATAAACGATTTATCGATTTTCAGGATATCCACGTTCAGCGAGTAGAGGTTGTGCAGGTTCGAGTAACCGGTACCAAAATCATCAATCGCGACTTCATAACCCGCCTGACGGAAAGCCTGTATCACCGGCGTGGTTTTTGGCACATCGATAAAACCGCGTTCCGTCACTTCTATTTTGATTTGCTGCGCACGGACGGCGTAGTGGCGAGCCTTCTCGGAAATCATGGCGATCAGCCGCGAGGAGTGGAAATCCGTGGCCGACAGGTTAATCGAAATATAGAGATGGGGATGCTCGGCCAGGAAATGACCCAGATCGCTGAACACCTCTTCAACGACATAGTCTGTGATCCGCTCGCTCATCCCCTCATTTTCCGCCAGCGGAATAAACTCCGCCGGACTCATCACCTGCCCGTTAAAACCAGGCCAGCGTAATAACGCCTCCGCGCCCACGCACCGGTTGTTCTTGATATCAATAATCGGCTGATAGTGCACGCAAAGCTGTCGTTTGGTCAGTGCCCGGTGCAGTAAGCGCCCCGGCGAATTGAGCTCACGATGTGTACGGGACCATACCAGCAAAATAATAATGCTGCAGATCATGCCCAGCGGCAGCGTCAACGTCGCCTGGTGATAAAGCGTTTCATAAAAGCGTTTATTCGATGTCGATACAATGGCCGCAATCGGTCTTTTGGGGGAACTTACGATCGTATAAAAGCGGTTATCTTTTTGAAATACCGATTCCTTATCCCGAATCATCGAATTTAATAAAGAAACATTGGCTTTCTGGCTGACGGAAAAGAAAGCATTGGTTACCGTGTCGTACACTCCCCATGAGAGAGAATGATCCGCGGACATGACTTCGCTGTATGAAAGTGGATTGACGACCACCACATAATTTCCGCGCTGCATATATGTCATTTTATAACCAGTATAAAATGGGGTATCGCGATAATAATAGATAGCGACGTCAGGTTTACGCGTGTAATTAGCGACAGGAATAGCGTAGGGATGATCCGGTGTAAAAACGGTCGAACAAAGAAAATTCTGACCTTGAGCGTAAATTAAATCGGCGACAAACAGCCGGCCACGAACAACGTTCAGCATATATTGACGATGTCCCGGCGTGCAAAGCTCACCCTGATATTTTTCAGCCTCGTCCCGGGCCAGATCAACCTGTTGAATAACCAGTTCTGTTTTGTCTAAAGCCAGTTCAGCAAATGTCCGTAGCTGGGCGCTTGTTTCAGATACGGCGCGTAGCTGGGCAAACCATAGCGCAAGCATCACAGGCAGCATAACTACCATGATGATCCCTACCACCCTGAGCATTTTGCGCCGCGCGCTACGATTCATTTCCCGCCCTATATCCCTGCATGTTGTACGCCTGTAGTAATGAAGGCCGGATGCTTTGTTAAACAGGTGATTACGTTGCATGAATCATGCGAAGTTAGCAACTGACTTTTCGTATTAAAAATCTTAAATTTCGTTATGACGATAATATTTTCCCGTAAGCTAAACTGTAAGTATTCGTTCCGTTTCAATTAAGGAAAATAATTATCCAGCCCGCAAGGGCGGTGGGAAGATAACACAACAGACGATTGTTGATTAAGCCAAACTTGTAACAGCTCGAAAAATCATAACCTCGACATGGCATTTCATGCTATTTGTTCGGGCGTATTTTGTTCGTTGATTTATAAATAATCAGCTGCCACCACCGTTTTTCCTCGCCCCGAATGCTTGGCCTCATATAATGCTTTATCGGCACGCCTCAGCAAGACTGAAGTATCCCGCTGTCCCCCGCTTACTTCCACAACCCCGGCACTAAATGACAGCGACAGTTTTCTCTCCCCCACGGCCAGCGGGTTGGTTTGCAGAAAGGTGCGCAACCTGGCGGATAACTGCGCAGCGCCATTGCCGTTTGTTTGCGCCAGCAAGAGCAAAAACTCTTCTCCTCCCACGCGCCCTAATGCCGAATCTGAAGGTGATAACTCACGGATCGCGTTACAAAAGTGAAGGAGCGCCGCATCACCCACCGGGTGCCCCCACTCATCGTTGATCTGTTTGAAGAAATCCAGGTCAAACATCAGGACGCAAAAATGGCTGTTAACCTCATGCCGGGCACTGGCCGCCAGCGCAAGCTCAAGCTGCTGCAAAATCGCCGAACGGTTAAAGCAGCCGGTGAGATCGTCAGTAGTGGCTTTTACCTGCAGCTGCTGCTCGGCTTTTTTCCGCTCGGTGATATCCAGCCCAATATTGAGGATAGAGTTGTCCGGCAACAGAATGTTGGACCACAGCACCGTCAGCGGGGTCCCGTCTTTGCGTAGCGGATGCCACTCATACATATCCTTCAGCGGCGAGACATTCACCGACTCTCTTACCCGCCGCCGCTCTTCAGGGTCAGGATAAAACAGCGAAAGCGGATCGGCATGTTCCGCGATCTCCGCCATCGTCCAGCCGAATACTTTTTCACATTCGGCATTCCACAGCACGCAGCGGTTAAATTTGTCGAAAGAGTTCATTAAAACCGGGGCGCGTTCAAAGAGCGTCTTATATTGCGTCACGACACGCTGCATTTCCTGGGCAGTTTTCTCCCGGGCAATAATTTCCGCGAAATAGTCTTTTAATTTTTCGACCAGCACTACGACGATATTTTTCAGAATTGGCAGAGAAGAGAGCCGTTCATCAAACGCTAAAAAGAAATAGCCGCTGCAGTGCCAGTTATGGGTTGAAAGTTTGCACAGGACACCGCTATGCAACTGCGCATAGCCCGGGTGCTGAGGAGGAAATAACGCACGGCCAATATTCTCTTTCCAGTAGACCACCCGCCATGAACGATGATGCCGCTGGAGCAGGGTGTCCGCCAGGAAATCGGCCACTTCGAAGGGATGGCAGGTCATCTCCCCGGCGCATACCACGCGCTGTAGCCCGTCATCACCATTAACGCTTACCCAGGCGAGACTTGCGCCCAGCGCGCGACTGATGGTCGTCAGCATGTCGGTCAGAGAACATTGAGCATGAAGCTGAGGCATCAGCTTAGCCAGCGCATGCAACGCTTGCATGCTGTCATTAACAATCTCACGTCGGTTTTCTTTCATTTTTTTCGCTGATTATCAGGCGATAAACCGGACGCAACTTTCTTCAGATTCGAAAAATCGACAAACCAACGCACAGGCTGAATCTCAGCGTAGCGAATTAAAACAACGTTGTGTGTAATTAAAAACGTACAAAGAAATAAAAAAAATAATTAAATTCAAAAACCTGAAAGGTTAGCTGCGAGTAAAATTAATTGTCCACTCAAGCATAAGCCATAGGGTTATTGCTGTAAACATTGTACAGTGAGCATCCTTTTGCATCAGTTTTGCTATCTTAATGAATTCATTATAAAGAGTGCGGGAACTGGAGAACTTAGCCAGCAAAGATATATTTTCACTCAGGCGCCCATTGATTCTCGGCAACTATGAATCACCCGTTTTTCATCACCCCGGGACTGGCGAATAAAACAGCAAATGTGATATAGTTCACAAGTATAGTGTAACGAAAAAATCTGTTTCATTCAGTTCGTCTGTTTTGTTGAGGATGGGTTTTATGGCAACCATTACGACCAGCATGGTTCTCCTGCGCTGGCCTTTGTTGAGTGCGGTACTGATGTTTTTGGCCAGCACGCTGAACATTCAGTTTCGTAAATCTGACTACGCGGGTCTCGCTGTCATCAGCACCCTGCTGGGGCTGGGTGCAGCCTGCTGGTTTGCAACGGGTCTGCTTGGCATCACTCTGCTGGATATCGCCGCCGTCTGGGAAAATATTAAAGTGGTGATGGTTGAGGCGATGAGCCACACACCGCCAGACTGGCCGATGGTCATTACCTGATCCCTTCATCAATAAAAAAACCCAGACGATGTCTGGGTTTTTTGTTTTCTCATCCATTGATCAGAACGGAATGTCGTCGTCGAAATCCATTGGCGGTTCGTTAGACGGTGCCGGAGCAGACTGCTGCTGCGGGCGAGACTGCGCGCCACCGCTGAACTGGTTGCCGCCCTGCGGCTGCTGAGGCTGACCCCAACCGCCCTGCTGCTGGCTCTGACCGCCACCTGCCGCTGCACCGCCGCCCTGACGGCCACCCAGCATCTGCATGGTACCGCCGACGTTAACCACGACTTCAGTGGTGTACTTCTCAGCACCGGACTGATCGGTCCATTTGCGGGTACGCAGTTGGCCTTCGATATAGACCTGAGAACCTTTACGCAGATACTCACCGGCCACTTCGGCCAGTTTGCCAAACAGCACAACGCGGTGCCATTCGGTCTGCTCTTTCATCTCACCGGTCGCTTTATCACGCCAGGATTCGGAAGTAGCCAGCGTAATGTTGGCAACTGCGCCACCACTCGGCATGTAGCGTACTTCCGGGTCCTGGCCCAGATTACCGACGAGAATCACCTTGTTTACGCCTCTGCTGGCCATGTTCGTGTCTCCTGAATACGTTTCTTAATAGTGTAAACGCGCGAGTGTACCATTTCCATGCTGCACTTTGATAGTTGCGTAGCACGTTCCAGAGTTCTCCCGCAACTCGACATTGTTACACAGCGAATCAGAAAATGCATTCCAATACTGTATATTCAAACAGGTTAAATTGTGTCATAATTAGCCGTTTCTGACAGCCGTTTGTCCTTCAAACAAATCAGGCAATCCGTGTTCCAACCGGGAAAGGTGAATGGATAAGATCGAAGTTCGGGGCGCCCGCACCCACAATCTCAAGAATATCAACCTCATAATCCCTCGCGACAAACTCATTGTCGTGACCGGGCTTTCGGGGTCTGGCAAATCCTCACTGGCTTTCGACACCCTGTATGCCGAAGGACAGCGTCGTTACGTTGAATCACTCTCTGCGTACGCGCGTCAGTTCCTGTCGCTGATGGAAAAACCGGATGTTGACCATATTGAAGGGTTGTCCCCTGCTATCTCTATTGAGCAGAAGTCCACCTCGCATAACCCGCGTTCAACGGTCGGTACCATTACCGAAATTCATGACTACCTGCGTCTGCTGTATGCCCGCGTGGGTGAGCCGCGCTGCCCGGACCACGACGTCCCGCTGGCGGCCCAGACCGTCAGCCAGATGGTGGATAACGTGCTGTCGCAGCCGGAAGGCAAACGCCTGATGCTGCTGGCGCCAATCATCAAAGAGCGTAAGGGCGAACACACCAAGACGCTGGAAAACCTGGCAAGCCAGGGCTATATTCGCGCCCGTATCGACGGTGAAGTGTGCGACCTGTCCGATCCGCCCAAGCTGGAGCTGCAGAAGAAGCACACCATCGAAGTGGTGATTGACCGCTTCAAGGTGCGTGACGATCTCGCCACGCGTCTGGCGGAATCCTTTGAAACGGCGCTGGAACTCTCTGGCGGCACGGCCGTGGTCTCCGACATGGACGACCCGAAAGCGGAAGAGCTGCTCTTCTCCGCCAACTTTGCCTGCCCGATTTGCGGTTACAGCATGCGCGAGCTTGAACCGCGCCTGTTCTCCTTTAACAACCCGGCGGGCGCGTGCCCGACGTGTGACGGCCTGGGCGTCCAGCAATATTTCGACCCGGACCGCGTGATCCAGAACCCGGAGCTGTCGCTGGCGGGCGGGGCCATTCGCGGCTGGGACAAGCGTAACTTCTACTACTTCCAGATGCTGAAATCGCTGGCAGAGCACTACAAGTTCGACGTCGAAGCGCCGTGGGCCAGCCTGAGCCCGAACGTGCACAAAGTGATTCTGTTCGGTTCCGGCAAAGAGAACATTGAGTTCAAGTACATGAACGATCGCGGCGATACCTCCGTGCGTCGTCACCCGTTCGAAGGGGTGCTGCACAATATGGAGCGACGCTACAAAGAGACCGAATCCAGCGCGGTGCGCGAAGAGCTGGCGAAGTTCATCAGCAACCGCTCCTGCGCCACCTGCAAGGGCACGCGCCTGCGTCGTGAAGCGCGCCACGTGTTTGTGGAAAACACGGCGCTGCCGACCATCTCAGACATGAGCATCGGCCACGCGATGGACTTCTTCAATAACCTGAAGCTCTCCGGCCAGCGTGCGAAAATCGCCGAAAAAGTGCTGAAAGAGATCGGCGATCGCCTGAAGTTCCTGGTGAACGTCGGCCTGAACTACCTGACGCTTTCCCGCTCGGCGGAAACGCTCTCCGGCGGTGAGGCTCAGCGTATCCGTCTGGCCAGCCAGATTGGCGCGGGCTTAGTCGGCGTGATGTACGTACTGGACGAGCCGTCCATCGGCCTGCACCAGCGCGACAACGAGCGCCTGCTCGGCACCCTGATCCACCTGCGCAATCTCGGCAACACGGTGATCGTGGTGGAGCACGACGAAGATGCCATCCGCGCCGCAGACCACGTGATCGATATTGGTCCGGGCGCAGGCGTGCACGGCGGTCAGGTCGTTGCAGAAGGGACGCTGAAGGACATTATGGCGGTACCCGAGTCGCTGACCGGTCAGTACATGAGCGGCAAGCGCAAGATTGAAGTGCCAAAACAGCGCGTAGCGGCAGATCCGGAAAAAGTGCTGAAGCTGACCGGCGCGCGCGGCAACAACCTGAAAGACGTCACCCTGACGCTGCCGGTTGGCCTGTTTACCTGTATCACCGGCGTGTCCGGTTCCGGTAAATCGACGCTGATCAACGATACGCTGTTCCCGATTGCGCAGACGGCGCTGAACGGCGCGACGCTGGCCGAGCCTGCACCGTACCGCGACATCCAGGGGCTGGAGCATTTCGATAAGGTTATCGATATCGACCAGAGCCCGATTGGCCGTACCCCGCGCTCTAACCCGGCGACCTATACCGGCGTCTTCACGCCCGTACGTGAACTGTTTGCCGGTGTGCCTGAAGCACGCTCCCGCGGCTATACGCCAGGACGTTTCAGCTTTAACGTGCGCGGCGGCCGCTGCGAAGCGTGCCAGGGCGATGGCGTGATCAAGGTTGAGATGCACTTCCTGCCGGATATCTACGTGCCGTGCGACCAGTGCAAAGGCAAACGCTATAACCGCGAAACGCTGGAGATTAAGTACAAGGGCAAGACCATCCACGAAGTGCTGGATATGACCATCGAAGAGGCGCGCGAATTCTTCGACGCCGTCCCTGCGCTGGCGCGTAAGCTGCAGACGCTGATGGACGTCGGCCTGACCTACATTCGTCTGGGACAGTCCGCCACTACGCTGTCCGGTGGTGAAGCGCAGCGCGTGAAGCTGGCGCGCGAGCTGTCAAAACGCGGTACCGGTCAGACGCTCTACATTCTGGATGAGCCAACCACCGGCCTGCACTTTGCTGACATCCAGCAGCTGCTCGAGGTTCTGCATCAGCTGCGCGATCAGGGCAACACCATCGTGGTCATCGAACATAACCTGGACGTGATTAAAACCGCGGACTGGATTGTCGATCTCGGCCCGGAAGGCGGCAGCGGCGGCGGTGAAATTCTTGTCTCCGGTACGCCAGAGACCGTTGCAGAGTGCGAAGCCTCGCACACCGCGCGCTTCCTTAAGCCGTTGCTGTAGTTGTCACACGGAGAGTTGCTGTCGGGTGGTTTCCGGCAGCAGCTCAACCGCCTGCTGATAGGACGCATCCACCAGGTAGTAAATCTGTGATCCTGGAATCGATCCATCCAGATAGACGGTGCTCCAGTGCGCCTTATTGAGGTGCTTGCTCGGCCTCACGTCATCATGCTGCTGACGTAGCAAATCCGCCAGTTCAGGGCTGGTTTTCAGCGATGCCGCCGGACGGCCTTCTACCTCTTTCACCATCGCAAACAGCACATCACCCACCTTAATCTGCGTGGCTTTCCAGTCGCTGTGGACGCTCTGCTCCGCGCCGGGCTTGCTCATGCAGTACTGAAGTATCTCCGAAATTGTCATCTTTATTCCCCTTGTAGCGTGGCGATAATTTTACGCGAACCACCGTGAATACGATGCTCACCCAGCCAGATCCCCTGCCACGTTCCCAACAGCAGCCGCCCGTTGTGGACCGGCAGCATCAACGATACGCCCAGCAAAGAGGATTTAATATGCGAAGGCATATCGTCCGCCCCCTCATAGTCATGCTCATAAGGCGCGTTGTCCGGGACGCTCTTCAGAAAATGGTGCTCCATGTCGGACCGGACGGTGGGATCGCAATTTTCATTCAGCGTCAGAGAGGCGGACGTGTGCTGAAGCAGCAGATGCAGCAAACCCGTTCTGACGTGCGACAGGTCGCGGAGTTGCCCGATGACTTCATCCGTCACCAGGTGAAATCCGCGTGGCTTCGCGCTTAAGGTCAGGGTCTGTTGGTACCACATAGGCTGCTCCGTGATGAAAGATGAATCTTTCTAAGTGTGCAGCAAGAAGACGAAAGGTAAAACCCGCAGCAGCGAGATTTGATTAAAAAAGAGTCAAACTCGCTGCCAGGGGCTCAATACTCCGAGTTGACGATCACCTCTTCGCCAAACTTTCCGGCCATCGGCAGCGGGCGATAGGTTGAGTTAGAAGCGCGTAACACCCTGATCCCTCTGGCACCCACTTCCTGTGCGGCGGTAATGTCGTTATCCGAATCGCCATAAAACACTTTGATGTTTTTCTTTTCCAGCCACTGGGTTTTGGTGTTTTGCCCCTCTTTGTCACCCGCAAAAATGACCGGGTTCATGCTGGTCGCCGGGATCTGGAAATCATCCTGCAGCGTTTTAGAGACGGTTTCCGTTTTGGTCTGACTGCGGCCGGTTACAAAATAAATGCTGTCACCGCGCTTCACGTGCATGGCAATAAGCGCACGGGCAACCTCTTTCGGGATGCTGAATTCGTCCCAGCCATTGTTCATTTTTTCCCAGAATTCCGGGTTCTTCAGATACGCTTCGCTGTCGGGTGAATACGTTTTCTTACCGCGCCAGAAGCCGGGGCTTGAGAACAGCACGGTATCGTCAATGTCAAAACCCACGGCCATTGGCGCACGGCCCATCAGGCTGTTTTCGATTTGGGCCACGGAAACCCAGTGAATGGGTGCCTGCTCGGCAAGAATGGCGGCGGTGGTGCCGGTGTAAAGCGGCGTCGGGGCAGAAGCTCGCGCGACGACGGCGCTATTAAGCGAGAACAATAAGCAGGCGGCGCTGAGCGCCAGTGTGATCTTGCGCATATTTTCCCCTGAATATTCAGTTTGTTATCGTTTTAATTTGAGCGGATGGTCAAAAAACTATCCGACCATAACCCCAGCGGGAGGTGAAGGGAAGGAGTTTTTGCTTATGAAGCGGAATAAAAAGAAGACGATCACAAAAGGCCGGGCAACGTTTTTGTGCGGCCTGATGCCCTCACCCCGACCCTCTCCCACGGGGAGAGGGTGAGTTGGTGAGTACTTACATTACAGCAGCAAACGCCTGCGCCACGCGATGAACGTTGCTGGCATTCAGGCCCGCCACGCACATACGGCCGCTAGCGATCAGGTAGACGCCGAACTCTTCGCGCAGACGATCGACCTGGGCCGCACTCAGTCCGGTATAGCTGAACATCCCGCGCTGCTTGAGCAGATAGTCGAAGTTATGTCCCGGCACGGCCTCTTTCAGGACGTTAACCAGCTCCTGACGCATCGTCTGAATGCGCTGGCGCATCGCTTCCACTTCCGCAAGCCAGGACGCTTTTAGCTTTTCGTCACCGAGAACCGTCGCCACCACCTGCGCACCAAAGTTCGGCGGGCTGGAGTAAATGCGGCGCACCGTCGCCTTAAGCTGGCCGAGCACGCGACCTGCCGCTTCGGCGTCTTCACACACCACGGACAGACCGCCAACGCGTTCACCGTACAGGGAGAAGATTTTAGAGAAGGAGTTACTCACCAGAACAGGCAGCCCGGCGCTGGCAGCGGCGCGGATGGCATAGGCATCTTCTTCCATGCCCGCGCCAAAGCCCTGGTAGGCAATATCGAGGAACGGGATCAGGTTGCGAGCCTTCAGTACCTCGATCACCGCATCCCACTGGGCATTGGTGAGATCCGCACCGGTCGGGTTATGGCAGCACGGATGCAGCAGCACAATGCTGCGCTCCGGCAGGGTGTTCAGTTTTTCCAGCAGCGCTTCAACGCGCACGCCGTTAGTTTCGCTGTCAAACCATGGATAGGTCGCCACTTTGAAGCCTGCGCCCTCGAAGATCGCAACGTGGTTTTCCCACGTCGGGTCACTGACCCACACGCCTGAATCCGGGAAGTATTTTTTCAGGAAGTCTGCACCCACTTTCAGCGCACCTGAGCCGCCCAGCGTCTGGATGGTCGCCACGCGTTTTTGCGCGAGCACCGCGTGATCGGCACCAAAAAGCAGCGGCGCAATGGTGCTGCGGTAGGTATTTAACCCTTCCATCGGCAGATAGAGCGACGCGCCGTGTGGAACCGCGTTCAGACGCGCTTCGGCTTCGGCAACGGCCTGCAGCTGAGGAATAAAACCCTCGTGGTTATAATACAAACCGATGCTAAGGTTCACCTTGTCGCTGCGAGGATCTTCTTTGAAACGCTCCATTAAGGAGAGAATTGGGTCGCCGGCATAGGCGTCAACTTTCTGAAACACGCGATGATTCTCCGGAATTCGATGAGGCAGGGATTTCAACAATAAACCGGAAGTGGGAGAAGGTCGAGAGGATGTTAATAAAGTTGGAGCGAGGATAAAAACCTCACTCCATTGGCGGTTCAATCAATGTACTTCATCGCTACCCGCGAGGTCAGACGCGTGATAAGTTCGTAAGCACTTACTTTCGTGATTTCAGCAATGCGTTCAACAGGCAGCCCTTCCCCCCACATCACGACATCGTCGCCAGGCTTATCCTGGGCTTCAGGCCCAAGATCGACACAAATCATATCCATCGCCACGCGGCCGACAATCTTCACTTCACGACCGTTGACCAGAACCGGTGTACCCGTTGGAGCTGCGCGGGGATAGCCGTCACCATAACCCATCGCCACCACGCCAAGACGGGTATCACGCTCGCTGGTCCAGGTACCGCCGTAGCCCACCGGCTCACCCGCTTTATGGTCACGCACAGCAATCAGGTTAGAGACCAGTGACATGACCGGCTGGAAGCCAAAGTCCGGCCCCCAGGGTTTGTTCTCCAGCGGCGACACGCCGTAGAGAATGATGCCCGGTCGCGCCCAGTCGAAATGCGACTGCGGCCACAGCAGAATACCGCCGGATGCCGCAATCGAGCGCATCCCCGGCTTGCCTTCGCAGAAGGTATTAAAGATATCCAGCTGCCGCTCGGTCGCACCGCACTCGGGCTCATCGGCGCGGGCGAAATGGCTGACGATATTCACCGGCTGGCGCACGTTTTTGCACCGGCATAAACGCTGATAGAACGCTTCGGCGCTCTCCGGACGCACGCCCAGACGGTGCATGCCCGTGTCGAGCTTCATCCACACGGTCACCGGCTCGCTCAGCTCGGCGGTTTCAAGTGCGGCCAGCTGTTCTTCGTTGTGCACTGCCGTATGCAGATGCTGGTCAGCAATGGTCGGCAAATCTGTGGCTTCGAAAAAGCCTTCGAGGAGCAGAATCGGTTGGGTAATCCCCCCCGCGCGCAGGCGAAGGGCTTCTTCAAGACGGGCGACGCCAAAGGCGTCGGCATCGGGGAGCGTTCGCGCGGTCTCAAGAAGACCGTGTCCGTAAGCGTTCGCTTTCACGACTGCAACGAGCTTGCTGGCGGGTGCCAGTTCTCGCAGACGTTGCAGGTTGTGTCGCAGAGCGCGGCGGTTAATGACAACAGTTGCCGCTTGCATTTGAATTCCTTAGAAATTACTCATCATCATATTGAGGACCGGCATAGTTGTCGAAACGCGACCACTGTCCGTTAAAGGTCAGACGCACCGTCCCGATAGGGCCGTTACGTTGTTTACCAATAATAATTTCGGCGATCCCTTTCAGGTCGCTGTTCTCGTGATAAACCTCATCACGGTAGATGAACATGATTAAGTCGGCATCCTGCTCGATGGAGCCGGATTCACGCAGGTCGGAGTTGACTGGGCGCTTGTCGGCACGTTGTTCCAGGGAGCGGTTCAGCTGCGACAGCGCTACCACCGGCACGTGCAGCTCTTTGGCTAACGCCTTGAGCGAGCGGGAAATTTCGGCAATTTCCAGCGTACGGTTGTCTGAAAGCGACGGGACGCGCATCAGCTGAAGGTAGTCGATCATGATAAGGCCGATACCGCCGTGTTCACGGGCGATACGGCGCGCGCGGGAGCGAACTTCCGTCGGCGTCAGGCCGGAGGAGTCATCGATATAGATGTTACGCTTTTCCAGCAGAATGCCCATGGTGCCGGAGATGCGCGCCCAGTCCTCATCGTCGAGCTGACCGGTACGGATGCGGGTCTGATCCACGCGCGACAGCGATGCCAGTGAACGCATCATGATCTGCTCGGAGGGCATCTCAAGACTGAAGATCAGTACCGGTTTATCCTGCAACATCGCCGCGTTTTCGACGAGGTTCATCGCAAAAGTGGTTTTACCCATCGACGGACGCGCGGCGACGATAATCAAATCCGACGGCTGCAGGCCGGCGGTTTTCTTGTTCAAATCGTCATAGCCGGTGTTCACGCCGGTGACGCCATCGTGCGGCTGCTGGAACAGCTGTTCGATACGGGCCACGGTGGCGTCGAGGACATCGGCGATGTTTTTTGGGCCTTCGTCTTTATTGGCGCGGCTTTCGGCGATTTTAAAGACGCGGGACTCAGCAAGGTCGAGCAGGTCTTCGCTGGTGCGACCCTGCGGATCAAAACCGGCTTCGGCGATCTCGTTCGCCACCGATATCATCTCGCGGACGACGGCACGTTCACGCACGATATCGGCATAAGCGCTAATGTTCGCTGCACTAGGCGTATTTTTTGACAGTTCCGCCAGATAGGCAAATCCGCCGCAGCTGTCGAGCTGCCCAAGACGCTCCAGCGATTCCGCGAGCGTAATCAGGTCGATCGGGCTGCCCGACTCCTGCAGACGCGCCATTTCGGTAAAGATGTGGCGGTGCGGACGGGTGTAGAAATCTTCCGCCACGACGCGCTCGGCGACGTCGTCCCAGCGTTCGTTATCCAGCATTAAACCGCCCAACACCGACTGTTCCGCTTCAATCGAGTGCGGCGGGACTTTTAACCCTGCGACCTGGAAATCACGCTCGCGAGGTTCAGTCTGTTTGTTGAAGGGTTTGTTTCCTGCCATAGTGAATGGAGTTACCGAGATAAAGAGTGGGTCGAAAGATTACCATATTTTTCTTACGGAGGGAGCATGGCAACGCGCATTGAATTCCAGAAACACGGTGGGCCAGACGTACTGAAAGCGGTGGAGTTCACCCCCACCGCGCCTGGCGAAAACGAAGTGCAGGTTGAAAACAAAGCCATCGGCATAAACTATATCGACACCTATATTCGCGGCGGGCTCTACCCGCCTCCGTCGATGCCGAGCGGACTGGGCACCGAGGCAGCCGGTGTCGTCATCAAAGTGGGCAGCGCGGTTAAGCATATTAAAGAGGGTGACCGCGTGGTATATGCTCAGTCTGCGCTGGGCGCTTACAGCTCCGTCCACAACGTCCCGGCGGATAAAGCCGCCCTGCTGCCTAACGCCATCTCCTTTGAGCAGGCGGCAGCCTCGTTCCTGAAAGGTTTAACCGTTTACTACCTGCTGCGCAAAACCTATGAAATTAAACCCGACGAGCAGTTCCTGTTTCATGCCGCAGCGGGTGGCGTCGGGCTCATCGCCTGTCAGTGGGCAAAAGCACTGGGCGCGAAGCTGATCGGCACCGTCGGAAATGCACAAAAAGCGCAGCGCGCGCTGCAGGCGGGAGCCTGGCAGGTGATTAACTACCGTGAAGAGAGCATTGTTGAGCGGCTGAAGGAGATCACCAGCGGCAAAAAAGTGCGCGTGGTGTATGACTCGGTAGGGAAAGATACCTGGGAAGCGTCGCTGGACTGCCTGCAGCGTCGTGGTCTGATGGTAAGCTTCGGGAATGCGTCAGGCGCGGTGACCGGCGTTAACCTGGGCATCCTGAACCAGAAAGGTTCTCTGTATGTGACTCGCCCTTCCCTGCAAGGATACATCACCAACCGGGAAGAACTTGAGGAAGCCAGCAACGAGCTGTTCTCGCTGATCGCCAGCGGCGTCATTAAGGTGGATGTGGCAGAGGCGCAGAAATACCCGCTAACCGATGCGCAGCGCGCGCATGAGGTGCTTGAGAGCCGGGCGACGCAGGGGTCGAGTTTGTTGATTCCCTGAGCCCCAAAAAGAAATTGGGCTTCCCGTGGGAAGCCCTTTCTTTTTTTAGTTCGGCTGTATGTAGGGTACAGCTCGATGAATTCGTTATCGGCAGTCATAGTGACAGATTCGATAAGTAAATCCTATTCTGTTCTAAGCCATACCGCCGGAAAAGTTACAAGTATGTGACGAACCCCTCAATACCTTAGTAACGGAAGCGGTTATTGCGCTGATAACTGGGCACTTTTGGCGCTTTAATCGCCCGAATCACCCACACGACCGCAATGGCCAGCAGTAGCCACGGCAGCAGTTTGATCGTCAGGGCAAACAGTCCGCCAATAAACATGACCACCGTCGCTACCACGATAGCCGCCAGAATGCCGAGCAGCGAAACGCCTGTCGCTAACAGCATGACAAAAAAGCCAATCACAAAAAGTAGTTCCAGCATGGTGCTCTCCCACGAGTTCCCGAGTAATGCAGTAAACATTACAAGAATCATGCCAGCATTAACCTGTTGTTATTAAAGCAAAACGCCCCGCGAGAATTCGCAGGGCGTGGTGAATTTGACGAACTTTTAGCGAAAGTTATCGCTTGTCTGCCACCAGGCGCAGCGCATGTTCCAGCACCTCAATATCGGTGCCGGCTTTATGTGCGTTTTCGCTCAGGTAGCGACGCCACTGACGCGCGCCCGGAATGCCCTGGAACAGCCCAAGCATATGGCGGGTGATATGGCCGAGATACGTACCGTTGCTCAGCTCGCGCTCAATGTAAGGATACATCGCACGCACGACGGCAACCGGATCGGTGTCTGCGCCTTCGATGCCAAAGATTTCGCGATCAACCGTCGCCAGAATGCCCGGATTCTGATATGCCTCGCGCCCAACCATCACCCCATCCATATGTTCAAGGTGCGCTTTGGCCTCTTCCAGCGACTTGATGCCGCCGTTAATGGACATGGTCAGGTGCGGGAAGTCACGCTTCAGCTGATACACGCGCGGATAGTCCAGCGGTGGGATCTCACGGTTCTCTTTTGGGCTGAGGCCGGAGAGCCAGGCTTTTCGCGCGTGGATGATGAACGTCTCGCATTCACCCTTTCCGGAGACCGTATTGATGAAGTCGCACAGGAATTCGTAGCTGTCCTGGTCGTCAATGCCGATACGGGTTTTGACCGTGACCGGAATGGAGACCACATCGCGCATCGCCTTGATACAGTCCGCCACCAGCTGGGCATTTCCCATCAGGCAGGCACCGAACATGCCGTTTTGCACGCGGTCGGACGGACAGCCAACGTTCAGGTTGATCTCGTCGTAGCCGCGCGCTTCCGCCAGCTTCGCGCACTGCGCCAGCGCGGCCGGATCGCTGCCGCCCAACTGCAGGGCAACCGGATGCTCTTCTTCGCTATAGGCCAGGTAATCGCCCTTCCCGTGGATGATTGCGCCCGTAGTCACCATTTCGGTGTACAGCAGCGTATGGCGGGAGAGCTGGCGCAGGAAATAGCGGCAGTGTCTGTCCGTCCAGTCGAGCATCGGCGCAATGGAGAAACGGTGTGCAGGGAAAGCGGTCTGTGATTCTGACGACATGGCGAAGTTTTAAGCATCTGGTGGAAAAGGGGCGCTACTATAGCACAAAGAAAAGCCGGAGGCGCAGCGCCTCCGGTGGACTTTAGAACGTCATGCTCAGCTGAGCCCCTGCGCCCCAGGTTTCGTCTTCACCGTACAGGCCCATCAGGTCAACATGAACGGTGCTAAACGGCGCGAAACCGACACCGCCGGTAAAGACATTGCTGTCGTTACCCTTCACGTCCGCGCGATAACCCGCACGCACCGCCAGCCAGCTGAGCGGCGTCACCTCGGCACCCACGCCAACATACTGCGACGTATCTTCGCTCTTAAAGCCTTTGGTTTCCGTCAAATCGCCATCGGCGGTCAGCGTCACCAGATCGTTGTGCCAGGCGGCTCCGGCGGTCACCAGCGGGCGGATCTGGTAGGTATCTTTATAGCTCACCACTTCTCCCGTCCGCCCGTTGCGGATACGGATATCTTTGGTGTCGATATCGCGCGACATCAGGTTTTGGCCACTCACGCCGACCGTCCAGTTCTCGCCGAAATCAGCCGCAATACCGGCATCGACGTTAAAGCCCGTATCGTCTGTGCGGTAGCGGCTGTCGTTCCACTTGTTACTGTCGTAATCGTAGATTGAGGTGGTGTAGTTATAGACCCAGGTTTTTTGCAGTTTTGGCGTCACGCCTACGGAAACCGGGACGCCGCCGAGGTCAAACTGACGGGCAACGGCAACGCCGTAGTCAGACACAATCGCCGCCCGGCCAGACGCTGTTGAGTTGAGGTTTTTAGTGATCTGATCCGTGCCGTTCAGCGCAGCGTCCAGGGCAACACCGGCAGCCACCACTTTGCTTCTTTGAATACCGCGCAGATAATCAATATCTTGCTGATCGATAGACGAGCTAACCCGGCCATGAGCATAGCCTTTCGCCATAAAGGCCACGGAAAGCACATCGTTAGGGATACTCACCGCAAGCCCTGCTCCTGCCGTCGCGCGTGCGGTTTTGCCTTTGAGATAGTCCAGCTCATCGGCGAGATCTTTGGCCGCGCCCTGGAATTGATTAATGGAACCTAACGGATTAGTGATAATCTCCCTTGGCGTGAGGTCATCAACCACATCCTTGTAGTGATTAATTTTGTCGTTGATGGTATCAATCTCGTCCTGAAGATTGTCTTCATCAGTCACCTGCACCCCAACGGCTGGCAAGATGACCGTCACATCATCGTCTGGTTTTGCCTTTGCCAGCAGCGCCGGGTTAATTAACGCCCCACTGCCATAGCTCCCGGAGGCAACGCCCGTCCCGCCCATGGCGTCACTCCGTGATTCTGTCCAGGTATTGGCTGCTCCCGCCTGATTTGCCATAAACAAGGAGACAGCAATACTAACCACCGAAAATTTAAAATTTTTTTTCACAGTATGCCCGTTATAGTCTGTTATGAAATAACCCCTGTCTGTTATCACCCAAACAGGAACGAACTATTGCTGTGAATAAGTAGTAAAAGACCCGCTATTTCTATCCCTAAGTAAAACTCCCTTACGGCCTGTTATATTTTGTGACGGCCCTCAATATTTATAGAAGAGGAAATTATTTTTTCCCAGGTTTTCCATCATGCGGCCCAAAAAACTGTGGGGGATGGTCTACCCAGCGATCTTCCCGCGTGGCGGCATACACCGGGTTGAGGGGATAGTAGATGCGATTGTGCTTCTTGTTGGCCTCGCCTACGACCAGCAACCGCACCTCTTCCTCCGTGTTGTTGATAAAGGTGTGGCAGATACCGGTTCCGGCAGGAAATCCCACGCTGTCGCCAGGTTCAAGTTTCCATAAATAGCCATTTATCCACGCTTCTGGATAACCTTCGAGCACATAAATGAACTCTTCTTCATCGCTTTCCGCATGCGGATAGGACGTTCTGCGCCCTGGCGGCAAACGCTCATGATGGATACCAATGCGCCTGAGTCCAAGCTTACGAGCCAACGGGGCGCCGATAGAAAAAAGCTCATCGCTATCTGGATAGGTCGAATCATCCGCACCTTCTACGTCGCGCCAGTGCCGAATACAGTCAGGTTTTTTCATTGTTTATTTCCCGGTTTGTAATGGGTCAGGTATAGCACAGACTGGCGGATCTCGGTGTTTTTACCAGAACATGATAAAGTGGGGGTTTTCCGTCCTATAACATCCGGGGTGCTACATGGATAAGTCCACAAAAGAGCTGTTAGCGCAGGCCGAAAAGCTGTGCGCGCAACGCAATGTGCGCCTGACTCCGCAGCGCCTTGAAGTATTACGTCTGATGAGCCTGCAGCAGGGTGCCATCAGCGCTTACGATCTGCTGGACCTGCTCCGCGAAAGCGAGCCGCAGGCAAAGCCGCCAACGGTGTATCGCGCCCTGGATTTCCTGCTTGAACAAGGGTTCGTGCATAAGGTTGAATCCACCAACAGCTATGTGCTGTGCCATCTGTTTGATCAGCCCACCCACACATCGGCGATGTTTATCTGTGACCGCTGCGGCGTGGTGAAAGAAGAGGCTGCGGAAGGCGTGGAAGATATTATGCATACGCTGGCGGCGAAAATGGGTTTTGCACTGCGTCATAACGTGATTGAAGCGCACGGGCTGTGCTCTGCCTGCGTGGAAGTGGAAGCCTGTCGTCATCAGGACGCGTGCCAACACGACCACTCAATTCTTGTGAAGAAAAAGCCGCGTTAACGGCAAAAGAAAAGGCGGCTAAGAGCCGCCCTGTGGGTTATTCAGCGTTACCAGCGGTAGTCGTTACGGGTTTCCCAGTCTTTGACTTCGTTTTCCGCCTGATCTTTCGCGTAGCCGTAACGTTCCTGAATTTTACCGACAAGCTGATCGCGTTTACCTTCAATGACGGTCATATCGTCATCCGTCAGCTTACCCCACTTTTCTTTCGCTTTACCTTTGAACTGCTTCCAGTTGCCGCCGATTTCGTCTTTATTCATCATCGTGTCCTCTTAGTTAAGCGTCGGGTCGTAACGTCCGTTACGTTCTTTTCTGCTGGACGTGATAATTATTGTAGTTAAGGATTCGGCAGTTGGTTTCATATTCGGAATCTTTAACCGTCACGATATATCGTGACGTGAAGAGAACCAGGTATTGTTTTGCCAGTGGCGGTGCCAGATAAAAGCCAGCGACAACCCTCGCAGCGAGAGGAAAACGGCCAGGGCCAGCCACAAACCGTGATTTCCCAGCCAGGGAAGCGTCAGCAGCGTCAGACCAAACCCTGCAGCCGCGACAGCCATGCTGTTGCGCATTTCCGCTCCGCGCGTCGCACCAATAAACATGCCGTCCAGCAGATAACACCAGACGCCAACCACCGGTAAGACGACTTGCCAGATGAGATAGTGGCTCGCCAGCTCGCGCAGCGCAGGAAGAGACGTAAGCAATGCAACGATCTGCTCACCAAAGCAGGCGTAAACCAGGCCAAACGCCAGCGCCACCAGTCCCGACTGACGGCAGGCTGCCCGCCAGACGTCCCGAAGCTGCCCGCTTTCGCGCGCACCGTACGCCTGCCCGGAATGCGCTTCTACCGCATAGGCAAAACCGTCCAGCGCGTAGGCGGTAAAGGTCAGTAGCGTCATCAATACCGCGTTGACCGCAACGATTTCTGGCCCCAGTCGAGCCCCGAAGACCGTCAGCGCTCCGAAGCAGAGCTGAAGCAGCAGCGAGCGCAGCATGATGTCTCGGTTAAGCGCCAGCAGCTTACGGATATTGCCGCGCCATGCGTTTTTGAGCAGCGCCAGGGAGATGCCGCGCATCGCCAGCACGCGCCAGACCATCCACAGGCCAATAATAAAGGTTCCGTACTCGGCAATCGCCGTCGCCAGCGCCGCGCCCTGCACGTTCATATGCAGACCCATGACCAGCCAGACATCCAAAACGATATTGAGCAGGTTACCCACCACCAGCAAAATCACGGGTGCACGGGCGTACTGCACGCCCAATAGCCACCCCAGCAGAACCAGGTTAGCCAGTGACGCGGGCGCGCTGAGCCAGCGGATTTCAAGGAAACGTCGCGCCTGCTCTAATACCGCCTCGCTGCCGCCAACAACATGGAGCGCAAGGTCGATCAGGGGCGCACGCAATAAAACGATTAACGCACCCGCGCCAAGCGCGAGGATCAGCGGCTGGACCAGCGCGCGCGCCAGACGCAGCGGATCTTTCGCGCCATACGCCTGTGCGGTAAGGCCGGTGGTGCTCATGCGCAAAAAGAGCAGCAGCATAAACAGGAAGCTGGTTGCCGTCGCACCAATCGCCACGCCGCCAAGATAAACAGGCGAATCAAGATGGCCAATAACGGCAGTATCGACCAGACCCAGCAGGGGTACGGTAATATTGGAGAAAATCATCGGCAGAGCAAGACGCCACAATGCCTTATCGGATGCCTTCAGCAGTGACATGAAAAATACCGGGTGTGGAGAATGAAGCAGGCTACAGCGGCGCCATAGCCTGTCAGGAAGAGGTTACAGCCATTCGCCGTTGCGAATGACCCCAACCGCCAGTCCTTCGATAGAGAAGTTGTGTTCGCGCAGATCGACCACAATCGGGGAGAACTCGTTGTTTTCAGGCAGTAGCTGAACGGTGTTCCCCTGTTTTTTCAGACGCTTGACGGTCACTTCGTCGTCAATGCGCGCGACCACCACCTGGCCGTTACGCACATCCTGCGTTTTGTGCACCGCAAGCAGATCGCCGTCAAGAATACCGATGTCTTTCATCGACATACCGCTGACGCGCAGCAGGAAATCAGCGCTCGGTTTGAACATGGCTGGATCGACCTGGTAATGGCCTTCAATATGCTGCTGTGCCAGTAAAGGCTCACCGGCAGCAACACGCCCCACCAGCGGAATGCCCGTCTCTTCTTCCACCAGCAGGCGGATACCACGTGACGCGCCCGAGACAATCTCAATCACGCCCTTACGCGCCAGCGCTTTCAGGTGTTCTTCGGCAGCATTCGGAGAACGGAAGCCCAGACGCTGCGCGATTTCCGCACGCGTGGGTGGCATACCCGTCTGGCCGATATGATCCCGGATGAGATCAAACACCTCTTGCTGCCTGGTCGTTAACGCTTTCATTCCGCCCCCTGGGTGTATATACAGTTATGCTGTGAGTATATACAGTCAAAGGCGATTTTGGAACCAAAAACTGCACAAAAAACCAGGGACTTAATTATTCCTCGAGGCTCATCGGAAATGTGACCAAAGCAGCGTGACCCAGGTGATAGCGGCAGTGATAATCGCCAGCAACACGGCAGCAGAGCCCATGTCTTTTGCGCGGCCAGAAAGTTCATGGAAATCTGAACCAATGCGATCAACCACGGCCTCAATAGCGCTATTAAGAATTTCCACTATCATCACCAGAAGCACGGAACCGATAAGAAGTACGCGGGTAATAGCATCAACATCAAGGAAACAGGCGACGATCACCGCGATGATAGCGGCGACGCCCTCCTGGCGAAAGGCGGCTTCGTTGATCCACGCGGCACGGAAACCTTTCCATGAATAGCCGGCGGCTTTGATGATACGCGTTAACCCAGTGGTATTATTGGCCATTAAAAGAACCTTTTATGAAAAAAAGCGTCAGTAACAGGAACTGTAGCGCGTTTCGCTACAGCCTGAAGTATGACGGGTAACAACAGAAATTTTGCGCGCTTTCTGTTATCCTTGCGCCGCAATAGCATTATTAACCAGAGGCTTTACATCGTTTATGTCCGGCTGGCCACGAATTTACTACAAATTACTTAATTTACCATTAAGCATCCTGGTAAAAAGCAAGTCTATCCCAGCAGAACCCGCGCTGGAATTGGGGCTCGATACGTCACGTCCTATTATGTACGTTTTGCCTTATAACTCGAAGGCAGACTTACTGACGCTTCGCGCCCAGTGTCTGGCGCATGACTTACCTGACCCGCTTGAACCGCTTGAAGTTGACGGTACGCTGCTGCCGCGCTACGTGTTCATTCACGGTGGACCGCGCGTGTTTACCTACTACACGCCAAAAGAAGAGTCCATCAAGCTGTTCCATGACTATCTCGACCTGCACCGCAGCAACCCCGATCTGGATGTGCAGATGGTGCCGGTATCGGTGATGTTTGGTCGTCGTCCGGGCCGTGAAAAAGGTGAAGAGAACCCGCCGCTGCGCATGCTTAACGGCATCCAGAAGTTCTTCGCGGTCTCCTGGCTGGGACGCGACAGCTTTGTGCGTTTCTCCCCTTCCGTTTCGCTGCGTCGAATGGCGGACGAGCACGGCACCGACAAGATCATCGCGCAAAAACTGGCGCGCGTGGCGCGTATGCACTTCGCCCGTCAGCGCCTTGCTGCCGTTGGGCCGCGTCTCCCGGCGCGTCAGGATCTGTTCAACAAGCTGTTGGCCTCCAAAGCGATTGCCCGCGCCGTTGAAGACGAAGCGCGCAGCAAGAAAATATCGCATGAGAAAGCCCAGCAGAACGCCATTGCGCTGATGGAAGAGATTGCAGCGAACTTCTCTTACGAGATGATTCGCCTGTCCGATCGTATTCTCGGCTTTACCTGGAACCGTCTCTACCAGGGCATCAACGTTCATAACGCCGAGCGTGTACGTCAGCTGGCGCATGATGGCCATGAGATTGTCTATGTTCCCTGCCACCGCAGCCATATGGACTACCTGCTTCTTTCCTACGTGCTCTATCATCAGGGGCTGGTACCACCGCACATTGCAGCCGGTATCAACCTGAATTTCTGGCCAGCAGGTCCGATTTTCCGTCGCCTGGGCGCATTCTTTATCCGTCGTACCTTCAAGGGCAACAAGCTCTACTCCACCGTGTTCCGCGAGTATCTGGGCGAGCTGTTCAGCCGCGGCTATTCCGTGGAGTACTTCGTGGAGGGCGGTCGTTCCCGTACCGGACGTCTTCTCGATCCTAAGACCGGCACGCTGTCGATGACCATTCAGGCGATGCTGCGCGGAGGAACCCGTCCCATCACGCTGGTGCCAATCTACATTGGCTACGAGCACGTGATGGAAGTGGGCACGTACGCCAAAGAGCTGCGCGGTGCGACCAAAGAGAAAGAGAGCCTGCCGCAGATGCTGCGCGGCCTGAGCAAGCTACGCAATCTCGGTCAGGGCTACGTGAACTTTGGCGAACCAATGCCGTTGATGACGTACCTGAACCATCACGTTCCCGAGTGGCGCGAATCCATCGATCCTATCGAAGCGATTCGTCCGGCCTGGCTGACGCCAACGGTCAACGGCATCGCGTCCGAGCTGATGGTGCGCATTAACAACGCCGGTGCGGCTAACGCCATGAACCTGTGCTGTACGGCACTTCTGGCTTCGCGTCAGCGCTCGCTGACCCGTGAACAGCTCACGGAGCAGCTGGATTGCTACCTGGACATGATGCGCAACGTGCCGTATTCCGTTGATTCAACCGTGCCTTCTGCGACCGCTAGTGAGCTTATCGATCACGCGCTGCAGATGAACAAGTTTGAAGTCGAAAAGGACACGATCGGCGACATCATCATTCTGCCGCGCGAGCAGGCAGTGCTGATGACCTACTACCGCAACAACATCACCCATATGCTGATGCTGCCGTCGCTCATGGCGGCTATCATCACCCAGCATCGCCGTATTTCGCGTCAGGAACTCTTGCGTCACGTTGAGACGCTCTATCCGATGCTGAAAGCGGAGCTGTTCCTGCGCTGGAGCAAGGATGAGCTGGCGGGCGAGCTGGATAAACTGACGGAAGAGCTGCGTCGTCAGGGGCTGATCACCGTCACGAACGACGAGCTGCACATCAACCCGTCACGCTCCCGCACCCTGCAGCTGCTGGCGGCCGGTGCGCGCGAAACGCTGCAGCGCTACGCCATTACGTTCTGGCTGCTGAGTGCGAACCCGTCTATCAACCGCGGTACGCTGGAGAAAGAGAGCCGGACGCTGGCCCAGCGCCTGTCCGTTCTGCACGGCATTAACGCTCCTGAATTCTTCGACAAAGCGGTCTTCAGTTCCCTGGTCCTGACGCTGCGCGATGAAGGCTTCATCAGCGATACGGGTGATGCCGAGCCGGAAGAGACGCTGAAGGTATACCAGATGCTGGCAGAGCTGATTACCTCGGACGTGCGTTTGACGATTGAGAGCGCCACGCAGGGCGAGTAACGCAATGCCGGGTTATGGCCCGGCCTGACGCCCTGGATAATAAAAAGGCCCGGTAAGCGCTGACGCTACCGGGCCTTATTTTTAGACTTGTTAAATCACTGCCCTCAGCTGAGCAGCGTAAAGGCAATCATCCCGACAATCGCACCCGTCGTACCGAGGATGGTCTCCATCAGCGTCCAGGTTTTCAGGGTTTGCGCTTCGGTGGCACCGGTAAATTTACCGAACAGCCAGAAGCCCGCGTCGTTAACGTGAGAGACCACAATCGAACCGCCCGCAATACAGATAGACAGCGCGGCCATCTGCGCACCGGAATAGTTCAGCTGTTCAATCACTGGCATCACCAAACCCACGGCGGTTAAACACGCCACGGTTGCGGAACCCTGGATGATACGCACCGCCGCCGCCAGCACGAAGCAGGTTACCGCAATCGGCAGGCCCATCCCGGTCAGCGCTTCGCCCAGAGCCGGGCCCACGCCGGAATCCACCAGTACCTGCTTGAACACGCCGCCGGCACCGATCACCAGCAGGATAATCCCCGCAGGCTGCAGCGCGGCACCGCAGATCTCCATCACCCGGTCTTTTGGCATCCCCTGACGCATCGCCAGGCCGTAAATCGCCACCAGACAGGCCACCAGGATCGCCGTGAACGGGTGACCGATGAACTCAAACCATTCATAGGCGCTGGAGCCCACCGGCACAAAGCGCGCGGCGATGGTTTTCAGACCCACCAGCACCAGCGGGAGCAGGATCAGCGACAGGCTGAAGCCGAAGGACGGCATTTTGCCCTCGCCCAGGTGCGGCTCGGTGATGTCATCCGGGATATGCAGCTCAACGTAACGGCTGATGAAGTTGCCCCACAGCGGACCGGCAATAATCATCCCCGGGATTGCCGCGCACAGGCCAATCAGGATCATCCAGCCAAAGTCAGCGTGCATCTGGGACGCCAGCAGCATCGGCGCAGGCCCAGGCAGCAGAAACGCCGCGGCCGCCGCCACGCCCGCAAACAGTGGAATAACCAGCTTCACAAGGTTTGTGCCGGTATGGCGCGCCATGGAGAACGCGACGCTTATCAGCAGCACAACGGCCACTTCAAAGAACAGCGGCAGCGCGCAAATCAGGCCCGCCAGGCCAATCGCGTAGTGCGCGCGGCTGTGGCCGAAGGATTTCAGCATTTTGACGGCAATCTGGTCGACCGCGCCCGTCTCGTGCAAAATCTTGCCAAACATCGCGCCAAGGGCCACCACAATCGCCAGGAAGCCCAGCGTACCGCCCATCCCTTTTTCCATCGTCGCGGCGATCTTGTCGAGCGGCATACCGGAAAAGAGACCTGCACCTATAGAAACCACCATCAAAGCAACAAAAGCGTGCATACGCGCCTTCATCACTAAAAACAGCAGCAGCAACACGGAACCCACTGCTGTCAAAACTAGCGTCAATGTACTCAAAACTTACTGCCTTTTATTAATGACCTCGATGGTGCTGGCAACAACACCCTCCAGTGGCTGATCGATATCAACCACTAAGACGTCTTTCTCGTCTTCACCCGGCTCCTGCAGCGCTTCGAACTGCGTCACCAGCATCTGGGTTTTGAAGAAGTGACCTTTACGCGCCTTCAGACGGCTTTCAATCACCTCGAAATCCCCTTTCAGGTAGATGAAAGAGAGGTTCGGGTTACCGTCGCGCAGCAGGTCGCGGTAGGTTTTTTTCAGCGCAGAGCAGACGATCAGGGAGACTTTGTTGGTACGCTGCATAGCGAACGCGGCGTCATTCAGCGCCTGCAACCACGGTTTGCGGTCGTCGTCGTTCAGCGGCTCGCCGGAGGCCATTTTCATGATGTTGCTGCGCGGATGGAGGAAGTCGCCATCAAGGAACGCAGCCTGGAGTTGATGCGCCACTTCGCTGGCTACGGCTGATTTCCCGCTACCGGAAACGCCCATCAGGACGTAGACGTGGTGATCGTGATTAGTCGTGCTCAAAGGGTGTCCCTCAGTCAATTGTTACGGGTAACAGTTATCGGTAACATTGTCCTGCCGGGGCAAAAGAGAAGCAATATCCAAACGTGCGCGAAGTGAATAAGTGTGAGCTACTTCAAATTTGTCAGTTCAAATAGATCCACCCGGTGACAAGGTGAAACCTAAATCTAACATTTTCGGGGTAACTGCCTCACCACGAATGCGCGCCAGCAGGCGTTCTGCGCCAATACGGCCCATACGTTCACGCGGGGTCAGGACGCTCGCCAGACGCGGCTCCATCACCTGGCCAATGTCGTGGCCGTGGAAACCGGCGATCGCCATATCATCAGGGATCTTTAGCCCCAGACGCTGACACTCAAACGCCGCGCCAACCGCCAGGTCATCGTTGGTACAGAAAATACCGTCCAGTTGCGGATACTCGCGTCGCGCCTGACGCATCAGCTCAATACCCGACGTATAGGAAGAGGACTGCTCCACCATCACGCTGTACGGGGTTAAGTTTGCGTCGAGCATCGCCTGCTCGTATCCCTTCTGTTTGATGATAGTACGTTCATCAAGACGCGCACCCAGATAGGCGATATGACGATGCCCACGGGCGATGATGGCCGCCGTCATCTGGCGCGCCGCTTCGAAGTTATCGAACCCAACGGCAATATCGAGACACGGCGACTGGCTGTCCATCAGCTCCACCACAGGGATACCCGCCACTTCGATCATTTTGAGCGTGCGGGCAGTGTGGGTACGTTCGGTTAAAATCAGGCCGTCAATGTTCCAGGAAAGCATCGACTCAAGACGTTCCTCTTCCAGTTCCGGCTTGTACCCATAGTGAGCGAGCATGGTCTGGTAGCCAAAAGCATCGGTGACGCTTTCAATTCCCCGCAGTACTTCGGCGAAAACCTGGTTGGTCAGGGATGGAAGCAGGACGCCCACCGCACGGCTGGTCGCATTGGAGAGAATATCGGGTGCGCGGTTGGGGATATAACCCAGTTCATCAAGGGCAGCGGCAATCTTGCCACGTAACGCCACGGAAACCTGTTCCGGGTTACGTAAAAAACGGCTGACCGTCATTTTGGTCACACCGACGCGATCGGCGACATCCTGAAGTACGGGGCGTTTCTTTTTCATCGTCCTGAGAAATCTTGAAGTGAGAGATTTGCTCAGTTTATCACGGACAAAGCCCATCCTTCCCCTGTCAAAGGGAAGGATGGGTATTTATTTATGTTTTATTACACCGGCGGCAGGTCAAACAGCAGAATTTCGCTTTCGCTGTCGGCATGCACGGAGAGCGCCTGCTCATCCCAGATGGCCAGACCATCGGCGGTGGTTGCTTTAGTGCCGTTGATGGACACTTCACCTTTCACCACCTGGATCCAGACGCGGCGGTTAGCGGCAATCTGATGGACAGACTGTTCGTCTTTCGCCAGCGCCCAGCGGTACAGCTCCATATCCTGATGCACTTTCAGGGAACCTTCACGCGCATCCGGGGACAGCACCAGCTGTTTGCCCTGTTTCGCGTCGAAGCGGCGCTGCTCGTAGCGCGGCGTGATGCCGGTCTCTTCTGGAATGATCCAGATTTGATACAGGTGCAGTTTTTCCGTTTTGCTCGGGTTGTACTCGGAGTGACGCACCCCGGTACCCGCGCTCATAATCTGGAACTCGCCCGCCGGAACCTGCTCTTTGTTGCCCATGCTGTCCTGGTGCTCAACCGCCCCTTCCAGCACATAGGTCAGGATTTCCATGTCTTTGTGCGGGTGGGTACCGAAGCCCTGGCCTGCATCAATCACGTCGTCGTTAATCACGCGCAGTGCGGAGAAGCCCATGAAGTTCGGGTCGTAGTAGTCGGCAAACGAGAATGAATGCCATGAGTCCAGCCAGCCATGATTCGCGTGACCACGTTCGTTTGCTTTGCGTAAGTAGATCATTGTTTTCACCCTCAGTTCGTTTCGATGGAGTAAGTGTGGACGCAAACCGCCTGGGATCATAGAGGGTGAAAATTGACTCCTCTGTTCAAAAATTATGAACAAGCTCAGAGGAGCCGTTTTTGCTTATTTTGCGAGGGTTACCGTGGCAGGAGAAGCCTGTTCGAAGGCCCGTTCAAGGATTTCGAGGTTGGTCAGAACGTCAGATTCCTTGACGTAATTCGGCGCGCCGGATGTAAGGGTTTCATAGAGCGCATCGTAGACGCGGCCATAGTCGCCAGTTTCCGGTTTCAGCTCCTCCCTGACCGTTACGCCCTCATCGTTCACGTACTCCAGGACGCCCACGGAATCATCCGCCGCAAAACCCGGTTCGCCCGGCATGATGTTAGCCTTCAGGCTGGTCTCCTGCTGGTCAATACCGTACTTAATGAACGAGCCTCGGGTGCCGTGAACAATAAATTTCGGGTAGTCGATCTTCACCAGATGGCTGGTTTTGACAATGGCTTTCAGGTCGCCGTAGAACAGCTGCGCTTCAAAAGTATCGTCCGGGTTGGCTTTATTACGCAGGCTGCGGATGTCATACGCCACGTGGTCCGGTCGGCCAAACAGGGAGATGATCTGGTCCATGGTGTGCACGCCCAGACCATAGAACGAGCCGTCCTGCGGCAGGCCGGGTTGCGTTTCCGCTACCGGACGGTAGTAATCGAAGTGGCTTTCTATTTCCACGATGTCGCCCAGCTTGCCGCTTTCAATCGCTTTTTTCGCCGTCAGGAAGCAGCTGTCAAAGCGACGGTTCTGATACGGCGTAACGGTCAGACCTTTGCTTTTCGCCAGCGCGAACAGCTCTTTCGCTTCGGCGATAGTCGGGGTGAACGGCTTTTCCACCAGCACGTTTTTACCCGCTTCGAGCGCGCGTTTCGCATACTCAAAATGGCTGTCCGCATGGGTGCAGACGATAACAAGTTTAACCTGCGGGTCGCCCAGTACCTCATCGAGATCGCTGGTGAAATGAATATGGGAATACTGCGGGGATTGCTCTTCCGGCTTCGCGCGGCGGCGGTAGATATGGGCCACATGCCAGCTGTCTTTACGGGTGAGAACATACGGCAGGTGATAGCGGGTCGTACTTTTACCAAATCCAATAAATGCGCAATGTAGTGTCATAGCTCAGTCCTTTTGGAAGGTTACTGAGTCTAACCATAACAAAAAAAAAGCCAGCTAAAAGCTGGCTAAAGTAATACTGGAAGCAATGTGAGCAATGTCGTGCTTTCAGGTTCCCGTAGAGGTCTCCCTGAACGCAAAGCAATAATAATCATTCTCATTCGCACTTGTCCAATACTTTTTGCAAAAATTAGCGGTTGACTCAAATTTTAAAGTCATTGATGTTGGAAGGGACGTTTAACTGACTGAGGAACAAGGAATGAGTGAGATAGTGATACGCCACGCGGAACCGAAAGATGCTGAAGCCTTACGCCAGAACTATATGCATCCGGGGGTGTATCACGATACGCTACAGCTACCTCATCCTTCCCTTGAACACTGGCAAGAACGTCTTATCGCAAAACCCGGCCAAAAACGCCTTGTCGCCTGCATTGATGAACAACTTGTTGGCGATCTGATGCTTCAGGTGGAAGCCAGCCCGCGACGCAGCCATGTGGCCACATTCGGTATCAGCGTTGCGGCGCATGCACAGGGGCGCGGCGTGGGCAGTGCGTTAATGCGCGAGATGATAAACCTTTGCGATAACTGGATGCGTATTGAACGGATTGAATTAACGGTGTTTGCCGATAATCCTGCCGCTCAGGCGCTGTACCGGAAGTTTGGTTTCGAAATCGAAGGCACCGGCAAGAAATTTGCCCTGCGCAACGGCGAGTATGTGGATGCGTATTATATGGCGAGAATGAAGTGACACTTTCTCCTCTCCCCATAGGGGCGAGGGAGAAAAGACCGCACCGTGCAATCCCCTCTCCCCTATGGGGAGAGGGTTAGGGTGAGGGGAAAAATTAATACCCCGCCGTCAAATCATCCACCGAACGCGGGTCCGATGCGCCAAACAGCGCCCCGTCCGGTCCCACCATAATGCTCTGCGTACTGCCCATCGCCTCTTTCACCGCCACCTTCTGCCCGCGCTGCTCCAGCAGCTTGATGGTGTCCGGGCTAAAGCCCTTCTCGACGCGCAGCTCGTCCGGCAGCCACTGATGGTGGAAACGCGGGGCGTTGGTCGCTTCGGCGACGTTCATCCCAAAGTCGATGCTGTTCACCACCATTTGTAGCACGGTGGTGATAATCCGGCTGCCGCCAGGGCTGCCGGTTACCAGCCAGGTTTTCCCGTCTTTCACCACGATGGTGGGCGACATGGACGACAGCGGACGTTTCTTCGGCCCTACCGCATTCGCATCGCCGCCAACCAGCCCGTAGACGTTCGGCACGCCCGGTTTGGCAGAGAAGTCATCCATCTCGTTGTTCAGCAGAATGCCGCTGTTGCCCGCCACAATCCCGGTGCCGAAGGTGGTGTTGAGCGTATAGGTCACCGCCACCGCGTTACCGTCTTTATCCACCACCGAGAAGTGAGTGGTCTGGTTGCTTTCATACGGCGCCAGCTTGCCGGGGCGGATCTCGCTCGACGGCTTAGCCTTGTTGATGTCGATCTGATCGGCAATGGATTTGGCATAGGCTTTGTTGGTCAGCGCCTGCCACGGCACCTTCACGAAGTCCGGATCGCCGAGATATTCCGAGCGGTCGGCGTAGGCGCGTTTTTCCGCTTCCGCCATCACCTGCATGGCATCCGCACTGCCGAAGCCGAACTTGTGCATATCGAAGTTTTCGAGAATATTGAGGATCTGCACGATGTGGATCCCACCGGAAGACGGCGGCGGCATGGAGAAGACCTCGTAACCGCGGTAGGTGCCGCTAATCGGCTCGCGCTCCACCGCCTTGTAGTCCGCCAGATCCGCTTTGGTGATGAGCCCGCCGTTCTTCTGCATCTCTTGTGCAATCTGGTCGGCAATCGCCCCTTTGTAGAAGGCGTCCGGACCGTGCTCTGCAATCAGCTCCAGGCTTTTAGCGAGGTTCTTCTGCACCAGCTTATCGCCCTTCTTCAGCGGCTCGCCGTCTTTCCAGAAGATCGCTTTGCTGTTTTCATGATTCGGAATGACTTCGCTGCCGTAGGTTTTGAGATCGTCCGCCAGCGCATCGTTTACCACAAAGCCGTCCCGCGCCAGCTTGATGGCAGGCTGCACTACCTTGTTCAGCGGCAGGGTGCCGTATTTTTCCAGCGCCAGCGAGAAGCCCGCGACGGTGCCCGGCGTGCCGGTCGCGAGATGCGAGGTCAGGGATTTTTTGCTGTCAGGGTTGCCCTGATCGTCGAGGAACATATCGCGAGACGCCTGAGCAGGCGCCATCTCGCGGAAGTCGATGGCCGTCGTTTTGCCGTCTTTGGTGCGCAGCATCATAAAGCCGCCGCCACCCAGGTTCCCCGCCTGCGGATGCGTTACCGCCAGCGCATAGCCGACGGCGACCGCGGCATCCACCGCGTTACCGCCCTGCCTGAGAATATCGACGCCCACTTTTGTTGCCAGCGCATCCACGGACGCTACCATGCCATGGGTTGCCCGCACGGGATGAAAAACATCTTCCTCCACGCCGTAAGAGACCGGAGGCGCCGCGGGCGGGTTGGCCGCCACGCTAAATGTACCGCCTGCCATCAGCGCGGCGATGGCGACCCAGCGCAAAAACGTTGGTTTCATGATTGTTGTTCTCCAGGTGAAGGGATCCATATTCCCCGCTTAAGCCTGGTTCACAACTCCTAAAAAATCATCGTCATGGTGAAATCAGGGTAAACTTAAGAGAGACCTCAAGAGGAGGAAATGACAATGAAACGCTTGATGATTCTTACGGCGCTGATCCCGTTTGCCGCGCTCGCACAGCCACTCAACACCATGAACAACCCGAACCAGCAGGGCTATGTCATCCCGAGCCAGCAGCGTATGCAGACCGAGATGATGAGCCAGCAACAGCAGCAGAAAGGGATGCTTAACCAGCAGCTTAAAACGCAGACCCAGATGCAGCAGCAAAGCCTGCAAAATCAGATGAACGCCAACACCCAGCGCGTGCAGCAGGGGCAGGTGCGCGAGCAGCCGCTGCCGAATAAAAACGGCGGGATGTTAGGGGGAATGACGTCGTCAGGCAGCGGACAGCAGCATATGCTGCCGCCGCAGTCGAATGGCAGTATGCTTAATCCGCAGAACTAAAGTCCGGGCCGATCAGGTCGATTGCATCGGTACAGATGCTGTCCACGCCCCAGCGCAGCAGTTCGGCTGCACGCTGGGGTTTGTTAACCGTGTAGACCAGAATATGTAGACCCGCGTCTTTCAGCATCTTCACCCGCGTCTCATCCAGCAGCCTGTGATTAAGATGGATAGAGACACACGCCAGGCGCGTCGTCAGCTCGCGCCAGTCCTCGCGCCACTCGTCCAGCAGCAGCCCGCGAGGCAGCTCCGGTACGGCCGCCTGTGCCGCTTCCAGTGCGTCAATTTCAAATGATGACAGCAGCGGCGCGGTCATCCCTTCCCACAGCTCGCGCGCGGCCAGAGCAATCACTTTACCCGTCAGCGGCCCGGTACCGGTGGTCGGTTTAATTTCGATATTGGCCATCATGCCGTGCTGGCGACAGCGATCCGCCACTTCCGCCAGCAGCGGCAGCGGTTCGCCTTTGAATTCACCGCTGTACCAGCTTCCGGCGTCTACCTTCAGCAGGTCGCGCCACGGCAGCTCGCCCGCGACGCCCCAGCCGTTGCTGGTGCGCTCGAGGTTATCGTCATGCAGCAGGAAAATCTCGCCGTCTTTCGACAGCTTGGCGTCGAACTCGATCATCGTGTGACCGTAGCGCGCGCCAACGTCAATCGCCGCCAGCGTGTTTTCCGGCGCCAGCTTACCGCCGCCCCGGTGGGCGACGACGTGGGGATAAGGCCAGTTGCTCATACTCGTTGTCCTGTTTCACCGTCAAACAGGTGCAGATGATTTTCCGGCAGGTGGAGCCACAGCGTGCTGCCGGCTTTAGGGCGCTCCTGATGCGCCAGACGCACCACCATTTTTTGCTCGCCCCAGCGCCCGTGCGCCAGGTTATCTGCACCCAACATCTCCAGCGTGTCCATGACCAGCGGCACGCCGCCTTCCGCCTGAGAGGTTAAACCGATATGTTCCGGGCGGATACCGAGCGTCATCTTACGCCCGGCGTAGCCACGATAGTACCAGTTGATCGGCAATGCCATCCCGCTTTCCAGCTCAAAGTGCGAGCCCGCGCTGCTGATACGCCCTTCCAGCAGGTTCATCGCCGGGCTGCCGATAAAGCTCGCCACAAAGCGGGTGGCCGGTTTCTCGTACACCTCCACCGGGGTGCCAATCTGCTCGGCGATGCCTTTGTTCATCACCATCACGCGCTGGGCGAGCGTCATGGCTTCGACCTGATCGTGGGTCACGTACAGGGAGGTGGTTTTCAGACGACGGTGCAGCTGCTGCAGCTCAAGACGCATCTGCACGCGCAGCTTGGCGTCGAGGTTAGAAAGCGGCTCGTCGAACAGGAATACCTCCGGGTCGCGCACGATGGCGCGCCCCATCGCCACGCGCTGGCGCTGTCCGCCGGAGAGCTCGCGCGGGCGGCGCTTGAGCAGGCCGTCGAGTTCCAGAATGCGGGCGGCCTCCTTCACGCGCTCGTCGATATGGCCTTTGCCCATGCCGCGGATTTTCAGCCCCCAGGCCATGTTCTCCTCCACGCTCATGTGCGGATAGAGGGCGTAGTTCTGGAACACCATCGCGATGCCGCGGTCTTTCGGCTCCATCTCGGTGACGCGCTGACGGTCAATCCAGATATCCCCGGAGGTCACGCGCTCCAGCCCCGCCACCATGCGCAGCAGCGTTGATTTACCGCAGCCGGACGGGCCGACCATCACGATAAATTCCCCGTCCGCCACGTCAAGCGTCAGCGGCTGAATCACCTGGGTTTTGCCGTCCCAGCTTTTGGTTACTGCCTGAAGTTTTAAACCTGCCATCTTATTTCTCGCTATCGACCAGGCCGCGGACAAACGCGCGCTGCATGGCTAAAACAATGACTACGGGTGGGATAAGGGTCAGCAGCATTGCCGCCATCACCTGGTTCCAGAGAGTGGTGCCTTCGCCGGTGGCGATCATGCCTTTGATGCCCGCCACGGCGGTGCCGAGGTTGACGTCCTGAATAATCAGCAGCGGCCACAGGTACTGGTTCCAGCCGTAGATAAAGGTGATCACAAACAGCGCCGCGAGGTTGGTTTTCGACAGCGGCAGCACGATGTCGCGGAAGAAGCGCATCGGCGACGCGCCGTCGATGCGCGCCGCTTCAATCAGCTCGTCCGGCAGGGTCATAAAGAACTGGCGGAACAGGAAGGTGGCGGTCGCCGAGGCCATCAGCGGCAGGGTCAAGCCCGCGTAGCTGTCGAGCATCTTCAGGTTGGCGATCACCTCCACCGTCGGGAAGATACGCACCTCTACCGGCAGCATCAGGGTGATAAAAATCATCCAGAAAAACAGGTTGCGCAGCGGAAAACGGAACCAGACGATGGCGAAGGCCGAGAGCATCGACACCGTAATTTTGCCGACCGTAATGCCGAACGCCATGATGAAGCTGTTGAGCATCATCAGCCAGAACGGCGCGCTGTTGGCGCCCACGCCCTGGGTCCAGATGGTCCACATATTCTCGAAAAGATGCGTGCCTGGGATCAGCGTCATCGGCGTGTCGAACACCGCTTTGGTGTCCAGCGTGGCGGCGACAAAGGCCACGTACAGCGGAAACAGGATGACGATGATCCCTAAAATCAGCATGGTATGGCTGAAAATCGTCAGCCCGCGACGGTTCTCAATCATTGGTAGCGCACCTTACTTTCAACATAGCGGAACTGCACCACCGTGAGGATGATGACGAGGAACATCAGCACCACCGACTGCGCGGCAGAAGCGGAGAGATCCAGCCCGGCGAAGCCTTCGCGGTAGATCTTATAGATAAGCGTGGTCGTCGCCTGCACCGGACCGCCTGCGGTCGCCGCGTCGATCACCGGGAAGGTGTCGAAGAAGGCGTACACGAGGTTAACCACCAGCAGGAAGAAACTCACCGGGGCGATCAGCGGCAGCGACAGCCTGAAGAAGCGACGAACCGGCCCTGCGCCGTCAATTGCCGCGGCTTCCACCAGCGAGCGCGGAATGGACTGCAGCGCGGCAAAGAAGAACAGGAAGTTATAGCTGATCTGCTTCCACACCGAGGCGAACACCACCAGGAACATCGCCTGACCGCTGTTCTGAGCGTGGTTCCAGTCGTAGCCGAACTCTGCCAGGAAATGGGTAATCAACCCACGGCCGGGGTTAAACAGGAAGATCCACAGTACGGCGGCGACGGCGGGTGCCACGGCGTAAGGCAGCAGCATCAGGGTCTGATACAGGCGGCTGCCGCGCACCACGTAATCCACCAGCGCGGCGAAAAACAGCGATGCGACAAGGCCGCTGACGGTGACCAGCGCGCTGAACTTCATCGTCGTCCAGAAGGCGTCCAGGTAGTAGCTATCATGGAACAGCGCGGTAAAGTTATCCAGGCCAACAAACTGGCTGGAGAGCCCGAACGGATCGACGCTTTGTACCGAGTACCACAGCGCTTCGCCCGCAGGCCAGATAAAGAAGATAACGGTGATGACCAGCTGAGGCGCGACCAACAGGTACGGCAGCCAGCGGGAACGGAACACCGGACGGGATGATGACATAGGTTTGCTCTGTAGGTATTCACCCCTCACCCCGGCCCCCTCTCCCCAAAGGGGCGAGGGTGTAATCGTCCCCTCTCCCCAAAGGGGCGAGGGTGTAATCGTCCCCTCTCCCCTTTGGGGAGAGGGTTAGGGTGAGGGGGATTAGTTTGAATTACGATTTGGTCGACTGCTCAAAGCGGCGCAGCAGCTGATTTCCGCGCTCTACCGCAGAGTCCAGCGCCTGCTGTGGCGTTTTCTTCCCGGTCCACACGCTTTCCAGCTCCTCATCCACGATGGTGCGGATCTGCGGCATGTTGCCCAGGCGCAGGCCTTTGGTGAACGGCAACGGCGGCTTGTTCAGCATCTGGCGCGTCGCGATGTCCGCACCCGGGTTTTTGCTGTAGAAGCCCTGCTCGCGGGTCAGGTCATACGCGGCTTTGGTGATCGGCAGGTAGCCGGTCTTCTGGTGCCACTCGGCGGCATTTTCAGGCTTCGCCAGGAAGTCGAGGAATTCGGCCACGCCTTTATAGGTGCCCTTGTCTTTACCCTGCATCACCCACAGGCTCGCCCCGCCGATGATGGCGTTCTGCGGCGCGCCCTTCACGTCAGCGTCGTACGGCATCATGCCCACGCCATAGTTGAATTTGGCGTAGTGACGGATATCCGCCAGCGAGCCGGACGAGGCGGTGGTAATGGCGCAATCACCGTTGTAGAACTTCTCGGTGGATTCGTCTTTACGCCCGAAGTAGCTGAAGTCGCCCTTCTTGTTCAGGTCGGCAAGCAGCGCGATGTGCTTCACCTGCTCCGGCTTGTTGAACTCCAGTACCGCATCGGTGCCGTCGAAGCCGTTGTTTTTGGTCGCCACCGGCAGGCCGTGCCAGGCGCTGAAGTTTTCAATCTGGATCCAACCCTGCCAGCCGCTGGCGTAGCCGCACTTCATCCCCGCCGCTTTCAGCTTCGCGGTGTACTCCGCCAGGTCCTGCCAGGTTTTTGGCGGCTGCTCCGGGTCTAAACCAGCTTTTTTGAAGGCATCTTTGTTGTAGTAGAGCACCGGAGTAGAGCTGTTAAACGGCTGGGACAGCAGATGGCCGGTTTTGGAATCGGTGTAGTAACCCGCTACGGTCGGCACGAACTGGGATTCATCGAAGTTGATACCCGCTTCTTTGAACACTTCATAGACCGGCTTGATGGCTTTGGAGGCCATCATAGTGGCGGTACCCACTTCATAAACCTGTAACAGTGCAGGTGCGTTGCCGGTACGGAAGGCGGCGATGCCCGCGCTCAGGCTCTGCTCATAGTTGCCTTTGTACACCGGCACAATTTTGTAATCCGGATGGGTGTCGTTGAAACGTTGCGCCAGGGAGTCAACTTCTTTACCCAACTCCCCTTCCATTGAATGCCAGAACGGAATGGTGGTGACAGCCATTGCGTTCGTCGCAAAAGCCAGACCCAGTGCCAGACCCAAAGCTGTGTGTCGTAACGATGTCATTGTCATCTCTCTTATTGTGCCGGATGCGCGATATCACGCGTTTTATGCTCGCGAGGTAACATGACATGCTCGAATTACAGAAAAATAACTGTTTGTTTACAGATAAGTGACAGCCAGGCGTCAGGGGGATGATGGTTGTGTGAAGGGGGTTGGGGGGTTAGGTGCGGTCTGGTGCCCTCACCCCGACCCTCTCCCACGGGGAGAGGGAGAAAACACTAAAAAAGGCAACTTGCGTTGCCTTTTTGCTTTTACCTCGTGCGGTCTGGTGCCCTCACCCCGGCCCTCTCCCACAGGGAGAGGGAGAAAACACTAAAAAAGGCAACTTGCGTTGCCTTTTTGCTTTTACCTATCCGCCCAGATACGCGCTCCGCACCGCTTCGTTCGCCAGCAGCGCGTCGCCGGTGTCTTCCAGCACTACGCGGCCGTTCTCCAGCACGTAGCCACGGTCAGCCAGCTTCAGCGCCTGGTTGGCGTTCTGCTCGACGAGGAAGATGGTCATCCCCTCTTTGCGCAGCTGCTCAATGGTGTCGAAAATCTGCTGGATGATGATCGGCGCCAGACCGAGCGACGGCTCGTCCAGCAGCAGCAGACGCGGCTGGCTCATCAGCGCGCGGCCTATCGCCAGCATCTGCTGTTCACCGCCGGACATGGTGCCCGCACGCTGAATGCGGCGCTCCCACAGGCGCGGGAAGAGTTCGTACACCCACTTGATGCGGGTCTGGTATTCATCGCGGTGAGCAAAGAAGCCGCCCATTGCCAGGTTCTCTTCCACCGTCATGCGGGAGAAGACCCGGCGCCCTTCCGGAACAATCGCCACCGCTTCACGCATGATTCTGGCGGTCTGCCAGTCGGTAATGTCTTTACCATCAAACACGATCCGCCCGCTGGTGGCGCGCGGGTCGCCGCACAGGGTGCCGAGCAGCGTAGTTTTACCCGCGCCGTTGGCGCCAATCAGGGTCACGATTTCACCCTGATTGATATGCAGGCTGACGTCGTGCAGCGCCTGGATCTTGCCGTAGTGCGCGTTGACCTTGTCGAACGTTAACATCGCTTTTTCCATCTTATGCCTCACCCAGGTATGCGCGGATCACGTCCGGGTTGTTGCGGATCTCTTCCGGCGTGCCGTTTGCCAGCGGCGTACCCTGGTTAACCACGTAGATACGGTCCGAAATGCCCATCACCAGCTTCATGTCGTGCTCGATCAGCAGAATGGTAGTGTCGTGGTGATCGCGCAGTTCGGCAATCAGCTCGTCCAGCTCTTTGGTCTCTTTCGGGTTGAGCCCTGCCGCCGGTTCGTCGAGCATCAGGATCTCCGGCTGGGTCACCATGCAGCGCACAATCTCCAGACGACGCTGGTCGCCGTAGGCCAGGTTGCTCGCCTGACGGTTGGCGTGCTGCAGCAGGCCAATTCGGTCGAGCCAGGTCGCCGCGCGGTCAAGCGCTTCATCCTGCGCGCGGCGGAAGGCCGGGGTTTTCAGCAGGCCGGAGAACAGCCCGGTTTTCAGCTGCTGATGCTGAGCGACCAGCAGGTTCTCAATCACCGTCATCTCGCGGAACAGACGCACGTGCTGGAAGGTACGCACCACGCCCATGCGGGCAATCTGCTGGCCCGGCAGCCCTTCAAGATGCTTGTCGCGCAGCATGATGGTGCCGCCCGTCGGCTTGTAGAAGCCGGTCAGGCAGTTAAAGACCGTGGTTTTCCCCGCGCCGTTCGGGCCAATCAGGGAGACAATCTCTTTCTTGTGCAGATCCAGTGACACATTGTTGACCGCCAGCAGGCCGCCAAAACGCATCATCAGACCGTTAACGGATAATAATGGCTGACTCATGCCTGCTCTCCTTTCGCCTGAGTGCGTTTCAGCTTCAGCTGTGGACGAGTCATCGGCAGCAAGCCCTGCGGACGCCAGATCATCATCAGCACCATCAAACCACCCAGCATCAGCATGCTGTATTCGTTAAAGTCGCGCATCAGCTCGCGCGAGACCACCAGCAGGATGGCCGCGAGGATAACGGCGAACTGCGAGCCCATACCGCCGAGCACCACAATCGCCAGCACAAAGGCGGACTCGGCAAAGGTGAACGATTCCGGGCTCACAAAGCCCTGACGGGCGGCAAACAGCGTTCCGGCGAAACCGGCAAACGCGGCGCTGATGGTGAACGCGGTCAGCTTGATGCGGGTCGGGTTCAGGCCCAGGGAGCGGCAGGCGATCTCATCTTCACGCAGCGCTTCCCACGCGCGGCCCAGCGGCATGCGCAGCAGACGGTTAATCACGAACAGGGTAATGACCACCAGCAGCAGCGCCACCAGATAGAGCCAGATTACACGGTCGGACGGGTCATACTTCACGCCGAAGAAGTTACTGAAGGTGTCCCAGCCGCCTTCGCGGGCGGTACGGCTGAACTCCAGGCCGAAGAAGGTTGGTTTCGGGATCTGGCTGATGCCGTTCGGGCCGCCGGTCACTTCGGTGTTGTTAAGCAGCAGGATACGGACGATTTCGCCGAAGCCTAAGGTCACAATCGCCAGGTAGTCACCGCGCAGGCGCAATACCGGGAAGCCAAGCAGAAAGCCCGCAGCGGCAGAGACCAGCCCCGCCAGCGGCAGGCAGGTCCAGAAGCCGAGGCCGTAATAGTGGTTCAGCAGCGCGAAGGTGTAGGCGCCGATGGCGTAGAAGCCGCCGTAGCCCAGCACCAGCAGGCCAGAGAGCCCCACCACCACGTTCAGACCGAGACCGAGAATCACGTAGATCATGGTCAGGGTAGCGATATCCACGGTGCCGCGAGACACCACAAACGGCCACGCCACGGCGGCTACCAGCAGCGCCACGAGGAACAGCTTCTGCTTCACGGTAGACCCGTCGATGGCCGGCAGAACGAATTTCGGCCCGGAGACGTTTTTCAGCGATTTCTGGAACAGCGGACGCAGCAGCTGGAACAGGAACACCACGGCGGTGCCGATAAATACCCACTGCCAGCGGATGTCGGGGGCGGTATCCACCACCAGCTTCGTGCCGTCCAGACCTAACTGGACGCCCATAAAGACGCCCGCCAGCACGAAGAACATGGCGGCAGAGAGCAGCGCCATTGCAAAATGCATCGGTTTCATACTTTCTCTACCTCCGGACGGCCCAGAATACCGGTAGGCATCACCAGCAGAACCAGAATCAGCAGGGCAAACGACACCACGTCTTTATATTCCGTGCTCAGATACGCCGAGGAGAGCGCCTCCGCCACGCCCAGGATCAGGCCGCCAATCATGGCACCCGGAATACTGCCGATACCGCCCAATACCGCCGCGGTGAAGGCTTTCATCCCGGCCATAAAGCCGATGTACGGGTTGATCACGCCGTAGAACTGGCCGAGCAGGACACCCGCCACCGCCGCCATCGCGGCGCCAATCACGAAGGTCAGGGCAATCACGCGGTCGGTGTTGATGCCGAGCAGGCTCGCCATCTTCAGATCTTCTGCACACGCGCGGCAGGCGCGTCCCATCCGCGAGTAGCGGATGAACAGCGTCAGGGCGAGCATCGCAATAAAGGTCACGACCCAGATAACCAGCTGCATGGTGGTGATAGAAGCCGCGAAGTTTTCGCTGGCCCCCACAATCCACTGGCCGTTAAACAGGCTTGGCAGCGCCACGTCGCGCGAGCCTTCGGTCAGGCTGACGTAGTTTTGCAGGAAGATCGACATCCCGATGGCGGAAATCAGCGCAATCAGACGCTTGGAGCTGCGCACCGGCCGATAGGCCACGCGCTCAATGCTCCAGCCGTAGGCGCTGGCAATCACAATCGCGCCGACAAACCCGGCGGCGACCAGCAGCCAGCTGCTGTCGATGCCCATCATCATCAGGGCAGCAATAATCATAAAGGAGACGTAGCTACCGATCATGTAGACCTCGCCGTGGGCGAAGTTGATCATGCCGATAATGCCGTAAACCATCGTATAGCCGATGGCGATCAGCGCGTAGGTGCTTCCCAGCGTAACGCCGTTAAACATCTGCTGCAGGAAATAGAGAAACTGCTCGGACATATGCAAACCTTTTTATACCCGCCCGGCGGTCCGGGCGGTGGGATAATTATTTGGCGGCCGAGGACGAACCGTCGGCGTGCCACTTAAAGACACCAAACTCAAATCCCTTCAGATCGCCTTTCTCATCCCAGTTCAGCGGCCCAATCACGGTGTTCGCCCCGTGTGCTTTTAAATCTTTCACCAGATCCAGCGGTTCTTTGCTGCCGGAGCGATCCAGCGCGGTGGCCAGAGACTGTACGGCTGCGTAGGTGATCCAGACGTACGGACCACTCGGATCTTTCTTCTGCGCCTTGAGCGCATCCACGATAGCCTTGTTGGCCGGATCCTGGTCATAGCGTTTTGGCATCGTCACCAGCATGCCTTCGGCTGAATCCCCCGCGATGTTTGACAGGGAGGCATTGCCCACGCCCTCTGGCCCCATAAACTGGGTTTTCAGACCGGTGGCACGCGCCTGACGCAGCATCTGTCCCATCTCCGGGTAGTAGCCGCCGTAGTAAACGAAGTCGATATTCTCTTTTTGCAGACGGGCGATCAGCGCGGAGAAGTCTTTCTCACCGGCGGTAATGCCGTCGAAGAAGACGATGTTCGCGCCGCCTTTTTTCAGGCCGTCCTGAACGGAGCGCGCCAGGCCTTCGCCGTACTGCTGCTTGTCATGAATAATGGCGATACGCTGCGGCTTAACGGTTTCAAGGATGTATTTGGCGGCGGTGGGCCCCTGAGAGGAGTCCAAACCGGCGGTACGCATAATGTGCTGATAACCGCGCTGGGTCAGCTCAGGGTTAGTTGCGCCAGGGGTGATCATCAGGATGCCTTCGTCTTCGTAGATATCAGACGCAGGCTGGGTGGAGGATGAACACAGGTGGCCGATCACATACTGGATGCCATCGTTGACGATTTTGTTGGCGACCGCGACGGCCTGTTTCGGATCGCAGGCGTCGTCATATTCCACGCCCACCAGCTTGTCGCCTTTGATGCCGCCCTTAGCGTTGATGTCTTTGATGGCCTGGCGCGCACCGTTGAACTCCATGTCACCCCACTGGGCAACAGGGCCGGACATCGCACCCACTACCGCAACTTTAATGTCCTCCGCCATAGCGGCATGCGAGATCGACAGTGCGACCATCCCCGCGATTAACGTCTTCGCGTTCCTTTTCATCTCTGAATCCCCATTCGTGATGTCGTGTTTATATTTTGTTTTATTATGGTTAAAAAGCATTCTGTACTTTTAATGAACAACGCTATTTTTACCAGTGCCTTTAATGGTTTAGCGCAGGTTTTTGTCAAAAACCAGACTAAAATCTCTATTTTTCAGGCGATTAAGCAAAGATAATATTCTGAAATCAGGCAGAGATAAACAAATAAAAGTGCAGTTTGCAGCATAAAATAACGGTACAAAGCGCCGAATAAATCACTACCCTTCAGGTTAAAATTCTGCTTATTTTTCGATCCATGTGTTTTCAAACTGCCCATCGCGTTGCCAAAAAACTAATCACCTGGTTAATGAGAATAAAAAGAGGAAGCCGCTGAGTGAATAAATTGAGTACACTGCCCCTACTCAATCTGATTTGGACAAGTAGCTAATGAAACTGACTATCGTGCGTCTGGTGACCTTTAGCGACCAGGATCATATCGACCTGGGCAAGATCTGGCCGGAATATTCCCCTTCGTCGCTACGCGTGGATGAGACCCACCGCATATATGCCGCGCGTTTTAACGAGCGCCTGCTGGCTGCGGTTCGCGTCACCCTGAGCGGTACAGAAGGGGCGCTGGACTCGCTGCGCGTACGTGACGTCACCCGTCGTCGCGGTGTGGGACAGTATTTAATTGAAGAAGTGATCCGCGAAAACCCGAGCGTGACCTCATGGTGGATGGCTGACGTCGGCGTGGAAGACCGCGGCGTGATGGCGGCGTTTATGCAGGCGTTAGGGTTTACGGCGCAGGAGAGCGGCTGGGAGAAGCGTTTGGGGTGAATTGTGCGGGGTGATGCGTGCGGTGCGGCCTGATGCCCTCACCCCGGCCCTCTCCCACAGGGAGAGGGTGCAAACACTAAAATGGCAACCTTACGGTTGCCATTTGCGTTTATTTGGCGTCAGTAGCAGTCCCGTTAGCATGCCAGTCAAACACGCCGAACTCGAAGCCCTTCAGGTCGCCCTTCGCGTCCCAGGAGAGTGGCCCCATGACGGTCTGGACCGTGTTCGCTTTCAGCCAGGTGGCAATCTCAGCCGGTTCGGCTGACTGGTTCAGGCCCGCCTGCAGAGACTGCAGCGCCGCATAGGTGGTCCAGACGAACGCGCCGCTTGGATCCTGTTTCTTCGCCTTGATGGCATCTACGATAGGCTTGTTCGCTGGCACCTGGTCGTAGTTCTTCGGTTTAGTCACCAGTAGACCTTCGGCTGATTCACCTGCAATGTTAGACAGGGAAACGTTCGCCACGCCTTCCGGGCCCATAAACTGTGTTTTCAGGCCCGCAGCGCGCGCCTGGCGCAGGATCTGCCCCATTTCCGGGTGGTAGCCACCGTAGTAAACGAAATCAATATTCTCTTTCTTCAGACGCGCCACCAGGGTGGAGAAGTCTTTCTCACCGGCGGTGATCCCGTCGAAGAACACCACGTCAGCATTGGCTTTCTTGAGGTTGTCCTGCACTGAACGCGCCAGACCTTCACCGTACTGCTGCTTGTCATGAACGATGGCAATGCGCTTCGGCTTCACTTTTTCAACGATGTATTTCGCCGCGGTTGGGCCCTGGTCAGAGTCCAGGCCGGTGGTGCGCAGGGTCAGCTTATAGCCGCGCGCGGTCAGCTCTGGCGCAGTCGCCGCCGGGGTGATCATCAGAATACCTTCGTCTTCGTAGATGTCAGACGCGGGCTGAGTAGAGGAAGAGCACAGGTGACCGATAACGTATTTGATCCCGTCGTTCACCACTTTGTTCGCGACCGCGACCGCTTGTTTCGGGTCACAGGCATCATCATATTTTACGATCTGCAGTTTTTCGCCCTTGATACCGCCCTTAGCATTAATGTCTGCAACCGCCTGCTCAGCGCCGGTAAATTCCTGGTCGCCGTACTGTGCTACCGGACCGGACATCGCGCCAACCACAGCCACTTTGATGTCTGCCTGTGCCATGGTGCTGAATGCCAACGCGATACATCCTGCCAGTAACGCTTTACCCTTCATGTTCATCCTGAGATTCCCCATTATTATGGTTATTACGATTGTTGTGATGTTGTTGTGCAGCGCTTTATGTCAGTTATAGGTGTGCTGTTCGCGCTTTTTCAGCATACTCTGCTAAAACATACCCGATTTTTATGATTTTGGAATAGCTAATTTGAAATGAATATATGCCAGGCCCGGCAGGGATTTTCGCCGGGCATATGGCTTTAACGTGTCAGCGAGGCGGAGATAATGTCCAGCGCTTTACGGAACTGCACTTCAGGGATCGTCAGCGGATAGAGGAAACGAATGACGTTGCCGTAGACGCCGCAGCTCAGAAGAAGCAGCCCTTCCTGCAACGCGCGCTCCTGCACCTGGCGGGTAAATTCCGGCGAAGGCTGGCCCGTTTGCGGTTCGTTAAACTCCACCGCCACCATTGAGCCCTGGGCGCGAATGTCCGCGATATACGGGCAGTGTTCCTTCGCTTTGTTCAGCACTTCCACCAGGTGATGGCCCAGATGCGCCGAGCGCGTGCAGAGATCTTCCTCATCAATCACGTCGAGCACGGCATGCGCCGCGGCAATCGCCAGCGGGTTTCCGGCGTAGGTACCGCCCAGCCCGCCCGGCGGGGGGGCATCCATCACCTCAGCCCGGCCCGACACCGCTGAGAGCGGCATCCCACCCGCCAGGCTTTTCGCCATGGTGATCAGATCCGGCTTCACGCAGTGATGTTCCATCGAGAACAGCTTGCCGGTACGGGCGAAGCCGCTTTGCACCTCGTCGGCAATCAGCAAAATGCCGTGGGTATCGCACAGGGCGCGCAGCGCCTGCATAAAATCGGCTGGCGCGATGTTGAAACCGCCCTCTCCCTGAACCGGTTCGAGAATAATGGCCGCGACCTGGTCGGGTGCGATATCTGCTTTAAAGATGCGTTCCAGGCTTTTCAACGCCTCAGCGGTGCTGACGCCGTGCAGTTCATTCGGATACTGCGCGTGATAAACCGAACCGGGGAACGGGCCAAAGCCGAGCTTGTACGGCGCAACTTTGCCGGTCAGCGCCATGGTCATAAAGGTGCGGCCGTGGAACGCGCCGCCGAAGGTGATAAGGCCGGGACGTTTGGTGTACGCCCGGGCAATTTTGACCGCGTTTTCAACCGCCTCTGCTCCCGTTGAAAAGAACGCCGTTTTGGCAGGGCCTTCAACGGGCACGCGTTCGTTGATACGTTCGGCAAGCGCCACATAGCCTTCATACGGCACGATCTGGTACGCCGTATGGGTAAAGGCGTGGAGTTGTTTTTCGATGGCGGAAATGACTTTGGGATGGCGATGGCCGGTATTCAGCACCGCGATACCGGCGGCGAAGTCGATGTACTCGTTGCCCTCGACGTCCCACACCGTGGCGTTTTCAGCTTTATCGGCATAGAAGTTACACATCACGCCGATGCCGCGCGGCGTCGCCTGTAAACGCCGGTCGTTCAGTTCGTTGTTTTTCACCCTGTCCCCCTGAGAAAGTCGCCTGCTTAGCGCATCAGTAAGTGTTTGCCAGGGGGAGGGAATTCGCCAGAGCGGGCGCTAAAAAAACAAAACCCCCGAATTTGCATTCGAGGGTTCTCGGTGTACTTCGCGGAAATTACGCTTCGATAGCGGCGCGAAGTTTTTTCATGGCGTTCTTTTCAAGCTGACGGACACGTTCCGCAGAGACGCCGTAGCGGTCGGCCAGCTCCTGCAGCGTGGACTTGTTGTCTTCGTCCAGCCAGCGGGCGCGGATAATATCCTGGCTACGTTCGTCGAGGCCTTCCATCGCATGGGTCAGCTTGTTCGCGGCCTGATCTTCCCAGTTATCCTCTTCGATGCCATCAGCAAAGTTAGAGGTTTTATCCTGCAGATACAGAACCGGTGCCATCGGCTGGCTGTCAGATGCGTCGTCGTCTGAGGACATATCAAAGGTCATGTCCTGCGCGGCCATACGGGATTCCATCTCACGCACGTCTTTGCTGGTTACGCCCAGCTCGCGCGCCACCATTTCCACTTCATCCTGATTGAACCAGCCCAGACGCTGCTTGGTTTTACGCAGGTTAAAGAACAGTTTGCGCTGCGCTTTTGTCGTGGCGACTTTCACGATACGCCAGTTGCGCAGCACGTATTCGTGAATTTCTGCTTTGATCCAGTGCACGGCGAAGGAGACCAGTCGCACACCCACTTCCGGGTTAAAGCGACGTACAGCCTTCATCAGACCGATGTTACCTTCCTGAATCAAGTCCGCCTGCGGCAGGCCGTAGCCCGCATAATTACGAGCAACGTGAACAACAAAGCGCAGGTGAGACAGGATCAGCGTCTTAGCTGCTTCCAGATCGCCCTGGTAATGCAGCTTTTCAGCAAGCTCCTTTTCTTCCTCGGCCGTTAACATCGGCCAGGTGTTCGCAGCCCGGATATAAGATTCCAGGTTACCAACAGGGGCTAAAGCTAAAGTTTGCATTTCTTTGGTCATTCATTCCTCTCAATGTTTCTTCTGGTCCAGGTCGTCCCCGTCAGGCAACAACCATGCCAAAGCGTTTGAGCAACGAGATTAGCATTCACTCTTTTATCAGACAGTGATTTTATCCACAAGTTCCAGGTGCAACGGTGAATAAATTACGCACAAAATGTGACATGGAGATGATAACAGGGGAAGAGACAACAGGGACGCTTTCCCTGCAGAGCGAACATCTCGGTGCAGGGAAAGATTATATCACGCTTTTATTAGTCGGGAGTAAAGTGACGTAAATGTTGAACGGTTGCCAGCCAGGCTGCCACCCACCCAATCATCGAGCACACCAGCAGCAGTAACAGGCACTCATCGAAACCTAAGCCGCTGATATTAAACTTCGTTCCGAAAACCTGCGCCACTTCAGTCACGGCCGACGAAAGCCGCATCACCAAAATTTCTGACAATATCAGTGAAAGAAATGCGCCGGAAAAACCGAGCAGTGCACCACCGTAAAGGAACGGTCGGAGGATGAAGCCATCCGTCGCACCAATCAGTTTCTGCACGTTGATGGTATCGCGACGAGCAAAGATGCTCAGGCGAACGCTGTTACCAATGACGAGGAAGACCGCCGCCACCATCAGCACGCCAATCATCGCCGCGACGCGTCCTACCAGCCCGGTCAGGGCTGAGAGACGCGCAAACCAGCTGTCATCCATGCGCACTTCATCAATGCCCTTAATGCGCGTGATGCGATCGCGCAGCGTGTTAAGCGAATCGGTCCCCTGGAAATCCAGCTTCGGGATCACCACCGCCACGGCGGGCAGCGGGTTCTCTTCGAGCATATCCAGCGCGCCGCCAAAGCCCGACCAGTTACGGAACTCGCCCAGCGCGTCTTCACGTGAGAGATAGTTGACCTTCTCCACGCCCTGCTCGGCCTGGATTTGCCCAACCACCTGCGCCGCGGCGTTATCGTCGAGCGCTTTATCCAGATAGACCGTGATCTGCGGGGACGGATAATACTGTGATGCCGCCTGGTTGACGTTTTTATAGACCATATAGCAGACGCTTGGCAGCGTCAGGGAGATGGCAATCACCATCACCGTCAGGAACGTCGCCAGCGGTTTGCTTTTCAGGTCCTGCAGCGCGCCGTGGAAAGCGTAGCGTACCTGTTCGTTAAACACGTTGGTTTTACGGGAGGCCGGTTTTGTCGCGGCCTTCTGGCGCTTCGGCGCATTACGATTGCCGTCACCACCGCCCTGCGGCTTACGGAAACGGTCAAACCGGTTCCCGAACTGCCGAATCTGGTTTATTGCATCACGCTTGTTCACCGTGCCCTCCGTGCAAATGCCCGTCGCTCAGGGTCAGCATGCGGTACGAACGACGGGAAATGAGCCCGATATCGTGCGTCGCCATCAATACGGTGACCCCTACGCGGTTGAATTCCTCAAACAGACGCAAAATCCCTTCTGACAGGGCATCGTCCAGGTTACCGGTCGGTTCATCCGCCAGCAGCACGGCAGGCTTGTTCACCACCGCGCGGGCGATGCCCACGCGCTGCTGTTCACCGCCGGAGAGCTGGATCGGGAAGTTCTTCGCTTTGTCCAGCAGCCCGACCTTATCCAGCGCCGCAGAGACGCGACGGCGGATATCGTCATAGCTGGCGCCGGCAATAATCAGCGGAATGGCCACGTTATCGAAAACGGTGCGATCCATCAGCAGGTGGTGATCCTGGAAAATCATGCCGATCTGACGACGCAGGAACGGCACTTCGCGGTTTTTCAGGCGGCTGATCTCATGCCCGCCGAAAAAGATTTTCCCGGCGCTTGGCCGCTCGATCCCACAGATAAGCTTGAGCAGGGTACTTTTCCCCGCGCCGGAATGGCCGGTCAGGAATGCCATCTCGCCCGGCTGCAGGTGGAATGTCACCCCCTGCAGCGCTTGTCTCCCACCGAGATAGGCCTTGCTGACGTGTTCAAAGCGAATCATTGTTAGTCCTCTCGGGCAAATAATGCCTCAATAAAGTCGTCCGCCTTAAACGGACGCAAATCCTCAATACGCTCGCCCACACCGATGTAACGGATAGGAATGCCGAACTGGTCGGCCACGGAGAAGATCACCCCGCCTTTCGCGGTGCCGTCCAGCTTGGTCAGCGCGATCCCCGTCAGTCCTACCGCTTCAGTGAACAGCTTCGCCTGACTGATGGCGTTCTGTCCGGTGCTGGCGTCAATGGTCAGCATAATTTCATGCGGTGCGTCTTCGTCCAGCTTCTTCATGACGCGAACGATTTTCTTCAACTCTTCCATCAGGTGCGATTTGTTCTGCAAACGCCCTGCGGTATCGGCAATCAGCACGTCCACGTTGCGCGCCTTCGCCGCCTGAATGGCGTCGAAGATCACGGACGCGGAATCCGCGCCGGTATGCTGGGCAATCACCGGAATGTTGTTGCGCTGACCCCAAACCTGCAGCTGCTCAACCGCCGCCGCACGGAAGGTGTCGCCCGCCGCCAGCATCACCGATTTGCCCTGCTGCTCGAACTGACGCGCCAGCTTGCCGATGGTGGTGGTTTTACCTACGCCGTTCACGCCGACCATCAGAATAACAAATGGCGTTTTGCCTTCAATATTAAGCGGTTCGTCAACTTTTGCGAGAATTTCACCCATCTCGTCTTTCAGCAGGCCGTACAGCGCTTCGGCGTCGCGCAGCTGTTTGCGGCTCGCCCCTTCGGTCAGGTTGGCGATGATCTTACGGGTGGTTTCCACGCCGACGTCCGCAATCAGCAGCTGTTCTTCCAGCTCTTCAAAGAGATCGTCGTCGATCTTCTTGCCGCGGAACAGACTGATAAATCCGGAACCTAAGTTTTCTTTGGTTTTGAGCAGACTGCGCTTCAGGCGGGCGAAGAAACCTTCTTTGGTCGGTTTTTCCTGCTCCTGAACGATCTCTTCTTCCGGTTCTTCTTCCACCGGCACCACGATGACCGCTTCTTCAGCGGCTTCCGCCGCCAGCGCCTGGGCTTCAAGCTCTTCGTCGGTCAGTTCTGGCTCTAGTGCCGCTTCTTCTTCCACCGCCTCAACAATTTCAACGGTTTCCGCTTCGGCCTGCCACTCTTCGGCAGACACCTCTTCGGCTTTCACCTCTTCCGGCAGCGGCAGCTCTTCATGCTCGATAACGGCCTGCGGCGCTTCGGTAATGTCATCAACGACAACCGGTTCTGGCTTCTCGCTCTCCTGAACCTGTTCCGTGACCTCAACCACCTCTTCTGCAAAGGATTCAACCTCTTCTTTGCTGTGCGCCGTTTCTTCCGCGTCGACTACCGCGGCGGTTTCTACAGGCGTTTCAGGCGGTGACTGCTCTTCAACGGCTTGTTGCTCTTCGGTTTTCTGTTCTGTTTCTTGCTCTTTTTCACCGAAGCCCAGCCAGGAAAAGAAGCCACGTTTTTTTTGTTTTGCCATCTGCGACTACACTCCTCGCGGCGCTATATACATGGAAGCTAAAAAAATGATGAAATAGTCTAACACTTTACTTAATTGACATCACCGCCCGCAATCGCAGGCCAATTGTTAACAGAGCTTTCCTGAGATGAAGAAACCCAACCGCGCCCCGGCCGGTCAAATTCGTATTATCGGCGGTCAGTGGCGAGGCCGGAAATTACCGGTGCCGGACAGCCCCGGTTTACGCCCTACTACCGACCGCGTGCGCGAGACGCTGTTTAACTGGCTGGCCCCGTCAATGGTAGACGCCCACTGCCTGGACTGCTTCGCAGGAAGCGGCGCGCTCGGTCTGGAAGCGCTGTCGCGCTATGCCGCCAGCGCCACGCTGCTGGAGATGGAGCGCGGCGTGGCGCAGACGCTGCAGCAAAATCTGGCGACGCTGAAGGCGGGCAACGCCAAAGTCGTGAACACCAACACGCTGAGTTTTCTTGCGCAGAAAGGCACGCCGCATAACGTGGTGTTTGTCGACCCGCCGTTCCGTAAGGGGTTGCTGGAGGAGACGCTATCCCTGCTGGAGCAAAACGGCTGGCTGGCGGATGACGCGCTAATTTACGTTGAAAGCGAAGTGGAAAACGGTTTACCGCCGGTTCCCGCTCACTGGGATCTGCACCGTGAAAAAGTCGCGGGTCAGGTTGCTTATCGTCTTTATCACCGTCAGGCACAAGGAGGATCCGATGCCGGTACTGATTAACCTGGGACGTTTGCTGATGCTGGGCGTCTGGGCGTTTTTGATTCTGAATCTGGTGCACCCGTTCCCGCGCCCGATGAACATTTTCGTTAACGTGGCGCTGATTTTCACCTCGTTCATGCACGCCCTGCAGATGGTGATGCTGAAAAACGGTCTGCCGAAAGACGGCCCGCAGATGACGGGCTGGCAGCAGCTGCGCGTGTTTATTTTCGGCGTGTTTGAGCTGCTGGTGTGGATGAAGAAGTTTAAGGCGCAGGTGAAGAAGTAAGGCGCGGCCTGATGCCCTCACCCTACCCCTCTCCCACAGGGAGAGGGAACCGTTCGTGCATTATTCCGTACTGAACCCTTCAAATCGCGACCCTTTGTAGCTCAGCGTTCCTTTCTCTCCCACCGTCAGCTGATGGTACTGCTGCGCCTCCAGGCGGAAGGTCATCTCCAGGCCGCCCGTTTCCGGCTTAAAGCTCACTTCATAGCGCATTGTTGTGCCCGCAGGCGTCACCTGCTGCTGGCGTGAGCGGCGGTCATTGAGCGGTTTCTCGCGTTTGTTCGTCACCACCACGCGCTTTTGCATCAGGGGTGCGGCATCGTTATCCGCCTTCTCGCGGCGCTGCTGCACGAAGCGGAACGAGGCGGCAATGACGATAATCGCCACCACGATAATGAAAAACAGCGGCATCTTGCTCATTCTACAATCCCATCAGATTATGCGGAATTCAGGATACCCTGCCTTCCCCGCCATTGCCAAACGCCCGCCCGCGTCACTACACTGGATCAGAAACTGATTATTCAGACTTAACAGATACAGGGAGTTAATATGCTTTGGTCATTTATCGCTGTCTGTTTTTCCGCATGGCTTTATGTCGATGCGTCGTACCGCGGTCCCACCTGGCAGCGCTGGTTGTTTAAACCGGTCACGCTGTTGCTCCTGCTGCTGCTGGCCTGGCAAGCGCCGATGTTCAACGCCGTCAGCTATCTGGTGCTCGCCGGGCTGTGTGCGTCCCTGATAGGCGATGCGCTGACTCTGCTCCCCCGTCAGCGCCTGCTCTATGCCGTCGGCGCGTTCTTCCTGTCGCATCTGCTTTACACCATCTACTTTGCCAGCCAGATGACGCTCTCCTTCTTCTGGCCGCTGCCGCTGGTGCTGCTGGTGATTGGCGCGCTGCTGATCGCGGTGATCTGGTCACGTCTGGAAGAGATGCGTTTGCCGGTCTGCACGTTTATCGCCATGACCCTGGTAATGGTGTGGCTGGCGGGCGAGCTGTGGTTCTTCCGTCCGACCGCTCCGGCGATGTCCGCGTTCTTCGGTGCCGCGCTGCTGCTGATCGGGAATGTCGTCTGGCTGGGCAGCCACTATCGTCGCCGCTTCCGTGCGGATAACGCGATTGCCGCCGCCTGCTACTTTGCCGGGCACTTCCTGATCGTGCGTTCGCTGTATATTTAAATAAGTCTTGACTCTGGAGTCGACTCCAGAGTGTATGCTGCGGTTAATGAGAAAATTATCATTACCGGAGACTGCCATGTCGACTCCAGAAACATCTAAAAAAGTTCCACAATTCTCGGCACTTAAGCTCAGCCCGGTTCCGCCGAAAGACGACTGCTGCTGCGAAGGCGCGTGTGAAACGCAAACTCAACCCCTTCCGGAAAGCGGAAATCACTACAGCTGGGTCGTTAACGGCATGGACTGCGCCGCCTGTGCGCGCAAAGTGGAAAACGCCGTCAAACAAGTGCCGGGCGTGAGTCACGTTCAGGTGCTGTTCGCCACTGAAAAGCTGCTGGTCAGCGCCGATAACGACGTCAGCAAACAGGTGGAAGCCGCCGTCAGCAAGGCGGGCTATACCCTGCGTAGCGAAACGGCGCCCGCTGAAAAAGCCTCTTCCCTGAAAGAAAACCTGCCGCTCATTACCCTCATCATCATGATGGCCCTGAGCTGGGGGCTGGAACAGTTCAACCACCCGTTCGGCAACCTGGCGTTTATCGCCACCACGCTGGTCGGGCTGTTCCCGATTGCCCGTCAGGCGCTGCGCCTGATGAAAAGCGGCAGCTGGTTTGCCATCGAAACGCTGATGAGCGTGGCGGCTATCGGCGCGCTGTTTATTGGCGCAACGGCAGAAGCGGCGATGGTGCTGCTGCTGTTCTTAATCGGTGAACGCCTTGAGGGCTGGGCAGCCAGCCGGGCGCGTAAAGGGGTCAGCGCGCTGATGGCGCTGAAGCCGGAAACCGCCACGCGCGTGGTAAACGGCACGCGTGAAACGGTCGCCATCAATAAGCTGCGCCCGGGCGACGTGATTGAAGTCGCGGCAGGCGGACGCTTGCCTGCAGACGGCGCGCTGCTTACCGCCACCGCGAGCTTCGATGAAAGCGCCCTGACCGGCGAGTCCATTCCGGTTGAACGTGAGGCGGGTGAAAAAGTGCCTGCGGGTGCCACCAGCGTCGACCGTCTGGTACAGCTCACCGTGCTTTCCGAGCCGGGCGACAGCGCCATCGACCGTATCCTGAAGCTGATTGAAGAGGCCGAAGAGCGCCGCGCGCCGGTCGAACGCTTTATTGACCGCTTCAGCCGGATCTACACGCCCGCCATTATGCTGGTGGCCCTGCTGGTTACCGTCGTCCCACCGCTGTTCTTTGGCGCGCCTTGGGAGGGCTGGATTTATAAAGGGCTGACGCTATTGCTGATCGGCTGTCCGTGCGCGCTGGTGATTTCCACCCCGGCGGCGATTACCTCCGGGCTGGCGGCTGCGGCGCGGCGCGGGGCGCTGATTAAGGGCGGCGCGGCGCTGGAGCAGCTGAGCCAGGTTCAGCAAATCGCGTTCGATAAAACCGGTACGCTGACCGTGGGCAAACCGCAGGTGACCGGCGTATATCCGCAGGATATCGGTAAAGATGAACTGCTTACGCTGGCCGCCGCCGTTGAGCAGGGTTCCACTCACCCGCTGGCGCAGGCGATCGTGCGTGAAGCGCAGTCGCGCGGGCTGAACATCCCTCCGGCAACCGCCCAGCGGGCGCTGGTCGGGTCAGGGATTGAGGCCACCGTTGACGGTAAAAAGGTACTGATTGTCGCGGCTGGCAAGTCTTCTACTCCAGAGGTGGAGGCGTTAGAACAGGCCGGACAAACTGTTGTGAGCGTGATGCAGGACGGCGTCGCAAAAGGGATGCTGGCGATGCGCGACACCCTCCGCGATGACGCAAAAGAAGCTGTGGTGGCGCTACATCAGCTGGGCGTGCAGGGGGTGATTCTCACCGGCGATAACCCTCGCGCGGCGGCAGCAATTGCGGGTGAGCTGGGGCTGGCGTTTAAAGCCGGATTGTTGCCTGCGGATAAGGTCAGCGCGGTAACGGAGCTGAACGCTCGCGCACCGCTGGCGATGGTCGGTGACGGGATTAACGATGCTCCGGCGATGAAAGCGTCCACCATTGGTATTGCGATGGGCAGCGGGACCGACGTGGCGCTGGAAACGGCTGACGCGGCATTGACCCACAACCGCCTGACCGGGCTGGCGCAGATGATCGATCTTGCGCGCGCGACGCGGGCCAATATCCGTCAGAACATCGGCATCGCGCTGGGGTTGAAGGGGATTTTCCTGGTGACCACGCTGCTGGGCATGACCGGGCTGTGGCTGGCAGTACTGGCGGATACCGGGGCAACGGTGCTGGTGACGGCGAACGCGCTCAGGCTGTTGCGTCGCCGGTAAAAAAACGCCCGGTGGCGCTGACGCTTACCGGGCCTACATATCCTGCTAAATAGTAGGCCGGGTAAGGCGAAGCCGCCACCCGGCTTTTTTTATATGAAGTAGCTCATCGCCAGGCCTAAAAACAGCACCAGACCGACGTAATTATTGTTCATAAACGCTTTGAAGCAGGCGTCGCGTTCGCGCTTCGCAATCAGCTTTTGCTGGTACGCAAACAGCAGTCCCGCCACCAGCACGGACCAGTAGAACTCCCAGTTCAGCCCGTTCAGACGACCAATCGCCACCATCAGCGCCAGTACCGCAACCTGCAGGATACCGATGATCAGCTTGTCCTGACGGCCAAAGAGGATGGCGGTTGATTTGATGCCAATTTTCAGGTCATCGTCGCGGTCAACCATCGCGTACTGGGTGTCATACGCCACGGCCCAGAGAATGTTCACCAGGAACATTAGCCAGCAGCTGAGCGGTAAGGACTCACTAACCGCCGCAAACGCCATCGGAATCGACCAGCCAAACGCCGCCCCCAGCACCACCTGCGGCAGATGGGTGTAGCGCTTCATAAACGGATACACCCAGGCCAGGGCCAGCGCCGCAACGGAAAGCAGGATGGTCATGGTGTTGAGGGTTAGCACCAGCAGGAAAGAGAGCAGCACCAGAACAATAAACAGCACGCGGGCTTCTTTCCCGGTGACCTGTCCGCTGGGTAACGGACGACCGGCAGTACGCTTAACATGACCGTCGAATTTACGATCGGCATAGTCATTCACCACGCAGCCCGCCGCGCGCATCAGCCAGACGCCGGCTACGAACACGCCAAGGATCCACAGCGGCGGCACGCCCGGCGTGGCGAGCCACAGCGCCCAGAGGGTCGGCCACAGCAACAGCAACGCGCCAATGGGTTTATCGGTACGCATTAAGCGGTGATACGCCAGCAGCTTATTCTGCGTCAGGCTCCACTCCATTTTTTCTTCCTCTTAGTACAACGGTGATGCCGGTAAAAAAAGCTCCGTCAGAATTAACGGTTTACCGCTCAGGCGAAGGCGGGAACGACGCCCCCAGAGTTCGGCATCACGACCAATCTCAATAAAATCCCGGGTAAGCTCAGACGAGGTGAAAAGGTAACGCCCCAGCGGCGTTTTCCCCAGACGTTGCAGCGCCAGTTCTGGACCGGAAAGGGTGGACTCGGGCACCACCGTCCGCCCGGCAAGCCACGGCTCGCCATCGGCACAAAGTAAAATTTCACGCAGCCAGTAACGTGGCTCTTGCGGCAGCAGCGGCAGCTCGCTGGCAATCTCATCGCCAGAGACAAACCCTTCCTGAATCAGGGTCACCGTAACCGTTTTACCCTGCTGCTCAAAACGTTTCGTCATGGAATCTTCCAGCAGCAACCAGTCCAGTTGCTGCGGTTCAAGCGCAGGTATTTGGTCGAAATAGCGCAGCGCACGCAGTTGCGTTAGCGCAGGGTTTGACATGCCAGACTCTCCGATACATAACGTAATGGCATTGTATCGCAGAAACACGGATTGAGGGGGGCCAAACGTTATTTAACGATCACGATCGCAACAAGAGTGCAACAGCCCGGCGGAGACGAAAAAAAGTGCGCCCACTCAGGCGCACCAAACAACTAACAAATCAGCACTGCGGGGAAACGGTTACCCCTTGCCTTTTACACTGCTGATAAAGGTGGAACGGGCAGTGGTTGAACCTAAACGTTCGGCTTCATCAAGCAGTTTCAGCGCTTTATCGACATCGCCGCGCTTCACCGCCTGCTTAATGGCGTTGTTGAAGTATTCTTCGGTGTCGTTCAGTACCGGCTCCGCTTTCTTCGTCGGGGCCGGTGCTGCGGTCGCTACCGGTGCGGCTGCCGTGGCAGCTGGCGCGGTATAGGCAGGCGCAGCGGTGTTGCCTACGGTGACAGGTCCGGTACCGGAGGAGCCAAACAGCGGGCCGACCAGGACGCTGGACGCACTATTGGTAGACACTTTCAGCTTCACAAGACCGTCAGTGGTGTGGCGGGCGATTGGGTCCGGGATATCCGGCACGGCGTTACCTACGCCTTTGGCATAGGCCTTAGCGGGATCAAGCAGCGTAGTGGTTTGCTGCAAATCTTTTTCCGTGGTGAAGACGAGTACATAAATTTTCTGCTGACCCAGCGCAGGCGTCAGGCGCATTACCCCTTCGAGGCGGTCTGCGCTCATGACACCAGGCTCCTGATAGGTAAAGTATTCGCTAGGGAAGAACGCAGAAGGCGTCATGTTCTGGTCAAGAATGAGCACGTTCGGTGCAAAAACGCTGGTCTGCTTGTTAACTTCACTTGTGAGCGTCAACGTCAGTTCGCCAATGTTTGCAGGCACACTGTATGCAACCACCGGACCACTGATGCCCGGAACATTAAGTGGTTGCCCCCCCGTCGAGAGCTGGGTCGTTTGGGCTTTAGATTGATCGACAGGCGTCCAGACCAGCTGTTGCAACGCAGCGGCCGGAATGGCCGGCGCGGATGTTGTGTTTTGCGGAACGAAATTCACATTAGCGAGCGTTACTGCTGGCGCGCTTGCCAGCAGCCCTGCGGATAAACAAAGAGCAAGGAGAGTTTTGTTCATTTTCATTGTTATCACCTCAAAATGCACAGGTCAGCGGTAGCCAGGCAATAGCGCGCCGTCCCAAGGATTGAGGGGCTTGCGCCCCTCAGTTTGGTCATTACGTCAGGTTAAGACGGGATTACCACCAGATTTCCATCTGGGCGCCGAAGGACCACTCATCGCTGTCACCACGGCTAGTGGTGGTGAAGCCGGAGTTATTGTCGGCTGCGTATTTCAGGACCTTATCGCCGTTTTTGATGTAACCCCAGTTCTCATCCCACTTGGCATAAGTTGCAAAGATACGCAGCGCCGGACGAGACCAAATGCTGTCACCAGCCTGCCACTGTTGTGCCAGGGTAATTTTGTACTGATTGTTACGATCGCCAGTCTGCTGAGACTTGACGTTGTCGTAACCGACTTCAAGCAGGGTACTCATGATTGGCGTCCACTTGTACATTGGACGAACGCCCACGGTCCACCAGTCGGTACCCAGGTCGTTATCAAGATCCAGTTTCTGGTACATACCGACGTACATCAGATCCCATTTATCGCCGAGGGAGATGGCACCGTGATCCAGCACGCGCCACAGCTTACCGTTGTTGTTGATGTAGTCATCAACATAGTGGGTGACCGAGCCATCGTCATTTTTAATATCGAAGGTCGAACCGTAGGAACCTTGTGAAAGGCCTTTACCCTGAGTGGTCATCGCATCCGTTGCATACTGAACAACGAACTTGTTATAGCCCTTCAGCATGCTCTGGGTGTGTTCAGCGGTGAACATCCAGCCGTCTTTCGACGCGCCGTCTGCATAGCTGTAACCATCAGTTTTATTGGAACGTCCATAGTCGACGCCCAGTTCCAGAGTACCGTTCGGGTTGGTCTCCAGCCCCGCCAGACGCATGTCAAACACGTCGTTCGCCGTATCTTTCGATTTGTCATAGATATTCTGGCTGCTAAAGGTGTAGGAACCACCCGCTTCCTGAGAACGGGTCGCTGCCAGAGACAGTTTACCGAAGCCCAGATCGACGTTTTCGATACCCGCACCAGGACCAGAAATATCCCAGTAGTAGAAGTCGATCATGTGGACGTCATGACGCTGATAGAAGCGCTTACCGGCCCAGATAGTCGAACCTGGCAGCCATTCAATCAGGTTTTTTCCCTGCACGTTGGCTTCACGGAACGCCGGGTTAGTGGCTTCCCAGTCGTTCTGCTGCCCCACGGAGTATGCTACGTTGGTGTCGAAGTAGAAGCTCTTATCACCTTCTTTCCATACTTCCTGGCCCAGCTTCAGTTCCGCATAGGTTTCACATTCGTTACCCAGACGGTATTTACTTTGAGCACCGGTTGCCTGGAAGCACTGTTGTTCGCCGCCACTCCCCGTCCAGCCGATACCGGAACGAGCATAACCATGGAAATCCACGGCCATTGCCTGAGCAGACATTACGCCCGCTGCGACGGCAACTGCCAGAGGAAGTTTGCGCAGAGTAATCATCATTCTATCTCCTGAGATCATTGCTTTTCTTTGAACACTTCACCTGTCGGTTTCGTGTCTTCTTTTGGGATTGCTTAAACGCCTGGCTCTTTGTGCAACCGACGACATGCAGTGCCATCCTCACGGAACAGATGGCAACGCTCTGGCGGCAAGCCGATAGCGAATCTGGCACCCTCTTCTACCAACACCACGTCGTTCTGGCGGTAGACCAGGTTCTGACGGATGGCGGGGATCTGGATATGAATCTGTGTTTCGTGACCAAGCTGTTCGACGACCTGAACGTCACCTTCCAGGGTCACATCGGCGATGTGGCTCGGCAGCAGGTGCTCAGGACGAATACCGAGGGACATGTTTGCCCCGACCTGTACGTTGGCGCTGTCGACCGGCAGCCAGACCTGCTGGCGGTTTGGCAGCTCCACCTGTACCTGTTCAATCGCGGTCGCGGTCACTTTGACGGGCAGGAAGTTCATCTTTGGCGAGCCAATAAAGCCCGCAACAAAGCGGTCTGCCGGGTAGTGATACAGCTCCAGCGGTTTGCCCACCTGCGCCACGCGACCGGCATCCAGCACCACGATTTTGTCGGCGAGGGTCATCGCTTCGACCTGATCGTGGGTGACGTAAATCATCGTGCGGCCAAGACGCTTGTGCAGACGGGAGATTTCGATACGCATCTGGACGCGCAGGGCGGCATCCAGGTTAGAGAGAGGTTCATCAAGCAGGAACACGCGCGGTTCGGCCACCAGGGTACGGCCAATCGCCACACGCTGACGCTGGCCACCGGAGAGCGCTTTCGGCTTACGCTCCAGCAGGTGCGCCAGCTGTAACACTTCCGCCACCTGCGTCACGCGCTGGTTAATAACCTCTTTCTTCGCGCCGGCCAGCTTCAGGCCAAAGGACATGTTCTCGGCAACGGAAAGATGGGGATAGAGAGCATAAGACTGGAACACCATACCGACGCCACGTTCGGCAGGTGGGATGTCGTTCATTCGGGTATCACCGATCAGCAGGTCGCCGCTGGTGATGGTTTCAAGACCGGCAATCATACGCAGCAGAGTAGATTTACCACAGCCTGATGGGCCAACAAACACCACGAATTCGCCTTCGTTGATGTCCAGATTGATGTCTTTCGACACCACAACGTCACCCCAGGCTTTCGTTACATTACGCAGCTGTACGCTCGCCATGCCCTTCTCCCTTCGTTACAACCTGTCACCGACAGAAACATTCAAGATAAGTTCACTATGGGGTATCCATTACTTTCCCGAATCCTCCACCCCCCGCCTTTTTTATGGGGGAGGAGGCGGGAGGATGAGGGAGCAGGCTCTGCGACCGCTGCGGGAGGGCTGAGGCAAAATTCGTGAAGCCGCCTGCAAAATTCGGTGGGTTTTTATGTGCGCCAGCACTCATAACTTAAATTTATGCAACGGAGATCACACAAACCGGGGGTGGGGCGTAGGGGTTGGGAGGATGGAAAGAGGATGTCAAATAAGGAGACTGAGACACGTTGAACCACTGAAGTCATACCACGAGACATCACCAAAAAGGATGGCAGCTATGAATATCAAGACTGGCGCACGCGTTTTCGCATTGTCCGCCCTCGCAGCAATGATGATTTCCGCACCGGCGCTCGCCAAAATTGAAGAAGGCAAACTGGTTATCTGGATTAACGGCGACAAGGGCTATAACGGCCTGGCCGAAGTGGGCAAAAAATTCGAGAAAGATACCGGCATCAAAGTGACCGTAGAGCACCCGGACAAACTGGAAGAGAAATTCCCGCAGGTTGCGGCAACCGGCGATGGCCCGGACATCATCTTCTGGGCGCATGACCGTTTCGGGGGTTACGCGCAGTCTGGCCTGCTGGCTGAAGTGACGCCAGACAAAGCCTTCCAGGACAAACTGTTCCCGTTCACCTGGGACGCCGTTCGCTATAACGGCAAGCTGATCGCTTACCCAATCGCGGTTGAAGCCCTGTCTCTGATTTACAACAAAGACCTGGTCCCTAACCCGCCGAAGACCTGGGAAGAGATCCCGAAACTGGATAAAGAGCTGAAGGCGAAAGGTAAATCCGCCCTGATGTTCAACCTGCAAGAGCCGTACTTCACCTGGCCGCTGATTGCTGCCGACGGCGGTTACGCGTTCAAGTTTGAAAACGGCAAGTATGACGTGAAAGACGTGGGCGTGGACAACGCGGGCGCGAAAGCGGGTCTGACCTTCCTGGTTGACCTGATCAAGAACAAACACATGAACGCGGATACCGATTACTCCATCGCGGAAGCGGCGTTCAACAAAGGCGAAACCGCGATGACCATCAACGGTCCGTGGGCCTGGACCAACATCGATAAGAGCAAAATCAACTACGGCGTGACGCTGCTGCCAACCTTCAAAGGCAAGCCGTCTAAACCGTTCGTTGGCGTGCTGAGCGCAGGCATCAACGCTGCCAGCCCGAACAAAGAGCTGGCGAAAGAGTTCCTGGAAAACTACCTGCTGACCGATCAGGGTCTGGATGAAGTGAACAAGGACAAACCGCTGGGCGCCGTCGCGCTGAAATCCTTCCAGGATCATCTGGCGAAAGACCCACGTATCGCGGCCACCATGTATAACGCCCAGAAAGGCGAAATCATGCCGAACATCCCACAGATGGCCGCATTCTGGTACGCCACCCGTACCGCGGTTATCAACGCTGCAAGCGGTCGTCAGACTGTCGATGCCGCGCTGAAAGATGCTCAGGGTCGTATTACTAAGTAAGCAGAAAAACGGCGGGTGGCGCGTGCGCTTACCCGCCCTACGACTACGGCACGATCCGTAGGTCAGGTAAGCGCAGCGCCACCTGACGATAAGATTCCACCGTTGTAGAGGAAGAACCCCATGGATGTCATTAAAAAGAAACGCTGGTGGCAAAGCGACGCGCTGAAGTGGTCAGCGATCGGTCTGCTGTGCCTGCTGGTGGGTTACCTTGTTGTTTTAATGTACGTACAAGGGGAATATCTGTTCGCCATCATGACGCTGATTTTAAGCTCTGCTGGCCTGTATATTTTCGCTAATCGTAAAGCCTATGCCTGGCGCTATGTCTACCCGGGCGTGGCCGGGATGGGGCTGTTTGTCCTGTTCCCGCTGATTTGTACCATCGCCATTGCGTTCACCAACTACAGCAGCACTAACCAGCTCGCGCAGGAACGCGCGCAGCAGGTCCTGCTGGACCGCTCATATCAGGCAGGCAAGACCTTTAACTTCGGTCTGTATCCTGCCGGTAACGAGTGGAAGTTAGCGCTTACTGATGAAGCGAGCAGCAAATACTATGTCTCCGACGCGTTCAAATTTGGCGGCGAGCAGAAGCTGGCCTTAAAAGAGGTACAGGCCCTGCCTGAAGGTGAACGTGCCAACCTGCGCGTCATTACCCAGAACCGTCAGGCGCTGACCCAGCTCACCGCCGTGCTGCCGGACGAAAGCAAAGTGACGATGAGTTCGCTGCGCCAGTTCTCCGGCACGCAGCCGCTCTATACTCTGGCGGATGACGGCACGCTGACCAATAATCAGAGCGGCGTGAAATATCGTCCGAATAACGACATTGGTTTCTATCAGTCCATTACTGCCGACGGCAAATGGGGTGATGACAAACTCAGCCCGGGCTACACCGTCACCATCGGCTGGGACAACTTTACCCGCGTGTTTACCGACGAAGGCATTCAGAAACCGTTCTTCGCCATCTTCGTCTGGACGGTGGTCTTCTCCGTACTGACCGTGATCCTCACCGTTGCCGTGGGTATGGTGCTGGCCTGCCTCGTCCAGTGGGAATCCCTGAAGGGCAAAGCGATTTACCGCGTACTGCTGATTCTGCCGTATGCCGTGCCGTCGTTTATCTCGATTCTGATTTTCAAAGGGCTGTTTAACCAGAGCTTCGGTGAAATCAACATGATGCTGAGCGCGCTGTTTGGCATCAAACCGGCCTGGTTCAGCGACCCAACCACCGCCCGCTCGATGATCATCATCGTCAATACCTGGCTGGGCTATCCGTACATGATGATCCTGTGCATGGGCCTGCTGAAGGCTATCCCGGACGATCTGTACGAAGCTTCGGCGATGGACGGCGCGGGCCCGTTCCAGAACTTCTTTAAGATTACGCTGCCGCTGCTCATCAAGCCGCTCACCCCGCTGATGATTGCCAGCTTCGCCTTTAACTTTAACAACTTCGTGCTGATTCAGCTGTTGACCAACGGTGGTCCGGATCGCCTTGGCACCACGACGCCGGCAGGTTATACCGACCTGCTCGTGAGCTACACCTACCGTATCGCCTTCGAAGGCGGCGGCGGTCAAGACTTCGGTCTGGCGGCGGCGATTGCCACCCTGATCTTCCTGCTGGTAGGCGCACTGGCGATAGTGAACCTGAAAGCCACGCGTATGAAATTTGACTAAGGAGGGCATCGATCATGGCAATGGTACAACCCAAATCTCAGAAGCTGCGCCTCCTGGCGACGCACTTAGGCCTGCTGATTTTCATCGCGGCGATCATGTTCCCGCTGCTGATGGTTATCGCCATCTCCCTGCGTTCGGGTAACTTCGCCACCGGGAGCCTGATCCCGGACGAAATATCCTGGGAGCACTGGAAGCTCGCGCTGGGCTTCAGCGTGGAGCACGCGGATGGCCGCGTCACGCCGCCGCCGTTCCCGGTGCTGCTGTGGCTGTGGAACTCGGTGAAAATCGCAGGCATTACCGCTATTGGTATCGTGGCACTTTCCACCACCTGCGCTTACGCCTTTGCCCGTATGCGTTTCCCGGGCAAAGCGACGCTGCTGAAAGGGATGCTGATTTTCCAGATGTTCCCGGCCGTGCTGTCGCTGGTGGCGCTGTACGCCCTGTTTGACCGCCTGGGCCAGTACATACCGTTTATCGGTCTGAACACCCACGGCGGCGTGATCTTCGCCTACCTTGGCGGTATCGCACTGCATGTGTGGACCATTAAAGGCTATTTCGAAACCATCGACGGCTCGCTGGAAGAAGCGGCCGCGCTGGATGGGGCTACCCCGTGGCAGGCGTTCCGCCTGGTGCTGCTGCCGCTGTCAGTGCCGATTCTGGCGGTGGTGTTTATCCTGTCGTTTATCGCCGCCATCACCGAAGTACCGGTTGCCTCACTGTTACTGCGTGATGTGAACAGCTACACCCTGGCCGTCGGTATGCAGCAATACCTCAACCCGCAAAACTACCTGTGGGGCGACTTTGCCGCGGCGGCCGTACTCTCTGCCATCCCGATTACCGTGGTGTTCCTGCTGGCGCAGCGCTGGCTGGTCAACGGCCTGACGGCGGGCGGTGTGAAAGGTTAAGTTTCATTTTGTTATGCCACTGCAACCCTCAACTTTAGACGTATTGTATTGACCCAACTTGTGACTGTTGTTAGGCGGCCTCCGGGCCGCCATTTTTTTTATTCTCGCTTCAGCCGCTTCGAGTTACACAGCCAGAGGGTGATCACCAGCAGCAGGATCGCCGCCGAGTAGATCAGCACGTCGAGCGGGGATTTATGATCGACGATGATCAGCCGCACAATCGCGGTGATCCCAATGTAGACAAAATAACGCAGCGGGAAGTGAAAGCCGGACTGAAAGTACTTCACAATCAGGGCGATAAATTCAAAGTAGAGAAAGTAGACCACCAGGCCTTCCACCAGCGCATATTTGCTGGTTTGTTCAGGGGCAAACAGTACATCCGCCAGATGCACCGTCTCTTTACCCAAAAAGACGACCAGTATCAGGCCAAGGCTCAACAGACCGAGGTTCAGCACGGTCTGGAGGATAGTTGAGATAAACTCAACGCGCGGGCGAGTCAGGGATGTCATACAGCACCTCATTCTCCAGGGCGAGGTTTCTGTATAACGCAAAAATGTGACGGAGATCTATATTTTTTAATTATGTTTTATGTAGGGAGGTAACCGATGGATCGTAAACCAACCGGGGTTCGCAACGTGACGTGCGGCGACAATGTGACCGTATATGAACCCACTAATCTTTACGACTGTGTACTGGGCAACGGCGTATTCGTCGGCCCGTTTGTTGAAATCCAGGGCAATACGCGCGTCGGTGACGACAGCAAAATTCAGTCGCACACCTTCATCTGTGAGTATGTGACCATTGGTAAGCGTTGCTTTGTTGGCCATGGCGTGATGTTTGCCAACGATATGTTTCGTGAGGGGAAACCGAACGCCGACCGGGCCAGCTGGGGCCATATTACCATCGGAAATGATGTGTCGATTGGCAGCGGTGCCACCATTCTGGCTGTCTCCATTTGCGACGGAGCGGTGATTGGGGCGGGAAGCGTGGTGACGAAATCGATCGTCGAGAAAGGTGTCTATGCCGGGAACCCGGCAAGGCTGCTGCGCCGCTTGTAGTTCGCCCGGTGGCGCTGCGCTTACCGGGCCTACAAAAACCGTAGGCCGGGCAAACGCGGTGCCGCCCGGCGTGAAGCATCAGCGGAAGTTAATGTTCTTATCGCTCGTCATGTCGTACAGCTGGAACTTACGTCCAAGCTGCTGACCGCCGTCGCGCGTCAGCGGCGTCCAGCCGATGGCCGCGCGACTGCGGGTTGGACCGGATGAGAACAGATCCAGCGGAATCGACACGTAAACCCCTTTGGTGAAGTCCCCTTCCCCATATTCGTCCGGCGAGACGTTGGTGATGGTGGCGTAGCCGCCCACCACGACGCCGCTGTCGAAGTGTTTGGAGATGTCCAGCGTGCCGCCCTTATCGCCCGCCAGGTACTGGCCGACGCTGGTTTTCACCAGCACGTCAGGTGCGAACGACGGCGTCCAGTAGGCGGTCAGGTGACCGGTTTTGACGCTGTAGTCGGTGAACTTCATCATGTCCTGGGCGCTGCGCCAGTCACGCTGCTTGACGTAGTTGGCATCAACCCCAAACGCCCAGTTGCTGTCGACAGGACGATAAAGCACCTCCGCCCCCGCGCCGCCGTACATGGTTTCCAGATACCCGCCGTACACCTGGCCGTAGAAGCCGTTGCCGAAGTACTGGAAATAGTTGGCCTGCAGGTTATTCACGTAGGCATCGTTCTGCACGTACTCACGTACGCGGGTACGCACGCGCGGCAGCTGTGAGTCTTTTGGCGGGTTGGTATAGTTGAACTTGTCGTAGTTGTTAGCGATGTTGCCGAACAGGCTGCCGGTGGTCAGCAGGTGGTCAGTAAGCCACAGATCCGCCGTCGCCATGACGCCCAGCTGATACATGTAGAAGTTTTCCGGCCCGCCGACGGACTGGTTCAGCACCGGATCGATATGGAAATCGAAGCGCGACTTGTCGATATACCAGCCCTGCTCGGTGGTCTCCGGCACGATCGGCTCTACGCGTTTTTGCACCAGCTCGGTTTCATGTCCGAGCGGTTCGCCTTCCAGGTGGCGCTTAAGGCTGGCAACGTCCGTTTCCGTCGTCACCTGCGGCAGGTTGAGACGATTCTCCGTCACGCGGATCGTGCGGATCCCGTCCGGGAGATCGTTCATGATGATCCGGTTGGCGCGTTCGATCCCTTCGCGCGAGTCGCGGTATTTCACCTGCTCGCCGGTGACGTACAGCGTATCGCCTTTCACCTGAATTTTCGGATCCGCCAGACCGGCATTGTATTTCAGCAGCGTCAGCTGGTTTGCCACCACGGAGTGCTGCAGAATCGCATCCTGCGGCTCCGGCTGGTATGCAGGCCGCGCGTTATCATTGTAGTGCGGCCGCATGTCGTTAAAGTTGGTGCGCAGCGTGAAGCCAAACATCACCGTATTGCCGCGCTCGTAGCTGAGGTTAACGTCGGCCCAGTCGGTGACGCGATAAATGGCGCCGACGTTAAACTTGCTCTTCTGCTCAATCTTCCCGGCGAAGTCCTGCGAGTAGTCATTCCCCTCGTACTCCAGCTTCAGGCGTAATGGCTGCCAGGGTGTTTGATACTCTACACCGCCAAACAGCGACGCCGGGCCGTGGAACATCTGGTCCCCGTTGATGGAGCCCGCTTTCTGATAGCTGTTATCGCGGTAGCAGTATTTATCGCTGTAGGAGCAAAACGGGTTTTTCACGTTACCGCTGGTGCCGAGATAGCCCCATCCCATCCCGAGTGAGAAGTCGAACGGCCCCCAGGCCTTGCTGGCCACGATGTATTCCGCATCAAACAGACCGGTACCGCCGATATCTTTGGCACCCACAGAGACCTGCGGCATCCAGTAGCTCTCTTCCCACAGGCGCAGCTTAACGTCGAAGGCTTTATCTTTGTAGGTCTGATCGCCTGAGAACGCCTCGACGCTGCTGTATTGTTTCGTCCGCACGTCGGTATAGCGCAGCGTGGTTTCAAGCCACGGGAACAGCTGCACCGACGCCGAGTAGTAGCGATACTGGTCGTTATCACGGTAGTTAAGGCTAATTTCCCCCTCGCGCGCCATACGCGCGGTGGGCGTTTGCAGTAAACCGACGCCGCCGAAGTCTGACTGAGACGGGCCAATGGGTGCCGGATACGTTTCTGCATGGCAGGCGGCACTCACGCAGAGCGCCAGCATGCTGTAGAGATAAGTTCTTTTCATTATTCCGGTATCCGCTGAATCAGGGAGTGAAGGATATCGGCGTTAAGCCCGTCATACGCCTTCGTCCAGAAATGGTCGGCAAAACCGACAAAAATAATGCTGCCCGGCATGGGTTCGATATGCCGTTTATTCCAGTAAGCGACGGGAGCTTTTTGCGTGTGGCCGTCAGGGTAAACCACCCAGGCGTAGCTGTTATCCGCGCCGCTCAGCATGCTCTGCTCGTCGAGGTAGCTCGCCACGTCACGACCGGGCGTAAAGGGCTTATTACCCGGGCTGCTGATAAGCCCCATCACGGTCACCGTCGTCGGCTTCGCCGGCAGCCAGAGCGTATAGTCTCCTTCCAGCGCGGGGTTGCCGTTTTCCGTGACGCGCACGTCATCCGGGTCAAGATTGACGTTCTGACGGCCCGTCACCTTCAGCGCCTGCAGCTGCTGACGGACGCTGTTAATGGCCGCAGCGTCGTCGCCATCTTCCTGCTCCGCGAGTCCCGTCAGCCTCGCAAGGAGCGCCTTGTGCTGTTGTTCCGCTTCAGCGGTCTTCTGCCGTTCAGCGATGACCGCGCCCGGCCACCAGCTGTTGGCGAGCCTTGGCTGTCCGACGAGATCGAGCAGATGCTCGGCGTGGGTTAAGGTTTTGGGTTTTTCACTGTCCGGCGTGTAGACCTTTACTGTCCCGGCGGACCATGCCAGCGGCGCGGCAAAACTGGCGATAAGCGCAACGTGAATGAGCGTTTTCATGATTTCGCCGCCTTGATCAGGGTGGTTTTGACCGGGAAGAATCCGGCACCGAGATACTGTAAGGACTGACGGATCTGCCCTTCCTCGTCGATCCAGAAGCGGTTGTGCCAGGTGGCCTGGTCGGTGGTGACCTCTTCATCCAGCACGCGAACCTGCGTTTCGTCGCTGCCGACTTTCACGCTGTCCGTGCCGTCCCAGAGGAAGGTCGAGCGTGCCGTGGCGTAACGCACCTGCTTGTGTTCGGTCCAGCCCATCGTGCGCGTCCAGCCTGCGCCGTCGGCGATCTGGTTCGGCTTGATCAGCGGGTCGTCGGCGATATTATTCACCTCCAGCAGGTTATCGCCGCCCAGCAGGGTTTTCACGATACGGCCATGCTGCGTCACGATGGTGGCCTGATCCTGCGTCACCCATTTCTGCTGCCCGTTTTCATCGAAAGCGAGCACCACAAACAGTTGCGGACCATCGTTAAGCTGCATGTACTGACTGGCATAGGGCATGTTCTGAAGTTCGTCATCGGTAAGATGCACGCCCGGTGTGCCGAACAGGCTTTCCCACAGTGAGTTTCCCAGCCCTTTAGTGGTGGCCGAGCACGCCTGCAGCAGCAGGCAAATCAGAATGATTGCAGGTCGCTTCACGACTCTTCTCCGAAGGGGCGAAATAACCACACCGAAGTGTGGTTATGATTAAAACACCCGCTATTACTGGGTGCTGGTTGTCGTGGTGGTCGTGGTTCCGGTGTTGGAGCCATCACCGCCACCGGTTGCCGCCAGCGCGACACCCACGGCTGAACTTACGGTGCTGGCGCTGGCTGCGGTAGAACTTCCCGCAGACGCAGACGTCGCAGCCGAACCTGCCGCTTCCCCGACCTGAACCGGAGCTGCATAGACAGATGTCGCCGCAAGCGCAGATATGGCAAAAATGCCATACAGTACTTTCTTCATAACAATTTCCCTTCAATGAATGAATGGAGATTTGCCCGAAAAGAATTTCAGGCGGAATCGAGTATACACAACTACTGCCGTGGGTTTGCCGTAAGGGGAAATAGGGAGAGGGTTTTCGGACTAATGGTTAAAATGGAAATGAAAGACAAATCTCATAAATATATAATTTATAAAAATCAATATGTTATAATATAAATACATTAATGGACTACTGCGTATTTTCTTAAAATAAACCGCAGCAATTAACGGGTTAACCGTCTTTTTCGGATTAAACTCAGAACCAGAATTTGAGTTAACTAACAGACATCAGGAATTATCCGATAAAAAAATGCCGGCATTTCGCCGGCACGTTTTCATGACGTTTTAATTACGCACGCCATGCTTTATAACGGTTGATCAAACCATTTGTTGAGCTGTCATGGCTGGTAATCGCTTTATCATCACCCAGCTCAGGCAGAATACGGTTTGCCAGCTGTTTGCCCAGCTCAACGCCCCACTGGTCAAAGGTGAAGATGTTCAGGATCGCGCCCTGCGTGAAGATTTTATGTTCATAAAGGGCGATCAGCGCACCCAGGCTGAACGGCGTGATTTCGCGCAGCAGGATGGAGTTGGTTGGACGGTTGCCTTCGAACACTTTGAACGGCACCACGTGGTCCAGCGTGGCCGGGTCTTTACCCTGGTCACGGTATTCCTGCTCAACCACCTCGCGGGATTTACCAAACGCCAGCGCTTCGGTCTGTGCGAAGAAGTTGGACAGCAGCTTCGGATGGTGGTCGGACAGCGGGTTATGGGTAATAGCCGGGGCGATGAAATCGCACGGTACCATTTTGGTGCCCTGGTGAATCAGCTGGTAGAAGGCATGCTGACCGTTGGTGCCCGGCTCGCCCCAGATGATTGGGCCAGTCTGGTAGTCCACCGCGTTGCCGTTACGGTCAACATATTTACCGTTGGATTCCATGTTGCCCTGCTGGAAGTAGGCCGCAAAGCGGTGCATATACTGGTCGTACGGCAGGATCGCTTCGGTTTCAGCCCCGAAGAAGTTGTTGTACCAGATACCGATCAGCGCCAGCAGCACCGGCAGGTTTTTCTCTGGTGCGGTAGTGGAGAAGTGTTTATCCATCGCGTGCGCGCCGGAGAGCAGCTCAACGAAGTTGTCGAAGCCCACGGACAGGATGATGGACAGACCGATCGCAGACCACAGGGAGTAGCGGCCGCCAACCCAGTCCCAGAACTCGAACATGTTCGCGGTGTCGATACCGAACTCGCTGACGGCTTTACTGTTGGTAGACAGCGCCGCGAAGTGTTTCGCCACGTGCTTGTTGTCGCCCGCGGTTTTCAGGAACCAGTCGCGCGCGCTGTGGGCGTTGGTCATGGTTTCCTGGGTGGTAAAGGTTTTAGACGCAACCAGGAACAGGGTGGTTTCCGGGTTCACGTTCTTCAGCACTTCGGCGATGTGGGTACCATCGACGTTAGACACAAAGTGCATATTGAGGTGGTTTTTGTACGGACGCAGCGCTTCGGTCACCATGAACGGGCCGAGGTCAGAACCGCCGATACCGATGTTTACCACGTCGGTGATCGCTTTGCCGGTGTAGCCTTTCCAGCTACCGGAGATGATCGCTTCGGAGAAGGTTTTCATCTTTTCCAGTACCGCGTTCACTTCCGGCATGACGTCTTTGCCGTCAACGATGATTGGCGTATTGCTACGGTTACGCAGAGCGACGTGCAGCACGGCACGGTCTTCGGTGCGGTTGATCTTCTCACCGGAGAACATGGATTTGATGGCGTCGGCAAGCTCAGTCTCTTTCGCCAGATCCTGCAGTTTAGCCAGCGTCTCTTCGGTAATGCGGTTTTTGGAGAAATCCACCAGCATCAGGTCGTCGAAGGTCGCGGAGAACTTGTTGAAACGATCGGCATCTTTCGCGAACAGATCCGCGATGGTGACGTCTTTCATTTCATCATAATGTTTCTGGAGTGCCTGCCAGGCAGCGGTCTGCGTTGGGTTGATGTTTTTCATTAGCAATACTCTTCTGATTTGAGAATTGTGACTGCGGTCGATTGTAGCGCCTGCAAATAAAAATTGTGATGGTTTTTATGCCATTGCCCTGGCCTGCATCAAACGCAGGTGAAAAGACCCGAAAAGTATAGCTGCTGAAACGCCTTCCAGGAGCGGCGAAATGTCGGTCAAAATGCCCTAAAACGGAGCATAAAATCTGGCTCTGTTATAAGTCCTGTTTCTCAGGGGTACCCCCCCATAAAAAATCCGCATAATCCCAGCATTGACAGGACCTCCCCCGCATTTTATTTATAGGGCCGTATTTTGCGCCTGCACCTGTTTTCGTTTCACTCTTGTGCCAAGGTCGCTTATTCATTCCCTGACACGAGGTTGTTATGACGAGTTTTGTGGTCGCCAAGTTTGGCGGCACCAGTGTGGCCGATTACGATGCCATGAACCGCAGCGCCGATGTGGTGCTGGCCGATCCGAATACCCGCCTGGTGGTGCTGTCTGCATCTGCCGGCGTGACGAACCTGCTGGTTTCTCTGTCTGAAGGACTGGAAGCGACAGAACGTTTCGTGAAGCTGGATGCACTGCGCAAAATTCAGTTCGACATTCTTGAGCGTCTGCAGAACCCGAACGTGATCCGCGAGGAAGTGGAACGTCTGCTGGAAAATATCACTACCCTGGCAGAAGCCGCCTCGCTGGCCACCTCCACCGCCCTGACCGACGAGCTGGTTAGCCACGGCGAGCTGATGTCCACCCTGCTGTTTGTTGAAATCATGCGCGAGCGTAACATTCAGGCGCAGTGGTTTGACGTGCGAAAAGTGATGCGTACCAGCGACCGCTTTGGTCGTGCCGAGCCGGACGTTGAAGCACTGGCCGAACTGACCAATCAGCAGCTGGCCCCGCGTCTGGCAGACGGTATCGTGATCACCCAGGGCTTTATCGGCAGCGAAGCGAAAGGCCGCACCACCACGCTTGGCCGTGGCGGCAGCGACTACACCGCCGCGCTGCTGGGCGAAGCCCTGCATGCCACGCGCGTGGATATCTGGACTGACGTTCCGGGCATTTACACCACCGATCCGCGCGTCGTTTCTGCGGCGAAACGTATTGACGTGATCGCCTTTGAAGAAGCGGCGGAAATGGCCACCTTCGGTGCGAAAGTTCTGCATCCGGCAACCCTTTTGCCAGCCGTACGTAGCGATATTCCGGTCTTCGTCGGCTCCAGTAAAGATCCGAAAGCGGGCGGGACGCTGGTCTGCAAGAAAACGGAAAACCCACCGCTGTTCCGCGCCCTGGCCCTGCGCCGTCGCCAGACGCTGGTCACCCTGCACAGCCACAATATGCTGCACTCCCGCGGTTTCCTGGCGGAAGTGTTTGGCATTCTGGCACGCCACAACATCTCCGTGGATCTGATCACCACCTCTGAAGTGAGCATTGCGCTAACGCTGGACACCACCGGTTCTACCTCCACCGGCGACACCCTGCTGACGCAGTCGCTGCTGATTGAGCTGTCTGAACTGTGCCGCGTGGAAGTGGAAGAAGATCTGGCGCTGGTTGCCATCATCGGTAACAAGCTGTCGCGCGCCTGCGGCGTGGGCAAAGAGGTGTTTGGCGTGCTCGACCCGTTCAACATCCGCATGATTTGCTACGGTGCGTCCAGCTATAACCTCTGCTTCCTGGTGCCAGCCGATCAGGCCGAGCAGGTCGTGCAGAAACTTCATCAGAATTTGTTTGAATAAGCGCAAGAATGGCCCGGGCGTTTTCACTACCGGGCCATTCTTTAGCTTTTCATTACTGTTCTCATCAGCAACGAATCCAGATCTTTTAAATTTCCTTCTCTGCTGTCGGGTAGTACCGGCTGTAGTACTTCTCCTCTCACCAGCTCATTTTGCAAAAAAGCATGGAGTAAGGGCCGTTTAGGACCATATTCCGCTTCACCTGCGCGCTGTTTTATTTCCAGCAATGCATCGATTTCCGCACGTAACGGCGCACACAGTTCGCTCCCGGCAAGCAGTTCGGCAAAACGCATCGGTGGAACGCCTTTCCCCGCTTCTACCCACCGCGCCGCCAGCAAAGGGCGCAGAACGTAAAAATACTTTTTCAGCCGAACCGTTTCCTCCTGTAAATATCCACGGAAGTTTTTTCGGGCCATTGAGTAGTAATGCCAGCGGGCGCGCAATGGCGAAAACCACGCGGGTATCAGCGCGCGCAACTCGGCCACTACCGTCTCATCCTCCTGATAAACAACAGGGGAATCCAGCCACTCGATAAGCGTCGGGTTTGCCCCCTTCAGCAGGCCCAGTGCCTTGCGCCATTCCCAGCCACAAACGTCCAGTTCATCATCTATCGGCAGCTCGATCACATCCCGCTGGGATTCGACGCGCAGATACCATTCTGGGCGGTGAACGTACAAAAACCGCACATCATAATCGCTATCCGGTGAGGCAAATCCCCATCCCCGGCTGCCCGATTCACAGGCGTAGAGCACGCGCACGTTATAGCGCTGCTCTATATCGCGAAGTTGCGCGCAGACACGTGCGCGCATCGCGCTATCAACATCGTTGTTGCTCATTTTTTTATCCTTTTACACACACTACCTGACGCAGGGTATGAACGATCTCCACCAGCGACGATTGCGCGGCCATCACGGCATCAATGTCTTTATAGGCCATCGGCGTTTCATCGATCACCTCATTGTCTTTGCGACACTCTACGTGAGAGGTCGCCTGAATATGGTCGCTAAGGGTATAGCGTTTTTTTGCCGCCGTTCGGCTCATCACTCTCCCAGCACCGTGGCTGCAGGAACAGAAGCTTTGCTCGTTGCCGAGGCCACGCACGATGAAGCTCTTTGCGCCCATTGAGCCCGGAATAATCCCCATCTGCCCTTTCTGCGCCGACACCGCACCTTTGCGCGTGATCAGTACCTCTGCCCCAAAGTGATGCTCTTTCTGCACATAGTTATGATGGCAGTTAACCGCCTCCTGCTGCGTAATAAAGGGCTTAGTCACTTCGCGAGAGAGCGCCGCCAGCACGCGCGACATCATCACTTCCCGATTGTGGCGGGCAAAATCCTGCGCCCACTCCACCGCCTCGATGTAGTCCTCATAGTGACGACTCCCCTCCTGAAAATAGGCCAGATTTTTATCCGGCAGATGTCCCAGGTGATGCTGCATATCCTGCTGTGCCAGGGCGATAAACACATTACCGATGGCGTTTCCTACGCCGCGCGAGCCACTGTGCAACATCACCCAGACGCGCTGCTGCTCATCGAGGCAAATTTCAATAAAGTGGTTTCCGGTACCCAGCGTGCCCAGATGCTGGTAGTTGTTGGTTTTCAGCAACTGCGGGTATTTATCCGTGAGTTGTTTAAAACGTGGGGCCAGCACCCACCAGCGATCGTCCACTTCTTTCGGTGGCGTTTCCCACGCGCCTTTATCACGTCGAGAACGCGTATTGGTTCTCCCATGCGGTACTGCCTGTTCAATGGCGCTACGTAAACCGCTGAGATTATCCGGCAAATCACCGGCCACCAGCGACGTGCGAACGGCAATCATCCCGCAACCAATATCCACGCCAACCGCCGCAGGAATAATTGCCCCTTTGGTCGGAATCACGCTGCCGATGGTTGAGCCTTTACCGAGATGAACGTCGGGCATCACCGCAAGGTGTTTGAAAATAAACGGCATCTTTGCGGTATTCAGTAACTGCGCTTGTGCCTCTGGCTCCACGGGCACACCGTGAGTCCACATTTTGATCGGGGCGCCGTTTGGCGCTGTCAGTAATTCAAAATCATTCTGTTGCATTGCGTTATCCTTTCAGGTTAACAAGGCCGTGTAATACCTGGTCCAGGCCACCAAATACTGAAATTTTGTCGATACGCTCCGCGACCCTTTCCAGGGTTTCCAGCTCTTTTAAACGCAGCGCCACCGGGTTGTTCTCCATCACCTTTGCGGTGTTTAACAGCGATCGTGTCGCCGCCGTTTCTTCACGTCGGCGAATAACATTCGCCTGGGCCGATTTTTCGGCCTCTACCAGACGGGATAAAATCGTTTTCATATCACCAGGTAAAACAATATCTTTTACCCCAAGCGACGCAATTTCCATTCCAAAGGATGACAGGCGGCCTTGCACCTGTTTGCTGACCACCTCATCAATGATCTGCTTATCTTCCAGTAACTCATCGAGCGTGCGGGTGCCGACCGCCTCACGCAATGCGAACTGGAGTTCGCGGTACAAATGTTCCAGCGGTTTCGTAAGCTGTCCGCAGGCCTGCAGCACGTCGCTGTAGCGCCAGTTAGCCGCCAGGTTCAGGCGCAGGTTAACTTTGTCCTTCGTCAGGATCTCCTGCCCGCTCACTTCTACTACCTGAAGGCGCGTATCCACTACCTCTGCCTCGACGAGATGGTTAATTTTCCAGTATGCCGTCAGTCCCGGCGGTAACAGTGCCTGAATTTCTCCGTCGATTTTCACCACCCCGACGTGCCAGGCAGGCACCTGTACGACCAGCATCGCGTCGCGCCCTTTTACCGCGCCATTGCGACGCGGCTGCAGAGCAGCATTCATCACGTCCTCCGGCACCCGCACATCGCGGGTATCAATTCTTCGCAGGCTCAACGCCGCATCCTGCTGCCAGTACAGACGACGTGTACAAGGCGGCACAATCTCCTGCAATACGCCGTTGTTCGATAACACCCCGATTTCATCCGCAGTAAGATCAACCGCCAGGCAGTAACGTACCACCCAGTCAGGCTGAAAGCGGCGCAGATAATCCGCCAGCGCACCCGGCACCTCGCTGCCATCCTGGCTCACCACCAGCACGTCGTCAGTATTGAACCAACCCAGACGGTGTTCACCCGCCTCCAGTACCCGGTAATAATCGCCAGCTTTTGCTACCAGTCCTAACTGACCTTTTTTTATCGTGATTTTTTTAGCCATTTTATATTCCTTAAAGTCAGGCGCGGGTGCAGGCACGAAATCACAGGGGAATGCCTTTTCGCCTGCGATCCGGCGCCATTACCGGCGACCTTCATTGGGATTGCTGACTGCGCAATCCCCCGTTTTTACTTTGATGTTTACAACCAGTTTTCATTGGGAGAATGAATCGGGAATCGAACCCTTCTGTCTGTCATTGGTTGACGGAACGCCCCCGGAAAACAGCCTTGCCGTTCCTGGTGCGCCGACGAGGCCTTAACCCCCAGTGTGCTCAACGTCGTGACATTATCTGTATTGCCAGAAGCGTGCCAAAAACAAAAAACGCCGTTTTATTTTTTTATTTTATTGATAATTAATGTTTTTTTATTTATCAGGCTTTTCATGCATTGTCGTTCGGCTCAACATTTTTTATCCTGTTATATCGACAATTATCTTTCTGGATAAATATGAAGAAGCGGAAGGTGGTGATCGGGGTGCTTGGCACCGTGATGGATAAACGGGGAAAGCGGGCTAATCGCTTTCGCAAATGGCGACCGACCGTCGGGCTGTGCCAACAGCCGGATTTCCCGGTCGACAGACTGGAGCTGCTACATCAACCGCGAGATCTCGGCATGGCTCAGCAACTGGCGGAAGATATTGTGCTGGTTTCCCCCCACACCGAGGTGCGTCCCAGCACGGTAATCATTGAAGACCCGTGGGATTTCGAAGAGGTTTATGCCGCGTTTCTCGATTTCGCCACCCAGTACACTTTTGATACCGATCACGAAGAGTATTTCGTCCACATCACCACCGGCACGCATGTGGCGCAGATCTGCTGGTTCCTGCTGACGGAAGCCCGCTATCTTCCCGCCAGCCTTTTGCAGACTGGCCCAGCCAGAAAAGAAGCCTCTGCTGAGGAGACTGCAGCCGGAACTTACTCAATTATCGACCTGGATTTAAGCCGCTACACGACCCTTACCAACCGTTTTCAGCGCGAGCAGCAGCAGTCAATCTCATTTCTGAAAGCGGGCATTGATACGCGAAATGCCACCTTTAACACTCTTATCGACAAGATTGAACGCGTGGCGCTACGTTCAACAGCCCCGATCCTGCTGACCGGCCCCACCGGCGCGGGCAAGTCGTTCCTCGCGAACCGTATTTATCAGCTTAAGCAGTCACGCCATCAAGTTTCCGGCAAGCTGGTTTCCGTCAACTGCGCGACCCTGCGCGGTGATAACGCCATGTCCACGCTGTTCGGCCATGTGAAAGGAGCCTTTACCGGCGCACTGTCGGCGCGCAGCGGCCTGCTGCGTGAAGCCGATGGCGGCGTCCTTTTCCTCGACGAGATTGCCGAACTAGGCCTGGATGAACAGGCGATGCTGCTCAAAGCCATTGAAGAGAAAACTTTTTTCCCGTTTGGCTCCGATAAAGAAGTTCACAGCGATTTTCAACTTATCGCCGGAACCCACCGTGATATGCGCCAGTGGGTGGCCGAGGGACGTTTTCGTGAAGATCTCTATGCCCGTATTAATATGTGGAGCTTTGCCTTGCCAGGCCTTGCCCAACGGAAAGAGGACATAACGCCGAATGTCGACTACGAACTTCAACGTTTCTCTCGCGAAACCCAGACGCAAATCCGCTTCGATAAAGAGGCGCGCGAAGGCTATCTGGCCTTTGCCTGTTCCAGCAGGGCGCTGTGGCGGGGCAACTTTCGCGAACTGAGCGCCAGCGTCGCACGCATGGCGACGCTGGCGGAACGAGGGCGTATTACTCAGGATCTGGTGCTGGAGGAGATCTCACGTCTTCAGACCGACTGGCAAACTGACGTGACGCAGCCTGCAACTGACATGGAGATTGACCTCTTTGACCAGCGGCAACTTGAAACGGTGCTGGAGGTATGTCGCCGCAGCGCATCGTTGTCTGAAGCCGGACGTGAGCTGTTTGCCGTTTCACGGCTCAAAAAAGCCAATCCTAACGACGCCGACCGACTGCGCAAATATCTGGCTCGCTTTAGTCTGAGCTGGGAAAGCATCCGGTCATAATTCATTTGAATATTACTTCCTTACGCGATAAACAATAACTATAGCCGGGCTCGATCCCGGCTTTTTATAACAAACACACACAACATTCATCGCAAGGAAATCATTATGTTATCCGCTATTACGCGGCTGTTCCCGCTATGGGCGCTGCTGCTCTCCGTACTCGCGTATTACACGCCCACCACGTTCACCGGTATTGGTCCGTGGGTCACCACGCTGCTGATGCTGATCATGTTCGGTATGGGCGTGCATCTGAAAGTCGACGACTTTAAACGCGTGCTGTCTCGCCCTGCGCCCGTCGCGGCAGGAATATTTCTGCACTACCTGGTGATGCCGCTCGCGGCGTGGCTGCTGGCGATGGCCTTTAAGATGCCGCCCGACCTTTCCGCCGGGATGGTGCTGGTGGGCAGCGTGGCCAGCGGCACGGCGTCCAACGTCATGATCTATCTGGCGAAAGGTGACGTGGCGCTCTCCGTCACTATCTCATCCGTCTCTACGCTGGTGGGCGTGATTGCCACGCCGCTGTTAACCCGCCTGTACGTGGATGCGCATATTCAGGTGGACGTGATGGGCATGCTGCTGAGCATTCTGCAAATCGTGGTGATCCCGATTGCGCTGGGGCTGGTCATTCACCATCTTTTACCGCGCGTGGTGAAGGCCGTTGAGCCATACCTGCCCGCATTTTCGATGGTCTGTATTCTGGCGATCATCAGCGCCGTGGTAGCGGGCTCCGCCTCGCACATTGCTTCCGTAGGCTTTGTAGTGATCGTCGCGGTGGTGCTGCATAACACCATTGGTCTGCTGGGCGGCTACTGGGGCGGGAGACTGTTTGGCTTCGACGAATCGACCTGCCGCACGCTGGCAATCGAGGTAGGGATGCAGAACTCCGGCCTGGCGGCGGCGCTTGGTAAAATTTACTTCTCCCCGCTGGCGGCCCTGCCTGGCGCGCTGTTCTCCGTCTGGCACAACCTCTCCGGCTCGCTGCTGGCGGGCTACTGGTCCGGCAAACCGATTGATGAACAAACAAAAAAAGATGCGGTGAAGCAGGGTTAATTTACGCTGCTTGCTTTACACTGAAGCCTCTCTCTCAGGAGGCTTCAGCAATGGCTACACCACGTTTGACCCAGAAAGACATGACCGAAGCCGAGCAGCGCGAACTGAAAACGCTTCTCGACCGCGCCCGTATCGCACATGGCCGCACGCTGACGAACGCCGAAACCAATCAGGTGAAAAAAGAGTACATCGATAAGCTGATGGCGCAGCGTGACGCCGCGGCGAAAAAAGCCCGCAAGCTGAAAAAAGAGCAGGCTTATAAACCGGATGCAGAGGCGACCTTTTCCTGGTCGGCCACAACGTCTACCCGTGGAAGGCGCTAATCAGCGCCCTTTCTTTTTGCGCCCCGGCTGGGTAAAGCGTTTTCCGTTGCCCGGCTTGCCGCGCCCTTTCTCTTCCGCCTGCGGCGCCTTCACCACCGGGCGCTTAATCGCCTGGGTTTTCGGTTTGGCTTTGGCCTTCGGCTTCGCTTCGGACGAGGAATTCTCGATAAGCTTGAACAGCTCGATCAGTTCGTCGTCCGTTAAGTCGCGCCATTCGCCCAGCGGAATGCCGGACAGGCTGACGTTCATGATGCGCGTGCGCTCAAGCTTCGTCACTTCATAACCGAAATGTTCGCACATGCGGCGGATCTGGCGGTTTAAGCCCTGCACCAGGGTAATGCGGAACGCGAACGGCGCTTCTTTCTTCACCTTACACTTTTTCGTAACGGTACCAAGGATCGGCACACCGGCGCCCATACCGCGAATGAAGTCGTCCGTGACCGGCTTATTCACCGTCACAATGTACTCTTTCTCGTGATCGTTACCGGCACGCAGGATCTTGTTGACCAGATCGCCGTGGTTGGTGAGGAAAATCAGCCCCTGAGAGTCTTTATCCAGACGGCCAATCGGGAAGATACGGCTGCTGTGGTTCACGAAATCAACGATGTTGTCCCGCTCACCGTCTTCAGTGGTGCTGACAATCCCAACCGGTTTGTTCAACGCGATAAACACCAGGTCTTCAGCATCACGCGGTTCGATGACCTGACCATTCACTTTAACCACATCGCCAGGCACCACCTGATCGCCGATGGTGGCGCGTTTGCCGTTAAGAAACACGTTACCTTGTTCAATGTAACGGTCAGCCTCGCGACGTGAGCAGATCCCGCTCTCGCTAATGTATTTGTTTAATCGGGTTGATTGAGTTGGCAGCATAGTTTCTCCTGTGAAGGGCGAAATATACCTTACCTTGCGGCTGACAAAAAAGTGTTAGTAACCGTTGATCAAAAAATCGAGTGCATCCCGCAATGAAGCACGGTTTTGCGTAAGATCGGCGACACGCTCGCCTAACTCTTTTGGCGATATGCCTGCCATCATGTGCATCATTACCACACAGGGTTTACCCGCTATCTCAACGACAGGGCACACTTTCGCAGGTGGCTGAATGCCTCCCAGATGGCTAAGTTCAACTGCGGGGGCGACCAGAACATGCTTCATCACATTAGCCACGGGATGCTGCATATTGATTAGCCAGGGATAGGCAGTTTTCCCCTTACCTTCATTCTCATAAGCAAAATATTGCTCCATCAGAACGACCTCTGAAAGTCACTAAAGGAGCCGTTTTCATCAACCCATTGGTTAATGGCCTCGATAGAAGCTTTATTTTCTGCTAACCACTCTGCACGCTGATGCGCACGAAACTGCTCCTGCAGTGCAGCCGTGAGCACGGCAGAGAGATTAAGTTTAAGCCGTCGCGCCTCTTCAAGGATTTCGGGCGACAGGGAAACATTCACTGATTTTTTAATGCTATTAGCACCGCGCATGAGAACCCCCATTGGAATGCGCATGAATTGGCGAAGTGTAGCGTAATAATTGAGCATTTTCTATTCCCTTAAAAATGTAAGGGTTGAAGAATAAATTGCTCTTTATGGGGAATCACGCCTCACAAAACCGTTTTGCGAGGCGCTTTCAGAGATTAATACTCATCCCGCTCGTCGTCTTCATCCGGCTGTTCCATCACGCTGTACGCCACCGCGCAGAACAATGAGTTGAGGCGCTTCATATCCCCCAGCAGTCCCAGGTGGAGTGAGCTGGTTTCGATACTCTGCACGTTTTGCTGGTGCAGACGCTCAACGTGGGCGTGCGAGTAGCGGCGGTTAAGAATGCGGAATCGATGCTTGTTGCGGCGCAGGCGGCGCGCGCTCGGGACGTCGCTGGAAAAGAAGACCAGCATCGCCAGCTTCAGATTACTGACCAGCTGCTCGTGCAGCGCTTCCAGCTCCTTCAGGCCTTCAACGGAGAACGCCCGGCGTGCGGCCAGCGATTTATCGGCGATCTCGCTGCCCATGCGCTCAACGATATCGGAGGCCTGCTCAAGATTGAGCGACATCTCGATAATTTCCGCCCAGCGGCGAGACTCCTCTTCCGCCAGCTCGTCCTGCGGCATGCGCGCCAGGTAAAGCTTGATGGCGGTATAGAGCACGTTGATATCGTCAGCTAACCTGCGCAGCTCTTTCTCTTCACGCGGCTCGCCGTGCATCACCTTTTGCAGGCCTTCGAGCATGGTTTCCATTGCGTCGCCCATGCGCAGCGTCTCGCGCGCGGCATTCGCCAGCGCCAGCGCCGGGGTATCCAGCGCGGACGTATCCAGGTGCTTCGGTTTCAGGCGCGCATCCAGCTCCGGTTCGTCCTGAATGAGGCGTTCGCAGAAGCGGGCCATCGACCCGGCAAAAGGTACCATCGCCAGGCAGCGCACCAGGTTGTAGAACACGTGGAAATAGATCACCAGCTCCGCCTTCGGCAGCGGGAGGTTGTCCATCAGGTTCGCCAGCGGGTGTATAAAGGGCAGGATAATCAGGCTGCCCACCAGCTTAAACAGCAGGCTGCCGAGCGCCACGCGGCGGGCGGCGGCGTTGGCCGCGCTGTTATTGAGCATCGCCAGCAGGCCCGAGCCGAGGTTGGCACCGATCACCAGGCACAGCGCGACCGGGAAGGAGATCGCCCCAGCGGCGGTGAGCGTGGCCGTCAGCAGCACGGCGGCCAGGCTGGAGTAGCTGACGATGGCAAACACCGCGCCAATCAGCGCGTCGAGCATGATGTCCCCGGTCAGGGAAGCGAAGATGACCTGAACGCCGTTGGCCTCGGTAATAGGGGTGACCGCCTGCACAATCAGCTCCAGCGCCAGCAGGATCAGCCCCAGGCCAATCCCCACGCGTCCAAGCTGGCCGGCCCGCGTCTGTTTGCGGCCGAGGAAGAAGATCACGCCTATAAAAATCAGCAGCGGTGACAGCCAGGAGAGATCGAACGTCAGGATACGCGCCATCAGCGCGGTACCCACATCAGCCCCCAGCACAATGACCAGCGCCGGGGCCAGCGCCACCAGATCCTGCGCCACAAAGGAGGTGACAAGCAGGGTTGTGGCGTTGCTGCTCTGAACCAGTGCCGTTACGCCAATGCCCGCGCAGAAGGCGAGCGGCTTCTTCTCAACGCTGCTGCTGAGGACGGTACGTAAACGGGCGCCAAAAACGCGCATCACGCCGGTACGGACGATATGGGTGCCCCATACGAGCAGTGCGACTGCAGAGAGCAGATGTAACAGGGTCAGCACGGAAGGTTTTCCTCCTTATCGTTATTCGTTTTCCATAGGTTCAGTATAAGGGTTTAAGCGTAAGAAAGAGACAAGGCACCATTGAGGTGCCCTGTTTGTTGTAAGGAAAAGTGATTTTAGTCGGCGTCGTAGCCGAGATTAGGGGCCAGCCAGCGCTCCACTTCTGATACGCTCATCCCTTTGCGCAAGGCGTAATCTTCGATCTGATCCCGCTGCAGCTGCGCCACGGCGAAGTACTTGCTGTCCGGATGGCTGAAGTACCAGCCTGAGACTGACGCGCCCGGCCACATGGCGAACGACTCGGTGAGCTTCATACCTGTATGCGCTTCTACGTCCAGCAGTTTCCAGATGGTGCCTTTTTCGGTGTGTTCCGGGCAGGCCGGATAGCCCGGTGCCGGACGAATCCCCTGGTAATTTTCGCGGATCAGATCCTCATTGCTGAGGTTTTCGTTCGCCGCGTAGCCCCAGTGCACCTTACGCACGCGCTCGTGGAGGTACTCGGCGAAGGCTTCCGCCAGGCGGTCGGCAATCGCTTTCACCATGATTTTATTGTAATCATCGTGCTGCGCTTCGAACGCGTCCGCCAGCGCATCTTCTTCCAGACCGCCGGTTACCGCAAAGGCGCCGATATAGTCGGCTTTACCACTTAACTTCGGCGCGACGAAATCGGCCAGGCAGTAGTTGGCAAAGCCCACTTTCTCGGTTTGCTGACGCAGATGGCGGCTGACCGCCAGTACGTGAGTGCGGGTTTCATCGCGGTAAATTTCGATGTCGTCACCCACACGGTTAGCCGGGAACAGCCCCACCACGCCCCGTGGGTTGAGGGTCTTCTCTGCGCTCAGCGTGTCGAGCATGTCGTTGGCATCTTTAAACAGGCGCTTCGCCTCCTCGCCTACCACCTCATCCTCCAGGATGCGCGGATATTTACCCGCCAGCGACCAGGTCATAAAGAACGGCGTCCAGTCGATGTAGTTGCGCAGCGTCTCGATGCTGGCACTGACCTCCTGAACGCCCAGGCGATGCGCGACCGGCGGCGTATAGCTCGACCAGTCAAAGGCCAGATCGTTGTCGCGCGCCGCCTGGAGTGAAACAGGCGGGGTGCGCGGCTTCTTACGGCCGTGCTGGATGCGGACGGTTTCGTACTCTTTGCGGGTGCGCGCCACAAAATCGTCGCGCTGGGTGTCAGAGAGCAGCGCGGAGACCACGCCCACGGTGCGCGAGGCGTTCTGCACGTACACCGTCGGCCCGCTGTAGTTCTGCTCGATTTTCACCGCCGTGTGCGCTTTGGAGGTGGTCGCCCCGCCAATCAGCAGCGGAATGGTGAAGCCCTGACGCTCCATCTCCTTCGCCACGTTAACCATCTCGTCCAGCGACGGCGTAATCAGCCCGGAGAGGCCAATCAGGTCAGCGTTCACTTCGCGCGCGGTCTTGAGGATTTTATCCGCCGGGACCATCACGCCGAGGTCGATAATTTCGTAGTTATTGCACTGCAGCACCACGCCGACAATATTCTTGCCGATGTCGTGCACGTCGCCCTTCACGGTGGCAATGACCATCTTGCCGTTGCTGGAACCTTTCTCTTTGCTGGCTTCGATGTAGGGCTCAAGATACGCCACTGCCTGCTTCATCACGCGGGCGGATTTCACCACCTGCGGCAGGAACATTTTGCCTTCGCCAAACAGATCGCCGACCACGTTCATGCCGTCCATCAGCGGGCCTTCAATGACCTCAATCGGGCGGGCTGCCTGCTGGCGCGCCTCTTCGGTATCGAGCTCGATAAATTCGGTAATGCCTTTAACCAGCGAGTATTCCAGACGCTTTTTCACGTCCCAGGAACGCCACTCGGCCTGCTGAACGTTTGCCGCCTCATCCGATTTGCTGCCGCGGTATTTCTCCGCCAGGTCCAGCATGCGCTCGGTGGCGTCGTCGCGGCGGTTAAGGATCACGTCCTCGACGGCATCGCGCAGCTCGGCAGGAAGGTCGTCGTAAATCGCCAGCTGTCCGGCGTTAACGATCCCCATGTCCATGCCGTTGCGGATGGCGTAGTAGAGGAACACGGCGTGGATCGCTTCACGCACCGGGTCGTTACCGCGGAACGAGAACGACACGTTCGATACGCCGCCGGAAATCAGCGCATGCGGCAGCTCGCGCTTGATGTCCTCGCACGCGCCGATAAAGTCCTGGGCATAGTTATTATGCTCTTCGATGCCGGTCGCCACGGCGAAGATGTTCGGGTCAAAGATGATGTCTTCCGGCGGGAAGCCCACCTCTTCGGTCAAAATCTTGTACGCGCGGCGGCAAATCTCGATTTTGCGCTCGCGGGTATCCGCCTGGCCCACTTCGTCAAAGGCCATGACCACCACGGCGGCACCGTAGCGGCGGACCATTTTCGCGTGGTGGATAAAGATATCAACGCCCTCTTTCATAGAGATAGAGTTGACGATGCCTTTACCCTGAATGCACTTCAGCCCTTTTTCGATGACTTCCCATTTGGAGGAGTCAATCATGATCGGCACGCGGGCGATGTCCGGCTCACCGGCGATCAGGTTGAGGAAACGCACCATCGCCGCTTCGGCGTCGAGCATCCCCTCATCCATATTGATATCGATAATCTGCGCGCCGCTTTCCACCTGCTGGCGGGCAACGTCCAGCGCTTCGCTGTACTTCTCTTCTTTAATCAGGCGCTTGAACTTTGCAGAACCGGTGACGTTAGTACGCTCACCCACGTTCACAAACAGGCTGTCGTCGCCGATGGTCAACGGCTCAAGGCCGGAAAGGCGACAGGCAACCGGCAGCTCGGGCAGCCTGCGCGGCGGCAGTCCGGCGACGGCGTTGCTCATGGCCGCGATGTGCTCCGGCGTGGTGCCGCAACAGCCGCCGACAATGTTCAGGAAGCCAGACTCGGCCCACTCGCGGATTTGCGCCGCCATGGTGTCGGCATCGAGATCGTATTCACCGAACGCGTTCGGCAGACCGGCGTTCGGGTGGGCGGTGACGTAGCATTCCGCGATACGGGACAGCTCCTGCACGTACTGACGCAGTTCATCCGGCCCCAGCGCGCAGTTAAGGCCAAAGGAGAGCGCTTCGGCGTGGCGCAGGGAGTTATAAAACGCTTCGGTTGTCTGACCGGACAGGGTGCGGCCGGAGGCGTCGGTGATGGTGCCGGAAATCATGATCGGCAGGTCAACGCCCAGCGCCTCAAACTCCTCTTTCACCGCGTAAATTGCGGCTTTGGCGTTGAGGGTGTCGAAGACGGTTTCAATCAGGATCAGGTCGGAGCCGCCTTCCACCAGCGCTCTGGTCGATTCGCGGTAGGCGGCAACCAGCTGGTCAAAGGTGATATTACGAAACGCCGGGTCGTTGACGTCCGGTGAAATCGACGCGGTGCGGTTCGTCGGGCCTAGCACCCCGGCAACGTAGCGAGGCTTGTCCGGCGTGCGGGCCGTCCACTCGTCGGCGCAGGCGCGCGCCAGCTTCGCGGCTTCCAGGTTGATTTCCGCCGACAGGGATTCCATCTGGTAATCCGCCATGGCGATGGTTGTCGAGTTGAAGGTGTTGGTTTCAACGATATCCGCACCCGCTTCGAAGTAGGCGTTATGGATATCCTTAATCACGGACGGCTTGCTGAGCACCAGCAGGTCGTTGTTCCCTTTCAGGTCGCATGGCCAGTCGGCAAAGCGCTCGCCGCGGAAATCGTCTTCACTCAGACGATAGCTCTGGATCATGGTGCCCATGCCGCCGTCCAGCACCAGAATTCGTTCATTTAACTGCGCACGCAGTTGCTCTACTTTGCTGCTCACACTTGCTCCCGACAACGCTCAACAAGGCCAAAAGGCTGCTTTCCATACTGGCACAATCTCGCAGGGTGGAAAAGCCACTCAGGGGTAACATGAGACATGTTCACCATCACTCCTCCGATCAGTCAGGATAACGGTTGCAAATTCACCAAATAAAACGAAAATGATTTCCACGATACAGAAAAAGGAGATCGCCATGGTCGCGACCGTTCCCGCCAAACGCGGCAGAAAGCCTGCTGCCACCACAGCCGCACAACAGGGCGGACAGGTTCAATCGCTCACGCGCGGTCTGAAGCTGCTGGAGTGGATAGCCGAGTCGCACAGCAGCGTGGCCCTGACGGAGCTGGCCCAGCAGGCTGGCCTTCCTAACTCCACAACGCACCGCCTGCTGACCACCATGCAGCAGCTGGGCTTTGTGCGTCAGGTGGGCGAGCTGGGGCACTGGGCGGTGGGCGCGCACGCGTTTATCGTCGGCAGCAGCTTCCTGCAGAGCCGCAACCTGCTGGCGATTGTGCACCCGATTCTGCGCAAGCTGATGGAGGAGTCCGGCGAGACGGTAAACCTGGCGGTACTGGACCAGAGCGACCATCAGGCGATTATCATCGACCAGGTGCAGTGCACGCAGCTGATGCGCATGTCCGCACCGATTGGCGGCAAGCTGCCGATGCACGCGTCCGGGGCGGGGAAAGCATTTCTCTCGCAGCTGAGCGAGGAGCAGGTGACGGGGCTGCTGCACCGTAAAGGGCTGCACGCCTATACCCACGCCACCCTGGTGTCGCCCGTGCATCTGAAAGAAGATCTGGCCCTGACCCGCAAGCGCGGCTATTCGTTTGATGATGAAGAACATGCCCTGGGCCTGCGCTGCCTCGCGGCCTGCATTTTCGACGAACACCGCGAGCCGTTTGCCGCCATCTCCATCTCCGGGCCGATTTCGCGCATGACCGATGACCGCGTGACCGAGCTTGGTGCGCTGGTGATTAAGGCGGCGAAAGAGGTGACGCTCGCGTACGGTGGGATTCGTTAAAATTGAGTGCGGCCTGATGCCCTCACCCCGGCCCTCTCCCACAGGGAGAGGGAGAAAAGCGGATGCAAAACCGCTGCTTGCGGCGGTATGCATACACATCTTCCACGTGCCCATTTCTGATCCGCGTTTGCAGTCCGCGCCAGTAGCTGGCGCGGAACAGATCGGCATGCATTTCTTCAAATAACGGCCCGATGCGCGGGTCGGCACACAGCCAGTGGCGAAACTCCTCCGGAAACACATCGCCCGGCGAGACGCTGTACCACGGCTCACCGGAAAGCTCATCTTCCGGGTAGCGGGGCGGTGGGATATCGCGGAAATTCACTTCGGTCATGTAGCAAATTTCGTCGTAATCGTAGAACACCACCCGCCCGTGACGGGTGACGCCGAAGTTTTTAAACAGCATGTCGCCCGGGAAAATATTGGCGGCGGCGAGCTGGCGAATCGCGTTGCCGTACTCTTCAATGGCATCCCGCAGCGCCTGACCTTCGGACTGCTCAAGCCAGATATTCAGCGGCACCATACGGCGCTCAATATAGAGATGGCTAATCACGATTTTGTCACCCAGATCGGTGATTTTCGCAGGCGCTTCCTGCATCAAAAGCGTCATGAGCGCCGGGTCGATCTGCTGTTTATCCAGCACAAAGTTTTCGAATTCCTGGGTATCCGCCATGCGCCCGACGCGATCGTGCTCTTTGACCAGCTGGTAGCAGGCGCGAACGTGCGCGGCGGTCATCTCTTTCTGCGGGGCGAATCTGTCTTTAATCACCTTAAAGACCCGGTCGAAGCCCGGCAGCGTAAAGACCAGCATCACCATACCGCGAATGCCTGGCGCTTCGATAAACTGCTCATCGGCCGTGGTGACATAGCGCAGGTACTCCCGATAGCTTTCCGTCTTGGCGTGCTTCTGGCAGCCAATCGCCATATACAGCTCGGCGGTGGTTTTACCCGGCAGGATCTCGCGCAGCCACTCCACCAGCGCGGCAGGCAGCGGGGCGTACACCATGAAATAAGAGCGGGCGAAACCAAACACGATGCTGGCCTCGGCGCCGGTGGTCAGGCAGGTATCGACAAACAGTTCCCCGTCGTCGGTACGGTGAATCGGCAGCAGAAACGGCACAATGGCGGTTGGCGTAACCAGTTTGCCCACCAGCCAGGCGGCTTTATTGCGGTAGAAAAGCTCGTTGGCCACCTGCAAATGGCTGTGGCTGAGCACCTCCGCGCCGAAGGCTTCATTGAGATGGGTATGAATATAGCCGATATCCCGGGTTTTATTCTCCCAGGGCAGGCGCAGCGGCAAATCCGTTAGCACGCGGTGCAGGAGCTTTTCCCATCCGCGATCGGGAAAGAAATCTTTCGCCAGCGGACGTGGGATGGTTCGAAAGCGCCGCTCGGGCTGGGAGCTGAAGATAAATAACCGCTCAGGAGATAATGAGCGGTGGTCAAATAACCGGCAATAGACGGAGTTGAAAAAGCTCTCCGCAATCTCGAAGCGAGGGTAGTCGGGTAACAAATGGGTGTAGTGCTCCTTCACGCGCAGTAAAAATTCCGCGTCGGGACTTTTACCGTCGGTAATACAGCGCAGCTGCTCCACCACCAGACCCACGTGGTGATCATAGAGATGGATACGCTGCTTCATGGCCTGCTGAACCGCATGCCAGTCTGCATGTTCAAAGCGCTGCTGCGCGCCGGATGTCACTTCAAGAAAACGACCATACTGGGCATCAAAGCCCTGCAAAATAGTTTGGGCAATCAGTAATTCCAGGCCACGCGACATATATTCCCCTTACCCAACCCTCTCCCCAGAGGGGAGAGGGGGAAAAGATTAGAACTGTGCTTCTTCCGTTGAACCCGTTAAGGCGGTGACGGAGGAGGTGCCGCCCTGAATAATCGTGGTCACATTATCAAAGTAGCCGGTTCCCACCTCCTGCTGGTGAGACACGAAGGTGTAGCCGTCTTTACCCGCGGCAAACTCCGGCTGCTGCACCTTCTCAACGTAGTGCTTCATGCCCTCACCCTGCGCGTAGGCGTGCGCCAGGTCGAACATGTTAAACCACATGCTGTGGATGCCTGCCAGAGTAATGAACTGGTATTTGTAGCCCATGTCGGACAGCTGCTGCTGGAAGCTGGCGATCGTTTTGTCATCCAGCTTTTTCTGCCAGTTGAAGGACGGCGAGCAGTTGTAGGCCAGCAGTTTGCCCGGGTATTTCGCATGGATGGCGTCGGCAAAGCGTTTTGCCAGCGCCAGATCCGGCGTGGAGGTTTCACACCAGACCAGGTCCGCGTACGGCGCGTACGCCAGGCCGCGGCTGATCGCCTGCTCAATGCCGGCATGTGTGCGGTAAAAGCCTTCGCTGGTACGCTCGCCGGTGATGAATTCGCTATCGTACGGGTCGCAGTCAGAGGTGATCAGGTCAGCCGCGTCGGCATCGGTACGGGCAATCACCAGCGTCGGCACGCCGAGCACGTCAGCAGCCAGACGCGCGGCAACCAGCTTCTGCACGGCTTCCTGGGTAGGAACGAGCACCTTACCGCCCATGTGTCCGCATTTCTTCACTGACGCCAGCTGGTCTTCGAAGTGAACGGCCGCTGCACCGGCCTCAATCATCGATTTCATCAGCTCGAAGGCATTCAGCACGCCGCCGAAGCCCGCTTCCGCATCCGCGACGATCGGCAGGAAGTAGTCAATAAAGCGCGGATCGCCAGGTTCGATACCGGCAGCCCACTGGATCTGATCCGCTCGACGGAAGGTATTGTTGATCCGATCCACAACCGACGGCACGGAGTTAGCCGGATAGAGCGACTGATCCGGATACATGCTGGAGGCCAGGTTGGCGTCCGCCGCGACCTGCCAGCCGGAGAGGTAAATCGCCTCAATACCGGCCTTCGCCTGCTGCAGCGCCTGACCGCCGGTCAGCGCGCCGAGGCTGTTGATGTAGCCTTTTTTAGAGCCACCGTGCAGCAGCTTCCACATTTTCGCCGCGCCATTTTGCGCCAGCGTGCATTCCGGATTGACCGAGCCGCGTAATTTCACCACTTCCTCCGCGCTGTAAGGACGGCGGATGCCTTCCCAGCGAGGTTGTGTCCACTCTTTCTTTAACTCTTCGATTTGTTGGGTACGGGTTTTCATGTGCAGATGCTCCATATTGTTATGTGGTGAGTTACGCCAGGAAGCGGTAGCCCGGCAGGGTCAGGAAGTCGATTAAGTCATCTGATGTGGTGATTTGCTCCATCAGGCGGGCAGCGTCGTCAAAACGCCCGCTGCTGAAGCGGTGTTCGCCCAGCTCGTCCTGGATCACCCGCATCTCTTCGGCCAGCATCTGGCGGAACAGAGATTTGGTCACCGGCTTGCCGTTGCTGAGCGTTTTTTGATGGTGGATCCACTGCCAGATGGAGGTACGTGAGATCTCCGCCGTCGCGGCATCTTCCATCAGGCCGTAGATCGGCACGCAGCCGTTGCCGGAGATCCACGCTTCGATGTATTGCACGGCGACGCGAATATTGGCACGCATGCCCTCTTCCGTCCGCTCGCCCGCACACGGAGCCAGCAGCTGTTCTTCAGCCGTTGGGGCATCCTCTTCGCGCGTAACAAACAGCTGGTTTTTATTGTCACCGAGTACGCTGTTGAAGACCTCCATCGCCGTATCGGCCAGGCCGGGATGGGCAATCCACGTGCCGTCGTGACCGTTACGGGCTTCAAGCTCTTTGTCGGCCTTCACCTTGTTGAGCACCTGATTGTTGCGCTCTGCGTCTTTGCTCGGGATAAATGCCGCCATGCCGCCCATCGCAAAGGCACCGCGCTTGTGGCAGGTTTTGATCAGCAGACGCGAGTAGGCGCTCAGGAACGGTTTATCCATGGTCACGACCTGGCGATCCGGCAGCACGCGATCGGGATAGTTTTTCAGGGTTTTGATGTAGCTGAAAATATAGTCCCAGCGTCCGCAGTTCAGGCCAACAATGTGGTCTCTCAGGGCGTGCAGAATTTCATTCATCTGGAACACGGCGGGCAGCGTTTCAATCAGCAGCGTGGCCTTGATGGTGCCACGCGGCAGGTTGAAACGATCTTCCGCATAGCTGAACACCTCGCTCCACCAGGCCGCTTCCTGCCAGGCCTGCGTTTTTGGCAGATAGAAATAGGGGCCGCTGCCTTTTGCCAGCAGGTTCTTGTAGTTGTGGAAGAAATAGAGTGCGAAATCAAACAGGCTGCCCGGAATAGCTTCCCCACGCCAGGTGACATGTTTTTCAGGCAGGTGCAGGCCGCGAACGCGACAGATCAGCACCGCCGGGTTCGGCTTGAGCTGGTAAATTTTGCCGGCTTCGTTGGTATAGCTGATGGTGCCGTTCACGGCATCGCGCAGGTTGATCTGCCCGTCGATAACTTTGTTCCAGTCAGGCGCCAGTGAGTCTTCAAAATCGGCCATAAAGACTTTAACGTTGGCGTTCATGGCGTTGATCACCATTTTGCGCTCTACCGGACCGGTGATCTCAACGCGACGATCCTGTAAATCTTCAGGGATGCCGCGGATTTTCCACTCGCCACGACGAATGGAAGCGGTTTCCGAAATGAATCCAGGCAACTTGCCATCGTCAATTTCCTGCTGCTGATGAATACGTGCCGCCAGCAGCTTATTACGCTGCGGCGTAAAGCGAGTCACCAGTTCAGTCAGAAATTCTACCGCTTCCGCCGTCAAAACTTGCTGTTCTTGCTCGCCATACGGCTGGGTAAAGGCCAGTTCATCGACCGTCGTTGCCTGTTGAGTCATTACTCTGCTCCTCATCAAAGATCCAAAATCACGCTCCCGATGCGAACGAAAGATCGTTGGGTAGTTTTCGCTCAGCAGAATTAAGACTATCTCTATTTTTTCCAAAATCAAAAACAATTTCCATTTTAATTGTAAATTGCAATTAATTATTTGATTTTATTGAGATTAAAGTTTGACTGAATGATGAGCGGTATTTCGGAAATAAAAAAGACACCCGAAGGTGCCTGATTTGAATAGCTGAAACGCTTTAGGATCGTTTAGTGCAGACGATTACTCCAGCGTTGGATTCATGTGACGCAGATCGTATGGCGTTATCTGATAGACGTAATAGTTGAGCCAGTTAGTAAAAAGCAAATTCCCGTGGCTGCGCCAGGTTGCTCTCGGTTTGTTTTGCGGATCGTCTTTCGGGAAATAGTTGTACGGGACATCCGGATTGAGACCCGCTTCGACATCACGGAAATACTCTGACGCAAGGGTATGCGGATCGTACTCAGGATGCCCGGTTACGAATGCAATGCGTTTATCCTTGCTGGCAAACAGATAAGCATCTCCATCTTCCGTTTCGGCCAGGATCTCCAGATCGGTGTAATCACGAATCAGCTGGGCCGGGAAGTCAGCGTAGCGAGAATGCGGGGCCAGGAAAGAATCATCAAACCCGCGCGTCAGCAACGCATGTGGATGGAGAATATGGTGTTCGTATACGCCGGAGAGCTTTTCAGTGCGGGTTTGCTTGGGGATGCCATAGAGAATATTCAGTGCGGCTTGTACCGCCCAACAGACAAACAATGTGGACGTGACGTGATCTTTTGCCCACTCCAGGACCTGTTTGATCTGCGGCCAGTAGGCGACATCGTTAAATTCAACCAGACCCAGCGGGGCGCCGGTCACAATCAGTCCGTCGAAGTTTTCACCCTGGATGTCATCGAAGTTGCAGTAGAAGTTGTTCAGATGCTCAGAAGGCGTGTTACGTGACTCACGGGCGTCGATTCGCAGCAGCTGGATATCGACCTGCAGCGGGGAGTTCGACAGAAGACGCAGGAACTGGTTTTCTGTTTCGATCTTTTTTGGCATCAGATTGAGAATAAGCACCTTCAGCGGGCGAATTTCCTGACCTGTCGCACGCGAAGCCGTCATGACGAAGACGTTTTCTTCACGCAAGAAATTGACGGCTGGTAGCTCGTCCTGCACCCGAATCGGCATAGCTTTATATCCTCACAGCATACGTATAAACGTTTAGACATCCAGATAGCTAACGATACCCAGAAATGGTTTGAATGTCGAGTCTGCAAGCAGAAGGTGAGAAAGTTTCAAGGAGGGGGAAAAACAAAAGCAAAAAACCCCGCACCTTACGGTACGGGGTTCTTCTTAATTGATGCCTGGCAGTTCCCTACTCTCACATGGGGAGACCCCACACTACCATCGGCGCTACGGCGTTTCACTTCTGAGTTCGGCATGGGGTCAGGTGGGACCACCGCGC
>NZ_JBFTVM010000006.1:0-154407 GCF_041365315.1 Enterobacter cloacae complex sp. 2015409 | reverse complement strand
AGCAACAACCAGGATCGCGCCGTCCATCTGCGCAGCACCGGTGATCATGTTTTTAACATAGTCGGCGTGGCCTGGGCAGTCTACGTGTGCGTAGTGGCGAGTCGGGGTGTCGTACTCAACGTGAGAGGTGTTGATGGTGATACCACGAGCTTTTTCTTCTGGTGCGTTATCGATCTGGTCGAATGCGCGAGCAGAACCACCGTAGGTTTTTGCCAGAACGGTAGTGATTGCAGCGGTCAGCGTTGTTTTACCATGGTCAACGTGGCCGATAGTACCGACGTTAACGTGCGGTTTTGTACGTTCAAACTTTTCTTTAGACATCGATTGTCCCTCTAAGACACGGATAAATCGGTGATATCACCACATCAACCAGGCGAAATGCCTGAATTGTTGAATACAGTAAAATTGAAACAGAGAGAAACGGGAAGGAGAAGTGAAGTGGTGCTGATACCCAGAGTCGAACTGGGGACCTCACCCTTACCAAGGGTGCGCTCTACCAACTGAGCCATATCAGCACGTATTGGAGCGGGCAGCGGGAATCGAACCCGCATCATCAGCTTGGAAGGCTGAGGTAATAGCCATTATACGATGCCCGCATCCTGAAACTCGGCTACCCAGTTCTTTCTGTAACAAAAAAAGAGATTTCTCTCTTTTTCAGTTTGAGCTGGCTAATTTTTCCAACCAGCTCCGGCGGCATTTACGCTGCCAGAAAGTGGTGGTGGGGGAAGGATTCGAACCTTCGAAGTCTGTGACGGCAGATTTACAGTCTGCTCCCTTTGGCCGCTCGGGAACCCCACCGGACTTGATGGTGCCGACTACCGGAATCGAACTGGTGACCTACTGATTACAAGTCAGTTGCTCTACCTACTGAGCTAAGTCGGCATCAAGTAGCGCGCATTCTATGGATACCTGCGCGGTCATGCAACTAAAAATTTGCATAAAACGTTCTTTCGCTCACATTTTATGCGAACGAAGCGCTAAGCGCTGTAAAAGTAGTCATTGCGGGTCAAATAATCAACATGCACGCGTGATTTACACCGTATACACCATAGCGTGACGGCTTCCGCGTAACGCAGCGCTATCCATCTTTTTTCTTATTATTCCTGCCATCTGGTGTTAACCTCCTGCCCATTGTCCAAAATTAACTGTGTGATGAGCCACGATCCGGCAGTGTAGCGCTGGCTCACTGAAGCATGCTTATGAGCAAAAAAGAGCAAACGTTAATGACGCCTTATCTTCACTTTAACCGCAGCCAGTGGGCTGCCCTGCGTGATTCCGTCCCTATGACGCTGACGGAAGGTGAAATCGCACGGTTAAAAGGGATAAACGAAGATCTGTCCCTGGAAGAGGTGGCAGAAATTTATCTCCCCCTCTCTCGCTTGCTTAACTTCTATATCAGTTCGAACCTGCGCCGTCAGGCCGTGCTGGAGCAGTTTCTCGGGACGAACGGTCAACGCATTCCTTATATCATTAGTATCGCAGGCAGCGTGGCCGTGGGTAAAAGTACCACCGCGCGTGTCCTGCAGGCGCTGTTGAGCCGCTGGCCGGAACACCGCAGCGTGGAGCTGATCACCACCGACGGCTTCCTGCACCCGAACGAAGTGTTAAAAGAACGCGGGCTGATGAAGAAGAAGGGCTTCCCGCTCTCTTATGATATGCACCGTCTGGTGAAATTTGTCTCTGACCTGAAATCCGGCGTGCCGCACGTGACTGCGCCAGTCTATTCGCATCTGATCTACGATCGCATCCCGGGTGGGGATAAAACGGTGGTCCAGCCGGACATCCTGATTCTGGAAGGTCTGAACGTACTGCAAAGCGGGATGGACTATCCTCACGATCCGCATCACGTATTCGTCTCGGATTTCGTCGATTTCTCTATCTATGTCGATGCGCCGGAAGACCTGCTGCAGAACTGGTACATCAACCGTTTCCTGAAGTTCCGCGAAGGGGCGTTCACCGACCCGGACTCCTATTTCCACCATTACGCCCAGCTTTCTGAAGAAGAAGCGATCAATGTGGCAACGGGGCTGTGGAATGAGATCAACTACGTGAACCTCAAAGAGAACATCCTGCCGACGCGCGAGCGCGCGAGCCTGATCCTCACCAAGAGCGAGAAGCACGCCGTCGACCAGATTCGCCTGCGGAAATAATCAAGCAGACATAAAAAAACCGGCTTAGCGCCGGTTTTTTCGTTATGCCTGTGGCTTCTCGCCATTTTCATCCTGATCGACCGCGAAGCAGGCAACCAACTGGCCGCCATAATCCTTCAGCTGCGGCTGGAGCTGGGTGCAGGGGCCAAAACGACGGCTGCAGCGGGCGTTGAATGCACATCCCGGCGGCGGATTCAGCGGACTTGGCAGCTCACCCGTCAGCTTAATACGTTCACGACGATCGTCCGGGTTGAGACGCGGCGTCGCAGACAGCAGCGCCTGGGTGTACGGATGGCGAGGGTTATTAAAGATCTGGTCTTTGGTCCCCTTCTCCACGCAGCGCCCCAGGTACATCACCATTACCTCATCAGCAATATGCTCCACCACCGACAGGTCGTGGGAGATGAACACGTAAGACAGCCCCAGCTCCTGCTGGAGATCCATCATCAGGTTCAGTACCTGCGCACGCACGGATACGTCGAGCGCGGAGACCGGCTCATCGGCAATCACCACGTCCGGATCGAGCATCAGCCCGCGAGCAATCGCGATACGCTGACGCTGGCCGCCGGAGAACATGTGCGGATAGCGATCGTAGTGCTCGGTTTTGAGGCCGACCTTCGCCATCATCGCCAGCGCTTTTTCGCGGCGCTGCTCCTTGCTCAGATTACTGTTGATCAGCAGCGGCTCTTCCAGAATCTGTCCGACTTTTTTACGCGGGTTCAAAGAACCATACGGGTTCTGGAACACAATCTGGATTTTCTGGCGGCGCAGCTTCTGCGCCTGCGGATCGTGCTTGAGCAGATCCTGCCCCTGATAATAGAGCTCCCCGCCGGTCGGCACTTCAATCATCGTCAGCAGACGGCCCAGCGTGGATTTACCGCAGCCTGACTCCCCCACCACCGCCAGCGTTTTACCGCGTTCGAGGTTAAAAGAGACGCCGTCCAGCGCTTTCACCAGGCGTTCAGGGGCAAACAATCCCTTCTTCACCGGGTAGTATTTTTTCAGATCGATGGCCTGCAACAGCGGCTGTTGCGTGGTGGCCTGTTGCGTACTCATAGTGTTGGCCTCCCGGCATCATCGAGTGGGTAGTGGCATTTCGACTGACGACCGTCAGCCAGCTGGTTCAGCTCTGGCTCTTCCGCCCGGCATTTGTCCGTCGCATACGGACAGCGCGGATTGAGCAGGCAGCCCTGCGGACGGTCATATTTACCCGGTACCACACCCGGCAGCGACGCCAGACGCGCTTTATCCTGAGCAAACTCCGGCAGCGCGCGTAAAAGCGCCTGGGTATACGGGTGACGCGGCGCGCGGAAGATATCGTGCGAATTTCCGGTCTCGACCACCTGGCCGGCATACATCACGATGATTTTGTGCGCGGCTTCGGCCACCAGCGCCAGATCGTGCGTAATCAGCACCAGCGCCATGTTCTCTTTCTGCTGCAGCTCCAGCAGCAGTTCGATGATTTGCGCCTGAATGGTCACATCCAGCGCCGTCGTCGGTTCATCCGCAATCAGCAGTTTTGGTCGACAGGCAATCGCCATCGCGATCATCACGCGCTGGCTCATCCCGCCTGAGAGCTGGTGCGGGTAAACGTCCAGACGCGAAGCCGGGTCAGGAATACCTACCTGGTTGAGCAGATCGATCGCGCGCTGACGACGGGTTTTCTTATTCCCGCCCTGATGCACCTTAATCGCTTCCATAATCTGGAAACCGACGGTGTAGCACGGGTTCAGGCTGGTCATCGGATCCTGGAAAATCATCGCCACTTCTGCGCCCACCAGCTGGCGGCGCTGTTTTTCAGAAATGCGCTTCAGGTCCTGACCGTTGAACTGCAGGTTTTCCGCCATCACGCGGCCCGGGTAATCAATCAGCCCCATGATCGCCAGTGAGCTCACTGACTTACCTGAACCGGACTCCCCGACGATACCAACCACTTCGCCCTGATTTACGCTGTAGCTGATGCGGTCCACGGCGCGAAACGGAGTGCCTTCGTCGCCAAAGTGCACCGATAATTTATCTACATTTAATAACGCCATCTCGTGCCTCTTACTGCTTCAGTTTGGGATCAAGCGCATCACGCAGGCCATCACCCATCAGGTTAAATGCCAGCACCGTCAGCAGGATTGCCAGACCCGGGAAGGTGACAACCCACCAGGCGCTTTGTGCGAACTGCAACACGTCGGAGAGCATGGTGCCCCACTCCGGTGTTGGCGGCTGCGCACCCATGCCCAGGAAGCCAAGAGCGGCCATATCAAGAATGGCGTTAGAGAAACCGAGCGACGCCTGAACAATCAGCGGCGCAAGGCAGTTAGGGAAGATATTAACGAACATCTGGCGCATCGCACCGGCACCCGCCACGCGAGACGCGGTGACGTAATCGCGGTTCACTTCCACCAGCACCGCCGCGCGGGTTAAACGCACGTAGTGAGGAAGCGCCACGAAGGTCAGCGCCAGCGCGGCGTTACCGATCGACGGGCCGAAGATCGCCACCAGCACCAGCGCCAGCAGCAGGCTTGGCAGCGCCAGCATGATGTCGACGATACGCATGATGATGTTATCAACGATGCCGCCGAAGTAGCCGGCAACCAGGCCGAGTACGACGCCCATGATCAGCGACAGCACAACAACCAGGCAGCCGACCAGCAGCGACAGACGCGCGCCGTACATGAGACGGGACAGCACATCGCGCCCCACATCATCGGTACCCAGCAGGTGCGCCAGGCTGCCGCCATCCTGCCACGCAGGTGGCGCAAGCAGCGCATCGCGGAACTGATCCGCCGGGTTATACGGCGCAAGCACGTTTGCAAACACCGCAATCAGGATCATGATTGCGACATACACCAGCCCCACCACCGCGCCTTTGTTGCGCTTGAAGTAGTGCCAGAACTCCTGCATCGGCGTCATCGGAACCGGTGCAGCAACAACTTTGTTTTCAGAAACCTGTGACATGATGGCCCCTTACTTCTTATGACGAATACGCGGGTTCACCACGCCGTACAGCAAATCGACCAGCAGGTTGACGAGGATAATCATCGTCGCGACCAGCAGTACACCGCCCTGCACAACCGGATAATCACGGCGCTGCAGCGCGTCAATCAGCCAGCGTCCCAGGCCCGGCCAGGAGAAGATGGTTTCGGTCAGAATCGCCCCCGCCAGCAACGTCCCCACCTGGAGACCGATAACGGTCACAACCGGCAGCATGGCGTTACGCAGCGCATGGACGATAATGACGCGCATACGCGTCAGGCCCTTGGCGCGGGCGGTGCGGATGTAATCCTCGCCCAGCACTTCCAGCATCGATGAACGGGTCATACGTACGATCACCGCCAGAGGAATGGTGCCCAGCACCATGGCAGGCAGTATCATATGCGCGACGGCATCCATGAAGTTACCCTCTTCACCCCAGATAGCCGTATCAATCAGCATAAAGCCGGTGAGCGGGTTGGTGTCATCCAGGAAAACCATATCGCTGACGCGCCCGGAGACCGGTGTCAGGTTAAGCTGCACCGAGACCAGCATGATCAGCATCATGCCCCACCAGAAGATAGGCATGGAGTAGCCGGTCAGCGCCAGGCCCACGGCGGTATGGTCGAAAATAGAGCCACGCTTGACGGCAGCCAGTACCCCGACAGGAATACCCACCGCAGTGGCGAAAATCATGGCGCAGACGCCAAGCTCCAGTGTCGCTTTAAAACGCGGCACGAACTCGTCCCACACCGGAAGACGGCTTTTCAGCGAAATCCCTAAATCACCGTGCAACACGCCCCATATATAGTGGAGGTACTGCTGCCACATCGGCTTATCGAGACCGAGTTCCGCCAACAGCTGTGCATGGCGCTCAGGGGAAATACCACGCTCGCCCGCCATAATCATTACCGGGTCGCCGGGGATCATATGGACGAAGGCAAAAGTGAGAAGGGTGATACCGATAAACGTGGGGATAACAAGTCCCAGACGTCGGAGGATGAACTGCAACATAACCCGGATTCTCTCTGATGACGCACGACCAGTGGCGTGACGTCTGTATTGCTCACAAATCTTATTCCCTCTCCTTTCAGAGAGAGAATTAAGCACTGCTGCCGGGTGGCGCTACGCTTACCCGGCCTACATACCGTAGGCCAGTGCAAGCGCAGCGCCGCCTGGCGTTGCTTTTAATTATTCAACAGATACGTTTTCGAAGTGGTGTTTGCCCAGTGGATCAACCACGTAGCCCTTCACTTCTTTACGCACTGGCTCGTACACAGTGGAGTGCGCAACAATCAGCGCCGGAGCCTGATCGTGCATAACAACCTGAGCCTGCTTGTACAGTTCAATACGTTTGTTGTGATCGTCGGTCGCACGCGCCGGCTGGATCAGGTCTTCAAACGGCTTGTAGCACCAGCGAGAGTAGTTAGAACCGTCTTTTGCCGCCGCGCAGCTGAACAGGGTGGCGAAGAAGTTGTCCGGATCCCCGTTATCACCGGTCCAGCCCATCATGACTGCCTGATGCTCACCCGCTTTGGCGCGCTTCAGGTACTCGCCCCACTCGTAGGTCACAATCTTGGCCTGAACGCCAATCTTAGCCCAGTCAGCCTGAACCATTTCTGCCATACGGCGTGCGTTCGGGTTGTACGGACGCTGTACCGGCATCGCCCACAGCTCAACGGTGAAGCCTTTATCCTGGCCCGCTTCTTTCAGCAGCGCTTTCGCTTTCTCAGGATCGTAGCTGTAGTCTTTAACGTCGTCGTTATAGCCCCACATGGTTGGTGGGATCAGGTTTTTGGCTGCAACGCCTGCACCCTGGTAAACCGCCTTGATGATCGCTTCTTTGTTCACCGCGTAGGTCAGCGCCTGACGCACTTTCACGTCATCAAACGGTTTCTTCTCGGTGTTGAAGGAGAGATAGCCCACGTTCAGGCCAGCCTGCTCCAGCAGGTTGATGTTCTTGTCCTGCTTCATGCGGGCGATGTCAGCCGGGTTCGGGTACGGCATCACCTGGCATTCATTTTTCTGCAGTTTTGCGTAACGCACTGACGCATCAGGCGTGATGGAGAAGACCAGGCGGTCGATCTTCGGCTTGGTGCCCCAGTAGCCTTCGAACGCTTTATACAGAATGCGGGAATCTTTCTGGTACTGCAGCAGCTGGAATGGACCGGTACCGATTGGGTTCAGGTCGACTTTCTCCGGCGTACCGGCTTTGAGCATGTTGTCCGCATACTCTTTAGAGAGGATTGAGGCGAAGTCCATGGCCAGGTCAGCCAGGAACGGCGCTTCCGGACGCGTCAGCACGAACTGAACGGTATTATCGTCCACTTTTTTCACTTCAGAGATCAGGTCCGGCAGCCCCATCCCTTCGAAGTATTCATAGCTGCCGCCAGACACTTTGTGGTACGGGTTCTGGGCGTTTTTCTGACGGTCGAAGGAGAACACCACGTCGTCGGCGTTAAAGTCGCGCGTTGGTTTGAACTCTTTGCTGTCCTGCCACTTCACGCCCTGGCGCAGGTGGAAGGTATAGGTTTTACCGTCTTCGCTGACGTCCCACTTCTCGGCCAGACCCGGAATCACTTCCGTGGTACCGGTTTTGAATTCAACCAGACGGTTATAGATCGGTACAGAGCTTGCGTCGTAAGTCGTACCAGAGGTAAAGAGCTGTGGGTTAAAGCCTTCCGGCGAGCCTTCAGAACAGTAAACCAGGGTTTTTGCCTGTACGCTTGCTGCCACGGTCATAGCCACCAGGCTCAGACCAAGCTTCAGCATCCCTGACTTCTTCAAGGAAATACTCATTATTCTGCTCCAATGTGATGTTTTGCTTTGTTGTGTTACGCCGCCAGACCTTTATTTATTTTTTACCCGGTCCGGTCGGTGATGCCCGAAGGCTTTAAAGGGATGGAGAATCCTTTCAGAAGAGCGTTTGAGTTGCAGCGCAGATCGTCCCTGAAATGCCCCTCATGCCCTACAATCTGTCAACAGAATGTGAAAACGTCAATACAGGTGACGGGGATTTACGCTGAGTGTGAGAAACCGCAAACAAAGATTAAAAAAACTATGTACGCCAGTTTTCAGCAGGGAAATTTATGCTACTCGCCATGTTGCAGCACAACTCTCTCCCTATTTCGCCACAATCAGTGATTAACTTTTATTCAGAATGGGTAAATTTTCTTGCAGAATGGTGATTATCTGAGCACTAAATACCGCGAACGTTAAAACGCACAGCGAAAAATGCTGAGGTTATCCATAAGCAACGCGAAAAAAGATCAATCTATATATAAAAAAATACAATGGATTATGTCACAAAATCGTTAACAGGCAGGTGGAAGCAGGTCTAAGGGGCGTTTTGGATACTCTGACGAGATAAGGTCATAATGCAAAAAGGGCTAACCTTACGGTTAGCCCTTTTCAGAATGTGGTCGGCGAGAGAGGATTCGAACCTCCGACCCACTGGTCCCAAACCAGTTGCGCTACCAAGCTGCGCTACTCGCCGAATGCGGAGCGCATCTTACTGCTGAGGTGCGCCCCCGTCAATCCCTTATTTTCAAAAAGCCATTCAACTGGCGATATTCTCGCCAGAGCAGCTACTGCGCGGCTTTTGCGGTGTTATCAGGGAGTTTGCACCAGTTGTTGTTTTCGTTAATCCCACCATTCGGTGAGGTATAGCCGAGACAACCCATAATGGTGTCGTACAGCTCAACGTGACGACGCGGCACCTTCATCTCCGCCTCTTTCTTCAGTTGAGCAAACATCTTCGCTTTCTCCGGGTCTTCCAGATACTTGTCAGACATCCACACCATCATCGGTACACGGAACTGCTCTGGCGGTGCCATCTTGCGCGGCGTACCGTGCAGATGCTCATACTCATTGATGGATTCACCGTGGTCCGCCGCATAGAACACAATCGCTTTCTTATCACGTACCTGGTCAATCACCGAATCAATAAAGTGATCCACATACAGCACGGAGTTGTCGTAGGAGTTGATCAGCTGCGCTTTGGTACAGTCTTTATCCACCCCGACGCACTCAGGCTTCCATTTGGCAAAGTTACGTGGGTAACGTTGGGTGTAGTTAAAGTGCGACCCTTTGGTATGAAGAATAATCAGATGCTTACCATCAGGATTATCGCTCAGGGACAGTTTCATCTCATCAATCAGCAGCATGTCATCGACAGATTTGCCACGGTTACGCGGCTCTGCGCCAATCTGCTCACGGTATGCAATGTTCTGCGCCATGGTATTGCTGTAGAACCACATTTCGCTCTGCATCGCATAGAGGGCAGACGTGAACCCAAGCTGATGCAGCACCGAGAAGACGTTTTGCTCTTTCAGCGTACGCTGCGGGTTGTCGCTCGCCCCGCCCTCGCGCACAAACATACAGCGCAGTGAGAGCTTGGTGGCGGTATCACAAGAATAGCCACGATAGGCAATCAGGTTTTTCTCCTGCGCCAGTTTCGGCGTGGTATCACGGTTATAGCCAAGAATACCCATATGATCCCAGCGCGTGGTTTCTCCGATAATAAAGACGACATAGGTATCGTCGATATCTTTTGGTGCGACGTAGGTAAACTTCTTCACCGGGTTCATCAGCGATTTGTTACCGGAAGATTCATCCACCTGCGCCCACGCATACAGCCCCAGCGCGGAAATCCAGTTAGACGGTAAATACGAGTTCGCCACTACACCGCCGTAGCTTGGCATATCCACGCCTGAGGTACGCTCATCATGCTTTTGCTTCACTTCCAGCAGACGAATTGGTCCCCAGACCATCAAACCGGCCAGCAGGACTATCGCGACGCTTCTGAAACGTTTGCCTGGCGTGCGAATCTGGTGCACTAGCGTGTACCGGCAACGGTTGCTCCAGATGAGCAGCAGCGGTAAGGCACTGACGGCTACCAGCCAGAGAATAAAGTGCAGCCCTACAACCTCTTTAGAGAGGTCGATATCCGTGGTCATCACTGAGGCAATAATGCCGTAGCCAATCACCACGTTCATAAAGGTCATGTAATAGCTGGCACCCGCCGAGCACAGCACGATAAACGTAGCCAGCACTCGCCACACGCGACGGCCAAACAGGGTAAGAATACGGAATAAAAAGAAGGTGACCAGTACAGCAGCGACCAATTCGACAACCGCTGCAATTCCTTTCCAGACGGTAAAATCATGCGCGTAACCGTCAAACCGACGGATGAAAACTGCGCCATTCATAAACAGGCCGATGTACAACGCCAGCAAAAAGCAGAGCTTTTGTTGTGCCATCGATTTAATGTATTTCATGCAAACTACCCGGAAAAAGGGACGAAATCACCGATCATTTTTGTTTTAAAAATGAATAGGTTAAAGAATCGCTTAAGAAGTCGTTATCGGAAACGTCTACCCGCGTGGTAAGTAGACCACAGGGAAAAGAAAAAGTGGCAGCAGAGTGTGTGATCGGTACAGATATTTACAAAAAATTAAGAACGAGACGGTTTAGCCAGATCATCAGTTTTCACACAAGAAAAAGGCCGGATAACCGGCCTTTTTCATCGTCATTAAGCATGCACCTCTTTGAACACTTCGCGCTGCGGCTGACGAATCGTGGTCGAGAGCGCCAGCGAGATAATCAGCAAGGCAAATATCACGCAGAAGGTCACGTAGAACCCGCCGAACAGGGAGGCAATCAGCGAGCCGCAGATACTGCCGATCCCGAAGCCCAGATAGATAACACCGTAGTTTTTCGCCAGATTATTCAGGCCAAAGAACTCGCTTACCAGTGACGGGAAGACGGTGATGGTGCCGCCGAAGTTAAAGGCCACGCAGGCAATCGCCGCGAAGAAGGTGGCTTCATTCAGCGGAGCGAACAGCAGCGCCGCCATACCGACCAGCGAGACCACCTGCCCAATCGTAATCACGCGGATGCGGGCAATTTTGTCAGACAGAATACCGAGGACCAGACGACCAGAGAGGTTAGCAATGGATATCACGGTCACCGCATTGGCCGCCGTAGCGGCATCCAGTTTCACCATCCCCTGCGCGATATCTTTCGCCACGCCGATGACATACAGACCACTCATGCAGGCCGTCAGGAACATCACCGCCAGCATCCAGTACTGTGGCTTACGCATGGACTGCGCGAGGGTAAAGTCGTTCTCCACCACGCCGTTCACGGATTTAACCTCCTGCTGCGGCGCATCTTTCATCAGCGTGGAGCCGAACAGAATCATCACCAGAACAATTGCGCCCCAGATCATAAAGGTTTTTTCGAGGCCAACGGACGCCAGCAGGTGGGAGTCGATAAATTTGAACCCGAGGCTGCCCAAACCGTAAGAACCAATGGCAAACGCGGAGATTAAGCCTTTACGTTCCGGGAACCACTTCACGCAGTTTGACAGCGTCAGCAGGTACCCCGCGCCATCAGCCAGCCCCACCAGCACGCCGGCGCTCAGCCACAGCATCATCAGGTTGCTGGAATGCGCCGTCAGGAAAAAGCCCAGCCCCAGCAGAATGCCGGACGCCATGGTCACGCGCTTCACGCCAAAACGCTCCTGCAGCTTGCCCGCGACGGAAGACGAAATCGCCAGACCCAGGCTCAGCAGACCAAAGGAGAACGCGACCTGGCTGACCGGCGCGCCGAGCTTGTCGGAAAGCGCGCTGTTAAACAGGCTCCAGGTATAGACCGAGCCCAGCGCAAACTGGGTGACGATGGTGCCAAAGAGCGTGAGCCAGCGCGTGCGGTTATAAGTTGGTGTGTTCATGGCAGTTGTCCTGCAAGAGAAATTAAGGAAGTTCGCTGAGGACAACGATAAACAAAACCTTAATATGCCTGGGGTAAAACGGCATGAAATGCAGGCGGAACGGAATGAAATGCCTGGAATCGGGAATGAATGGCCTGGCATGGGAATAAAGCGATAGCGTGTTAGTATCTGCTATCGCTGTAAAGCCCGTGGTTGTTGTATTCGAGATGTTATCGTAACGTTTAAAAAAGTAACAACTCTAGAAATTTGCGCTGACGCCAAGGGTGTATAAAAACTCCTCACCGGTGGAGGTGTGTTCCCCCTGAGCCAGCGACGCATACGCCGCCATGTGCGTATTAAATGGAATATCCGTTCCCACGGTGACATCCATCCAGCTACCGTTTTGGGCAGGGGCTGGCGTTTGCGGCATGCCAAACTGCGATTTCCACTGGTTTTCACCAAACTGCTGGTTATAGCTGATCTGCGCCCAGGGACGGAGATCGCCGTACTGGGTATTCACACGCCACCCCAGCGTGCTGACGCTGGCATGCCAGAGCGGGTCGGTGAGCGCCTGCGTCGACGCGCTATCACCAAACTCGTTGATCATCATCGGAGCCGTGCCATCGTACCGCCACGCCACTACCGGCCCGGTGGTGATACGCGCTGAAACCGGAAAATTCCAGCCCACGCTCATCGCCCCCTCCGTGGTGCTGCCTGACGGAATATTCAGGGCAAGACCTGGCGCGTTTTGCGAAGACTGGATACGCTCCGCAAGAATATCCTCATAACGCGGTTGGTGATCCGCGTCCCATGTATAGCGTTCCGCCGTATTATTTTGGGCGTCTGAAACGATATATTCCTGTTGCCAGGCAGACGCCGTATTACAAAAAAACAGGCAGGCTGAAATTCCCACCAGGCCAGAAGCAGCATGGCGACCACTGATTTTTTTTATCATCATCAACGCGACCCCAGAGAGAGCCGAATTCGGCGATATTTGTCGTTATTCAGGAAGACTTTAGAGAGCATATAGCCCTGTATTAACTATTGTCTTTATAGTAAACACGTCAAGCCAGTCAGAACGAAATTTTTGCGAAATCAGTATCAATAAGGGAGATGACGGATGGAACGTTGCGGTTGGGTGAGCCAGGATCAGCTTTATATCGACTATCACGATCGGGAATGGGGCGTGCCCGAAACGGATGGCAAAAAGCTCTTTGAGATGATCTGCCTGGAGGGCCAGCAGGCGGGGTTATCGTGGATTACGGTATTGAAAAAACGCGAAAACTATCGCAACGCCTTTCACCAGTTCGATCCTGTCGCCGTCGCTGCGATGACCGATGAGGACGTCGAGCGACTGGTGCAGGATGCCGGCATCATCCGCCATCGCGGTAAGATCCAGGCCATCATCGGTAACGCACGTGCTTATCTGGCGATGGAGCAAAACGGCGAATCATTTTCAGATTTTGTCTGGACGTTTGTGAACAACGATCCGCAGGTTACCCAGGCCGCCACGCTCGCGGAAATCCCGGCCTCCACCCCGGCCTCGGATGCGCTCTCGAAGGCTCTGAAAAAACGCGGCTTTAAGTTTGTCGGCTCCACCATCTGCTACGCCTTTATGCAGGCCTGTGGCCTGGTCAACGACCACGTTACCGGCTGCTTCTGTCATCCGGGAGGCCATCATGATCCGCAAATGGCAAAGTGAAAATACCGCGCCGCTTCTGAGCCTGTGGCTTGAAAGCACCACGGAAGCACATCCGTTTATCGAGCCGGGTTACTGGAAAGAGAACGAGGCCATGGTGCGGGATGTTTACCTGCCGTCAGCCGAAACCTGGGTCTGGGAACAGGATGGCAAACCTTGCGGATTTATCAGCGTGATGCAGTCTCAGTTTGTCGGCGCGCTGTTTGTCGCACCGTCATGCATCGGGAAAGGCATCGGGCGCGCGCTGCTGAACTATGTTCAACAGCGCTTCCCGCACTTAAGCCTGGAGGTGTACCAGAAAAATGTTCGGGCGGTGAACTTCTACCATGCGCAGGGCTTTCGCATTGAAGACAGCGCCTGGCAGGATGACACCCAGCACCCGACGTGGATCATGAGCTGGCAGGCGGATCAAACGCCGTTAAGGTAAGCGCGGGCCCCTGATATTTCTCGACCCAGGCCAGGGCCGTATTCCCTGCGCAACCGTTCCCCAGCTTCGAGCTGGGGAGATCTTTGGTCAGCACGTTAACCGCCCCGTTTTTACAGATACCGCCTTCGGCAAGCTCAAGGTCAGGCCATGCGCCCTGATGAATACAGATCACGCCCTGTTTAATCCCGTCGCTCACCACCGCCCCTGCCAGCACCTGCCCGCGCGAGTTCCAGACGCGCACCACGTCGCCGTCCGCAATCCCGCGGGCTTGCGCATCGAGGGTATTCAGCGTGATCGGCTCTCGCCCGGCGACCGCATACCGCTCGCGCAGAGAGGTATAGTTAAGCTGGCTGTGCAAACGGTGCGCGGGATGCGCTGACAACACCTGCAGCTGCTCCGGCTGGGCGTTACCATGCCACTCGTCCGGCTCAAGCCACATAGGGTGTGGCGGGCAGTCGGCATAGCCAAAGCTGGCGATGCGCTCGCTGTGGATCACAATCTTTCCGCTCTCGGTTTTCAGCGGGTGGTTCTCGGGGTCGCGGCGGAAATCGGCAAAACGGACAAACTTCGCGTTCTGTTCACTCTCCGGCATCTCGACGATCTGGTTCGCCTCCCAGAACTCAGCAAAGGGCGGAAGCGTCACGCCCTGCGCCGCGCCGCGCTGTCCGGCAATCTGGTAGAAGGTCTCCAGCCATTGCAGATCGCTTTTCCCTTCGGTAAAACGCGCGCGACCGCCCGCTTCCCACAGCTCGCTCAGTTCAGCAAACACGTCAAAATCATCACGTGCTTCATCTCGCGGGGCCACTACGCGCTTCATCGGGACCATATGCTGGTTGCTGTAGTCGCCGGTCATGGTGAGATCGTTACGCTCAAACGAGGTGGTCGCCGGCAGCACAATATCTGCATGCTTAGCCGAGCCGGTCCAGAAGCACTCTGAAATCACCACCAGCTCCGGCTTTTGCCAGGCGCGGATCAGGCGGTTGGTATCCTGATGGTGCGTGAAGTTCGACCCGCCCGCCCACCAGACAAATTTAATATCCGGGAAGTGGCGGTCCAGACCGTTGTGCTGATAAAAACCGCCCGGATTCTCCAGGGCTTCAACAATACGCGCCACCGGGATTTTATCCACAGCATCCACGCCGCCCTGCACCGAGCCTTGCAGAGACGCCAGCACCGCCGCTTTACGCGTGGGGTTACCGCCATTGGCAAAATGATAGGAGAGACCAAAACCGCCGCCCGGCGTACCGATCTGCCCAAGCATCGCGGCAAGGGTCACCAGCATCCAGTGTTTTTGCTCGCCAAACTGCTGGCGCTGCATCCCCCAGCCGGACATTAACATCGTGGTGTTTTTATGGAACAACGCCGCCAGTTCGCGGAGTTTTTCCGCTGTAACGCCACAAATCGCTGCTGCCCACTCTGCCGTTTTCGCCACCCCATCGGACTGGCCCGTCAGGTAGTCGGCGAATTTATCGAAGCCGGTGGTACAGCGCGTCAGGAATTCGACATCGTGCCAGCCGTTTTCGACCAGCGTATGGGCGATACCCAGCATCATTGCCACGTCGGTGCCCATATGGGGGGCAATCCACTCGGCGCTGTCGCCGAAGAAATCCATGGTTTCAGAGCGCATGGGGTCAATGCAGATGATGCGCTTGCCGCTTTTGCGCAGCGCGTCGAAATATCCAATACCCTGCTCGTCGCTCGCATTCCAGGCAATTTTCAATGTGTTAAGGGGGTTAGCGCTCCAGAGCACGACCACATCGGTATGCTCCAGCACCAGCGGCCAGCTGGTCTGCTGCTGATACACTTCGTTCCCGCCCACGACGTACGGCATGATCGCCTGCGCCGCACCGGTGGAGTAATCCCCCAGATGACCGGTATAACCTCCCGCCAGGCTCATATAGCGCTGCAGCAGCGTTGAAGCCTTATGCAGCACCCCGTTAGAACGCCAGCCGTAGGAACCGGCGAAAATCGACGACGGACCGTAACTGTCGCGAATGCGCTTGTGCTGGGCGTGGATAAGCGCCAGCGCGTCATCCCAGCTCACGCGAACAAACTCATCCTGACCGCGAACTCCCTGCGGCTTGTCCGGCGAGGCCAGAAAACCTTTACGCACCATCGGCCAGCGCACACGCGTTTTGCTATGCACCTGATCGCGAACGACGGTCTGTAACGAGTTGGGATGTTGGGTTGGCAGTGCCCCGCGGGACGACAGAACATTTTCGCCATCAGTTTCGACCAGCATCGGTCCCCAGTGGGCGGCGGTCAGAATGGTTTTCGTTGAGGTGCTCAAGCGTGCGCTCCTGGTTGCGTGCAGGTTTTACGGCCTTCTTGCTGAGGCAGTTTATGGTTTGTCACAAATTTCAGAGTTATACCCGGAATTTTCTCCGTATCTGGACGTCATAATCAACTGCCACGCTCGCCGTGGCAAAGAATAAAAAGGATTAAGGAAAGAAGATGAAAAAACGCGTACTCGTTATTGCCGCTCTGGTGAGCGGTGCCCTGGCTGTTTCTGGCTGCACAACCAACCCTTACACCGGTGAACGCGAAGCGGGTAAATCCGGCATTGGCGCAGGTATCGGCTCGCTGGTCGGCGCAGGCGTTGGGGCGCTCTCCTCCTCCAAGAAAGACCGCGGCAAAGGCGCGCTGATTGGCGCAGCGGCAGGCGCAGCGCTTGGCGGCGGCGTAGGCTATTACATGGACGTGCAGGAAGCGAAGCTGCGCGACAAAATGAAGGGAACCGGTGTGAGCGTGACGCGCAGCGGCGATAACATCATCCTGAACATGCCGAACAACGTGACCTTCGACAGCAGCAGCGCAACGCTGAAACCGGCGGGTGCGAATACCCTGACCGGCGTGGCGATGGTGCTGAAAGAGTACAACAAGACCGCTGTAAACGTGATGGGCTACACCGACAGCACCGGCAGCCAGGATCTGAACATGCGTCTGTCCCAGCAGCGCGCCGATGCCGTGGCCAGCTCGCTGATCACCCAGGGCGTTGAAGCGAACCGCATCCGCACCAGCGGCATGGGCCCTGCCAACCCTATCGCCAGCAACAGCACGGCGGAAGGCAAAGCGCAGAACCGCCGCGTTGAGATTACGTTAAGCCCAATTCAGTAATCGCATTTCCCCCTCTCCCCGTGGGAGAGGGTTGGGGTGAGGGCACCAGACCGCACCCCAGGTAAGCGCAGCGCCACCGGGCAAATTACTTGATTCGTCCGATTTTCCCGCTAAGGTATTCTCACTAAATTCAGGGAAATCAGCGATGAGCAAACCAGCCCGGGCCACCATCAGCGACGTGGCGAAAGCCGCCAAAACCGGTAAAACCAGCATTTCGCGCTACCTCAATGGCGAGAAACACCTGTTGTCCGACGCATTGCTGGCGCGTATTGAACAAGCCATTGCCGATCTCGACTATCGTCCCAGCCTCATGGCGCGCGGGCTTAAACGCGGTCGCACCCGCCTTATCGGGCTTATCATCGCCGATATCACCAACCCCTATTCCGTGAACGTGCTTAGCGGTATTGAAGCCGCCTGTCGTGAGAAGGGTTTCACGCCGCTGGTCTGTAATACCAACAACGAAGTCGATCAGGAGCTGCATTACCTCGACCTGCTGCGCAGCTATCAGGTGGAAGGGATCGTGGTTAACGCGGTGGGCATGCGCGAAGAGGGGTTAAACCGCCTGCAGCAATCCTCCCTGCCGATGGTCCTTATCGACCGTAAAATCCCGGAATTTGCCTGCGATGTGGTCGGGCTGGATAACACCCAGGCCGCCACGACCGCCACCGAACATCTGATTGAGCAGGGCTTCGAGGCCATTCTGTTTCTGAGTGAACCGCTGGGGATGGTCAACACCCGTCGCGAGCGCCTGAGCGCATTTCGCGCCACGCTGGAGCGATATCCCGGCGTGATAGCCGAAAATGCCGAAACGCCGCTTCACGAAGCGGGGCAGCTCGACAACACCCTGCGTCAGTTCCACACGCGCCATCGCGGGATGCGCAAAGCCGTTATCTCCGCCAACGGGGCGCTGACGCTCCAGGTCGCCCGCTCGCTCAAGCGTATTGGCCTGCACTGGGGCAGCGATATCGGTCTGCTGGGGTTTGATGAGCTGGAGTGGGCGGAGCTGGCCGGCGTCGGCATTACGACACTCAAACAACCCACCTGGCAGATTGGCTATGCTGCTGTTGAACAAGTGGTTCGTCGTATTGAAGGCACCAGCGATGCCGTTCGCGAGCAGGTCTTCTCCGGCGAGCTGATCGTTCGCGGCTCCACCGCACGTTAAATTTCCCTTGTGATAGCGATCATAAATTCAACATCCTGACCTTTTCTTTGGAACCGGTTCCATCTAGCGTAATAGTATTGATATGTTGCGATGGAGTCCGAAGATGGGCAGGAAAATTATGGTGGTCACCGCCGCGTACGGTGCGGAACAGGTGCGACAGGCGGGCGGTCAGCGGGCGATGCTGCCCGTTATTGCAGGCGCAGGGGCAGACGGCGTGGAGATCCGCCGGGAACTGTTCAGCAGCGACGAGCTGCTGGCGCTGCCGGCGCTGGGAGAATCCATTGAGCTGCTCGGCCTGCTGGCGTGCTACTCCGCCCCCGCCGCCCTGTTTATGCCAGACGGCACCCTCAACCCGGACCTGACCCGCTATCTCTCTGAGGCCAGCACCCTGAACGCCCTGTGGCTAAAGGTTTCCCTGGGCCATTTCCGCGACGCGCAGCCTCTCGACGCTCTGCGTAGCCTGCTGAACGCAAGCGGCATGGCGCTGGTCGTGGAGAACGATCAGACCGACTGCGGACAGCTCGCCCCCATGCAGCGCTTCCAGGCCGCCTGCCGGGAAATGGCGCTCCCCGTCACGCTGACCTTCGACATGGGCAACTGGCTGTGGGTTGGCGATTCGCCTGAAGAAGCCGCACGTCATCTGGCCCCTGCGGTGAGCTATATCCACGTTAAAGCCGCCGTGCCGCATAAAGATAACTTCCGCGCCGTGGCACCGGACCACGCCGATGCGCGCTGGCTGGATCTGCTCGGCCAGCTGCCTGCCGATGCCCCACGCGGGATCGAGTTCCCGCTGGAAGGGACGGATTTAACCGCCGTTACCCGCCATTACGTCAACCTGCTGCGCGAGGAGTAAATCATGCACAAGACGCTGGATGTCATCACGATCGGCGAAGCCATGGCGATGTTTGTCGCCACTGAAACGGGCGAACTGAGCGCGGTAGAGCACTTTATCAAGCGCGTCGCAGGCGCAGAGCTCAACGTCGCGACCGGCCTGGCGCGTCTCGGCCTGAACGTGGGCTGGGTCAGCCGCGTGGGGGATGACAGCTTTGGCCATTTCGTTCTCGATTCGCTGAAAAAAGAGGGTATCGATGCCGCAGGCGTGACCCTTGACGGACGCTTCCCTACCGGGTTTCAGCTTAAATCCAAGGTCGAAAATGGAACCGATCCCATTGTGGAGTATTTCCGCAAAGGATCGGCCGCAAGCCACCTCTCTGTTGCGGATTACCACGCAGACTATTTCGCCTCCGCGCGCCACCTGCACCTGAGCGGCGTGGCGGCAGCGCTCTCTGCCAGCTCGTATGAACTGTTGGATCATGCGGCAGCCACTCTGAAAGCCCAGGGAAAAACGATCTCGTTCGATCCTAACCTGCGTCCGGTGCTGTGGAAAAGCGAAGCGGAAATGGTCGAGAAACTGAACCGTCTGGCGTTCAGAGCGGACTGGGTTCTGCCGGGGCTGAAAGAAGGGATGATCCTGACGGGTGAAAATACGCCGGAAGGCATTGCTGATTTCTATCTGAATAAAGGGGTAAAAGCGGTAGTGCTGAAGACCGGTGCCGATGGCGCATGGTTCAAGACGGCCAACGGCGAACAGGGCGCGGTCGCGGCGGTGAAGGTTGAGAACGTTGTCGACACGGTCGGCGCGGGCGACGGTTTTGCCGTCGGCGTAATTAGCGCCCTGCTGGAAGGCAAAACGCTGCAGCAGGCCGTCGCGCGGGGCAACAAGATTGGCTCGCTGGCCATTCAGGTGCAGGGCGACAGCGAAGGATTACCCACCCGAGCACAGCTCGGATTATGAATTTCCTCTCCCGGTGGGAGAGGGCCAGGGTGAGGGCAACAAGCCGCACCAGATAATTAAGCCACCGTGTACCCTACAGACAACGGCGGTAACAACCTCAACAACAGAGGCAAGCCTATGAACAGTTCGACCAATGCAGTAAAACGCTGGTGGTACATCATGCCAATCGTGTTTATCACGTACAGCCTGGCGTACCTTGACCGTGCCAACTTCAGCTTCGCGTCCGCGGCGGGGATCACAGAGGACCTTGGCATCACAAAAGGTATCTCCTCCCTGCTGGGTGCCCTTTTCTTCCTGGGCTACTTCTTCTTCCAGATCCCCGGCGCGATTTATGCGGAACGCCGCAGCGTGCGTAAGCTGATCTTCATCTGTCTGATCCTGTGGGGCGCCTGCGCGTCACTGACCGGCATGGTGAACAATATTCCTGCCCTGGCCGCCATTCGCTTTATCCTCGGCGTCGTTGAGGCGGCGGTTATGCCCGCGATGCTGATCTACATCAGCAACTGGTTTACCAAATCTGAACGCTCGCGCGCGAATACCTTCCTGATCCTCGGTAACCCGGTCACGGTACTGTGGATGTCGGTGGTGTCCGGCTACCTGATCCAGTCCTTCGGCTGGCGCGAAATGTTTATCATCGAAGGGGTGCCGGCGATTATCTGGGCCTTCTGCTGGTGGGTGCTGGTGAAAGATAAACCTGCCCAGGCGAAATGGCTTTCCGAAGATGAAAAAGCGGCGCTGCAGGCGCAGCTGGACAAAGAACAGCAAGGTCTGAAGGCGGTACGTAACTATGGTGAAGCCTTCCGCTCGCGTAACGTAATCCTGCTCTGCGCGCAGTACTTTACCTGGAGCATTGGCGTGTACGGTTTTGTGCTGTGGCTGCCGTCAATTATCCGCAGCGGCGGTGAAAACCTCGGCATGGTCGAAGTAGGCTGGCTGTCATCCGTACCGTATCTGGCGGCAACCATCGCGATGATTATCGTCTCCTGGGCGTCGGACAAGCTGCAGAACCGCAAGCTGTTTGTCTGGCCGCTGCTGCTGATTGCTGCCTTCGCCTTTATTGGCTCCTGGGCCGTGGGCGCAAATCATTTCTGGGCCTCTTATACCCTGCTGGTGATTGCCGGTGCCGCCATGTACGCCCCGTACGGACCGTTCTTTGCCATCATCCCGGAAATGCTCCCGCGTAACGTCGCGGGTGGTGCAATGGCATTGATTAACAGCATGGGTGCACTGGGCTCGTTCTGCGGCTCCTGGTTCGTCGGTTACCTGAACGGTGCCACCGGCAGTCCGTCCGCATCGTACATCTTTATGGGGGTGGCGCTTTTCGCCTCGGTGTGGCTTACTCTGATTGTTAAGCCTGCTAATAATCAACAACACCCTGTCGGCGCTCGACACGCCTGAATCCTTAAAAATCAACGGAGATTAGCATGAAGCCGTCCGTCATTTTATACAAAGCACTGCCGGAAGATCTGCAGAAACGTCTTGAAGAACACTTCACCGTCACCCAGGTGAAGAACCTGCGCCCGGAAACCGTGGCGCAGCACGCCGACGCGTTCGCCAGCGCCGAAGGCCTGCTGGGTTCAAGCGAGAAAGTGGATGTCGCCCTGCTGGAGAAAATGCCGAAGCTTCGTGCTACCTCTACCGTTTCCGTGGGTTACGACAACTTTGATGTGGACGCCCTTAACGTCCGCAAGATCCTGCTGATGCATACGCCGCATGCCCTGACGGAAACCGTGGCCGACACGCTGATGGCGCTGATGCTCACCACGGCCCGTCGCGTAGTGGAAGTCGCCGAGCGCGTCAAAGCGGGCGAGTGGACAAAAAGCATTGGTCCGGACTGGTTCGGCGTGGACGTTCACGGTAAAACGCTGGGCATTGTCGGTATGGGGCGTATCGGGCTGGCACTGGCGCAGCGCGCGCATTTTGGTTTTAACATGCCGATTCTGTATAACGCGCGTCGCCACCACAGTGAAGCCGAAGAACGCTTCAACGCCCGTTACTGCGAGCTGGATACCCTGCTGCAGGAGGCCGATTTTGTCTGCCTTGTCCTGCCGCTGACGGACGAAACCCGTCATCTGATTGGCAAAGAAGCGTTTAAGAAAATGAAGCAGTCAGCCATTTTCATTAACGCGGGTCGTGGCCCGGTGGTGGATGAGAAGGCGCTGATTGAGGCCCTGCAGAAAGGTGAGATCCAGGCAGCAGGTCTGGACGTCTTTGAGCAGGAGCCGCTGCCGGTGGATTCGCCACTGCTTTCGCTGCCTAACGTGGTTGCGCTGCCGCACATCGGCTCAGCCACCCATGAGACGCGCTACAACATGGCGGCCACTGCGGTCGATAATCTCATCGCCGCCCTTAGCGGAAAGGTGGAGATAAACTGCGTGAACCCGCAGGTGCAACGATAGAAACGAAAAAACCCGCCAGAAGGCGGGTTTTTGAATTTTGTGCTACTGGGTTGGAAGCTTACAGGCTTACAACGTTACCAGCTGCTGGGCCTTTAGCGCCGCTTTCGATGGTGAAGGACACTTTCTGACCTTCGTCCAGAGATTTGTAGCCATCGTTCTGGATAGCAGAGAAGTGTACGAACACGTCTTTAGAGCCATCGTCAGGAGTGATGAAGCCGAAACCTTTATCAGCGTTGAACCATTTAACCAGACCAGTCATTTTAGCAGACATAGAAATTACCTTATTAACAAATATATTGTGCCTTCCGGCTTGATGGATTGCGTTACAGATTTTTAAGCGATGAAGGAAGGGTCACAACGAAGGGTATCTATGGATAACAATCTGGACTGCTTTACTAAACTGCTTTAGGTCTGTGTAACAAACCGACGGGGATAGTTATACCGATGTGGTAGAGGAATGACAAGCGTTATTTTCGCTATGCATAAAAAACCCCGCCAGAAGCGGGGTTTTTCGGTTTATTCTGTGGCAGTGACTGCGGCACTCCAGGCCTGGCTAAAGGCCTGATGCTGGGAGGCCAGCGGCCCAATCAGCGTATTGTACTGGCTTGCCTGCTGCGAGGTCGGGAACTGAATACCGTTGGCAACAAAGCTCACCTGCGTATTCTGCTGGGCGATAAAGTCACCCACCTGGACCAGCTGCTGCGTGAAGATTTGCGCGGCCGGGATCAGCGGTTGCAGCGCTTCAGACGGCTTGGTCACCACTTTCTCATACACTTTGTCGAAGACCGGTTTGAGATCGTCGCCCTGCTTCAGCGCAGAACGTGACGCGTCAGCCTGCATTTTCGCATTCTGCAACTGCTGGCTCAGCACGCCAAGCGCACCGTTGGACTGGCGCAGTGGTTCACGCTGCGTCATGTAATCCTGCGGAACGCGAATGGCGTTCACGCTATCCACTACGGGACGGATACCGGAATCCATCGCCTGGCTCACCTGCTGTGAATAACCATATAGAATGGCGTAATCGGACACGAAGGGGCCAAACTGTTTTTTCTGATCCGCAGTCAGCGTCGGCAACCGTTCGCCGCTGCGCATCACTGTATTCTGCAGAAAATCGATAAACGCTTTGCGCTGATCGCCTTCTTTATCAAAACACCCACTCAGGCTAACAACCATCAACAACGCCGCAATAGGCGCAAACCAGCGAGAGCAGGACTTTCCTGTCGCCATTTTATTACTCCTTTCACCCAAAAAAGCGCACACCGGCACACGCGTGCCCGACGCTGACAAGGATAGTCCAGGTCAGCCTTGCAAGATACTCTTTTCATGCAAAACGGCTATTGCCGATTTATTTCTTACCATTTACAAAAAAATACCTGGCGAAGCCGACATATGACTAATCAGGGAATTAGCATAACTATCCATATTGCTGAATCGGATACAGCGATCGTTACCGCACGATTAATCACACCCGTGACGATCCTGGGTTGGTATTAGGGACTATTCTTAATTGGCTCTCTGATGTTCTTGATCACGATGTGAGATTTAAGAGGAGTCCTCAATGGAATATAAAGATCCTGAGTTTGAACTGCTGAGCAGTCTGGAACAGATCATTTTTAAAGATGTACCGCAGACGATTACCCTGCAACAAAAATCCAATCCCTTTACAGAATATGAGCAATTGCGCAAAGGGACAGGACTGAAAACGGAAGAATTCGCCAGAGCGATGGGTGTCAGCGTGGCTATGGTGCAGGAGTGGGAGTCAAAACGTGAGAAACCCACTCCAACCGAGTTAAGGCTGATGCGCCTGATTCAGGCCAACCCTGCACTCAGCAAACAGATAGCGTAGTGAAGATTGAATGCCCCCGCCTTTGCGGGGGCTTGTGTTTTAAAGGCTATCACAACGCCAGCCCGCCTCTTCCCACACCAGCTCATGCGTTAATGTTAATCCTCTTAGAAAAGCCTCATCGTGTGATACTACCAGCAGAGCCCCGGGGAAACCGGCCAGCGCGGCTTCAATGGCCTGGACCGAGGCCAGATCCAGATGGTTGGTCGGTTCATCCAGCAGCAGAAGCTGCGTGGACTCCGCGCGCCACAGCACGCAGGCCAGGGCGGCCTTAAGACGCTCGCCGCCGCTGAGCTCCGCCAGCGGGAGCATCACTTTGTCAGCCCCCAGTTGAAGCTGCGCCAGACGGGTTCGCAATACCCCCTCTTCCAGAGGCGTATGACTCAGGTTGAGATGCGTCATGACCGACTGCGAAAGATCGAGCCGGGACAGATGTTGGTCGAGATAAGCGCAGCTGACGGATACCTTACAGGTACCCGAACGGGGAGCAATCTCGCCGAGGAGGGTTTTTAACAGCGTCGATTTGCCGCAGCCGTTCGGCCCCTTTAACGCCACGCGCATCGGTCCATCCATCCGCCAGTTGAGCGGAGGAACAGGCACATGCGGCAGCACCAGATCCTCCAGCACCAGCACCTGTTTGCCCTCCGGAACCTGACTCCCCGGCAGAGTGAACATCACCGGGTTATCGTCTTCAACGCGTTCACGCGCCTTGTTAACCGCGGCGTTCAGCGCTTCATTTTGCTCGCTGTGCTGTTTTTTCCAGGAGCCGATCCGCTCCTTTGCCGCGCCTTTATATTTGACCCGCTCGAACGACGCGATATTCAGGGTATCGACGGTGCGCAATGTCTTTGCCGAACGCCGCTGGCTGTCGTCATGCTCTTTTTGCATGCGTACCCGAGTGCGTTTTCGCTCGGTTGCAGCATGCTCCAGCGCCGCGCGGGCCGCCTGCTGTTCGGCATCGCGCTGGGTTTGATAATCCGCATAATTCCCGCCGTAGCTGCGCAGACCCGAGGCGCTCAGCTCAAGGATACGGGGTACCTGAGCCAGTAACTCACGGTCATGGGAGGCCACCAGTACTCCGCCCTGATACCGACTCAACTGGTCGTAGAACCACGCCCGGCCTTGTCGATCCAGATGGTTAGTGGGTTCGTCCAGCAGCAGGAAATCCGCTTTCGCCGTAAACGCCCCACACAGCAGGGCGCGAATGCGCTCGCCGCCGCTGAGTTCAATGGCGAGCTTATCCGGATCAAACGGTGGGAGCTGCGCATTCATAAACGCCTCGCCCAGGCGCTCAGCGACATCCCAGCGGCCGTCGAGCAACGCCAGATCGTCAGGCTGGTAATCGCCGCTGTCGATGCGCTTACGCGCCTTAAAAATCGCGTCATACCCGAGCAGTTCAGCCAGCGCCGTCTGCGGAGAAATAGCGTGTTGCTGCGCCACCCAGGTATGCGAGCCAAAGCGTTCAATATGACCGGTAGCCGGTTCGTCCATCCCCGCCAGCAGACGCAGCAGACGCGTTTTCCCGCTGCCGTTGCGGCCAACCAGCGCGCACAGGGAGGGTTCCAGCGTGAGATTCAGCGGACCAAAAAGAATATCGCCCGTCGGAAACTGACAGGTGACCTGATGCAAAATAAAAGAAGGGGACTGCGCAAAATGAGCCATAAGCACTCCTGAATGAAATCAAAACATCCCCTGCCGACGCGGTAGCGTTTAGCAAGGATCGAAATTCATCAGTCGTGTTTGTTCATTTTTGGGGGGTGCTCCAGCGCGAGAAAGTTAACGCGATAAGGATAGCGGTAATGTGTTGACGGTTTCAAGGTTAAATTTTGGACGACTTATACTCCCTCTCCCTTTGGGCTGAGGGATCCCCACAAATTAATGCGAGCAGTGAACAATCCCCTCGCCCCTTTGGGGAGAGGGTTAGGGTGAGGGGGAGCATACGGCTCTGGTGGTCATTCCGTTCACTTTATGTTCCTTGCTACTCTGTAACGACAATACCCGTGAACGTGCCAGGGTGGCTCAGTCGCCACCACCCTGGCTACCCGGGCTCCCGGCGGTAAATCGCCGCTACGCGGTACCTTCGGCTTATTCCTTCCGGCTTATCGGGGACGGGCGGAGGTAACATCCCTGTAAAGCCCGCCCTCTCGGCGCATCCATGCGCCTCGCCCCGGCCTACAGGAAACGCCTCAGCGATTTACAGCCGGACCATAGCGTCGCTGTAGACCTCTGCCCGCAGTATGCTTTTCATTGCGGTAATTTTGCGAGTCTCTTTCCAGAAATGGTAATATCCTCAGTGGCATAGCTCAAATCTGTTGCCGCCTGTTTTGATGAGCAGTAAGTTCTCTTCGCACCTGCAAAATCAGGTGCCGGGTTTAGCATCCCGGCTTATCTTATCGGCGGCACATTTTGTGCAGCATGCTTTGCTACATCTCAATGGTGGGCTGAGCAGGGGCATCGAAAGATGCGCCGGTATCCGATAAGGCCGGTAATGCTAACTCTGTTCAGTCCACCACCAGCGAAGTTAGCATTTCCGGTGGTGGAAGCTTTATCACTTATCGGAGGCTGCCAATATGGCTACTACCCCAACCCACGCTCATTCTTTATTCACCCTGCCCTTCAACCACACCACCGACTTCACCGAACTGGCGGATAACTGCGAACGTTTTACCGACGCACTGGTTGATTGCGAAGAACCCGCCCCAAAAATGGCGCTTTACGGCAGACTTTTTGCCTGTCTGAATCTTCTGCAACCCGCGCTTCTGGATCCTGTTCCGGACGCTTTAAAAGCCCGCCTGACCGTGAAGGAACTCCCGTCACGCGTTCCGGCTTTTGAACCCGAGTGCGATCAGCTGGGGCGCTACTGTCAGGAGATTACGCAGTTGCTGATGAACGGCACACTGCCGCGACAATCTGCAATCGTGATGGAAGATTTGCTGTGTGAACTGGTCAGCTACTTTGCCGATACGCTGAAGGCACCGCGCTGGCTGCAGACGGATGAAGGTACAGTCGCGATCGGCTAAACCTGCCGGATGACGCTGCGCTTATCCGGCCTACAAAAGATCCATAAAAAAACCCGCCGAAGCGGGTTTTTAGCATTTGTCACAACGGGCACATTACTGCAGCAGCGAAATATCCGCCACGCGCAGGAACAGCTCGCGCAGTTTCTCGAGCATGGAGAGACGGTTAACACGCAGCTCTTTATCTTCTACGTTCACCATCACCTTCTCGAAGAAGGCGTCGATAACGTCACGCAGCTCGGCCAGCTCCACCAGCGCTTCCTGGTAGCGACCTTCCGCGAAGTACGGCTCGAGCTTGTCGCGCAGCACCACAACCTGCATCGCCAGGGCGATCTCTTCCGGCTCTTTCAGCGTCGCGGCGTTTACGCGCTCGTTCAGCGTCTCGTCTGATTTCGCCAGAATGTTGGATACACGCTTGTTGGCCGCGGCCAGGGCAGATGCCGCTTCCAGCGTACGGAAGTGGGAAACCGCCTTCATACGCGCATCGAAATCAGCCGGACGGGTCGGACGACGCGCCAGCACCGCCTGAATGGTGTCAACAGTGTAACCTTCGTCCTGATACCAGGCGCGGAAACGACCGAGCATGAAGTCGATGACGTCATCCACCACGTTCGCGTTGGTCAGCTTGTCGCCGTACAGACGCACCGCTTCTTCGGTCAGGGTCTGCAGATCCAGGTTCAGGTTCTTCTCAACGATAATACGCAGCACGCCCAGCGCAGCACGACGCAGCGCAAACGGGTCTTTGTCGCCTTTCGGATGCTGACCGATACCAAAGATACCCGCCAGGGTGTCCATCTTATCGGCAATCGCTACAGCACAGGCAACCGGGTTGGACGGCAGTTCGTCACCCGCAAAGCGCGGCTGATACTGCTCGTTCAGGGCCACAGCCACGTCTTCCGCTTCGCCATCGTGACGCGCGTAGTGCATGCCCATCACGCCCTGGGTGTCGGTAAATTCGAACACCATGTTGGTCATCAGGTCGCACTTGGACAGCAGACCCGCACGCGTCGCGTGGTTAACGTCCGCACCAATTTCACGGGCAATCCAGCCGGACAGCTCCGCGATACGGTCGGTCTTGTCGCGCAGAGTACCCAGCTGCTGCTGGAACAGCACGGTCTGCAGGCGCGGCAGGTTATCTTCCAGACGTTTTTTACGGTCGGTATTGAAGAAGAACTCGGCATCCGCCAGACGTGGGCGCACCACTTTCTCGTTACCGGAGATAATCTGGATCGGATCTTTCGATTCGATGTTCGCCACAAAGATGAAGTTTGGCAGCAGCTTGCCGTCGTTGGCATAGACCGGGAAGTACTTCTGGTCACCCTTCATGGTGTACACCAGCGCTTCAGCCGGTACGGCCAGGAATTTCTCTTCAAACTTCGCGGTCAGCACAACCGGCCATTCAACCAGAGAGGTCACTTCTTCCAGCAGGCTTTCGCTCAGGTCGGCGTTACCGCCAATCTGGCGCGCCGCTTCTTCGGCGTCCGCTTTGATTTTGGCTTTACGCTGTTCGTAGTCGGCAATAACTTTACCGCGCTCCAGCAGGATTTGCGGATACTGGTCGGCATTGTCGATAGTGAACTCAGGCTCGCCCATAAAGCGGTGGCCGCGGATCACGCGATCGGACGCCACGCCCAGAATGGTGGCCGGAATAACGGTGTCACCCAGCAGCAAGGTCACGGTGTGAACCGGACGCACGAAGTGCACGTCAGACGCGCCCCAGCGCATCAGCTTAGGAATCGGCAGCTTCGCCAGAGACGTGGCAATCATGTCCGGCAGCAGCGCTTCCGCGCTTTCGCCCTTCACGTGCGCACGGTACAGCAGCCACTCGCCTTTATCCGTGGTCAGACGCTCGGCCTGATCGACGGTGATGCCGCAGCCGCGCGCCCAGCCTTCAGCCGCTTTGCTCGGTTTGCCTTCCGCGTCAAACGCCTGGGCAATCGCCGGGCCACGTTTTTCGACCTCGCGATCCGGCTGAGACGCCGCCAGATTTGCCACTTTCAGCGCCAGACGGCGCGGTGCAGCAAACCACTCAATGTTACCGTGTGCCAGGCCAGCGTTATCCAGCTCGGCAGTCACGTTCGCAGCGAAAGATTCAGCCAGGCTGCGCAGGGCTTTTGGTGGCAGCTCTTCGGTGCCGATTTCCACCAGGAAAGTTTTCTCAGACATGGCCGCCTCTTATTTGTTTCGGTTGCACATCGGGAAGCCAAGGGCTTCACGGGACGCGTAGTAAGCTTCTGCAACGGCTTTGGTCAGGGTACGAATACGCAGGATGTAGCGCTGACGTTCAGTCACGGAGATGGCTTTGCGGGCGTCCAGCAGGTTGAAGCTGTGGGCGGCCTTCAGAATACGCTCGTAGGCAGGCAGCGGCAGCGGAGTCTCCAGCGCCAGCAGCTGCTGCGCTTCTTTCTCGTACTGCTCGAAGCAGGTGAACAGGAAGTCCACGTCCGCGTATTCGAAGTTATAGGTGGATTGCTCCACTTCGTTCTGATGGAACACGTCGCCGTAGGTGGTTTTACCCAGCGGGCCGTCGCTCCAGACCAGGTCGTAAACGCTGTCTACGCCCTGAATGTACATCGCCAGACGTTCCAGACCGTAGGTGATTTCACCGGTGATCGGCTTACATTCCAGACCACCCACCTGCTGGAAGTAAGTGAACTGGGTCACTTCCATGCCGTTCAGCCACACTTCCCAACCCAGACCCCAGGCACCCAGCGTTGGGTTTTCCCAGTTATCTTCCACGAAACGGATGTCGTGGATGGTTGGATCCATACCCAGCTCTTTCAGCGACCCGAGGTACAGTTCCTGAATGTTGTCGGGTGATGGCTTAATCACCACCTGGAACTGATAGTAATGCTGCAGACGGTTCGGGTTCTCACCGTAACGACCATCGGTCGGACGACGGGAAGGCTGCACATAAGCAGTCGCCATTGGCTCTGGACCCAACGCGCGTAAGCTGGTCATCGGGTGTGAAGTGCCGGCGCCGACTTCCATGTCCAAAGGTTGAACAATGGTACAGCCCTGACGAGCCCAGTAATCCTGTAAGGTCAGGATCAGGCCCTGGAAGGTCTTGGTATCAAACTTTTGCATAGTATTTCGTGCTGGATACGTGTGGTTTTAAATGGAAGGGACCAGTATACCCGCTGGCTGCAAGATATACAGTACGAAACGGGGTTGTTTAGGGAAAATTGGGAAATAAGCCTTCCAGCCAGAACGCTGACGGCGTCTGGCTGTTGATTATACGAGCAGACTAACGCATGGAGAGGTGTAAAAACTGACCGTCCGCATCAAACGAGCAGACAAAGCCCTCTTTGCGCGACGTATGGCCCCGCAGCTCATAGCTGCCCTGAAAACGTTCGAAGCCGGTAACGTCAATTTTCTGCACGTCCGAGTTATAGCGGCGAGCAGCCCGATCTTTACAGAGCGCTTCCATATTCAGTGAACGTTCCGGGCTCATTTTACCCTGCTGCGCTTTTTGCACAGGGGCTTCCTGTGGCGCACTGCATCCCGCCAGGATCAACAGCAGAAAGAGTGACGCCACACGCTTCATCATCATTTTTATTACCGCCCTGGTCAGTGGCTGTTATTTTTAGTATCAACGCTTTTATAGATTATGGTCCGGCATTCTGCGAATCTCGTGGCCTCCCGACAAGCCTGCGGAATAAAACTCAGAATTTTCCAAACGAAGACATTTGGACAATGGGAGTCACACTCAATTTACAGGGAATACGAGGAACTGATGCAGTCAAAAATTAACTGGATTGATAACCTGCGAGGAATAGCCTGTCTGATGGTGGTCATGATCCACACGACGACCTGGTATGTCACGAATGCGCACAGCATCAGCCCCGTTAACTGGGATATCGCCAATATTCTCAACTCTGCGTCGCGCGTCAGCGTGCCGCTGTTCTTTATGATTTCCGGCTTTCTCTTTTTTGGCGAGCGCAGCGCGCAGCCGAGGCACTTCATCCGCATCGCGGCCTGCCTGGGGTTCTACAGTGCCGTTGCCTTGCTCTATATCACTCTGTTCACCTCAATAAACGCCGGACTATCGCTGAAATACGTGCTGCAAAAACCGGTGTTCTACCACCTGTGGTTCTTCTTCGCCATTATCGTTATCTATCTGGTCTCCCCGCTCATCCAGGTAAAAAACGTCAGCGGTAAAATGCTGCTGGCCCTGATGGTGGTGGCTGGCATTATTGCCAACCCGAATACGCTCTCACAGAAAATCGACGGATTTGAGTGGCTGCCGGTCAATCTCTATATCAACGGCGATACTTTTTACTACGTGCTTTACGGCATGCTGGGGCGTGCCATCGGGATGATGGATACGCAAAAACGCGGTCTGAACTGGCTCTGCGGGGCGCTGTTTATCGCTGGGGTGGCGGTGATTTCACGCGGGACGCTGCACGAGCTGCAGTGGCGCGGCAATTTTGCCGATACCTGGTATCTGTATTGCGGGCCGATGGTCTTTATCTGTGCCGTCTCGCTGCTCACGCTCGCCAAAAACACCCTGAACGCGCGTCCCCTGCCCGTGCTGAGTCTTATCTCGCAGCACTCTCTCGGGATTTACGGTTTTCACGCGCTGGTGATCCACGCGCTGCGCACGAGAGGCATTGAGCTAAAAAGCTGGCCGGCGCTGGATATCGTCTGGATTTTTGCCGCCACGCTGGCGATCAGCCTGCTGCTGTCGATGCTGCTGCAAAAAATCGACGCTCGCCGCTTCGTCAGCTAATGCTTCGCTGCCGGGCGCGATGATACTGGCGCGGGGAGGAAAACCCTGCCGCCAGTGAAGCCTGCTCCACGCCGCGCCCCTGCAATAGCCACTGCTCCGCTACCGCCAGACGCAGTTGCTCCAGATAATCGCGAACGCTAATCCCTAAATGTGACTGAAAAAGCCGGGTGAGATGGCGCGGGCTGACGTGCGCCAGCGCGGCGATATCAGGCAAGCTCCACGTTTTTTGTGGCTCGGCCGTGAGCGCATCCTGCGCCCGATGAATCGCCGGATGAAGATGATTGCGGTAGCGTAGCCACGGGGAGAGCTGGGGATCGTCACCGGAACGGCGGAACCAGACCACCATCTCGCGCGCCACGGCCAGCGCCTTTTCGGGACCGCACAGGCGGTTAATCATATGCAGCGCCAGATCGATGCCAGACGTGATCCCCGCGCTGGTCCAGATGTTCTCATCCTGCACAAAGATGCGGTTTTCTTTAATCGTCGCCGTGGGAGCTGCGGTGCGTAAACGGCTGATAACGTCATGGTGGGTGGTGCACTGCCGATTGTTCAGCAGGCCCGACTTCGCCGCCAGTAAGGCTCCGGAACAGACGCACATCACCGTGATATCCCGGCGCTGAATGACCGGCTGCAGGCGCATCAGCCAGTGCTGTATCTGTAACGCCTGTAGTGTCGAAAACTGACTGCGGGAGTCGCTCACGCCGGGCAATACCAGCAGGCTCCCCTCAGGAAGCCTTTCCGGTAACGGCTGGATGCCGCTCATCGTCAGGCCTATCGACGTCGGAACCTCCGCTTGTGGGCCGATGTAATGCAGACGAAACGCGTCGCCAGCCAGCACAAAGGTCTCTGCCGGGCCGGTCATGTCTAATGACAGCACACCGGGCAACATCACGAACCAAACGTCGATGCTCATTACAGGGACTCCAGCGTCTCCGCTACCGTTTTAATCTCGGCAAAACGCCCCGAAAGTACCGTCTCGGTACGGTGGCGAATTTCCGCTGCGCTCAGGGTAATGCCCCTGTACGTCATCGGAAACGTCAGCGTTGCCTCACTGACAAAGGTCACAGCATAACCCAGATCGGATGCCACCCGGGCGGTGGTTTCGCAGCATTGCTCAGTGCGAATGCCGCAGATAATCAGCTGGTTGATATCACGCTCGCGCAGCCAGCGATCGAGCCCGGTATCCGTGAAGGCATTATGGACGTGTTTCTGGAAAACTACATCCGGCAGATGACGTAAAAAGGCCATCGGTTTGACAAAGCCGCTCTCCAGGGTAAAGGGACCGTCTTCATCCACATGAAAAATATCAACGACCGGAATATTGCGCGCCTGGCAGCCTTCAATCAGCCCCAGCATCGCCTGCTGAAAGGCAGGGATCTCGCTTTCCTGCCAGTAATTGCGGTGGTGAAATGACTGCTGCGTATCGATATTGATTAATGCAATGCGTGACATGATGGATCTCCTTGCCCGTGGGTGTAACACCATACTGGCAAGGAAATAAAGGCACGCACAGACCAAAAAAGGACATCCTCGTGCCTCTCCCGGACAAGCGTTTTTACGACATCAGCGGCAGCAGCTGCTGGTAGATTTTGCGGAACACGTCGCGCCTTTCCGCGTACCGCGCATGGCGCACCGCGTCAGGTACATGCGCCTGTTCAAGGGTAAGCTGCGGCAGCAGTTGCGAAAGCGGTTGTTCCGGATGAATGGCTATTTGCGCCAGACGCGCGGCGCCGAGCGCGGGGCCAACATCCCCTCCTGTGCGGAAATCCAGCTGCAAACCGCTGATATCCGAGAGCATCTGTCGCCAGTAAGGGCTTCGCGCACCGCCGCCAATCAGGGTGACGCTCGTCGGTTTCAGGCCGCAGTCGTGCACCACGTCCATCCCGTCGGCCAGGGCATAGCCCACGCCTTCCAGAACCGCACGCGCCAGTTCTGCCGGGCCATGCTGATGGGTTAAGCCAAAGAACACCCCTTTCGCTTCCGGGTTGTTGTGCGGCGTACGTTCGCCGGAAAGATACGGTAAAAACCAGACGGTACCCGCAGCGTCATCCGCCTGCTGCGCCGCAGAAATGAGCGCCGGCACGTCGGCCATGCCGGTGAGTTTTGCCGCCCAGTCCAGGCAGGACGCCGCGCTGAGCATCACCGACATCAAATGCCATTTACCCGGAAGGGCATGACAGAAACTGTGCACAGCGCTTTCGGGATTACTGCGATATCCGTCGCTGACGGCAAAATAGACGCCAGACGTTCCCAGCGACAGCATCGCCTGGCCCGCCTCAACCATGCCGACACCGACAGCACCCGCGGCATTGTCGCCACCTCCAGCCACCACCGGTACGGCAGGCATATTCCAGCGTTCTGCAACGTCTGGCAGCAGTGCGCCCGTCACCTCACAGCCTTCGAACAGCGCGGGCATGTGTTCACGGGTCAGATGGCAGGCATCCAGCATCGCCTCGCTCCAGTCGCGCTTCGCCACGTCGAGCCACATGGTGCCTGCGGCATCGGACATGTCGGAGGCAAAATCGCCCGTCATACGAAAGCGCAGATAGTCTTTCGGCAGCAGGACTTTCGCCACCTGACGGAAAATCTCCGGCTCGTGTCGCTGCACCCACAGCAGCTTGGGCGCGGTAAAGCCGGGCATCATCAGGTTGCCGGTAATCTCACGAGACGTGGGTACACGCGCCTCAAGAAGCGCGCACTCTTCTGCACAGCGGCCATCGTTCCAGAGAATGGCGGGTCGCAACACGCGATGCTCGCTGTCCAGCAGCGTAGCGCCGTGCATTTGTCCGGCAATCCCCAGCGCTTTCACGTCGCGCAGGCTGTGCTGCTCGCCTAAGGTTTTGATTGCGCGATCCGTCGCCTGCCACCACTGCTCCGGATCCTGTTCCGACCACAGCGGATGCGGACGTGAAACCTGCAGCGTTTCCGTCTGCGTTGCTAACACGTCGCCCTGCTCGCTTAACAGGATGGCTTTCACACCCGATGTGCCAAGATCGATCCCGATATACATTACGGTGACTCCTTTAACAGAAATGCCCGGTGGCGCTAACGCTTACCGGGCCTACGTGCTGTTATTTATCGAACAGGTAGTGATTGACCAGATTTTCCAGCAGTTCCTGATGCCCGCTCTGGTGCTGCGGCGCCAGCAGATGTTGTTCAGCGTACTTCGCGATCTCCGCAAGTGATAACTGACCTTTCAAAATTTGCTGGCCCAGCTCACTGTTCCAGCCGCTGTAACGCTTCGCCACGCGTTTATCGAGCTCGCCGTCTTCAATCATACGTGCCGCCACTTTCAGCGCCAGCGCCATGGTGTCCATCGCGCCAATGTGGCCGTAGAACAGATCGTATTTGTCGGTGCTCTGGCGACGCACTTTGGCATCAAAGTTCAGGCCGCCGGTAGTGAAACCGCCCGCTTTGATGATTTCGTACATTACCAGCGCATTCTCTTCCACGCTGTTCGGGAACTGGTCGGTGTCCCAGCCCAGCTGCGCGTCGCCGCGGTTAGCATCGACCGAGCCGAAGATGCCCAGCGCAATCGCAGACGCGATCTCGTGGTGGAAAGAGTGGCCCGCCAGCGTGGCGTGGTTGGCTTCAATGTTAACTTTGATCTCTTTTTCCAGACCGAACTGCTTCAGGAAGCCATACACCGTCGCCACGTCGTAGTCATACTGGTGCTTCGTCGGTTCCTGCGGCTTCGGCTCAATCAGCAGCGTGCCGCGGAAGCCGATTTTGTGCTTATGGTCGACAACCATCTGCATAAAGCGGCCAATCTGCTCGCGCTCCTGACGCAGATCGGTGTTGAGCAGGGTTTCATAGCCTTCACGTCCGCCCCACAGGACATAGTTTTCACCGCCCAGCTGATACGTGGCGTTCATTGCCGTCACCACCTGCGTGGCCGCCCAGCTAAACACTTCTGGATCCGGGTTGGTTGCCGCGCCCGCGCCGTAGCGAGGGTTGGTAAAGCAGTTTGCCGTGCCCCACAGCAGCTTCACGCCGCTTTGCTGCTGTTTCGCCGCCAGTACATCCACCATCTGCGCAAAATTGTTCAGATACTCTTTCAGCGATGCGCCTTCCGGTGACACGTCCACGTCATGGAAGCAGTAGTACGGCACGTTCAGCTTGTGGAAGAACTCAAACGCGACATCGGCTTTGCGTTTCGCCAGTTCAAGGGCCTCACCCGGCTGCTGCCACGGGCGGTCAAAGGAACCCACGCCGAACATATCGGCGCCGTTCCAGCAGAAGGTATGCCAGTAACAGGCGGCAAAGCGCAGATGATCTTCCATGCGCTTACCCAGCACCAGCTCATCCGGGTTGTAGTGACGAAATGCTAAAGGATTGGTCGTTTTTGGGCCTTCGTAACGAACACGATCGAGTTGGTCGAAATAAGCTTGCATATTGAGCTCCATAATCAGGGTATGCGGCGAGTCGTTGATACAGGAGTAATAGTGAATAGACATTTTGGGTTGCTCAATTACGTTATTTCACACTGCTATTGAGAGAATGCACAACTGTGCGCTGGCTCGCAAAATAATGCGCAGACAAACTATTTCTCGGCGCGTATTCCAGAATCAAATGTAATTAAGACGTTACGTATTTTAAAATCCGATCGCGGTCATAAATTCAGAAATAAACCAAATATCATAATGGGAAGATAAAAATCTGTAATTGCCAGCCCGTCTTTCCGCGTTAAAAATTTGCTGCGTCTCAGCAGTGAATGTTTCTTTTATCTCAGCAACACATACCCCTACAAAAAGGCCTAATAATTATGAAGATAAAGAACCTGACTCTAACGCTCTGCACTACGCTCCTCCTTGCAAGCTTTGCAGGACATGCCAAAGAGGTCAAAATTGGCATGGCGATTGACGACCTGCGTCTGGAGCGCTGGCAAAAAGATCGCGATATTTTTGTTAAAAAAGCAGAATCCCTCGGCGCCAGCGTGTTTGTTCAGTCGGCTAACGGCAACGAAGAAACACAAATGTCGCAGATCGAGAATATGATTAACCGTGGCGTCGATGTGCTGGTCATTATCCCCTATAACGGCCAGGTATTAAGTAACGTGGTGAAAGAAGCCAAACAGGAAGGCATAAAAGTGCTGGCCTATGACCGCATGATTAATAATGCGGACATTGATTATTATATTTCGTTCGACAATGAAAAAGTCGGGGAATTACAGGCGCAAAGCCTGATCGACAAAGTGCCTCAGGGCAATTATTTCCTGATGGGCGGCTCTCCGGTGGATAACAACGCCAAACTGTTCCGTGAAGGACAAATGAAAGTCCTTAAGCCGTATATCGACAACGGGAAAATTAAAGTGGTCGGCGATCAGTGGGCCGACGGCTGGCTGCCAGAAAACGCGCTGAAGATTATGGAAAACGCGCTGACGGCCAACAACAACAAAATTGATGCGGTTGTGGCCTCCAACGATGCCACCGCAGGCGGTGCTATCCAGGCCCTGAGTGCACAGGGGCTGGCCGGTAAAGTCGCCATTTCAGGACAGGATGCCGATCTGGCTGGCGTAAAACGCATTATCGCAGGCACCCAAACCATGACGGTCTACAAACCGATTACCCAGTTGGCCAATACGGCGGCGGAAATCGCCGTAGAGCTGGGCAATGGCAAACAGCCTAAAGCAGACGCAACGCTGAATAACGGGCTGAAAGACGTTCCGGCTCGCCTGCTCACACCGATTGAAGTCAACAAAGAGAACATTGACGCCACCGTGGTTAAAGACGGTTTCCACAAGAAGAGCGAACTGTAATCCGGCGCGGCCCCTGCTCTGCGGGGGCGCATCACGTTGTACTGTTCTTCCCTCGGGTTATGTGGAGCAGTTATGCCTTATTTACTTGAAATGAAAAGCATCACCAAACGCTTCGGCACGGTGAAAGCCGTCGACAACGTCAGCCTCCGGTTGAACCCCGGCGAAGTGGTTTCGCTGTGCGGTGAGAACGGTTCGGGCAAGTCGACGCTGATGAAAGTGTTGTGCGGGATCTACCCACACGGCAGCTACGAAGGCGAAATCGTCTTTGCCGGTGAAGTGATCCAGGCGACACACATCCGCGATACCGAACGCAAAGGCATCGCCATCATCCACCAGGAGCTGGCGCTGGTGAAGCATCTCACCGTGCTGGAGAACATTTTCCTCGGGGCCGAAATTTCCCGCCACGGCGTGCTGGATTACGACACCATGACGCTCCGCTGCGAAAAGCTGCTGGCGCAGGTGAGCCTCAACATTTCACCGGATACCCGCGTGGGGGATCTGGGCCTAGGGCAACAGCAGCTGGTCGAAATCGCGAAAGCGCTCAATAAACAGGTCAGGCTGCTGATCCTTGATGAGCCAACGGCCTCGCTCACCGAACAGGAAACTGCGGTTCTGCTCGATATCATTCGCGATCTGCAAAATCACGGCATCGCCTGCATCTATATTTCGCACAAGCTGAACGAGGTTAAAGCCATTTCGGACACCATCTGCGTGATCCGAGACGGGCAACACATCGGCACGCGTGAAGCCGCGGGCATGAGTGAGGATGACATCATCACCATGATGGTAGGACGCGAGCTGACGGCACTCTACCCGAATGAGCCCCACGCAACAGGTGATGAAGTGCTGCGCGTGGAAAATCTGACCGCGTGGCATCCCGTTAACCGCCACATCAAGCGTGTGAATAACGTCTCGTTTTCTCTGCACAGCGGCGAAATTCTCGGTATTGCCGGGTTAGTCGGCGCCGGGCGCACTGAGGCCGTACAGTGTCTGTTTGGCGTGTGGCCGGGACGCTGGGAGGGCACGATTTATATCGACGGCCAGCCGGTGAAAATCGACAACTGCCAGCAGGCGATTGCCCGCGGCATTGCCATGGTGCCGGAAGACCGCAAAAAAGACGGTATCGTGCCGGTTATGGCGGTGGGGAAAAATATTACGCTTGCGGCGCTCGATCGGTTCTCCGGCGCGTTGAGCAGCCTGGACGATGCCGCCGAGCAGCAGTGCATTCTCCAGTCACTTGCCCGGCTGAAGGTCAAAACCTCCTCACCAGAACTGGCCATTGGCCGTCTGAGCGGCGGCAACCAGCAGAAGGCGATTCTGGCGCGCTGCCTGCTTCTCAATCCACGCATTCTAATCCTTGATGAGCCCACGCGCGGGATTGATATCGGTGCCAAATATGAAATCTACAAACTGATTAATCAGCTTGTACAGCAAGGGATTGCCGTCATTGTCATTTCGTCTGAGTTACCCGAAGTGCTCGGCCTGAGCGACCGCGTGCTGGTCATGCACGAGGGAAAACTGAAAGCCAACCTGATTAACCAGAACCTGACGCAGGAGCAGGTGATGGAAGCCGCTTTAAGGAGCGAACGTCATGTCGAAAAGCAATCCGTCTGATATCAAAGTCGCCGTTCCGACGCCCGGTGCGTTCGCGGGGCTAAAAGCGCTTAACCTGCAGGTTTTCGTGATGATCGCGGCGATTATCGTCATCATGCTGTTCTTTACCTGGATGACCGATGGCTCGTACTTAAGCGCGCGTAACGTCTCCAACCTGCTCCGCCAGACCGCCATCACCGGCATTCTCGCCGTCGGCATGGTGTTCGTGATTATCTCCGCGGAAATCGACCTGTCGGTCGGTTCAATGATGGGGCTCCTCGGCGGCGTGGCGGCGATTTTTGACGTCTGGTTCGGCTGGCCGCTGCCGCTGACCGTGGCGGTCACGCTGGTATTGGGGCTGGTACTGGGAGCCTGGAATGGCTGGTGGGTAGCCTACCGTAAAGTGCCGTCGTTCATCGTCACCCTGGCAGGGATGCTGGCCTTCCGCGGGATCTTAATCGGCATCACTAACGGCACTACCGTCTCCCCGACCAGTGCAGCCATGTCGCAGATTGGCCAGAGTTATCTCTCAGATAGCGTGGGCTTTACCCTCGGTGTGATTGGGTTACTGGCCTTTGTCGCGTGGCAGTGGCGTGGACGTATGCGCCGTCAGGCGCTGGGGCTGGCGTCGCCAGCATCCACGTCGGTAGTGGGACGTCAGGCGCTCATGGCGGTCATTGTGCTGGGCGCCATCTGGCTTTTAAACGACTATCGCGGTGTCCCGACCCCTGTCCTGCTGCTGGCACTTTTACTGCTGGGCGGCATGTTTATGGCCACGCGCACCGCGTTTGGCCGCCGTATTTATGCCATTGGCGGCAACCTTGAAGCGGCCCGCCTCTCGGGTATCAATGTCGAACGCACCAAGCTGGCGGTCTTCGCCATTAACGGCCTGATGGTCGCTATCGCCGGATTGATCCTCAGCTCGCGTCTCGGGGCCGGCTCTCCCTCCGCCGGTAACATCGCCGAGCTGGATGCTATCGCCGCCTGCGTTATTGGCGGCACCAGCCTCGCAGGGGGTATCGGTAGCGTGGCAGGTGCGGTCATGGGGGCATTTATCATGGCGTCGTTGGATAACGGGATGAGTATGATGGACGTCCCGACGTTTTGGCAGTATATCGTCAAGGGGGCCATTCTTTTACTGGCAGTCTGGATGGACTCGGCCACCAAGCGACGGGCCTGATAACCGTATTGTGACTTAATTGGGAAGTGAGCCATGTTTGAAAAGCGTCACCGCATTACGTTGTTATTCAATGCCAACAAAGCCTACGACCGTCAGGTGGTGGAAGGCGTGGGTGAATATTTGCAGGCGTCGCAATCCGAATGGGATATTTTTATTGAAGAAGATTTTCGCACCCGTCTGGAGAACATCAAAGACTGGCTGGGCGATGGCGTCATCGCGGACTATGACGATCCCGTCATCGAGCAGCTGCTGACCGACGTCGACGTCCCGATAGTGGGCGTCGGCGGCTCCTACCATTCGCCCGAACACTATCCGCCGGTCCACTATATTGCCACCGATAACCATGCGCTGGTCGAGGCCGCCTTTCTCCATTTAAAAGAGAAAGGCGTCCATCGCTTCGCGTTTTATGGTTTACCCGCCACCAGCGGCAAGCGCTGGGCCGTTGAGCGCGAACACGCGTTTTGCCAGCTGGTCGCGCAGGAAAAGTATCGCGGCGTGGTGTATCAGGGCCTGGAGACCGCGCCGGAAAACTGGCAGCACGCGCAAAACCGCCTGGCGGACTGGCTGCAAACGCTGCCGCCGCAAACCGGTATTATTGCCGTAACGGACGCCCGCGCGCGCCACGTGCTGCAGGTCTGCGAACATTTACACATTCCGGTGCCCGAAAAGCTGTGCGTGATTGGCATTGATAATGAAGAACTGACCCGCTACCTTTCCCGCGTGGCGCTCTCCTCCGTTGCCCAGGGCACGCGTCAGATGGGCTATCAGGCGGCGAAGCTGCTGCATCGCCTGCTGGATAAAGAATCTCTGCCGCTTCAGCGCCTGCTGGTGCCTCCTGTTCGCGTCGTAGAACGTCGCTCAACCGATTATCGCTCCTTAAGCGACCCGGCCGTCATTCAGGCCATGCACTATATTCGCAACCACGCCTGCAAAGGGATTAAAGTCGATCAGGTGCTGGATTCGGTGGGCATTTCGCGTTCGAATCTGGAGAAGCGGTTCAAAGAAGAGGTGGGCGAAACCATTCATGCCGTTATCCATGCTGAAAAGCTGGAGAAAGCACGCAGCCTGCTCATCTCCACGTCACTGTCGATCAACGAAATCTCGCAGATGTGCGGTTACCCGTCTCTGCAATATTTCTATTCGGTGTTCCGCAAAGAGTATGACACCACGCCGAAGGAGTATCGGGATCGCCACAGCGAGGTGCTGATATAGAAAAGAAAACGCCTTCCAGTGGAAGGCGTTTTTTTGAGATTACATATGGGCGGCGATTAAGCGCTGGTTATCCTGGTACATGGCGAACAGATAGTTGTTATAACTCTGTCCCTTCGTCGAATAACCTTTCAGCTTGTGGATCATCGTACTGGCCGTCACTTCCTGGTCCGCTTTACGCAGCTGAGCGCGTGATTTACGGAACGATGAGTAGGCCGGGTGCGTATTCAGATTCACTACGTAGGCGCTGACGGAATCTTTCACAGATTCAAACTGCGAATAGCCTTTCACCTTGCCAGGGGCATTGTTACAACGACCTTTCACGCACTTCATGCCGAAAAGGTTGTTGTTGCTACGCGCAAGCTTAGAAGTCCCCCAGCCGCTTTCGGCAGCAGCCATGGTCGCAACCATGCTGCCCGGGATGATATCCACACGCTCAAGAAGAGCATTCCACGGCACACGACGGGTGTTACCGTTCCAGCTCAGCTTGTAGCGCTGCGTGATATCTTTCAGACGCGCGCGCTCTGACGGCGACCAGCGGCTATCGTACTGTTTGGAGATCAGCCAGTTACGATCCGCAGTAATCGCGGCATTTTGACTCGTGATGTAAGGCATTACCGTCCGGAGAAACGCTTTTTTCCTTGGTGTTCCGGAAGGGTATTTTCGCAAATCAGGAAGTGAACTACTCTTTGCACTATTGCGAGAATACTCTTGTTTACTGCTAACCTTACTACTTGTCGTCTTTATTACGTGGGCTTTCTTACTCGTTGTATCCGTGTGCGTCTTCGCAAGCACCTCACCCGAAAATGCCGTGGTGAGTAACATGAGTATCGCAGCCCCATATCGTCGAATGGGAGTCGATATCATTAGGTCTCCTGGTCGGATGTAATCATCCCAACACCTTATTTTTTTCACAAATTTGAGAGCGGAATCTCAAATCATATCAAAAATAGACTTCAAGAGCACGTATAGAAATAGTCCAATTCCGAAACTATGTCACCTGAAACTTGCTCATAAAAACATCATTTCTGAAAATATGTGTGCGTTCTCGCAGATAACTGCCTAATTTTGCGCAAGATCACTCATCCTCACGCATCCTCCCGGCAGAAAGCGACAGGGGATGAGTTTTTCCCCTCTGCCTGCTGGCACACTGGTCAAAAATGCCGCGACAGGAAAAAGGAATGAAACGCACCGCATTAGCCTTTCTGATGTTACCCGCACTGGCATATGCCGACTGGTCATCGCCGGGGTTTAGCGCATTTAGCGCCGAAGGCACCGGAGTCTTCACCAGCCAGGCAAAGCTTGCGAAGGGTACGCGTCCTCTTACGCTGAGTTTTGACAAGACGTGCTGGCAGCCCACAGGCGCGATAAAACTCAATGAGATGCTGTCGCTCAAGCCCTGTGACGGCACACCGCCGCAGTGGCGACTTTTCCGCGACGGCGACTACCAGATGCGGATTGATACTCGCTCCGGCACGCCCACCCTGCTGCTGACGATTCAGAGTGCCGCAGAACAGCCGGTTGCAAACGTCATCCGCCAGTGTCCAAAGTGGGACGGTAAGCCGCTGACGCTGGACGTCAGCAACACCTTCCCGGAAGGCACCGTGGTGCGCGACTACTACAGTAAACAGACGGCGACCGTACAAGATGGGAAAATCACCCTGCAGCCAGCCGCCAACAGTAACGGCCTGCTGCTGCTTGAGCGCGCCGAAACCGACAAGCCTGCGCCGTTTAGCTGGCAAAACGCCACCGTCTATTTTGTACTGACCGATCGCTATGTGAATGGCGACCCGGGCAACGACAACAGCTATGGCCGCCATAAAGACGGCATGCAGGAGATTGGCACCTTCCACGGCGGCGATCTCAAGGGGCTCGCCGGCAAGCTCGATTATTTACAGCAGTTGGGGGTAAATGCGCTCTGGATAAGCTCCCCGCTTGAGCAGATCCACGGCTGGGTAGGCGGTGGCACCAAAGGTGATTTCCCGCATTACGCCTATCACGGCTACTACACCCTGGACTGGACAACGCTCGACGCCAATATGGGAACTGAAGATGATTTACGCCAGCTTGTCGACGAAGCGCACAAACGCGGGATCCGCGTTCTTTTCGATATCGTCATGAACCACGTTGGTTATGCCACGCTGGCAGACATGCAGGAATATCAGTTTGGTGCTCTGTACCTGCAGGGTGATGAGCTGAAAAAGATGCTGGGAGAACGCTGGACGGACTGGAAGCCGGGCGCAGGCCAGACCTGGCACAGCTTTAACGACTACATCAACTTTAGTGACAAAGCCGCATGGGAAAAATGGTGGGGTAAAAAGTGGATCCGCACCGACATCGGTGATTACGATAACCCCGGCTTCGATGATTTAACCATGTCGCTGGCATTTCTGCCGGATCTGAAAACGGAATCCACGACGCCTTCTGGATTGCCAAACTTTTATCAACACAAACCCGATACCCACGCGAAGGCCATCAAGGGATATACCCCGCGCGACTACCTTACCCACTGGCTCAGCCAGTGGGTCCGTGACTACGGCATCGACGGTTTCCGGGTGGATACGGCGAAACACGTTGAGCTTGCGGCCTGGCAACAGCTGAAAGACCAGGCAAGCCAGGCGCTGGCCGCCTGGAAAGGGGCGAACCCGGACAAAAAGCTCGACAACGCACCGTTCTGGATGACCGGGGAATCCTGGGGCCACGGGGTGATGCAAAGCGATTATTACCGCCACGGTTTTGATGCGATGATCAACTTTGATTATCAGGAGCAGGCGGCAAAAGCGGTGGATTGCCTGGCCGATATGGATCTCACCTGGCAGCAGATGGCGGAGAAGCTGCAAAGCTTCAACGTGCTGAGCTATCTCTCATCCCACGATACGCGCCTGTTCCGCGAAGGGGGCCAGCGCGCAGCGGAATTGCTTCTGCTGGCGCCGGGCAGCGTACAAATCTATTACGGGGATGAATCCGAGCGTCCGTTCGGGCCGACAGGCTCCGACCCGCTGCAGGGTACCCGGTCAGATATGAACTGGCAGGACGTCACGGGCAAGCAGGCCCTAACCGTCGCCCACTGGCAAACGCTGGGGCAGTTCCGCGCCCGCCATCCGGCGATCGGTGAAGGCAAACAAACCACGCTGTCGCTGAAAGAGGGGTACGGCTTCGTACGCGAGCACAAGGGCGATAAGGTGATGGTGGTATGGGCAGGTAATCAGTAATTTTCCCCCTCACCCTAACCCTCTCCCCGCAGGGGGGAGGGCCGGGGTGAGGGGAAATCCCACCAGAACTATTCACTACACAAATCCAACTCTGCCCTATAAAACAACAAATCCGACCACATCACCCGATTTGCACCAGCACGGTGCTAGCGTTATGGTTACCCACTTTCAAAATAAGCTCGACAGATCACCTGCTATGACGTTTTCACTTTTCGGCGACAAATTTACCCGCCATTCAGGCATTACTCGCCTGATGGAGGACCTCAACGACGGGCTGCGCACACCGGGCGCAATCATGCTCGGCGGCGGAAACCCGGCTCAAATCCCGGAGATGACGACCTATTTCCAGACGCTGCTCGCTCAGATGCTGGAAAGCGGCAAAGCAACCGATGCGCTTTGCAATTACGACGGCCCGCAGGGTAAAACCGAGCTGCTGGCACTCCTCGCCGAAATGCTGCGTGACGAGCTGGGTTGGGATATCGAACCACAGAATATTGCACTGACAAACGGCAGCCAGAGCGCGTTTTTCTACTTGTTTAACCTGTTCGCAGGGCGTCGCGCCGACGGCACCACCAAAAAAGTGCTCTTCCCGCTGGCACCGGAGTATATCGGCTACGCTGATTCCGGCTTGGAAGAGGATCTGTTCGTCTCCGCGCGCCCGAATATTGAGCTACTGCCGGAAGGCCAGTTCAAATATCACGTCGATTTTGAACACCTGCATATTGGCGAAGAGACGGGCATGATCTGCGTATCGCGTCCGACTAACCCAACGGGCAACGTGATCACCGACGACGAACTGATGAAGCTGGATGTACTGGCAAATCAGCACGGCATCCCGCTGGTGATCGATAACGCCTACGGCGTACCGTTCCCGGGCATTATCTTCAGCGAAGCACGCCCGCTGTGGAACCCGAACATCGTCCTGTGCATGAGCCTTTCTAAGCTGGGTCTGCCGGGCAGCCGCTGCGGCATCATCATTGCCAATGAGAAAATCATCACCGCCATCACCAATATGAACGGCATTATCAGCCTTTCACCGGGCGGCATTGGCCCGGCAATGATGTGCGAAATGATCAAACGCAAGGACCTGCTGCGTCTGTCGAATGACGTGATCAAGCCTTTCTATTACCAGCGCGTTCAGGAGACGATTGCGACAATTCGCCGCTACTTGCCGGAAGAACGCTGCCTAATCCACAAACCGGAAGGGGCGATTTTCCTCTGGCTGTGGTTTAAGGATTTACCTATCACCACCGAACTGCTTTACCAGCGCCTGAAAAAGCGCGGCGTACTGATGGTGCCGGGCGATTATTTCTTCCCGGGTCTGGATAAGCCGTGGCCGCATACCCATCAGTGCATGCGCATGAACTACGTCCCCGATCCGGAAAAAATCGAAGCGGGTGTTAAAATTCTCGCCGAAGAGATCGAAAAAGCCTGGCGCGAAGGCAATTGTTAAATAATAAGGCTCTTCAAATGAAGAGCCTTATTTTTCCGTGATCTGAATCTTATATTAAGGATATATCCTGTAGCGTTTAATTTATCATCTCTCTTGAGTTTCCTTAGGAATATTCCTTTAATTTACGCTCACTAACTTTCCCGTCAATAATTAAGCATCAATTAAAGATATTAACTTATTGTTATTCTGAAATAACCACCTGCAACACCGCAAAATACCTTATCAAGTCACTTTCATGCATATTTAAAAATACTGCATATACTCACTAATACGCCGCTCGGCGTTCTTTTGCGTGGAGTATTCATATGCTACCTAATAATGTTAGTCGCATCAGCGCTATTGCTGTTGCGGTACTGCTCGCGTTCTCTCTTTCTGCCTGTAGTGGAAGCGGTGGCGGCTCTCATCACTCAACGGCCAAAAATAACCCTGCGACTGGAAGCAGCAGCGGCTCAGGTGATGGAAGTGGCTCGACCGCGAGCAATGGCGGTTCGGGCAGCAACGGCTCGGGTACCGGGACAGGCGCGGGTGGCGGAACGGGTTCTGGATCAGGATCGGGCTCAGGAGGCAATGGCAGCGGAGGAACCGGAACAGGCAACACGGGCGGTGGCGGAACCACTACCGCAGGCGCAAATACCATACTGGGTGATGCCGGTAAAACAGTAACCAGCGTCGGCTCTACGGTGGATGGTCTTGGAAGCCAGCTGCCGACAAATAATCCCGTCACGTCAACCGTTTCAACCACCGTCAGCGGTGTTGGCAGTGCTGTGTCCACCGTGGGGACAGGCGTCACGACTGGCGTTGGCGATCCAAACAACGCGAACGGTGTGGGCACAACGGTCAAAGGCGTGACCACGTCGGTCACCTCCCTTGGCAATACCGTCTCAACGGTAGGCACGGGCCTGGCGAGCTCCACTTCCGGAACACCGGTCAGCGGTGTAACTGGCCTGACGGGCAGCGTGGTCAACAGTACCGGGCAACTGGTCAGTAACACCGGCACGGGTCTCACCAACACGGTAAGCAGCCCTGCGGTCACTCAGGTAACAACCGATACCACGACCGTGGCTAACAAGACGCTGGGCGGAGTACAGGGCGTGACGCAAAGCGTGGGCACCACGACGGGTCTCGGCACACCGGTCAACGGTCTGCTGACCCAGGTGGGTAACACCGTGAGCGGCGTGGGGGCCAACGTCAGCAACAGTAATAGCGGGCTTAACGGCGCGGGTCAGGTCGTCCAGAACGTCGGCCAGACGGTGACGGATAGCGGCACGCTGGTTAAACCCGCCACCTCGACGACCGGAGGAAGATCAGGCGCTCTCACAGCTAATGCAAACGTGGCGGCCACGAACAACAGTCTGGGTGCAACGGTCAATACGACCCTCAATACCCTGACGTCGGGCGTTACGGCCACCGCAACAACACATTAACCACCGGTCAAACAGTAATCTGCTTATTGTCATTCTGCGCCCCTGGTTCAGGGGCGCTTTATACGGCGACACTCCCCCTAACCGGGAATGATGAACAGGGATAGCGCGATGAAACACCACTTCCTTTTTTCGCTGACGGGGCTGGTTGTGCTGAGCATGGCCCGCGCCGATACACTGCCCTCTATTATTAACCCTGATAACCCGGCGCAAGTTTCGCGTAACGTTGCCCCAGAACAAACTGAGGCTGTCCCCCAGCCGAAAGTCAAAATAGAAAAACCGCAGTCAACGCTGACGCCTGAAACGCCCATTACCATTCATCACATTCAGTTTATTGGCGGAACGCGTTATCCCTTGCAGGAATTGCTTCAGCCCTTCAGGCCGTACGCCGGAAAAACCGTGCCGCTAAAAACGCTCACGGGGCTGGTAAATGATATTACGGCGCGCTATAAGGCCGACGGTTTTCCGCTCTCCTATGCCTGGCTGCCGGATGATAATTTCCAGCAGGGCAATATTAAAATTGTTCTGGTTGAAGGGTATGTCGCTCACAGCGACATCACCAGTAATAACCCTCATATCGCCGAGCGTCTTAAACGATTGTCAGAAAAAATCATGGCGGAAAAACCGCTGTCACAGGATACGTTCGATCGCTATAGCCAGCTGATGACCCGTACCCCTAACGTTCCGGTCACGGCCAACGCGCAGCTGCCAACCAATATCTATGGCGCGGCGGCGATGCAGATAACCGGTAATCAGGAGCGGAGCTGGAATATCGCTTCCACCATCGATACCCGTAAAGGGCAAGATTTAATGATGCTGAACGGCACGCTCAGCAACATGACAAGCTATGGCGATCAGCTTGGTGTGGCCACGCTTGTACCGTTAGATAGCAACACGCGAAAAAACTATGTCGGTCTCAACTGGCAGCAGTTTTTAAACGATGAAGGGCTGACCATGCAGCTAAAAGGCAGCTATTACCGTGAAGATCCGCGAGATTTTTCTCCCCTGCTCTCTTTGCCGAACAATATCAAAGTCGATTCGAAGCAAAAAACAACGCAATACAACGGGGGCGTGACGTTTGGCTATCCCCTGCTGCTGACGCAAAAATCACAAATTAATCTGACCGGCGGTTTTGATTACACCGACCGCCAGGATGATTATGCCCTGCAGGCCAGACTGCAGGGCAAAACCTATAGTCTGAACTCCGTCAACCAACACGCGCGTTATCCCGCGCTGGAAGTGGGCATTAATGGTGCACATCAATTCACAACCGCCAGCATCAGCGGCAGGCTCAACGTCCGTCAGGGTATTGATGCGATGGGTGCGGATATCGTCTCAGCTCCTAAACCCGATATGAATTTTACGCTCACAAAAAGCTATCTGGACGCTGCCTGGCTGTTTGCCGACAAATGGCGGCTATCAACGTCCTGGGAGGGAGACTGGTCAAATAACACGTTGCCGGAGCCCGAACGCGTTAGCTTTGGTGCCCAGCGCTTTGGCCGTGGATACCAGGACAGTGAAGCAAGCGGTGATTACGGCTATGGCGGGCAGGTAGAACTGCGCTATATCCAGATGCGAAAAGAGAGCACCTGGCTTGCCACAATCCAGCCCTACATCCTGGCCGATACCGCGCAAACCTGGTTTAACACCTCCGGTTTGCCTCATCAACGGCTCGGGTCAGTGGCGACCGGGGTGATGATAGGCGATACGCGCCACTATAGCGTCACGGTGGAGGCGGCAAGACCCGTCGGGGATGTTCCGACAGACAGTCGCAACAGAGACTGGCGCTACAGTCTGACGTTCACGTGGAATTTCAATAAAATGCAGTAAGCTTTTCAGCCCGAATACTGGCAGGATCAACGCAGCGCAGCGCGTGGGTTGGACAGGCCTCCACGCAGGCCGGTCCGCCTTCGCGATGCGCACATAAATCACATTTCAGCGCCTGCGCTCTATTTCCCTCCAGACGAACCTGCATCGCCCCAAACGGACAGGCCACCACACAGCTTTTGCACCCAATGCAGCGCGTCTGCTCAACGAGCCAGGTGCCCGCCGTACGGCTGATGGCATGGGTTGGGCAGACGTTAGCACAGGGCGCGTCCTCGCACTGATGGCAACCCACCGCCGTAGTGTAGGCGTCCCCCTTCACCACCCGAAGGCGGGAGGTGAAAGTCTGTGCGGTGAAGTCGTCCTGATGCGCAACCGCGCAGGCCACTTCGCAGGTGCGGCACCCGATGCATTTTCCCGCATCCGCCATGATAAATCGGTTCATCAGTTACGCCTCGCGCACGTTAAAACCCAGCTCTTTTGAGATAGCCTCTGCCGTTTCGCGCAGCGGCTTGAGCAAGTTCTTCTCACCCACCTGCTTCATGCGCGACGTCGACAGCGAAATGGAGATCGCATACGGGACGCGGCCGTGGATATCAAACACCGGCACGGCAATACAGGAAACGCCCAGCTCGTTCTCTTCTTTGTCCATCGCCATGCTGCGATCGCGAATTTCCGCCAGCTCATCATACATCGCACTCAGCTCAGTGATGGTGTTGCGCGTCAAAGGTTGGATCTGTTCCTGATGGCTCTCCCAGTAGCTCGCCACGTAATCCTGATGACCAAACGCCATGTAGATCTTGCCCATTGCGGAGCAGTAGAGCGGCATATGCTGGCCGATATAGGCGCGCGTGCGCAGCATACCGGTTGTCGGTTCGAGCTTGTAAATCAGGATCGCGTGGTCGTCTTCCCGGCTGGAGAAATTCACCGTCTCGCCGGTCGCAATGTTCAGCGCTTCGAGGTGCGGAGCGGCCACGTGAATGATATTCAGCGACGACAGCGCCTTTTGCCCGACGGCGATAAATTTGGTGGTCAGGCGATAGCTGCCCGCCGCGGGTGCCGGGGTCACGTACCCGCACGACTGTAGCCCCTGCAGCAAGCGGTGCACGGTGCTCTTATTCAGCCCCGCCAGTTCCGATAAATGCGCAAGTGGACACCCGTTCGGATAGTTGCTGAGGATCTCAATCAGCATCAGGCCGCGAAACAAGCTCTGGCTGCCTGCTGGCCTCTCTTTCTCTTGCGTCATTTCGCTCTCTTTCATGCTCATTACATGGCTCCTGTTTAGCGCGTCCTGATGGTAGCGCAAAGTGTGGGTCAGTTCACGATCTCAACAGAAAAAACACAACCAGTTGATTTTAATCGATTTTGAAAAACATGAATGTCGTTGATCTGACAAAATTTGATCGCTATATTTGAAATCATATTTCGCATAGTGAAATTTAGCGATAAAAAAGCACTCGCACTTGCCCTTAAAAGAACAGGAGAACAGGGATGAAAGTGACCTTCGAAGAGTTGAAAGCGGCGTTTAATCGGGTTCTGCTCGATCGCGGCGTGAAAGCGGAAACCGCAGACGCCTGCGCCGACATGTTCGCTCGCACCACGGAGTCCGGCGTCTATTCGCATGGTGTGAACCGCTTCCCGCGCTTTATTCAGCAGCTTGATGCAGGCGATATCATTCCCGACGCCCAGCCCAAACGGGTGATGACATTAGGCGCCATCGAACAGTGGGATGCCCAGCGCTCCATTGGCAACCTGACGGCGAAAAAGATGATGGATCGCGCCACCGAGCTGGCGTCCGATCACGGCATTGGTCTGGTGGCACTGCGTAACGCGAACCACTGGATGCGCGGCGGCAGCTACGGCTGGCAGGCGGCGGAGAAGGGCTATATCGGCATTTGCTGGACCAACTCGATTGCCGTGATGCCCGCGTGGGGATCAAAAGAGTGCTGTATCGGCACCAACCCGCTGATCGTGGCTATTCCCTCTAACCCGATCACCATGGTCGACATGTCGATGTCAATGTTCTCCTACGGCATGCTGGAGGTGAATCGCCTGGCCGGGCGCGAGCTGCCGGTCGACGGCGGCTTTGACGACGAAGGTAACCTCACCCGAGAGCCGGGCGTGATCGAGAAAAACCGCCGCATTCTGCCCATGGGCTATTGGAAAGGGTCCGGCTTATCCATCGTGCTCGACATGATCGCCACCCTGCTCTCCAACGGATCTTCCGTCGCGGAAGTGACCCAGGACAACAGCGACGAGTATGGCGTGTCGCAGATCTTTATCGCCATCGAGGTGGATCGCCTGATCGACGGTCCAACCCGCGATGCCAAACTGCAGCGCATTATGGACTTCGTTACCACCGCGCAGCGGTCAGATGAAAACGTTGCCGTCCGCCTTCCGGGGCATGAATTCACGCGCCTGCTGGAAGAGAACCGCCGCGACGGCATCACCATCGACGACAGCGTGTGGGCGAAAATCCAGTCTCTGTAAGGAGTGGGCCATGATATTCGGACATATTTCCCAGCCAAATCCGTGTCGCCTGCCGCAGGGGATTGAAAAAGCGCTTAATTTTCTGCGCACGACGGATTTCACCACCCTAGCGCCAGGCGTAGTAGAAATTGAAGGTCGCAACATTTTTGCTCAGGTTCTCGACCTGACGACAAAGGAACCGCACGAGAACCGCCCGGAAGTGCACCGCCGCTATCTGGATATTCAGTTTTTGGCGTGGGGTGAAGAGAAAATCGGTATCGCTATTGATACCGGCAATAACGAAATAAGCGAATCACTGCTGGAACAGCGCGATATTATTTTTTATCACGACAGTGAACATGAATCGTTTATCGAAATGATACCCGGCAGCTATGCCCTATTTTTCCCGCAGGATGTGCACCGTCCTGCCTGTATTAAAAACAAGGAAACTGCAATTCGTAAAATTGTGGTGAAAGTGGCAATCAGCGAATTAGATTAATTTTCTGATATACCCTAAATAATTCGAGTTGCAGGAAGGCGGCAAGAGAGTGAATCTCCAGGAGCTTACATAAGTAAGTGACTGGGGTGAACGAGCGCAGCCAACGCACATGCAACTTGAAGTATGACGGGTATAAATACAGGAACGCGAAATGACCAATACCAGTTTTATTATTGGTGCGTACCCCTGCGCACCCTCGTTTCACCAGAAAGGGGAACAAGAAGAACAAACCTTCTGGCGGGAACTTTCCGACACGCCGAATATTCGCGGGCTGGAACAGCCGTGCCTTGAAAATCTTCATCCTCTTGGCGACGAATGGCTGTTCCGCCATACGCCGGGTGACTGGCAAATTGTGGTCACGGCAGTGATGGAAACCATGCGCCGCCGCGGTATCAACAGCGCATTTGGCCTGGCGTCAGCCGACGAAACGCAGCGTAAAGCATGTATAGACTTTTACCGGCATCTGCACCAGAAAGTTAACGCCGTGAACGCCCGTTATCCGGGCAAAGTGATAGCCCTGGAAATGCAGGCAGCCCCGCAGGCGGGCAATGTTTCCGTCGAACAAGCCACCGAGGCGTTTTCCCGCTCCATCCGTGAAATTACAGGCTGGGACTGGGGCTGCGATCTGGTGCTGGAACACTGCGATGCCATGAACGGCCCGGCACCGCGCAAGGGTTTCCTGCCCTTAGAGCAGGTGCTGGAGGTGGTGAAAGAGACGGATATCAACGTCTGCATCAACTGGGCGCGTTCAGCCATCGAAGGCCGTAACACCACCCTTCCGCTTGACCATGTGCAGGCCGCGCTCAATGCCGGGAAACTGGGTGCATTGATGTTTTCGGGCACGACCACCCACGGGGAGTACGGAGAATGGCAGGATCTGCACGCGCCTTTTTCCTCATTCTGCGCCGACAGTTTGATGACAACTGAACACGCAAAATCACTCTTTACTGCAGCGAGCGCCGCAACGTTGAAATTCTCCGGTATTAAATTACTGGAAATAAATGCTAATGCTGATGTCAGCCATCGCATCGCCATTTTACGCGACGGTATCAGCGCAATGAATAAAGCAACGCAATAACAATAAGAAAATTTTATTCCGGTTACCTTACTGAGAGATTAACTATGAATATTTCTACTCATGCTCTACATGCGGACATTCCGCGCCAGCGCTGGTTAAGAATCATTCCTCCCATTCTTATCGCCTGCATTATTTCATATATGGACCGCGTGAATATCGCATTTGCGATGCCGGGTGGTATGGATGAAGAATTAGGTATTACCGCAACAATGGCAGGCCTGGCGGGTGGGATCTTCTTTATCGGCTACCTGTTCCTGCAGGTTCCCGGCGGCAAGATTGCCGTGCACGGCAGCGGCAAGAAGTTTATCGGCTGGTCGCTGGTTGCCTGGGCGGTGATCTCTGTGCTTACGGGTCTCGTGACGAATCAGTATCAGCTGCTGGTGCTGCGCTTCTTACTCGGCGTGGCGGAAGGCGGGATGCTGCCCGTTGTGCTCACCATGATCAGCAACTGGTTCCCGGACGCCGAGCGCGGTCGCGCCAACGCGATTGTGATCATGTTCGTGCCCATCGCCGGGATCATCACCGCCCCGCTGTCGGGCTGGATCATCACCGCGCTCGACTGGCGCTGGCTGTTCATCATTGAAGGTTTAATGTCCGTCGTTGTGCTGGTGCTGTGGGCGTTCACCGTGTACGACCGGCCGCAGGAAGCGCGCTGGATTTCAGAGGCGGAGAAAAACTATCTGGTGCAAACGCTGGCGGCTGAACAGCAGGCCATCGCTGGCAAAGAGGTGAAAAACGCGTCGCTCGGCGCAGTGCTGTCCGACAAAACCATGTGGCAACTGATCGCCCTGAACTTCTTCTATCAGACCGGGATTTACGGCTACACGCTCTGGCTGCCGACCATCCTGAAAGAGCTGACGCACACCAGCATCGGTCAGGTGGGCATGCTCGCCATCCTGCCTTACATCGGGGCCATTGCGGGCATGTTCCTGTTCTCCACGCTCTCTGACCGCACCGGCAAGCGCAAGCTGTTTGTCTCCCTGCCGTTGATTGGCTTCGCGCTCTGCATGTTCCTCTCCGTGGCGCTGAAAGAGAGTACCTGGCTGGCCTATGCCGCACTGGTGGGCTGCGGGTTCTTCCTGCAATCCGCCGCGGGCGTGTTCTGGACCATTCCGGCGCGACTGTTCAGCGCTGAGATGGCGGGCGGCGCGCGAGGCGTGATCAACGCCCTGGGCAACCTCGGTGGCTTCTGTGGCCCATATGCGGTTGGGGTGCTTATCACCCTGTACAGCAAAGATGCAGGCGTTTACTGCCTGGCCGTTTCTCTGGCGCTGGCGTCGCTGCTGGCTCTGCTGTTACCGGCGAAATGCGATGCCGGCGCAGAGCCCAATCCCACGGTGACTCCACATAAACGTGCGGCCTGATGCCATCACCCCAGCCCTCTCCCACGGGGAGAGGGAGAAAACCGAACCGTAGGCCGGGTAAGCGAAGCGTCACCCGGCGAATAAGCGAGATGAAGATGAGTGAAAAAGAGCCCTTCTGGCTGGGTATCGATTGTGGCGGTACTTATCTGAAAGCCGGTTTATACAACAGCCAGGGCAAGGAAGTCTGTATCGAACGTCGCTCCGTTGCCACGCTCAGCCCGCGAGCGGGCTACGCCGAGCGGGATATGCATGAGTTGTGGCAGCACTGCCACGCTACCGTTGCCGCGTTGCTCAAACATTCCGGCGTAAACGGCACCCAGATCAAAGGTGTCGGTATTTCTGCTCAGGGTAAGGGGCTGTTTCTGCTAGATAAACAGGACCAACCGCTGGGTAACGCCATCCTCTCCTCCGATCGCCGTGCGCTGGAGATTGTGCAGCGCTGGCAGCAGGATGGCATTCCCGAAAAACTCTACCCGCATACGCGCCAGACGCTGTGGACCGGGCACCCGGCCTCGCTTCTGCGCTGGGTCAAAGAGAATGAGCCGCAGCGCTATCAGCAGATTGGTAGCGTAATGATGGCGCACGACTATCTGCGCTGGTGCCTGACCGGCGTGAAGGGCTGCGAAGAGAGCAACATCTCCGAGTCCAATCTCTACAACATGAATACCGGGAAATACGACCCACAGCTTACGCGCTGGCTCGGTATCAGCGAGATTGACGGCGCCCTGCCGCCAATTGTCGGTTCAGCAGAAATCTGCGGGGAAATCACCGCTCAGGCAGCCACCCTTACCGGTCTCGCTGCGGGCACGCCCGTCGTGGGTGGACTTTTTGATGTGGTTTCCACCGCGCTCTGCGCCGGACTGCAGGACGAGCACACGCTGAACGCCGTGCTAGGCACCTGGGCCGTCACCAGCGGTATCGCCAGTGCGCTTCGCGACAACGAACCCTTCCCGTACGTCTATGGCCGCTACGTGCACCCGCAGCAGTATATCGTTCACGAAGCCAGCCCCACCTCGTCCGGCAACCTTGAGTGGCTCACCGCACAGTGGGGTGACATGTCGTTCAGCGAGATCAACCACGCCGTCGCCAGCCTGCCGAAAGCCGAAAGCGATGTGTACTTCCTGCCGTTCCTCTACGGCAGCAACGCCGGGCTGGAGATGACCAGCGGCTTCTACGGGATGCAGGCGCTACACACCCGCGCGCACCTGCTACAGGCGGTTTATGAGGGCGTGGTGTTCTGCCACATGACCCACCTCAACCGCATGCTTGAGCGCTTTTCTCAGGTGCAGGCGCTGCGCGTGACGGGTGGCCCGACCCATTCGGACGTGTGGATGCAAATGCTCGCGGACGTCAGCGGGCTGGCGATTGAGCTGCCGCAGGTGGAAGAGACAGGCTGCTCCGGCGCGGCGCTGGCGGCGATGGTGGGCACCGGTGTGTTCACCGACTTCCACTCAGCGCAGCGCGCGCTCAAACATGACATCCGGGTCATCGAGCCCGACATGCGCGCCCATGCGGCCTATCAGCGCAAATATCACCGCTATCAGCTACTGATTTCAGCACTACAGGGCTATCACGCCCGAGTTAAGGAGAACAACCTATGAGCCGACCATTACTGCAGCTGGCGCTCGACCATACCTCTCTTCAGGCCGCGCAGCGTGACGTCGCGACGCTTGCCGATCACGTTGATATCGTCGAAGCGGGCACCATTTTGTGCCTGACCGAAGGGCTAAACGCCGTGCGCGCCCTGCGCGAGCAGTGTCCGGATAAAATCATCGTTGCGGACTGGAAAGTGGCCGACGCCGGAGAAACGCTGGCAGAACAGGCGTTTGGCGCGGGCGCGAACTGGATGACCATCATCTGTGCCGCCCCGCTGGCAACCGTTGAACGAGGCCACGAGGTGGCCCTGCGCTGCGGAGGTGAAATCCAGATGGAGCTCTTTGGTAACTGGACGCTGGACGACGCGCGCGCATGGCATCGCGTCGGCGTGAAACAGGCAATCTACCACCGCGGGCGCGACGCACAGGCGAGCGGTCAGCAGTGGGGCGAAGCGGATCTCGCGAAAATGAAAGCGCTCTCCGACATCGGTTTACAGCTTTCGATTACCGGCGGCATCACCCCCGCCGACCTGCCGCTGTTTAAGCAGTTCAACGTTAAAGCCTTTATTGCCGGGCGCGCACTGGCTGGCGCCGTCAATCCGCCGCAGGTGGCGCAGGCATTCCATTCGAATATTCGCGACATCTGGGGAGCGTAACCATGCGTCAGCATCCGTTAGGGATTTACGAAAAAGCGCTGCCAAAAGATCTCTCCTGGCCCGAGCGGCTGGTACTGGCGAAAAGCTGCGGGTTCGATTTTGTCGAGATGTCGGTCGATGAAACCGACGAGCGATTATCGCGCCTCGACTGGCGCACCGCGCAGCGCGCCTCTCTGGTTGAAGCGATGCTGGAAACCGGGGTGTCTATCCCGTCCATGTGCCTGTCTGCCCACCGTCGCTTCCCGTTTGGCAGCCGCGATGAAACCGTGCGCCTACGCGCCCGCGAAATCATGATCAAAGCCATCAGGCTGGCGCGTGACTTAGGCATTCGCACCATCCAGCTTGCGGGTTATGACGTGTACTACGAAGAGCACGACGAAGGCACGCAACAGCGCTTTGCCGACGGGCTGGCGTGGGCGGTAGAGCAGGCCGCCGCCGCGCAGGTAATGCTGGCGGTAGAGATCATGGATACCGCGTTTATGAACTCCATCAGCAAATGGAAAAAGTGGGACGACATGCTCGCCTCGCCGTGGTTCAGCGTTTATCCGGACGTTGGCAACCTGAGCGCGTGGGGCAACGACGTCACCGCCGAGCTGACGCTGGGCATTGACCGCATTGCGGCTATTCACCTGAAAGACACCCAGCCCGTCACCGCGCAAAGCCCCGGGCAGTTCCGCGACGTGCCGTTTGGCGAGGGCTGCGTCGATTTTGTCGGCGTGTTTAACACGCTGAATCAACTGAACTATCGCGGCGCGTTTCTGATTGAGATGTGGACTGAAAAAGCAAAAGAGCCGGTGCTGGAGATTATCCAGGCGCGCCGCTGGATTGAAGCCCGTATGCAGGAAGGAGGCATGACATGCTAGACGAACTTAAAGCCGAGGTACTGGCGGCTAACCTGGCGTTGCCCGCCCACCAGCTGGTGACGTTCACCTGGGGCAACGTCAGCGCAGTGGACCGCAAAAGCGGCACGATGGTGATTAAGCCCTCCGGCGTAGAGTATGACGTGATGACGGCGGAGGATATGGTGGTGGTGAATATCGCTACCGGCGAAGTGGTCGAGGGAAATAAAAAACCCTCTTCAGACACGCCCACCCATCTTGCGCTGTACCGTCGTTATCCGGAGATTGGCGGCATCGTGCATACCCACTCCCGCCACGCCACCATCTGGTCACAGGCGGGACAGGATTTACCCGCCTGGGGCACAACGCACGCGGACTATTTCTACGGGGCGATCCCCTGCACGCGCCTGATGACCGCGGCAGAGATTGCCGGAGAATACGAATATCAGACGGGTGAAGTGATCATCAAAACCTTCGAGGAGCGCGATCTCAGCCCGATGCAGATCCCGGCGGTGCTGGTCCACTCCCACGGCCCGTTCGCCTGGGGTAAAGACGCTGCCGATGCGGTCCACAATGCCGTCGTGCTGGAAGAGTGTGCCTATATGGGCCTGTTCTCTCGCCAGCTCGCGCCACAGCTTCCGGTTATGCAGCAGGAGCTGCTCGACAAGCATTATCTGCGCAAGCACGGGGCAAATGCCTATTACGGCCAGTGATCAGCCGGAATTGATATGCTCTTTACAGTACCGCCGTTTCCAGACGGCGGGTGTTAGCCCGGTATGCTTTGAAAAGATCTGCCGAAAATATCCCACGTCATTAAAGCCGCAGCGGGTTGCCACTTCGGTAAGCGAGGCAGAACCATCCAGCAACAGCTTTTCCGCCGCCCTGACGCGCTGGCGATGTATCGCCTCCGTCAGGGTTAAATGGAACGTCCGGCGAAATACGCGCCCGAGATAATCGGCATTGCAGTGCAACGCTTTTGCCAGCTGCGAGGTAGAAAGCGGTAAATGAAACTGCGTGCGAATAAGCTGTTTCGCCTTCCACGCCATTGCCGCACCGGCTTCATCTGCGTTATCTTCATAGCCTGATGAAATAGAAATTTGCTGCAAAATCAGTAATAAAATGATTTCCAGCGCCACGCTTCGCCGTAATTTCTCCTGCTCGCTCAGGAACTGGCGAAAAAGAGAAATCACATACTGGGCATCCCTCACGCGGCAGTGTTGTTCGATTGCCAGATTGGGCAACCGGGGCGGGTGATGCTCAACCTCAAAATGCAGCCAGTAAAATTTAAGATCGGCCGGAAAGTCGCCCACGCCCACATGGCGTCGGTCTGGCCAAAGCAGCAAACTCTCTCCTGCTTTTACCTCAAATAACGTGCTTTCTTCCTGGATCGTTAATGTCCCTTTTTCGACAAAAATAATCTCCCACGACGTTAATTTTCGCGCAGGGTGGCGGCCCACGCCCCGGGAGATAAATAACCCGCCATTTTGAACCTTAATCGGAAGCGCTATGGATAATTCAAGCATGGATATTCACCATTCCGCTTTTATTGCCGTTGATATTCAACTTACGCTTTGATTATTAATCAATATTCGAATAACTGTCCGATCGGAATCACATTTTTATCATCAGGTCGGAATCGTCATCTTTTTATACTTTTCCCTTCCCTTGTTGGCCTTTTCGTTCGGTGCAGAATAAATGCGTACCTTGCACAAATACGATAATAAATTCGATTACCGAGGAGTTACTTCATGACTTCCACACCGATTACAGAATCAGACGTGACACAAGAGGCAACAGAGGGCCACTTGTCCGTGCGCGAAAAAATTGGCTACGGCCTGGGCGACGCGGGCGGGACGGTGATTACCTGCCTGATCATGAATTTTCTGACCTTTTTCTATACTGATGTCTTTGGCCTGACCCCTGCGCTCGTGGGCACGCTGTTTATTGCCTTGCGCGTATTTGACGCCATTTCCGACCCGGTAATGGGCATTATTGCCGACCGCACGCAAAGCCGCTGGGGGCGCTTTCGTCCGTGGCAGCTGTGGGTCGCCTTCCCGATCGGAGTTATCGGCGTGCTGACCTTCACCGTTCCGGAAGCCAGCATGGGCGTGAAAATCGCCTGGGCATTCGGGACCTATCTGCTGCTGTCCGTCGGCTATACCGCCATCAACGTTCCCTACTGCGCGCTGATTAACACCATGACCACCCGTCACAATGAGGTGATCTCCTGCCAGTCATGGCGCTTTGTGCTCTGCGGCGTGGCGGGGTTTTTGGTCTCCGTGGGCCTGCCGTGGCTGGTCGCGGAGTTAGGCCAGGGAGATGCCGCGAAAGGGTATCAGCTTGGCGTCGGGGTGCTGTGCGCCATCGCGGTGGTGATGTTCCTGTGCTGTTTCTTCTGGGTACGCGAGCGTGTTCCGCTGGCGCTGATGGGGAAATTTACCCTGCGCGAGCATCTGGCCGGTCTGCGTAAAAACGATCAGCTGCTGCTGATGCTGGTGATGTCATTTCTGCTGATTAACGTCTTCAACATTCGCGGCGGCGGGTATATGTACTTCATCACATACGTGCTGCAGGGCAGTACCGCCTATACCTCGCTGTTTTTCACCATGGTGACTTTTGCCGCCATTCTGGGGGCGGTCATCGTCAGCCCGCTGTCGCGCCGTATTGATACCGTCAAACTCTACTACTACACCAACCTGGTGCTCGCCGCGCTCGCGGTGGGAATGTGGTTCCTGCCTGGCGGCCCGGCGCACCAGACGTTGTGGCTAATCGTCATTTTGAGCAACGGCGTCATTCTCGGGTTTACCCTGCCGCTGCACTTCTCGCTGATGGCCTTTGCCGACGACTATGGCGAGTGGAAAACCGGGGTGCGTTCGTCGGGCATGAACTTCGCCTTCAACCTGTTTTTCATCAAGCTCGCGTGGGCCTCCAGCGCCGGGATCATCAGCCTGGTGTTTATCGCCGTGGCCTACCAGCCCGGTGCGGGCAACCAGACGCCTGCTTCGCTGCAGGGCATCACCGCCATGGAGACGCTGCTCCCCGCCCTTTTCCATCTGCTGCTGGCCGTCTCTATCCGCTGGTGCAGACTCAACAACCCTATGATGTCGCGCATTGCTACCGACCTGCGCCAGCGTCACGTACCCTCCTGAGGAGAACACGATGTCCATAATGGAAGCCGATCTGCATAAACTGAAAATTAACGACCCGTTTCTCGGGCAGTATCAACGTCTGGTACGTGAGGTGGTGATCCCCTACCAGTGGGATGCGCTAAACGACCGCGTGACGGAAGCCGAACCCAGCCACGCCATCACCAACTTCCGCATTGCGGCGGGTCTGGAGCAGGGTGAATTCTACGGCATGGTATTTCAGGACAGCGACGTGGCGAAATGGCTGGAAGCCGTGGCGTGGTCGCTGTGCCAGAAGCCTGATGCTGAACTGGAGAAAACCGCCGACGAGGTGATTGAGCTGGTCGCTGCGGCGCAGTGTGAAGACGGTTATCTCAACACGTACTTCACGGTAAAGGCACCGGGCGAACGCTGGACGAATCTGGCCGAGTGTCACGAGCTGTACTGTGCCGGACATATGATAGAAGCGGGCGTAGCGTATTTTCAGGGCACCGGAAAACGCCGTCTGCTGGAGGTGGTGTGCAGGCTGGCAGACCATATCGACAGCGTGTTTGGCCCCGGCGAGAACCAGCTACACGGTTATCCGGGCCATCCGGAAATCGAACTGGCGCTGATGCGGCTTTACGACATCACGCAGGAGCCCCGCTATCTCACTCTGGTGAAATATTTCATCGAGCAACGCGGCGTTCAGCCTCACTTCTACGATATCGAATACGAGAAGCGCGGCAGAACGTCGTACTGGAACACCTATGGCCCGGCCTGGATGGTCAAAGACAAAGCCTACAGCCAGGCGCATCAGCCGCTTTCGGAACAACAAACGGCCGTCGGCCATGCGGTGCGTTTTGTCTATCTGATGGCGGGCATGGCGCATCTGGCGCGCCTGAGCCATGACGAGGATAAACGGCGGGACTGCCTGCGGCTGTGGAAAAACATGGCGCAGCGCCAGCTGTATATTACCGGTGGAATCGGCTCACAAAGCAGCGGCGAGGCGTTCAGCAGCGATTACGATCTGCCCAACGATACGGTGTACGCCGAAAGCTGCGCCTCCATCGGCCTGATGATGTTTGCCCGCCGGATGCTGGAGATGGAGGCCGACGGCCACTACGCCGACGTAATGGAGCGCGCGCTATACAACACGGTACTGGGTGGAATGGCGCTGGATGGTAAGCATTTCTTCTATGTGAACCCGCTGGAAGTCCATCCGAAAACCCTGGCGTTCAACCATATCTACGATCACGTGAAGCCCGTCCGCCAGCGCTGGTTTGGCTGCGCCTGCTGCCCGCCGAATATCGCCCGCGTGCTGACGTCACTGGGGCACTACATTTATACCGTCCGCCAGGATGCGCTTTTTATTAACCTTTACGTGGGCAACGATGTTGCCATACCGGTTGGAGACGAAACCCTGGCGCTGCGAATTAGCGGTAACTATCCGTGGCATGAACAGGTAAAAATCGACATTACCTCGCCTGTTCCCGTCACGCATACGCTAGCCCTGAGGCTGCCAGACTGGTGTGCCGCGCCTGACGTTTCATTAAATGGAGAAGCGGTAACGGGCGAGATCTCCCGTGGATACCTTTATCTCACCCGCAGCTGGCAGGAGGGTGACGACATTACGCTAACGTTACCTATGCCGGTTCGCCGTGTGTATGGCAACCCACAGGTCCGCCAGCAGGCGGGGAAAGTCGCCCTGCAGCGCGGACCTCTGGTTTATTGCCTGGAAGAGGCCGATAACGGCGCCAATCTGCATCACCTTTCTCTGCCTGAAAACAGCGAGTTCAGGGTCTTTGAAGGGAAAGGGATTTTCGCGCACAAGATGCTAGTACAGGCAGAGGGGATTGGGTGTCACGTGGAGGACACGGATGCGCTGTGGCAGTACGATCGCTCGCCGGTACAACGTCAGCCCCGCACGCTGACCTTTATTCCCTGGTTTAGCTGGGCTAACCGGGGAGAAGGAGAAATGCGGATCTGGGTGGATGAAGGTTGAATTTCTGCGGCCTGTTGCCCTCACCCCATCCCTCTCCCACGGGAGAGGGAGTAAACAGGCTTTACCCCATCAGAAACGCCAGGTCAGGCCGGTCATCAGCGCGAAGCTGTCGTCGCGGTCGATCATCGGGCTGTTCTTCACGTCGTCAGGCAACACGGTGTAGACCGCGCTGGCGTTGAGGTACAGCTTCTGGGTTAACTGATATTTAGCCGCCAGCCCAACGTATGGCGTCCAGCTGTCACCAGCGGTGTATTGATCCAGTCCTGAGCGGCGAGACTCGCTGCCGGATACGCCATAGTAGTAGTCGTTATAGCTTTCGTCGCTGTAGAACACACCAACAGAAGGCGTCAGGGTCAGGCGCTCCATCCTGATTGGACGGAAGTAAGATACCTCGCCGATCACGCCACCGCTTTCATCCATGGCATCACCAGAGACCGCCACTTTTAGCGAACCCCAGCTCTCATGGCGGTAGTACGCGCCACCGAGGAAGGCAGACGCTTTACGCTCATCCAGCTGCTTCATCTGATGGTCGTCGTTGTCATCAGGATCGAAATGCAGTGGCATCCACGACGCGGTCAGGCTGAATTCATTTTTTGCGTCTTTCCACAGGATCCATCCGCCAGTGGTCTGACGAACATAGAAACGATCGCCTTCATAGCTAATTAACGGTACTGCGGTAGTATTTTCGTTATAGCCTTTGTAAGGAGACTCATTAAATACAGCCCCCGCTCCAAGTGAAAAGTCACCGGCCATTGCTGAGGATGTTGCAAATAACGTGGCAGCGATGAGTAAATTGTATTTAATAGTCATTACATGTAATCCATTAAAATGCCAAACAAGCGAGGCGCATAATAATGGTTACAAATTTGCCAATGCAACGCTGCGGTTTATATAATATTATATATAAAATCATATAGATGGGTGCGCATGATGAATAAATTACAGCTAAAGCCACGCGAATTAAAAATTATATCCGTCATCGCAGCCACCCACAGCATTGGTGATGCCGCGGCCCTGCTGGGCATGGCGCAGGCCAACGTCAGTAAATATCTGTCTGATTTTGAAACGCGGGTTGGACTGAAGGTGTTTGAGCGCACCACGCGCCAGCTGGCCCTGACCCAGTTTGGTGAAGCGTTACTCCCTTACGTTAATGCCACGCTGGATAAGAACAGTCAACTCGTTAATTTCATTGCTGATTATAAGCATGAAAAGCGCGGAAAGGTCACAATCTATGCCCCCACAGGTATCGTGACCTATCTCGCGCGCCACGTGATCCATCAGATAGAAGACATCGGTGACATTCGCATCTCCCTGAAAACCTACAATCTGGACCGCAATGAATTTTCAGAAGGCGTTTCCTTTCCTGATGACTGCGATATTTTAATTACCTATGCGCAACCGAAAGACGAAAGCCTGGTCGCCAGCGTGTTGACAAAATATTCCGTTACGGCATTCGCAACCGTAGAGTATTTAAATAAACATCCCTTAACGGGACCTGAAGATTTAATTAATCACTCCTGCATTCTTATTGATTCCATGCTGGTCGATGATGCGAACATCTGGCGTTTCCGCGTGCATGGCAGTGATAACGTGCACGACTACCGGGTGACCGGTAATTATATTTGCGACAATACGCAGACGGCCCTGGAGCTGGCAAGAAATAATCTTGGGATTGTTTTTGCACCCAAAGAGAGTCTGAAGAAAGAATTAACGCAGGGGATGCTGGTCCCCTGCTTCCCGCATCAGGAGGAGTGGTGGCTCGATCTGACGGCCATCTTCCGCAAACGTGAATACCAGCCCTGGCGTGTGCAATACGTCCTGGACGGCGTTCTGAACTGCCTGCGCCAGCAAATTGCTCAGGCCGCCCATGGACGGCCTGAGCTGGGCGATTAGAACAGCCCCAGCGGTTTATCGGAGTAGCTGACCAGCAAACATTTCGTCTGCTGGTAATGCTCCAGCATCATCTTGTGGGTTTCACGCCCGATGCCCGACTGCTTATAACCGCCAAAGGCCGCGTGCGCCGGATAGGCGTGGTAGCAGTTGGTCCAGACGCGCCCGGCCTGAATGCCGCGGCCCATTTTATAGGCCAGATTACCGTTGCGGCTCCAGACGCCTGCCCCCAGGCCATATGGCGTGTCGTTGGCAATCTCCAGCGCCTCCTCCATCGTTTTAAAGGTGGTCACGGCCAGCACCGGTCCGAAAATTTCCTCCTGGAAGACGCGCATGTTGTTCTGACCGAACAAGATCGTTGGCTCAAGGTAATACCCTTCCTGCAGATCTCCTCCCAGCACTTTACGGCGTCCGCCGGTCAGAATATCCGCCCCTTCTTTCTTGCCGATGTCGATGTAGTTGAGGATAGTCTCCAGCTGTCCTTGCGAGACCTGCGCGCCCATCTGCGTGACGTTATCGAGCGGATTACCGCTGCGGATAGACTCAACGCGGCGAATGGCCCGCTCCATAAAGCGCTCATAGATGGACTCCTGCACCAGCGCGCGGCTTGGGCAGGTGCAGACTTCGCCCTGGTTAAACGCAAACAGCGCAAAGCCTTCCAGGGCTTTATCGAAGAAGGCATCCTCTTCCTCCATCACGTCCGCGAAGAAGATGTTCGGGGATTTCCCGCCCAGCTCAAGGGTCACCGGAATGATGTTTTGCGTAGCGTACTGCATGATCTGCTGGCCCACTTCCGTCGACCCGGTAAACGCCACTTTAGCGATCCGTTTCGAGGTCGCCAGATATTCCCCTATCTCACCGCCAGCACCGTTGACCACGTTAATCACGCCCGGCGGCAGAAGATCGCCAACGATTTCCATCAGCAGCAGCACTGAGAGCGGCGTCAGACGCGCCGGTTTCAGCACAATACAGTTCCCGGCCGCCAGCGCGGGCGCCATTTTCCAGCTCGCCATCAGCAGCGGGAAGTTCCACGGAATAATTTGCCCGACGACGCCCAGCGGCTCGTGGAAGTGATACGCCACGGTGTCGCTGTCTACCTCGCTTATTCCACCCTCCTGAGCGCGAATACAGGAGGCAAAATAGCGGAAGTGGTCGATGGCCAGCGGCACGTCAGCCGCCATCGTTTCCCGGATAGGCTTGCCGTTATCCCAGGTTTCCGCCGTCGCCAGCAGCTCCAGATTCTGCTCCATCCGGTCGGCGATTTTGAACAAAATAGCTGCGCGGTCCTGAACGGAGGTATGAGCCCATTTCTCTTTCGCTTTGTGCGCCGCATCCAGCGCCAGGTCGATATCGCGCTTGCCGGAGCTGGCAATCTCACACAGCGACTGGCCGGTAACCGGGGTCAGGTTGGAATAGTATTCGCCGTCGACGGGAGCGACCCAGTCGCCGCCAATAAAGTTGTCATAACGGGGCTTCAGCTTGAGGGGAAAACCATACTCGCCGGGCTGGATACGCGATGAGGGAGGATTGTTTGTCATGACCGTCTCCTTGCTGTTGGTGTACAACAAGGGTAGTTCCGGCTGGCGATTTTCTCGCCAGCCGGTAACGGTGTTTACGACGGAGGTCACGGAGTTTCAGGAAATAACAACGAATCTCGCAATAAATGATCGTTACCGCGACGGCGGGTAAAGCCGATGCGGTTGAAATACTCCAGGATCTGAATCGCCAGCTTGCGGCCCACGTTCAGCCGGTCGCGGAAATCGGCCGCGCAGGTGGAGCCCCGCTCCTGATCCAGCTCGCGGATCAGATTGGCAAACGCCACAATACGATCGTTACGGTAATAACGATCTTTTACGATCGCGACTATCAGCCCCTGCTGCGCCGCATGGCGCAATACCTGACGCATCACCTGTTCATCGGTGTTGGTTTCGCGAGCCAGATCGCGAACCCACCACGGCTCATCACCAAACAGCGTGGCGACTTTTTGCCATATCGCCTCTTGCTCTGCGGTGAATCCGGCCTTGTGATCCGGCAGATGCAGCCAGCCGTGGTGGCTTTTAATCACCCCGCTTTCGCGCATGTTTTCAATCAGCAGCAGCACCAGCGCGTCGTCTTCCATCGGCAACGCCATGCGTCGCAGACGCTCACGGCCCGGGCCTGGCTCGTCCTGATGCTGTTCATGGTACGTCGCCAGCGTATTCAGTATCTTACGCTGCCAGTGTGCCGCAACCGGGGCATTAAGCAGACTGTTTCCAGCCTGAATAAAGCCCGGCTGCCGGGTCAGTTGGATTAGGCCTTCCTCGCTCAGCTGGCGTGCCCATGCAAAATCACGCAGACTTACCGCTCCGCGATCGAGATGCACCCGCAGCGCGGCGTTATCATCGCTGGCCTGCGCCAGCGCGGCCAGCCACTGCAGATATTCAGATTTACGCTTGCCGCGTCGAGGTGGATTCAGCGCGACGACCCGCGCCCCGGCCAGCGTTTCCCGCGCGGAAATATCACGCAGTACCAGACGATCGTTGTCTGCCAGCCAGAGCGGGGAATCGAATACCAGTTCGGCAAGGTCGTTTTCCAGCAGCGACACGCGCCCGGTGATATGGCTGGCCGCGTGGTGAATATGCAGCGGCTGCCACTGGGTCAGCGGCATGTGTGTCTGCAGGGAAACAATGACGCGTTCAGACGGTTCCGGTGGGGCATCGGCCAGCAGCCAGTCGCCGCGGTTAAGCTGCTCTTTTTCTGCATCCCCGGCAATGTTCAGCGCGATACGCTGTCCGGCATGGGCACGTTCAGCGGGCTGGTTTTGCGCGTGCAGCCCGCGCACGCGCATCGGTTTGTTCACGCCCGTCAGCCAGAGCGAATCTCCCACGCTGACTTCACCACTCAGCGCCGTACCGGTAACCACCAGACCCGCGCCTTTGACGGTAAACGCCCGGTCAATCGCCAGACGGAAGCGGTGATGGCTGGCGTGATTGCGCGACGAAAGCTGCTGTAAGTGGTGGCGAAGTTCCTCGATACCGCGCCCTTCTGTCGCCACGGTGACAAAAAGCGACGCGTCGGCAAAACCATATTCCCGCAAGGTCGCCTGGACCGTTTCACGTACCTCGCTGACGCGTGCGTCATCCACGCGATCGGCTTTGGTCAGCACCACGGTCAGCTGCGGGTTGCCGGTCAGCTGCAGGATCGCCAGGTGCTCACGGGTTTGCGCCATGACGCCGTCATCGCAGGCCACCACCAGCAGGGCATGATCGATGCCCCCCACTCCCGCCAGCATGTTGGACAGAAACTTTTCATGCCCCGGAACATCTATAAAGCCCAGCACGCGGCCATCAGGCTGGGGCCAGTAGGCATAACCCAGATCGATGGTCATGCCGCGCTTTTTCTCTTCCGGCAGGCGGTCGGCGTTAATGCCAGTAATCGCCTGCAGCAACGTGGTTTTTCCGTGGTCGACGTGACCGGCGGTGGCAATAATCATTTCAACAACATCTCCAGAAATCGCTCTTCATCTTCAAGACAGCGCAGATCCAGCCACATTCTGCCGTCGTAAATCCGCCCGATAACCGGCGTCGAGAGACCGCGCCAGCGCGACGACAGGGCGTCAAGATGGCTGCCGCGCCCGTCACGCGGCGTGAACGTGAGCGCTTCACTCGGCAGCCTGTCCACCGGCAGCGAACCGCTGCCAATCTGCGACTGGCAGGGCTCAATGCGAACGTCAAAATCGGGGTAGTGTGGGGCAATGCGCGGCAGCAGCAGTTCGGCCTGGGCGCGAATCGAGGCGGCATCGCGGCTTAACAGGCGCAGCGTGGGCAGGCGGTCGGCCAGTTTCTCCGGGTGGAGATAGAGCCGCAGCGTCGCCTCCAGCGCGGCAAGCGTCATTTTATCGGCGCGCAGGGCGCGCTTGAGCGGATGCTGCTGCAGCTGCGCAATCAGCTCGCGCTTGCCGACGATAATCCCGGCCTGCGGCCCGCCAAGCAGCTTGTCACCAGAAAAGCTGACCAGGCTCACGCCCGCCGCAATCATCTCCTGCGGCATCGGCTCTTTTGGTAGCCCGTACAGGCTTAGATCCACCAGCGAGCCGCTGCCAAGATCGGCGATCACTGGGATATCCAGCTCACGCCCTATTTCCGCCAGCTCCGCCTCGTCAACCGTTTTGGTGAAGCCTTCAATATGGTAATTGCTGGTGTGGACCTTCATCAGCAGGGCGGTATTTTCATTCACCGCCGCGCGATAATCTTTCGCATGGGTGCGATTGGTGGTGCCCACTTCATGTAGCGTGCAGCCCGCCTGGCGCATCACGTCCGGAATGCGAAACGCCCCGCCAATCTCCACCAGCTCGCCGCGGGATACTACCACCTCTTTACCGCTGGCGGTGGCCGCCAGCATCAGCAGCACCGCAGCGGCGTTGTTATTCACAATGCAGACATCTTCCGCGCCGGTCAGCTGGCACAGCAGCTCCGCCAGCGCCCGGTCGCGGTGCCCGCGTCCGGCGCCGTCCAGATCGTACTCCAGCGTCACGGGCGCTCGCATGGCCTGTACAACCGCCTCGACAGCCTCTTCTGCCTGCTGCGCGCGGCCCAGGTTGGTATGCAGTACGGTACCGGTCAGGTTAATCACCGGGCGTAACGCGCTTTGCGCTTTCTCATCCAGCCGGCGTTCAACTTCCTGCTCCCACGCCGTGCACCAGTCGGGCAAGACGTTTTCTGACTGAATAGCGCATCGGGCTTCGTCCTGAAGCAGGCGTAACATCTCCACCGTCGCGGTATGGCCGAAGCGCTCAACAACAGCATGAATGCGGGGCTCGCGAAGGAGACGGTCGATAGCGGGGATCTGGCTGTACAGCGAATGATGAGTAGTCATGAAAGCGCCTGGCGAGTAAATATCTTCCCCCCTCCCGACGGGAGAGGGAGTTAACATGTGGAGGGATTGTACCGCCTCCGACGCCGAAGTGTTATAACCCGCGTCAAGCCTTTGGCGGTTCTGTACGGGCAAAGCTCTCGCGGCTAAACAGCGTGTCTGCCAGTTTCACCAGCAGCGGACGGTCGACGCACCAGCCCGGGGAGACGCGGCGGAAGTTGAGATAGCCGATGGCGCAGGCGATGGCGATGGTCCCCAGGTTCAGGCTGTCGGGGTGAATCTTACCCTCCCGGATAAGCTGCTCGCACCTGTCCAGGCTGCGGCTGATTTTTTCCCGCTGGCGTAACAGTTCCGTTTCCGACTGCTGGGCGGCGGGTCTGGCCTGTTCACGTACGGAGGTTAACGCCGCATCCATAATGCCATCGGCCAGGGCTTCGATTTGCTTCACTGCCAGCGCCGCTTTTGGGTCAGCCGGCAGCATGGCCGGGGCAACGCCCAGCAGCTCGATATACTCGGCAATTATCGGGGAATCGAACCAGTATTCGCCCTCGTCCGTCACCAGCGCCGGGACTTTCCCCAGCGGGTTGTACTGCGCAACGCCGTTTTCCGCGTTGTAGGGCTGTTCATTAATGAATTCAAATTCAATCCCCTTCTCTAGCAGGAGAATCGAGATCTTTCGCACGAAGGGACTGGTGTAGCTACCGATGAGTTTCATTGCCTGATCCTTGATGCTGCAAAAAAGTCAGTATGGATCAAGCGATGAAAAAAGGGCAGGTCTGCGTGTCGCATTCCTGCCCTGGAAGGATTAGTGATCGAGGTAGAGGTAGTGCATCCAGCTGGTCATACGGAGCAGCACTTTACGCATGACCGAGACGTGGGCGAAGTGGTCCGAATAGACCGCCACCTGGGCAAAAATACCGTCTGGCAGCGCATCGACCTCCGCGTTAGGGTTCAGCTCAATGATGGCCTGCACACCATCACTACCCGGAGTGACCGTCAGCGACTGCAGCGCGCCCTGCGCCTGATAGGTCCCCCCCGGCACCACCGGCAGAATACTGGTGAGCTTCCCGGAGAACACCTGGCCCGGCAGCGCGTTAAACACCACTTCCGCTTCATCACCCGGCTTCAGACGCAGCAGCGAGTTCTGACGGAACTGGGCCACAATCTGACGCTTCTGTTCAGGAATAAAGACCATCACCGGGCGCAGAGGCAGCGCGGCGGCATAGGTTCCCGGACGGATCAGCACCTGGGTGATGTAACCATTGCTTGGTGCACGCACCACGGTCTGATCCAGATTGTATTTGGCTTCGGCAAGCTGGGCGCGTAAGGAGGCAATCTGCGACTGTTCACCGTTCACCATGCTGTCTAACTGGCTTTGGATCTGCACCTGTTCAGCCACGGAGCCTTTCACCAGCGCATCCTGCGCCAGATAGTTCTGCCGCGCGTTGTCGATATCGCTTTCAGAGAACGGATTCACCTTCGCCTGGCTGCCTTTCAGGTAGCGCTGATAATCTTTATAGAGGCGATCGCGTTCAGCGGAGACGCGCGTGGTATTGGCAACGGCTTCCGCCAGCTGCGCTTTCAGATTATCGATATTGTGCGTCGCGGTTACCAGGTCGGCCTGAAGTCTGTCGACGCGTGCCTGGTAGCGGCCAGGATCCAGTTTAAATAACACTTCGCCTTTTTTAATGAGCTGATTATTTTTATCGGTCACTTCGCTGACCACACCGGTCACCTGCGGCGTGATTGGAATAGAAATAACCGCTTTTTGCGCCGTAAAGGTATACGGGTGGTTATAGTTCATTAACAGAATAAGTCCGGCAACAATAAATACGCCGCCTAATGTTGCGGTGGCAAGCGTCCACTGGTTGACCGGAATTCGGAATATTTTAAAGATGGCCCAGGCAAATGCCACGTAGGTCAAAATAATCAACAGATCCATGATTAGCGCTCCAGCGTGTTCTTATCAGCAGCAGGCTTTACCGCGGCCAGCTTTTGTTCGAGTTCCGCCACGCGTTTGGCGAGCGCATCCATGCCCGGGACCTCATCAGGCTTTGTAATGTGGTTTTGCATACCCCAGCCACGATCTTCGCGGTACAGGGTGGCCCAAATCCACAGGAACGGCCAGATGGCATGGAGCGTAAACAGGCTAATCCACCCTGCCGTGTGAATTGCATCGGCATGCGGATGGTTACGCTTTTTGGCCATATTGTAAGGGATGTCATGAATGGCGATGATTCCGTAAAACAGAACCAGAAATACAAAAATCAATACGCCCAGCGCAAAATAGTTGAGAAACATATTCTCCTCACTTAAACAACGTCAACTCATTAAATTAATAAAACGGTACGCAACCTAATTAATTTTTATAAACACGGGGTTGTGTTCATTATTCCCAGGGCCGGGAAGTATGTATTTTTATAATATCTCCATGCAAGTTTATAAGCGTGTCAAAATATATCCTGAATAATAATAGACTTAACCTTACAATATGAGCGTAATCCACCTTTTAACTTTTCGCCATACCACACATCAAAAGTGGTTTTTTAGCTTATCGTGTCGTGCAATATCATCCTGGCGCTGAATCACGAATCAGAGTTTGCCGCCGATCACAGCCGGAGAAATCCGCATAAAAATATTTTGTGAAATCAGTCACAATCCAGAAACAAACCCACCAGAACAAAACGTGATGACAATCACATAAAAGGGTGGATTTTGCTTTTTTTGTCGCCATTGTATTTTTTTTGCCCGCAAATTTTGTGATTGAGATCACTTCATTGATATCCCTACCCCCTGCCTTTACGTGACGCGCATCACACAAATTTTCCCTATCTGGACAGTTGAACGATTCAGTGCCAGATTTCACAGCATCAGAACAGGGTCCGGCTACCTCTGCCGCCTCATTAACAATAAACCTCGGGCCACAAGCCTAAGCGTAAACAGAAGAAGGGGTGTTTTATGTCATCCGATTTCAAGATCAAAGTTCAAAGCTTTGGTCGTTTCCTCAGCAACATGGTGATGCCAAATATCGGCGCGTTTATCGCGTGGGGTATCATCACCGCATTGTTCATTCCGACAGGGTGGTTGCCTAACGAAACGCTGGCGAAACTTGTTGGCCCAATGATTACCTATCTCCTGCCGCTGCTCATCGGTTTCACCGGGGGTCGTCTGGTGGGCGGTGACCGTGGTGGCGTCGTGGGTGCTATCACCACCATGGGTGTTATCGTCGGTGCGGATATGCCGATGTTCCTCGGGGCGATGATTGCCGGTCCTCTGGGCGGCTGGGCGATTAAGAAATTCGACGTCTGGGTTGATGGTAAGATCAAATCCGGCTTCGAAATGCTGGTGAACAACTTCTCTGCGGGCATCATCGGGATGATCCTCGCCATTCTGGCGTTCCTCGGCATTGGCCCTGCGGTTGAAGTGCTGTCCAAAATTCTGGCGGCAGGCGTTAACTTCATGGTGGCGCACGAGATGCTGCCGCTGGCGTCTATCTTCGTTGAACCGGCGAAAATCCTGTTCCTTAACAACGCCATCAACCACGGCATCTTCTCGCCGCTGGGTATCCAGCAGTCTCACGATCTCGGCAAGTCTATCTTCTTCCTGATTGAAGCCAACCCAGGCCCAGGTATGGGTGTTCTGCTGGCGTACATCTTCTTTGGCCGCGGCAGCGCCAAACAGTCTGCTGGCGGTGCGGCGATCATCCACTTCCTGGGCGGTATCCACGAAATTTACTTCCCGTACGTGCTGATGAACCCACGTCTGATCCTGGCCGTTATCCTCGGCGGTATGACCGGTGTGTTCACCCTGAGCGTGCTGGGCGGTGGTCTGGTTTCTCCAGCCTCTCCGGGGTCTATCCTGGCGGTACTGGCGATGACGCCAAAAGGGGCTTACTTCGCAAACATCGCGGCGATCTTTGCGGCAATGGCCGTCTCCTTCGTGGTCTCTTCAATCCTGCTGAAAACCAGCAAAGTGAAAGAAGATGATGACATTGAAGCGGCAACCCGCCGTATGCACGACATGAAAGCCGAATCCAAAGGCGCGACGCCACTGGCAGCAGGTGATGTCTCTAACGACCTGAGCCACGTGCGTAAAATCATCGTTGCCTGTGATGCCGGTATGGGTTCCAGCGCAATGGGTGCAGGCGTGCTGCGTAAGAAAGTGCAGGATGCGGGCCTGACCAACATCTCCGTGACCAACAGCGCTATTAACAGCCTGCCGCCGGATGTTGACCTGGTTATCACGCACCGCGATCTGACCGAACGCGCCATGCGTCAGGTACCACAGGCACAGCATATCTCGTTGACCAACTTCCTCGACAGCGGCCTGTACACCAGCCTGACCGAACGTCTGGTTGCCGCGCAGCGTCACGAAGATAACGAAGTGAAAGTGCGCTCCAGCCTGCAGGACAGCTTTGACGAGAGCAATGCCCACCTGTTCAAACTGGGTGCGGAAAACATCTTCCTCGGCCGTACCGCGGCAACCAAAGAAGACGCGATTCGCTTTGCCGGTGAGCAGCTGGTGAAAGGCGGCTACGTTCAGCCTGAATATGTTGACGCGATGCTGGAACGCGAAAAACTGACGCCAACCTACCTGGGCGAATCCATCGCGGTGCCGCACGGTACGGTTGAAGCGAAAGATCGCGTCCTGAAAACTGGCGTCGTATTCTGTCAGTATCCGCAGGGCGTGCGCTTCGGTGAAGAAGAAGACGACATCGCCCGTCTGGTGATTGGTATCGCCGCTCGCAACAACGAGCACATTCAGGTGATTACCAGCCTGACCAACGCGCTGGATGATGAGTCCGTCATCGAGCGTCTGGCACAGACTGAAAGCGTTGACGAAGTTCTGGCTCTGCTTAACAAATAACGGTACTCCTCCCTCTCCCCCCGGGGAGAGGGCTAGGGTGAGGGGGAAAACGTTCCTCACCCCAGCCCTCTCGGGTAAAAACATTGATGAAGGTTAACACTATGAAAGCATTACATTTTGGCGCAGGTAATATCGGTCGTGGTTTTATCGGTAAACTGCTGGCAGACGCGGGCATTACGCTGACATTCGCCGATGTGAATCAGGTCGTCCTGGATGCCCTGAATGCGCGTCATAGCTATCAGGTCCATGTGGTCGGTGAAAATGAGCAGGTCGAGACGGTATCGGGCGTCAACGCGGTCAGCAGCATCGGTGAAGACGTTATCGACCTTATCGCCAGCGTCGATCTGGTCACCACTGCCGTAGGTCCGGTCGTCCTTGAGCGCATCGCTCCTGCGGTCGCGAAAGGCCTGGCAAAACGTAAAGCGCAGGGCATCGACACCCCGCTGAACATCATCGCCTGTGAAAACATGGTGCGCGGCACCACGCAGCTGAAAGGCCACGTTCTTAACGCTGTAGCAGACGAAGATAAAGCCTGGGTTGAAGCGCACGTCGGCTTTGTGGATTCCGCCGTAGATCGCATCGTTCCGCCGTCCGAATCCGCCACCCACGATCCGCTGGAAGTGACCGTGGAAACCTTCAGCGAGTGGATCGTTGATAAAACCCAGTTTAAAGGCGCCCTGCCGACCATTCCGGGAATGGAATTAACCGATAACCTGATGGCATTTGTCGAACGCAAACTCTTCACGCTGAACACCGGGCATGCTATAACCGCGTACCTCGGAAAATTGGCCGGTCATCAGACCATTCGTGACGCGATCCTCGATGAGAAGATCCGCGCGGTGGTAAAAGGGGCAATGGAAGAGAGCGGCGCGGTGCTGATCAAACGCTACGGTTTTGATGCTGAGAAACACGCAGCATACATCCAGAAAATCCTCGGTCGCTTTGAAAACCCGTATCTGAAAGATGACGTTGAGCGCGTGGGCCGTCAGCCTCTGCGCAAACTGAGCGCGGGCGATCGCCTGATTAAGCCGCTGCTGGGCACGCTGGAATACGGTCTGCCGCACGCCAACCTGGTGAAAGGGATTGCCGCCGCAATGCACTACCGCAGCGAACAGGACCCGCAGGCGCAGGAACTGGCTCAGCTGATTGATACCAAAGGCGCACAGGCTGCGCTGGCGCAGATTTCCGGTCTGGACGCCAACAGCGACGTGGTTGTGGAGGCGGTTAACGCATACAACGCAACCAAATGATGCAGAATGCGGCGCAGGTTAGCCTGCGCCCAGATAACAGATTGTCAGATATGCAGGCAATAATGGAACAAACCCAGGCCTTTGAAAATCGTGTGCTTGAGCGTCTGAATGCTGGCAAAACCGTACGAAGTTTCCTGATTGCCGCCGTCGAGCTGTTAACCGAGGCGGTGAATATCCTGGTGCTTCAGGTGTTTCGCAAAGACGACTACGCGGTAAAATATGCTGTAGAACCGTTACTGGACGGAGACGGACCGCTGGGCGATTTATCCGTGCGTCTGAAGCTGATTTATGGTCTTGGCGTGCTGAACCGGCAAGAGTATGAAGATGCGGAGCTGTTAATGGCGCTGCGCGAAGAACTCAATCATGACGGTAACGAGTACACCTTTACCGATGATGAGATCCTGGGGCCCTTCGGCGAGCTGCACTGCGTCACCGCGCTGCCCCCTGCTCCCCATTTTGATAACAGCGACCCTGAGCTCTACGCGATGCAAAAGCTGCGTTATCAACAGGTTGTCCGTTCCACGATGGTTCTCTCCCTGACTGAGCTGATTTCACGAATCAGCTTAAAAAAAGCGTTTCAGAAGTAAGCCTGCTCACATTGGTGTATCCTTCCCTGTAAATTCCCCGTTTTCAGAGTTATTTGTCATGAAAGAAGTCGAAAAGAACGAAATTAAACGCCTGAGCGACCGCCTGGATCTGATCCGTCACCAGATGGCGGGCCTGTCACTGGTCGAGTCCGCCGAGAAGTACGCCGAGCTGGAAAAAGAGGTCGCCACGCTGGAAACAGAAATCGAGCGCCTGCGCGAAGTGAAAGGCCAGAAGCTGAGCAAAGAAGCGCAGAAGCTGATGGACATGCCGCACCGTCGTACGATCACCAAAAAAGAACAGGCCGACATGGGCAAGCTGAAGAAAAGCGTCCGTGGTCTGGTGGTGGTACACCCGATGACCGAGCTTGGCCGCGAAATGGGCCTGAAAGAGATGACGGGTTTTTGTAAGACGGCGTTCTGATTTCATGCCGGGTGGCGCTGCGCTTACCCGGCCTACTCTTTTCCCCTTCGTGTGAATTGGTCCAACCAATAGCGCAACCAATCCTCCCCCGGTTCACAATTCCATTATTTCCGCTCACAAAACCATTGCTAGCTCATAACATCTGGTTAACCATTCATTGTCATTAACCCTACAACACAACATTGGCAGGACCACTTTTACACAGACTGTGACGCAGAGATGAGCGGAGACTCACCCGCAGCGCAGGCTGTCTGGTCCCCAGGAGACCTGCATGAGCCTCTGGCAACAAAACTACGACCCGGCCGGCAATATCTGGCTGTCGAGCCTGATCGCATCGCTTCCGATCCTGTTCTTCTTCTTTGCGCTGATTAAGCTCAAGCTGAAGGGCTACCTTGCCGCGACGTACACCGTCGCCATCGCCCTGCTGGTGGCGCTGTTCTTCTACAAAATGCCGGTCGATCACGCGCTGGCCTCCGTCGTCTACGGTTTCTTCTACGGCCTGTGGCCGATTGCGTGGATCATCATCGCGGCGGTCTTTGTCTATAAAATCTCGGTGAAAACCGGACAGTTCGACATTATCCGCTCGTCGATTCTCTCCATTACGCCGGACCAGCGCCTGCAGATGCTGATTGTCGGCTTCTCCTTTGGGGCGTTTCTGGAAGGCGCGGCAGGCTTTGGCGCACCGGTGGCGATTACCGCCGCGCTGCTGGTGGGTCTGGGCTTTAACCCACTCTATGCTGCGGGCCTGTGCCTGATTGTGAACACCGCGCCGGTGGCGTTTGGCGCGATGGGTATTCCGATTCTGGTGGCCGGACAGGTCACCGGGCTGGACAGCTTCGAGATCGGCCAGATGGTCGGTCGCCAGCTGCCGTTCCTGACCATTATCGTCCTGTTCTGGATCATGGCGATTATGGACGGCTGGCGCGGCGTGAAGGAGACCTGGCCTGCGGTGATGGTGGCGGGCGGTTCGTTCGCTATCGCTCAGTACCTCAGTTCGAACTTCCTCGGCCCGGAGCTGCCGGACATCATCTCTTCGCTGGTGTCGCTGGTTTGCCTGACGCTGTTCCTGAAACGCTGGCAGCCGGTACGTATTTTCCGCTTTGCCGACATGGGCGCCTCGCAGGTTGATCAAACCCTGGCCCGTACAGGCTATACCGCGGGCCAGGTGATCCGCGCCTGGTCGCCGTTCCTGTTCCTGACCGCAACGGTCACCCTGTGGAGCATCCCGCCGTTTAAAGCCCTGTTCGCGCCGGGCGGGGCGCTGTACGACATGGTGATTAATATTTCCGTGCCGTTCCTCGACAAAATGGTCGCCCGTATGCCGCCGGTGGTGCACGCCGCCACGCCGTATGCCGCGGTCTATAAATTCGACTGGTTCTCCGCTACCGGGACCGCCATCCTGTTTGCCGCTATCCTTTCCGTGGTATGGCTGCGCATGAAGCCTGCGGCCGCGGTGCAGACCTTTGCGGCGACCGTTAAAGAGCTGATGCTGCCGATCTACTCCATCGGCATGGTGCTGGCGTTCGCGTTTATCTCGAACTACTCCGGCCTGTCATCGACGCTGGCACTGGCGCTGGCGCATACCAGCCACGCCTTCACCTTCTTCTCGCCGTTCCTCGGCTGGCTGGGGGTGTTCCTGACCGGTTCCGATACCTCGTCGAACGCCCTGTTTGCCGCGCTGCAGGCAACGGCAGCCCAGCAGATTGGCGTATCGGACGTCCTGCTGGTGGCCGCGAATACCACCGGTGGCGTGACCGGGAAAATGATCTCGCCACAATCCATCGCCATTGCCTGTGCGGCGGTGGGACTGGTCGGTAAAGAGTCGGACCTGTTCCGCTTTACCGTGAAACACAGCCTGATATTCACCTGCATGGTCGGGGTGATCACCACCCTGCAGGCCTATGTCTTAACCTGGATGATCCCATGATAGTGATGCCCAGACGCCTGTCCGACGAGATTGCCTCTCGCGTGCGGGCGCTGATTGAAGAACAACAGCTGGAAGCGGGCATGAAGTTGCCCGCCGAACGCCAGCTTGCCGCCCAGCTTGGCGTGTCGCGCAATTCACTGCGTGAGGCGCTGGCGACGCTGGTCAGCGAAGGGGTGCTGGTAAGCCGTCGCGGCGGCGGCACCTTTGTACGCTGGCAGCATGACGACTGGTCCGAGCAAAACATCGTTCAGCCGCTGAAGACGCTGATGGAGAACGACCCGGACTACAGCTTCGACATCCTTGAAGCGCGTCACGCCATCGAAACCAGTACCGCCTGGCACGCGGCCATGCGGGCAACCGACGCCGACAAAGAGAAACTCATCGCCTGCTTTGAGGCCACGCAAAGCAGCGACCCGGACATCGCCTCCCAGGCGGACGTGCGTTTTCACCTGGCGATTGCCGAGGCGTCGCACAACGTGGTGCTGCTCCAGACCATGCGCGGGTTCTTCGACCTGCTGCAATCCTCCGTGAAGCAGAGCCGCCAGCGCATGTATCTGGTTCCGCCGGTGTTTGCCCAGCTGACCGAACAGCACGAGGCGGTGCTCAACGCCATTCTGGCCGGTGATGCCGAGGCCGCGCGCAAAGCGATGATGGCGCATCTCGGTTTCGTGCACACCACCATTAAACGATTCGATGAAGACCAGGCCCGACAGGCGCGTATTACCCGTCTGCCTGGCGAAAGTGATATTTCCAGGGAGAACAAAGCATGATTATTTCAGCAGCCAGTGACTATCGCGCCGCGGCGCAGCGCATTTTGCCGCCGTTCCTGTTCCACTACATCGACGGCGGGGCGTATGCCGAATACACCCTGCGACGCAACGTGGAAGATCTGTCGGAGGTGGCTCTGCGCCAGCGCGTGCTGAAGAATATGTCTGACCTGAGCCTTGAGACAAAACTGTTTAACGAAACGCTTTCCATGCCGGTCGCGCTCGCACCTGTCGGTTTATGCGGCATGTACGCCCGTCGCGGTGAAGTGCAGGCCGCCGCCGCCGCAGATGCTAAAGGCATTCCGTTTACCCTTTCCACCGTGTCCGTCTGCCCGATTGAAGAGGTTGCCCCAACCATCAAGCGGCCGATGTGGTTCCAGCTGTACGTCCTGCGCGATCGCGGCTTTATGCGTAACGCGCTGGAGCGCGCTAAAGCGGCGGGCTGCTCCACGCTGGTCTTTACCGTTGATATGCCGACCCCCGGCGCGCGCTACCGCGATGCGCACTCCGGCATGAGCGGCCCAAATGCGGCGCTCCGCCGCTACTGGCAGGCAGTAACGCATCCACAGTGGGCGTGGGACGTCGGCCTGAACGGTCGCCCACACGATCTGGGGAACATCTCGGCCTACCTTGGCAAACCGACCGGGCTGGAAGATTACATCGGCTGGCTGGCGAATAACTTCGATCCGTCCATCTCCTGGAAAGACCTGGAGTGGATCCGCGAATTCTGGGATGGCCCGATGGTGATCAAGGGGATCCTCGACCCGGAAGATGCCCGCGATGCGGTCCGCTTTGGGGCAGACGGGATTGTGGTCTCTAACCACGGCGGACGCCAGCTTGACGGGGTGCTCTCCTCCGCTCGCGCCCTGCCGGCCATTGCCGATGCGGTGAAAGGCGATATCGCCATCCTGGCCGACAGCGGCATCCGCAACGGGCTGGACGTGGTGCGCATGATTGCGCTGGGTGCTGACAGCGTGCTGCTGGGACGCGCGTATCTGTACGCCCTGGCGACGGCGGGCCAGGCAGGCGTGGCGAATCTGCTTAACCTGATCGAAAAAGAGATGAAGGTGGCGATGACGCTGACCGGTGCGAAAACGATTAGCGAAATCAGTAAGGATTCCCTGGTGCAGGAGTTAAGCAAATTACCGGCAGCGCTGGCTCCCCTTGCTCAGGGAAACGCGGCCTGACCTTCTCCGGTTACTCCCCCTTTCTCATGCGCCCGAAGTCCCCCTCGGGCGCTTTTTTATGCCAAAAATAACATCCAGATAACATATTGGATAAGAAAATTTGACATCCACCTGCCGCACGCAATTGTATAGACAAGCAAATACAAGAACACAAAAACAACATCAGATCGGAGTGGAGCGTATGGCGTATTCAGGTAAGGTGGATATTCAGCAGGTGATCGACGAGAGTCGCTTTTCAGGGTTTCACTGGCTGCTCATTGTGCTGGGCTTTCTGGTTCTGGCGATCGATGGCTTTGATACGGCAGCGATGGGTTACATCGCGCCTACGCTGTCGGCAGAATGGGGGATACACAAACAGGATCTGGGGCCGGTGCTGAGCGCAGCGCTGCTGGGGCTGTCGTTGGGCGCGCTGATCGCAGGTCCGGTATCGGACCGGATGGGGCGCAAGCGGGTGCTGGTCTTTTCGTGTCTGTTCTTCGGCCTGGCAAGCCTGGGCACGGCCTGGGCGCAAAGCCTCAATACCCTGACGCTGTGGCGCTTTCTGACGGGCCTGGGGCTCGGCGCCGCCATGCCGAACGCCATTACGCTGATCTCCGAGTTTGCCCCCCAGCGCTGCCGCGCCATGGCGATTAATACCATGTACTGCGGCTTCCCTCTGGGCGCGGCGGGCGGCGGCGCGATCTCGTCCTGGCTTATCCCCCACCACGGCTGGCGAAGCGTGCTGCTGACCGGCGCGATTGCGCCGCTGATTTTAACGCTGCTGCTGGCGCTGTTTTTACCGGAGTCCGTGAAGTTTCTGGTGCAGCGCGGGAGAGACGTCATGCAGGTCCGCCGCATTGCCAGCCGGTTCGCCCGCGGCACGCTGGAGAGCGTCTCGGGCTTTTTCCTGGCGGAGGAGAAAATCGCGTCTAAAAAAGGGAGCGTGTCGCAGCTGTTTTCCATGCCCTGGCTGCCCGGCACCCTGATGCTGTGGGTGACCTATTTTATGGGACTGGTCATTTACTACGTCCTGCTGAGCTGGATGCCGACGCTGATGCAGGGGATGGGTTATGCGCTGAAGGAATCCGCCTGGCTCACCTCGCTGTTCACCTTCGGCGGCACCGCCGGCATCCTGCTTGCAGGTTGGATGATGGACCGCTGGGAAGCGCACAGGGTGGTTGCGTGTGGTTTCGTGCTGACGATGGGCCTTATTCTTTTGCTCGGCATTGAGCATAACCATATCGCCCTGTTTGGCGGGTTGATTTTCCTGATGGGGATCGCGATGAACGGCGCGCAGTCGGGCATGCAAACCCTGGCCGCCACCTTTTACCCTACCGAGTGCCGCGCGACGGGTATCGCCTGGATGCAGGGGATCGGCCGCTTTGGCGGCGTGGCGGGTACCATGACCAGCGCCCAGCTTCTTTCGATGCAGTGGCAGGCAGACAGTATTTTAATGATCCTCAGCGTGCCCGCTCTGGTGGCCGCTGCGGCAACCGTCTACAAAATGCTGTACAGCCGCTCGCAGGAACCCGGCGTCGCGTAGTTCCTCTCTTTTCTGCTATTCTGCCCCCGCAATTAAGGGGGCAGCATGCTTAACATCGTTTTATTCGAACCAGAAATTCCGCCGAACACCGGCAATATCATCCGCCTGTGTGCCAACACCGGTTTTCGTCTGCACATCATTGAGCCGATGGGCTTTACGTGGGACGACAAACGTCTGCGTCGCGCAGGGCTGGATTATCATGAATTTACCGCCGTCGTTCGCCACCACGATTACGCCGCGTTTCTGGAAGCCGAGCAGCCGCAGCGCATGTTCGCCCTGACCACCAAAGGCACGCCAGCACACAGCGCCGTGAGCTATCAGGCAGGTGACTATCTGATGTTTGGCCCGGAAACCCGCGGCCTGCCGGCCACGATCCTGGATGCCCTGCCCGCCGAGCAGAAAATCCGTATTCCGATGATGCCGGACAGCCGCAGCATGAACCTGTCGAACGCGGTGTCGGTCGTGGTGTATGAAGCCTGGCGCCAGCTGGGTTACCCGGGCGCCATTCTCAGAAGTTAAATGCCGTCACCATACTCGAAGGTATGGTGAATGCCGTTGAAGTGCTGATCCATGTCCATGGACGGCTTATCGCTGTCTGGTTTACCGACGATGCGCGCCGGTACGCCAGCGGCAGTGGTATGCGGTGGCACAGGCTGGAGCACCACGGAGCCTGCACCGATCTTCGCGCCGCGCCCGACTTCGATATTGCCGAGGATCTTGGCGCCCGCGCCAATCATCACCCCTTCACGAATTTTTGGATGGCGATCGCCGCTGGTTTTACCGGTACCGCCCAGGGTGACCGACTGCAGGATCGAGACGTCATCTTCAATCACCGCCGTTTCCCCGACGACAATCCCGGTAGCGTGGTCGAGCATGATCCCGCGGCCAATCTTTGCCGCCGGGTGAATATCGACCTGGAAGGTCACGGAAACCTGGTTTTGCAGGAAGATCGCCAGCGCGCGGCGGCCTTCATTCCACAGCCAGTGGCCGATGCGGTAAGCCTGCAGGGCGTGGAAGCCTTTCAGGTACAGCAGCGGCGTAGAATATTTATCGACCGCCGGGTCACGCGTGCGCACGGCCTGGATATCACAGGCGGCAGAGGCGATCATTTCCGGGTCTGCGGCGTACGCTTCCTCCACCACTTCACGAATGGCGATAGCTGGCATGATCGAGGAAGCCAGCTTGTTGGCGAGCATATAGCTGAGCGCGCTGCCGAGGTTTTCGTGCTTGAGTAGCGTTGCGTGGTAGAAACTGGCCAGCATAGGCTCACAGTCGGCCAGCGCCCGGGCTTCGGCTTTAATGTTGTTCCAGACGATATCCAGTTCTTCACACGGCATTGCTTACTCCAGACGATAGTTAATGACCAGCCAGTTCTGCGCTGGCTGGGTCATTCAGATGACAACGGTTCCGACTAATTACTGCTGCGCTCGTCCTTGCGCGCACGACCTAATAAGGTCAATGCTGCCTCGCGCGCATTTTTTCCGCAATACAATACCTGATAAATTTCCTCGGTTATTGGCATTTCGACACCGAAACGGTGTGCCAACTCGCGGACTTCTTTGGTATTGCGGTAGCCTTCAACCACCTGACCAATCTTCTCCTGCGCGCCTTTTACATCGCTGCCCTGTCCGAGCATCATGCCAAAGCGGCGGTTACGAGACTGGTTGTCGGTACAGGTCAGCACCAGGTCGCCCAGGCCTGCCATCCCCATAAAGGTGGCCGGATCGGCACCCAGCGCTTCGCCCAGGCGGGACATTTCGGTCAGCCCGCGGGTGATCAGCGCCGTACGGGCGTTGGCACCAAAACCAATGCCGTCGGACATCCCGGCGCCAATCGCAATCACGTTCTTCACCGCCCCGCCCAGCTGCACGCCGATAAAATCGGGGTTGCTGTAGACGCGGAAGCTCTTGCCGCAGTGCAGCAATTGCTGGAGATCGTCGGAGAAGGCCTGGTCGGTGGAAGCCAGCGAAATCGCCGTCGGCAGGCCAGCGGCCAGCTCTTTGGCAAAGGTCGGGCCGGAGATGACCGCCAGCGGGATCTCATCACCCAGCGCTTCGCGGGCAACGTCCTGCAGCAGGCGTCCGGTTTCGGCCTCCAGTCCTTTTGTCGCCCAGACAATGCGCGCATCCGGGCGCATCAGCGGCTTAATCTGACGCAGTACGTCGCCAAAGACATGGCTCGGAACCACAATCAGAATGTTGCGGCTGGCCGCCAGCGCGGTCGCAAGGTCGCTTTCAAGGTGCAGGGAGTCAGGGAACGGAACGTCCGGGAGAAACGCAACGTTGCAACGATCGCGCTGCAGCGTAGCGATATGTTTTGGGTCGTGGCCCCACAGGACCACGTCGTGACCATTTCTTGCCAGGGTAATGGCAAGAGCGGTGCCGTATGAGCCGGCACCGATCACAGTCATTGACGCATTAACAGTGCTCATCAGGCATCCTGATGTTGTTCAGCACCTTCGCCAGCCTGCTGCTGCAGATAGTTCATGAACAGCGCATCAAAGTTAACTGGCGCAAGGTTCAGTTGCGGGAATGTACCGCGAGAAACCAGGCTGGTGATGCATTCACGTGCATACGGGAACAGAATGTTCGGGCAGTACGCACCCAGGCAATGCGCCATCTGGTTGCCTTCGATACCGCCGATAGAGAAGATGCCGCCCTGCTGTACTTCACACAGGAATGCAGTTTCTTCGCCCAGAGACGCGGTAACGGTCACACGCAGCACGACTTCATACACGTCATCTGCCAGTTGGGTAGATGCGGTATCCAGATCAAGTTTAACCTCTGGCTGCCAATCTTTCTGGAAAACGTGTGGCGCATTTGGCGCTTCGAAAGAGACGTCCTTGGTGTAGATACGCTGGATCTGGAAAGTCATTTCGGTGTTGTTTTGTTCTGACATGGAAATACCCTTTTTAATTGTCCTAAAGTCTCTTAGCTCAGCAGCGGATCGAGTCCACCACGGGCGTCGAGCGCATACAAGTCATCACAGCCGCCAATGTGCTGCGCATCAATAAAAATCTGTGGAACCGTCGTACGACCACTACGTTGGATCATCTCTTCGCGTTTAATCGCGTCACCGTCGATCGGCAGTTCCTGGAACGTGACGCCTTTGCTGTTCAGCAGCGCTTTCGCACGATGACAGAACGGGCACGTCGCTTTGGTATAGATCTCAATATGGGCCATGACTGAACTCCTTATTTACCGCGCACCAAAGGAAGATTTTCCCCGCTCCAGCCGGAAATACCTTCTTTCAGTACCGTTACGTTTTCGAAGCCTGCTTTATGAAGCGCGCTGGCAGATTCCTGTGCCTGCATGCCGGTCGCATCCACAACGATAATCGGCTGGGCTTTGTGTTTCTCAAGCTCACCGACGTTGTTCGCTTTGATTTCAGCTGGCAACAGGTTGATTGCGCCCGCAATGTGACCTTTGCGGAAATCGTCACGCTGACGCAGATCGACAACGACGGCATCTTCTTTGTTAATTAGACGCGTCGCTTCACCACGGGTGATAACCTTAATCTTAGACGTCAGGCTCTTAAATGTGGTGAACAGCACAGCAGCCAGCAGGCCAATCCACGCGATGCTCAGAACCGGATGGCGGCTAACGAATTGCATAATTTCTTGCATGGAGGGTAACTACTCCCGACTAAGTGATAAAAAAAACCAGGACAGGAGTATACCTGTGCGTTCTGGCAAATACAGCCAGCGACCCTAACCTAATCCATTTTCTGCGGCATGCCACCTAAAAAAATGCCTCAAAATGGTCTGGTCAGCACCTTGCCCCTGCGCTTTCTTTGATCTTCTGCGGCTATTTGATCGATTCAGCTGTAGTAAAATTACGCAAATTTTGACTCTTGAGCATGAGGTTGTCGCAATGTCGGTTTCTAAAAAACCTATGGTACTGGTGATTCTGGATGGCTATGGCTACCGTGAAGACAGCCAGGATAACGCTATTTTCAACGCCAAAACCCCGGTCATGGATGCCCTGTGGGCAAAACGTCCGCATACGCTGATTGACGCGTCTGGCCTGGAAGTGGGCCTGCCGGACCGCCAGATGGGCAACTCCGAAGTTGGTCACGTTAACCTGGGCGCCGGGCGTATTGTGTATCAGGATCTGACGCGTCTGGATGTTGAAATCAAAGAACGCACCTTCTTCTCCAACCCAACGCTGTCTGGCGCGGTTGATAAAGCCGTTGCCGCTGGCAAGGCCGTTCACATCATGGGCCTGCTCTCTGCAGGCGGCGTTCACAGCCACGAAGATCACATCATGGCGATGGTTGAGCTGGCCGCTGAACGCGGTGCGGAAAAAATCTATCTGCACGCCTTCCTGGACGGTCGCGACACGCCACCACGCAGTGCAGAAGGCTCCCTTAAAGCCTTTGAAGACAAATTCGCCGCGCTGGGCAAAGGCCGCGTGGCGTCTATCATTGGCCGTTACTACGCCATGGACCGCGACAACCGCTGGGATCGCGTTGAACAGGCCTATGACCTGCTGACCCTGGCAAAAGGTGAATTCCAGTTCGCGACCGCAGTTGAGGCCCTGGAAGCGGCTTATGCACGTGATGAAAATGACGAATTCGTGAAAGCATCCGTGATCCGTGCTGAAGGCCAGGCTGATGCCGCCATGGAAGACGGCGATGCGCTGATCTTCATGAACTTCCGCGCAGACCGCGCGCGCGAAATCACCCGTGCGTTCGTCAACAGCGACTTCGACGGTTTTGCCCGCAAGAAAGTGGTGAAACTCGACTTCATCCAGTTGACCGAATACGCGGCAGACATCAAGGCCCCATGCGCGTATCCGCCCGCCTCGCTGGCCAATACCTTCGGCGAGTGGATGGCGAAGAACGACAAAACGCAGCTGCGTATCTCTGAAACCGAGAAGTACGCGCACGTCACCTTCTTCTTTAACGGCGGCGTTGAAGAGCCGTTCAAAGGCGAAGACCGCATTCTGATCAACTCCCCAAAAGTCGCCACCTACGATCTGCAGCCAGAGATGAGCTCTGCAGAATTGACTGAAAAACTGGTTGCGGCCATCAAGAGCGGTAAGTACGACACCATCATCTGTAACTACCCGAACGGTGACATGGTCGGTCATACCGGGGTGATGGAAGCGGCAGTGAAAGCGGTTGAAGCGCTGGACCACTGCGTTGAGCAGGTTGCGAAAGCGGTTGAATCCGTTGGCGGCCAGCTGCTGATCACCGCGGATCACGGTAACGCTGAACAGATGCGCGACCCGGCGACCGGCCAGGCGCACACGGCCCATACCAACCTGCCTGTTCCGCTGATTTATGTGGGTGATAAGTCACTGAAAGCAGTGGAAGGCGGCAAGCTTTCTGACATCGCGCCAACCATGTTGTCGCTGATGGGGATGCCGATCCCTGAAGAGATGACTGGTAAGCCGCTGTTCATCGTGGAATAATCGCTCCCCATGAGGGGAAAGGCGATTTTTTCAATCACATGGGTCGTGAAGCCGCTTAGGTTATCAGTCAGACCTCTGTTTTACGCCAGCGCACTCAGCGCTGGCGTATTGCTGTGCGCCGCATCCGCCCATGCGGATGACCGCGACCAGCTGAAATCTATTCAGGCCGATATCGCCGCCAAAGAGCGTGCGGTGCGCCAGCAGCAGCAGCAGCGCTCCACCCTGCTCGCCCAGCTTAAGCAGCAGGAAGAGGCGATCTCCGCCGCCACGCGTAAACTCCGTGAAACGCAAAACACCCTCGCCCAGTTGAATAAACAGATCGACGAGATGAACGCGTCAATTGCCAAACTCGAGCGCCAGCGCGATGCGCAGGAGCGCAATCTTGCCGCACAGCTTGATGCCGCATTCCGTCAGGGTGAACATACCGGACTCCAGCTGATCCTCAGCGGCGAAGAGAGCCAGCGCGGCCAGCGCCTGCAAGCCTACTTTGGCTATCTCAACCAGGCGCGTCAGGAGACGATCGCGCAGCTGAAGCAGACGCGCGAAGAGGTCTCCACGCAAAAAGCCGAACTGGAAGAGAAGCAGAGCCAGCAGCAGACGCTGCTCTACGATCAGCAGGCCCAGCAGGCGAAGCTCGAGCAGGCGCGCAACGAGCGTAAGAAAACCCTGGCCGGTCTCGAGTCCTCGATTCAGGAAGGACAGAGCCAGCTGAGCGAAATGCGCGCCAACGAATCTAAACTGCGTAACAGCATCGCCCGTGCGGAAGCCGCGGCGAAAGCGCGCGCCGAAAAAGAGGCTCGCGAGGCGCAGGCCGTTCGCGACAAGCAGCAGGAAGCCTCCCGCAAAGGCACCACCTACAAGCCAAGCGAGAGCGAACGTTCCCTGATGTCGCGTACCGGCGGCCTGGGCTCACCTCGCGGTCAGGCTTTCTGGCCCGTTCGCGGTTCAATTCTGCATCGCTATGGCGAACAGCTGCAGGGTGAGCTACGTTGGAAAGGGATCGTTATCGGTGCGTCTGAAGGTAGCGAAGTGAAAGCGATTGCCGATGGCCGCGTGATTCTGGCCGACTGGCTGCAGGGTTACGGACTGGTGGTGGTGGTCGAACACGGTAAAGGTGATATGAGCCTTTACGGCTACAACCAGAGCGCGCTGGTCAGCGTCGGCACGCAGGTGCGCGCGGGCCAACCCATCGCCCTTGTGGGCAGCAGTGGCGGTCAGGGCCGCCCGTCACTCTATTTCGAAATTCGTCGTCAGGGTCAGGCGGTCAATCCACAGCCGTGGTTGGGAAGATAAGTTTTGCTTCAATTTCGTCGAATCGTTTTCTCCGTCGTCAGCGCGCTGGCGCTGGCTGCACCGGTATACGCAGGTAAGCTCGCTATCGTGATTGATGACTTTGGTTATCGTCCACACTATGAAAATCAGGTGCTGGCGATGCCGTCGGCCATCTCCGTCGCCGTCCTGCCGAATGCCCCTCACGCGCGTGAGATGGCGACCAAAGCCCACAGCAGCGGGCATCAGGTGCTGATTCACCTGCCCATGGCCCCGCTCAGCAAGCAGCCGCTGGAAAAAGATACCCTGCGCCCGGATATGAGCAGCGAGGAGATCGAGCGCATCATCCGCGACGCCTACAACAAGGTGCCGTATGCCGTAGGGCTGAACAACCATATGGGCAGCGCGATGACCTCCAGCCTGTACGGGATGCTAAAAGTGATGCAGGCGCTGGAGCGTTACAATCTCTACTTCCTCGACAGCATGACCATCGGCAACAGCCAGGCGATGCGCGCCGCTCAGGGAACGGGCGTAAAGGTGATTAAGCGCAAGGTATTCCTGGATGACACCCAGAACGAAGCCGATATTCGTATGCAGTTCAATCGCGCGGTACAGCTGGCCCGCCGTAATGGCTCGGCCATTGCCATCGGTCACCCGCACCCGTCTACCGTTCGCGTCCTGCAGCAAATGCTGCCGACCTTACCTGCCGATATCACGCTGGTACGCCCGAGCGATCTGCTGAACGAACCGCAGGTGGATACCTCTACGCCAAATTCTGCGCAGCCCGTCCCGACAGCGCCGCGTAATCCGTTCCGCGGCGTGAAGCGCTGTGTACCGAAGCAACCGCCTGAACCGGTCTATGCGACCCGCTTCTTCTCCGTTATCGGAGACAGCATCAGCAACAGCACGCTGGTGAAATACGTCCAGCAGCAATGGCAGGGATGGGGTAAGAAAGCCTGACGATAAAAAAGCCACCGTCATGGTGGCTTTTTTATCACTTCAGTTCGAAAGTGCCATCAAGGATCTGGCTATATATTGTCGGCTGGCCGTTGTTTGAAGTACGGTAAGACCCTTTATAAGACAATTTATAGATGCCTATAGGGTCTTCCATAAATTTCTGTTGTAGTTCAAGTGAGAAATGCTCATTCATGCTATTTTTTAGTAAAAAACGATTTTCACCGAGCACAGGCGGAGATAAAATAATCTTTCTTGAGTGGCTATCGTTTTCGAAATAATAACAAAAGATATAATCCATTAAAAAATAATCTATGATTTTATCATGCTTTTGCCAGTATTCTAAAAGTACATTCATTACATTACCGATTAAATAGCCATTTTTCTCGGAAACCAGAAAATATGTTGTCCAGAAACCTTTACTAATAGTCCCAGAGCAATCTGCTGGAGTGAAACGCAAAGAACAAAATGAGTAACTGGCAAGGTAGGAAGGTAAATCCTGAGCCATAAATATGGTAGAGTCAAGCCACACACCGCCATATTTATACAATAAGCAGCAACGTAATAAATCAGAGAAGTGAGCTTTACCGATCAATCCTGAATTATATTTCTCAATAATCACACCAGGTAGTGTGAGAAAATCCGAAAAATTATTTTCAGTAATAATTATAATCTCATATCCATTTGAGTGTTTATAAACAGAGTCGATACAGCGTTTAACCAACTCAGGCGCGCTATCGAGCCCCTGGAACCAGCAGATCCAGATGATGCGTGATTGTTCCGATTCAGTTAGTTGCGCAGCGTCAGGCTGAACATGCAGTTCATCAATAATGCTAAAAATTGTCTCTTTTTTCTTCCGCTCAAAATGGCTGGCCGCACGCTGAAAAAGAGAAAAACCCGTTTTTTTGTGCCAGCGTCGGGTTTTCTTGATGAGCTTATTCGTTGCATTGAGATTCATCATTTCACCTTAATAAATTCAGAATAGCTCTTTTAGCGTACGACGAAGCAGTTTCATTTTTAACTTAGCGTCTTTTTTACGTCCTCGTAATAAACAATTCATACGAGTCGATTTAAACCCACGAAAAGACATGAGCTGGAACAAGTTATTACTGCGAGTAACTTCAGACATGTACTGTCGATATTTAAAATAGAGCTTACGGTACGCATTGTATTTTTTAACTTGCGACGTAATCCGATCGCTCCCGTGTTCAGCATCTACCATCGCCGTACTGAAACTGTACTTGATACCTGGACCATATTTCAGAATTAATTTAATCCAGACGTCGCGATCTTGCTGTTGTTTAATTTCAGGAGAAAATCCGCCTACCCCTAATAGTTTTTCTTTAGTGGTCAAGACCTGATTGCCCACCACGTTTTCGCACAAAATATCCTGTAGCGCAATTATCCTTTTATCATCAGTATCCGGATAAGTGCGGTGGGTTTTATCCAGCCGGGCGGGGGTATCCGTCACAAAGGCATACTTATCATCATACCGCTCAGCGAGTTTCGTCAGACGTTCTGGCAGGAAATAATCGTCATCATCCAGCCCCGTCACAAACACGCCGTGCGATAGCGCATACCCCCGGTTACGGCTGAAGTTTGAACCGCTGTTCTTTTCGTTACGTTCGTAGATGAAATGCACAAAACGCGCTTCACACTCCGCGCGCATACGCTCGATAAGTTGAGCGGTTTGCTCATTAGAACAATCATCGACAATAACCAATTCTACCGCAGGGTATGTCTGAGCAATAACTGAACGAATTGCGCGCTCCAGCAACGCCTCTCTGTTGTAGGTGGTGATGATTACTGAAATCAGTTCGTTCATGGCATGCTCGTCTGGTAAAAGGTATTTCTCCATCGGGAGAATACCTTTTTCCCGATGGAGAATCAAAACGATTACTTAATGACCTTATGGTGTTTGTTCTGTTCAAGGAAAACAATCGACATTATCAACGTCAGCATCCAGGCTACAGGGGTTGTTTTTGAATAGAACATCACGCCACCTACTCCGAACATAACAATCGAGACCAGGAAAGCGAAAAGAATAATACTTTTACGGATACGTAATGCATACCAGCCAAGCGATATAACAAACAGAATATAGAGAATAACGCCTGAAGGACCTTTTACAGAAAGCGTTTCAACGATTTCATTATGAAGATGACCACGAATGTGATCCAGTGCACCTGACAGGCTTGGATCTTTATTAACTTCATCAATTATTTTTGCGTTTCGCTCATCAGTAGACTGCCATAAATAACTATTTTTAGATGCAGCTAATCCCACCTTCCACATAGCAAAACGAGCCCCAACAGAAGTGGCACTGTTCGCTTTATCATAGGAAGCGATGTCATTATTAAAGTCATTATAACGCTGTGTCAGACTGTCTTTCATCATAAATGCGCCTGCCAGCAAAGCGATCAGAAAAACAGACACCCCCTTCCACGGAATATGCTTGTCCCGGTACAGCTTAAATACCATCAAGCCGAAGAAAATAATCGGATAGGTCAAAATAGCTGCCCGCGTTTCTGTCGCCACCAGTACCAGGAAAGTAATAAAGAAGTGCGCGAGTATAAACAGCTCTTTCCATCGACTTGAACTGTGTTGTAGCACCAGAATCGTATAGAACGAGATAAACGCAATGGTATAGGCAGCTCCTGTTGCATCAGCTCCACCAGCAAGGGAGAGCGTTACCCTTTGGTTTTCAAGAAACAGGTGCTGGTACCCGGCGTAGACAACAATCATCACCTGCAATGCGATAGCCAGCAGCATATGAATCTTATTGCTACCTACTTTGAGCTGATTACGGTTCACAAACACGAAGATGGAAAATGCTCCGAACAGGCAGATTTTCCCGACTTCAAGATAAGCGCGATATGAGTTGATCGCCGCACTATCAACCTTATACATTCGATACCAGACCAGATCGCAAATCCCGATGATCAACAGGACCAGACAAAGCCAGAATGCATCATTCTTTCTGAAATTTTTAATATCCAACAAGAAAATAACGAATGCGGTAACACCCGCCAGGCCGAAAATTTTGGCAGATAAATTGGGTGAAACAACTACGCAACCAAAAGCGATAGCACACAGTCCAAAGAGTAATTGCAACAACGCAAACTGGACCTTATCTCGTTCTACATTAATCATCATTATTCCATTTACTAAGAAGGCAAAGCAGGCTAGCACACTGCTAAATGCAAGTTTATCGCACCAGTGTTAACGAATATTACGCCAGTCATAGGACTTCCCGGTCGTGTCCAGCACGGAAACGTTCTTATTGTAACCGGTAAGCCAGGACTGTACCGACTGGACAGGCTCCCCCTGGCGATGGATCCCAAGCCACAGCTCTGCCAGCGTATTAATATCATCAGCTGACCATACGGTATTGTAATCTCCGGTATATTGCTTACCAGAATCCACCTGATGTCCGTACCAGATAAACACCGGGATATGCAGCGCCTCTCGCGGAGGATTAACGTTACCGTGGGAGTAAGCGACTGCACGCTTCGGATCGCGAATGAGGCCATGATCGGAGAAATACATGACGGATGAGCGCGAGTTTTCCAGAAGGCTAAAGACCTTGCCCATCAACGTATCCGTATATCGCACAGAGTTGTCATAACAGTCATCGGCTTCATTATCACCGTGCAAAACCGCCTGGCTGGCAGGGAAGCGTCGACAGGAAGGTTCGTGACTTCCGTACAAATGCAGAACAATTAATTTCTTGCCCGGCGCTTTAAGCGCATTCTGCAACAGCGGCAAAAGGTCTTCGTCGTAGCCCCCGTCAATCCATTCATGCTGTTTCGTGTTCAGAGCAATGCCGGTAATGACGTTATTATGCGCCCCTCCTTTACCCTGACGACTAAACCAGTACGTATCATATCCCGCTTTATTAGCGATATTGATGACGTTATCGCCATACTTACGCGGATCGCGTGCATTCACAGTATCCGCGGTTAACGCCAGCGGTACCGCCATAATCGTGACCGGTGCAGGCGTAACGGCATTGCGGAACAGTAAGAGCTGCGATTTTTGCTTTTCCAGCTCTGGAGTAGTATCTCGTTGATAACCATAGATACTCATATTTGCCGTGCGCTCAGACTCACCAATGATCAGCACATAGTTTTCGATGCCGGAATCGGATAACGTGATTTTATAATCAGGAATGTTGTTGCCGATATTGGCAACCACGGCATTATCTTCGATGGCCTGCATAAAGACTTTTGATGTGCTAACAGGCGTCGCCTGAACCACGCGCTGTGCCAGGCTTTCGACGCTGCTTTTCCTGAGTTGATGCTGCAAGGCCTGACCATAAAAAGCCAGCAGCGTGACGGCAAGCGCAACGGCGGGCCAGCGACGAAAACGCGGCGCGACAGGCCATTTGCCGGTATTCGCGGTATAAATGAACAACGCGGACAGGGCGATAAAGATCAGGCAATCCCGCCAGTACAAACCGAGCATCGAACTTGCTTCACCCAGTGTCGTATTGAGTACGCTCAGCGCAAAACCATAACTAAACGCAGAATTGAAATTACTCCAGGCGTATAGCTGTAAAGTAATATCTGCTGCAACCGGAATTAATAAAATAATCGCCAGTACATTCCTGATTAATTTATTGTTTATACATTTTAATGTCAGCAATATCAGCGCGAAAACCAACGTACGGTTAATCACCGCATTATATTTAGCATGTATAATATTAACGCCAATGACTATTAGCAGTGAAATAACGACAGTAAAGAAAGCGGTAAATCGCGAAGGTGTCTCAACCAACTTCTGTGAAAACAGTGTGGACATAATGACCTGATTAGCCTGGCAATATCTTTCCTGACGAAATCATTTTGATTGCAAGAATGAACGTGCGGAGAAGACAGAATGGATGAAATTTCGCCAGAAGTTAACAAGTAACTTCTGGAAAGTCAAACCGCTAAGAAAGAGCGCTGGCACCCGTAAAAGCGATGCCAGCAGACAGGTTACTCCCAGCTCAGGATCACCTTCCCTGACTGGCCGGAACGCATCGCGTCAAAGCCCTGCTGGAACTCATCGATGGAGAAACGGTGAGTAATAATCGGGGACAGATCCAGACCGGACTGAATTAATGCCGCCATTTTGTACCAGGTCTCAAACATCTCGCGGCCATAGATACCCTTGATGAACAGCCCCTTGAAGATCACTTTATTCCAGTCGATAGACATATCTGACGGCGGAATGCCCAGCATCGCGATACGGCCGCCGTGGTTCATGGTGTCGAGCATGGTGCGGAACGCCGGCGGTGCACCGGACATCTCCAGGCCCACGTCAAAGCCTTCGGTCATGCCCAGCTCTTCCATCACGTCGGTCAGGCTCTCTTTCGAGACATCCACCGCGCGGGTGACCCCCATTTTGCGCGCCAGAGACAGACGGTATTCGTTCACGTCGGTGATCACAACGTTGCGCGCACCCACGTGCTTCGCCACGGCTGCCGCCATAATGCCGATTGGGCCCGCGCCGGAGACCAGCACGTCTTCACCGACCAGGTCGAAGGAGAGCGCGGTGTGTACCGCGTTGCCGAACGGATCGAAGATGGAGGCCAGATCGTCAGAAATATTGTCCGGGATTTTGAAGGCGTTAAAGGCCGGGATCACCAGGTATTCCGCGAAGCAGCCCGGACGGTTCACGCCCACGCCGATGGTATTACGGCACAGGTGCGTACGTCCGCCGCGGCAGTTACGGCAGTGACCACAGGTAATATGGCCTTCACCGGAGACGCGGTCGCCAATTTTAAAACCTTTTACTTCCTGGCCGATGCCCACCACTTCGCCGACATATTCGTGACCGACAACCATCGGTACCGGAATGGTTTTCTGCGACCACTGGTCCCAGTTGTAGATGTGAACGTCAGTACCGCAGATAGCCGTTTTACGAATTTTGATCAGCAGATCGTTATGACCGACTTCCGGTTCCGGCACGTCGGTCATCCAAATCCCTTCTTCCGCTTTCAGTTTGGATAACGCTTTCATCACACGTCCTCAGGCAATGACGCCCAGCTGTTTACCGATGCGGGTAAAGGCTTCCACCGCACGTTCAATTTGTTCAGGCGTATGCGCCGCAGACATCTGGGTGCGGATACGCGCCTGACCTTTTGGCACCACCGGGAAGAAGAACCCGGTGACGTAAATACCTTCTTTCTGCAGTTCGCGGGCAAATTGCTGCGCGACGACCGCATCGCCCAGCATCACCGGAATGATCGCGTGGTCAGCACCGGCCAGGGTGAAACCTGCAGCGCTCATTTTTTCACGGAACAGACGGGCGTTGGACCACAGGCGGTCGCGCAGCTCAGCGCCGGACTCCACCATCTCCAGCACTTTGATGGAGGCAGAAACAATCGCCGGCGCCAGGGAGTTGGAGAACAGGTACGGACGGGAGCGCTGGCGCAGCCATTCCACCACCTCTTTGCGCGCGGCGGTATAGCCGCCGGACGCGCCGCCGAGCGCTTTACCCAGCGTACCGGTGATAATGTCCACGCGTCCCATCACGTCGCAGTATTCGTGGGAACCGCGGCCGTTTTCGCCGACAAAGCCGACCGCGTGAGAGTCATCGACCATCACCAGCGCGTCGTATTTGTCTGCCAGGTCGCACACGCCCTTCAGGTTAGCGATCACACCGTCCATGGAGAACACGCCGTCGGTGGCGATCAGCACGTGGCGGGCACCCGCTTCACGAGCCTCTTTCAGGCGTGCTTCCAGCTCAACCATGTCGTTGTTGGCGTAGCGGAAACGCTTCGCTTTACACAGGCGTACGCCGTCGATGATGGAGGCGTGGTTCAGGGCGTCGGAGATAATCGCATCTTCTGCGCCGAGCAGGGTCTCAAACAGACCGCCGTTGGCGTCGAAGCAGGAGGAGTACAGAATCGCGTCTTCCATTCCGAGGAAGCTCGCCAGCTTTTGCTCAAGCTGCTTGTGGCTGTCCTGGGTACCGCAGATAAAGCGTACGGAGGCCATGCCGAAACCGTGGGTGTCCATGCCGTTTTTTGCAGCGGCAATCAGCTCAGGATGATTCGCAAGACCTAAGTAGTTGTTCGCACAAAAGTTAATCACATGGCTGCCGTCGGCAACGGTGATGTCCGCCTGCTGGGCAGACGTGATAATACGCTCTTCCTTGAACAACCCTTCCGCACGTGCGGTGTCGAGGTCGCTGTTTAACTGTTTGTAAAAATCACCACGCATTGCAATTCTCCAGACTCGGCAAATTTCGGGACATATTACCCAAACCTATAGTTCATGACGAGATGACACGTCATCTCTTATCGTTTTTGCAGCATAAATCACGCGTACCCCTGCGCTGTGAAGGTGAATGGCTGAAGGGCAGCCATACTAATGATATGATAGAGACATTAGCGTCCGGGATTGTCCCCGGGCTCCACACTTCAAAGGTTACAGTTATGATCATCGTTACCGGCGGCGCAGGCTTTATCGGCAGTAATATTGTTAAGGCTCTCAATGACAAAGGCATCACCGACATCCTGGTGGTTGACAACCTGAAAGATGGCACTAAGTTCGTCAACCTGGTGGATCTGAACATCGCTGACTACATGGATAAAGAAGACTTCCTTATCCAGATTATGGCAGGCGAAGAGTTCGGTGAGATCGAAGCCATCTTCCACGAAGGTGCGTGTTCTTCCACCACCGAGTGGGATGGTAAGTACATGATGGACAACAACTATCAGTACTCTAAAGAGATCCTGCACTACTGCCTGGAGCGTGAGATTCCGTTCCTGTACGCCTCCTCCGCGGCAACCTACGGCGGCCGCACCTCGGACTTCATCGAATCCCGCGAATATGAGCAGCCGCTGAACGTCTACGGTTATTCTAAATTCCTGTTCGACGAGTACGTACGTCAGGTTCTGCCGGAAGCGAACTCGCAGATCGTTGGTTTCCGTTACTTCAACGTCTACGGACCGCGTGAAGGCCACAAAGGCAGCATGGCAAGCGTGGCGTTCCACCTGAACACCCAACTGAATAACGGTGAAAGTCCAAAACTGTTCGAAGGCAGCGACGGCTTTAAGCGCGACTTCGTTTACGTGGGCGACGTGGCGGCCGTAAACCTGTGGTTCTGGGAAAACGGCGTGTCCGGCATCTTCAACCTCGGTACTGGCCGTGCGGAATCCTTCCAGGCAGTGGCTGACGCCACGCTGGCGTATCACAAAAAAGGCAGCATCGAGTACATTCCGTTCCCGGAAAAACTGAAAGGCCGTTATCAGGCGTTCACGCAGGCCGATCTGACCAACCTGCGCGCCGCAGGCTACGACAAGCCGTTCAAGACCGTTGCCGAAGGCGTAACGGAATATATGGCCTGGCTGAACCGCGACGCGTAAGTATGAGAATTCTGGTGATCGGCCCGTCATGGGTGGGCGACATGATGATGTCGCAAAGTCTCTATCGCACGCTCAAGGCGCGTTATCCCCAGGCGATAATCGACGTGATGGCACCCGCATGGTGCCGTCCGCTGTTATCGCGTATGCCGGAAGTGAATGAAGCCATCCCGATGCCACTCGGTCACGGAGCGCTGGAAATCGGCGAACGCCGCAAGCTCGGTCATAGCCTGCGCGAGAAGCGCTACGATCGCGCGTATGTCCTGCCAAACTCCTTTAAATCCGCCCTGGTACCCTTCTTTGCGGGCATCCCACATCGCACCGGCTGGCGCGGTGAAATGCGCTACGGTCTGCTGAACGATGCGCGGGTGCTGGATAAAGAAGCCTGGCCGCTGATGGTGGAGCGCTATGTGGCGCTGGCCTATGACAAAGGCGTGATGCGCAGCGCGAAAGATCTGCCGCAGCCGCTGCTCTGGCCACAGCTTCAGGTTAACGACGGTGAAAAATCCCAGACCTGTAACGCGTTTGGTCTTTCGTCTGAACGCCCGATGATTGGCTTCTGCCCAGGCGCCGAGTTCGGCCCGGCAAAACGCTGGCCGCACTATCACTATGCGGAGCTGGCGAAACAGCTGATTGACGAAGGCTACCAGATTGTCCTGTTCGGTTCGGCAAAAGATCACGAGGCTGGCAACGAAATTCTCGCCACGCTGAGCAACGAGCAGCAGGCCTGGTGCCGCAATCTGGCAGGAGAAACGCAGCTTGAACAGGCTGTTATCCTGATTGCCGCCTGTAAAGCGGTGGTCACTAACGACTCTGGCCTGATGCACGTCGCCGCTGCGCTCAACCGCCCACTGGTGGCGCTGTATGGCCCAAGTAGCCCGGACTTCACGCCCCCGCTTTCTCATAAAGCGCGCGTCATCCGCCTGATCACCGGCTACCACAAAGTGCGCAAAGGCGATGCCGCAGAAGGCTACCATCAGAGCCTGATCGACATTACGCCAGCGCGCGTTCTCGAAGAGCTTAACGAGCTGCTGTTGAGCGAAGAAGGATAACGAATGCGGGTACTGATCGTTAAAACTTCTTCGATGGGCGATGTTCTGCATACGCTGCCGTCACTGACGGACGCCATGCGGGCCATTCCCGGTATTCGTTTTGACTGGGTGGTGGAGGAAGGCTTCGCGCAGATCCCCACCTGGCATGAAGCGGTTGACCGCGTGATCCCGGTGGCGATTCGCCGCTGGCGCAAAGCGTGGTTCTCCGCGCCGATTAAAGCCGAACGCAAAGCCTTCCGTGAGGCGGTGCAGGCACAGCGTTACGACGCCATCATCGACGCCCAGGGGCTGGTGAAAAGCGCCGCGCTGGTAACGCGTCTGGCACACGGCGTAAAGCACGGGATGGACTGGCACAGCGCCCGCGAACCGCTGGCGAGCCTATTTTATAACCGTCGTCATCACATCGCAAAGCAACAGCATGCGGTGGAACGTACCCGCGAGCTGTTTGCCAAAAGCCTGGGGTATGCGAAACCGGAAACCCAGGGCGACTATGCAATTTCCCGGCATTTCCTGCACGCCTCATCGCAGAAAAGCGACCCTTATTTGATTTTCCTTCACGCGACAACCCGCGATGACAAGCACTGGCCGGAAGCGTACTGGCGCGAACTGATCGGCCTGCTGGCAAGCGCGGGGCTGCGTATTAAACTCCCGTGGGGCGCACCGCACGAAGAGGCACGGGCCAAACGTCTGGCAGAAGGGTTTGATTACGTGGACGTTCTGCCACGCATGAAACTTGACGGCGTCGCTCAGGCGCTGGCAGGCGCTACGGCTGTGGTCTCCGTGGATACGGGCCTCAGCCACCTGACGGCGGCGCTGGACCGTCCTAACATCACGCTTTACGGCCCAACGGACCCGGGCCTGATCGGCGGCTATGGAAAAAATCAGTATATCTGCCGCCCGGAACACTCATCGCAGTTGAGCGATCTCAGCGCCGCTGCGGTATTTGCGCAATTAGAGCCTTTGCTGGCAGCAGAGAGAGCCTATGTCTGATTTTTTCTCAGCGGAGCGCCCGCCAAAGCGCGTGCTGATTATTAAGCTGCGTCACCACGGTGACGTTCTGCTTACCTCGCCGGTTTTTACCGTGCTGAAAAAGAACTGGCCGAACGTGGAGGTCGACGCGCTGGTCTATGACGACACGCAGGCGATGCTGACCAGCCACCCGCATATCGACCAGGTCCATACTATTGGGCGCAACTGGCGCAAAAAGGGGTGGTTTGAACAATTCCGCCTCTACCGCGCGCTGCTCAATACCCTGAAAGACCGTCAGTACGACGTGCTCATTAACCTGACCGAACACTGGCACGGCGCGCGTCTGGCGCGTCGCCTGAAACCGCGCGTCTCCGTCGGCTTTAAGCCGGATAAACGCGGGGGCCTGGCACGTCGTCGCTGGGTGAAGTCGTTCACCACGCTCTACCCGGCGATTCAGGACAACAGCCGCCATATGGTGGAAGTCAATCTGGATGCCCTGCGCCGAATCGGTATTCATCCCCAGTCCGACGAAGACAAGCATACGCTTTTTGTGCCTGGTGACGCGGCAGAAGCCTCTGTGGCCGAAAAACTGGCCGGGTTTGGGCTCAAGAGTAAATCCTATATCCTGGTTCACCCGACCTCGCGCTGGATGTTTAAGGCCTGGGATATCAAAAAGCTGGCAGCGACCATTGATAACCTGGCGGCGCGCGGCTTGCCAATTATCCTTTCCGCCGCACCGTCAAAAGAAGAGAAGGCCTACATGGACGAGCTGCGCGCTGCGCTCACCCAGCCGGTCTTTGATTTGAGCGGTCAGTTGAACCTGAAAGAACTGGGCGCGCTCATGAAGCACGCGCGGGTCTATTTCGGTGTGGACTCCATGCCGATGCACCTTGCAAGCGCCGTCGGTACCCCGACCGTCGCCATCTTTGGCCCTACCGGCGCCATCAAGTGGGCACCGTGGGGGGTGAACTATCGCGTAATCGTTGCCGGGTTTACCTGCCAGCCGTGCGGTAAAGCGGGCTGCGGAGACAGCGGTGTCTCAGACTGCATCACAGCCATCACCCCACAGCAGGTGCTGAGCGCCATCGACACGATGCTCCTGGAAAATCCTGCATGAAGCTGGCGATAGTCCGACAAACCTACAACCCCAACGGTGGTGCAGAGCGTTTCGTCTCGCGCGCGCTTAACGTGCTGTCGCAGGACACGTCCCTGGACGTGACGCTGATTGCCCGCCAGTGGGAAGACGCCACCGGCTGGAAAACGCTGACGGTCAATCCGCCGTTCCGTAACCGTATCGCCCGTGAATCCGGCTTTGCCACCGAAGCCGCTTCGCATTTTGCGCAGTTTGATATTGTGCAAAGTCACGAGCGCATACCGGGAGCGACCATTTTCCGGGCCGGGGACGGGGTTCACGCCGCCTGGCTTGAGCAATATGGCCGCATCCTCTCGCCACTGGCGCGCTGGGCGCAATCTCTGAGCCGCTATCACCGCTACATTCTGCAGGCTGAGACGCAGATGTTTACCCATCCGCAGCTGCGCAAGGTGATCTGTAATTCGAAGATGGTGCGCGATGATATTGCCCGTCGCTTCGGGCTGTCGGAAGACAAGCTGACGGTGATCTACAACGGCGTAGACACCGTTCAGTTTAGCCCTGAGGTCCGCGCCCTTTCGCAGCGTGATGCACTGGGCATTCCCCGTAACGCACCGGTACTGGCGTATGTTGGGTCAGGTTTCAGTCGTAAAGGTGTTGCCACCGCGCTACGCGCCATTGTGCCGCATTCTGACGTCTGGCTGCTAATTGCCGGACGCGATAAACATGCGCGGAAGTTTGAAAAACTGGCACAGGCTCTGGGGGTTTCCTCACGCGTGAAGTTCCTGGGACCCGTTGCCAACGTGCGCGAAGTCTATGGGACGGCTGATGCTCTGATCCTGCCGACGCTTTACGATCCCTTCCCGAACGTCTGCGTGGAAGCGCTGGCCTGCGGTCTGCCGCTGCTTACCAGCCACGGCTGCGGTGCGGCGGAGTGGATAAACGAGGGTAAAAACGGCTGGGTGCGTGATGCGCTGGACAGCGAAGGCTACCAGCAGGCCATATCTCAATGGCTGAAAGGCCGTGAACAGGGTGTCGATTACTCCGCTGCTGCGCGTGCAACTGCAGAGCCCTTCACCCTGGACAGAATGGCGAAAGAGCTGCAGGCACTTTATCGCGATCTGCTGCGCTGAGCCGCATCGGAGAAGACCTTCTCCATCGCGTCCAGCATACATTCGCGGGTAAAATGTGTACTCAGATAGTCATACCCCTGTTGCGCGAGCGTCTCGCGAAGGGCTGAGTCGTCAAAGAGTTTCATTATGGCATCGTGCAGTGCGTTTTCGTCGCGCTGCGCGATTAAAATGCCCGTCTGCCCGTTAATCACCGCATCTCCCGTTCCACCGGCGTCCGTCGCAATAGTTGCAATACGGGTGGCTAATGATTGCAGTACGCCCTGTGGAACACCTTCCATATCGTGCGAAGGACTCAGGGCAATATCAAAGGCCGGAAACCAGCGTTCCGGATCGGGTTGATGTCCCGCCATGACCACGCGCTGCTGTAATCCCAGCGCGGCGATTTCCTGTTCCAGCGTCGCCTTGTGCGGGCCTTCGCCGACAATCGCCAGCTTGATGTGTGGATTGTCAATTTTCGCCAGGGCGCGCAACAGTACGCTATGGCCTTTGTTCGGACGCAAATGCGACACCACGCCCAGCCAGAAATCGTCTCCGGACAGGCCACAATGCGCGCGGGCTTCGTGCTTATCTCTCGGGTGAAAACGCTGCGTATCGACACCGCTTGGCACCGAGGTACTCTGGGACATCGGCACGCCAATATTTGCCACCTGATGACGCAACGCCTCCCCCGTGGTCACGATATGTGCACAGGCCGTGCGGAACAGCCAGCGTGTCGTCCAGTTGTTGCGCGGTACGCCTGACGCATGACGGGTGCGGACCAGCGGCACAGGGTTGGCGAGCGTCAGATTCGCCAGCGCCACCAGCCATGTATCGGCAGAGTTGTGACTGTTGATAACGTCAATCGACTGACGGTTATCCTTCAGCCAGCGACGCAGCAACCGCAGATTTTTAAGGTTCTTGCGCTTCAACGGCATCGTGACAACCGTCAATCCGGCATTGCGCGCCAGCGCATGCAGCGGCGCGGTTTCCGGACAAAGGAGAGTAACCTGATGGCCACGCTGAATCATCCCAAGCGATTCGTTGATAATGCGCAGAGGCTGTCCGCCTTTGCCACCGTCTGCTTCAGTGTGAACAATATGCATACATTTCCTGTTAAGAATCTCGTCCGCGTGACGCTAATTTGCCGCCTGGCAGGATCTTTGTCCCTCCAGGCATATGTTTTTAGTATCCACCAGATATAATACAGCACGAATGGTATCACCATATTGGGTGGCCTGCCCTGAACACAACGGAGAAAGCATGTCCGACACACCTTTATTGAGCCTTGTAGTCGCCGTCTATAACGGTGAAAAATTCCTCAGCGCATTTTTCGACAGTATCAAAGCTCAACATCTGGACAGTCTGGAACTGGTCGTTGTGAACGACGGGTCAAGCGACAACTCCTCGGCCATCATTGCGCAGTACGCCGGAGAATTCCCGTTCTACAAGGTCATTGACCAGGCGAACCAGGGCGTCTCGGCGGCCCGTAATACGGGTCTGGCGCAAGCGACAGGCGAGTACGTCGCGTTCCCGGATATCGACGATGTCATTTATCCGGGCATGTATCCGCGACTGCTTGAAATGGCCAAAAATAACAATCTCGATGTGGCTACCTGCAACGGCACGTATATCTACGATGACGGCAGGCCGTCGAAGAAAATCTTCCCGTCCGACAAACTGCAATCTACAGACGTGCTGGATGGCCCAACGTGGCTACAGCGCGCGCTGGCGTCGCGTAAATTCCTGCACGTTACCTGGCTGAATATTTATCGCCACGCATTTATTAAAGAGCAGGGTTTCACCTTTGAGCATGGTCTGCGTCATCAGGATATCCCGTGGACCACTGAAGTGCTGCTTACTGCAAAACGCGTGCAGTACACTGACGAAACGTTCTACGACTACCTGATTCATTCCGCCTCCGTCTCGCACACGCCAGGAACGGATGACACGCGTATGCGTAACGCCCGTCACTACATGAAAATCCTGGAAATGCTGGATGTTATCAACCAGCGCTACCCGGAGGCCGTGCGCCGGGTGCCGGCCTGCAGGTGGCAAATTGCAAAAGAGGGGCTGGGCATTCTGCACGCTATTAACAACATCGGCGATCTCAGCAAAAAACGCGAAATCATCCGTGAACTGTTCGACCGCGGTATCTGGGCACTCATCTGGAAAAATGCCCGTGGACTGCGCCAGCACTGGCGGCTGGGTCGCCGTTATTTCCGTTTGAAACGGTATCTGGCATAAGAGATAGCTTTACCTGGCTTAAATGCTTAGAATTTGCCCGCCGAAACTAAAAAAACGGATAATCGCTTGGAATTGTTGTATACCGCTCTGCTCTACATCATTCAGCCACTGGTGTGGCTGAGGCTGTTGCTTCGTAGCCGTAAAGCGCCTGCGTATCGTAAACGCTGGGCTGAACGCTATGGCTTCTGCCGCAATAAAGTCGCTCCGGACGGTATTTTGCTGCATTCCGTTTCTGTCGGTGAAACACTGGCGGCAATCCCGCTGGTTCGCGCCCTGCGTCACCGCTACCCGTCGCTGCCAATTACCGTCACGACGATGACGCCAACCGGCTCGGAGCGCGCGTTATCCGCTTTTGGCAAAGACGTCCATCACGTCTATCTCCCTTACGATCTGCCCTGCGCCATGAATCGTTTCCTCAACACCGTGCGCCCGAAGCTGGTGATTGTGATGGAAACCGAACTGTGGCCGAACATGATTTCCGCCCTGCATGCCCGTAAAATTCCGCTGGTGATTGCCAACGCGCGCCTGTCAGAGCGCTCGGCGAAAGGCTACGGCAAGCTGGGTAAATTTATGCGCCGCCTGCTGAGCAAGATCACGCTGATCGCCGCGCAGAATGAAGAAGATGCGGCACGCTTTGTCTCTCTGGGCCTCAAACGCAACCAGCTCGCGGTGACGGGCAGCCTGAAGTTCGATATTTCTGTTACCCCTGAGCTCGCTGCCCGTGCGATCACGCTGCGTCGCCAGTGGGCCCCGCGTCGTCAGGTCTGGATTGCGACCAGTACCCATGACGGTGAAGAAGAGATCATCCTGCAGGCTCACCGCAAGCTGCTGGAAAGCTTCCCTGATTTACTGCTGATCCTCGTGCCCCGCCATCCGGAGCGTTTCAAAGATGCCCGTGAAATGGTGCAGAAAGGCGGTTTCAGCTTCACGTTGCGCAGCAGCGGTGAGATCCCGTCTGGCAGCACCCAGGTGGTGATTGGCGATACGATGGGCGAGCTGATGCTGCTGTACGGCATTGCTGACCTCGCGTTTGTCGGCGGCAGCCTGGTCGAGCGTGGCGGACATAACCCGCTGGAGCCAGCAGCCCACGCCATTCCGGTGCTGATGGGGCCGCACACGTTTAACTTTAAAGATATCTGCGCGAAATTACAGCAGGCCGATGGTTTAATTACCGTGACCGATGCAGATTCAGTAGTCAAAGAGGTATCGACCCTTCTGACTGACGAAGATTATCGCCTGTGGTACGGGCGCCATGCGGTCGAAGTGCTGCACCAGAACCAGGGCGCCCTGACCCGTCTGCTGCAGCTTCTGCAACCTTACCTGCCCCAGCGGAGCCATTAATGTCAACGCGTCTGTCGGTCGTGATGATCGCCAAAAACGCCGCCGACCTGCTTCCGGACTGCCTGGCCTCCGTTGCCTGGGCTGACGAGATAGTCATTCTTGACTCCGGAAGTACGGACAACACGGTGGACGTTGCCCGGGCAGCGGGTGCAAAAGTCTTTGTCGACGCTGACTGGCAAGGCTATGGCATCCAGCGCCAGCGCGCGCAGGGGTATGCCACCGGTGAGTATGTCCTGATGCTCGATACTGACGAGCGCATTACGCCAGAACTTCAGCAGGCCATTCAGGCGGTACTTTCCTCGCCCCAGCCTGGCGCCGTATACAGCATTGCCCGCCGCAACTACTTCCTTGGCCGTTTTATGCGCCACAGCGGCTGGTATCCTGACCGCGTGACGCGCCTCTACGAGCGCGAGCGCTATCAGTACAACGACAATCTCGTCCATGAATCACTGGCCTGCGACAACGCCCGGATAATCCCCCTGACGGGCGATTTGCTGCACCTGACCTGCCGCGATTTCGCCAGCTTCCAGCGTAAACAGCTCAACTATGCCACCGCATGGGCGCAGGAGCATCACCAGCGCGGCAAGAAGGCCTCGCTGACGGGTATCTTTACCCACACGCTGGGCGCGTTCCTGAAAACGCTGCTGCTGCGCGGCGGCGTACTGGACGGTAAGCAGGGCTGGTTACTCGCGGTAGTGAATGCCCAGTATACTTTCAACAAATACACCGAGCTGTGGGCGCTCTGCCGCGGCTACTCAGAGAAAACGTGAGCCATGAGCACAAAAGCGATTTATCCGGGTACCTTCGATCCGATCACCAACGGTCATCTTGATATCATCACCCGTGCGGCATGCATGTTCGACAAGGTGATCCTGGCCATAGCCGCCAGCCCCAGCAAAAAGCCGATGTTTGACCTCAACGAGCGCGTGCAGCTTGCCACCGATGCCATTTCGCACCTGCCGAACGTTGAGGTGGTCGGGTTTAGCGACCTGATGGCAAACTTCGCCCGCGCCCAGCAGGCGAATATTCTGATCCGTGGTTTACGCGCGGTGGCAGACTTCGAGTATGAGATGCAGCTGGCGCACATGAACCGCCACCTGATGCCGGAGCTGGAGAGCGTGTTCCTGATGCCCTCTAAAGAGTGGTCGTTTATCTCGTCCACGCTAGTGAAAGAGGTGGCGCGTCATCACGGGGACGTTACCCATTTCCTGCCGGTTAACGTCCACCAGGCGTTGATGGAAAAGCTAAAGTAACCCTATTTCTGGCACTGACGGCAGTAGAACGTGGCGCGCTGGGCGTGCTTCGTGGCAATAACTGGCGTGCCGCAGACTCTGCACGGTTCGCCCTTACGGCCATACACCTGAAGCTCCTGGGCAAAATAGCCCGGCTTGCCGTCACTCTGCAGGAAGTCCTTCAACGTTGTCCCGCCCTGCTCAATTGAGCGAAGTAATACGGCTTTAATTACCCGGACCAGCAGCTCACAATCCTCCGCCGACAGCGAAGAGGCCAGCCGATCTGGATGGATCCCGGCCGCAAACAGCGATTCGCTGGCATAAATATTCCCAACGCCGACCACCAGCTTGTTATCCATTAGCCAGGGCTTAATCGGGCTTTTCTTCTTCGCGCACTTCGCCTTGAGATATTCCGCGTTAAACGCGTCTGAAAGCGGCTCCGGGCCCAGATGCGCCAGCACGTTATGTCCTTCCAGCTCCTTCGTCCACAGCCACGCGCCAAAGCGCCGTGGGTCGGTGTAACGGAGCACTTTGCCGTTGCTCATCACCAGATCGACGTGGTCGTGCTTTTCAGCAGGCAGTTCTTCGGTAAGGATGCGCAGGCTCCCGGACATCCCCAGGTGGATAATAATCCAGCCGTCGGGCAGCTCCAGCAGCAGATATTTCGCGCGACGCTGCACGCTAAGGACGGGTTGATCGCTCAGGGCATGGATCTCATCGGACACCGGCCAGCGCAGACGTCCATTGCGGACCACCGCGTGAAGAATCTTCGCGCCGACCAGATGGGGCTCAATGCCGCGACGGCTGGTTTCTACCTCAGGTAATTCAGGCATGGTTCCTCCGTTGAGATACAGAATGCAAAAAACCCCGCAGTTGCGGGGTTTTTCGATACAAGGAGACTAAAATTATTTGATTTTAGCTTCTTTGTACAGTACGTGCTGGCGTACAACTGGATCGAACTTTTTCAGTTCCAGTTTTTCCGGCTTAGTACGTTTGTTCTTCGTGGTGGTGTAGAAGTGACCTGTACCAGCAGAAGAAACCAGCTTGATTTTCTCGCGAATACCTTTAGCCATGATTTATTTCCTCTTTAAGTACTTAGTACTTTTCGCCACGGGCACGCAGTTCGGACAGAACTGTATCGATGCCTTTCTTATCGATTACACGCATACCTTTAGCAGATACGCGCAGGGTGACAAAACGCTTCTCGCTCTCAACCCAGAAACGGTGAGAGTGCAGGTTCGGCAGGAAACGGCGTTTAGTCGCGTTCAGTGCGTGGGAACGGTTGTTACCGGTCACCGGACGCTTGCCAGTAACTTGGCAGACTCGGGACATGTCTATTCTCCAAAAATCAAATTAGCTCGAGCTTCGTATGGGGTATCGGCGCCTCGTCAGGCTTTACAGCCCGGTCATCGCATAGTTCTAAGTGAACTCTCGATTGCCAGGCCCAAATGCCAAACCCGAGATTCTCAAAGGTGGCGTAGTATACGCTGACTCGGCGGTGTGCTCAAGTCCCGAACAGACAAAGATCCCGATGGATCGCGAGAAATAGCCTAAATCCAGCCATGTTCTGCGAAAGAAATGTACTCACCGCGGCCAATTATCAGATGGTCCAGCACACGAATGTCCATGAATTGACAGCATTTGATAATGCGTTCGGTGATTTCTTTGTCCGCTCTGCTCGGTTCTGCACAGCCAGAGGGGTGATTATGCGCGAGGATCACGCCCGCTGCATTCACTTTTATCGCTTCCCGCACAATTTCACGCGGATGCACCTCAACGTGGCTCAACGTGCCCGCAAAGAGACAGCTATGTTTCAGCACCCGATTTCTGTTATCAACAAAGATCACCATAAAGATCTCGCGTTCAATATCGGTTAACTGGCTTTGCAGGAATTCGCGCGTCATCGCGGGCGTCAGGATCGGATCGTCCTTCTCCATGCGGACATTGTAAAAACGACGGGCAAGTTCGGCAATGGCCCGCAGCTGGGCATATTTCGCCACGCCGATCCCCTCAACGTGCGTAAACTGCGCCAGATCGGCGGTCAGTAAACCGTACAGCGAACCGAAACGTGCTATTAGCTCTTTTGCCAGCGTAAATACCGTTTTTCCGGGCGTTCCGGTACGTAAAAAGAGCGCCAGCAGTTCGTCATCTTTTAACAAGGTGACGTCGTAGCGCAGCAGTTTTTCACGCGGCAGCAGCTGCTCATCCTCTTCTTCCATGCTCTTTCTCCCTTTTTTAGCCGCATGCTGCCACACGCCAATCCGGCGCTCGACGGCCACGTTGCGTTCTTGCGTAGCGCCTCGCAAAGTGGTCGAAGGACAAAATCACCCCGCTTTGGGGATTGTGATAAAATGCCTGCTCTCTGGTGAAACCCAACAGGAAAGAATCATGATGAGCCTGGCCGGTAAAAAAATCGTTCTTGGCGTGAGCGGCGGCATTGCTGCCTACAAAGCGCCAGAGCTGGTGCGTCGTCTGCGCGAGCGCGGGGCAGATGTGCGGGTCGCGATAACCGAAGGCGGTAAAGCCTTTATCACTCCCCTGAGCCTGCAGGCCGTTTCAGGATACCCGGTATCTGACAGCCTGCTCGATCCGGCCGCCGAAGCCGCGATGGGCCATATTGAGCTGGGTAAATGGGCTGACCTGGTTATCCTTGCCCCCGCCACGGCTGATTTAATCGCCCGGGTGGCGGCCGGTATGGCAAACGATCTGGTCTCTACCATTTGTCTGGCCACGCCTGCCCCTGTTGCCGTCGTTCCTGCCATGAACCAGCAGATGTACCGTAACGCGGCCACCCAGCACAATCTGGAGACGCTGGCCTCACGCGGCCTGCTTATCTGGGGTCCGGACAGCGGCAGCCAGGCCTGCGGCGATGTTGGCCCGGGTCGCATGCTTGACCCGCTGACGATTGTTGATATGGCCGCAGCCCATTTTTCGCCTGTCAACGATCTGCAACATCTCAACATCATGATTACCGCGGGCCCCACGCGCGAGCCGCTGGATCCGGTGCGCTACATCACCAACCACAGCTCCGGTAAAATGGGCTTTGCGATTGCCGCCGCCGCTGCGAAGCGTGGCGCGAACGTCACGCTGGTGAGCGGCCCGGTCTCGCTGCCTACCCCTGCGTTTGTGAAGCGAATTGACGTTACTACCGCGCTGGAGATGGAAGCCGCCGTACAGGCTCATGCGCAAAGCCAGCAGATTTTTATCGGCTGTGCGGCCGTCGCAGACTATCGTGCCGAGACGATCGCCGAGGCTAAAATTAAAAAGCAAGGCGATGAATTAACACTAAAAATGGTAAAAAACCCGGACATTGTTGCCGGTGTCGCCGCACTAAAAAACCACCGTCCATACGTTGTTGGGTTTGCCGCAGAAACGAATAATGTGGAAGAATATGCCCGGCAAAAACGTACCCGCAAAAACCTCGATTTGATTTGCGCGAACGACGTATCGCTGGCCACACAAGGATTTAACAGCGACAGCAACGCACTGCACCTTTTCTGGCAGGATGGAGATAAAGTCTTACCGCTTGAGCGCAAGGAACTCCTGGGCCAACAATTACTCGACGAGATCGTTACCCGTTATGATGAAAAAAATCGACGTTAAGATTCTGGACCCGCGTGTTGGCGAGCAATTCCCGCTGCCAACCTATGCCACCTCCGGCTCTGCCGGTCTTGACCTGCGCGCCTGTCTCGATGACGCCGTAGAACTGGCTCCGGGTGCCACTACCCTGGTTCCAACTGGCCTGGCCATTCACATTGCTGACCCGTCGCTGGCGGCGGTGATCCTGCCGCGTTCTGGCCTGGGCCATAAGCACGGCGTTGTGCTGGGGAACCTGGTCGGCCTGATCGACTCCGACTACCAGGGTCAGCTGATGGTCTCCGTCTGGAACCGTGGTCAGGACAGCTTCACCATTGAACCGGGTGAGCGTATCGCACAGATGGTCTTTGTACCGGTGGTACAGGCAGAATTTAACCTGGTGGCAGACTTTGACGCCACCGACCGCGGCGAAGGCGGCTTCGGCCATTCCGGGCGCAAATAACGGCCCGACAGACACGTATCTCACAGCGTCATAATGCAATAACAAACCGCAAACGCCCGTTTGCGGTCGCTGTGTGGATGCCAGCCTGGCAAGTGCTTATTTTCAGGGGTATTTTGTAACATGGCAGAAAAACAAACCGCGAAAAGGAATCGTCGCGAAGAAATACTTCAATCTCTGGCTCTGATGCTTGAATCCAGCGATGGCAGTCAACGCATCACCACCGCTAAACTGGCCGCCTCTGTGGGCGTGTCTGAGGCGGCGCTGTACCGTCATTTTCCGAGCAAGACCCGGATGTTCGACAGCCTGATCGAGTTTATTGAAGACAGCCTGATCACGCGCATCAACCTGATTCTGAAAGACGAAAAAGACACCACCGCGCGTCTGCGTCTGATTGTGCTGTTAATACTGGGCTTCGGTGAACGCAATCCGGGCTTAACTCGTATCCTCACCGGCCATGCGTTGATGTTTGAGCAGGACAGACTGCAGGGCCGCATTAACCAGCTTTTCGAACGCATTGAAGCTCAGCTGCGCCAGGTACTGCGCGAAAAGAAAATGCGTGAAGGCGAAGGATACAGCATTGATGAAACGCTGCTGGCGAGCCAGATTCTGGCGTTTTGTGAAGGGATGCTCTCTCGCTTTGTGCGCAGCGAGTTCAAATACTGTCCAACGGACGATTTTGACGCCCGCTGGCCGTTAGTGGCTGCTCAGTTGCAGTAACACCGTTGCCGGGTGGCGGCTTCGCCTTATCGGGCCTACGAAATGCGCAGGTCCGGTAAGCGTAGCGCCACCGGGCAATTTAACTACACCCCGAACGCTTCCCGGTACGCACGTACCGCCGCCAGATGGTCCGCCATCTCAGGCTTCTCTTCCAGATACGCAATCAGGTCTTTCAGAGTGATAATCGACGTCACTTTGCAGCTGTAATCGCGCTCGACTTCCTGAATAGCGGAAATTTCCCCGCGACCACGTTCCTGACGATCCAGAGAAATCAGCACGCCAGCAAGCGTCGCACCGTTGGCCTGAATGATCTCCATTGATTCGCGGATCGCCGTACCCGCGGTGATCACGTCGTCCACCAGCATCACGCGGCCCTGCAGCGGGCTGCCAACCAGATTCCCGCCTTCACCGTGGGTTTTAGCCTCTTTGCGGTTAAAGCAGTACGGCACGTCACGGTCATGGTGTTCCGCCAGCGCCACCGCGGTGGTGGTCGCAATCGGAATGCCTTTATAGGCCGGGCCAAACAGCAGGTCAAAATCAATCCCGGAATCCACCAGCGCTTCGGCATAGAAACGGCCTAACAATGCCAGATCGCGCCCGGTATTAAACAGCCCGGCGTTGAAGAAATAGGGACTCTTACGCCCGGATTTCAGCGTAAATTCGCCAAACTTGAGTACCTGCTTGTTGAGCGCAAACTCAATAAACTGGCGCTGATACGATTTCATGGATTTGCTCCTTTGGTTTTTCTGTCTTACAGGCAAAAAAAAGGCGACTCATTGGTCGCCTTTAAAATCAATTTTCTAACGCCGCTTTCTGCGTCGTTACAATAGATTCGATTCCCCCTCGGGCCAACGCCAGCAGAGAGAGAAGTTCTTCGTGAGTGAACGGCTCGCCTTCCGCCGTACCCTGTACTTCAATGATGCGACCGTCTTCGGTCATCACCACGTTCATGTCGGTTTCGGCTGCGGAATCTTCAACGTATTCCAGATCGCAAAGCGCTTCGCCGTTAACGATACCGACTGAAACCGCCGCAACCATGCCTTTCATTGGGTTGGTTTTGAGCTTACCGGCCGCAACCAGCTTGTTCAGAGCGTCCGCCAGCGCCACGCAGGCACCGGTAATGGATGCGGTACGCGTACCGCCGTCTGCCTGAATCACGTCGCAATCGAGAGTGATGGTGAATTCGCCGAGGATTTTCAGGTCAACGGCGGCGCGAAGCGCGCGCGCGATCAGACGCTGAATCTCCATGGTACGACCGCCCTGCTTCCCCTTTGCCGCTTCACGGGCATTACGGGTATGGGTCGCACGCGGCAGCATGCCGTATTCTGCGGTGATCCAGCCCTGACCCTGACCTTTCAGGAAGCGCGGAACACCTTCTTCGATGGAGGCAGTGCACAGCACTTTAGTGTCACCAAACTCAACCAGCACGGAGCCTTCAGCGTGTTTTGTATAGTTACGGGTCAGGATGACGGGACGCACCTGGTTGGCGCTACGACCTGATGGACGCATGATGGATTCTCCGGCTTGAAACGAATGTGGCTGCGCATTATACGGATAAAGGACGCTTATTCCTATCCTGAGAAGCCCCCGAAAGCTATAATCCCCCCATCTCTCCTTTAAAAACGGGAATGTCTATGATCCGCAGTATGACCGCCTACGCCCGGCGTGAAATCAAGGGTAGCTGGGGTAGCGCCACATGGGAAATGCGCTCGGTAAACCAGCGTTACCTGGAAACGTATTTCCGTATGCCGGAGCAATTCCGCAGCCTTGAGCCTGTTGTACGCGAGCGTATTCGTACGCGTCTGACGCGCGGTAAAGTGGAATGTAACCTGCGCTTTGAGCCTGATGCCAGCGCACAGGGCGAGTTGATCCTCAACGAAAAACTGGCGAAACAGCTCGTGAATGCGGCGAACTGGGTCAAAATGCAGAGCGATGAAGGTGAAATCAATCCGGTTGATATTCTGCGCTGGCCTGGCGTCATGGCCGCCGGTGAGCAGGATCTGGATGCCATTGCCGCTGAAATCCTGGCAGCCCTCGACGGCACGCTCGACGACTTTATCGTTGCTCGTGAAACCGAAGGTCAGGCGCTGAAAGCGATGATTGAGCAGCGTCTTGAAGGTGTGAGCACCGAAGTGGCGAAAGTCCGCGCCCATATGCCGGAAGTGCTGCAGTGGCAGCGCGAACGCCTTGTCGCCAAACTGGAAGAAGCGGAAGTTCAGCTGGAAAACACCCGTCTGGAACAAGAGCTGGTGCTGATGGCGCAGCGTATCGATGTCGCTGAAGAGCTGGACCGTCTGGAAGCGCACGTTAAAGAGACCTACAACATTCTGAAGAAGAAGGAAGCGGTGGGCCGCCGTCTGGACTTTATGATGCAGGAGTTCAACCGTGAGTCGAACACCCTGGCGTCTAAGTCGATCAATGCTGACGTGACGAATTCAGCGATTGAGTTGAAAGTGCTGATTGAGCAAATGCGCGAGCAGATTCAGAACATCGAGTAATGCCTTTCGGGTGGTGTCGACGGCACCACCCATTATTATTTCTAATCCATATCAACATCCGTTTTTACGTTTTACCGCCTATCATCAAGCCTGCTCAAGATAAATTAATAAAATTTTTTAGGGCAACCTGACTCGCCTTAGAAAATCTCAATCGTGATCTTGCGCACAAATCGCTAACCTCCCCGCGTTCACACCGGAGGGTCTATGCTGCTTCACATCCTTTATCTCATTGGCATCACCGCAGAAGCCATGACCGGCGCGCTTGCCGCCGGACGTCGCCGTATGGACACCTTCGGCGTAATCATTATTGCTACCGCGACCGCGCTTGGCGGTGGTTCCGTGCGCGATATCCTGCTTGGCCATTACCCGCTCGGCTGGGTTAAACACCCTGAATACGTGATTATTGTGGCGACTGCTGCCGTGTTAACCACCATCGTGGCGCCCGTTATGCCCCATCTTCGCCGCCTGTTCCTGGTGCTTGATGCGCTGGGGCTGATCGTCTTTTCGATCATCGGTGCGCAAATCGCGCTCGATATGGGGGAAGGACCGGTTATCGCCACCATTGCCGCCGTGGTCACGGGCGTATTCGGCGGTGTGCTGCGCGATATGTTCTGCAAGCGCATTCCTCTGGTCTTTCAAAAAGAACTGTATGCCGGCATCTCCTTTGCGGCAGCGGTGCTTTATATCGCCCTGCAGCATTACGTTTCTAACCATGATGTGGTGGTCATCTCGACGCTACTGTTTGGCTTTACGGCCCGCATGCTGGCGCTGCGCCTGAAGCTCGGGCTGCCCGTTTTTCATTACAAACACAGCGCACACTAGTTTCAGAACCCGTTGATGTGCTGTTCAGCGAGCCATTTCGCCAGCACATCAATCTGAGGCGCGAGCATCCAGTTAACGATTTGTCGCGCTTTTTCCTCTCCCGTTCCCGGCAGGGCCTGCCAGTCCTTTGCGTTACGCCCGCTCATCTTCTGCCACGATATGTCTCCCATCGCCTTCAGCGAAGCCTGCGTCATTGGCACACCCAATGCCATGAGCCAGCGGATAAACGGCTTCTCGCGCACCAGATTAAATCGGTGCCAGAGCGCCAGCCCGCGTGCTGAGGAAAACCCCGGTGTTGACTGCAACTGCGCCTGAGTTAATAACAGCCATGAAAAGAGATGTTCAAAATGATGTGCCTGCCAGAGGGTACGCCAGCCTGACTCGCCTAATCCTTCAATATCAAGCACCTGCTTTGAACTGAGCCAGGTCAGCCGGGCAAAGAACTGCTCCATACACTCCGGCGAAGCATAGAAACAACTAAGCGCATGATAACGCGAGGCCGGAGGCTCTGGTTTATGTCTGTCCGTCCCGCGCCAGAGCACTTTATCAAACCGGGGGATACCCTGCCCGGCCAGGCTGATCTGTATCTGATCTCCCGGGGCAATATCCAGTCTCTGCCAGCGCCCAACCGAGCCCAGGCTCACCCGCTGCACCTGTTTATCATCCAGTTGCACGGGTTCCAGCGTTGCTACAACGGAAATTTTGCCCGTTCGCCCCACGGAAAAATGAATATGACTCACCTCAGCAACCTGGGCTGTAGGCGCATATTTCCACGCAACAACCCAGTTGCCTTCTCCCGGTAACCAATCTTCGCCCGCGGGTTCATCCTCCGAACGCACCACAATGCCATCCGTGGCAAAGGGTAATGCGGTCGCGTGCCAGGTCGCGCGCTGTTTCTCGACGCCATCAACAGATTCGGCGGGAAGCGTATACCGTGCCGACAGCGTAAAACCAGCCTGAGACAGTTCAGCTAAAGAGGTCTGCATATCTTTCGGTCCGTCCGGCCAGGCCCAGATGAATACGCCGATCTTGCTCAATAGCGAGTTATCCTTTTGCCGCATCATCGCCCCCGCCACCTTTGCACGAGCGTTCATTCCGCCCATCTGCTGCTGAATGTGGTTGTCGCGCAACCAGAAAAGCTCGCCCTGTAAGACGCTGTTCGCCAGCTTGCCGGTGAGCTTTTGCGGAACAGACGGGACTAAGCGCACCTTCCCGGTCCAGTCTTCCCCTTTCAGGCCATCACCGCGACTGATGGCCTGGGTTAACTTCCCGTCACGATAGACCAGCGTCACCGCCACACCGTCAACTTTCGGCTGCAGCCACAGATGCTGTCGGGCACGCATCCACTGTCTCAGTTCCTCTTTGCTGGCCACCTTATGCACGCCCGTGTGGGCAACAGGATGTTTTACGCTCCCCGTCAGCGCGGGGAGTTTCTCTTCTGAAGGCTCACTGCCAAAACAGCGCTGCCACTGCGTTAAACGCCCGTGAAGCTGGTCGTAAACCTCGTCGTTGATCTCGCTCACGCCCTGCTTCCAGTAAGCCTCATCCCAGCGTTTGATTTGCGCGCTTAACGACGCCATCTCTTTCTCTGCTTTTGCCTGCGACCACACCGGACACATCGCCGCGCCATAACCGCACCACAACAGCATTAACCCGCTTATCCATCGCCACATCGCTACCCCTCCTTTGCGTTGCAGGAGGTATACCCGGATGCCTGAAACAACGCTAACGGCAACGTTTCGCATTGCGAGACGCTATCCAGTATTTCTTTTGGTTGCTGAAAACCACAGATAAAACCTGAAAACGGCACGCAAAATTCAATAATCGAGGGGAAAAAGTGTGACAAAGGCTACGTCACACGGCGGTGACGTGTATAATAAGCCCGTATGTAGGACTTCTTCGTTAACACATACAAAAGACTCTCATGGCTCAAGGCACGCTTTATATTGTTTCTGCCCCTAGTGGCGCGGGTAAATCCAGCCTTATTCAGGCACTGTTAAAAACCCAACCGTTGTACGACACACAGGTTTCTGTTTCTCACACCACGCGCCAGCCGCGTCCGGGTGAAGTGCACGGTGAACACTATTTCTTTGTGGATCACGACGAATTCAGAGCGATGATCGGCAGAGACGCGTTTCTTGAACACGCTGAAGTATTTGGTAATTACTACGGTACTTCGCGTGAAACCATTGAGCAGGTTCTGGCCACGGGCGTGAATGTGTTCCTGGATATCGACTGGCAGGGCGCACAGCAAATTCGCAAGAAAATGCCTGACTCGCGCAGTATCTTTATTTTACCGCCATCGAAAGATGAGCTGGATCGCCGTCTGCGTGGCCGCGGTCAGGACAGCGAAGAAGTGATCGCAAAGCGTATGGAACAGGCTGTTGCAGAAATGAGCCATTACGCGGAATATGATTACCTTATTGTGAATGATGATTTTGATGCCGCATTGAGCGATCTCAAAACCATTCTTCGTGCAGAACGTCTGCGTATGAGCCGCCAGAAGCAGCGACATGACGCATTAATCACCAAACTGTTGGCAGACTGAACCCACTTTCAGTATCATGCCCAGTCATTTCTTCACCTGTGGAGCATTTTAAGTATGGCACGCGTAACTGTTCAGGACGCTGTAGAGAAAATTGGTAACCGTTTTGACCTGGTGCTGGTCGCCGCGCGTCGCGCTCGTCAGATGCAGGTAGGCGGTAAAGATCCGCTGGTACCGGAAGAAAACGATAAAACCACCGTTATTGCACTTCGCGAAATCGAAGAAGGTCTGATCAACAACCAGATCCTCGACGTGCGTGAGCGCCAGGAGCAGCAAGAGCAGGAAGCCGCAGAACTGCAGGCCGTAACCGCTATTGCTGAAGGTCGTCGTTAATTAAACCTGCGGGTCGCCCTTGTATCTGTTTGAAAGCCTGAATCAACTGATTCAAACCTACCTGCCTGAAGACCAGATTAAGCGTCTTCAGCAGGCGTATCTCGTTGCACGTGACGCTCACGAGGGCCAGACACGTTCAAGCGGTGAACCCTATATCACGCACCCGGTAGCGGTGGCCTGTATTCTGGCCGAGATGAAACTCGACTACGAAACGCTGATGGCCGCTCTACTGCACGACGTGATCGAAGATACCCCTGCCACTTACCAGGACATGGAACAGCTGTTTGGCAAAAGCGTTGCCGAACTGGTGGAAGGGGTCTCTAAGCTTGATAAGCTGAATTTCCGCGACAAGAAAGAGGCGCAAGCCGAAAACTTCCGCAAGATGATTATGGCGATGGTGCAGGATATCCGCGTCATTCTCATCAAACTCGCTGACCGTACCCACAACATGCGCACGCTGGGCTCACTTCGCCCGGATAAACGTCGCCGCATTGCCCGTGAAACCCTCGAAATCTACAGTCCGCTGGCGCACCGTTTAGGTATTCATCACATTAAAACCGAGCTGGAAGAGCTGGGTTTTGAAGCGTTGTACCCGAACCGCTATCGCGTGATTAAAGAGGTGGTGAAAGCCGCACGCGGTAACCGTAAAGAGATGATTCAAAAGATCCTCTCTGAAATCGAAGGGCGCTTACAGGAAGCGGGGATCCCGTGCCGCGTCAGCGGTCGCGAGAAACACCTGTACTCCATCTACTGCAAAATGGTGCTCAAAGAGCAGCGTTTTCACTCGATCATGGATATCTACGCCTTCCGCGTCATTGTCCATGACTCGGACACCTGTTATCGCGTGCTGGGGCAGATGCACAGCCTCTACAAACCGCGTCCGGGTCGCATGAAAGATTACATCGCCATTCCAAAAGCGAACGGCTATCAATCTTTGCACACCTCGATGATTGGTCCGCACGGTGTGCCTGTTGAGGTGCAGATCCGCACCGAAGACATGGACCAGATGGCAGAGATGGGGGTTGCCGCACACTGGGCGTATAAAGAGCACGGTGGCGAAAGCAGCACGACCGCACAAATCCGCGCCCAGCGCTGGATGCAGAGCCTGCTGGAGCTTCAGCAGAGTGCGGGCAGCTCGTTTGAATTTATCGAGAGCGTTAAATCCGATCTCTTCCCGGATGAGATTTACGTTTTCACCCCAGAAGGTCGCATTGTCGAACTGCCTGCGGGCGCAACGCCAGTCGACTTCGCTTACGCCGTGCATACCGATATCGGGCATGCCTGCGTCGGCGCGCGCGTCGACAGACAACCTTATCCACTGTCTCAGCCGCTCTCCAGCGGCCAGACGGTAGAAATTATTACCGCGCCGGGTGCACGTCCTAACGCGGCCTGGCTGAACTTTGTCGTGAGCTCCAAAGCACGCGCCAAAATTCGTCAGTTGCTGAAAAACCTCAAGCGTGATGATTCCGTCAGCCTGGGGCGTCGTCTGCTCAACCACGCGTTGGGCGGCAGCCGTAAGCTGGCTGAAATTCCGCAGGAGAACGTCCAGCGTGAGCTGGAGCGCATGAAGCTTACGTCGCTTGACGACTTGCTGGCAGAGATTGGCCTCGGCAACGCCATGAGCGTGGTGGTGGCGAAGAATCTGCAGCAAGGCGACACGACAGCGGTGCCGGCAACCACTCAAAGCCACGGACACCTGCCGATTAAAGGCGCGGACGGCGTGCTGATCACCTTCGCAAAATGCTGTCGTCCAATTCCTGGCGATCCGATTATTGCGCACGTCAGCCCGGGCAAAGGGCTGGTTATCCACCACGAATCCTGTCGTAACATTCGCGGCTATCAGAAAGAAGCCGAGAAGTTTATGGCGGTCGAGTGGGATAAAGAGACCGCGCAGGAATTTATCACCGAAATTAAGGTGGATATGTTCAACCACCAGGGTGCCCTGGCGAACCTGACGGCAGCGATCAACACGGCCTCTTCCAATATTCAGAGCCTGAATACGGAAGAGAAAGATGGCCGCGTGTATAGCGCCTTTATTCGTCTGACCGCTCGCGACCGTGTGCATCTGGCGAATATTATGCGCAAGATCCGCGTCATGCCGGACGTGATTAAAGTCACCCGAAACCGAAACTAGGTTTATGAATTCACAACGTTATGCACGTATCTGCGAAATGCTCGCCAGGCGTCAGCCTGACCTGACGGTCTGCATGGAGCAGGTGCATAAACCTCATAACGTCTCTGCTATCGTTCGTACCGCAGATGCCGTCGGTGTGCATGAAGTGCACGCCGTCTGGCCGGATGGCCGTATGCGCAATACGGTCTCGGCGGCGGCAGGCAGCAACAGCTGGGTATCTGTCAAAAATCATCACACCATTGGCGAAGCCGTATCGCACCTGAAAGGGCGCGGGATGCAGATCCTGGCCACTAACCTGTCCGCTAAAGCCGTAGATTTCCGCGAGATCGACTACACCCGCCCGACCTGCATTTTGATGGGTCAGGAGAAAACCGGGATCACCCAGGAAGCGCTGGATCTGGCGGATCGGGACATCATCATTCCGATGATCGGCATGGTCCAGTCTCTTAACGTCTCCGTGGCGTCCGCGCTCATTCTGTATGAAGCGCAGCGCCAGCGTCAGAACGCCGGGATGTACGAGCGCAGCAACAGCATGCTGCCGGAAGAGGAACAGCAGCGCCTGCTGTTTGAAGGTGGCTATCCGGTGCTGGCTCGCGTTGCGAAGCAGAAAAAATTGCCTTACCCCCACGTCAACGCGCAGGGCGAAATTGAAGCCGATGCCGAGTGGTGGGCCACCATGCAGTACGCCGGGTAAGCGATGAAAGGCCGCCTGCTGGATGCCATCCCGCTCAACAGCCTGACGGGCGTGGGCGCGGCGCAAAGCAATAAGCTGGCAAAAATTGGCCTGCACACCGTTCAGGATCTCCTGCTTCACCTCCCCCTGCGTTACGAAGACCGCACCCAGCTCTATAAGATTGGCGATCTCCTTCCCGCCATTTACGCCACCGTTGAAGGCGAAGTCCTGAACTGCAACATCACCTTCGGCGGACGCCGGATGATGACCTGCCAGATCAGCGACGGCACCGGCATTCTCACCATGCGTTTTTTCAACTTCAGCGCGGCGATGAAAAACAGCCTGGCGACGGGCCGAAGGGTGCTGGCCTATGGCGAAGCCAAACGCGGGAAATACGGCGCAGAGATGATCCACCCGGAGTACCGCGTGCAGGGCGATCTCAGCACGCCGGAGCTGCAGGAGACGCTCACCCCGGTTTACCCGACGACGGAAGGCATCAAGCAGGCGACGCTGCGTAAGCTCACCGATCAGGCGCTGGAGCTGCTGGATACCTGCGCCATTACCGAGCTGCTGCCGCCCGAGCTGGCGCAGGGTATGATGAGCCTGCCCGAGGCGCTGCGCACCCTGCACCGCCCGCCGCCAACGCTGCAGCTCAGCGACTTAGAAAGCGGCAAACACCCCGCCCAACGGCGTCTTATCCTTGAGGAATTACTGGCCCATAACCTGAGCATGCTGGCGCTCCGCGCAGGCGCGCAGCGTTTCCATGCCCAGCCATTAAGCCCGCGTGATGAGCTCAAAGATAAGCTGCTGGCCTCCTTGCCGTTTAAGCCCACCGGCGCACAGGCGCGCGTCACCGCCGAAATCGAACGCGATATGGCGCTCGACGTGCCGATGATGCGCCTGGTGCAGGGCGACGTGGGGTCCGGTAAAACGCTGGTCGCCGCCCTGGCGGCCCTGCGCGCGATCGCCCACGGTAAACAGGTGGCGCTCATGGCGCCGACCGAGCTGCTGGCCGAGCAGCACGCCAATAATTTCCGCGCCTGGTTTGCGCCGCTGGGGATTGAAGTGGGCTGGCTTGCCGGGAAGCAAAAAGGCAAAGCGCGCCTTGCGCAACAGGAGGCTATTGCCAGCGGGCAGGTGCAGATGATTGTCGGCACGCACGCCATCTTCCAGGAGCAGGTGCAGTTTAACGGCCTTGCGCTGGTGATTATCGACGAGCAGCACCGCTTCGGCGTGCACCAGCGTCTGGCATTATGGGAGAAAGGCCTGCAGCAGGGCTTCCACCCGCATCAGCTGATCATGACCGCTACGCCGATCCCGCGCACCCTGGCGATGACGGCCTACGCCGATCTGGATACCTCCACCATCGACGAACTGCCCCCGGGCCGTACGCCGGTCACAACGGTCGCCATTCCTGACACGCGCCGCAGCGATATCATTGACCGCGTGCGCAACGCCTGCACCCACGAAGGGCGCCAGGCCTACTGGGTCTGTACGCTGATTGAAGAGTCGGAACTGCTGGAAGCGCAGGCTGCCGAAGCCACGTGGGAAGAGCTTAAGCTGGCACTGCCGGAGCTGAACGTGGGCCTGGTTCATGGACGCATGAAGCCTGCCGAAAAACAGGCGGTGATGCAGTCGTTTAAGCAGGGCGAGCTGCATTTGCTGGTCGCCACGACGGTCATTGAAGTGGGTGTGGACGTCCCGAACTCCAGCCTGATGATTATCGAAAACCCGGAGCGCCTGGGCCTTGCCCAACTCCACCAGCTGCGCGGGCGCGTTGGCCGTGGCGCGGTAGCGTCCCACTGCGTCCTGCTCTACAAAGCCCCGCTCTCAAAAACAGCCCAGATGCGGTTGCAGGTGCTGCGCGACAGCAACGACGGTTTTGTGATTGCGCAAAAAGACCTGGAGATCCGCGGCCCTGGCGAGCTGCTGGGCACGCGTCAGACGGGGAACGCGGAATTCAAAGTGGCGGATTTGCTGCGCGATCAGGCCATGATCCCCGAGGTTCAGCGCCTGGCACGCCATATTCATGAACGCTACCCCGAACAGGCGGCAGCGTTAATTGAGCGCTGGATGCCGGAAACCGAACGCTATTCCAACGCCTGATTCAGGCAAACATCGGCAGCATCAGGTACAGCTTAATCACCAGCGCGTTGACGATATCAATAAAGAACGCCCCGACCATTGGGACCACCAGAAACGCCATGTGCGAAGGCCCGAAGCGTTCGGTGATCGCCTGCATGTTGGCGATAGCCGTTGGGGTAGCCCCCAGACCAAACCCGCAGTGACCCGCCGCCAGCACCGCCGCATCGTAGTTTTTACCCATCATGCGCCAGGTCACGAACATGGCATACAGCGCCATAAACAGCGCCTGTACCGCCAGAATCGCCACCATCGGCAGCGCCAGCGAGGCCAGCTCCCACAGCTTGAGGCTCATCAGCGCCATCGCCAGGAACAGTGACAGGCAGACGTTGCCGAGCACCGATACCGCCCGTTCAAACACGCGGTAGAAGCCCATCAGCGCCAGGCCGTTGCTCAGGATCACCCCGATAAACAGCACGCAGACAAACGTCGGCAGTTCAAACGCTGAGCCCGCCAGCCATTGCGCAACCACTTTGCCCACGGTCAGGCAGATGGCGATCGTCGCGATGGTTTCAATCAGCACCAGCGAGGTAATGCTGCGCCCGACGTCAGGCTTTTCAAACGCGGTCGGCACCAGCTCATCGTCCGGCCTGCCGTCCGGCGTGGTGGAGTGCTTCACCAGATAGCGCGCCACCGGGCCGCCAATCAGGCCACCCAGCACCAGACCAAAGGTCGCGCAGGCCATCGCCACTTCCGTCGCGTTTTCAAACCCGTAGCGCTCGATAAACAGCTTGCTCCACGCGGCCCCGGTACCGTGGCCGCCTGACAGGGTAATCGACCCCGCCAGCAGCCCCATCAGCGGATCCAGTCCCAGCAGCGACGCCATCCCGATACCAATGGCGTTTTGCATCAGCAGCAGCCCCACCACCACAATCAAAAATACACCGAGCACCTTACCGCCCGCCCGCAGGCTCGCCAGGTTGGCATTCAGGCCGATGGTGGCAAAGAAGGCCAGCATCAGCGGGTCTTTCAGGGACATATCAAAATCGATTTCCCAGCCCATGCTTTTTTTCAGCACCAGCAGGGCCAGCGCCACCAGCAGACCACCGGCGACAGGTTCAGGAATGGTGTATTTCTTCAGAAGGGGAACGCTATGTACCAGCTTACGACCAAGCAGTAAGACCAGCGTTGCGGCAACAAGGGTCGACAACGTATCGAGATGAATCATAGAAGGCTCCTGTTTTGCGCGTGTTCCATACACACGCGGCGTTATCCTGGGCCGGTTTGCGCTCTTCATGAGCTCCCGGCGCGAAAAAGTGTAATTTTTTTTCCCGATACGTTGTAGAAAACCTGCTCACAGCGGCAGATTTTCTTCCCTTTTTTTGCTGGCAATCGTTTGCTTTTACCAGGTGGTCAGATAAAATGCCCGCTTTTCCACCGTGGGATTGCCGCCGATGTCCGTTAACACCATAGAGTCGCCTGATGCGCAACCGATTGCGCAGAAGCAAAATAGCGAACTGATTTACCGCCTTGAAGACCGCCCGCCGCTGCCGCAAACGCTGTTCGCCGCCTGCCAGCATCTTCTGGCGATGTTTGTTGCGGTGATCACCCCGGCGCTGCTGATTTGCCAGGCGCTCGGTTTACCGGCGCAGGACACGCAGCACATTATCAGCATGTCTCTTTTTGCCTCCGGCGTGGCCTCGATTATTCAAATTAAAGCGTGGGGGCCGGTGGGGTCGGGATTATTGTCGATTCAGGGCACCAGCTTTAACTTCGTGGCACCGCTTATCATGGGCGGTACGGCGCTGAAAACCGGCGGTGCGGATGTCCCGACCATGATGGCGGCGCTGTTCGGCACGCTGATGCTGGCCAGCTGTACGGAGATGGTGATCTCCCGCGTTCTGCATCTGGCTCGCCGCGTTATCACCCCGCTGGTTTCCGGCGTCGTCGTGATGATTATCGGCCTGTCGCTGATTCAGGTGGGCCTTACCTCCATCGGCGGCGGCTATGCCGCAATGAGCGACCACACCTTCGGCGCGCCGAAAAACCTGCTGCTGGCGGGCGTCGTGCTGGCGATCATTATTCTGCTTAACCGTCAGCGTAACCCTTACCTGCGCGTGGCCTCGCTGGTGATCGCCATGGCGGCGGGTTACCTGCTGGCGTGGGCGCTGGGCATGCTGCCGGAGAACACCGCGCCGACCAACAGCGCGCTGATCACCGTTCCTACACCGCTGTACTACGGTCTGGGCATTGACTGGGGTCTGCTCCTGCCGCTGATGCTGGTCTTTATGATCACCTCGCTGGAGACCATCGGTGATATCACCGCCACCTCCGACGTCTCCGAGCAGCCGGTGTCCGGCCCGCTGTACATGAAGCGCCTGAAAGGCGGCGTGCTGGCGAATGGCCTGAACTCGTTTGTCTCTGCGGTCTTCAACACCTTCCCGAACTCCTGCTTCGGTCAGAACAACGGCGTGATCCAGCTGACCGGCGTGGCCAGCCGCTACGTTGGCTTCGTGGTGGCGCTGATGCTGATCGTCCTCGGCCTGTTCCCGGCGGTGAGCGGCTTTGTGCAGCACATCCCTGAGCCGGTGCTGGGCGGCGCAACGCTGGTGATGTTCGGGACTATCGCGGCCTCCGGCGTGCGTATTGTCTCCCGCGAGCCGCTGAACCGCCGCGCGATCATGATTATCGCCCTGTCGTTGGCCGTCGGTCTGGGCGTTTCCCAGCAGCCGCTGATCCTGCAGTTTGCACCTGACTGGGTGAAAAACCTGCTCTCTTCCGGCATTGCCGCAGGCGGTATCACCGCTATCGTGCTGAACCTCGTTTTCCCGCCTGAGAAAAATTGATTTCTCTCACGGCAGGCAGTCAATGCCTGCCGTGACATCTAATTACACCATTCCCGCCTTGAGGATTGCGCATAAATCGTGCATAACTCCCTTATGTGCGTTTTGCGGGATGGAAGACCATGAAATTTATTGGAAAGCTCCTCATCTATCTTCTGGTAGCCCTGCTCATTGTGATGCTGGCGCTCTACATTCTGCTCCAGACCCGCTGGGGCGCGTCTCAGGTCAGCAGCTGGGTGACGGTGAATACTGATTACGAACTCAGTTTCGACAAGATGAATCACCGCTTTTCGTCGCCTTCCCACATTATTCTGGAAAACGTCACCTTCGGTCGGGACGGAAAACCCGCCACCCTGGTCGCCAAAAAAGTCGATATTGGCCTGAGCAGCCGCCAGGTAACCGATCCGCTGCATATGGACACCATCACCCTGTTCGACGGCACGCTGAATCTCTCGCCGCAGACGGCGCCGCTGCCTTTCCAGGCGGATCGCCTGCAGCTGAACAACATGGCCTTTAACAGCCCGAATACCGAATGGGACCTGAGCGCGCAGAAGGTGACGGGCGGCGTCAGCCCATGGCAGCCGGAAGCCGGGAACGTGCTGGGGAACAACGCGCAGATTCAGATGAGCGCAGGCTCGCTGACCCTGAACGGCGTACCGGCCACCAACGTGCTGATCGAGGGCCAGCTTAACGGCAAGGAAGTGGTGCTGAACACGATTGGCGCCGATATGGCCCGCGGCTCACTCACCGGCTCCGCCCTGCGCAACGCCGACGGGAGCTGGATTATCGACACCATGCGTCTGAACGAAATCCGCCTGCAGAGCGATAAAACGCTGATGGCGTTCTTCGCGCCGCTGGCCACCATTCCCTCTCTGCAGATTGGTCGTCTGGACCTGACCGACGCCCGGCTTCAGGGCCCGGACTGGGCGGTGACCGATCTCGATTTAAGCCTGCGCAACCTGACTCTCAGCAAAGGCGACTGGCAGAGCCAGGAGGGCCGCCTGTCGATGAACGCCAGCGAGTTTATCTACGGCTCGCTGCATCTTTTCGACCCGATTCTGAATGCAGAGTTTTCCCCGCAGGGCATGGCGCTGCGTCAGTTCACTTCCCGCTGGGAGGGCGGCATGGTGCGCACCTCCGGTAACTGGCTGCGCGACGGTAAAGCGCTGGTGCTGGACGATGTCGCCATCGCCGGGCTGGAATACACCCTGCCGCAGAACTGGAAGACGCTGTGGATGGAGCCTCTGCCGGAATGGCTGAACAGCGTCACGCTGCAAAAATTCGGCCTGAGCCGCAACCTGGTGATCGACATCGATCCCGCCTTCCCGTGGCAGATCACCTCTCTGGACGGCTATGGTGCAAACCTGCAGCTGGTGAAAGATCGCCAGTGGGGCGTCTGGGGCGGCAGCGCAACCCTGAACGGCGCGGCGGCAACCTTTAACCGCGTGGACGTGCGCCGTCCGTCGCTGGCGCTGAATGCCAACGCCGCCACGGTGAATATTACCGACCTGAGCGCGTTTACCGAGAAAGGTATTCTGGAAGCAACGGCGACGGTTTCTCAGCTTCCGCAGCGGCAGACTACGGTGAGCCTGAACGGGCGCGGCGTGCCGCTCAACGTACTGCAGCAGTGGGGCTGGCCTGCGCTGCCGATTGCGGGCGACGGCAATATTCAGCTCACCGCCAGCGGCAGCGTGCAGGCCAATGCGCCACTGAAGCCAACGGTGAACGGCAAGCTGAGTGCAGTGAATATGGATAAACAGCAGGTGCAGCAGACGATGGCGGGCGGTGTAGTTTCAACACCGCCCTCACCCCAGCCCTCTCCCTGAAAGGGAGAGGGAGCAAACCATTCCCTCGCCCCTCTGGGGAGAGGGGAATTAAAGGTGAACCACCACCTCATTCCCCTCCGCTTGCATCAACACGCCCCACTCGCTGCCCGCGTGTGAGCCGCCTTTCACGCCATTCACCTTCTGCACGTTGCGCAAGCACACCGACCAGTTTTTCGCGTCTCCCGCGCCGGTAAAGGTCACGATATCGCCCTGACGCGATGCCTTCAGCGTAAACGCCACCGCGCCGTCCGCCGCAGGCACTTCGCTCACCGCCGTTGCGCCATCGTCCAGGTTAAACAGCTGGAAGGCCGTCCCCTCATTCCACGCGTAGTCCGGCTTCTGGTTGTTGCTGCCCAGCGCCAGCAGCGTGTTGTCGCGCACGTAGACCGGCAGGCTCATGAAATCGTGCTGCTGCTTATGCCAGCGGCTGCCCTGAATTTCGTCGTTGTGCCACAGGTGCGTCCAGCGGCCTTCCGGCAGATAGAACTGCACGTCGCCCGCCTCGGAGAACACGGGCGCGACCATCATTGCATCCCCCAGCATGTACTGACGATCGAGGTAATCGCACGCCGGATCGTCCGGGAACTCCAGCATCATCGCCCGCAGCATCGGCGTGCCGAACTCGCGGGCCAGCGCCGCCTGACGGTACAGGTACGGCATTAGTTGGCATTTCAGCTGCGTGAAGTGGCGCACCACGTCGCAGGACTCGTCATCGTAGGCCCACGGCACGCGGTAGGATTTACTGCCGTGCAGGCGGCTGTGGCTGGAGAACAGCCCGAACGCGCACCAGCGTTTGTAGACGTGCGCCGGGGCGGTGTTTTCGAACCCGCCAATATCGTGGCTCCAGAACCCGAAGCCGGACAGGCCAATCGACAGCCCGCCGCGCAGGCTCTCGGCCATGGATTCATAGTTGGCGTAGCAGTCGCCACCCCAGTGCACCGGGAACTGCTGCGCCCCGACGGACGCGGAGCGGGCGAACAGCACCGCTTCTTCTTCCCCCACCGTCTCTTTCAGCACGTTCCACACCAGCTCGTTATAGATGTAGGTGTAGTGGTTGTGCATCTTCTGCGGATCGGACCCGTCAAACCACTGCACGTCCGTCGGGATACGCTCGCCGAAGTCGGTCTTGAAGCAGTCGACGCCGATATCCACCAGGCCTTTCAGCCTGTCGGCATACCACCGGCACGCGTCCGGGTTGGTAAAGTCATAAATCGCCAGCCCCGGCTGCCATTTGTCCCACTGCCACAGGGAGCCGTCCGGGCGCTTGAGCAGGTAGCCCTTCGCTTTCAGCTCCTGGAAGATCGGGGATTTCTGGCCGATGTACGGGTTAATCCACACGCAGACCTTCAGCCCCTTCTCTTTCAGGCGGCGGATCATGCCTTCCGGATCCGGGAAGGTCACCGGGTCCCACTCGAAATCGCACCACTGGAAGGCCTTCATCCAGAAGCAGTCGAAGTGGAACACGTGCAGCGGCAGGTCGCGCTCGGCCATGCCGTCGATAAAGCTGTTCACCGTCGCTTCGTCGTAGTTGGTGGTGAACGAGGTGGTGAGCCACAGGCCGAACGACCAGGCAGGCGGCAGCGCCGGACGCCCGGTGAAACGGGTATAGCGGTTTAATACCTCTTTTGGCGTCGGGCCGTCGATCACGAAGTATTCGAGATATTCCCCTTCCACGCTGAACTGCACTTTGGAGACCTTCTCGGAGCCGACTTCAAACGAGACGTTCTCGGGATGATTCACCAGCACGCCGTAGCCGCGATTGGTCAGGTAGAACGGGATATTTTTGTAGGACTGCTCGGTGCTGGTGCCGCCGTCGCGGTTCCAGGTTTCGACCGTCTGGCCGTTGCGCACCAGCGCGGTAAAGCGCTCGCCGAGGCCGTAGACCGTTTCCCCCACGCCCAGATCCAGACGTTCGAACACGTAATTGCGGTCGGCGTTGGTATCCTGCACGTAGCCGTTGTTTTTCAGCTGGCTGCCGGTAATGCGCTGGCCGTTACGCAGGAAATCCAGCGCCCAGAACTCGCCTTTGGTGACGCGCACGCTGACGCTGCCGCTTTTCAGCTCGGCAAACTCGGCGTTGTTTTCAATCTCTACCTTCACGTCCTTCAGAACGTTCAGCGGATAGTGCGGGCCGTTGTTCAGCGCGCCCTGGAAATGCTCAATGCGCACCCCGACAATCCCTTCCTGCGGGGCAAACAGGCGCACCGTGAACATCAACGTGTCGAGCTGCCAGGTGCGTTCGCGCACGTCGCGCGGCGCCACGTACACCACCAGGTCATTGCCCTGCTGCTCCACGTCGAACACCTGAACCGGATACGTCACGTTCAGGCCCGGTTGAATAAGCCAGTTTCCATCACTGATTTTCATGCTTTCGTCCTCTTAGTTCTGCAATTCTTTGCTGACCGGCAGGGTTTCAAATTCCTGCTGATTGCGGCGCGCGCCCTGTGCCAGCTCGCCCAGGATTTTGGTCAGGAAGGGGGTTTTCAGCGTGTAGTAGCGTTTGGCGATGATGGCGCTCAGCACGTAGCAGACCGCCGGGGCCAGGGTAAACAGGCCGATAATGATGCTGATGGTCGCGCTGTTCTGGGTTTTGGCCGCCGCGTCGTAGCCGCCGCCTGCCAGCATCCAGCCGATCATCGCCCCGCCCAGCGCCAGACCCAGCTTCAGCACGAACAGCGTGCCCGCAAAGCTGATGCCGGTCAGGCGCTTGCCGTTGGTCCATTCACCGTAGTCGACGGTATCGGACATCATTACCCACTGGATCGGCGTCACCAGCTGGTGCAGCACGCCGATGACGAAGATAAAGGCGAACATCCCCACGGTGGCGTGCATCGGCACGAAGAACATCGCCACGCTGACCACCGCCAGCGCGGCGTTGGTCCACCAGAAGATGCTGACCTTGCACTTCCAGTCGGTGAGCGGTTTTGCCAGCGCGGAGCCAATGAGGTTGCCGACGCAGTAGGTGGTGAGGAAGGCGACGAACACCTCCGGCGAACCCATGATCCAGGTGCAGTAGTACATCATCGCGCCGCCGCGCACGCAGACGGCAAGGATGTTGAGGATGGTGAGCACACCGACGATGCGCCACTGGTCGTTTTGCCAGATATCGCGTAGGTCTTCCCGCATGGAGGTGGTGCTCGGCGGCACCTGGATGCGCTCTTTGGTGGTAAAGAAGCAGAACGCCAGCATCAGGAAAGCGACCACCGACAGCACGGCGATCCCGCCCTGGAAGCCGAACGCCTTATCGTCGCCGCCAATCAGGTTCACCAGTGGCATCATCAGCACCGTAGAGAGCATGCCGCCCGCCGTCGCCAGCACAAATCGCCAGGACTGCAGGGAGATACGCTGCGTCGGGTCATTGGTGATCACGCCGCCCAGCGCGCAGTAGGGGATGTTGACCACGGTATAGAGCAGGGTCAGCAGGGTGTAAGTAATGGCGGCATACACCATTTTGCCGTTGAGGCTCAGGTCCGGCGTGGTGTAAGCCAGCACGCAGACGATGCCGAACGGGATGGCACCAAACAAAATCCACGGACGGAACTTGCCCCAGCGGCTGCGGGTGCGGTCGGCGATCAGCCCCATGCACGGGTCGGAGATCGCATCCAGCGCGCGCGCCAGCAGGAACATGGTGCCGACAAACCCGGCGGGAATGCCGAAAATATCGGTGTAGAAAAACATCATGTACAACATAACGTTATCAAAAATGATGTGGCTGGCGGCGTCACCCATGCCGTAGCCAATCTTCTCTTTTACTGACAATACTTCGCTCATCTTTTTTTATCCTTCACGCTGTAGGGGGCGCTGAGACCGGTTACAGAGTTTTAAACCATTGTTTCAGGAGCGGGTATTGCGTTTTCTGATTAGCAGATTACGTTTCTTGTTTTTTGTGATCGCGGTAAATGTTGGGAAGCAGAAGGGCTAACATGAGGATTTTCTTAGGAATTACCTGAAACAGGGGTGTACAGGTCAAAAGAGAGGTGAAAAAAGTGGTGTGGGGTATGTGGTAAATGCCTGAAAGTAGCTATAATGCGCCCCGCCTCCATGTAGCAATCGAGGCGCGGAAGATCGTCATCTCCGGTGAGGTGGCTGGACTTCAAATCCAGTTGGGGACGCCAGCGTTCCCGGGCAGGTTCGACTCCTGTGATCTTCCGCCAAAATCATTCCTTTTTATACAAACTTTCTAGTACTGCCAATAAGTCCCTTAATCCACTGTTAAAATCATTTCTAAAATCTGCGTATTTTTTTGTTTTTAACAACTCAGGTATTTTGCAATCTTTCAAAAGTAAAGGAAGCACATGAATACAATTGTGTTGAATTTCATTCCAATATTTTGTTTGCCATTCTCTTTCTACCCATTTTGATGAAACCGTATTTTCAGAAAGAATAACAATTACAAAATCAGCTTCTTCTAGTCCGTCTGAAATTCGCTCGGGAATAATCCCCCCCACTTTTATGTCCCATTCATCCAACCAAGGAGCATACCCATTTGCTTCAAGGTCCATACATAACATCTTTGCAAACGGTTTATCTAATGATGAATGAGAGATGAAAATTTTTGCCCCGTTAGGTTTATTCATATAGCGCTGCTCCACAATTTGGTCCAGAAGAGTAGTTTCAATGTAATGTAATTCTGAAAAATAACTGCACAATTTCTTATATGATATTTTATTGTATGGAGAGCACAGTTTAGTGAGTTCAGCTTTACGATTTATTACGAGACAGGCAAACCAAACTCGAGCAGTTCCTGCAATTTAACGACCGGACGTTTTAGAAGGGGCAGGCAAGATCAGCAAGAAAGTGGCTGATGAAAAGGCGTGCTCAGAATACATTGAGTTTGAAAAAAAGCAGCGCCTGCTGAAAGAAGCCGAGGGTGAGAAAGATATCGTCGGCTTATTAAAATGGGATAAGCAGGCTAAGCGCTAATCCCGGTCCCCCGGCTCGCATCATCCACAAACAGCATTTCAATGCGGTTTCATCCATGCCTAAAAAGCCGTGAATAACGCCTGCGTCATCCAGGGCTGAGCGCGACGATTAACTCCGTGTAACTGCCGGTGGGCAGCAGGACAGGGCTGATATTCAGCCCTGTGACAGTTATTTTCAGCGACATCTTTCAGATATTACGCTCTGAGATCTCTGCTTTTATTAAGCTGTATAGCTTATCTGATAACTCATTAAGGGTATTGTTTTCAGCTTGCAGCATTTTGCCGTTATTTTGCAATATTAAGTCGTTAAAGGAACCAGCCCCTCTGAAAATAGACCTAATACCTAACACGACCTGGTCATAATCAGAATCCAGGTGCTCACGATAATAAATTAGTCTTTTTGACCAAACACCTTCATCACAAGAGACAAGTAATTCAATGATTTGATTAAGTAACGTATGTATTTCTGATTTCATTTCAATCCCCCAAAATTAACCGTCTCTACGCCTGGAATATTCCAAGGCGCAGGGATTACGACTTGCTCAGTACCTCCAGGGAAAATATCAGACTGGTAGCCCACCTCTCCGACATATACCTTCGATCCTGCAGGAATTTTTATCTCATAAAAACTATCGATCACAGATTCAGAACCGTCAGGCCATTTTGGTAACACAGCCTTATCGACACGCGTCTGTAGTACTCCTAAAGGTCGTTCATAACTGAAAAATCGACCCAACTCTGTGCCGCTTTGACCACCTCTAAAAATGTGGTGTCCTGGGACAATGTTATTTCCTTGTAAGCTCCGCCTGAGAATGTTTCGGCAAAGCGCTCATTTAATGGTCCGGGCTTTATCATCGAGTATTCACCCTCGACTTTTCCCAGAACATGGAGATTGTTAAGCTCACTCGCCGCCCCCAGTCTGCCAAGGCCAAGACCCGCAGCAACAGAAGCGCCAGCAATAACCAGCCCTTTATTGTCCATAACCTGATTGTAACCCGCTGGCGCATCGCCGCCGGGCGAACGTGATATCCCGGGCGTTTCAGTTGCCGGGACAGGAGATGGCTGAGCCGGGTATGAAGGAACAGCGGCAGATCATTGCGAAGGTCACCGGATGTCGTCAACACTCCCGAAATAGCATGCCCGGTTATGTCTTTTCTCAGCAGAACGAGCTTCCCAGATTTGATGTCGGCAAGAGTGTCACGGTATGCCATCCACGGATGCTGCCAGTGAAACGGTTGATAACGGCTGACAAACCGGGTGTAGCCCTGTGGTAAATTCCACTCCTGAATTATGCGGTTGGGCAGTGCAGTTTCTGCGAGATCTCCTGCCGCAGTGTCCGGATGGATAATGTGAGGAATGTCCTCAAGGTAGATGTCGTCCAGTGACATTGCCTGACTGTGATGAAGCATAGTGTCCCTTTTACGCTGCCGTTATACGCCCAATTATTGCGCATTCCAGGCAACAGGCAAAGACCCCTAATGCCCCGCGGTTGATTTACCACATACCCTGCCTGGGTTATGCCTGACCGGAGATGGACCAGAAAACGTCCGCTACGAGCGAGGAACTGAAGTTCGCAGTTACTCTCAAAGTCGATGAAGAAATTGCCAGCATTACTGTGTATTAATCAATGGGGAGCAGGTCAAGGGCGTTAAGCCTGTCCACCCAACCGCATATGCAACAACGGAAACGGATTCCCCTGCCCGTCCAGTTCCGAGCGTCCAACCTGCTCAAACCCCATATGACGATAAAACGCGACGCCCTGCGGGTTCTGCTCATTCACGTCCACTTCGTTCGCGCCGAACGCTGCGATGGCGTGGTTCAGCAGTAACTTCCCAACGCCCTTCCCCCGGCTCGCGTCATCAATAAACAGCATTTCAATACGGTTTTCATCCACGCCTAAAAAGCCGTGAATAACGCCTGTATCATCGCGGGCCATCACGACCTTGAGGTTAGGCAGATAGGCGTTAAGCAATAACGGGCGCAGCGCCGCAATATCGCTTTCCTGCAAAAAATGATGGGTGGCGCGGACGGAGGATTCCCAGATCGCGACCAGACGTTCGAAGTGTGAGGGGAGTGCGGTTTCTATTTTCATGGGGGGATCATGTTTGGAAAACCGAATTATTTCAAGCCACGCTTTGCGGTCTGTTCCCCCCTCACCCTAACCCTCTCCCTCAGGGAGAGGGAACTGACCGTGCGGTTTTTCATCCCCTACCCTAATCTCCATCACCGCGTACACCCCGTCCTTAGGCACGACCACGGTGACGTTTTCCACCGGCACGCCCGCCGCGAGGTGGATATCCTGCAGCTGCTGCAGCGTCCTCGGGTGAATATCCTCCCAGCCGATACCACGCAGCACAAAGTCAATGTGCGGGCTACTGGTGAGCATGTTCGACACAATCACCGCCCCGCCGGGCTTGACCAGCCGCAGCGCGCGCTGGAGGAAAGTCACCGCATCGGTATCGTTGAAGTATTCGAAGATCCCCAGCGCATCGACCAGTTCGGCCTGATGCTCGCCCAGCTCCAGCAGCAGGTCCTCGTTACGCACCAGCGTATGGAGCAGGTTGCGCCTGAGCAGCGTCAGCTGTTCACCCACCACAATGCCTTCCTGCGCCGCCATGGTTTCGGCCCAGCTGAGCGCCACCGGGTCTTTGTCCACCAGCGTGAGATAGACCTGCTGGCCGTCGAGCTTTGCTTCACGCAGCGCCTCCAGCACCGGAATGGCGGCACCGCTCGCGAGGCTGACCCAGTTGTTCTCGCTCTCATTGTGAATGTACTTATCCACCAGCGCGGCCAGCACCCTGGCGCGGGAACGCACGCCAACCGCATCGTTAGCGTGGATAAACCACTGGCGGCTGTCGCTGTCCATTTTAGTGCCGTCGGGCAGGCGATCTTCCAGCGGGTTTTGCACCACAAACAGCGCCAGCGCGGAGGGCACCAGCCGGGTGCGCCACGCGGTGAGCGCCGGGCGGTTGCGGAAGGCCTGTTCGGAATAGCGGTTCTGCGGGACAAGCACGGCCTGCCCGCCCTCGTCGTATTCCACCCTCGGCGGCCGGAGCGCTGGCTCGGCTTTCAGGGCGCGGTCAAGGGAGGCGATCTCACGGGCAGCATCGTCTTTCATCGGCCACTGGTCGCTGACGTCGGGAAATGACGCGCTGAAAATCGTCATATTTTCCGGCGCATCGCCGCGAAAAGGCTGCCAGTTCATGTCGACTTCCCTCCGTTAGGCTTTTAACGGAAGTCTATCCAGGCGGGCCAGTAATACCCTACGAAGAAAGCACGAAATAGGTCCATCAGTTCTGCGACGTGCGCCATGCCCCCGGCGTACAGCCGTACTCGGTCTGAAAATGACGAATAAAGTGGGCGCAGTCGCTAAACCGCATCCGTCGCGCAATATCCGTAACGCTTTGCTGAGAGTTTTTCAGCAGCCAGCAGGCATAGCACAGCCTGGCGCTGCGAATAAATTCCCGCGCCGTTTTGCCAAACTCGGCGTGAAACAGGCGGTTGAGCTGACGTTCGCTCAGCTTAACGTCCTGCGCGAGCCTGGCGGCGCTCAGCGGGTGCGTCAGATATTGTTCGACGATCGTCACCGCCCTGCGCAGCCGTGAATCAGGGATCATGGCGATATTCGCAGGCCGTGGCGTGGCGGCGTCATGCGGAGGAAGAGACAGACGCCGGGAGGTTATGGCCGCAATGTCGTCTCCCCCGTGGGCGCGGATCAGCGACGTTACCAGGGTGAGCGTTGAGATCCCACCCGGGCAGGTCAGCACATCACCTTCGTCGATAAAATCGAGGCCTTGCTCAGCATAAACCTGCGGGAACCGCCGCGTGAAAACGCCATGATGATGAGGATGAATCGAGGCGCGGCGCTCGTTGAGTAAGCCTTCCTCCGCCAGAATAAAGCTGCCGGTACCAATACCTATCAGAGGAGTGCTGTTGTGATGAGCATCCGTGAGGAACGCTCTGTCGCCACGGTGCCCCTGGTGAAGGTGCTCCAGGCCTCCACCAATCACCGCAATGTAGTCGAAGTCACCGGGCGGTGCATGGGCGGCATCGGGCCGTACGCTGATACCAGAGCTGCTTACAACCGGTAAGTCGGGGTAAATGCTTATCAGGGTGAGTTTAAAGCATATTTTCTGGCTACGCTTTTGGACGCTGGATGCAATGCGTAAGGCCTCTATTAATCCTGAATATGCGAAAAGCGAGAAATGGGGCCACAGGAGTAAACCCATATGCAGGGATTTATTCCGTGCAGGCGTCATTCTGACGCTATCATCAATTAAAGTTTTCATTAACTTGCCGAAGAATAATAATTACATTATCGCAACATTATTGCTGCTGTTATATTTTCCAAGATAGGTCCTGGCTGTTAAATCAAGCATAAATGATGCCCAGGAAAATTTAAAAACATTTCTCCCTGTCGCTATCCATTTTTTGACGTGTGGCACACATAGGTCGGCAGCGTTCCCAGAATAAATAAATAATTCTCATTCTGCTGTTTCTTAATGCGCATATAAATATTCTTATTCGGATAGATAAAAAATAAGGGTTCGTACTTCTCAAGCCAGCTGTCGCTGATGTTGTCGTCCGGAAATTTCATATTGCGTATGGATGTCAGATTATAGACGCTGTCTTTTCGCTCAATCTGAAAGAATACTTTGCGATTCAGGGTCTTCGTTGGGTCGCTTTTCACACGCCCGTTCATACTGAGTATTCCGCTGTTGCCTTCCACGGTGTAATTTAGCCACAGAGAAAGCGTTTCATCACGGTGATGCTGAATAAAGTTCACCTGACAGGAAAAGGGCTGGATGTAATGGCGATGCCAGAGGTAATACGCTGCCACGACAGCCCCCATCAACAGGCACAGACAGAGCGCAACTAGCGTTTGACGGTAGCGAATCATACTAGCGATCCTCTATAAAATAATCAGACATACAGCGGTTGGGTTCCGTCATCGGTCTGTCACAGCGAATGACCGACGCGCGAGGCAGCAGGATGTATCCGCTCACATATACCCAGGGATAGTTCGCGCACTGGTCCTTAAATGGGGTGGCATAGGCAAGGGCTTTATCCCGATCGCGTTGCGTTTCAATATCGTGAGCAAAATAGAGCTGGCACTCGCCCATCTTCATTGCGAAGCGATACCCATCCACAAAATAGCTGTCATGCAGCAGGCTATGGCTGATAACGCTCATGCCAGCCAGTACCAGCAATACCACCAGCGCACCCGGCAACCAGAAGCGGCGTGTAGAGAGGGCCGGGCCGACAGTCTCTTCGCAGACATCCGGAGCAGCGTGTTCTTCCTCTTCAGCCTGCGGCTGCGTCTCTTTAATGGTGATTTGCGTATCGCTTGCGAGCGTGAGTCCAATGCGCGGTATAGTGACAATCGGATCGGCTTCGAAACCCACCTTCTTCAGCCCTTTACGCAGAATAGAAATATTCTGGTAGTAGGTATTAGGCGAAACCAGCATCCCCCGGCGCTGCCAGACAATATCCATGCACTCCTGTTGAGTCACAATACTTCCGACTCTCTCAATTAATAACAACAAACAGCGGCCCGCCGGGGAATTTAATACCACCACCCGGTCAGGATTGTTGAGATCGCGTAATGTGCTGGCTGCTGGGTGAAACTCTACCAGGCCATTAATAATGTAATGCTTATGCATAGAATGGGCTAAATACCTCCGGTCAACGCCTGTTGCTCCAGTAGATTCCCTTCACGGTTAACCTGCGTATCCCTCGCCTGTGTAAGGATTAATGTGACGGATAAATGCGCAACTGTATATCCTGGCGCCTGGCGAAAAATCTTATTTTTCCTTTCTGTTTATCTGACTGGTCTGAAGTTTTCTTAACCGCCATTTAAGCCGTCTTGACACTGACAAAACTCGACAAAGGCGCCAGTTGAACGCTTTAGCCATTGCTGTCTGAATTATTCAGCGTGCTTAATTTGTTTTTTTAACAAAAAGCAGAGAGGACGCACTCTGAAGCCGGGTTTCGAAATTTCGTTCAATTCGAAAGCTGCCGTCTTAATTAACAATTTCAGCACAAAACTGTTAGTCACCGTCAGTAACAACCCACCTTGCATGACGTCCCCAGACTATTTCCTTACAAAACATTTATTAAAGCTAACTTTTCAATAAAAACTACCGGTATGATTATTTACAGGCAGATAAGCAAAAGCCGGTTCAGCGAGGAGAATTGACGCTACACCTAAACTGAACTTAAAACAAATTAAGATTAATTCAGGTTACCTCTTTTACGCCCTGGGTATAGTGGGCTCACACCGTGCAATGCTTAATTGCTTCGAAAATACAGGAATCGTTCTGCCAGACAGACGAGTCTCATTACAATTATAAATCGAGGGAATGACATGGCGAATAAGCTCAACAACACACGTCATTTAAATATCGCGCTATTGGGTGGGGATCACTTTGCGCGCCAGGGGATCGCTGCGTTATTAAAAAATATTACTCCGTCTATGCAGATTACAGCATCGATAGATAATTACGCGGAGATCGAAACGATACTCGCGGCCGCGCCGGTAGACGTGATTTTTTTATCCGGCACGGAGAAATATCATGCGGGATATGATTGCCTGAAATATATAAGGAAAATGAAAGTCCTCTCTCCCGGCGTGCTTATTTGTATGTATTCCACACCGGCGAATTCCTGGCTGTGGATACGCGGTGAAATAGACGCCTATATCTCGCTGCAGGAGCCACTTTATCACTGGCGAACCAGCGTATTAAAGCTGGTCGATAACCGTTATCGACCAAAAAAGAAACCCACGGCGTTATCGCTGACGCCGGGAGAATGGCGAGTATTGAAGGAACTGCGAAAAGGTCTGGATATGCGTTACATCGCCGAAACAGAGCAGCTTTCTTACCGTCGTGTCAGCGCGTTAAAAAGCTCAGCGATAAGAAAACTCGGGCTCAGGAACAAGACAGATTTGCTGGTCTTTTTAACCAGTTAGACCTGCTGCTTTCAGAGCAAATCTCGACATAACACCATAATGGAATCAGGACAATGAAAGCTCAATTCAATCATAAAACGCTGCTTGCGATCGCTATTGCGGCACTACTGCCAGCCGGAACGGCGCTGGCTGCCGGTACCAGCGGTGGCACGGTGAACTTTAACGGCAAAGTGGTGACTTCCGCCTGCGCCATCAGCGCGGGAAGCGCCAACATTGACGTGGACATGGGTGAAGTGCGTACCGCAACGCTGGCGGCTGCAGGTAGTGAAGCCAGCACGGCAAAAGCGTTTGCCATCACCCTGGAAGATTGTGAAATCGCCGACACCTCAGCCTCTACGGATGAGAACCCTATTGCCGCAACAACCGTGGCCGTCACCTTCACCGGTACGCCAGACGGTTCCGATGTTAATAGCTTGTCCGTCGGGGCAAACGGCAGCGCCAACTCTGCGCAAAACGTGGCTATTCGCCTTTATGACGAGCAAGGCAACGTGGTGAAGCTGGGTGAACCTGCTTCGGCCATCCCTCTGCGCAAGGGTGCCAACACCCTGAACTTCAGCGCGAAATATTACTCGCCGAAGGGTGGCGCCACTGCGGGTGATGCCAGCGCCGTCGCAACCTACACCGTGACCTATTCGTAATCTTTGGCCCCGGTCTGCGGGCCGGGCCTGTCTTAGCTTTCAGGAGAAACACTATGCGCGTAAACACATGGATTTGCCTGGCGGGCGCGTTATGTTCATCCGCCGTCTATGCCGGCGGCGTGGGGTTGGGCGCAACGCGAATGGTCTACTCCAGCGCCACCACTCAGGCCATGATGCAGGTGAGAAACACCCATCCCGACGCCACGTTCCTGATCCAGTCATGGATGGAGAATGAGAAAGGCGAACGCACCAACGACTTCGTGATCACGCCGCCGCTGTACGTCATGAAACCGGCCAGCGAAAGCGCGGTGAAAATTATGTTTAACGGTAAAGTCCTGCCAGAGGATCGGGAGACGCTCTACTGGATGACGGTCAAAGCCATCCCCCAGCAGGCTAAAAGCGGATCCGGGAATACGCTGCAGTTTGCGTCGGCTAACCGCATTAAGGTCTTTTATCGCCCGGAAGGACTCGCGCAAAGCGTGGGAGATTCGTGGAAACGCCTGACCGGCGCCTATCGCGCCGGCAAAGTGACGCTCAGCAACCCCACGCCGTACTACCTCACCACCATCAACGTGAAAATTGACGGTATGCCGGTGCAGCCGGTGATGGTACCCCCGAAAAGCAGCGTGACGCTGGCCGAAACCTTCAGCCATGCGGGCAGCATGAGTTATCAGACCATTAACGATTACGGGGCATGGACCCCCGCCACGCGCGCGTCGTTATCCCAATAATAAAAACAGTAAGGCGTGACCACGTGAAAATAAAAATCCTGTGCGCCACGGTGATCTCCCTGGTGATTCGGCAAGCCGTGGCTGCTGAAAGCGAACTGCAATTTAACCCCGCGTTCCTCAACGGCGAGAGCGCAAATAGCGCCGATCTCGCCTGGGTCAACGCCGGGAGCGCGTTGCCACCGGGCGATTACAACCTCAACGTGTATATCAATACCAACTACGCGTTCACAGGTAACGTCACGTTCCGCCTTTCTGAAGACAGTACGGGTGAAGCGCTGCCCTGCCTCACGCCTGAGCAATTCGACGCGCTGGGCATCGATAGTCATCAGGCGAAGGGCGGAGCGCTGCCGCTGGCGCAACGCTGCATCTTCTTAACGAAGGCGTTTGCGGATACGCAGTTTGATCTGGACCAGAAGACGCTCACCCTGAGCTTCACCGTACCGCAAAGTGCGATGCGCAATTTGCCGCGCGGGTATGTCAGCCCGGAAAGCTGGGAAGCGGGCATTCCTGCCGAGTGGCTGAATTACGTGGTCAACGGCTCGAACAATGAGTATCGCGGCGAGACGCGCACGCGGGAACAGCAGCTGTTTGCGAGCCTCAACAGCGGCGTCAATCTGGGCGCGTGGCGGCTGCGTGATTTCACCACGTGGACCAAAGACAGCAATGAGCTCACCCACGTGCAGACCTGGCTGCAGCGCGATATTCACGCCCTGCGCGCGCAGGTGTATGCCGGGGAAACGTACACCTCGGCGCAGGTCTTCGATTCCGTGGGCCTGCGCGGCATCGCCCTGAAAACCGATGACAACATGCTGCCCGCCAGCCTCAGCGGCTATGCGCCGGAAGTCCGGGGCATCGCGCGCAGCAACGCTACCGTAACGGTTCGCCAGAACGGCAACATCATCTATCAAACCTCCGTTCCACCAGGCGCGTTTGTGCTGAAAGATCTCTACCCGACCTCCTCGGGAGGCGATCTGGCGGTCACCATTCAGGAGAACGACGGCAGCAAAACGCAATACACGCTTCCCTTTGCCAGCGTGCCGAACCTGGTGCGTAACGGACAGGTGAAATATGCCCTCGGTGCCGGGAAATACCGTCCGACGGGCAATCAGGATGCGCCCTCGTTCGCGCAGGGTGAACTGTTTTACGGCTGGCAATATGGCCTGACGTTTTACGGTGGGGCGCAGTTTGCCGATCGCTATAACGGCCTGGCCTTCGGGTTTGGGCAGAACCTCGGCCGCTTTGGTGCCTACTCCATCGACCTGACCCACGCCCGCAGCCAGCTGGCGGACGATCGGCACTATACCGGTGATTCGGTGCGCCTGCGCTACAGCAAGCTGCTGAACGACATTGGCACGCGGGTGAACTTCTTCTCGCTGCGCTACTCCACGAAAGGGTTTTATACCCTCAGCGACACGACGTACAAAGGGATATCGGGCGGATCGCCAAAGCAGACTGTGGAAGACGATGGCACCGTCACCACCCATTACGACAACGTGTACAACCTGCGCATGTCGCGCAAGGCAAAAAACCAGCTGCTGCTGTCGCAGCCGATGGGACAATACGGCTCGCTGTCACTGTCGTGGGATCAGCAGACCTACTGGAACACGCCGAAAACCACGCAAAGCCTGCAGTTCGCGTGGAACGCCACGTTTCGCAACGTGTCGCTTGGGGTCAGCGCCCAGCGAAGCTCAAGCCTGTATGACGACAAGAAAGACAACATCCTGTCGATGTCAATTTCGGTCCCGCTTGGCAACCCGGCGCTGTCGACCCGCGCGCGCTTTACCACGACCCATGCGGACTCCACCGGTACAACCGCCAGCACGGGCGTGAGCGGCTACCTGCCGGGCCAGGAAAATCTGTTCTATAGCGTCAACCAGCGCTACAGCGCCCAGCAGCACTACGGCGGCGATGCCACCCTGCAGTACGAAGGCGCGCGCGGGAATTATAACCTCGGCTACAGCTACGCCAGCAACTCCCGCAACCTCAGCTACGGCATCAGCGGCGGTGCGGTCGTGCATGAAGATGGCCTGACGCTGAGCCAGCCACTTGGGAACACCAACATTCTGGTGAAAGCCCCGGGTGCCAGCAACGTCGCCGTGCTTAACCATAAGGGCATCAAAACGGACAGCCGTGGCTACGCGGTGATCCCGTACGCCACGCCGTACCGCGTTAACCAGGTCGCGCTGGACGTGACGACCGCTGGCAACGACGTGGAGCTGGAAAACGCCATCGCCAACAAAACGCCTACCGACGGTGCCCTGGTTCGCGCCACCTTCACCACGCATCAGGGAGCAAAAGCGATGTTTATCGTGCGTCACGGCAACGATGTGCTCCCCTTCGGCACGCTGGTCTCGCTCGATGATGATAAAACCAGCGGCATCGTCGGCGATGGCGGCGGCCTGTATCTGTCCGGTTTATCAGATAAGGGTAAGCTGAACGCCGTGTGGGGCCGCAACAGCGACCAGCGCTGCACCATTATCTATGCCTTAAACAAGCAGAACTATAACGCCCGCACCGGTCTCTACTCTCAGGAGGTGGTATGTCAGTAACGTTTCGGATCGGCTGCATCGCACTGATGGTTTTCGCTCTCCCCGTTCGCGGGTATGACGTGCTGGTTTCCGTCACCGGCAATTTGATCGGCAATACCTGCGTGGTGGCGCAGGGCTCCGAGGAGCAGAACGTGCCGCTGGGCACCATTGGCATCAAACAATTTACGCGCGCCGGGGCCGTCAGCAATATCAAAACGCCCTTTACGCTCAGGCTTGAAGCGTGCGGGCCGACCTTTGCTGGCGTAAAAATCCGCTTCAGCGGTACGCCGAATGATGCCAACCCGCAGTTGTTGAAGATTGCCGACGGTGGCGCTACCGGCGTGGCGGTACAGATCCTCGATAAAGAGAGCGTACTCATTCCCCTGAACACTAAGACCACCGCGTACGGAACGGCGGGAGACGACAGCGTACAGATGACCTTTTACGCGCAGCTGGTTGCCACCGCTACGCCGGTGAGCGCCGGTGATGTGTCTGCCCTCGCCACCTGGACAACGGAGTATCTATGATGCGTTTAGCGTTTCTTCTCTGCGGATTACTTTTCTGCGCCAGCGTGCAGGCGCTGGACTGGAAATCAGATATTACCCTCTCCCCTCAGCCAATGACCTACACCGGGCCAGCGGATTCCGTGGTGCCGGGCAGCATTATTGGCTCGACCTGGAGCGCCACCGCCAGCGTGCAGCAGGTGTTCTGGTGTGGGATTATTTTTACCTGCAACAAAAGCACGCTGCAGCCCAGCAGCAGCGCGATTTCAAGCGGTGCGACGGTCACCGTCGACGGCGCGAACTACACCATTTTTGAGACCGGCGTGCCGGGCGTGGGGTATATCATCGGGCTGAAGGATTTTAAGAGTACACAATATATCCCCCTGCAAACCGGTATCACGCAAAGCTACCCGGCAGAGGGCACCAGTGGGTATGCCCAGGATTTGGGCTGGTCGGCAAAGGTCACCTTTATTAAAACCGGTACGGCGCTGAAGTCCGGCGTCTATCAAATCCCGACCATCAACGCCGCAGTGTTAACCGCCTATAACAACGAGACGAAAACGGCGCAGGTCATCATCAGCCCGACCACCGTCACGGTAACCGCCAGCGGGTGTACGGTCGGCAGCAAAAACGCCAGCGTGGCGCTGGGCACTATTGATATTCGCACTCTGCCCACGGTGGGAAGCACGTCGCCATCGGGGACGTTTACCGTCAGCCTTACCTGCGACGCGAACGTAGCGGTTCACGCGGTAATGACCGATCAGACCACGCCGTCGAACACCTCGTCGGTGGTGACGCTGACCGGAGACTCCACGGCGTCCGGCGTTGGGGTGCAGTTTTTCTACAACGGCACCGGACCGTTGACGATGGGGCCGGACAGCTCGGCCGCGGGTACAACCGGCCAGTTCTTTATCCAGAGCACCGCGGCGGCGCAAACCCTGTCGTTACCGTTCCAGGCGCAGTACATCCGAACCGGCGAACTGGTCCCCGGCTCGGCCAACGCGCTGGCCAGCATTACGTTTTCCTACCAGTAGGGGCTACTGCTTCACCCACACCAGCTGGTCAACCCGGAAGCCCAGACTGCGCGCGGTTTTCAGGTAATCCTGCTTCACCGCATCCGGGATGGTCGGCGTGCGCGACAAAATCCACAGGTAGTCGCGGTTCGGGCCGCTGACCAGCGCGTACTGGTACTTATCGTCCAGCCTGATCACGTTATAGCCGCCGTAGAACGGGCCGAAGAAGGAGACCTTCAGCGCGGCCGTGGTCGGTTCACCGGTAAAGTACGCTTTCCCCTCGCTCTCATTCCATTTGTTCTTCACCGGATCGTAGCCCCGGTTGAGGACGCTGATGCCGCCGTCGCTGCGCTTGCCGTAGGTGGCGGTTACCTGCTCCAGCCCGCGTTCAAAGCGGTTTTCCAGACGGGCGACCTCGTACCATTTGCCGAGATAGCGGCTGGCGTCAAAACCAGAAATCGGCTGAACGCCCTTCGGCGGCGTGGGGGATTTACAGGCGACCAGCGTCAGCGCAATGGCAACACCGGTCACAACAGGCCATAGCTTCATGAGAATTCCTTTCATTTGCACGGTTGGACGTTAAGTGTAGTGCACCGTTTCGGCGCTTCATCCCGTTCGGGAAAATTCGTAGTATATTGAGAGTATTCCTCCACTCTGGACACGGACATGGCTTACTCCATCGGCGAATTCGCCCGACTCAGCGGCATCACCGCCACCACCCTGCGGGCGTGGCAGCGTCGCTATGGTTTACTCAAGCCACAGCGCACGGAAGGCGGCCATCGCCAGTACAGCGATGAGGACGTCCAGCAGGCGCTCAAAATCCTCGACTGGGTAAAAAAAGGCGTTCCGATTGGCCAGGTCAAACCGCTGCTGGAACGCCCGACGCCGGGACGGACCAACAACTGGCAAACCCTGCAGCAGAACATGCTGCAACGCCTGCAGGACGGCAAAGTCGAATCCCTGCGCCAGATGATTTACGACGCCGGACGCGAGTACCCAAGGCCGGAGCTGGTCGCGAACGTGCTGCGCCCGCTGCGCAGCCAGGTTTCGGCCAACGTCGCCGCCGCCATGACCCTGCGCGCGATCCTCGACGGCATCATCATCGCCTACACCTCGTTTTGCCTCGAAGGCGATAAAAAAGCGCCGGGCGATAATATTCTGCTCAGCGGCTGGCACCTCAACGACCCGTGCGAGATCTGGCTCGAAGCCCTAACGCGCACCGGACAGGGCCATCGGATCGACATCCTGCCGGTTCCGCCTGACGCGCTGGCACCGGAAATTTTCCCGGAGCGCAAATGGCTGCTGGTCACCAGCGGCAAACTCACCGCCGGGCGGAAAAAGCAGCTGGAGCAGTGGCAGCAGCAGGTATCGCTTGAAGTGATTATCCTCTAATCATTTTCTCCTGCGGGAATCTTCACGAAAAGTTGAATATTTTCCCGCGCCGCAGATGCTAACGTTTTCCAGTGACGAATAACCCCACAGGAAAACACCATGAAAAAAACTGCCCCTCTGCTGATGCTGGCCGCGATGGCCTTTACCCCTGCCGCCTTTAGCGCCGCTCCTGCTGGCACCCTGAGCGTACACATCCTCGACCAGCAAACCGGCACGCCTCCACCGGGCGTCACCGTCACGCTGGAAAAGCAGCAGCAGGACAAATGGACCCCGATCGCCAGCGGTAAAACAGACCAGGACGGACGCATCAAATCGCTCTATCCGCAGGACCAGGACATGCAGCCTGGCGTGTATAAAGTGACCTTCAAAACCGCAGAGTACTTCCACGGCAAAAAACTCGACTCCTTCTTCCCGGAGATCCCGGTGCTGTTTACCGTGACCCGCACCAACGAGAAGCTGCACATCCCGCTTCTGCTGAGCCAGTACGGTTACTCGACTTACAAGGGCAGCTAATACGCATTGATTCTAAAGGAATAAAAAAAATAGTTCCGCTAATACTTGGACAAATTAGTCATGTTGTGTAAGTTTTAATTATATGAACGGGAGGACGACACCATGACGACGAAACCAGTGCTGGGTATTAGCGGATGTTTGACCGGATCCGCCGTTCGCTTTGACGGCGGACACAAGCGTATGGGCTTCGTCATGGATGAGCTGGCCCAGTGGGTGAATTTCAGGCCCGTCTGCCCGGAAATGGCCATCGGCCTGCCGACCCCTCGCCCGGCGCTGCGTCTGATCGTGACGGAACACGGTGAAACACAGATGCGTTTTAGCCATGCACCTCACGAAGACGTTACGCAGAAAATGGCGGACTTTACGGCAGATTTTTTGCCGAAAATTGGCGATCTCGCTGGTTTTATCGTCTGTGCTAAATCCCCAAGCTGCGGCATGGAACGCGTGCGTCTGTATGATGAAAACGGCAACCGGGGCCGCAAGGAGGGTGTCGGGCTGTTCACCGCCGCCCTCCTTGAAACCTGGCCGTGGCTGCCCGTGGAAGAGGATGGACGCTTGCACGATCCGGTGCTGCGGGAAAATTTTGTCGAACGTGTTTTTGCCCTGCACGAACTGAACACGCTGCGTAAAAATGGCCTCACGCGCCGCGCGCTGCTGGACTTCCACAGCCGTTACAAACTCCAGCTGCTGGCGCACCATCAGGCGGGTTACCGTGAAATCGGCCCGTTCGTTGCCTCGCTGCACGAGTGGGAAGACCTGGACGCTTTCTTCGTGGCGTACCGGGAAAAGCTGATGACCATCCTGAAAAAACCCGCTTCGCGTAAGAATCACACCAACGTGCTGATGCATATTCAGGGGTATTTTCGTAACCAGCTGAACACCCGCCAGCGCGGCGAGCTGCGCGACGTGATCCTGCATTATCGCAACGGACAGTTGCCTATCCTCGCCCCGATCACGCTGCTGAAGCACTACCTGGCCGAATACCCCGACCGGTATCTGATGACGCAAAACTACTTTGATCCCTATCCTGATGATTTGGGTCTGCGTCTGGCAGTCAAGTGATGAAAAAAATGCGAAGGCCCCATTGACCCGTAGAGGCCCAAAGCAGTACCCCGTTTAGACGACATCCTCACTGTCGTCTCTTTTTTGCATTTCATCTCAAAGACTGTGATTATATACAGGCTTATTCTGCGAAAGGGGCCTGCATGTGATCAACACCCTGCACATTCAAAACTATCGATCCATCCGCGAGATGTCGCTGGAGCTGGAGCAGCTCAATATCGTCTTCGGGCCGAACGGGACCGGAAAATCAAATATCTACAAGGCGATACACCTGATGCACAGCGCCGCCCAGGGGCAGTTTTCCCAGGCGCTGGCGAACGAGGGCGGCATTCTGAAGGTGTTCTGGGCAGGTAAAACCCGTAGCGACCAGCTGCGGCGGATGAACCTCGCGGTGGAAACAGAGAGCTACGAATACGAGCTGCAGGTCGGGTTTGTGGAGAAGCTGCCCTACCCCTCGCAGTTTCAGCTCGACCCGGTGATCAAAGAGGAGTCCATCTGGCTGAGCGGCCAGCACCGTCGACCTTCGTCACAGCTGATGAAGCGTAAGAACCAGGCGGTGTTTCTGAACAACGTGCATCACGAGAAGGTGACCCACAGCGGCACGCTGTACGAGAACGAATCGGTATTCGGACAGCTCGGCGAACCACACCTTTACCCGGAAGTGTCGCAGATGCGCGAGTCCCTGCGTAACTGGCGCTTTTATCATGAGTTTTCTGTATCAATCGGCTCGGCGATGCGGGCCCCGCAGGTCGGTTTCCGCTCCCCGGTGCTGGCCAGCGACGGCGCTAACCTGGCGGCCGCGTTTCAGACCATTGTCGAGATTGGCGACGAGCTGCTGCTGATGCGCATCCTTGACCAGGCCTTCCCCGGCTGCGTGTTTTACAGCGACAACACCGGCGGACGTTTTCGCATGATGATGCAGCGCGAGGGGCTGAGCAGACCGCTGGAACCGGCGGAGTTCTCCGACGGCACACTGCGCTTTCTGTGCCTGGCGGTAGCGCTGTTAAGCCCCCGCCCACCGGCATTTATCGCGTTGAACGAACCGGAAAACAGCCTGCACCCGCAGATGCTGCCCGCCCTGGCGAGCTTAATCGCCGAGGCCAGCCGCTACTCGCAGATCTGGCTCACCAGCCACTCGCCGGAGTTGGCGACGTTGATTGAGAAGCAGAGGTCGTTTTCGCTGTATCAGCTGTCAATGGTTGAGGGGGAGACGAGGGTGGAGAGGCTGGGGTAGCTCTATATCCTCATCTCTTACTCACCGGGGTGGATTCTTTTCTTTCGACATAAAGCATTGTATTCCTCCAATGATTACCCCACCACTAATGGAAAGGTTAACGGCTTCAACAAGATCACTCATTGGAAAATCAAATTGCCCGATGAAAAAATAGGTAACAAAGGCTATCAGCAAACGGCCGCACAAAAGCGTGGCAAAAATGCCAGCGATCCAAACAGCTACCAGCAATAGGAATAATTTTATCCTCGTAGTAAACATTATTTTTTCTCGCTTAATTTGTTTTGTATAGCCTCAGTGGCAGCCTGTCCTTTGCTTCCGAAATATTCAGAACTCAATGACTCCAGAACCGTTCCTGTAAATTTCGGAATCACATATTGCGGGAGCATTTCTTGTACTTTCTCATAACCCTTGCCTGTTAATACCCCTCCCGCTGTTCCTATTCCTGCACCAATGGTGGGAGCAAGCGGATCTTTCCCTTGCAACATTGCCGCCGCATACGCACCAACCATGCTTGTACCTTCGGTAAACCAGAATCCACGCCCTTGCGTTAATCCACTAATCCCTTATGCCATTTTTCTTTTCTTCATAATCCTGCAAGTATTTTTCAATAGGGTATGCGGTTCCAAGTTCATGTACCTCACCAGTATCCTTATCGATTATAAATGGAGAATTGCCTATAAGCTGAGCAGAGAAATCTCCTGTTTCAAGATATGCTCTGGATTGAAAATAAAAAAACCATCCTTCTGAAAAACGACCTTGTAGTGTAATAACAACGGGCACCTCTGTTTTTTCTAAATATTCGGTCGCCTTATTAACAGCTTCATCAAAAGTAATCATTAGTTTGTCCGCAAAAGTTGGAATGATTTGAACTGGCTGAGATCAGCTGATTTACCCGTTTGTCCATCAAGGAATCGGACTGTACCATTTTGATTCACAACATTAAATACATGCCCTGGCTGCCCTGGGCCATATGAACCAAAAACGATACCTCTTGAACCAGAACCTGCATCTGTCATTTGTTGTGTAATGCTTTCAGATGAAGGGGCATATTTAAATTTAGTACCATATTGGTTTTCCAAAACAGATAAAGGCACTCCATTATTATGATTAATCGGTAAGGCTGACGCAGGGTTACCACTTAATGTAGCATCTGTAGCAATCGAGCAGTTTACACAATTGTGTGTTCGCCCAGATTCAGGGTACCCTGGATTCACATTCTTAATTGATCCTGCTGTCTCTTCACTTACTCCAGAACCTTTCATCCCATAAAGAGCACCGCCGACAGCCGCTGCGCCGTGTACAAACGTCATCGAATCATACAGCGTTGAAGCCGTTTCCGGACTCACTCCCCAGTTCTGAGCTATACTCTGAATATCTGCATCGCGCTTGGCTTTCGCATCTGCGGTAGCATATTGCCATTGCTGCCCGGCGATTTTATCCGCACCTTCCTTGTACACACTGCCCATTGTGCCGACATACTGCCCGTCCATTTGCTCATCATAGCTCTTGCCCATAGCAGCAAGTTCCTGGCGCATACCCTGACAGGCTGATGACGACAGACGATTACAGGCTTTATTCAGTGCCGCGTCGAACGCTTTATCTTTCGCATCGAGATCTGCAATCAGCTTTTCAGCCTTGGCTTTTTCGTTCGCATCTTTGATGTATGGCAGTGACCACTTCGCATCCTGACGCTTTTTCTCATCCGGGGCGCTGAGACTATTATTCTCAACCGTCGTTTTGCCCGCCTGAGCCGCCGCTACCGCGTTCGCGCTGCTGTCTCCGACAAGCCCACCAGCCAGGCCAGAAGCCAGTGTCGCCAGCGCAGATACCGCCTGTTTTTCTTCCTCGCTCAGTTCGCTGACCTGTTTGCCAAAACCGTCAACCGCAATCTTACCAGCCAGCTCACCCACCGCTGCACCGGCTGCAGCGGACGCCGCATCTCTGCCGGAAGCGGCTGCAAGTGCGGCGTTGACAACCGCATGGGCCAGCACGCGCCCCTTAAGATCCTTCTCCGGGATGGCATTCGCGATGGCATTGGCGATATACGGCGCGGCACCGCCCGCAATCGCAGCTTTAATATCACCACCTGCCAGCGCCTGAATGGCCGCCGTTGCTGCCGTGATGGCGCGCTGGGTGCTCTGCCCCGTTCCCATGCCAGACTGGTTAAACGCTTCGTTATAGAAGGTCTGGTACATCTGGTCATGAATCGCCTGATCGGTAACCTCTTTACCGTCTTTTTTCAGCTGGCTGATGGCGGCGTTACGCGCATCGCTGCCCGCGGTTTTCATCTTCTCGTTGGCCGCTTCCGTGGCCGCAATTTTGCCGTTGGTGCGCGCAATATCCGCAACCTGATTGCCGATCTCGCCAATCATTTGCGCGGTTTGCAGGCGTTTCTGCTCTTTCTCTTTGTTAAAGATCGGGTCGATGCTGCCGTTGGCATGGTCAGTGTCACGGCTGAGCGTGCTGACGTCCTGCTTCTGGTTAGCCTGGTCGCGAACAATGATAGCACCGTCGGCTACCGCTGATTGCGTGGTCCCTTCAGCATGGCCGCTGCCGCCCATTCCTGCCAGCATTGTGCTGGCCATGTTGCTAACCAGATTACCCGCAACCCCGGCGCCGCTGCTGAAGCCGACACCCTGATGTTCAACCTTATACTCCGCCTTATTGTTGATGTCCGTAAAGCCCAGCGTACCGGTCTCAAGGCGGTTTTTGTCTGCATCAGCACGGCTGGCAATCACCGCACCGTCCAGCTGCGTATGGTTGCCAACGTTAATATCAAAGCCGCCTTTGCCAGCGAAGAGCCCGGTCTGCTCCTGGACCGAGTCGTAGTTGCTCTTCATCTTGTCGCGGCTGATGCTAAAGCTGCCGCTACCGCTGCCCGCTCCCCAGGTGTAGCTTGCACCCGCATTCATACTCTGCTGTTTGCTGTTGTATTTGTCGCTATCCTGCAGGCTGCTGAGGGTCAGGTCGCGCCCGACATCCGCCGTGACCTTATCGCCGTTGACCTGCGCGCCTTTAAGCACCGTATCGCGGCCGCTGGTCAGGTTGACGTTCTGTCCGGCATCCAGCGTCGTTTCGTTCCAGGAGGTTCCATTGCCTTTTTCGCTGCCTCTGGCGGCGTTTACGCTGGCAGAGACGGTGATGCCCGCGCCATTCGGACCGGCGGTAATACCGATCCCGATTGAGCCACCCTTGCTGGAGTTACTGCCCGTCAGTTTGTTGGTGTCGGCTGCACTCGTCAGGTTGATATCCTGAGCCGCATTGAGCGTCAGATCCTTGCCAGCCTTCAGCTGACTGCCCGCCACGGTAATATCACCGCTGTTGGCAGCGTTGCCCTGACCTGTCGCCGTGATGGCGAGGTTACCCCCGGCATTCAGCGTGCTGCCGGTCGTTTTGTCCTGCTCCGAGTGTGAGGTGGATTTAGAGGACTGTCCGCCAATGGAGGCCATCACGCCGAACGCGCCATTGTTGGTGGGATCGCTGCCGTTAGCCGCTTCAGCGAGACGGTTGGCCTGCACGGCCTGAACACCCGACAGTGCCGCTTTGGTCGCCTGAAGTGCGGCGAGACGGCCATCGCTCTGGTCTTTCACCGCCATTGCCGTGCTGGCCGCAGTGTTCACCGCGTCACCCACTGCGCCGGAGAGGGCAATCGTCAGGCCACTGCTTTTCTGCTTGAAGGTTTGATCACTGGTGAGCCTGTCGTGGCCCGGCTCGATCGTCACGCTGTCTCCGGTGAGCGCCATATTTTTGCCAGCCACCAGATCCGCGCCGCCGACATGCAGCTGATTACCGGCGGCAATATCAACGCTCCCCCCCGTCGAGCCCACCGTACTGAAACTCTGGCTCTGGGTGGTGCCCTTCTCACGGAGATCCTGGGTACTTTTGCTGCTGCCGATGGTGAAACCAATCCCGCCCGAGCCCATCAGGCCGGATTTTTTCTCTTCCTTAAAGCGCCAGGAGGTATCGCTGTTCGTCGCTGCCACAATATCGACGTTGTTGCCCGCCTTAAGCTTCACGTCGCCGTCGCCCGCCACGGCGGATCCCTTCACCAGCAGGTTATTGCCCGCCACCACCTGCACGTTATCGCCGCTCAGCAATGAGCCGGATTCACGCGTCGCGCTGTTCTCCTCGATGGTGTGGGTGGTTTTCTTGCTCAGGAACCCTTTTTTGGTTTTGGTCTGCTCTTTGTAGTGATAATCGCTTTCGGTTGCGGTATTGAGATTGACGTCGCGGCCCGCCGCCACGCCGATATCACCCTTCGCCGTTACCTGCGCAGCTTCGGTGGTGACATCGCGCCCGGCGAGGATTTGGGTATTCGCCCCGCTGGCGATCTCGGTTCCCTGCTGGCGTACCGATTCGTTGATGACGGTTTTCTTGCCTGACTTATAGCTATCGCCCTGCGTGGTCTCTTCCGCCGCCAGATTCACGTCGCGACCCGCCTGCAGCCCGACGCTTTTCTCCGCTGCCAGCGCGGCGGCCTGAGCGTTGATATCCTGCCCGGCCTTCAGCACGAGGTTATCGCCTGCGGAAATCGTGGTGCGGTCGAGCCCGGTGCTGTGGGACTCGCTTTTCCCTTTACGGCTGCTTTCGCTGGTCTGTGCCGCGTTCAGATTGAGATCGTTGCCCGCACTCAGCCCCGCGCTGCCGCCCGCCTTCAGGTCGCTGGCGGTCACGTCAAGGTTGTGCCCGGCGTTCACCAGCAGGTTGCCGCCCGCGGTGACGTTACTGCCCTGATACGTGACGGACGAACGGCTGGTTTTCGCCCGGCTGGAGCTGAATGCGTCGTTGATCTGATTCGCGTTGACG
>NZ_JBFTVM010000005.1:0-178619 GCF_041365315.1 Enterobacter cloacae complex sp. 2015409 | reverse complement strand
TAGCGCGGTGGTCCCACCTGACCCCATGCCGAACTCAGAAGTGAAACGCCGTAGCGCCGATGGTAGTGTGGGGTCTCCCCATGTGAGAGTAGGGAACTGCCAGGCATCAAACAAGTGAAGAGGCCATCCGAAAGGATGGCCTTTTTGCGTTTATACGCTGCACAAACTGATCCCCCATCACCCTGCTTATACGGTAAACTACCTGCGTTTTTGCATCAGGATAGCGTCTATGAACCACTCCCTTAAGCCATGGAATACCTTTGGCATTCAACGCAATGCCAATCAAATTGTACGTGCCGATACTGCACAGCAGCTGCTGGATGCATGGCAAAACGCGACAGAAAATAACGAACCCGTACTGATTCTGGGCGAAGGAAGTAATGTCCTGTTTCTCGATGATTTTGCGGGAACGGTGATCGTTAACCGCATCATGGGAATTGATGTGGAAGAGCGTGCCGACAGCTGGCACGTGCACGTGGGTGCCGGAGAAAACTGGCATCATCTGGTGCAATTTACCCTCGAAAAAGGGATGCCGGGCCTGGAAAACCTTGCGCTTATTCCAGGCTGCGCCGGATCGTCACCTATTCAAAACATCGGCGCCTACGGCATCGAACTGAAACATGTTTGTGAATATGTCGACTGCATCGAACTGGCGACCGGAACGGCTAAGCGTTTAACGGCAGAACAGTGCCGATTTGGCTATCGTGACAGTATCTTCAAACATGAATATCAGGATCGCTACGTGATTGTCGCCGTGGGCCTGCGCCTGTCGAAGAACTGGCAGCCGGTGTTGACCTACGGGGATTTAACGCGTCTCGATCCGGCTACCGTTACCGCCCGCGACGTTTTTGACTCGGTTTGCCATATGCGGATGACCAAGCTTCCCGATCCAAAAGTAAACGGAAATGCAGGAAGCTTCTTCAAAAACCCGGTTATCAGCAGCGAAAATGCAAAAGTCTTTCTTGAAGGATGGCCAGCAGCGCCACATTACCCTCAGGCGGACGGCAGCGTGAAGCTGGCCGCGGGCTGGCTTATCGATCAATGCCAGCTAAAAGGCACTTCAGTAGGCGGTGCCGCCGTTCACCAACAGCAGGCCCTGGTGCTGATTAACCAGCGCGATGCGACCAGCGACGATGTGGTACAGCTGGCTCACTACGTTCGCCAGCGTGTGGGCGAAAAATTTAACGTCTGGCTGGAGCCAGAAGTCCGCTTCATTGGTCGCACAGGTGAAGTCAACGCCGTGGAGGCCATCGCGTGAAAGACAATACGGTCCCGTTAACCCTGATTGGTATCCTTGCTGACGGTGAGTTTCATTCCGGGGAGCAGCTGGGTGAACAGCTGGGCATGAGCCGCGCCGCCATTAACAAGCATATCCAGACGCTCCGTGACTGGGGTGTGGATGTGTTTACGGTTCCCGGAAAAGGCTACAGCCTGCCGGAGCCGATTCAGTTGCTGAATGAAGACGCGATCCGCAGCCAGATTGGACACGGCAATGTGGCGGTGCTGCCGGTGATTGATTCGACGAACCAGTATCTTCTGGATCGTCTGCCTGAGCTCAAATCCGGCGATGCCTGCGTTGCTGAATATCAACAGGCCGGTCGCGGCCGTCGTGGCCGCAAATGGTTTTCACCCTTTGGTGCTAACCTCTATCTGTCCATGTACTGGCGACTCGATCAGGGCCCGGCCGCTGCCATTGGCCTGAGTCTGGTCATCGGCATCGTCATGGCGGAAGTGCTGCACGATCTGGGGGCGGATAAAGTGCGTGTTAAATGGCCTAATGACCTCTACCTCAACGATCGTAAACTTGCCGGGATTCTGGTCGAACTGACGGGAAAAACGGGCGATGCGGCGCAAATCGTCATTGGCGCAGGCCTCAATATGGTGATGCGCAATGTCCAAAATGATGTGGTGAACCAGGCCTGGACTAACCTCCAGGAGGCGGGGATCGTCATCGATCGTAACACCCTTGCCGTACGTATGATTAAAGAGCTGCGCAGCTCGCTCACGCTTTTTGAGCTGGAAGGGCTGGCACCGTTCCTGTCTCGTTGGGAAAAGTTGGATAACTTCATCAACCGCCCGGTGAAATTGCTGATCGGTGATAAAGAGATCTACGGGACTTCCCGCGGTATTGACGCTCAGGGCGCGCTGCTTCTGGAGCAGGATGGCGTGATCAAACCCTGGATGGGTGGTGAGATTTCCCTGCGGAGTGCCGAATAACCGGATGGAGTGAACGATGCGAAAACCCGTCTGCGCGACGCTGGCCGTCATGATGAGTCTGCTGTTCTCACCCCTCTCTCAGGCGGGTCAGGCCTGGGAGAGTTACAAGGCGCGCTTTTTCAAACCGGAAGGCCGCATTGTCGATACCGGCAATGGCGGCGTGTCGCATACGGAAGGTCAGGGCTTTGCCATGCTGATGGCAGTGGCCAACGACGATAAAGCCACGTTCGATAAGCTCTGGCAATGGACAAACCGTGAGTTGAAGAACAAAGAGAACGGACTGTTTTACTGGCGCTATAACCCCGCAGAGTCCAACCCGATCGCCGACAAAAACAACGCTGCCGATGGCGATGTGCTGATTGCCTGGGCGCTGCTTAAAGCCGATGCCCGCTGGCATGACAAACGCTACAGCGCTGCATCGGATGCTATTACAAAAGCGCTGGTCGCCCATAGCGTCATCCGCTATGCGGGTTACCGCGTGATGCTGCCCGGCGTCCAGGGATTTAAGCTTGACGGTGAAGTGGTTCTTAATCCTTCCTATTTTGTGTTTCCGGCCTGGCAGGCCTTCGCCGGACGCAGTCATTTGCCGGTCTGGCGCGATTTGATTAAGGACGGGGAACGCCTGCTGGGGAAAATGGGCTCGGGTAAAGCGAACTTGCCCACTGACTGGGTTTCACTGACATCAGGTGGCAAGCTGGCTCCCGCTAAAGGCTGGCCGCCGCGAATGAGCTATGACGCGATTCGTATTCCGCTGTACGTTGCCTGGTCTGATAAACAAAGCCCGCTCCTGACGCCGTGGAAGGCCTGGTTCGGTCAGTTCCCCCGGGAACAAACGCCCGCCTGGGTTAACGTCACGACTAACGAATATGCGCCCTACATGATGGAAGGTGGTCTGCTGGCGGTTAGGGATTTAACGATGGGACAGTCTTCCGGAGAACCCGAAATCACGTCTAAGGACGACTACTATTCGGCAAGTCTGAAAATGCTGGTGTGGATTTCAGCGCAATAATAACGCACCGACTATCCCCTCTCCCCGATGGGGAGAGGGGTAAATCAGTTACTGTGGATACGGTACCCAATCCCCGCCGTTCAGGCGAACGTACGGTTTGTTCTGATACTGAATCACTACCGCGTTGGCGTTCTCCGAGACTTCTGCCGTTTGTGGCAGTTTGCTGGTGAGCTGGTCCCAGTTCACGCTATCTTCCACAAAGAGTTTCCCGTCAACGGCGCGGGCAACCAGTTCTGAGATTGCCAGATAGCTGGTTGGCTGCGTAATCTCTATTGGTGCGCCCTGATGCGGTGCCTTCATACCAAAGAATTTAATGCCTGCAGGTACGTTGGTAATCGATGGGCTTGGGATATCACGCAGACCTGACACCTGCATTCTGTCACCTTTCAGCGCACCACCGTGCTCAGGCACCACAACCACCATCACTTTACGGCCTGATTTTTCCAGCTCCGTGAAGAACGCGTCCAGCTCGTCGAAGAACTTCTGCGCACGCACTTTATAATCTGCCGTTTTGCTCACGCCCGGGAAATGGTTACCGTCATGGAGCGGCAGGGTATTAAAGAACGTCGCGCTGCGTGGATTACTGTCTTTTTCGATGGTCTGCAGCCAGCGTTGCAGGACGGCGGTATCGTCATAGACGGGCGAGCCGTCGAAGCCCAGCAGAGAGACAGGAAGACCGGTTTGGTCCATCAGCGGTGACTGCATACCACCCTGTTCGCGCACTTCTTTCAGGAAGTTACCGAACTGACCGTTATGTCCCAGCATCAGATGCTGCGTAAAGCCCAGCTTGGCGAGGTTATCGAACAGATAACACTGGTTGCCGGCGGGTTGATACAGATTCTTATGCGATGTCTGACCGCAGCTTGCACGCAGGAGGCGGATGGCCGCCGGGCCGCTGTACGAGGTGGCAGAGTTGAAATCTTTAAACTGAATGTCGAAATGAGACCACAGCGGATGAGACATCAAACCGGCTGCATCCACGTCTGCCCAGGAGAGAGAGCAGATGTTGATCACCAGCAGTTCAAACGGCTGAGCATCCGCCGGCAGCGCATCCGGGAATTTCGTCTGTCGCTTGTCTTCCGCGGTATAGAAACTGGAGAGCCAGGCGTTCAGGTTGGTTGAGGTCGGCGGCGCGGTCTGGGTAGGGATATCACCCACCACTGGCGTATCGCCTGCCGTGGTGACGGTGGCCGCCGCGCTTCCCCCGGTGGTGGTCACCGTGGTGGTCGGTTGACCGGCAGGCCACAGCGAAAAGTTTGGCCCAGCCAGGGTCAGCACGTTAAGCCAGATCATAATCGCGACGACAAACACCGTGACGCGGATCCACTGTGACAGGAACAGCCAGGCAACCAGCAGCACAAATACCGCGCCTATCATCTGCCAGTTAATAAACCGCTCGGTCAGATCGAGGACATAGCTGGCGCTAAAGCCCGCCACCTGGGACCCCTGGCTCATAATGCTGTCCGGCCCCGGTAGCCAGGTATCATGCCAGAACAGCGCAAAGCCGACGGGGATGGCAACCCAGTGACGTAAGCGATGCAGCCTGATATTTGGCAGCGGCATCAGCAGGAAGGCCATAAACACGAGGTTGAGTAGAGGATGGAAATTCAGATAGCCTGCCCAAAGCAGACCAAACTTCACCAGAAAGTAGAAGTTCCAGCCGGAAAGGCCGCGCCAGTATTGCCAGAGCGGCGAGGGTGACGAAGCGGTATAGGTAGAATTAGTCATGTTTTCGGTCTGCCTTGACGTGTGATGCCCGTGTCAGTGTTCCGGCTGGTTTTACGTAGCGAGGTTTTATAAATAGCACTCTGGCCGTATCACGGATACGGCGTATGGAATGACGCGCATAGTAGCCAAGCGGGAAAAAGATCAGCGCACAGAATATAACCAGTTGAATAATATCGCTGATATTCATGATGATGCGTTCTCCGCGTTGTCTGTTAATAAGCGAAGGGGTTCCGGCACCCGACGCCAGACGTGTCCATCATGTCTGGCATTGAGGATCGGTTTGGCATCGCTCTTGATAGCGAGCGGTTTAACCCATTGTTCAGGCTGAAGCGCACGCATCTGCACCAGCTCCGCGCTGATCGTATTATCTTCGAACCAAATCATACGGTTCGAGAAAATATCCCCGGTAGGCAGAGGGAAGATGTGGTTAAGCGCCGTATCGAGATCGTTTACCCGGCAGAAGGACAAAAACAGCACCAGGCGATTGTCGCCAATGGTCATGATGTCCCCTGTACGGTTCGGGCGGCATAAGGTAAGCGCCTGTTCAACGCGGATACCCGGAACAGGGCGCAGGGCAACCATAACCCCTTTTCCGTCAGCTGGAAGAAGCGTATTGCTCATCATGTTGCCGACGGCGTCGCAGAAGGTATCCCATTTTTGGTATCCGCGCAGCTTCATCGGCTGCGTCATGGAGAGCAGCGTGGAAATGTCTTCCGGAACATGGCGGCTAAACTGCTGGCCCTGAACGCTTTCGATAAGCGTCAGGCAGCGTGATAATGGCGCATTCCAGGGAATAACCATATTGGCGCCGCAACCCAGAAGCAGGCGCTCATCGGTGGCGCGCAGGCTGGTATTGTTTTCGCGTACGATGATTTTTAACGCACTGCCGCGCTGGCGGCGCAAGGTGTGGATTTGCCTCGCCAGCGTCTCAATCTGGTTATTCTGCATCAGCGAGAAAATAATCGTTGCCGCCTGGGTTGTGCGCGCTTCATGGAAGAGGGCTTCGTTAGATTCAAACAGTGACCAGTTTTCCGACAGGGCAGGTGCTCCCTCTAAAACCGCGATATGGCTCAGAATGCGTTTTTCATCACTGCGCGGTTGCACCACGGTTTCTTCCTGCTGTGCCAGGTGCCACTTACCCTCGATTTGTTTCAGCGTAAGTTGTTGCCTGGCGCTCACGCCTTTTTCATTACACCAGAATGCAATATCGTAGAGATAGCTTCCCGCCTGGTCACGAACGCTTGCCAGACCGAACAGGGAGCGATATTCACCCATTAAAAGTGAGAATAGCTTGTCATTATTACTGCCGGGATTGACTATCAATAGCGTGCAATTTTGAAATTTTGCCCATTTATTGATTTTTTCCAGCCACGGCAGCAGTTTTTCAGAAGGGATATTTTGCAGGACGTTATTTGCGCATTTAAGGATCACTAAATAGTGATCCGGATCAATAGTGCACTGAACGTCGCGGGACAAAAAGTATAGACTATCGGCATCCGATGTCATGGAAAATAATCGCACCGTCTGAGGCCCGCAATCGTTTTCCAGCGTGATAATTTTCTTCGGATCTTCGCCCATGCTAATGACGGCCACGCGGGAATCCTTATCCTGGGCAGCAATTGTCTGGTTTACCAGACTGATAGCATCTTCATTTCGGTCCGTATTAATCCACCAGACTCCTCCGACTGGCATGTGGCTCAATTCGTCCCATAATGACTGGATGCCAATAGAAAATATGGAGTCCACGGTGTCCCTCTTTTCGTCTAATTTATCTGTATCTCAGTTTACTAGCGAAAGCGTAGAAATAAACCTAACATTGAAATTAAAGAACATCAGATTTAGCATGTAAATGAAATTTGTCAGGGCAGGAAGCCCCGCAACTTCTTTAGCGTGCGATTTTCCTCAAAGGGATGGAAAAAGAATGGATAATAACGAACCCGGAACCCCAGTCGATTCGACCCTGGGTTACACATTCCAAAACGATTTTCTGGCGCTGACGCAGGCCTTTTCTTTACCTGAAATAGATTACACCGATATTTCCCAGCGGGAACAGTTGGCCGCGGCTATTAAACGCTGGCCGTTATTAGCTGAATTCGCCCATCAACATTAAGGGAGCCATTGATGGCCATACTCGGATTACAGGGTGTCCGTGGCGGTGTGGGTACCACATCTGTTACCGCGGCGCTGGCGTGGTCATTACAGCTTTTAGGTGAATCGGTGCTGGTTATTGACGCCTGCGCCGATAATTTGCTGCGTATGTCGTTTAACGTCGACTTTACTCGCGAAGAGGGCTGGGCCCGGGCGCTGCTCGACGATAAAGACTGGCAGGATGCAGGGATGCGCTATACCTCCCAGCTCGATCTGCTGCCGTTTGGTCAACTGACCACCACGGAGCGCGAGAATGAAGCCGCGTATCAGCGTCTGTTTTCGCAGTTCACGCTGGCGCTGCAGACCCTGAAAGAAAAGGGGCACTACAAGTGGATCCTGCTGGATCTGCCGCACGGCGCCGGCACGCTGACCAGACAGCTTATTGCCCAGTGCGATCATGTGCTCTCGATCGTCAACGTCGATGCGAACTGCCATATCCGCCTGCATCAGCAGGGGCTACCTCAAAATGGCCATATCCTGATTAACGATTTGCGCATTGGCAGCCAGATCCAGGACGATCTGTATCAGGTCTGGCTGCAGAGCCAGCGCCGCCTGCTTCCCATTGTCATCCATCGTGATGAGGGCATGGCGGAATGCCTTGCGTCGAAGCAACCGCTCGGCGAATACCGTAGCGATTCACTGGCGGCAGAAGAGATCCTGACGCTGGCTAACTGGTGTCTGCTGAACTTCGCCAACAGGGCGGAGCATGCAGGGAGTGATGTATGAGTCGTCTCGCCAGCTGGTTACTCATCCCACCGGTCAGTTCGCGTTTGAGCGAACATTACCGGCATTTTCGCCGTCACGGCGCGTCGGCATTCAGCGCCGCGCTCGGCTGTTTCTGGATGATTCTGGCCTGGATGTTTATTCCACTCGAACACCCGCGCTGGCAGCGCATACGTGCCCGGCACAGTGAATTGTATCCGCACATTAATCCTGACCGTCCGCGTCCACTGGATCCGGCGCGTTATCTCATTCAGGCCATCTGGCTGGTGGCGACCTCATCCCGCGCGGAGACAAAAACGCCGCACTGGCGCAGTTTCTCCCGCGTGCAGCAGCTACGTGAACGCTACCACCAGTGGCTGGATAAACTGCCCAACAGCGTCAGCGATAAGACCAGCCATCTGGATAACCATAAAGAGCTCGGGCATCTCCACCCGGGCTTGCGGCGTTTTATCCTCGGTGTGATCGTTGTGTTCTCGCTCATTCTGGCGCTGGTCTGTATTACGCAACCTTTCAACCCTCTGGCGCAGTTCACCTTCCTGATCCTGCTGTGGGGCGTGGCGCTGCTGGTCCGCCGTATTCCGGGCCGTTTCTCGGCGCTGATGCTGATTGTGTTGTCGTTGACCGTCTCCTGTCGCTACATCTGGTGGCGTTATACCTCGACGCTGAACTGGGACGACCCGGTGAGTCTGGTGTGCGGCCTGGTGCTGCTGTTTGCTGAAACCTACGCCTGGATTGTGCTGGTGCTGGGCTATTTCCAGGTGATTTGGCCGCTCAACCGCCAGCCGGTTCCGCTGCCAAAGGACACCACCCAGTGGCCAACCGTCGATCTCTTCGTGCCGACCTACAACGAAGACCTGAGCGTGGTGAAGAACACCATCTATGCCGCGCTGGGCATCGACTGGCCGAAAGATAAGCTCAAGGTCTGGATCCTGGATGACGGCAACCGTCCGGCATTCCGCCAGTTCGCAGAGGAGGTTGGCGTCGAGTACATCGCCCGTCCGACGCACGAACATGCTAAAGCCGGGAACATCAACAACGCGTTGAAGTATGCCACCGGGGAGTTTGTCTCGATCTTTGACTGCGACCACGTGCCGACGCGCTCGTTCCTGCAGATGACCATGGGCTGGTTCCTGAAGGAGAAAGAGCTGGCGATGATGCAGACGCCGCACCACTTCTTCTCGCCGGACCCGTTTGAACGTAACCTTGGCCGTTTCCGTAAAACCCCGAACGAAGGCACGCTGTTCTATGGCCTGGTGCAGGACGGAAACGACATGTGGGATGCCACCTTCTTCTGCGGCTCCTGTGCGGTTATCCGCCGTAAACCGCTGGATGAAATTGGTGGTATCGCCGTCGAAACGGTCACCGAAGATGCGCATACCTCGCTGCGCCTGCACCGTCGTGGCTATACCTCAGCCTATATGCGCATTCCGCAGGCTGCCGGTCTGGCAACGGAGTCACTGTCGGCGCACATTGGTCAGCGTATTCGCTGGGCGCGCGGGATGGTGCAGATTTTCCGTCTCGATAACCCACTGATCGGGAAAGGGCTCAAGCTGGCGCAGCGTCTCTGCTACGTCAACGCCATGTTCCACTTCTTATCCGGTATTCCGCGGCTGATCTTCCTGACCGCGCCGCTGGCGTTCCTGCTCCTTCACGCTTATATCATCTACGCCCCGGCGCTGATGATTGCGCTGTTTGTTCTGCCGCACATGATCCACGCGAGCCTGACGAACTCGAAGATACAGGGTAAATACCGCCACTCCTTCTGGAGTGAAATCTACGAAACGGTGCTGGCCTGGTACATCGCACCGCCGACGATGGTGGCGCTGATTAACCCGCATAAAGGGAAATTCAACGTCACCGCGAAGGGCGGCCTGGTGGAAGAAGAGTACGTCGACTGGGTGATCTCCCGTCCGTATATCTTCCTGGTACTGCTGAATATCGTTGGCGTCATCGCCGGTATCTGGCGTTATTTCTACGGCCCGGAAAACGAAATCCTGACCGTCTTCGTGAGTATGGCCTGGGTCTTCTACAACCTGATTATCCTCGGCGGCGCGGTGGCGGTGTCGGTGGAAAGCAAACAGGTTCGTCGTGCGCATCGCGTTGAAATCTGCATGCCTGCGGCGATCGCCCGTGAAGATGGCCATCTCTTCTCCTGTACCGTGCACGACTTCTCTGACGGCGGTCTGGGGATCAAAATCAACGGCCAGGCGAAGGTGCTGGAAGGGCAGAAAGTTAACCTGCTGCTTAAGCGCGGTCAGCAGGAGTATGTCTTCCCGACGCAGGTTGTTCGCGTGGCGGGCAATGAAGTCGGTCTGCAGCTGATGCCGTTGACCAAAAAGCAGCATATCGATTTTGTGCAGTGTACGTTTGCCCGCGCGGATACGTGGGCTCTCTGGCAGGACAGCTTCCCGGAAGATAAACCTCTGGAAAGCCTGCTGGATATTCTGAAGCTGGGGTTCCGTGGCTATCGTCACCTTGCAGAATTTGCCCCGTCGTCGGTGAAATTAATTTTCCGGTCACTTACTTCGCTGGTTTCCTGGGTCGTGTCGTTCATTCCTCGTCGTCCTGAGCGGGATGAGGCGAAGCAGGCGGACCCGGTTATGGCTCAACAATGATGATAACGCGATGAAAACAAAACTTTCCTGGTTATGTGCAGTGGCAATGGGGATGAATGTCCTCCCCGCAACAATGGCTAACGCCGCTCCTGGTAATGCAGCGGCAACGCCTGCGCCAACGGTACCTGTCGTCGCGCAAGCAACCGATCCGGTTGTCACCGCGGCACCGGGTCAAACAGAAAACATCCTGCCGAACCAACCAACGGAGGGGAACACCCTGCCGGCAGACGGTCAGGTCATCGGACAGGTGATGCCGGGCGTCCGGGGGGCGAATGCGCCCGTCGTCGCGGACAATGCGCCGTCACGGGACGTGAAGCTGACCTTCGCGCAAATTGCGCCGCCTCCGGGCAGCATGGTGCTGCGCGGTATCAACCCTAACGGCGGCATTGAATTTGGCATGCGCAGCGATGAGGTCGTCTCTAATGCGGTGCTGAACCTTGAGTACACCCCGTCACCGTCGCTGCTGCCGACCCAGTCTCAGCTGAAGGTCTATCTGAATGATGAGCTGATGGACGTCCTGCCGGTCACGAAAGAGCAGCTGGGCAAGAAAACCCAGGCTCAGGTGCCGATTAACCCGCTGTTCATCACCGACTTTAACCGTATCCGTCTGGAATTTGTCGGTCACTACCGCGATGTCTGCGAAAACCCGGCCAGCAACACGCTGTGGATGGACGTCGGACGTAACTCCTCGCTGCAGCTGACCTACCAGTCGCTGGCGTTGAAAAACGATCTTTCGGCCTTCCCGGTTCCGTTCTTTGATCCGCGTGATAACCGTCCGCTCACGTTGCCGATGGTGTTTGCCTCTTCCCCGGACGTGACCGAGCAGCTGGCGGCCACCATCGTGGCGTCCTGGTTTGGTTCACGCGCGGGCTGGCGCGGCCAGAGCTTCCCGGCAATGTATGACAAGCTGCCGGACAGAAATGCCATTGTGTTTGCGACCAACGCGAAACGCCCGGCCTTCCTGCGCGATCATCCGGACGTCAAAGCGCCGACCGTTGAGATGATAAGCCATCCGGAAAACCCGTACGTGAAGCTGCTGGTGGTCTTTGGTCGTGATGATAAAGATCTGGTGCAGGCAGCAAAAGCGATTGCCCAGGGCAACGTCCTGTTCCGCGGCAACAGCGTGGTGGTTGATGACGTCAAACCGCTGCTGGCGCGTAAACCGTATGATGCGCCAAACTGGGTGCGTACCGACCGTGCGGTAACCTTTGGCGAGCTGAAAACCTATGAAGAACAGCTGCAGGCGACGGGGCTTGAGCCAGCGCCGATTAGCCTGTCGCTGAATCTGCCGCCGGATCTGTACCTGCTGCGTACCAACGGCATTGATATCAATCTGAACTACCGCTATACCGCGCCAGCCACCAAAGACAGCTCGCGCATGGATATCAGCCTGAATAATCAGTTCCTGCAATCCTTCAGCCTGCAAAGCACGCAGGATACGAACCGCCTGATGCTTCGCCTGCCGGTGCTGCAAGGGCTGCTGGACGGTAAAACGGATGTTTCCATTCCGGCACTGAAGCTGGGTGCGATAAACCAGCTGCGCTTTGACTTCCAGTACATGAACCCGATGCCTGGCGGCTCGGCGGAAAACTGCATCACCTTCCAGCCGGTTCAGAACCACGTGGTGATTGGCGATGAATCGACCATCGACTTCTCGAAGTACTATCACTTCCTGGCGATGCCGGACCTGCGCGCGTTTGCTAACGCGGGCTTCCCGTTCAGCCGCATGGCCGATCTCTCTGAGTCCATTGTGGTGATGCCAAAAGCGCCAAACGAAGGGCAGGTCACGACTCTGCTGGACACCATGGCGACCGTCGGGGGACAAACTGGCTTACCGGCGATTAACGTCACGTTGACGGACGATGGCAGCCAGATTCAGAACAAAGACGCTGACATCATGGTGATCGGTACCATTCCGGATAAGCTAAAGGATGACAAGCGTATCGATCTGCTGGTGAAAGCGGCCCAGTCCTGGGTTAACACGCCGCTGCGCCAGACCGAGTTCCCGAGCATTATGCCGGATGTGAACGACCGTCAGGCCAGCGCGCAGACGACGGTAACGTCTCAGGGGGCGATGGCCGCAGTGGTGGGCTTCCAGTCCCCATACAACGAACAGCGTAGCGTGGTGGCCCTCCTTGCGGACAGCCCGCGCGGGTATGAACTCCTCAATACGGCCATGAACGACAGCGGTAAACGTGCCGCGATGTTTGGTTCCGTGTCGGTGATCCGTGAGTCCGGCGTCAATAGCCTGCGCGTGGGCGATGTGTACTACGTGGGCCATCTGCCGTGGTTTGAACGCCTGTGGTATGCGCTGGCTAACCATCCGGTGCTGCTCGCCATCCTGGCTGCGGTCAGCGTGGTCTTGCTGGCATGGGTGCTGTGGCGTCTGCTGCGTATCATCAGCCGTCGTCGTCTGAACCCGGATGAGTAAGATGTAATGAAAGCCTTTCGCTGGTGTGCATTAGCAGCGGTGATGCTGGCGGCGCTTCCTCTTCGCGCCGCCTGTACCTGGCCTGCCTGGGAGCAGTTTAAAAAGGACTACATCAGTGAGGGCGGGCGTGTCATTGATCCCAGTGACACGCGCAAAATTACGACCTCGGAAGGGCAAAGCTACGCCCTGTTCTTTGCCCTGGCGGCGAACGATCGCAACGCGTTTGACCAGCTGCTGACGTGGACGCGCGATAATCTTGCCAGCGGCGATCTCAACGACCATCTGCCTGCCTGGCTATGGGGTCAGAAGGATAAAGAAACGTGGGCGGTGATTGATACCAACTCCGCCTCTGACGCCGATGTCTGGATCGCCTGGTCACTGCTCGAAGCGGGTCGGCTGTGGAAACATCCGGACTATACCCGCACGGGTAAAGCGTTGCTAAAACGCATTGTCAGCGAGGAAGTGGTGAAAGTGCCGGGGCTCGGCGCAATGCTGCTTCCCGGTAAAGTCGGTTTTGCCGATGAACAGGTCTGGCGCTTTAACCCCAGTTATCTTCCTCCGCAGTTAGCGAGTTATTTCACGCGCTTTGGTTCCCCGTGGACCCAGCTTCGTGAAACCAATCTGCGTCTGCTGCTGGAGAGTGCGCCGAAAGGCTTTTCGCCGGACTGGGTGCAGTATCAGAAAAACAAAGGCTGGCGGTTACAGCAGGATAAGGCGCTGGTGGGCGGCTACGACGCCATCCGCGTGTATCTCTGGGTGGGCATGATGAGTGACAACGATCCTCAGAAAGCCCGGCTGCTGACGCGCTTCCAGCCGATGGCGGCAAAGACTATGAAACGGGGTGTGCCGCCGGAGAAAGTGGATGTGGCGACGGGGAAACGCACCGGGAATGGCCCGGTCGGGTTCTCTGCCGCCATGCTGCCGTTTTTACAACAGCGTGATGCCCAGGCGGTTCAGCGCCAGCGCGTTGCGGACCATTTTCCCGATAACAATGCCTATTACAGCTACGTGCTGACTCTCTTTGGGCAAGGATGGGATCAGCATCGTTTTCGCTTCACCGCAAAAGGTGAATTAATACCGGATTGGGGCCAGGAATGCGCAAGTTCACAGTAAATCTACTCACTTTATCGCTTGGCCTGGCACTGATGCCGCTGGCTGAAGCCGCCAACTCTCCGCAGCAGAAACAGCTGCTGGAACAGGTTCGGCTGGGCGAATCGACACAGCGTGAGGATTTGGTTCGTCAGTCGCTTTATCGTCTGGAGCTGATTGACCCGAACAACCCTGACGTCATTGCCGCACGCTTTCGCTACCTGCTGCGCCAGGGCGATAACGCCGGTGCGCAAAAAGAGCTGGATCGTCTGAAAGGGATCGCGCCGGGCTCGAGTGCGTACCAGTCATCACGCAACACGATGCTGCTTTCTACCCCGGATGGCCGCCAGCAGCTCCAGCAGGCGCGACTGCTCGCCACCACGGGACACACGCAGGAGGCGATTGCCGCCTATGACAAGCTGTTTGACGGCAACCCGCCGGGCGGCGACGTGGCCACGGAATACTGGAACGTCGTGGCGAAAGACCCTGCTCGCCGAAATGCAGCCATTAACCAGCTCAAGAAAATAAACAGCAGCAGCCCCGGAAATACGCAGCTTCAGGCAACGCTGTCCCAGCTTTTGTTCCAGAGCGGACGCCGTGATGAAGGCTTTGCGGTATTGCAAGAGATGGCCAAATCCACCAATGGCCGTAACCAGGCGTCTGATATGTGGTATGACCAAATCAAAGGTCAGCCTGCCAGCAGCGCCAGCGTCAGCGCGCTGCAAAAATACCTGAGCGTATTCAGCGACGGGGATAGCGTCGCGGCGGCGCGTGCCCAGCTTGAAGCGCAGCAAAAACAGCTCGCCGATCCGGCGTTCCGCGCGAAAGCGGAAGGGCTGGCGGCGGTGGATGCCGGGCAGGGGAGTAAGGCGGTGGCGGAGCTGCAAAAAGCCGTCAGCGCCAACCATGCCGACAGTGAGGCGGTGGGTGCCCTCGGCCAGGCCTATTCTCAGAAGGGCGACCGCGCCCGCGCGGTGGCACAGTTTGAAAAGGCGATTGCCCTCGATCCCCAGAGCGATAACCGGGGTAAATGGGACAGTCTTCTGAAGGTTAACCGCTACTGGTTGCTGATCCAGCAGGGCGATGCGGCGCTGAAGGCGAATAACCCGGCGCAGGCGGAGCGTTACTATCAGCAGGCACGCGGTATCGACAATACCGACAGCTATGCCGTGCTGGGGCTGGGCGACGCCGCCGCGGCGCGTAAAGATAACGACGCGGCGGAACGTTATTATCGCCAGGCGCTGCGTATGGACAGCGGCAACAGCAATGCGGTTCGCGGCCTGGCCAATATTTACCGCGCGCAGTCGCCGGAGAAGGCCTCGCAGTTTATCCAGTCTCTCTCCGCCAGCCAGCGCCGAAGCATAGACGATATTGAACGTAGCCTGACCAACGAACAGCTCTCCACTCAGGCCGAACAGCTGGAAAATCAGGGTAAATACGCTCAGGCGGCAGAGATCCAGCGTCGTCGTCTGGCGCTCTCTCCCGGCGACGTGTGGATAACCTATCGTCTCTCGCGCGATCTCTACAGCGCGGGTCAGCGCAGCCAGGCGGATACCCTGATGCGTCAGCTTGCCAGCCAGAAACCGTCCGATCCGGATCAGGTGTACGCCAACGGGCTCTATCTTTCCGGAAACGATCAGGACCGCGCCGCGCTGGCGCATCTGGACACGCTGCCGCGCAGCCAGTGGAACGGCAATATTCAGGAACTTGCCGACCGCCTGCAAAGCAACCAGGTGCTGGAAACCGCCAACCGTCTGCGCGACAGCGGCAAAGAGCAGGACGCAGAGAATCTTCTTCGCCAGCAGCCGACCTCCACCCGTATCGACCTCACGCTGGCGGACTGGGCACAGCAGCGTGGCGATCTGGACTCGGCGAAAACGACGTACAACACCGTCCTGCAGCGTGAACCGCAGAACGAAGACGCGATCCTCGGCCTGACCGAGATTTACAGCGCGCAGGGTAACAAAGATGCCGCGCGCGCAGAGCTGGCGAAACTGCCCGCCGCGCAAAACGGCCGGCCGCTGTCGCTCAACATGCAGCGCCGGATCGCGATGGCGCAGGCGGGTCTGGGCGATTCCGCAGCCGCAGAACAGACCTTCAACAAAATCATTCCGCAGGCTAAATCGCAGCCCGGCTCCATGGAAAACGCGCTGGTGCTGCGTGATGCCGCACGTTTCCAGGCGCAGAACGGCCAGCCTCAGCAGGCGCTGGAAACCTATAAAGATGCGATGGTATCGACGGGTATCACGACGACGCGTCCGGCTGACAACGACAGTTTCACCCGTCTGACGCGTAACGATGAAAAGGATGACTGGCTGAAGCGCGGCGTGCGCAGCGATGCCGGTGACCTGTATCGTCAGCAGGATGTTAACGTCACGCTGCAGCACGACTACTGGGGCTCCAGCGGCACGGGCGGTTATTCCGACCTGAAAGCGCATACCACCATGCTACAGGTGGATGCCCCGCTCTCTGATGGGCGCATGTTCTTCAGAAGCGATCTGGTCAACATGGACGCCGGTTCATTTGATAGCAAGAACGGGACTTACGACCCTAAATGGGGAACCTGCTACGAAACGCCGTGTAGCGGCAACACCCATCAGTCCGACAATGGCGCAAGCGTTGCCGTCGGCTGGCAGAATAAAACCTGGGCGATGGATATTGGCACCACGCCAATGGGCTTTGACGTCGTCGACGTGGTGGGCGGCATCAGCTACAGCAGCGATCTGGGGCCCATCGGCTATACCGTTAACGCCCATCGCCGCCCAATCTCCAGCTCTCTGCTGGCCTTCGGCGGGCAAAAAGATACCAATACCGGCACCACCTGGGGCGGCGTACGCGCCACCGGTGGCGGCGTAAGTATGAGCTATGACAAAGGGGAAGCGAACGGCGTCTGGTCAAGCCTGAACGCGGAAACGCTGACGGGTAAAAATGTGGAGGATAACTGGCGCGTCCGCTGGATGACGGGTTACTACTACAAGCTCATTAATAAAAACAATGAGCGTCTGACGGTCGGCGTCTCCAATATGCTCTGGCACTACGACAAAGACCTGAGTGGTTATACCCTGGGTCAGGGCGGCTACTACAGTCCGCAGGAGTATGTCTCCTTCGCCTTGCCGGTGACATGGCGTAAACGCACGGAGAACTGGTCCTGGGAGCTGGGTGGCTCGGTGTCCTGGTCCCACTCCAAAACCAAAGACGAGCTGCGCTACCCGATTCAGAATCTGATCCCGACCGATGAGCCAGACCGCTATACCGACCGGGGCGCGATGGAAACCGGCAGCAGTTCTTCCGGTACGGGTTATACCGCACGGGCCATTATCGAACGCCGCGTAACGTCCAACTGGTTTGTGGGCATGGGCGTGGATATTCAGGAAGCGAAAGACTATACCCCAAGCCACGCGCTGATCTATGTGCGCTACTCTGCTGCAGGCTGGCAGGGCGATATGGACTTACCGCCGCAGCCGCTTATCCCTTACGCGGACTGGTAATCGGATTTTCCTTAATCCATTTGTAAGTCTCTCTTAATAGCGCGGCAATCGGGTATACTCAGGCGCGCCAGGTTTACACCCTGGCGCGCCCTGCGCTTCGAGTTTTGTGGAGAGTCATTTTGCGTGTCAGCCGTTCCTTAACAATCAAACAGATGGCGATGGTTTCTGCCGTCACCATGCTGTTTGTCCTGCTTTTCTGCGTAATTCTGCTGTTTCATTCCGTACAGCAGAATCGCTATAACACGGCCTCGCAGTTAGAAAGTATTGCCCGCTCGGTGCGCGGCCCGCTCTCCGCCTCGATTCTGAAAGGGGATATTCCCGAAGCGGAAACCATTTTAAAACGCATTCAGCCTGCCGGCGTCGTTAGCCGCGCCGACGTCGTCTTGCCTAACCAGTTTCAGGCGCTGCGGATGAGCTTTATCCCGGAGCGTCCCGTCCCGATGATGGTGATGCGCCTGTTTGAACTGCCGGTGCAAATTTCGCTGCCCGTTTATTCACTCGAACGCCCTGCCAATCCGCAGCCGCTGGCCTACCTGGTATTACAGGCGGACTCCTACCGCATGTATAAATTCGTCATGAGCTGGGTGGTTACGTTAGTGACCACTTGCTTACTTATGACGCTTATTCTCAGCGTGGCGCTCACCTGGTGCATTAACCGGCTGATTGTTCATCCGCTGCGCCGCATCGCCCGCGAGCTGAATACGCTTGCGCCGCAGGATCAGATGGGACATCAGCTTGGGCTACCGCGTCTGCATCATGACGATGAGATAGGCATGCTGGTGCGCAGCTACAACCTCAACCAGCAGCGCATCCAGCGTCAGCAGGATGAGTTAAACAGCAGCGCCACGCGCTTCCCGGTGTCGGAGCTTCCCAATAAAGCCTTCCTGATGGCAATGCTGGAGCAAAACGTTGAGCGCCAGCAAACCACGGCGCTGATGGTTATCGCCTGTGAAACGCTGCAGGACACGGCTGGCGTGCTCAAGGAGAGCCAGCGCGAAATGCTGCTGCTTACCCTGGTGGAAAAGATCAAATCTGTCCTTGCCCCGCGCATGGTGCTGACTCAGGTCAGCGGTTACGACCTGGTGGTGATTGCCAATGGCGTAAAAGAGCCCTGGCATGCGATCACATTAGGTCAGCAAGTACTCACTGTCATTAATGAGCGGTTGCCCATTCAGGGTATCCAGCTTCGCCCGAGCGCCAGTATCGGTATCGCCATGTACTACGGTGATTTAACGGCGGAACAGCTTTATCGTCGCGCCTTCTCGGCGGCGTTTACCGCCCGGCGCAAAGGGAAAAATCAGATCCAGTTCTTCGACCCGGAGCAGATGGAAAAGGCGCAGCAGCGCCTGACGGAAGAGAGCGACATCCTGACCGCGCTGGATAACCGCCAGTTTGCCCTCTGGCTACAGCCGCAGGTGAATTTGCTGACGGGAGAAGTGAAAAGCGCCGAGGCTCTGCTGCGTCTGCAGCAGCCGGATGGTTCATGGGAGCTGCCGGAAGGGCTGATTGAGCGCATTGAGTCCTGCGGCCTGATGGTTACCGTCGGCTACTGGGTGCTGGAGGAGTCCTGCCGTCAGCTTGCGGCCTGGCAGGAGCGCGGCGTGATGCTGCCGCTGTCGGTTAACCTGTCTGCCCTGCAGCTTATGCACCCGACCATGGTTTCAGAGATGCTGGAGCTGATCCATCGTTACCGCATCAAGCCAGATACGTTAACCCTGGAAGTGACGGAGAGCAGACGCATTGACGACCCCAATGAGGCGGTCGCGATCCTGAAGCCGCTGCGTAATGCTGGCATTCGCATTGCGCTGGACGATTTTGGCATGGGGTACGCCGGGCTGCGCCAGCTTCAGCACATGAAAACCCTTCCGGTAGATGTGCTCAAAATTGACAAAGCGTTTGTCGACGGTCTGCCGGACGACAGCAGCATGGTGCAGGCGATTATCCAGATGGCGCGCAGTCTCAACCTGCACCTTATTGCCGAGGGGATTGAAACCGACGCGCAACGCGCCTGGCTGGCAGAGGCGGGTGTGGAGAGCGGGCAAGGCTTCCTTTTTGCCCCCGCTGTTCCTTCGGATGTCTTTGAACAACGATACCTTTCTGGTGCTGACGACCCCGCAAAAGTGTAACTTTGTTGCTGGCTTGTGCGAGCCAGCTCAAAGTTCTTAACATTTGTGTTTCAAATTTGAACTGAGTTTATTTCTGTCCTGTTATGTGGGTGTTATTTTAAAGCCGCAGGTTAACCATAACCTTACAAAACCTGTGGTTTTTCTTCCCAAGGACACCTTATGAAAACCTCACTCTTCAAAAGTCTTTATTTCCAGGTCCTGACAGCCATCGCCATCGGTATTCTGCTGGGTCACTATTACCCTGAGCTGGGCGCGCAAATGAAACCGCTTGGCGACGCGTTCGTTAAGCTCATCAAAATGGTCATCGCGCCGGTGATCTTCTGTACGGTAGTCACGGGCATCGCTGGCATGGAAAGCATGAAGGCGGTCGGTCGTACCGGTGCAGTGGCGCTTCTTTATTTCGAAGTGGTCAGTACCCTTGCGCTGATTATCGGTCTGATCATCGTCAACGTGGTGCAGCCAGGCGCGGGGATGAACGTAGACCCCTCAACGCTGGATGCTAAAGCGGTCGCGGTGTATGCCGAGCAGGCGAAGGATCAGGGCGTGGTCGCCTTCCTGCTGGACGTCATCCCTGGCAGCGTCATTGGCGCGTTCGCCAGCGGAAACATCCTCCAGGTTCTGCTGTTCGCCGTGATGTTTGGCTTTGCCCTGCACCGTCTGGGCAGCAAGGGCCAGCTTATTTTTAATGTGATCGAAAGCTTCTCACAGGTCATTTTCGGCATCATCAATATGATCATGCGCCTGGCGCCAATCGGTGCCTTCGGTGCGATGGCCTTCACCATCGGTAAATATGGCGTCGGCACGCTGGTGCAGCTGGGTCAGCTGATTATCTGCTTCTATATTACCTGTATCCTTTTCGTGGTGGTGGTGCTGGGCTCCATCGCCCGCGCGACAGGTTTCAACATCTTCAAATTTATCCGTTACATCCGCGAAGAACTGCTGATTGTTCTGGGGACCTCCTCTTCAGAATCGGCGCTGCCGCGTATGCTCGACAAGATGGAGAAACTCGGGTGCCGTAAATCGGTGGTCGGGCTGGTGATCCCGACGGGCTACTCCTTCAACCTGGACGGTACCTCGATATACCTGACGATGGCGGCCGTATTTATCGCTCAGGCGACCAACAGCCATATGGATATTTTCCATCAGATTACCCTGCTGGTGGTGCTCCTGCTCTCCTCTAAAGGCGCGGCAGGCGTAACGGGCAGCGGCTTTATCGTGCTGGCAGCCACCATTTCTGCCGTGGGTCACCTGCCGGTGGCGGGTCTGGCGTTGATTCTGGGTATTGACCGCTTCATGTCTGAGGCGCGTGCGTTAACCAACCTGGTGGGTAACGGCGTGGCAACGGTGGTGGTGGCGAAATGGGTGAAAGAGCTGGATCACAAAAAGCTCGACGATACTCTGAATAATCGTTCAACTGACAGCAAAAATCCTGGCTTATCCTCTTAAACTTGTCACAAATGCCCGTATTCCCTTGTGGGGATGCGGGCTCCTGCGCATAATAACTGTTCATACCTGTCATAATTCGACAAGATTTTTTTTGGGTATATTTCACTTCGGACCGTGACGTTTTGCCGAACGCGCGGTCTAATCGACGTGTTTTCATCGTCATCTTTAAGAGTGAAGCGCGTCGCGAGCACTCTTTTTTAACCAGGAATGTTGATCAGGGGTTCACATGCAGGGCACAAAAATTCGACTCTTAACCGGCGGTTTGCTGATGATGGCAGCAGCCAGTTATGTGCAGGCAGATGCGCTCCAGCCAGACCCGGCCTGGCAACAAGGGACATTAGCGAACGGTTTTCAATGGCAGGTCTTAGCCACGCCGCAACGTCCCAGCGATCGTATTGAAATCCGTCTGTCTGTTAATACCGGTTCCCTCACGGAAAGCACCCAGCAAACCGGTTTCAGCCACTTTATTCCCCGGCTGGCGCTCACGCAGAGCGGCAGCCTGCAAGCGGTTCAGGTGCGTTCACTCTGGCAGCAGGCCATCGATCCGAAACGCCCACTCCCCCCGGCTGTTGTCTCGTATGACTACACCATGTTTAACCTGAGCCTGCCAAACAACCGTAACGACCTGCTTAAAGAAGCGCTGACGTATCTCTCCGATGCCTCTGGCAATCTGGCGATTACGCCGGACACCGTCAACTATGCGTTGAGTAACAGCGACATGGTGGCAACCTGGCCTGGGGATACCAAAGAGGGCTGGTGGCGTTACCGCCTGAAGGGCTCAACGTTACTGGGACATGATCCGGCCGAACCGCTGAAACAGCCGGTGGACGCCGAACAGGTGAAATCGTTCTACCAGAAGTGGTACACCCCGGACGCGATGACGCTGATCGTGGTGGGTAACGTGGACAGCCGCGCGGTGGTGGAGCAGATCAACAAAGCGTTTGGCGATCTGAAAGGCAAGCGTGAAACGCCAGCCCCTGTCCCGACGCTCTCTCCGCTGCGTGCAGAGCCTGTCAGCATTATGACGGACACCGTGCGTCAGGATCGCCTCTCCGTCATGTGGGATAACGCCTGGCAGCCCATCCGTGAATCTGCGGCGATGTTACGCTACTGGCGTGCCGATCTGGCACGTGAAGCGCTGTTCTGGCACGTCCAGCAGACGCTGAGTAAGAACAACGTGAAGAATATTGGTCTTGGCTTTGACTGCCGCGTGCTGTTCCAGCGTGCACAATGTGCCATCAACGTTGAATCACCGGGCGATAAGCTAAATGCCAATCTGGGTGTGGTCGCGAAAGAGCTGGCAAAAGTGCGTAAAGAGGGGCTTTCCGAAGAGGAATTCAATGCTCTCGTGGCGCAGAAAAAACTCGAGCTGCAGAAGCTGTTTGCGACCTACGCTCGTGCCGATACCGACATTCTGATCAGCCAGCGTATTCGTTCCCTGCAGAATCAGGTGGTGGACATTGCGCCGGAACAGTATCAGAAGCTTCGTCAGGACTTCCTGAACGGTCTGACCGTCGATATGCTCAATCAGGACCTCCGTCAGCAGCTGTCGCAGGAGATGGCGTTGATCCTTCTGCAACCGAAGGGCGAGCCGGAATATGACATGAAGGAACTTCAGACGACCTGGGATGCCATTATGGCTACCGCGCCGCAGCCAGCGCAGGCCGCCACGGCGGATGATTTACATCCGGACGCGACGGATATCCCGCAAGGGCAGTAATGCAAACATTCCCTCTCCCTGTGGGAGAGGGTTAGGGTGAGGGCATCAGCCCGCACCCTACTTAAACAGGCATCGCCTCGCGCGGAATAATCGCCCCGCGATACTGAATCACCGTGCTGGCCGTCAGGTGCCCGCGCTGTGCCGCCGCTTCCGGCGTTCCACCCGTCAGGCGTACCGCCAGATAGCCCGCGCTGAATGAATCACCCGCCGCCGTGGTATCAATCACTTTCTCTTTGGCAAGCTTCACTGCCGGAACGTCAACCAGCGCTTCACCCGCCACCGCGACCAGGCACGAATCCGCACCGCGCTTAATCACCACTTCGCTCACGCCTGCCGCCTGCGTGCGCGCAATTACGTCCTCTACCGGCTTTTCACCCCACAGGGCGTCTTCATCGTCGAGCGTCAGGAAGGCAATGTCGGTGCACTGCAGCATCTGCTGATAAACCTGCTGCGTCTCTTCGCGGCTGGCCCACAGGCGCGGGCGGTAGTTGTTATCGAAAATAACCTTACCGCCGTTGGCACGGCATTCGCGCAGCAGCGAGAGCAGCTTGTCTCGGCTGGCGGGGCTTAAAATCGCCAGGCTAATGCCGCTCAGATAGAGATAGTCAAATGTCGCCAGCTCTTCGCAGATGGCCGCGGCCGCGTCGCTCTCCAGCCAGAATTTGGCTGCGGCTTCGTTGCGCCAGTAATAAAACGTGCGTTCGCCTGTACTGTCGGTTTCGATGTAATAAAGCCCCGGGAGGCGGTTTTCCATACGCTGAATCAGCGACGTTTCAACATGTTCACTCTGCCAGGCCTCCAGCATTTGCTGGCTGAAGCTGTCCGTACCCAGGGCGGTAACGTAGTTCACGGTGAGCGCCTCAGGCGCGACCTGACGGGCAATATAAACGGACGTGTTTAACGTATCGCCACCAAATCCGCGGCTGACTTCCGCGCCTTTTTGTGACAGCTCAATCATGCATTCGCCAATCACGGCAATTTTTTTGGACATAGTCGTGAACCTGAACAGAAGAATTATCAGCAGTGTGCGCTGAGTGAATTAACCGGTCAACTATATTAAAACAACGTTCCATTATTTTTTTTGAGCCAGCGCGTGTTCCCGCGCATTTCTGTCATCTTAATTTCATTTTCCGGGTGAATTGAACATAAAGTTCTCAATTGTCGCGCCGATAATCCTGTGACGAGTCCAGAAAGGCTATCCCAACAACAGGACATCTGAAATGAAGTCAGAGCAGGTTATCCAGCGGCTGAGCACTACGCCTGAGGCAAGTATTGAGAACTTGCAGGAGCATCGCTACTGGCTGCAATGTGAGCGTGCGTACACCTATCAGCCGATCTACCGAACAGATGGTCGACTGATGGCCATCGAAATTTTGACCGTCGTTACGCACCCCTCAAACCCTACTCAGCGCATCGCGCCGGATCGCTATTTTGCCGAAGTTGCCGTTCGCCAGCGTCTGGACGTGCTGGAAGAGCAGCTTCGCATGCTGGCAACGAAGCACGCCTTTTTCGAACAGCACGATATCCTCGCCTCGGTGAACGTCGATGGCCCAACCCTGCTGGCGCTGCGCCAGAACGCGAAATTGCAGGAGCTGATCGCCACCCTGCCGTGGATGCGCTTTGAGCTGGTGGAGCATGTCCGTTTGCCGCAGGACTCCTCGTTTGCTTCGATATGCGAATACGGCCCGCTGTGGCTGGATGACTTTGGCACCGGCATGGCGAACTTCTCCGCCCTGAGTGAAGTGCGCTACGACTACATTAAAGTGGCCCGCGATCTGTTCATTATGCTGCGTCAGACCCCGGAAGGGCGGAATCTGTTTACGCTGTTATTACAGCTGATGAACCGCTATTGCCAGGGCGTGATTGTTGAAGGTGTGGAAACGCTGGAAGAGTGGCGCGATGTGCAAAACTCTCCCGCAGCGGCGGCACAAGGCTACTATCTCTCTCGCCCGGTACCCATGGATCGCCTCGATAACGTCATAACGACCCTCTGATAAACCCGCTTCCCTTTGTCTGGACTATAGTTTTACAGGACAGGTCATCAGGAAAGGGGATAAAAATGACAAGAACAACCAGGGTAATCTCCTGGACAGCAGGGATTTTCTTGTTGTTGATCGTGGTTGTCGCCATCATTATTGCGACGTTTGACTGGAACCGTCTCAAGCCGACCATCAACCAGAAAGTCTCAACCGAGCTGAACCGCCCCTTCGCCATACGGGGTGATTTAGGGGTGGTATGGGAACGCCAGAAAGAGGAGCCCGGCTGGCGAAGCTGGATCCCCTGGCCACATATCCATGCTGACGACATCATTCTCGGCAACCCGCCGGATATCCCGGACGTCACTATGATCCACCTGCCGCGGGTTGAAGCCACGCTGGCTCCGCTGGCACTCTTCACCAAAACGGTCTATCTGCCGTGGATTAAACTTCAGCAGCCCGATGCGCGCCTGATCCGCCTCTCCGAAAAAAACAACAACTGGACGTTTAGCCTGGCCAGCGACAGCGAAAAAGATCCGAATGCCCAGCCTTCTTCCTGGTCATTCCGTCTCGACAATATTCTCTTCGATCGCGGGCGGATCGCCATCGACGATAAGGTCAGCAAGGCGGATGTGGAGATCCTGGTCGATCCGCTGGGCAAGCCGCTGCCGTTCAGCGAGGTCACGGGGACGAAAGTGAAAGGTGATGCGGCAAGCGTGGGCGACTATGTCTTCGGCCTGACGGCAAAAGGACGCTATAACGACCAGCCGCTCAGCGGTAAAGGGAAAATAGGCGGCATGCTGGCGCTACGGAGCGAAGGCACGCCATTCCCGGTGCAGGCGGACTTCCGTTCCGGTAACACCCGCGTGGCGTTCGTGGGCACGGTCAACGACCCGATGAATATGGGGGGCGTGGATCTTCAGCTTAAATTTGCCGGTGATTCGCTGGGCGAGCTGTATGAACTGACCGGCGTACTGCTGCCGGATACCCCACCGTTCGAAACGGACGGGCATCTGGTCGCCAAAATCGATACCGAAAAAGCGTCCGTTTTTGACTACCGTGATTTTAACGGCCGCATCGGCGACAGCGATATCCACGGCTCGCTGACCTACACCACTGGAAAACCGAGGCCGAAGCTGGAAGGGGACGTTGAGTCCCGACAGCTGCGTCTGGCCGACTTAGGCCCGTTGATAGGTATCGACTCCGGTAAAGGTACGAAGTCAAAAGAGGTGAAGAAAGATCCTCAGCCTGCCGGCAAAGTGCTGCCTTATGAACGTTTTGAGACGGATAAATGGAACGTGATGGATGCGGATGTGCGCTTCAAAGGCGGAAAAATTGAACATGGCAGTACGCTGCCGATAAGCAATCTTACGACCCATATCCTCCTTAAAAGCGCCGACCTGCGTCTGCAGCCGCTGAAGTTTGGCATGGCGGGCGGGACGATCTCCTCGAACATTCACCTGGAAGGCGATAAGAAGCCGATGCAGGGACGGGCGGAGATTCAGGCGCGTCGATTGAAGCTGAAAGAGCTGATGCCGAACGTCGAGTTGATGCAGAAAACCCTCGGTGAAATGAACGGTGATGCCGATATTCGCGGCGTGGGGAACTCGGTTGCGGCGCTGCTGGGCAGCGGCAATGGTAACCTGAAGCTGCTGATGAACGACGGGCTGGTGAGCCGCAACCTGATGGAGATCCTGGGGCTGAACGTCGGTAACTACGTCATCGGGCAAATCTTTGGTGATGACGAGGTGCGGGTGAACTGCGCGGCGGCCAATCTGGATCTGGTTAACGGCGTGGCGCGTCCGCAGATTTTTGCCTTTGACACGGAAAACGCGGTGATTAACGTGACCGGTACCGCGAGCATGGCCTCGGAGCAGCTTGATTTGACGATTGACCCGGAAAGTAAGGGGATTCGTATCATCACCCTGCGCTCGCCGCTTTACGTGCGCGGGACCTTCAAAAATCCGCAGGCGGGCGTGAAGCCCGGACCGCTGATTGCGCGTGGCGCAGTGGCTGCGGCACTTGCGACGCTGGTCACTCCAGCCGCAGCGCTGCTGGCCTTGATTTCGCCGTCAGAAGGCGAGGCGAATCAGTGTCGGACCATTTTGTCGCAGATGAAGAAGTAACGCCTTTCTCCCTCTCCCTGTGGGAGAGGGCCGGGGTGAGGGCATCAGGCCGCACGCAGTGAATTACAGAGCCTGGTGCTTCGTCTCGTGCGTCAGCAGCAGCGCAATCAGCGTCAGCCCCGCCATTGCCGCCAGATAAACCCCCACATAGAACAGACCATAGTTTGCCTGCAGCCAGGTGGCGATATACGGCGCAACGGACGCGCCCAGAATAGACGAGACGTTGTAGGAGAACGACGCGCCGGTATAGCGCACTTCCGTTGGGAACAGCTCAGGCAACAGCGCACCCATCGGGCCGAAGGTCAGCCCCATCAGGCTCAGGCCAATCAGCAGATAGGCCATCACCAGCGCCGGGCTACCTGAACCCAGCAGCGGCGGGAAGACGAACAGGGCAAACAGAATGATCAGCGTGGTGATGGTAATCATGCTCGCGCGGCGACCGAACTTATCCGCCAGCAGGCCCGCAATCGGAACCATCACGCCAAACCCGATCACCGCCATCATCAGCATCCACAGCACTTCGTTACGCGGCAGACCCAGCCCAACCGGCGCGGCGGCGGTACTGAAGGTCATGGAGTAAACGGTCATGATGTAGAACAGCGTATAGGTTGCCAGCATGATGAACGTGCCCAGCACGGTCACGCGGACGTGTTTGGTCAGCAGCGTACCCAGCGGCACTTTCACCTGCTTGTTCGCCGCGGCCACTTTTGCGAAAACTGGGGTCTCATGCAGAGAAACGCGCACGTACAGGCCAATCAGCACCAGCACGGCTGAGAAGATAAACGGAATACGCCAGCCCCAGCTCATGAACTGTTCATCCGTCAGCAGCCAGGAGAGCAGCAGGAACGTCCCGTTGGCAAAGAAGAAGCCAATCGGTGCGCCCAACTGCGGGAATGAGCCATACAGCGCGCGCTTGCGTGCCGGGGCGTTCTCGGTGGCCAGCAGCGCCGCCCCGCCCCATTCGCCGCCAAGGCCCAGACCCTGACCAAAACGGGCCAGCGCCAGCAGGACAGGCGCCAGAATGCCGATGGTTTCATAGGTCGGCAGCAGGCCGATGGCCACGGTGGAGATGCCCATCGTCAGCAGCGAGGCCACCAGGGTGACTTTGCGGCCAATGCGATCGCCAAAGTGTCCAAACAGCGCAGAGCCAATCGGACGCGCAACAAACGCGATAGCAAAGGTCGCCAGAGACTGCAGCGTGGCCGCCGTCGGATCGCCCTGCGGGAAGAAAATATGCGGGAAGACGATGACCGCGGCGGTGGCATAAATATAAAAGTCGAAGAACTCAATGGCGGTGCCAATCAGCGATGCGACGACAACTTTATTGCGCGAGTTTACCGGAACGTTTTCCGTTCCTGAGTCGAGTGTGGTGGCGGTTGCTTGCATAATATTTTCTTATTTTTGTCGAACGAAAGGCCATATTACGCACAGCAAAAGCGACATTTCAATCTGTAACAAAGCCGCGCGATGGTGATAAAAGCAACAAAAAGCGGATAATTTTCAGGCCAGCCAAAACAGGTCTATGAAATGCTTCACAGATTTTAAATATCAGTCAATAAAACTGGTTTTCGGTTAAATAAAAGTTACAGGCTGGATTTATATGCTGAAATGATGAATCGGGCTGAAATTTCAGCCCGAGAGTGGGGTTACCGGTGCGTTTTGCCCGGCATTCGCGGGTCGTCTTTGTACTCGGCAGTGGCAATCCACGCCGCGCAGAACAGGGTCAAACGCGCGAAGAAGTAGAAGAACGCCATCAGCCCCAGCACCGAGCCAAACGCCGCGCCGGAAGGGGATTTAACCAGTGAAGGTAAGGTGTAGGTCATCACGATTTTGATCGCCTCAAAGCCGATCGCCGCAATCAACGTGCCGCGGATCAGCGCCTTCTTGCGCGGACGATGGCGGGGCAGACGCCAGAAGATCCAGAAGAACAGCAGGTAATTGGCGAAGATGGAAATGGCCAGACCAATGCCGCGCCAGGCGGGCTTCAGCCATTCGATGTAATCAAGGTAAAGCGCGGAGATGATCATCTGCTGCGCCGAGCCTGCCACGGAGGTAATGGAAAGCGTTACGATGAGCGCGACAAGCAGGCCAATCAGCGAAACAAAATCGCGGAGGTACTTAACCCAAATTTTCTCCTGGTCCTGCGGCTTACGCTCCCAGACATCGCGCGACTGGGCGCGAATGGCCTCGCGCAGGTTGCCCATCCAGTTAACGCCGGAGTAAAGGGCAATCAGCAAACCGACGATACCGACGGTAGTACGCTGCTGAACGGCGGTATTGATGGTGCTTTTGAGCGTGCTGGCAAGGGTTGGGTCACTGACGTTATTCAGGATCTTATTGAAGATATCCTGCAGCAGCGTCGGGTGCGACGCGAGCACAAAACCTGCCGCCGCAAACGACACCATCAGGATTGGGATCATCGACAGGAAGGAAAAATAGGTGATGGCGGCACCAAACTGGTTTCCCATGCGGTCATTAAAGCGTTCGGTCGCGCGTATCAGATGCGCAATCATGGGAAACTGCTGAATTCTGGCGACAATGCCGGTGACGGTCCCCAGCGCTTTGCTGGCGGTACCAGGGGACCTGGCCTCTTCAGGCCCGGTTTCCATCTTTTTGACGGGCTCATACTCTAAATGTTGGGTGGGTCGTTGCGGGTTGTTTTCCGGCGTCACGCGTCTTTTCCTTTTCGTTTGGCTGGATGTTACTGAATTATAGCTTGCGACTAGTCCACGTAAGCTTTTGTGAGTTCGGTTAGCCACTCCATGAACAGATGGACCCGGCGGGAGAGGTTGCGGCGGTGGGGATAAATCAGGGAGACAGGCATCGGTTCGGCCCGGTATTGCGGCAGGATCTCAACCAGTTTCTTCGCGCGGAGTAAATCGCGCACCCCAACCCGCGGAACCTGAATAATGCCCAGTCCGGCGAGACAGGCAGCCTGGTAAGTTTCCGTGCTGTTGACGGTTAAAACCCCGCCCGTTTTTACCCACTGCGTCGCACTGCCGTTATAAAACTCAAAGCCCTGCGGGCGAGTTCCCAGCATCGCGGCGTAGTGGATCACGGCGTGTGAGCCTAAATCGTCCAGCGTTTCCGGGTAGCCAAAACGCGCCAGATAATCCGGACTGGCGCAGTTAATCACCGACAGCTTGCCCAGCGGACGGGCAATCAGCCCTGAATCCTTCAGCGTGCCGACGCGGACGACGCAATCAAACCCCTCACGGATCACATCCACCAGGCGATCGCTGCTGCTGAGTTCCAGTTCAATGCCCGGATAGTGCTGCAGGAAAGCAGGCAGTTTGGGGATGACTAAATTTCGAGCAACGCCGACGGGCATATCCACGCGGAGCCGTCCGCTTATGCTGGAGGGATCGTGCTGAAACATACCGTCGAGTTCATCAAGGTTTGCCAGCAGATCTTTTGCCCGCTCGTAATAGACCATGCCGTCCTGCGTCAGGCTGACGCGGCGCGTGGTGCGGTGCAATAGCTGGGTGCCAAGCCGGTTTTCCAGGGCCTGAATTTGTCGTGAAACGCTGCCTTTCGGCAGGGTTAATGTTTCGGCCGCGCGGGAAAAACTCTCCAGTTCCGCGACGCGGACGAATAACTGCATTGCGTGAATTTTATCCATAGCGGAAGCTCATTGTTGTTACAGCTGAAACAGTGAAGCGTTTTAACCCATCTTTATTGATTTTCTATCACCTAATAAGCTCTTTCTCAATCTCCTTAACAGCCAAAACGAGGTTTATGATGAGTGAACGTATCGCATTAGTGACGGGTGGTAGCCGTGGTCTGGGTAAAAACGCTGCGTTAAAGCTGGCGGCAGACGGCACGGGAATCGTCCTGACATACAACCGTAGCCAGCAGGAAGCGCTGGATGTTGTGCATGAAATTCAGGAAAAAGGCGTTAACGCAGCGGCATTACAGCTCAACGTCGGGGATATCACGGGTTTTGATCATTTTGCCCAGCAGCTTCAGGAAACCCTTAGGCGTGTCTGGCAGTGTGAAACTTTTGACTATTTATTGAACAATGCCGGAACGGGTTTATATGCGCCCTATACCGACACGACGGAAGCCCAGTTTGATGAGGCGCTGAACGTTCATTTCAAAGGACCTTTCTTCCTGACCCAGCGCCTGCTGCCGTTGCTGAACGACGGGGGACGGATCCTCAACGTCTCCAGCGGGCTGGCCCGCTTTACCCAGCCGGGCTCAGGGACCTACGCGGCCATGAAGGGGGCGATGGAAGTGCTGACGCGTTATCAGGCGAAAGAGCTGGGCGCGCGCGGGATCGCCGTCAATATCATCGCGCCGGGCGCGATTGAAACTGACTTTGGCGGCGGACGCGTGCGCGACAACGCGGAGCTGAATCAGCTGCTGGCCTCGCAAACGGCGCTGGGACGGGTGGGGCTGCCGGACGATATTGGCGATGCCATTGCGGCACTGCTCAGCGACAAACTGGGCTGGATGAATGCGCAACGTATTGAAGTCTCAGGCGGCATGTTCCTGTGATGTACGCGCTTAAGGAAATCCTTAAGGTCAGTGTGTCTAAATACGGACAGATATAAAGAACTCGGGGGGATTTGTAACGTCTCCATTCGTTGAGTTTTTTCTTAAATAACCCCTCTGTAGAATCCCCCTTCGCTATTCTCAGAGGGATAAAAAACGATGCGAGTAATCATGTTTGACAGGCAGTCACTCTTTATTCACGGAGCGATACACAGTCTTCAGACGCTCATTCCGGAAATAGATATGACAGGGACCTGTCAGGCAGACGATTTATGGACCCAGATTTCCGCTTCACCGTCAGCTATCGTCATGATTGACGGGAATTTAATGCAGGACGAGGGGAGCGCTTTGCTGGAAGAGATGCTGCAACGCTTTCCGGCGATACGCGTGATTCTGGTTTTGGCGAAAAATGAGGCCAGATGGGTTGAGCAATTGCGGCAGCGAAACATCATGGCCATTATTCCCCGAAATGCCAGTCCCGAGCGGTTTTCCGCCGTGCTGGATTCGGTGTCCAGAGGGATGGTCTGTTTTCCCGGGGAGTGGGTCAGGCAGCCGTCGTCTCAGGCGTTATCATCCCTGAGCGAGCGTCAGCGCGACGTGTTGGAATTGCTGGCGGCGGGGGAGTCAAATAAAGAGATTGGCCGCAATCTCAACATCAGTGCGGCCACGGTAAAAGCGCATCTCGAGGCGCTTTTCCGGCGGCTGGACGTGAAAAACAGAACGCAGGCTGCCATGTACTATACCCGTGCGAAGGCCTGAAAAATCGCGTTTGGGAGCGAGGGCATCTCTCCGAAGCTGAATATCATCATGACCAGCGCATCATGCTGCTGTTGGGTTAATGGATATGTCACACTTTCCCGCAGCAGCGCCTCACGCAGCTGAATATCGTCATGCAGCAAATCTTCTGCCTCGGCAGGCGTGATGGGACCGTGAAAATGTGCCCGATCGCGGATAACGTGGCCATAGCCAATAACCCATAATCCGTTTTCGTCACGATATTTCTCCAGAGAAAGACCCTGATGTTTTTTTATTAACGCAATGGCGGCAGAAGATATTTTCAGCGCATGACCTTTCATATTCATTTCCTCTTAAGAACGATACTGTAGAGGAAACGACGTCCGAGAAATATCCGCCAAATGGCTGTTGATCAGGCATTATTATTCAGGTATTCCTGCTGCAATAAACCAAATAACCAGTCATTTTGCCAGCGCCCCGCAAGGTAATAGCTCTCGCGTAATTCGCCTTCCAGGCGAAAGCGGGCTTTTTCCAGCAGGCGCCTTGAAGCGACATTTCCCACGGTGACGGTGGCGGTGAGTCGACGTATACCGCCCTGATGAAAAGCATAATCACAAAGCGCTTTCAGGGATTCAAAGCCGTAGCCTTTCCCCTGCGCCTCGGGTGCGAAAAGGAAGCCCACTTCGGCACAGTCCTCTTCCCGATGAATATACCCGGTAACGCCCAGCGGGGCCCGGGAGGCGGTGTCACGTACGACGAGACAAAGCCAGTGCGCGCTGCCCGGTGACCAGGGCGTCAGGCGTGAATCAAACGCCTCGCGGATCGCCGCAACGGGGCGGTTTTCCGCCACAAAGCGCATGACGTCGGGATGCTGCTGTAATGCCAGAAAAAAGGGCCAGTCTTGTTCCAGCAGAGGTGAACAGGTAAGGCGAGGGGTAATTAAAACCGGCATTCAGATTCTCCTGAAACATTTTAAATGATTTTAGGGTTGTCACTTTATTTCAACAGAAAGTCAGGTATGGTTAATCGCGTATAAATAAAAAGAAAAAAAGACCGTCTCGTGCCCATTCCGGATGTCTTCGTTGTCGCTTAAGGAAAACAATGAGTCTCAGCACATCACATCATATTCGCGAACAGTTCGAACACTGTCTGGCGGTCATTCGCCATGCGTCGGTGGAAATTTTGCTACTTCTGAATGTACATGCTTCTGAGGGTAAAGATCCACGCTGGTTTCTGGAACAGCTCGACAGCGCGCGATTAGCGCTGGGCGGCTGGGGAGCCGTTGCGAAAAAACTCAACCTGAATGACGCCGAGATGTCGGAATTTACGCTCCAGCTGCGCCTGCTGCAGCAGCGCGTTCCGCAGTATGAAAGCGGACAGGATGTGAGTGAAAACCAGCTTATTGCGGCGATGCGGTTTGTCACCGCGCTGGAACACCTGCGCCTGCAGCAGCCGCTGCTGACCTACAGCACGGACCTGGCACCGGGAAGCGAACTTCAGCAGCAGCAGGCGCACAAGCAGGTGCGGGCGATTGAGCTGATGATTAAAGGGCTCATCCAGCAGGCCTGGCCCGATCAGGTACGGCTGAACAATCATCTGAAGACCTTGTTTAACGCCGATCGCGTTCGGCGCTGGCTGAAGCTTGGCGAGATCAACGATGTCCTGAGCGGCATGATGTTCAGCGAGCTGGCGCAAATGCTGGTGGATAAAAAAGAGTTCAGCCGCTATTACGCTTCGCTGTTCAGCGATCCGTCCATGCTGACGCTGCTGGTTGAACCGCGTAAAACGCTGCAAACCTTCCTCGACGACATCCGGCAAATTCGCAACAGCATCACCGTTCAGAAAACGTTGAGCTCGGCGCAAATTCAGCTGCTGGATAACTACTACGCGCAGATCGCGCGGCCCGTTCAACGCGCGTTTGAAGAGGGGAGAACGCGCGTCAATCCGGCGGGATTCATGGCGGTAGATGCCAGCGAACTGCATACCTTCTGGGAAAAGGCGCAGAAAATGGATCGGGTCACCGGTGGGGATCTGTTTGAAGTCCGCGACACCATTGAAAAGCCGACCCAGCGCGCGCCGCGCACCCCCGAACAGCGCGAACAGCTTATTTCCGGTGCGCTATGGGGGGCAGTTGGCGTCATGGTGATTGCCATCGTGGCGGGGGGATTCTGGCTGGTGACCAGCAGCAAACCGCAGCCTGCGACCGCCAGCGCGGCTGAAGCGGCGCCACCACAGGAAATGCGCGAGACGCCTTCCTCACGCGAAACGCTTACGCGCATGGGGGTGACCTGGGATGAGAATAATTTCCGCTCGGCCATTAACCGCAACGACACCCGCGTGACCCAGCTCTTTTTGCAGGGCGGTATGGACTGGAAGCTGTCCTGGACCGAAGAGGCGATGTCGGCAGGCTATGACGACGTGCTGGAGCTGATGTTACGCTACCGGCAAAACATGGTGGAGGAGAAGCCGTGTCGGCGCTTCATCAACACGCTCAGCCACGCAATGTCGAACGGCGAGTCTCTGACCTCGGTACGTAAAGAGTACCTCAAAGCTTTCTGCACCGTGCCTGCGGTGGTAAAACGCCAGCAGCACGATCTCGACATGGCCACACGCCGTGCGCAGTCACAGCCGGATGCCACCACCAAAAAATGGCAGTCTATTCAGAGCGCCATTTATGAGGTGATCCGCTAAGTTGTTCTCCCTCTCCCTGTGGGAGAGGGCCGGGGTGAGGGCACCAGACCGCACCCCGCACCCTGCTCAAGGCTCCCCATACAACCCAATCAGCCGCCGTACCACGCCGTTCGTCCAGCCGAAACCATCCTGCAGCGGATACTCACCACCGCCCCCTTCGCGCGGCGTGCTGCTGGCGATGTGGTACTTCTCAATCAGCTTATGGTGCGTCTGATAAAAATGGTTCACCGTATGCAGCCAGCTCCAGGCGATTTCATCTCCCAGCGAGTCGTTGCCGTACTGCTTGAACCCCTGAATCGCCATCCACTGCAGCGGCGCCCAGCCGTTGGGTTTATCCCACTGCTCGCCGGTTTCGTACTCGGTCGCCAGAATCCCGCCCGGCGTGAGCAGTCGTGCCTTGACCGCATCCGACAGGCGCTCGGCCTGCTCGTGGGTTGCCATGCCGACATACAGCGGCACGATGCTGGCGGCAGAAAACAGCGCCAGCTCTTCGCGTCGCCAGTCATAATCGCGGTAACAGCCGCTCTCCTCGTCCCACAGATAGCGGTTCACCGCCGCGCGGCGATCGCTGGCTTTCTGGCGGAACAGGTCGGCCGTCTCTTTGTCCCCTTTCGACGCCGAGATGTTGGCAATCGCGCTTTCCAGCTTGAACAGGAAGGCGTTCAGGTCGATGGGGATAAACTGCGTCGTGCGGATGCTGGCGAGCCGCGACGGATCGCGCAGCCAGCGGGACGAATAATCCCAGCCGGAAGCCGCCCCCGCCCGCAGGTCGCGATAGACCTCGTTTGGCGGTCGCCCTGAGTGGCGCGCGGTTTCCACGTCCTCAATCCACGATTCGTCGCGCGGGGTATCACGGTCATCCCAGTAGCGGTTGAGCAATGAACCGTCCGGCATGCGCACGGCGCTGCGGTAGGCCTGGTTAAGCAGCAGCGACTCCGCGCCGTCCATCCAGAAGGCGTACTCCATTTTGAGGTGATCCAGATAGCGTTTTGCACCGCGCACGCCGTCCTCCTCAAACAGCTCTACCATCAGCGCAAAGACCGGCGGCTGGGAGCGGCTGAGATAATAGGTACGGTTGCCGTTGGGGATATGCCCGTAGCGTTCAATCAGCCAGGCGAAGTTGTCCGCCATGCACTTCAGCAGGTCGTTACGACCGCTCTCCGCCAGCCCCAGCATGGAGAAATAGGAATCCCAGTAGTAGGTCTCGCTGAATCGCCCGCCGGGGACGATATAGGCCTGCGGCAGCGCCAGCAGTGAAGACCAGGGAATATGATCCTGCGGCTCGCGCGTCAGCACCGGCCACAGGTTATCAATGTGCTCCTTCAGGGAGAGACCCGGGTCGGAGACATATTCTGTGCCGAACGTTTCCGGCATCCAGAAGTGGTTCTCCACAAACTGGCGCAGGTCGAAGTCCCGGTGGCGTCTGACCTTGCGGTAGCGGATCAGGATATCCAGCGGATCCATCTTCGGCGCGCAGTCGGGGAAGGTTTTACTGTCCGCAAACAGCCGCGTCGACTGCACATGCTCGAACAGTTCAAGATAGCGGTCTGCGGGCGTCAACGCATCGGAGGCGGGTAGCCCCTCGATCATTTCGGGTTCCGGCTCCGCCTCAATCATTTCATCCAGTTTCAACTCGCAGGGATCGGTCTCGTAGCGCAGCTCTTCTGCAATCTCGAATTCGATGTTCTCGGTAGCCTGTAGTTTCTGGTTGAACATGGTGATAGGGACCTCCGGTTGTGTGTTCAAAAGACAGGTTTATCCGGGCGTCTTATAAGCGTAGACATTCGCTTCGGTAGAGGGGGAGGAATATGTGCGGTAGATCACTATTTTCGGAGCATTCGTTTTGCAACGATTTATGTCTGTTAACAGTAGCCTCTTCAAAAGAGGCTACTGAACAAGAGGCGAGTATCCCGGATCAAAGGCCTTGTTTTAGCCGCTTAGCAATCGGTTCAAATTCCTCGGTAGAATGGCGCTTGATCGTATCAGGTGCGTTATCCTCAATGGCTTTCCAGTAGGCCCACGGCACCGGTTTTTTCCCCAGCTCATAGTCCATGGCGTCCCAGGCATCTTCACGAAACGCATAAAATGCCCAGTGTGCATGATGTTTGTCGAGGACGGTCAGGACATCATTAAGCCACTGCCTGCAGCCCTGCAGCGTGCGAACGCAGCCAAACTCTCCCGCGACAACCCGGTTGGCCGGAATACCGTGCTGTTTCGCCCAGTCAAAGGGCGCGTTCATCCATTTCTCTATGGCCGTAGCGCCCCATTTCACCTTTTTACCCCCGAACGTGACCATGCCGGGATAGTCGAACGGCACCTTGCGGCGTGCATTTGGCGCGCTGGTGAAATCATAGGGCTCGTACATATGGAAGCTGTAGAGCACCCGCTTATCCTCAAGCGCGGACGGCCAGCCAGAAAAACCACGCGCGGAGGCGTACCAGCCTCCATCGACCATAATCGGTGTGGTGGCATCGACCTCGCGGATAGCGGCAATAATCTGATTGTAGAGAGCGGGAAGGTTACGCGCCGTACTTTGCTGCTGCTGATACCAGGTTTTTAACGCCTCTGGCGACGCCTGCTCGCTAATGTTGCCTCTTTTTTCAGGCGCGGGTTCATTGACCAGGTTCCAGGCCGCAATGCCCGGTTCGTCCTTCAGGGCCTGGGCCAAATCACGCCAGAACTGAGCGGCTTCCTGCCAGTATTTTTTATCCTGCCAGATGCGGTCATCAAACTGGTTATTGTTATTTTGCGCCCAGCGCATGCCGGGCAAAGAGAGTGGGGCAATGACGACCTGTAGCCCGGCCGCGTGTGCTTTCCTGATGGAGGCTTTGAGCGTCGCGAGGTCTGTGGCCTCGAGCCCACGATAGCCGTCGGCGTTGCCGAGAAGAAAATCTCTCCCGGCAGGTTTCCATTTGTCGTAAGAGAGGCGAACCCACGTCGCGCCATAGCCTCGCAGCGCGTCATAGTATTCCTGCGTGGGCGGCAGGCGGTTAAAGCTGTTTCCACCGTGCTGAGGGGTATCCCAGAAGGTGATTTTGTCAGAGGAGGCGGCGGCAAAGCAAAAAAGAAGTAGGGTCAACCCAATAAGCGCTTTCATCTCAATTCCTTTTTAGCGTGATGATGATTTTATATTCGCTGGGATGATGAAGCTTTATCTTTAAATTATCGAGCCATATAAAAAAACTGGCCCGCGAAGGCCAGTTTTTATAGCGTGCTTTCCTGCGAAAAGCCCTTAACGCATGGTCACAAATTCTTCCGCCGCCGTTGGGTGGATTGCCACGGTATTATCAAAGTCTTTCTTCGTTGCGCCCATCTTCAGCGCCACGGCGAAGCCCTGCAGGATCTCATCCATGCCGAAGCCGATGCCGTGGATACCGACAATCTTCTCGTCCGGACCGACGCAGACCAGCTTCATGCGGCACGGCTGACGGTGAGAGGTGACGGCGGTATACATCGCGGTAAACGCCGATTTATACACTTTCACCTGGTCGTCGCCATACTGCTCGCGCGCCTGCGGCTCGGTTAAGCCGACGGTGCCGATTGGCGGGTGACTAAAGACCACGGTCGGGATGTTGCTGTAGTCCAGATGCTCGTCCGGCTTGTTGTTAAACAGGCGCTCGGAAAGACGACGACCCGCCGCAACGGCCACCGGGGTCAGCTCAACTGCACCGGTATTATCGCCGACCGCATAAATGCCCGGTACGCTGGTGTTCTGGAATTTATCGACGACGATATAGCCTTTTTCGTCGGTTTTCACGCCGGTCACGCCCAGGTTGAAGTTATCGTTAGCCGGTTCACGGCCAATCGCCCAGATCAGGCAATCGACGGTCTGGCTGCGGCCATCTTCCAGCTCCAGGGTCAGGCTGCCGTCTGCATTTTTCACGACCGCTTTTGGCACGGCGTTGGTATGCAGGGTTGGACCTTCGGTGTTCATCACTTCAACCAGCGTATCAACGATCAGCGGATCGAAGCTGCGCAGCGGCGCGTGTTTACGCACGAACAGGTGCGCCTCTGCGCCCAGGCCGTTAATCACCCCGGCCAGTTCCACCGCGATGTATCCCGCGCCCACCACGGCAACGCGCTTAGGCAGCGCAGGCAGTTCGAAGAAACCGTCGGAGTCGATGCCGTATTCCACGCCCGGAATGTTCGGGTGGCTAGGACGGCCGCCGGTGGCGATCAGGATGTGATCGGCGGTGATCGTCTCACCGTTCACTTCGATCGTTTTCGCGTCCACAAAGCGGGCGAAGCCGTGGATAACGTCGACGTTATTTTTGCCCAGCACGTTGTCGTACGAGGTGTGAATACGGTCGATGTAGGCGGTACGGCTGGCAATCAGCTTGTCCCAGTCAAAGTTATTAATGGTGGTGTCAAAGCCGTAGTCCGGGCCATACATATGGATAGCTTCACGGATTTGCGCCGCATGCCACATCACTTTCTTCGGTACACAACCCACGTTCACGCAGGTGCCGCCCAGCGCTTTGGCTTCAATCAGCGCGCACTTCTGGCCGTACATGGCCGCACGGTTGATGGAGGCGATGCCGCCGCTGCCGCCGCCGATTGCGATGTAGTCATAATGCTTAGTCATAGCTTTTGTCCTTAATCGTGAATTGCCGCGATTGTATACCTGAAATCAATAGTTTCCACCGATGGCTGCGATTACTCCGGCACGATCCAACTGACGGTGGCGTGGCCTGTACCCGCTGGCACCAGCGTTTTATGCAGCCACGGCAGCACGTTGTTCATCTGCGCTTCGAGCTTCCACGGCGGGTTAATGACGATCATGCCCGAGGCGGTCATGCCGCGCTGGTCGCTGTCCGGACGTACCGCCAGCTCAATCTGCAGGATTTTGCGGATGCCGGTCGCTTCCAGATCCTTGATCATGCGTTTGATTTGCGCGCGCAGCACCACCGGGTACCACAGGGCGTATGTCCCGGTAGCGAAGCGTTTGTAGCCTTCATGGATGCCTGTCACCACCGCCTGATAGTCGGTTTTGATTTCGTACGGCGGGTCGATAAGCACCAGGCCGCGACGGGAAACCGGCGGCAGCTTGGCCTTCAGCTGCTGGTAGCCGTCGGATTTTTCCACGCGGGCGCGGCTGTCTTTCTGGAATTCAGAACGCAGCAGCGGGAAGTCGCTCGGATGCAGCTCGGTCAGCTGGAGGCTATCCTGCTCGCGCAGCAGCTGGCGGGCAATCAGCGGCGAGCCCGGGTAGTAGCGCAACTGGCCGTTGCGGTTGAAGTGATTCACCACGCCGATGTACGGCTCCAGCTCGGCAGGCAGATCGTCCTGCTGCCAGATGCGGGCGATCCCTTCCAGATATTCACCGGTACGCTCGGCATGCTCGCCGCTCAACTGATAACGGCCCGCGCCCGCGTGGGTGTCCAGATAGAGAAACGGCTTCTCTTTCTCTTTGAGCGATTCGATGATCAGGCTCTGAACGGTGTGTTTAAGGACGTCGGCGTGGTTGCCAGCGTGGAAGCTGTGGCGATAACTGAGCATGGGTAATGATATTCCGCTGAATTGACGATTTGCCACAGTTTACAGCAGAACGGCGCAGATTACCCGTAGGCCCGGTAAGCTCAGCGCCACCGGGCTCTTTTCCGCCACGTCTGGCATTGAAATCCTCTACACTTAACCCCATTCTAGATCGCATATGCACAGCGCCGGATGCGCGCTTCATTCACCTATTTCAACAGGACAGCGTTTATGACCAATCCATTACTGACGCCTTTTTCGTTGCCGCCGTTTTCTAAAATCCTCCCTGAGCATGTGGTTCCAGCCGTTACGCAATCGCTGGACAACTGCCGCGCGGCGGTAGAAAGCGTGGTAGCGCAGGGCGCGCCGTACACCTGGGAAAATCTGTGTCAGCCGCTGGCCGAAGTGGACGACGTGCTGGGGCGTATCTTCTCCCCGGTGAGCCACCTGAACTCGGTAAAAAACAGCCCGGAACTGCGCGAAGCCTACGAACAGACCCTGCCGCTGCTCTCTGAGTACAGCACGTGGGTCGGCCAGCACGAAGGGCTCTACAAAGCCTACCGCGACCTGCGCGACGGCGACCATTATGCCGAGCTGAACACGGCGCAGAAAAAATCGGTCGATAACGCCCTGCGTGATTTTGAGCTGTCCGGGATTGGCCTGCCAAAAGAGAAGCAGACCCGCTACGGTGAGATCGCCGCGCGCCTGTCCGAGCTGGGCAACCAGTACAGCAACAACGTGCTCGACGCCACCATGGGCTGGACGAAGCTGATTACCGACGAAGCGGAACTGACCGGTATGCCGGAAAGCGCCCTGGCGGCGGCAAAAGCGCAGGCCGAGGCGAAAGAGCAGGATGGCTTCCTGTTGACGCTGGATATCCCGAGCTATCTGCCGGTGATGACCTACTGCGACAACCAGGCGCTTCGCGAAGAGATGTACCGCGCCTACAGCACCCGCGCCTCCGATCAGGGGCCGAATGCCGGTAAGTGGGACAACAGCCCGGTGATGGCGGAAATCCTCGCCCTGCGCCACGAGCTGGCCCAGCTGCTGGGCTTTGAAAACTATGCCGATAAATCCCTCGCCACCAAAATGGCGGAAAATCCGCAGCAGGTGCTCGACTTCCTGACCGATCTGGCGAAACGCGCCCGTCCGCAGGGTGAAAAAGAGCTGGCCCAGCTGCGCGCCTTCGCGAAAGCGGAGTTCGGCGTGGACGAGCTGCAGCCGTGGGACATCGCTTACTACAGCGAAAAACAGAAGCAGCATCTCTACAGCATCAGCGACGAGCAGCTGCGCCCGTACTTCCCGGAAAACAAAGCCGTTAACGGCCTGTTCGAAGTGGTAAAACGCATCTATGGCATCACCGCCAAAGAGCGTACCGATATCGACGTCTGGCATCCGGACGTGCGCTTCTTCGAGCTGTATGACGAGAAAAACGAACTGCGCGGCAGCTTCTACCTCGATCTCTACGCGCGTGAGAACAAGCGCGGCGGGGCGTGGATGGACGACTGCGTGGGCCAGATGCGTAAAGCAGACGGTTCTCTGCAGAAGCCGGTCGCCTACCTGACCTGTAACTTCAACCGCCCGGTAAACGGCAAGCCAGCGCTGTTCACCCACGACGAAGTGATCACCCTGTTCCACGAGTTCGGTCACGGTCTGCACCATATGCTGACCCGCATCGAAACCGCAGGCGTGGCCGGGATCAGCGGGGTGCCGTGGGATGCAGTCGAGCTGCCAAGCCAGTTTATGGAAAACTGGTGCTGGGAGCCGGACGCGCTGGCGTTTATCTCCGGCCACTATGAGACCGGCGAACCGCTGCCGAAGGAGCTGCTGGATAAAATGCTGGCGGCGAAGAACTACCAGGCGGCGATGTTCATCCTGCGTCAGCTGGAGTTCGGCCTGTTCGACTTCCGCCTGCACGCCGAGTTCAGTCCGGAGCAGGGCGCGAAAATCCTTGAAACCCTGGCCGAGATTAAAAAGCAGGTCGCCGTGATCCCAGGGCCAACCTGGGGCCGCTTCCCGCATGCGTTCAGCCATATCTTTGCAGGCGGCTACGCGGCGGGTTACTACAGCTACCTGTGGGCCGACGTGCTGGCGGCGGATGCCTTCTCTCGCTTCGAAGAAGAGGGGATCTTCAACCGCGAAACCGGCCAGTCGTTCCTCGACAACATCCTGACCCGCGGCGGTTCCGAAGAGCCAATGGTGCTGTTCAAACGCTTCCGCGGCCGCGAGCCGCAGCTGGATGCGATGCTTGAGCATTACGGGATCAAAGGCTGATTGTTACGTGAAGATCTGCTTAGTGGATGAAACAGGCGCCGGAGACGGCGCCTTATCTGTTCTGGCCGCCCGCTGGGGGCTGGAGCACGATGATGAAAACCCGATGGCGCTGGTGATGACCACAGCACATCTTGAATTACGCAAGCGCGACGAACCGAAGCTCGGCGGGATTTTTGTCGATTTTGTCGGCGGGGCGATGGCTCACCGGCGCAAGTTCGGCGGCGGTCGCGGCGAAGCGGTGGCTAAAGCGGTTGGGATTAAAGGAAGCTACCTCCCGGACGTGGTCGATGCCACGGCGGGGCTGGGGCGTGATGCCTTTGTGCTGGCGTCTGTCGGCTGTCGGGTGCGGATGCTGGAACGTAACCCGGTGGTGGCGGCCCTGCTCGACGACGGTCTGAGCCGTGGCTACGCGGACCCGGAAATCGGTCCGTGGTTGCAGGAGCGTTTGCAGCTGATTCATGCCTCGAGCCTGACGGCACTGACCGATATCACCCCGCGCCCGCAGGTGGTCTATCTCGACCCGATGTTCCCGCACAAGCAGAAAAGCGCGCTGGTGAAGAAAGAGATGCGGGTGTTTCAGTCTCTGGTGGGGCCTGATTTGGATGCGGATGGTCTGCTGGAGCCGGCTCGTCAGCTGGCGACGAAGCGGGTGGTGGTGAAGCGCCCTGACTATGCGCCGCCGCTGGCGGACGTTGCCACGACCAACGCGGTGACCACCAAAGGGCACCGGTTTGATATCTACTCAGGTACGCCGGAATAAAAAAAGCCGGGTGGCGGCTTCGCCTTACCCGGCCTACGTCCTCGATCTATCCCCTCTCCCTGTGGGAGAGGGTTAGGGTGAGGGGAATTTAACGCACTTACTCGTCTTCTTCGTCACGCAGTGGAACAATCAGCATATCCACGTGAACGGTGTTAATCAGCTGGCGCGCGGAAGACATCAGCTTGCTCCAGAAGTCCTGATGGTGACCGCACACCACCAGGTCCATGTCATATTTCTTGATCGCATCAACCAGTACCTGGCCCAGGTCGCCGCTGCCGCTCAGGGTTTCGGTAATCGGGTAGCCTGCGTTAGTGGACAGTTCGCTCAGGGCGTGGTGCGTCTCTTCGGAGATACGCTTTTGCATATCGCCCAGATTGACGTCGATCAGACCGGTGTAGAGGTCGGAGTAATTCACATCAACGTGAATCAGCGAAACTTTCGCGTTGTAGGGACGTGCCATGGATACCGCTTTATCAACCAGCACTTTGCTCTCCGGGGAGAGGTCTACCGCGATGAGAATGTGTTTGTAAGCCATAGTGTTACTCCTTCCTTAAGTTATCGATGACTAAATGGGAAAGCCGTCGTCTGATGCTTTCATTACGGCCCAGTTAAACATATTTTTCAAGCTTTGGTGTTGATAACGATTAACCTTGTGGCAAAAAAATTAACGGATCTCCTACACTATTAAATGAGCCGTTCGGATATTAAAACGCGAACCGGATCGACTTTTGGTCATTCTTTCACTGAACTGTCTGTCAGGGCATTGGGGTGCGGTAGCTCAGAAGCCTTGCTTCGTGGGCGGACGCCGGGGAGGATGTATGATTAGCACCGTCGCATTGTTTTGGGCGTTATGCGTAGTTTGCATAGTGAATATGGCGCGCTACTTCTCATCGTTACGTGCGCTGTTAGTGGTACTTCGTGGTTGCGATCCGTTGCTTTATCAGTATGTGGACGGTGGAGGGTTCTTCACCTCGCATGGACAGCCCAGCAAACAGATGCGTCTGGTGGGATATATCTACTATCAGCGCTACCGCGATCATCACGATGAAGAGTTTATCCGTCGCTGCGAGCGCCTGCGTCGTCAGTTCATTTTAACCAGCGCCCTGTGCGGGCTGGTCGTCGTCAGCATGATTGCATTGATGATTTGGCACTGAGCATCACAGCAGGCGGGGTCAGCCCCGCCTTCTTTCCTCTGGCTCAGGGCTTAACCGTGAACCGAAGATCGGAGATATCGCTCTCAATCGAAATAACCTTCCCGCTATAGGCGATATTAACGTCTCCGTTTGTATCAATGCTGGCCGCAGTAATTGTACCCGTACCTTCAATGACAGGATGCTTCATTGCCAACTGATGGATAATGTCGGTGTCTTTCCCTGTTATCTTTTCCGAGAGATAGTAACGGTAGATTGTGGGTACGGTGGCGCCACCCTGATTGTTCACGGTCATATAGAGCCAGACGCTGTCAGATAATTTATAAACGTGTTGAAGTGCATCGTTATTTCGCTGATTGGGCTGGTGGTTTAGCCACACAAATCCAATGACCAGAGCCAGAAGCGAAACCGTAACAAGGCGATGAATCCATTTAGTAGCCGTTTTGAATGGCATACTCTATTCCTTCTCTGATATTGCGTTGGTCCGTTGGATCGTCCCCGTAAGGCGGCTTTTCGTACCATTTTCCCCATTCAGGTTTTGACGTGCCAGCACGGCTTTGAGCCCAACCTGCCCCCATAAGAAGGATGTTTGCAGGAATGCCTGCTGCAGTTCCGGCAGCTCCGAAGTTGAAATTACCAAATGCAGCAAAATAAGGGTCGAATTTTTTGTAATCCCAGGGTCCACCATTTCGGACTTTTTGGTAGAACCAATAATACGTTGAGGGCGTAGCCATATTGCGTGACATTCCGTTAAGGCGTGCCTCGCGCATATTGTTCGCTATAACGATTGAACCCGGTCCTGAAATAGGGACAGAAGCCATACATTCTCCTTTGCCTGGATTTTTCTTCTGGCCGCCATGATAGTTTTTTCTGTGTTTTAAAATTGAACAAAAAATGTTCAGGAAATCCTCATTTTATCAAACACTTCATGGCAAATTGCAGCCATAAAAAAAGCGGGTCAGTTTCCTGACCCGCTTTTTGTCGCCTTCAACCGATTAAATCAGCTTCAGCGAAATCCAGTACAAACCGCCAGACAGCAGGATAGAGGCCGGAAGGGTGAACACCCAGGCCATCAGAATGTTGGTTACGGTTTTGCGCTGCAGACCGCCACCGTCAACAATCATGGTACCTGCCACGGACGAAGAGAGTACGTGGGTGGTGGATACCGGCATACCGGTGTAGCTCGCCAGACCGATAGATACCGCCGCCGTCATCTGCGCGGACATACCCTGCGCATAGGTCATGCCTTTCTTACCGATCTTCTCGCCGATGGTGGTCGCCACACGGCGCCAGCCAATCATCGTGCCGATACCGAGCGCCAGCGCGACCGCCATGATGATCCAGATTGGCGCGTACTCGATGGTGTTGAGCATATCGCCTTTCAGTTTCTTCAGGAGACGCTGGTCGTCAGCATTCACGTCAGGCAGCTTCGCCACTTTATCCGTCACATCAGAGATGCACAGCATAATGCGACGCAGCTGGCCACGCTGTTCAACGGACAGTTTGTCATAGCTTTCGATATTGCCCAGCATGCCTTTGGCACGTTCCAGCGCGTTAATCGCGTTTGCCGGATGGCAGTGGAATTCGCCTGGCGCAGTCGCGGCACCGGCTTCCGGTGACGGGATTAACTGGTCAACGCCGGTCGCCTTCTTCAACAGGTCAGGATGCTGCTGGAAGTAGATTTCGACGTTGTTGACCGCATCGCGAGTACGGGTGATTTCGTAGCCGGAGGCGTTCATGTTAACCACGAAGCCTGCCGGAGCAACGCCGATCAGTACCAGCATCACCAGACCAATGCCTTTCTGACCATCGTTCGCGCCGTGTGAGAAAGCCACGCCGATAGCGGAAATGATCAGGGCGATACGCGTCCAGAATGGCGGCTTTTTCTTGCCGTCTTTCTTTTCACGCTCTGCTGGCGTCAGGTGAATACGGGAGCGTTTTTTGGTATTGCTCCAGTAACGACGCAGGATGAAGATCAGCCCGCCTGCCACCACCAGACCCACGATAGGGGAGACGATGAGTGAGGCGAAGATCCCCAGTACTTTCGGGATATTTAACGCATCAACAACCGATGTACCGGTCATGAGGGCGTTGGTTAACCCGATACCGATAATCGCGCCGATGAGGGTGTGAGAACTGGATGCAGGCAGGCCGAAATACCAGGTACCGAGGTTCCAGATAATTGCAGCAAGCAGCATTGAGAACACCATGGCGAGGCCATGGCCAGAACTAACGTTAAGCAGCAGATCCGTTGGCAGCATATGCACAATGGCATACGCAACGCTCAGTCCGCCCAGGAGGACACCAAAAAAGTTAAATACCGCCGCCATAACAACCGCAAGCTGCGATCGCATTGCGCGAGTGTAGATAACCGTCGCTACTGCGTTTGCAGTGTCGTGGAAGCCGTTGATCGCTTCGTAAAACAGTACAAAAACCAGAGCAAGCAATAGTAAAAGCCCGGTATGTAAATCCAGGCCGGCAAACAAATGTAGCATAGGACGTTACGCCATTTTGAGGACATGAACGCGGCGCATTATCCAGGACAAATGCGCAACGGGCAAAGTGAAATATAGACTTTTTTTGACATACCACCTGATTTGAGAAAAGTGCCTGAAAGGATATTCTTTAAATTTCAATGGAATGGCTTTGTAATATCTTTTTACGCTGGTGTGACCACAGAGGAAACTTTACAATCCGCGGCAGTTAACAATGAGGGTTTTGACGTGGAAAGGTTTGATGCCGTGGTAATTGGCGCCGGTGCGGCGGGTATGTTTTGTGCGGCGATGGCCGGACAGGCGGGTCGTCGCGTGCTGCTGCTGGATAACGGTAAAAAGCCAGGCCGTAAGATCCTGATGTCCGGCGGCGGGCGCTGCAACTTTACTAACCTGTATGTTGAACCCGCGGCCTATTTGAGCCAAAACCGTCATTTTTGTAAATCTGCGCTGGCGCGTTATACCCAGTGGGATTTTATCGACCTGGTCGGTAAGCACGGTATCGCATGGCATGAGAAGACGCTGGGCCAGTTGTTCTGCGACGACTCCGCGCAGCAGATTGTCGATATGCTTGTGGCCGAGTGCGAGAAGGGCGGCGTCGTCATGCGCCTGCGTACCGAGGTGCTGGAAGTCACCCGCGACGACCAGGGCTACACGCTGCAGCTGAACGGTGAAACCGTCAGCGCAGATAGCCTGGTGATCGCCAGCGGCGGCCTGTCCATGCCGGGTCTGGGCGCTTCCCCGTTTGGCTATAAGATTGCCGAACAGTTTGGCCTGAAAGTCTTGCCTACGCGCGCCGGGCTGGTGCCGTTCACGCTGCATAAACCGCTTCTCGAACAGCTTCAGACGCTGTCTGGCGTGTCTGTTCCCTCCGTCATTACCGCCGAAGACGGGACGGTGTTCCGTGAAAATCTGCTCTTTACCCATCGCGGCCTCTCCGGCCCGGCGGTACTGCAAATCTCCAGCTACTGGCAGCCGGGGGAATTCGTCACGGTTAACCTGCTCCCGGACTGCGATCTCGACGCGTTCCTTAACGAGCAGCGTACCGTGCACCCGAATCAAAGCCTGAAAAACACGCTGGCAATGCAGCTGCCGAAGCGTCTGGTGGAGTGTTTGCAGGTGCTGGGGCAGATCCCGGATGTGTCGCTCAAGCAGCTTAACAGCCGCGAGCAGGAGATGCTGGTAGAGACCCTGACAAACTGGCGCGTGCAGCCAAACGGCACGGAAGGCTACCGTACGGCGGAAGTGACGCTGGGCGGGGTCGACACGAATGAGCTCTCTTCCCGCACCATGGAAGCGCGCAATGTGCCGGGGCTCTATTTTATTGGCGAAGTGATGGATGTGACCGGCTGGCTCGGCGGGTACAACTTCCAGTGGGCATGGGCAAGTGCCTGGGCGTGTGCTCAGGCGCTGGCAGAAGACAAGTGACATAAGCGCGCTGCCACTCGTCGCGGTTGGCTTTACGGGCTGACGGTGGTGACGTCCGTCACGGCCAGAATATTGCTCGCGGCCACGGTCCCCATCCTGATATATGACGCTGCGGTAACGCCGCCAATATGCGGTGAAATGACCACGTTTTCTACGGATTGCCAGAGGTGCGGCGCCGTCAGCGGCTCGTGGGGAAAGCTGTCCAGCGCTGCGCTGTGCAGCGTGCCATCCCGGAGCGCCGCCAGTAATGATTCACTGTGGATCAGTCCACCGCGTGCCGTATTGACCAGAATGGCGTTCCGCTTGCAGTGTGCGAGCGTCTCGCTATTGATCATTCCCCGATTCTCATCGGTTAGCGGACAGTGCAAAGAGATAACATCGGAACGGGAAAGAAGCCCGGTCAGCGTTTCTGCGCGTTCGCACAGGGCAGGCATGGACTTCGCATAGGGATCGTAAGCCAGCACCTTCATGCCGAAGGCGTGACCAATATTTGCCACGCGCGAGCCGATAGCGCCTAATCCGATTAGCCCCAGCGTTAATCCCTCCAGCTCAATGGATTTATGCGTTGCCTTATCCCAGTGCCCGTCCCGTAGCCGCTTGTCCAGAGGCACCACGGACTTTGCGCAGGCGAGGATCAGCGCCCAGGTATGTTCAGCCACTGCCGCTGCGTTTGCGCCTGGCGCAGCGCGGACGGCGATATTGCGCTCGGCCGCTGCCGTCTGGTCTATCACATCGATCCCGCTTCCGTGCTTGGAAATAACCTGCAGAGCCGGGGCGGCATCCATGACCTTCGCGGTGATCCTGCCGTAACGAACCAGAATCGCCACGGGATTGTGTCGTTCACACAGCGCGATCAGGTCATCTTCTGTGGGCTGGCGGCCTGCAAACACCACTTCAAAGCCCTGCAACATCACCATGGCCTGCTCCGCCAGGTCGCTTCCGGTAACCAGAATTACGTCTTTGCCCCCCATCACAGCGTCTCCCCGTCAGCTAACATACCTGCCTTACGAAGTGCGTCATCAAGCCAGTGTGGACGCAAATCGCCTTCACGGATGGCGGCAAGACGCCGGGTCTCCATCTCCAGCTTTTCTTTTGCCAGCGCGATGACCTGCTGAACCTCATCGCGCGGGATGACGACCACGCCGTCGATATCCGCGACAACCAGATCCCCGGCCTGAACCGTCGCCCCGGCGACTGAAATGGGATGATTAACCCGGCCAGAAATTAACTTTGTCGGACCGCATGGATTCAGACCGGCAGAAAAGACAGGGTAGTGGCCTTTGCTCAGGGAATCGGCGTCACGTACAGCGCCGTCAATAATGATGCCCGCAATGCCGCTCGCCTGAGCCTGAGTGGCCATGATTTCGCCCAGCAGCGCGCAGCTCAGGTCGCCTTTGCCATCGACGACCAGGACATCGCCGGGTTGCGCCACCGCCATCGCGGCATGAATCGCCAGATTATCACCCGGACGGACTTCCACGGTGATGGCCGGACCCGCAACGGACATGTGTGGGGCCAGCGGTTTGATGCGGCCATGAAGCGTACCGCGGCGACCGGCCACGTCGGCCAGAATGGCTGCCTGATACTCGGCAGCCCGGTGAACGTCCTCGGCAGAAACGCGTTCGAACTGGCGATTAATCGGATTTTTTTCAGAAACGGACATGAATGCCTCCATATTGTTTTACTCAGTACAATGCAGGTGTACAGTACAAAACAACTATAGCGGTGTTGCTTTCCTTTTAGCCAGACCCGAGGTGGCGTTTGTGATGTAAACACGAAGTGACTCACAAAATTTGAGGTACACTCACTGCCGGGCTAACAAGGAGATAATGATGGGGAATGAAGGCGTTGTAGCGGTTGAAAAAGCGCTGGCTTTACTGGATTGCTTCCGTCCTGGAGATGAGAGCCTGACGCTGACCGCGCTGGCACAGCTGTCGGGTTATCACAAAACCACGGTTTATCGCTTGATGAATTCTCTTGAACGGATGAATTACGTCGTCAGGCATGAAGACGGCAATTATGCGCTTGGCCCACGTCTGCTTTACCTCGGCAAGCTGTATGAACAATCTTTCCATCTTTCGCGGGTGGTTCAGCCAGAGCTTCAGGCGCTCTCCCTGGCGTCTCAGGAGAGTGCCAGCTGGTATGTGCTGGAGGGCGGGCAGCGCCTTTGCCTGTTTCGCGCTGAAGCGTCGCACGGCCTGCGACACAGCAATCTTCCCGGCAGCCAGTTCCCGCTCGATAATTCGGCCATCAGTAAGGTCTTGCGACATTGGGGGCTCAATGAGAGTCTGCCGGAGGGAGACGCTGACCTCCCTTTCTACACGTCAGGCGCACGCGATCCCCACACCGCGGCGTTTGCGATGCCCGTCTTCGGCGTTCATGACAAGCTGGTTGCGGCGTTAGCCCTGACCGGCCCCATCTCAAGGCTGACGGAAGACCGCCGTGAGAAGGAGATAGGCCCGTTGATGAAGGCGGCGGCCAGCCGTCTGTCGCAGAAAATGGGAGCCAGTAAGCCCTTCTGTCAGCAGTTCTTTGGTGAAACGAGCGACGCGGCGGAAGAAAATCTTTAAACGCAGAAGCGGGACATGTGTCCCGCTTCTGTCATCACTAATGCGTGACCTGTTTTTCGTGTAGCTGAGCGTTGCGGGCCTGCCGTCCCATAATGAGCACCGCGATACCCCCGGCCAGGCAAAGCACGGCCAGCGGAAGCATCGCCAGCGTGTAGCTGCCCGTCTGCTCGCTGATTATGCCGTAGGCATTTACCATGACCACCCCGCCAATCAGATTCGCGATGGCGCCAATCGCGGCCAGCCCTGCCGCCGCCGAGGAGCTGCTCATCCAGCCGGATGCCAGCGCCCAGAAAGGCCCTTTCGCAGAATACGCGCCTGTCAGGATAATGCTCAGGATCACGATAGTGGCAAAGAGCGAGACGTTTACAAAGGCAGCAAACACGCCGGCGGCAATCATGAACAGCGTCAGCGCGGTATGCCAGCGGCGTTCGTTGGTGCGATCGGAGTGTCGTCCCCAGACAATCATCAGAACCGATGCCAGACCGTAAGGGATGGCGTTAAACAGACCTGTCTCAAGATTATCGAGATGGAAGGATTTCAGCAGCTGAGGGGACCAGACGCTGATGGTAGTTCCCGCGGAGGATGCGCCCGCGTAAATCAGCGCCATCAGCCAGATTTGGCGATGCTTCAGCAGCTGCCACGTCGTCTGGTGTCCGATGTTCTTTTGCTGGCTCCGCTCGGTCTCAAGCGTGGTTCCCAGCCATTTTTTCTGTTCATCACTGAGCCATTTCGCCTGATGAGGGCGATCCCGGAGAATAAACCAGGCCGCAATACCCAGCAGTACCGCAGGTAAGCCTTCAATAATGAACAGCAGATGCCAGCCGCGAAGACCCAGCCAGCCATCGAGCGACAGTATCAACCCGGAAAGCGGGGAGCCGATGAAGTTAGCGAGCGGGATGGCGACCATAAAGGACGCAATAATGCGCGCGCGGTAGCGGGAAGGGATCCACCAGGTCAGATACAGCACAACGCCGGGGAAGAAGCCTGCTTCCGCTGCCCCGAGGAGAAAGCGGACGATATAGAGCGAGGTGGTATTTTGAACCAGCGCCATGCCCATGGAGACAATGCCCCAGCTGATCATAATGCGCGGGATCCACAGCCGGGCGCCGACTTTCTGCATGGCCAGGTTGCTGGGTACCTCAAACAAAAAATAGGCCACGAAGTAAAGGCTGCTGGCGAAGCCAAACGCCGCTTTGCTGAGGCCAAGGTCCTCATTCATCTGCAGCGAAGCCATGCCGATATTCCCGCGATCGATAATCGAGACCAGGTAACTGACAATCAGAAACGGGAGAATACGCCAGATCACCTTCCGCATTGTCTCTCTTTCTATATCCTCGGTGGCGGTCGCGCCGTTACGTAAATGTTCTGTCATTGTATCCTCGCAGGGTGTGTTCTTTGTTTTATTAGGTACAACTTAGTTTTATTAAACAAAACCACTATAGCGACGGCGCGTTCTTTTTATCCAGTTAATGGAAGGTTTAAATGGTGTAAATAAGAGGTGACTCACAGATAGTGCGCTCTGGATATCGCTTACAGCTGCTGACCAACCGCAAACGGGACGGGCTGGTAGGGAAATAATCACGCAACGCAATTATTGCACCAACTTTTCTGCTCCGTTCAACTAAGCTTCGACCAGATGCCCCGCCGCGTTAGTGGGGCCATATTCCTTTTGGTCGAGCACGCATCATGCAGCTACTCAGTATTATTATTTTGCTTACCCTAACCGTGGTGATTCATTCGCTGTGGATGTTTGGCGTTTTAAAATTCATTACGTTAGAAGTCGATTCTGCGGTACGCATTGTTTTACGCAATGTCGGTATCGTGATCTCTATGATTTTCGCCCATCTCCTGGAAGCCGGGCTGTTTGCTGCGTTTTATTTTGTCATCGACGCGTTTAATGACTGGAATACCAGCTTCTACTTTTCGCTGGTGAGCTATGCGACGGTAGGGTACGGCGACGTCACGTTGCCCCAGCACTGGCGGCTCATCGGCGGGGTGGAAGGGCTGGTGGGCGCGTTGATGGTAGGCTGGTCTGTGGCGGTTCTGGTGGCGGTGCTGCAGCGTTTGCGCGGCATGAGCGCTTAAACGGCAGATGCACGATCCCCGTCTGGTAAGGTAAAGTACCCCTCCTTGCGCGGCCAGATGGCTGCGATTTTGAGGGCGAAGAGGCTGATTAACGGCCCGCCCTTTTCTGTTCCTGGTTTACGCCAGTTTGCATGGTGTTGTGTTTTGTCTGCCAAAAGGGTTTTGTATGTCTGCTGCTCATCTCGGTTTCCCGACGGAAACCGTTGTTGTCTTTGTGGTGATGGCCGTTGGGGCGATGTTTATCGACCTCTTTATGCACCGTCACGATAAACCTGTTTCGCTGAAAAGCGCGGCGATGTGGTCCATCTTCTGGGTCATGATGGCGATGGCCTTCGCCGGATTCCTGTACGTTCACCACGGCGCCGAGATGGCGAGCCTGTTCCTCACCGGCTATGCGCTGGAAGAGGTGCTCTCCGTCGATAACCTGTTTGTGATGATGGCGATCTTCGCCTGGTTCGGCGTGCCGGATAAGTACCGTCACCGCGTGCTCTACTGGGGCGTGCTGGGGGCGATTGTCTTCCGCGGTATTTTCGTGGCTATCGGCACCAGCCTGTTAAGCCTGGGGCCGTACGTTGAGGTGATTTTCGCGCTGGTCGTTGGCTGGACGGCGGTGATGATGCTCAGACGTAATGAAGAGAGCGACGAAGTGGAAGATTACTCGGGTCATCTCGCCTATCGCCTGGTGAAGCGCTTCTATCCGGTCTGGCCGAAAATCAGCAGCAATGCCTTTATTCTGACGCAGAAAGAGGTGGATGCGGAGCTGGAGAAGCCGGAAAACCAGGACGTGATGGTCGGCCGCGTGAAGAAGGCGAAGCGCTATGCGACCCCGCTGTTGCTTTGCGTGGCCGTCGTTGAGCTCTCTGACGTGATGTTCGCGTTTGACTCCGTGCCGGCCATTATTGCCGTGAGCCGCGAACCGCTGATTATCTACAGCGCCATGATGTTCGCCATTCTTGGCCTGCGTACGCTCTACTTCGTGCTGGAAGCGCTGAAGCAGTACCTGGTACACCTCGAGAAAGCCGTGGTGCTGCTGCTGTTCTTCGTGGCGTTCAAGCTGGGGTTAAATGCCACCGACCACTTCTGGCATCACGGTTACAGCATTGGCGCGACGGCCAGCCTGTTTGTTGTATTAGGCGTGCTGGCGCTGGGGATTATTGCGAGCGTGATGTTCCCGGGAAAACGTGAGGCCTGATGTACCGCTTTTCTCCCTCTCCCCGTGGGAGAGGGCCGGGGTGAGGGCACCAGACCGCACCTAACCCTTAATCGGTGAATTCCGGCGCTTGCGCGGCGGGTGGAAGTGCCGCCAGTGCGGATCCTGCGCCGCCGCCAGCAGCTCGTGGTCGCCGCGGGTGTCTCCCCAGGCGCGCAGGTGATAGGCGTTCAGATCGCCATACACTTTTTCCAGCCTTGCCACCTTCTGGGCGCAGCGGCAGTTGTGGCCCGTGATGCGCCCTGTCAGCTTGCCATCTTTCACTTCCAGCTGCGTGCCAATCAGCTTAATGCCCAGTTTATCAGCCCACGGCTGAAGCACCAGCGCCGGAGAGGCGGAACAGATGGTCACCTCCGCACCGGAATTCACCTCAGCCGCCACCGCCAGAACCCCTTCGGGACGCATCAGCTTGTTCCAGTATTTTTCGCAAAAGGCTTCCGCCTGCTGGCGCAACCAGTGTTCATCCACGCCCGTCAGGAACGTTTTGATCAGCACTTCCTTTAGCTCATCGCGCGTCAGCTTACGACGAACGCAGTGGAGCGTGGGCAGCGCCATACGCACCAGACGACCCGCGAAGTAACGTTTCCCGAAGGCAAAGCGCAGGAAAGGAATAAAGCTGTCGTGGTGCGTTAATGTCCCATCAAAGTCAAAGACAGAGAGCACGCTGGATTTCGCCACCGTCTCGTCGGCAATCATATTGGTCATAAATACGTCTTAGCTGAAATACACATTCTGCGGATCAGTTTACCTGCTTTAGCTGGACAGTCCTTATACCACCACCATTTTTTTCTCCATCTTGCGATCTCAAAGTGAGTCCATTTTTGGTCTCGATAAGGATTGGTGAAAAAAAGAGCTGCCTATATTATCGCCACATCGCACGATATTTCGGGGAACCATTGGGTCCCACAGGTAAGGAAAAACTCACTCACTACGTCTTTCTTGATATGACTCTTAGATCGTTTATTTCAATCCTTACTTTAAGTTTTGCATCGTTTTCTGCATTCAGTTTTCAACTTCCCGCGTCGATGTTATCGATGAACCATGAACTGGCAGTATCGCCAGCGAAATCTGCCCTGAAGCATCAGGCAACGGATCCGCTGCGCTAGCGTATTCTCGATCCATACCAGAAAGGGGAAATCACCCGGTAACCGCGGGGCGGAATCACGCATTGCGGCGCGCAGATTGCTCCATTCCGCCCGACGTGTTGCGGCAAGTGATGCCTGACAACATTAAATAATGTCATCCACGACGCCGCCATCGACGCGTAACGCCGCGCCGGAGGTGGCGGAGGCCTGTGGCGAACAGACATAAATCACCATATTGGCCACCTCTTCAACCGTGGCCGCGCGCTGGATCACCGAGCTGGGGCGGTTGGCCATCACAAACTCTTTCGCCAGCTGCTCCAGCGATTTGCCGGTTTTTTCGATTTCATCTTTCATCATCTCTGCGAAACCGTCAGACATCGTCGGGCCTGGCAGTACGCTGTTGACCGTCACGCCGCTCCCTGCCACGAACTTCGCCAGCCCGCGCGCCAGCGAGAGCTGTGCCGTTTTGGTCACGCCGTAGTGGATCATATCCGCCGGGATATTGCAGGCCGACTCGGAGGAGATAAACACCACGCGTCCCCAGCCTTTCTGCACCATGCCCGGCAGCAGGGCGCGGGACAGACGCACGCCAGACATCACGTTGGTCTGCCAGTAACGCTCCCAGGTTTCATCGTCGGTGGAATAGAAATCCTCAGGACCGTAAATCCCGGCGTTGTTGACCAGGATATCGACGTTATTCGCCACCTTCAGCAGCGACTCGACCCCTTCCGCCGTGCTGAGATCGGCAATCGCGGCGCGCACCTGTACGCCCGGCACCACCTGCTGTAGCTGTTGAATACCTCTGTTCACCGATTCCGTGCTGCGGCCATTGACGATCACTTCCGCCCCGCTTTCTGCCAGCCCTCTGGCAATGGCGAACCCGATCCCGCCGGTTGAGGCGGTCACCAGCGCCACTTTCCCCGTAAAGTCGATTTTCATCATCAGCTCCTTATCGTTTTAACGTTCGGACCTTAAAGCGTAGCAGGTGAGGATGACGGCTCCTGGCTAAAAAGGCGCAGCAGCGTCTCCACCTGCTCGTCAAGCGGGGCGAGGGAGCGCTTTACAATCAGGTGAAGCGGCGTTGCTCTGCGCGCACCGTGGCTCAGCGGCAGGCGTTTCAGGACGCCTTGATCCAGCTGGGTCTGGATGCGTTCCTCTGGCAGCCAGCCGTAGCCGACCTGAGAGAGGACGGCCTCTATGGCGGCATCGATGGTGGAGAAGGTCCACGACTCACTGGCAGCACGTGCGGCGGGCTGGCTGTCCGCAATCTGGATAAGCGGCCACGGGCGCAGCATCTCATCATTTAGCGGCGCGTCGAGGTGAAAGAGGGGATGCTGGTGATGGGCCACGGCAACAAAGTCGATATTCATCAGCCATTCGCCGAGCCCGGTAATGTCCTGGCGGCGGGTTAAGATCATCACATCGGCTTCGTCGTTAATGGCGTCGGCGCGGGTGTTTTCCAGCACTTCGGTAAGTCGTACCTGGGTCTGCGGATACTGCTGCTGGAACTGACGCAGGATAGCGAACAGGCGGCGGCGCGGGAAAATGGAGTCCACCACCAGATCCAACCGCGTGCGCATCCCGTTGCGAAGGGTCGCTGCGCGCGTCTCAACATACGAAAAGGCTTTCAGCAGCGGTTTAACCTGGTTGAGCAGAAGCTCACCGGCCGGGGTTAACACCGCCCGTCGCCCCTCCGGGACCAGCAGCGCCACGCCGAGCCGCTCCTGCAGCAGCGACAGGTTATAGCTCACCGAAGACTGGCTGCGGTGGGTTTCTTCTGCGGCTTTGGCAAAGCTGCCCGCTTCCACCACTCGTTCCAGTAAGGACCATTGTTCCAGCGTCGTCTTATGCATAATTTATCTAAAATTTGGATGAATTTGATTAAAACATAGCGTTATTCATCCATTTTTTGAAGGGGTACGATCGTCTCATCAAAACAAAGGAGACATCTTATGAACACCTTCGACAAACACGACTTAAGCGGCTTCGTTGGCAAACACCTTGTTTATACCTACGATAACGGCTGGAACTACGAGATTTACGTCAAAAATGAGACGACCCTGGATTACCGTATTCACAGCGGTCTTGTGGCAAACCGTTGGGTGAAAGATCAGCAGGCTTACATCGTGCGGGTAGGGGAGAGCATCTATAAAATTTCCTGGACCGAGCCAACCGGCACCGACGTCAGCCTGATTGTGAACCTGGGCGACAAACTGTTCCACGGCACCATCTTCTTCCCGCGCTGGGTCATGAACAACCCGGAAAAAACCGTCTGCTTCCAGAACGATCATATTCCGCTGATGAACAGCTATCGCGATGCGGGCCCGGCGTATCCAACGGAAGTGATTGATGAATTTGCCACGATCACCTTTGTGCGCGACTGCGGCGCAAATAATGAAAGCGTTATCGCCTGCGCCGCCAGCGAATTGCCGAATGATTTTCCTGCTAATCTTAACTAAGCGCGACAGTTGAATGCGCGACAATTGATATTAATAGAAAGTTCCCGGAGGATGACGGAATTCCCACCCAAACCTCCGGGATTTTTATTTTGGTTGAGTATTCATTTACTTTTCTTATAATTTTAATGTAAACGAAATGAAATAGTAGAGTAATCGCTGTGAGTCCACCCGCAAAAAAACAAAAAAATAGTTAGAATCACTATCCTGCTGTTGTAAAACGATTTTCTATCCTATTTTATGTGCTGTTTCCCTTCCGCTCTTCGCCTGTCTTAATTTTTTCCTAAGAAAACGACGCTACTTTTGCTTCAGTTGATGGTTTGTTGACATAACTGTTATAGCGACTTAATTTTATTTGGTCTTTATTTAATAACCATCTTGCATGATCCCATTGAGCTGCCCATTACGACAGCGCAGTAAAAGATGACGCCTTTAATACAGCAAGGAAATTAATAATGAGTGATTTTCTGCCTTTTTCGCGACCGTCGATGGGCGCTGAGGAAATTGCGGCGCTTCAGGACGTTTTGATGTCGGGCTGGATCACCACGGGGCCTAAGAATCAGGAACTTGAAGAGGCATTCTGTCAACTTACCGGGAATCAGCATGCGATTGCCGTCTGTTCAGCCACCGCGGGTATGCACGTCACGCTGATGGCGCTGGATATTGGCCCGGGCGATGAAGTCATTACCCCTTCCCAGACCTGGGTCTCCACGCTGAATATGATCGTGTTGCTGGGTGCCACACCGGTCATGATTGATGTGGACAAAGATACATTAATGGTGACGCCAGAAGCCGTTGAAGCCGCCATTACCCCGCGTACCAAAGCCATTATTCCCGTTCATTATGCCGGCGCGCCGTGTGAAATCGACGCTATCCATGCCATCGGTGAACGTCACGGTATTCCGGTTATTGAAGATGCGGCCCATGCCGCCGGAACGTACTACAAGAACCGTCACGTGGGCTGGAAAGGGACGGCGATTTTTTCCTTCCACGCCATTAAAAATATGACCTGCGCGGAAGGCGGCTTAGTCGTCACGGATAATGCCCAGCTGGCACAGCGGATCCGCAGTCTGAAATTCCACGGCCTTGGCGTAGACGCCTATGACCGCCAGACGCACGGTCGTGCGCCGCAGGCGGAAGTGATCGCGCCGGGCTATAAATACAACCTGGCGGACATTAATGCCGCGCTGGCGCTGGTGCAGTTAGGTAAACTGAAAGAGGCCAACAGGCGCCGCCAGGAAATCGCTGAACGCTACCTGCGGGAGCTGGCCGATACGCCGTTCCAGCCGCTCACCATTCCGTCATGGCCGCACGTGCACGCCTGGCACCTGTTTATTATTCGCGTTGATGAAGCGCGCTGTGGGATCTCACGCGACAACCTGATGGCGGCGCTGAAAGAGAAAGGCATCGGTACCGGCCTCCACTTCCGCGCGGCCCACACCCAAAAATACTACCGCGAGCGTTTTCCTGAAGTATCGCTCCCGAATTCTGAATGGAATAGCGCGCGTATTTGTTCCCTCCCTCTTTTCCCGGATATGACTCATGACGACACAACCCGTGTCATTACCGCACTCCATCAGCTTGCAGGACATTGATATGTTCAGTGCACCGCCTGTACAAAAAGTTTCCGTGGTCATCCCGGTTTATAACGAGCAGGAGAGCCTGCCCGAACTGATCCGCCGTACAACGGCCGCCTGTGACACGATGGGCAAGGCTTACGAAATTCTGCTGGTGGATGACGGCAGTAGCGATAATTCCGCACTGATGCTGACCGAAGCCGCGCAGGCTGAAGGCAGCCACATTGTGGCCGTGCTGCTCAACCGCAACTACGGCCAGCATTCGGCGATTATGGCGGGGTTTAGCCACGTCACGGGCGATCTGATCATCACCCTGGACGCTGACCTGCAAAACCCGCCGGAAGAGATCCCGCGCCTGGTTGCCAAAGCCGATGAAGGCTATGACGTGGTTGGCACGGTACGTCAGAACCGCCAGGACAGCCTGTTCCGTAAGCTGGCGTCACGCACCATTAACCGCCTGATCCAGCGCACCACCGGTAAAGCGATGGGTGACTACGGCTGCATGCTGCGCGCCTACCGCCGCCATATTGTCGACGCCATGCTGCATTGCCATGAGCGCAGCACCTTCATTCCTATTCTGGCGAACACCTTTGCCCGCAAGGCAACGGAAATCCCGGTTCTGCACGCCGAGCGCGAGCACGGGGAATCGAAGTACAGCTTTATGCGTCTCATCAACCTGATGTATGACCTCATCACCTGCCTGACCACCACGCCGCTGCGTCTGCTGAGCGTGTTCGGCAGCATCATCGCCGTGGCCGGTTTTGCGCTGTCCGTTCTGCTGGTGGTACTGCGACTGGTCTTTGGCCCGCAGTGGGCGGCGGAAGGGGTCTTCATGCTCTTTGCCGTGCTGTTTATGTTCATCGGCGCCCAGTTTGTCGGGATGGGCCTTCTCGGTGAATACATTGGCCGTATCTATAACGATGTTCGCGCGCGTCCGCGCTACTTTATTCAACGTGTTGTCCGTCAGGAACACAAAGCATCTCAAGAGGAAATTCACCCATGAAAGCTGTTGTATTTGCCTATCACGATATGGGGTGCACGGGCACGCTGGCCCTGCTGGAAGCGGGCTATGACATTGCGGCAATCTTTACCCATCCGGACACCGCCGGAGAGAATAACTTTTTCGGCTCCGTGGCGCGTATCGCCGCCGAGCGTGGGATCCCGGTTTATGCGCCGGACGACGTAAATCACCCGCTGTGGGTGGATCGCATCCGCGCGCTCGCGCCTGACGTGATCTTCTCGTTCTACTATCGCAACCTGCTCTCCGACGAGATCTTAGGCCTGGCTGCAAAAGGTGCCTTTAATCTTCACGGCTCTCTGCTGCCGGCCTACCGTGGCCGCGCCCCGCTGAACTGGGTGCTGGTGAACGGTGAAACGGAAACGGGCGTGACGCTGCACCGCATGGTGCACCGTGCGGATGCGGGCGCTATCGTGGCACAGCAGAAGGTCGCTATTGATGCGGACGAAACTGCGCTGCAGCTGCATCACAAGCTGAACGCGACGGCACAGACGCTGCTGCGTGATGCACTTCCCGCCATCCTCAGCGGCACCTTCAGCGAAACCGCGCAGGATGAGAGCAAGGCAACCAGCTTTGGTCGCCGTACGCCGGAAGATGGTCGTCTGGACTGGAACAAACCGGCCCGCCAGCTGCACAACCTGGTGCGCGCCGTGACCGACCCGTGGCCGGGCGCGTACAGCTTTGCTGGCGTTAGCAAATTTATCGTCTGGAAATCCCGCGTGCGTGACGATATTCCTGCCGCTAAACCGGGCACCGTCGTCTCTGTCTCCCCGCTGATTGTGAGCTGCGGCGAGCAGGCGCTGGAGATCGTCACCGGACAAACCGACAACGGCCTGTACGTTCAGGGCACACAGCTGGCTCAGTCTCTGGGCCTGGTGACCGGAGCGCTGATCACCAGCGCACCGGTTGTAGCCATCAAACGCCGTACCCGCGTGCTTATCCTCGGCGTAAACGGCTTTATCGGTAACCACCTGACCGAGCGTCTGCTCAAAGACGATAACTACGAAATCTACGGTCTGGATATCGGCTCTGATGCGATCAGTCGTTTCCTCGACAACCCGCGTTTCCACTTCGTGGAAGGGGATATCAGCATCCATTCCGAGTGGATCGAATATCACATTAAAAAATGCGACGTGGTGCTGCCGCTGGTCGCCATTGCCACGCCAATCGAGTACACCCGTAACCCGCTTCGCGTGTTCGAGCTGGACTTCGAAGAGAACCTGAAGATCATCCGCGACTGCGTGAAATACGACAAGCGCATCATCTTCCCGTCCACCTCTGAAGTGTACGGCATGTGTACCGATAAGAACTTCGACGAAGACACCTCCAACCTGGTGGTCGGGCCGATCAACAAACAGCGCTGGATCTACTCCGTCTCCAAACAGCTGCTGGACCGCGTGATTTGGGCCTACGGTGAGAAAGAAGGTCTGCGCTTTACCCTGTTCCGTCCGTTCAACTGGATGGGGCCACGTCTGGATAACCTGAACGCGGCGCGTATCGGCAGCTCCCGTGCGATCACCCAGCTGATCCTGAACCTGGTGGAAGGCTCGCCAATTAAGCTTATCGAAGGCGGGAAACAGAAACGCTGCTTTACCGATATCAGCGACGGTATCGAAGCGCTGTTCCGCATTATCGAGAACAAAGATAACCGCTGCAACGGCGAGATCATTAACATCGGTAACCCGGACAACGAAGCGAGCATTCGCGAGCTGGCCGAGATGCTGCTGGCCAGCTTCGAGCGTCATCCGCTGCGCGATAAGTTCCCGCCGTTTGCCGGTTTCCGCGAAGTGGAAAGCAGCAGCTACTACGGTAAAGGGTATCAGGACGTTGAGCACCGTAAGCCAAGCATCCGCAACGCGAAGCGCTGCCTGAACTGGACGCCGACGGTGAAGATGGAGCTGACCATTGATGAGACGCTCGATTTCTTCCTGCGCACCGTGGAGCTGTCGGAACAGGACTCATGAAAAAAGTCGGTTTACGCATTGATGTCGACACCTTCAGGGGAACGCGTGACGGCGTACCCAAACTGCTGGAACTGCTGAGCAAGCACGGTGTGCGTTCCAGCATTTTCTTCAGCGTGGGGCCTGACAACATGGGACGCCATTTATGGCGTCTGGTTAAACCGGCATTTCTGTTCAAAATGCTGCGCTCGCGCGCAGCATCCCTCTACGGCTGGGATATTTTGCTGGCCGGCACCGCCTGGCCCGGCAGACGCATCGGCGCGGGTAATGAAGCGATTATCCGCGAGGCGGCTCAGCATCATGAGATTGGCCTGCATGCCTGGGATCACCATGCCTGGCAAGCCTGGGCTGGCGTCTGGGACATCCCGCGCCTGTCCCGTGAGGTCGAGCGGGGGATGCTGGAGCTGGAGGCCATTACCGGTCAGCCCGTGCGCTGCTCTGCCGTGGCGGGATGGCGTGCGGATCAGCGCGTCGTGAAAGCCAAAGAAGCCTTCGCGTTTCGCTACAACAGCGATTGCCGCGGAACCGGACCCTTTTTGCCGCTGTTAGGCGAAAATCGCTACGGTACGGTGCAAATTCCGGTCACACTTCCCACCTGGGATGAAGTGGTCGGACGCGAGGTAAAGGCGGATGAGTTCAATCGCTACATTCTGGACCGCATTCATCGTGACGCCGGTACGCCGGTGTATACCATCCATGCCGAAGTGGAAGGGATTGCGTATCAACATGATTTCGACGAACTGCTGACCATGGCCGCTCAGGAGGGCATCGAATTCTGCCCGTTGAGCGAGCTGCTGCCAGACGACCTCAGCACCCTGCCCGTGGGCAAAGTCGTACGTAATGAACTGGCTGGCCGGGAAGGCTGGCTTGGCTATCAACAAACCGTGAGTCCGGTCCCATGAAAACAGCCCGTTATGGCTTAGCGCTTCTCGCACTGTTTATCGTTTACTACCTCATTCCTGTCGATGTCCGCCTGCTGTGGCAGCCTGATGAAACGCGCTATGCGGAAATCAGCCGCGAAATGCTGGCCTCCGGAGACTGGGTTGTCCCGCATTTTCTGGGGCTGCGTTACTTTGAAAAGCCGATCGCTGGCTACTGGATCAACAGTATCGGGCAGATGCTGTTCGGGCACACCAACCTCGCCGTGCGCGCCGGTTCCATATTCTCTACAGGGGTAGCGGCGCTGCTGGTCATCTGGATGGCCTGGCGTCTCTGGCGAGATAAGCGGACTGCCATTTTCTCTGGCCTGATCTTCCTGACCCTGTTCCTGGTGTATGGCATCGGCACGTATGCGGTGCTGGATCCTGTCATCACCCTGTGGCTGGTGGCGGCGATGTGCAGCTTCTGGCTGGCCTCACAGGCGCAAACCGTTGCCGGAAAAGCGGGTGGCTATGTGCTGCTCGGGCTGGCCTGCGGGATGGGGGTGATGACCAAAGGCTTCCTGGCGCTGGCGGTACCGGTGATTGGCGTGCTGCCGTGGGTGATCGCCCAGAAGCGCTGGAAAGAGGTGCTGATTTTTGGCTGGCTCGCGATCCTGAGCTGCGTGCTGATTGTTCTGCCATGGGGGCTGGCCATTGCGCAACGTGAGCCTGACTTCTGGCGTTACTTCTTCTGGGTTGAGCATATTCAGCGTTTCGCCCAGAGCGACGCGCAGCACAAAGCCCCGTTCTGGTACTACATACCGTTCCTGATTGCGGGTAGCCTGCCGTGGCTGGCGCTGCTGCCCGGCGCGTTTCGTCTCGGCTGGAATGACCGACAAAACGCGGGTGGCGGGTTCTATCTGCTGGGATGGGTGGTGATGCCGCTGCTGTTCTTCAGCATTGCCAAAGGCAAGCTGCCGACTTACATCCTGCCGTGCTTTGCCCCGCTGGCGATCCTGATGGCGCGCTATGCCTGCCTCGCGGCGGAGAAAGGTGCCAGAGCGTTGCGCATTAACGGCGGGATTAACCTGGCGTTTGGCGTTATCGGCGTGATAGCGGCACTAGTGGTCTCGCCGTGGGGACTGTCTAAGCATCCGGTCTGGACCTCGGTCGAACTGTATAAAGTCTTCTGCGCGGTGGTCGCGTTCCTTATCTGGGCCGCGGTAGGCTGGTTTACGTTCAGGCAGAGTCAGCAGCGCTGGTGGCTGGCGGCACTGTGCCCTGCGGGGCTGGCGCTGCTGATTGGTTTTGCCATTCCTAACCTGGTGGTGGATTCCAAACAGCCGCAGTCGCTGGTCGACACCGTGCGCGAGCCGCTTCAGGACAGCCGATTTGTTCTGGCCAATAACGTGGGCGTGGCCGCTGGCCTGGCGTGGGAGCTGAAGCGCAATGACATCACGCTGTTTGGTCAGAGCGGCGAGCTGCGTTACGGGCTGGATTATCCTGATGTGAAAGATCGTTTTGTCGGTAGAGATGACTTCGCGCAGTGGCTGGCAGAGCACCGTCAGCAGGGACGCGTATCGCTGGTTATCCTGCTGTCAAAACGCGATGACCTTTCGCGGGCTAATCTGCCAGAACCGGATAGCCTGTATATCCAGGGCCGTCTGGCCTACCTGCAGTATCTGCCGAAGTGATGACCTGGATCTGGCTGATACTGGCAAGCCTGCTCAGCTGCGCGGGACAACTGTGTCAGAAACAAGCCACCCGTCCGGCGAAAGCCGGGCGGCGTGGGGCGCATATTGCGCTGTGGCTTGGCCTGGCCCTGCTGGCGCTGGGCAGCGGGATGCTGGTCTGGCTGGTGGTGCTGCAACGCCTGCCTGTCGGCATTGCCTACCCTATGCTGAGCCTCAATTTTGTCTGGGTGACGCTGGCGGCGAAGGTATTCTGGCGTGAAACCGTCGCGTTGCATCACTGGCTGGGGGTGGGGTTGATCATCGTTGGGATTGTTATCCTGGGAGGGAGCCTGTGAAAGGAGCGTTTTGGGCCTTATGCAGCGTGCTGTTAGTCAGCGCCGCGCAGCTGTTGCTGCGAGACGCCATGCTGGCACTGCCACCGGTCAGCGATGTTCTGGCGCTGATTTCCGCGCTGTGGCACTTCTCATCCGGCACGGGCGCGCTGCTGCTGGGGTTGATGGGGTATGTGGCCTCTATGGGCTGCTGGTATCTGGCGCTGCATCGTATGGCGCTCAGCAAAGCCTATGCCTTGCTGAGCCTCAGTTATATTCTGGTGTGGGGCATCGCGATCCTGCTGCCGGGTTGGGGGGAGCATTTCTCCTGGCACGGGCTGGCGGGGGTCGGGTTTATTATTCTGGGTGTGTTAGTGATTTTTCTGCCCCGAACGTCCCAACGTGAATAATCGACTCGTTGGTCAGGGTATAAGGGGTCGATGTGCAGACGGCAAGGCTCAGCGAGCCGACCTGTAGCTGACTGACCGCATGTGTCTGCGCAGTGCTGTCGATGCTGACAATCTGCCAGGCACTGCCGCCACGCTGTTTCACAATCGCTTCTTTCCGTGTCCAGATACGCCAGAACGCAGAAAGCCGTTCCTCGGGCGCTTCACGCTCCAGCTCATCATGCTCTGTCACGCTGAATACCGCATTAGCCAGCGCCTGCCAGTTCTTCCTTGGACGAATCACTTCGATATCACAGCCGACTTCGCCTTCATCGCTCATCAGTAAGGCGATATCGTCACCGCTGTGGCTCAGGTTGAACCACAGTGGATGCCCCTTCGCAAAGGCTGGTTTCCCCTGCTCACCGTAAATGATGTCGGGGAGCGGGTGAGGAGATAACGTTCTGGCGAGCAGCGTCCTCCCGGCCAGCCAGGAGGCATGTCGGGCACCCTGAGGTGCCCTGTGTACGAGCGTTGACGCCAGCGGGTCCGCGCTAAGGGTGGAGATCTTTCCCAGTACAAACTGGTACATAGTTACGCCCAGCGTTTAATGATAATCGAGGTGTTGATGCCGCCGAACGCGAAGTTATTACTCTGCAGATATTCGCAATCGATCTGGCGGGCTTCCCCCATAATATAATCTAAAGCACCGCATTGCTCATCCGGGTGCGTTAAATTGAGCGTCGGGGCAAACCAGCCTTCACGCATCATCTGCAAGCTCATCCACGCTTCCAGCGCGCCGCAGGCCCCTAACGTATGGCCAAAATAGCTCTTCAGCGAGGAAACCGGCACGTTGTCACCATAGATAGCGGCAGTGGCCTGACTTTCGGCGATATCACCGCGATCGGTGGCGGTACCGTGCGCGGAGATATACCCCATATCCAGGGCGTTTAATCCCGCCATGGCCAGCGACTGCTCCATGCAAATCTGCATGGTTTCACGCTGAGGCTGGGTGATATGGGCCGCGTCACAGTTAGTGGCAAAGCCCACGATTTCGCCGTAGATCCTGGCCCCGCGCGCTTTGGCATGCTCCAGCTCTTCGAGTATCAGGGTACCTGCGCCTTCCCCAATCACCAGACCATCGCGTTGCGTATCGAATGGTGAAGGGGTGGTTTTGGGTTCGTCGTTACGCTGGCTGGTGGCAAACAGCGTGTCAAACACCGCCGCTTCAGACGGGCACAGCTCCTCAGCGCCCCCCGCAACCATAACGGTCTGGTAGCCGTGGCGAATCGCCTCCCAGGCGTAGCCAATCGCCTGGCTGCCGGACGTACAGGCGCTCGACGTCGGGATGACGCGGCCGCGTAGCCCAAAGAACAGGCCGGTATTCACCGCGGTCGTGTGCGGCATCATCTGCACGTAGGTTGTCCCGGTGATGTTATTGGTGTGCTTTTCGGTGAGCATGGTCGCGAATTCGCTGACCGGTCCGGTACTGCCTGTAGAAGAACCGTAGGCGATACCGGTTTGCCCGTTGGTGAGTACCGCCTCGCCAATCAGCCCCGCCTGCTCCAGCGCCAGCTCGGTGGCGCGGGTCGACATCAACGACACCCGGCCCATGGCGCGAATACGCTTGCGGGTATAGTGTTCCGGCAGCGTGAAATCATCGATCGGCGCGCCCAGCAGGGTGTGCAGGCCATCATACACCTGCCATTCCGGCATTTTACGCACCGCGTTTTCATACGCCAGCAGTCTGCTGGACACGGATTGCCAGTTTTCACCAAAGGCGGTCACGCCGCCCATGCCCGTAATCACCACGCGACGCGTCATAGCATTCCTCCGTTAATGGAAATGACCTGGCGGGTGACGTAGCCCGCAATATCTGACATCAGATAGCTTGCCAGCCCGGCGACCTCCTCAGCCTGGCCCATGCGTTTCATTGGAATGATGGACATCGCTTCTTTCAGCGCGGCCTCTTCCATCTCAATCATGCCGGTATCAATCAGCCCCGGGGCAATGCAGTTCACGGTGATTTTGCGTTTTGCCAGCTCAATCGCCAGCGCTTTGGTGGCACCGATAATGCCCGCTTTTGCCGCGCTGTAGTTCACCTGTCCGCGGTTGCCCATCACGCCGGATACGGACGATAAGGTGATAATACGTCCCCCTTTACGGGTGCTAATCATCGGCATAATGCAGGGGTGAATGACGTTATAAAAACTGTCGAGATTGGTGTGGATCACGCTGTCCCAGTCGTCTTCACTCAATGCCGGAAAGGCGCCATCGCGGGTGATACCGGCGTTGCTGACCACGCCATACCATGCGCCATGGGCTTCAATGTCCTGCTCCAGCACCTCGCGGCACTGTTCGCGGTTGCCCACATCAAAGGCGAGTAAACGACCGTTGCCACCCGCCTGCGTGATGGCGTCCAGCGTCTCCTGCGCGCCTGCGGCATCACGATGGTAATGCACGCCTACGGTAAACCCGTCGGCGGCGAGCTGGCGGGCGATGGCGCGCCCTATGCCTTTGCTGGCCCCTGTGACCAGTACGGAACGACTCATGCGTTAGATCCCTGATTAAAAAGCGAGGTTAATTCTTCTGCGCTCGGCTGAAAGGTGTTGACCCGGCCCGTGGCCAGCGTCTCTTCATCAGCGGAAATCGCGCATTCAAAACTGCCGAAGCGTTCGTCCTGCATCAGCAGTTTTACGGTGATTTCCAGCGTCAGACCTTGCGTAAAACGCCCGCTGGCGCAGACCAGCTCGCGCGCGCCGAGCACCATGCCCAGCGCAATATGATCCTGCCCCTGCTGCTGGCGATGCCAGCCTGACCAGACGCCGACGGTCTGCGCCATCAGCTCGAGCGCGTACCAGCCCGGCAGATCGCCATCGGCATTCAGAAACGGCGCCAGTACGCTTTGCCTGTCGACCACAACGCGGCATACCGCCGTGTCATCCGTAACGCACTCAACGGACTCGAGCAGCATCATTGGCGCATCGTGCGGCAAATAGTCGACGGGTGATAAGTAGCTCATGACGCTCTCCCCAGCAGAATGCTGGCGTTATTGCCGCCAAACGCGAACGAATTAGACAAAATGACCGGTTTTTTCAGAGCGGCACTCTGGTGCAGCAGGCCGCACGGCGCCAGCGTGTCGTCCGGTGCGTAGCGGACGAAGTCCTGCGGCGGCAAGGGTAGATCGCGCGTCAGGATCAGCCAGCTCAGGGCCGCTTCGGTAATGCCGGCAGCGCCCAGCGTATGGCCGGTAAGATGTTTGGTTGAGCTGCACGGCACGCTTTCCCCGAAGAGATCGTGAACGACCTGCGATTCAATCTGATCGTTGAGCGGCGTGGCCGTGCCGTGCAGGTTGATGTAGCCGATATCATCCGGCTGCATACCCGCTTCGTTAAGCGCCTGCGTGATGGCTCTGATCGCTCCTTCGCCCTGCGGATGAGGAGCGGAAATATGGTAAGCATCACTGGATTCGCCCGTCCCGAGCAGCGCCACATCGGCGGGCTCACGGCTCAGCACCATCAGCGCGGCGGCTTCACCGATGGTGATCCCCCGGCGATCGCGACCGAACGGCTCGCAGAGCGTAGGGGAGAAGGATTCAAGGCTGTTAAAACCGTTGACGGGCATTCGGCTCAGGGTATCGGCCCCGCCGACAATGGCGATATCCACCAGTCCGGCGTCGATCAGGCGTTTGCCGCCGATCATCGCCCGCGCGCTGGAAGAGCAGGCCGTCGAGATCGTATAGGCCGGGCCCTCGAGCTGAAGCCAGTTGGCAAGGAAGCGGGACGGATCGCCAAGCTCCTGCTGCGGATACTGCCAGCGCGTGCTGGTCTCGCCGTCGGTCATGCGGCGCACATGCTCATCGCCTTCATCCAGCCCGGAGGTACTGGTTCCCAGCACCACGGCCACACGGTCGCGACCGACGCGGGCGATGGCCTCGTCGACGGTCGACTGAATCTGCGTCAGCGCGGCCAGCAGCAGCTGGTTGTTGCGGGTGCGGTGTGCGGACAAGGTATCCGGGATGGTCGGCAGCTCGCCTTCCACGCCACCCAGTACGGCTTCGGGTGAGTCCTGCAGCCAGCCGGTCCGGGCATGCATCCCCGGCGCCACGCCTGCCGTCAGGTTCGCAGCAATCTCATCAGGCGAGTTGCCCAGCGCGTTGACCATGCCAACAGCGGAAATATAAATCATCTCAGTCACCCAGATATTGAATGGTGATGTGGTATTTGAATACGTGTTGCTCGATGCTGATCGGCTCGCGCTTGCCTTTGCGCTGCAGATAGACAATCTCCGTCACCAGCTTGCCGCTGTCGTTGCGCAGCTCGCGTCGATCGCCATTGTCCGTTAACGTCCAGCCCTTCGGCAACTGTGGCTGCCAGGCGCTAATTGGCCAGTGGCTGAGCATCACGTCGGCCAGCACCTGGCTGGCGGGCGGCAGCTGCGGCACGACGATCGACTGCTCGGTATGAATACCGGTCTCATCGTACGTCGCGAGGAACAGACGAATGCCCACGGAAGAGAGTCCGGCCAGCGTCACTTTATGCGCATCCGCGTTGAGCATCACCAGCAGAGACTGCGATTGTCCATTAAAGCTGCCGGTCAGCAGCTGTTGGGAGCTTACTGCTGGGCTAATGCCGGGTGGCGGGAGCGTAACTTTAGTTCCCGGCTGGAGCCAGGCCTGGGGACGCGTCTCTTTGGTATCGGTCGAATGGCTGCAGCCTGCCAGCAGCAGCGCGGCGGCCAGCGCGGCGGCGCGGTAAAAAGCGTTCATTTACGTTTTCTCTCTTTCTTATCCGGCATCGCCAGCGGCGCCAGCAGGAAGGCGGTAAAAATACCGCTCACCAGCACGATACCAAAGCTGCTGATGGCCTGGGTGGCGCTGAAGACGAGCATGCCCAGCGTCAGCAGCGTGGTCATCATCGCCAGCGTAATCGCCAGCATTGAGGTCAGCGGCGTACCGCGCGGATTGCTGAAAAACAGCGTGTAGTTAATGCCAATGCCGAGCACCAGTACCAGCGCCAGCAGTGAAAACAGATTCACCGGATGGCCCGTTGCGGCCAGGACCGCCAGCCCGCAGCTCAGCGACAGCACGGACGGTACCAGGCTTATCAGCCCTTTACGCCAGCCGAGGCGCAGCATTGCCCCACAGGCAATCACTGCCAGCGCCGCAAACAGTAGCCCCGTCAGCAGCGTGCGATAGAGGGCAAACAGGCTGTCAAAGCTGGCTTTGCGATCGACCCAGACGACGCCATCATGGCGCGCGGCCAGTTCACTGAGGTGCGCGCTGTTTTTCGCGCCGTCCACCGGCACCAGCACGCCGCTTTCTCCATCAGGCAGGGTCAGCCAGAGCAGACGCCAGCCTTCGCTGGCCGGGCTTTTAAGCCACGCGTCCACGCTGACCGGCATGGCGTCGAGATTCGGGGAGACGGCGTTGAGCCCGGCGCTTTGCAGCACGTTCGTTACCGCAGGGGCAGCGTCGCGCAGCAGCGTAAGATCGCTTTTCTGGCGGGCCAGCGAGTTCAGCGGCAGGGTACGCCAGCGGGCGATCTCTCCGGCTTTTTGCGCCTCGGCCAGCGCCGGGGTAAAGGCTTCCAGTCGCTCCAGCGTTTGCTGAGGCGAGGCGCCATGGACCACAAACCATTTCTGATCGACGCTCTGTCCGGTCAGGGCGGTAATGGCCTTCTCCTGCGCCAGAATATCTTTTGGCAGGGCCTGTAGTTGGGCGATATCGTCGTCCACCCTCAGGGTGCTCATCCCCACGGCGGAGAGCAGCGCCAGCGCGACGGGCAAACCAACGGACAATTTTTTATTGCGTCGCCAGGCGGCCAGCCAGCGCATCATCGGGACCATCAGCGGAACCGGGCGCACCGGTAAACCCCGGCACAGCCATGGATGCCAGAAAATCACCGTCAGGCAGGAGGCGCTCAATCCCACGGCGGCGAACACCGCCATCTGGCGGATCCCGGGGAAGGGGGCCAGCATCATAATCAGGTAGGCGGCGACGGTCGTCAGCAGCGCCAGCAGCAGCGCATTGCGCACTTTCCCCAGGCTTTGCCAGGGGGAATGCTCCGCGCCGTGCACCATCCGTTCGGTCAGGTAGTAGAGCGTGTAGTCGGCTGAAATACCGATGATGCTCATGCTCATCACCAGCGTCATCAGGTGCAGCTCGCCAAAGAGCAGCAGCGTTACCACCGTGCCCGCCAGCGCGCCGATGGCAATCGAGAGCACGCTCAGCAGCAGCGGACGCAGAGAGCGGAACACCGCCACGATGAGCAGGAACACGCCAAGCAGGGTGGCGATGCCCAGCGTTGAGACGTCGCGTTTGGCCTGCTGGCTGGCGTAATCGCTGTAAAACACGGTTCCGCGGGAAAGCAGCTGTGCCTGCGGGTAACGGGCTTTGAGCGTCTCCTGCAGCGCGTTAAGCGTCGTCACGAGCCGGTGGGTCTGCTGCATATCAAATGACGAGCCCGCCAGTTCACCGTGAAGCAGATACCAGTAGTTTCCCGCCTCATCTTTTGTGACCAGCCAGCCGTCCATCAGCCGCAGCTTCTGGCCGTTTTGCGCCAGAGCGAGCTGCGAGCCGCGCATCAGCATCAGGGGATCGTTTTGCAGCTCTTTGCCGCTGACGCCGGAAAAGGCTGAATAGAGCTGAGATAAAATCCACTGCGCCTGCGCGTTTCCGCCGTTTTGCAGGCGGGCGCGGGTGGCGGGATCGATAAGGCCGTTGCGGTGCTGCCAGAAGAACTCTCCCCAGGCTTTTTGCCCGGCGGCGTCCATCGGGCCTTTGACCTCGCTGAGCGCGTCACTGCTTTGCAGCATCGCCAGCCACTGCTGCGCCACGCGCGAATCCGGCTCTTTGCCGGGGCTAACCAGCCAGACCAGCTGGCGGTCGAGACGCTGCATAAACCCGTCGTTAAGCGCCGGCGGGATCGCCCCCAGCGTCTGTTTCGGCAGCATGGCCAGCACGCTGCTGTTCAGCCGCGCGCCGGGCAGCCGCGACAGCAGCACGCCCAGCAGGATCAGGCATAGCGTGGCCCACAGCAGCGCCGGGCGCAGGGATTTACGGTGCGGCAAAGCGTTGGCGTTCGTCATCGGTCAGGCTGGCGGGCGTCAGTTGGTGGCGTGAAAGGGCGATATCGGTACGGTCACCCTGTTTGTCGTTGAGGCGAATCGTCTCCAGATAGGTCGCGCCGCCCAGATCGAGGGTGGCGAAAATCTTGTCCAGCGGCGTCGTTTTTGGCGTGAGCACCAGCGACCAGCGGCCTGCTCCCTGGTCTTTAAAATCGATGCGGAAGTTCTCTTCAAGCACCTTGCGGTCGGCCTGGAACAGAGCCCGCAGAAGGTGGTTGAACTGGAACATCTGCGGATTATTGTCGGCAGTGATGGTCTGCGGCGGCTGGCCGTTGATCGCCTGAACCATCCGCTTGTCGTCCAGCAGGAGCGTCATCGGAAACGGCGCTTTTTGATCCCACAGCAGGCCACTGTCGCGGGCGATCAGCATCTCGCCCTGCGAGCGCAGCGGCTGCGGCATATCTTTTATCGTGCGAACCTGTTCGAAGTGCGCACGCACGACAGGCTGCTCGGTGAAGCGCTGCTGCAGTTCATCCAGCGTCACGGCGCTGACCAGCGGGCTGACGATCAGCGCCAGCAAAGGCAACCATTTCATGGCGTCACTCCCATTCGTTCAAACAGTATTGCCGGGCTCACAAAGCACATTTCGCGGGTGGCTTCTTCTACTGCCACCTGGATGGTGTAACCGGTGGTGGTGCGTTTGCCGGTCTGCGCATCGAAAATTTGATAGGCAATGCGCAGGCGGTTTTCATACTCTTCAATGTGTGCGCGGACGCGAATTCGCTGCTCAAAGGTCACCGCATCGCGGTATTTCACCCGGGTATCGACGACGGGCCAAACGTAGCCGGAGGCCTTCATCTGGCGATAGCCATAGTTAAACTGATTGAGCAGCGCCTCGCGGGCGATCTCAAAGTAGCGGAAATAGTTACCGTGCCAGACCACGCCCATCATATCGACGTCGTGGAACGGAACGGTGATCTCGACTTCAGTCGTAAAGCGGGGATCGGTCAGCACCCTTTACTCCTTCTCTCTGGACTCTGGCAGATGCCAGAAATCGAAAAAATTAAACCAGTCGAGCGGCGACATGAGGGCGTAATGCTCCAGCCGCTGCGCGTAGCGATCGACGATATCCTGCAGCGCCTGCTGGCGTTCACCGCGCGGCAGGTGCAGCGGGTCGGCAAACGGTTCGCAGTGCAGGGTGAGCTTCCCCTGCTGGCGCAGAGCGAAAATCAGCACCACCGGGCAGCGCAGGATGGAGGCCAGAATAAACGGCCCCTGTGGGAACGGCGCAGGTTGGCCCATGAACGGACTCCAGATCACGCGCCAGTCACCGCCACGCTGCGGATTCACCGCGATGCGATCGCCCACAATCGCGACCCACTCTCCGCGCTCAAGCTTCTCTTTGATGGCAATCGCGGTGTCCGGGCCGATGTCGGTAACCGACATCAAATTTACGCTGGCCTGGGGCGCCATTTCGCTCATGATTTGCTTAAAGCGCTGGGCGTTCTCGCTGAAAACCAGGGCGTTGATGGTTTTGCTCTCTTCCAGCTGAGCCAGCGCCCGGCAGGCTTCTACGTCGCCAAGGTGCGAGGCGAGCAGGAGCTTGCCCTGCGGCGCCGCGATATCTAGCGCTTCGCTCGCGCCGGGAGCAAAGACCACGTCGCGATCAAACTTCAGCTCACCGCGCCAGCTGGCGACTTTATCCAGCATCGCGTTGCCAAAGCGCATAAAATGGAAAAAACTGTTGAGCCGTGAGGGAACAGGCATGCTCCGCTGACGCAGTTCTTGCTTCACTCTCGCAATCCACTGCCGCGAGGCTTGCCGCGCCGGACGCGCGATAAGCCAGTACACGCCGATCACCGGCCACAGCAGCACGGCAAAGGCCCGCCGCCCCAGCAGTTGCCAGACGCGCAGCATCAGGCGCATCCCCCGCAGACCCTTGACTTCGTCCTGCTGCGCCCAGTGCTGGCGGCGTCGACGGAAAAGCAGGCCGGGCATGCGGGGCAGCATGCCGAAGAAGAGTCGGGTATGCATCAGGGAGATCCGCACGTTATCTTTTAACGCATCGAAGTGGGACAACCCGTCCTTCGGATAGGTCACGCGGGTGGGCAGAAAGACGCTGGTGTTGCCCTGCCAGTAGAGACGGACCATCACTTCGGTGTCAAAGTCCATCCGTTTACCGAGCGGCTCACGCGCTGCCAGCCGCAGCGTGGGCGAGACCGGGTAGACCCGAAAGCCGCACATGCTATCTTTAAGCTGCAGGGATAAGGTCTCAATCCACACCCAGACGTGGGTTACCCAGCGACCGTAGAGTCGCGAGCGTGGAATGGAATCATCGTAAATGGGCTGGCCGGAAATCAGCGCGTCCGGGTGGCGCTCTGCCAGCGCCAGCAGTTTGGGGATATCTTCGATGGCGTGCTGGCCGTCCGCGTCCACCTGCACGGCGTGGGTATAGCCCGCGCGCGCGCACTCCTCCAGCCCCCTGATGACCGCGGCACCTTTCCCGGCGTTTTGCGCCAGACGGACCAGCGTCATCTGTGGCTCCGCCGCCGCCAGGCGTTCGAGCTCCTGACGGGTGACAGCTTCGCTGCCGTCATCCACCACCAGGCACGGCAGGCCGAACGGTGCGAGACGCGACAGCACGCTGGCGATCATGGCGCCGTGGTTGTAGCACGGGATCAGCACGCAGGGGCGAAAGATTACTGACATAGACGAATCTTTCCGCTGCTGGCGGTATGGCGCTCATCCCCGGCGTGACGCTGGTAGCTGAAGGTCAGCATCTGACGTTCGGCATGCCACTCAAGCACCAGCGTGACCGTGGTTTCCGGCAGCAGAGGAGCCTGGAACTTCACGTTTTGAATGCTGTGAAAGCGGTAGCCCGGTGCCAGTAATGTCGTGGCGTAGTGCATCACCCAGTCAAGCTGTGCAACGCCGGGCAGTAGCGGTTGTACGGCAAAATGGCCCTGAAACCAGAACAGCGCCGCGTCGAGATGCAAAGTGATTTCCAGCTTCTCCGGCTGTGTCTGGTGGCGCTCAATTTCATGAATTTTCATGAAACAACTCCTCTAACTGCGCATAGACACGCTTGTTCATACTGTTTACCGGCATTTCATCGACAATGCGCCAGTAGCGTGGAACGGCGACCGGCTCAAGCCAGGGCAGCAGGGCGCGACGCCAGGCGAACTCCTGCGCTTTTTTATCCTGCATATACCCGCGCTGACGAACCGCTTCGTCCAGGACCAGCAGTGCACCAATCCCCTGACGGCCTCCGCGCGTGACCGGCAGTACAGCCGCTTCGCAAATGCCGTCGAGCTCCAGCAGGCGACGTTCGATCTCGTTAAGCGAGATGCGCTTTTCTTCAATTTTGACCACCCGCCCGCGACGACCGGCGATGCTGAACAGCCCCTCGCTGTCGAAGTGGAGGATATCGTCCAGCTGGAGTCCTTCAGCCTCATGGATCAGTGGCGACGTGACGCGACAGGCTTCATCTTCCTGATGGAAGATCACGCCGGGGAACGCCAGCCACGGGACGTTATCCTGCTGGCGATGGCGCCAGGCAAGGATCCCGGTTTCGGTACTGCCATAAATTTCATCCGGGCAGATGTTAAGCCAGCCAGCGGTGGTGGCGACGTCACACCAGGGCAGCATTCCGCCTGCGGAAATCAGCATCCTGACGGGCGGCGCGGCCAGCTCGGTATCCAGGCGCTTCAGGAACGCCGGGCTGCTGATGAACAGGTAAAGTCTGTCATGAGGAAGGGCGGCCAGCTGTTCTGCGTAATAGAGCATCGCGGCATGCAGCGGCAGACCCAGCGCCATCGGCAATACGATGCGGAATGTCAGGCCGTACAGGTGTTGCGGTACGACCGAGGCGACAACGCTGCATCCGGCCAGACGCTCGCCGAAGCGGTCAGCCAGCAGACGGGCCTCGCGATCCAGACTGACGATGTGCTTAATCACCCGGCGCGGGGTACCCGTGGAGCCGGAGGTGAACAGCTCTACGAAGCGGCTTTCGTCAATCTCCGGCAGGGGCGCCCAGTGGTTAACTGTCTGATGGTGGGAGGCCACCACAATCAGCTTCCCATGGAAAGCGAGAGTCCGATCGCTCAGAACGCCGCTAAACAACGCCTGCTGTTCTTCAAGCTGTGAGACGCGGCTATGGCCGGGAATGACCGGTGTTTTACCGGCATGCAGCGAGGCCAGCAGCGCAACAATAAACAGGTAGCTATTTTCAAAGCACAGCGCCCAGCGCTCGCCTTCATGCTGACGCAGGGTGTCGACCAGTAAGGTCACGTCGTGGCGCAGCTGGCCCAGCGTCCAGGTACGATCGTCAAGCCACGCAACGGGCGTATCGTCAGGGCGCGGCGCGTTTAACCACTGGCCCAGTGGAAGGGGGTTAGTCATTGTGCATCTCTTTTTTTATCACCCGCTGGCGCACCAGCCACTCTGTCGCCATCAGCGTCCCCATCAGGATGTAAGCCACCATACCGTTCCACAGCGTCCACAGATGCATGTCGCCGTGGAGGACGGAGAACAGCGCCATCGCGCCGTTACCGATGAAAAAGCCGCACCAGACGAGAGTCACCTTGCGGGTATAGCGCACGCCCTCCGGGGGCAAATCTGGCTCGCGCAAGCGCGCCAGTCGCTCGACAAGTGGCATCGCGGTCCACAGCGAACCCCCGAACACGGCCAGCATCACCAGATTGACGACCACCGGGTAGAGCAGCAGCCACTGATGGGTTTTCAGCAGATAGCTGGCCGCGCAGAGCACGATGCCCGCCAGCGCAACACACTGCACCACGTACCGCATCGGGCCGGTGTTTCGCTGCGCCTGACGCAGCCGCAGCAGCAATACCAGTGCCATCACCGGTAACAGCCATTGCAGGCTGTTGTGCGTCAGCCCAAATCCAATGAGGAAGGGCCACGCCAGCAGCATCAGCCCCGTCAGCAGTGGGATGACCGGGAACGTCCGTCCACCACGCACAATGTCTTACTCTTCGCGCAGAAGCTGTTCGACGGCGTCTACCACATCCTGAACGGTACGAACCGATTTGAAGGTTTCCGGCTTGATTTTCTTGCCCGTTTTTTTCTGCAGATGAACAATCATGTCCACCGCATCAATGCTGTCCAGCTCCAGGCCTTCGTAAAGACGGGCTTCGGGCGTAATATCCTGCGGGTCGATTTCAAAGAGCTTGGTCAAAAGGCCACAGACTTCCTGATAAATGGTTTCTTGTTCGGTCATCGTGATCACATCTCAGGCGCGTTGAGCGTTGATAAAGGACGCCAGCGTGGCGACGGAAAAGAAGTGCTGGCGCATCTCTTCGCTTTCGGCGGAAAGCACCACGCCATACTGGTTTTTCACGGCCAGCCCCAGTTCCAGCGCGTCGATAGAGTCGAGACCCAGCCCATCGCCAAACAGCGCGGCATCGGTATCAATATCCTCTGCGGTAAGCTCGTCCAGATTCAGCGTGGTGATAATGAGATTCTTAATTTCAAGATAAAGCGCTTGCATCATTAATTCCTGACAAAGATTGAAGGCCTGATGTTAATCGATGCTGTAGATGCCGGTTTAACTGCCTTGCCGCCAGCGCCGGTTCTTGTTCAGTTGCATCGTAAAATTCGTCGATGTTCACGCGGTCGCGGACATCCACGGTGAAAACAGGTTTTTCTGGCGGTACATCATACCAGTGACTTTTTTTATCCAGCAGATGTTCGCTACAGTGGATCAGCACCACCCGCAGATCGCTGTTACAGCGCACGGCGATATTTGCCGCGCCGCGCTGGAGGGAGATAGCCTCGCCAAACCGGGTACGCGTGCCTTCCGGGAAGATTAAAAGCGTGTCGCCCTGAGCCAGACGCTGCTGGCTGGCCGCGAGCAGGGGCTCGGCTTCGCTGTTAATCAGGTAATCCGCCGCGCGGATAACACCGCTGACAAACGGGTTGCGCAGCAGCGCGCTCTTCACCAGACAGTCGGTTTCCGGCATCACCGACGCCAGAATCACGTAGTCAATTAACGTGGGGTGGTTAGCCACCACCAGACAACCCCGATCGCTGCGCAGCGCGTCAAGATTGTGAATGCGATAGTCAAGTACTCCGAGGCTGCGAGCAACGGTCAGGAAGAAGCGGAAGCTGGCCGCAATGCTGCGACGCGCCAGGCGACGACGGCTGGCGCGATCGCGCTGGACGATCAGCAGCAGGTTGAACCAGACCAGCGACAGCAGCAGCCCGCCCACGCCAAACAGCGCGAAGCAGAAGCCGGTCATCACCAGACGCCATAACCAGTTGATACGGGCAGCCAGGCGGTTCATGTGCGTGTCCATTGCCACAGCAAACGTTCCCCGGGCACCATAAACTGCCGTGCCTCGCTGAGATAGCGTTGCAGGAACAACAGGCTTTGCGGCAGGGCGGGTTCTTCACCCGTGCTGCCGCTTCGGGTTTCACACTGCAATCCGTTGCCGGATTCAATCACCAGCGCCAGCGCGTACGGCCAGGTGGGCATCTGCGGCGGTAACGCCGGATGGTAAAATTCCGGCAGCGCGCCGTCAAAATCGACCAGCAGGACGCGGGAATAGCCCGCATGCAGCAGGCTCAGCACTTCACATAAGGCCTGCTGGAAGGTGTCCAGTCCGGCTGAGATGGATGACGAGACGATGGCCTGGCGTGCGGTAATCGTGAGATTGCCCACCGCGGAATTGTGCACGGACATAGCGAAATCGGTGGGGGAAACGGACTGCCCGGTCGCCAGAGCATGCAGAATACGGTAGTTGCGCTCCAGCTCGCCGTGACGGCTGGAATAGACGACGGCATCAATAGCGTGCTTTTGCAGCATGGCAAGACCAATGTCCACCGCCAGCTTACTGCCTGAATTGAGGCGGCGCGCGGTCATCATGGGTAAAGCGGTCAGCCGGGGAAGCGGGGCCGCTGGGTCAACGGCCAGCTGCAGGCGAGACCACGCCTGCCACTCTGTGGCATCGCTGAGTCCTGGCGCTCTCGCCTGCCAGTCGATAATGTTCAGTGAAAATTTCATCTACGCGCGTCCGCGAAAAAAACCGTATTCAAAGGGCAGGCTGGGCCACCCGGGCAGCTACGCTGCTCTGTTGTTCACGTTTGGTGCATATCAGCAGGGTATGACCGACCCCAAGGTTGTCCAGCCGCTGTTCAACGCTGAAACCTGCGCTCTCCAGGTAGCGATAAAACTTCTCTACGCTGTAAAACCGGCTATTACCATTCGCCATACAGGTGAAATAGAGCGAGGTGGCATTCAGGCTGAAAGAGGCCGCTTCAAACTTCTGGGCATCCCAGAAAAGCTCCATGATGCACAAACGTGCGCCTGGCTTCATGACCTGTGCGACGCGCGTCAGCATGGCGACAATCTGATCCGGAGAGAAACAATCCAGGAACTGGCTCATCCACCAGACGTCGGCGTCACCCGGCAATGCTGCTGGGCTAAGCATATCGACAGCATGGAATCCAATACGATGAGAAAAACCTGCTTTTGCGATGTTTTCCTGCGCCAGCGCTATCTGCTGCGGCAGATCGAGGATCGTCACGGCAACATTTTCGTCATAGCGGCAGCAGCGTAACGACCATTTACCCGTATTTCCGCCCACATCGTACAATTTTGTCGGCGAGCTTGCGAATATATATGGTAACGCAGCGTCAAAAGCGGCGTCAGAATAGTAATGATCAAAGGCGAACCAGCTCTCTTTCGCCGGAGCCGGTAATTGGGATAATGCCGGGTAGATGGTTGGCCAGTCGCCAAACACGGCTAATCCGGCCGGCTTTTCTTCCTGCAGGGCGTCCGCCAGGTGAAATAGCCCCTGATAACAAACGTCCTGAGTGAAATCCATATTTACGCGGGTCATTGCGTCGTGCAGTAAAAAATGTCCCACTTTTGCCAGAAAATAACGTCCATCCTGTTGGGTAACGATGCGTCCGCTTAATCCCATATCCAGCAGGACGCTAACACCATAGCTACTCAGGGTGCTGTTTTCGGTTATTTCCTCGAGGGTAGCTCCCTCTTTGCCTTGTTTATCGAGCCAGGCGAGAACGCCAGAGTTACGCAGACAAAGCGCAGTCTGGAATAGCATCGGGGCAAAGGCGATGCGTTGCGCTTCGGTAATGGCATCCAGTGCGCTGAGTGTGTCCTTTTCGTACATTACTGCGTAACCTTTTAGGGCAATAAAGAGAGGTTATCGGGCCATACGCGGCCCGACTTTAGAAAAATATTACAGCGCGGCGCCAGCGGAGAGGTTCAGCTGAATATCGTGGTCGAGGTTATTCACCCAGCGGTTATAATTCTTGTGAATTTTACCGTCTGCCGCTTTCAGGTTAAGGCTGTTTTCATAGTTGATTGAATAGCTTGTTGCCGTGTACGGAATACTCACCTGGACCGAGTGATCGCGTGACTGCAGACGTCCCTTAATCACCCCAGGACCCGCTTCCGTCATGATCCAGTCACGCTTTTGGCCTGCTTTCAAAATTGCCGTTTTTACCTGATCGGCAGTATGACCCGCGCTGACAATAGAGTGAACCTGAGCGATTGGGGCGGTACGCGCACAGCCTGCCAGTGCACCCACGAATACGGCAGCAGTACACCATTTAACGATCTTTTTCATCAACAACTCCATATCAATAATAACAATTAAAGGTAGTGGTTTTTACAAATAATACGCATCCGGCTTTTTTGACCGCCAGATGTATTTTTAATCAATATTAATGTTTGCATTGCGTTGACGCGAAGGCGGGCATAATAACATGGAAAATAAATAAGAATTTCATTTTTTATAATTTGCGTTAAATCATGAATTGCGTTTCAACATAATGCGCGTGGCGTAAATAAAGACAGAGTGAATATCGCCTTAACGCAAATAAAAATACCGCGACGGATTAGGGACGCGGTAATTTACGGTGTATTACTGACGCTTTAAACCTACCTGTACAGGTAGGCCGGTTACCCGGGTAGCCGGCTTTTCGGCCTCCCCGGCCCGAGCAGGATCGCCAGCTTGCTTCCGCCTTTGGTGGTTTCCATCCAGATTTTACACACGCTGGTCAGGGGGACCGACAGCAGCATCCCGACCGGGCCCAGCAGCCATCCCCAAATCAGTAAGGATAAAAACACCACCAGCGTCGACATGCCCAGCCGGTGTCCCATCATGCGCGGCTCAAGAATATTGCCCAGCACCATATGCACGACGAGGAACAGCGCGCCGACCAGCATGCATTCGTAGAAGCCGTTAAACAGGAACGCCTGAATCATCGGCGGCACGGCGGAAAGCACCGCGCCAATATTGGGCACGTAGTTGAGCAGAAACGCCAGCACGCCCCACATCAGCGCGAACTGCACGTCCATCAGCATCAGCCCCAGCCAGACAATGATCCCCGTCCAGACGCTCAGCAGCGTTTTCAGCGCCAGATATTTGGAAACGCCCTTCAGTGCCCGGTGTAAGCCAGCAATATGAATTTGTGGATTATTTAATGCAAAGCGCAGCTTATAGGGGACGTGGCGGACTTCGAACAGCATAAACACCACCGTCATGACCAGCAGCAGAATGCTGGCCATCGCGCCGGAAAGCCCCGTCATCAGCGTGGTGGCGTAGGTCATGACCTTCTCGGAATCCATCCTGCGCAGCATCCGTTCGGGTGAGATATGCAGATTAAGAAAGGGCACCATCTCCTGGAGTGCGACAATCTTACGGGTCAGCTCTTTGTTGTACTGCGGCAGCATGGTGGAGAATTCGCTCAGCGAGGCTGCCAGCACGCCAAAGAGCGCCGTCAGGGCAATCAGCATCACGATGACGACGATGGTGATGGCGACCGGACGGCTGACGCCCCGGCGTAAAAACCAGGTTACCAGCGGATTAAGCACAATGGCAAAAAAGAGCGCCAGCAGGAGCTGGACAATAATGTCAGCGGCAGCGTGGATACCCGCAAGGATAACCACCAGACAGGCGAGTTTTAATAAGATGTGGAGCCCTGCTTTGTCGGACGGGTTAGCGATCATGCGTGTTCCTTAATATGATGACCCGGTAAGTGTAGTGTCCGGGCTCCGCTTCGTCTGGGGCCGTTAATCTGAAAGTCGGGGCTGATTTTCTTATTGCGCCGTGGTAATAGTGAAACACTGTTGTAAAAAATCCAGGTAGAACCCCATGCCCGAACCTGCCGCTGAACCGGCACTGAGCGGACTGCGCCTCAATCTGCGCATCGTTTCCGTTGTGCTTTTCAACTTTGCCAGCTATCTGACCATCGGGCTGCCGCTGGCGGTCCTGCCGGGCTATGTCCATGACGTGATGGGCTTCAGCGCCTTCTGGGCGGGGCTGGTGATTAGCCTGCAGTATTTCGCCACGCTCCTCAGCCGCCCGCATGCCGGGCGCTACGCGGACACGTTCGGTCCAAAAAGCATCGTGGTCGTGGGATTGTGCGGCTGTTTCCTCAGCGGCCTGAGCTATCTTCTGGCAGCCGCAACCAGCCACTGGCCGCTGGTCAGCCTGGCGCTGCTCTGCCTGGGTCGCGTCATTCTGGGCATTGGGCAAAGTCTGGCGGGAACCGGCTCGACGCTGTGGGGCGTGGGGGTTGTCGGCGCGCCGCACATTGGCCGGGTGATCTCCTGGAACGGGATTGTCACCTACGGTGCGATGGCGCTCGGTGCGCCGCTCGGCGTAGCCTGCTATGCGCTGGGCGGGCTGCATGGGCTGGCCATCACCATCATGGCGGTCGCGCTGCTGGCGATCCTCTTTGCGCTGCCGCGCCCGAAGGTGAAGGCCAGCAAAGGCAAGCCGCTGCCGTTTCGGGCGGTGCTGGGGCGCGTCTGGCCGTACGGCATGGCCCTGGCGCTGGCGACCACTGGCTTCGGCGTGATAGCCACCTTCATTACTCTGTTTTATGACGCCAAAGGCTGGGACGGCGCGGCCTTTGCGTTAACCCTGTTCAGCTGTGCGTTTGTTGGCGCGCGCCTGCTTTTCCCTAACGGCATCAACCGTCTGGGCGGGCTGAACGTGGCGATGATCTGCTTTGCGATAGAGATTGTCGGGCTGCTGCTGACCGGAATAGCGATGGTGCCCTGGGTCGCGAAAGTGGGCGTATTCCTCGCGGGGGCAGGCTTTTCTCTGGTCTTCCCGGCGCTGGGCGTGGTGGCGGTAAAAGCCGTGCCGCAGCAGAATCAGGGGGCGGCGCTGGCGACCTATACGGTGTTTATGGATATGTCTTTAGGCATTACCGGCCCGCTGGCGGGGCTGGTGATGGCCTGGGCAGGCGTGCCGGTGATCTATCTTGCTGCAGCGGGTCTGGTTGTGATTGCACTGCTGCTGACGTGGCGGCTAAAAAAATGGCCTCCGGTGCAGGCACCGGAGGCCACGTCATCGCCGTGAAACGTTACTGGATCACGATGGTGTTAATGATGTTTTCAGCAGCCGTCTGCGCTTTCTGCTGATCTTCAGCTGGCAGGGTGATCTGCAGGGTCAGCAGTTTGTTATCGACCTTGCCCAGCACGACAGAGGAGTACGCGGTCTGGCCTTTTGCAGAGATGATGCTGTCCAGCTGCTGCAGCTTATGGCCTTTCAGCTCGATGGATTTATTGGTCACGACCTGCAGCTGCGGGTCGCGGCCGCGCTGCTGATCTTCCAGACGTTTGGACAGAACGGCCAGATCTTCGCTGGTGTCGTCGCCCACAATCACAATAACCGCTTTCTGCCCGGTTGCGTCGGAGTAAACGTGCATGTTGTTCGCCTGGGTGCCCAGCTTGCCGCTCTGGTCAGTCATATCGGCTGGCAGAGAGAAACTGAGTTTGCCATCCATCAGATTGACCGGCTGGCCGGTCGCGTTGCTCTCTGCGGATGCGCCCTGAGCAGGCGTTTTCGTGTCGCTGTTATCACAGGCTGCAAGACCCACAACCAGCAGGCCAATCCCGACATATTTAACCAGATTGCGCATTGACTTCTTCCTTTCGATAAACGGCCATAACGGCTCATTCGCTCATCTTATCACAACTGATAAAGCGAACCTTTAACCTGCCTGCAATGCGGTGATTTCAGATTTATCTGCCAGCCTTTTCAGCAGCATATTGAGCAGTACGCCGTACATCGGCAGGAAGAAGACAATGCTGATGAGGACCTTGAAGCAGTAGTCCACCAGCGCGATTTCCATCCAGTGTTCGGCCATGAACGCATCCGGGCTGCGCCAGAAGGCGATGAAGAAGAAGGCCAGCGTATCGCTCACGTTACCGAACAGCGTGGAGGCGGTGGGCGCCATCCACCAGCGGTGATTTTGCCGCAGGCGGTTAAACACGTGCACGTCGAGGATCTGCCCCAGCGCGTAGGCCATAAAGCTGGCGGCGGCGATACGGGCGACAAACAGGTTAAAGTGGGTTAACGCCTCAAAGCCCTGCCAGCTCCCCATATAAAACAGAGACGAAATCACGTACGAGATGAACAGCGCCGGGAGCATGACCGAAAAAATAATGCGGCGAGCCAGCGGTGCGCCAAAGATACGCACGGTCAAATCGGTCGCGAGGAAAATAAACGGAAAACTGAACGCGCCCCAGGTGGTATGAAAACCAAAGATGGAGATCGGGAGCTGCACCAGATAGTTGCTGGAGGTGATCACCAGCAAATGGAAAAGCGAAAGCCAGAACAACGCTTTTACGCGCTGAGATTCGGAAAACGACGTCATATTGTGACCTTTTTATACGTTGGGGTGAGGGAACCCAATAAAAACCGCAGCATGATACTGCTTTGGCAGGACATTGCAATGGTTAGTTTTTACGCAATCGTTAACCTGGTTTGCATTGATCGCAACCGGGCGTAAACTACAGCCGTTTTTATCTGACCGAGAAGATCATGACCGACCTGTTTTCCAGCCCAGACCACACCCTTGATGCCCAGGGCCTTCGCTGCCCGGAACCGGTAATGATGGTACGTAAGACCGTGCGCAATATGCAGACCGGTGAAACGCTGTTGATTATTGCCGATGACCCGGCCACGACCCGTGATATTCCCGGTTTTTGTATCTTTATGGAACATGAGCTGGTGGCACAGCAGACTGAGGCGCTGCCGTACCGGTATTTAATTCGTAAGGGGTAGATGGGCTGGTGGTGTTGTAGGCCGGGTAAGGCAAAGCCGCCACCCGGCAAAAATACGTCCTCTGCGGCCTGATGCCCTCACCCCGACCCTCTCCCACGGGGAGAGGGAGAAAGTCATCCTTTCATCCACGCCCGGATCCCGTCCAGGAACATCTGCGTCGCCATCATGACCAGAATCAGCCCCATCAGGCGCTCCAGCGCGTTCACCCCTTTCTCACCCAGCAGGCGCAGGAACAGGGACGACTGCAGCAGGATAATGAACGTCCCGCCCCAGGCAATCAGCAGGGCAATCACCAGATGACTCATCTGGTTCGGATACTGATGCGACAGCAGCATCAGCGTGGCCAGAATGGTCGGGCCCGCGACGAGGGGGATCGCCAGCGGCACAATAAACGGCTCTTCACCCGCAGGCAGGCCGCTGCTGCTACCTTCCGCGCTCGGGAAAATCATCTTAATGGCAATCAGGAACAGAATAATCCCGCCGGAAATCGACACGGTTTCGGCGCGCAGGTTCAGGAATGCGAGAATTTTTTCCCCGGCAAACAGGAAGATAAACATCACCAGCAGGGCGATGAGCAGCTCGCGGATCATGATCGCCCGGCGGCGCTTCGGCTCGGTGTGCTTCAGCACCGACATGAAGATCGGCAGGTTACCCAGTGGATCCATTATCAGAATCAATAAAACCGCTGCGGAAATGATTTCACTCATGTAAATTATCCCTGAAATTCTCTATGGTTATTATGATAATTAGCTGTATTTCTGATTGCCGGGCAATCATCGATTAATTTCGCTTGCGACTTTGGCAGCATTTTGTAATGTGAAGCATATCCCAGTTCAATACTGGCTTGCACAAACAGCACACACCCTCAGCAGGAAAAAAATGCTATGAAAAACGTTGGTTTTATCGGCTGGCGCGGTATGGTCGGCTCTGTACTCATGCAACGCATGGTTGAAGAGCGCGATTTCGACGCTATCCGCCCGGTCTTCTTCTCCACTTCCCAGCTCGGCCAGGCTGCTCCGTCCTTTGGTGGTACCACAGGCACGTTGCAGGATGCTTACGATCTGGAAGCGCTGAAGGCGCTCGACATTATTGTGACCTGCCAGGGCGGCGATTATACCAACGAAATCTATCCAAAGCTGCGTGAAAGCGGCTGGCAGGGCTACTGGATTGACGCGGCCTCGTCGCTGCGCATGAAAGACGATGCCATCATCATTCTCGACCCGGTTAACCAGGGCGTGATCACCGATGGCCTGAACAACGGCGTGAAAACCTTTGTCGGCGGCAACTGCACCGTCAGCCTGATGCTGATGTCCCTCGGCGGCCTGTTCGCGCAGGATCTGGTGGAGTGGGTCTCCGTGGCGACCTACCAGGCGGCGTCCGGTGGCGGCGCGCGTCACATGCGCGAGCTGTTGACCCAGATGGGCCAGCTGCACCAGAGCGTTGCGACCGAGCTGGCAAACCCGGCATCCGCTATTCTGGATATCGAGCGTAAGGTCACTCAGCTGACCCGCAGCGGCGAGCTGCCGGTGGATAACTTTGGCGTACCGCTGGCAGGCGGCCTGATCCCGTGGATCGACAAACAGCTGGATAACGGCCAGACCCGCGAAGAGTGGAAAGGCCAGGCTGAGACCAACAAAATCCTCAATACCGCGAACACCATTCCGGTTGACGGTCTGTGCGTACGTATCGGCGCACTGCGCTGCCACAGCCAGGCCTTCACCATTAAACTGAAAAAAGATGTGTCTATTCCGACCGTGGAAGAGCTGCTGGCCGCGCACAACCCGTGGGCGAAAGTGGTACCAAACGATCGCGATATCACCATGCGCGAGCTGACCCCGGCAGCGGTGACCGGCACGCTGACCACGCCGGTTGGCCGTCTGCGTAAGCTGAATATGGGGCCGGAGTATCTCTCCGCGTTCACCGTCGGTGACCAGCTCCTGTGGGGCGCCGCCGAACCGCTGCGCCGCATGCTGCGCCAGCTGGCGTAATAATTTGTTAAATACCAGGGGTGATTTTCACCCCTTTTTTTTGCGTACTACATGGAGTAACACGCGTATGTCTTATTTTTTATCAGGAGTCATCTAGAGCGTTGGCTATGCTTTAAGGAAGAGTCATTTCTTACCTGAGGTTCGAGCGGAGCAGAATGGATGCACATTTTTGTGCTGTCCCGTTCAGGTCACATTAAAAGTCGTCCCGGAGCGCTTAAAAAGGACGACATAAAAAACAGGATGAATACCATGTCCGATCGTGTGGATAGAGACGTGATTAATGCGCTTATTGCGGGTCATTTCGCTGACCCCTTTTCTGTGCTTGGGATGCACCGTACTGAGGCCGGTCTGGAAGTTAGGGCACTGTTACCGGATGCCACAGAAGTCTGGGTGATTGAACCCAAAACCGGCCGCAAAGTGGGTAATCTTGAATGCCTCGATTCCCGTGGCTTCTTCTCGGGCGTGATGCCCCGTCGTAAAAACCCGTTTCGCTATCAGCTCGCCGTTCTCTGGCACGGTCAGCAAAACCTGATTGACGATCCCTACAGCTTCGGCCCTCTGCTTAAAGAGATGGACGCCTGGCTGCTTTCCGAAGGAACGCATCTTCGTCCTTATGAAACGCTGGGTGCCCATGCCGATACCATGGACGGCATTACCGGCACGCGCTTCTCCGTGTGGGCGCCCAATGCCCAGCGCGTCTCCGTTGTTGGTCAGTTCAACTACTGGGACGGCCGCCGCCACCCGATGCGCCTGCGTCGGGAAACCGGCATTTGGGAGCTGTTTATCCCCGGGGCGCACCACGGGCAGCTTTATAAATTCGAGATGATTGACGCTCACGGCAAGCTGCGCATTAAAGCCGACCCGTATGCCTTCGAAGCGCAGATGCGTCCGGATACCGCGTCGCTGATTTGCGGCCTGCCGGAGAAGGTCGTTCAGACGGAGGAGCGCAAGCAGGCTAACCGCTTTGATGCGCCGATCTCCGTCTATGAGGTACACCTTGGCTCCTGGCGTCGCCACACCGATAACAACTTCTGGCTGAGCTACCGGGAGCTTGCCGACCAGCTGGTGCCGTATGCCAAATGGATGGGCTTTACCCACCTTGAGCTGCTGCCGGTCAACGAGCACCCGTTCGACGGCAGCTGGGGCTATCAGCCCACCGGGCTGTATGCGCCAACGCGCCGCTTCGGCACGCGCGACGACTTCCGCTATTTCATTGATGCCGCGCACGCCGCCGGGCTGAACGTGATCCTCGACTGGGTGCCGGGTCATTTCCCCGCAGATGATTTCGCGCTGGCAGAGTTTGACGGCACGAAGCTGTACGAGCACAGCGATCCGCGCGAAGGCTATCACCAGGACTGGAACACGCTGATCTACAACTACGGTCGCCGTGAGGTCGCAAACTATCTGGTCGGGAATGCCCTGTACTGGATCGAGCGGTTTGGCATCGATGCCCTGCGCGTGGATGCGGTGGCGTCGATGATCTACCGCGACTACAGCCGCAAAGAGGGGGAGTGGATCCCGAACGAGTTTGGCGGCCGCGAAAACCTGGAAGCGATTGAATTCCTGCGTAATACCAACCGCATTATCGGCGAGCAGGTGGACGGTGCCGTAACCATGGCGGAAGAGTCGACCGACTTTGCGGGCGTCTCCCGTCCGCCGTCATTGGGCGGCCTGGGTTTCTGGTATAAGTGGAACCTGGGGTGGATGCACGACACGCTCGACTACATGAAGCTGGATCCGGTCCACCGTAAGTACCATCACGATAAGCTGACGTTCGGGATGCTCTACAACTACACCGAAAACTTCATGCTGCCGCTGTCCCACGATGAAGTGGTGCACGGCAAAAAATCGATTCTCGACCGCATGCCGGGCGACGCGTGGCAGAAGTTTGCCAACCTGCGCGCCTACTACGGCTGGATGTTTGCCTTCCCGGGCAAAAAACTGCTGTTTATGGGCAATGAGTTCGCTCAGGGACGCGAGTGGAACCACGACGCCAGCCTCGACTGGCATCTGCTGGAAGGCGGCGACAACTGGCACCACGGGGTGCAGCGGCTGGTACGCGATCTGAACCTGACCTATCGCCACCACAAAGCGCTGCACGAGCTCGACTTCGATCCGTACGGCTTTGAATGGCTGGTGGTGGACGACCACGAACGCTCGGTGTTTGTCTTTGTGCGTCGTGACAAAGCCGGTAACGAGATCATCGTCGCCAGCAACTTTACGCCGGTGCCGCGTGAACACTACCGCTTCGGCATTAACCAACCGGGTAAATGGCGCGAAATTCTGAATACCGACTCGATGCACTACCACGGCAGTAACGCCGGTAACGGCGGGCTGGTACAGAGCGACGCCATCGAAAGCCACGGACGACCCAACTCCCTGAGCCTGACGCTGCCGCCGCTTGGCACCATCTGGCTAATGCGGGAGGGCGAATGACGCAGCTTACGGCAGGTAAACCCGAACCGCTCGGGGCGAGTTTTGACGGGAAGGGGATCAATTTCACCCTCTTTTCCGCTCACGCTGAGCGGGTAGAACTGTGCGTGTTTGACGGGGAAGGTAACGAGCACCGTTACGATTTACCCGCGCGCACGGGGGATACCTGGCACGGCTACCTGGCCGGAGGGCGGCCAGGCTTGCACTATGGCTTTCGCGTACACGGTCCGTGGGATCCGGCGCAGGGTCACTGGTTTAATCCGGCGAAGCTGTTGATTGACCCGTGCGCGCACCGCGTGGACGGCGAATTTAAAGACGACCCGCTCTTCCACGTGGGTTACGGTGATCCCGACCACCGCGACAGCGCGCCCGTCGCGCCAAAAAGCGTGGTGGTGAACGATCTTTATGACTGGGAAGACGATACCCCGCCGCAGACGCCGTGGGGCCATACCGTCATTTATGAAGCCCACGTCAAAGGGCTGACCTACCTGCACCCGTCGATCCCCAAAGAGATGCGCGGTACCTATAAGGCGCTCGGGCATCCCACCATGATCGCCTACCTGAAACACCTCGGCATCACCGCTCTGGAACTGCTACCCGTCGCCCATTTTGCCAGCGAGCCGCGCCTGCAGCGGCTGGGGCTAAGCAACTACTGGGGCTACAACCCGCTGGCGATGTTCGCGCTTGAGCCACGCTATGCCGCTCATCCGGAAAAGGCGCGGGACGAGTTTCGCGATGCGGTGAAGGCGCTTCATACGGCGGGCATTGAGGTCATTCTGGACGTCGTGCTGAACCACAGTGCCGAAAGCGATCTCGACGGTCCGACGCTCTCCATGCGCGGAATTGATAACCGTAGCTATTATTGGATCAGGCAGGATGGCGATTATGAGAACTGGACCGGCTGCGGTAACACGCTCAATCTCAGCCATCCGGCGGTCACGCATTTTGCTTATGAATGCCTGAAATACTGGGTGGAAACGTTCCACGTCGACGGTTTTCGTTTCGACCTGGCCCCGGTGATGGGGCGCACGCCGGCGTTCAGCCAGCAGGCGCCGCTGTTTGAGGCGATAAAAAACTGTCCGGTGCTCTCGCAGGTGAAGCTCATTGCCGAGCCGTGGGACATCGGAGAAGGTGGTTATCAGGTCGGGAATTTCCCGCCGCTGTTTGCCGAGTGGAACGACCACTACCGCGACGCCGTACGCCGCTTCTGGCTGGAGCGGAATCTGTCGCTCGGGGAGTTCGCCGGACGCTTTGCTGCTTCAAGCGATCTCTTTAAGCGCGACGGCAAACGCCCGTCGGCCACCGTCAATCTGTTGACGGCGCACGACGGTTTTACCCTCAGGGACTGCGTTTGTTTCAATCAGAAACACAATGAGGCAAACGGCGAAGAGAATCGCGATGGCACTAACAATAACCATAGCTTCAATCATGGTATAGAAGGGTTAGGCGGAAGTCTGGATGTGATAGAGCGGCGACGCGCCAGCGTACATGCGCTGCTGACAACGCTTTTATTGTCGCAGGGCACGCCGATGCTGCTGGCAGGCGATGAACACGGCCACAGCCAGCACGGTAACAACAATGCGTATTGCCAGGACAACACGTTAACCTGGCTCGACTGGGGTGAAGCCAACAGCGGGCTGATTCATTTTACCGCTGCGCTGATCCATCTTCGCCAGCAGATCCCCGCGCTGACCGCCGACCGCTGGTGGGAAGAGGGTGACGGCAACGTTCGCTGGCTGAATCAAGACGCGCAACCGTTAAGCGCGCAAGAGTGGCAACACGGCGTACCACGCCTGCAAATCCTGCTGTCGGATAAATGGCTGGTCACGCTGAACGCGACGGATGACGTCGCAGAGATTGTTTTACCTGAAGGGGAATGGCGAGCTGTTCCCCCCTTTGCCGGAGTGGATAATCCGGTAGTAATGGCTGTCTGGCACGGGCCTGCGCACGGAGTGTGCGTATTCCAAAGATGATAAAAAAGGAGTTAGTCATGGTTAGATTAGAGAAGAACGATCCCTTAATGTTGGCACGCCAGCTACCATTAAAAACGGTTGCCCTGATACTTGCGGGTGGGCGTGGTACCCGTCTGAAAGATTTGACCATCAAGCGCGCCAAACCGGCTGTTCACTTTGGTGGTAAGTTCCGCATCATCGACTTTGCGCTCTCCAACTGCCTGAACTCGGGCATTCGCCGTATTGGCGTCATAACGCAGTATCAGTCGCACACGCTGGTTCAGCATATCCAGCGCGGCTGGTCATTCTTCAGCGAAGAGATGAACGAGTTTGTCGATCTCCTCCCTGCGCAGCAGCGCGTTCACGGCGAGAACTGGTATCGCGGGACGGCGGATGCGGTGACCCAGAACCTCGACATTATTCGTCGCTATAACGCGGAATATATCGTGATCCTCGCCGGGGACCATATCTACAAGCAAGATTACTCCCACATGCTCATCGACCACGTCGAAAAAGGGGCGCGCTGCACCGTGGCGTGTCTGCCTGTGCCCGTTGCTGAAGCGACGGCGTTTGGCGTCATGCACGTGGATGCCGACGACAAAATTATCGACTTCGTTGAAAAACCGGCGAACCCGCCAACCATGCCGGGCGATGACACCAAATCGCTTGCCAGCATGGGGATCTACATCTTTGATGCAGAATATCTTTATGAGCTGCTGGAAGAAGACGACAAAGACGAAAACTCCAGCCACGACTTCGGTAAAGACATCATTCCGAAAATCACGAAAGCTGGCATGGCGTATGCACATCCTTTCCCGCTGTCCTGCGTGCAGTCCGACCCGAATGCGGAGCCTTACTGGCGCGATGTGGGAACCCTGGAGGCGTACTGGAAAGCGAACCTCGACCTGGCGTCGGTCACGCCTGAGCTGGATATGTACGACCAGAACTGGCCGATTCGTACCCATATGGAGTCGCTGCCGCCAGCCAAGTTCGTGCAGGACCGCTCCGGCAGCCATGGTATGACGCTGAACTCGCTGGTGTCCGGCGGGTGCATTATTTCAGGCTCGGTGGTGGTGCAGTCGGTGCTGTTCCCCCGCGTGCGGATAAATTCATTCTGTAATATCGATTCGGCAGTCTTATTGCCGGATGTCTGGGTAGGGCGCTCGTGTCGTCTGCGTCGCTGCGTGATCGACCGTGCCTGCGTCATCCCTGAAGGGATGGTGATTGGGGAGAATGCGGAAGAAGACGCGCGTCGTTTCTATCGTTCGGAAGAGGGGATCGTGTTAGTCACACGGGAAATGTTGCGGAAGCTGCAGATCAAACAGGAGCGATGATGCAGGTTTTACACGTATGTTCTGAGATGTTCCCGTTGTTGAAAACGGGCGGTCTGGCAGATGTTTTGGGTGCATTACCGGCAGCGCAAATCGCCGGAGGCGTGGATACCCGAGTCCTGCTGCCCGCCTTTCCGGATATCCGGCGTGGTATACCCGATGCAAAAGTGGTGACCCGCCGTGAGACCTTCGCCGGACGCATCACTCTGCTGTTTGGACATTACAATGGCGTAGGGATTTACCTGATCGACGCGCCGCACTTATACGATCGACCGGGCAGCCCGTATCACGATACGAACCTGTTCGCTTATACCGATAACGTGCTGCGCTTTGCGCTGCTCGGCTGGGTCGGTGCAGAAATGGCGACGGGGCTGGATCCGTTCTGGCGCCCGGATGTGGTGCACGCGCACGACTGGCACGCCGGGCTTGCCCCGGCGTATCTCGCCGCGCGCGGCCATCCGGCCAAATCGGTCTTTACCGTGCACAATCTGGCGTATCAGGGGATGTACTATGCCCATCACATGAGTGAAATCGATCTGCCATTATCGTTCTATAACATGCACGGGCTGGAGTTTAACGGGCAGATCTCGTTCCTGAAAGCCGGGCTGTACTACGCCGATCACATCACGGCGGTGAGCCCAACCTACGCGCGTGAGATCACCCAGCCGGCGTTTGGCTACGGTATGGAAGGGTTGCTGCAGCAGCGCCATCGCGAAGGCCGCCTGTCGGGCATTCTGAACGGCGTGGACGAACAGATCTGGAGCCCGGAAACCGATCTCCTGCTGGCGGCGCGCTACGGCCGTGATTCCGTGGAAGACAAAGCGGAAAACAAACGCCAGCTGCAGATTGCGATGGGTCTGAAGGTTAACGACAAAGTGCCGCTGTTCGCGGTGGTCAGCCGCCTGACCAGCCAGAAAGGGCTGGATCTGGTGCTGGAGGCGCTGCCCGGTTTACTGGAGCAGGGCGGACAGCTGGCGCTGCTCGGCGCGGGCGACCCGGTGCTGCAGGAAGGTTTCCTTGCCGCCGCGGCGGAACATCCGGGTCAGGTGGGCGTGCAGATTGGCTACCACGAGGCATTCTCGCACCGCATTATGGGCGGCGCGGACGTCATCCTGGTGCCAAGCCGTTTCGAACCCTGTGGCCTAACGCAGCTGTACGGCCTGAAATATGGCACCCTGCCGCTGGTACGCCGCACGGGCGGACTGGCGGATACGGTATCCGACAGCTCTCTGGAAAACCTGGCGGACGGTATCGCCAGCGGGTTTGTCTTTGAGGACAGTAATGCCTGGTCGCTGCTTCGGGCGATTCGGCGTGCTTTCGTCTTGTGGTCCCGTCCATCGCTGTGGCGTTACGTACAACGTCAGGCGATGTCCATGGACTTTAGCTGGCACGTCGCGGCGCAGTCATACCGCGATCTCTATCAACGCTTGATGTAACGAGGCGAAGTTACTGATATGAACGCTCCATTTAGCTACTCTTCACCCACGCTCAGCGTTGAGGCGTTAAAGCACTCCATCGCCTACAAGCTGATGTTCACCATCGGGAAAGATCCGGTTATTGCCAACAAGCACGAGTGGCTGAACGCCACCCTGTTTGCGGTGCGCGACCGTTTAGTGGAACGCTGGCTGCGCTCAAACCGCGCCCAGCTCTCTCAGGAAACGCGTCAGGTTTACTACCTGTCGATGGAATTTTTGATTGGCCGCACGCTGTCCAATGCGCTGTTGTCGCTCGGTATTTATGACGACGTCAAAACCGCACTGGAAGAGATGGGGTTAGATTTAGAAGAACTGATCGACGAAGAGAACGACCCGGGCCTCGGTAACGGCGGTCTGGGGCGTCTCGCCGCCTGCTTCCTCGACTCGCTGGCGACGCTGGCGTTGCCGGGCCGCGGCTACGGTATTCGCTACGATTACGGCATGTTCAAGCAGAACATCGTCGACGGGCGTCAGAAAGAGTCCCCGGACTACTGGCTGGAGTACGGTAACCCGTGGGAGTTCAAGCGCCACAACACGCGCTACAAGGTGCGCTTTGGCGGGCGTATTCAGCAGGAAGGGAAAAAATCCCGCTGGGTGGAAACGGAAGAGATCCTGGCCGTGGCCTACGACCAGATTATCCCCGGCTACGACACCGACGCCACCAACACGCTGCGCCTGTGGAGCGCCCAGGCCAGTAGCGAAATTAACCTCGGTAAATTTAACCAGGGTGACTACTTCGCGGCGGTGGAGGATAAAAACCACTCCGAGAACGTATCCCGTGTGCTGTACCCGGATGACTCGACCTACTCGGGCCGCGAGCTGCGCCTGCGTCAGGAGTATTTCCTCGTTTCGGCGACCATTCAGGACATCCTCAGCCGCCACCATCAGCTGCACAAAACCTACGCCAACCTGGCGGAGAAAACCGCGATCCACCTTAATGACACTCACCCGGTGCTCTCTATTCCGGAGCTGATGCGCCTGCTGATCGACGAGCATAAGTTCAGCTGGGACGACGCCTTTGAGGTGACCTGCCAGGTGTTCTCGTACACCAACCACACGCTGATGAGCGAAGCGCTGGAAACGTGGCCGGTGGACATGCTCGGCAAAATCCTGCCGCGCCATCTGCAGATTATCTTTGAGATTAACGACTACTTCCTCAAAACGCTGCAGGAGCAGTATCCGAACGATACCGGCCTGCTGAGCCGCGCGTCCATCATTGATGAGTCGAACGGTCGCCGCGTGCGCATGGCCTGGCTGGCGGTTGTTATCAGCCACAAGGTCAACGGGGTGTCCGAGCTCCACTCGAACCTGATGGTGCAGTCGCTGTTTGCGGACTTTGCGAAGATCTTCCCGACGCGCTTCTGCAACGTGACCAACGGCGTCACCCCGCGCCGCTGGCTGGCGCTGGCCAACCAGCCGCTCTCTGAGGTACTGGACGAGAATATCGGCCGCACCTGGCGTACCGATTTGAGCCAGCTGAGCGAGCTGGAACAGCATATTGATTTCCCGACGGTGAACAAAGCCGTGCGCGAAGCCAAGCTGCTGAACAAAAAGCGTCTGGCGGTCTGGCTGGCGATGCACCTCAACGTGGTGGCAAACCCGAAAGCGCTGTTCGACGTGCAGATCAAACGCATCCATGAATACAAGCGTCAACTGATGAACGTGCTGCACGTGATCACCCATTACAACCGCATCAAGGCCGATCCGACGGCCGAATGGGTGCCGCGCGTGAAGATCTTCGCCGGTAAGGCGGCGTCGGCCTACTACATGGCGAAGCACATTATTCATCTCATCAACGACGTGGCGAAGGTGGTTAACCAGGATCCGGACATTGGCGACAAGCTGAAGGTGGTGTTCATTCCAAACTACAGCGTCAGCCTGGCGCAGCTGATCATCCCGGCGGCGGATCTCTCTGAACAGATTTCCACGGCGGGGACGGAGGCATCCGGCACCAGTAACATGAAGTTTGCCCTTAACGGCGCGCTGACCATCGGTACGCTTGACGGGGCGAACGTCGAGATGCTGGAGCATGTGGGCGAAGACAATATCTTTATCTTCGGTAATACGACGGAAGAGGTGGAGGCGCTGCGCAGAAAAGGCTACTCGCCACGTCAATATTACGAAGGGGATGAAGAGTTGCGTCAGGTGCTGACGCAGATCGCGACCGGCGTGTTTAGCCCGGATGAACCGAGCCGCTACCGCGATCTGGTGGATTCGCTGATTAACTTTGGCGATCACTATCAGGTGCTGGCGGATTATCGCAGCTACGTGGACTGTCAGGACAAGGTGGACGAACTGTATCGCCAGCCGGAGAAGTGGACCAGCGCCGCGATGTATAACATCGCCAATATGGGGTATTTCTCGTCTGACAGGACCATCAAGGAGTATGCCGAGACGATCTGGCATATTGATCCGGTGAGGTTATAAAAGCAAAACGGCAACCTCGGTTGCCGTTTTTAGTGTTTGTTCCCTCTCCCTGTGGGAGAGGGGCAGGGTGAGGGTATCAGCCCGCACCGATCGCATTAAGACGCTAGCGACAGCTCACGCTTTCCCGCATTTTGCAGTAACCACTGCGCCACGCGAGACTGCTGTTCGGCGTTGAGCCACATCCCTTCTTTGGTACGGCGCCAGATAGCATCGTCCAGACGACGCACCCACTCGTGCTCAACCAGGTAGCGCAGCTCGGCTTCGTACAGCTCGTGGCCGAAATGCTCGCCCAGATCCGCAATGTCCTTCGCATCGCCCAGGAACAGCTCGGTATTGCTGCCGTAGGTGCGGGCATAGTGGCGCGCCATCCCTTCGGTGATGAACGGGAAGCGACGGCGCAGCTTCGCGGCGTAATCATCGCGGTTACCGCCGATATCACCGCCGGGCAGCACCGCGCCTTTGGTCCATGCCGGGCCAATGCCTTTGTAGTACGGCGCCAGTTTTTCCAGCGCGTGCTCGGCCAGCTTGCGGTAGGTGGTCAGCTTGCCGCCAAACACGGACAACAGCGGCGCCTGACCGTCTACATCGTGAATATCGAGCGTATAGTCACGGGTGATGGCCTGCGGAGAGTCAGACTCGTCATCGCATAGCGGACGTACGCCGGAGTAGGTCCAGACCACGTCATCGCGTGACAGCTGTTTCTTAAAGTGCGCGTTATACACTTTGAGCAGGTAGTTCACTTCGCTCTCGTCGATCTCGACGTTCTTCGGATCGCCTTTGTACTCCACGTCGGTGGTGCCGATGATAGAGAACTCGTCCATCCACGGGATCACAAACACGATGCGCTTATCTTCGTTCTGCAGAATGTAAGCCTGCTTCTGGGTATGCACGCGCGGCACCACAATGTGGCTGCCCTTGATCAGGCGGATGCCGTACGGCGAAGGCAGATGCATGCCGTCGTCGAAGAACTGCTTCACCCACGGGCCGGTAGCGTTCACCAGACCGCGCGCTTTCCAGCTGAATTTCTCGCCGGTATCGATGTCTTCCGCTTCCACAATCCACAGGCCGTTTTCACGACGGGCAGCGGTCGCGCGGGTACGGGTTTTCACCTCGCCACCTTTCTTCTCAACCATCTGCGCGTTCGCCAGCACCAGGCGGGCATCGTCCACCCAGCAGTCGGAATATTCGAATCCGCGCACGATTTCAGGCTTAAGGACCGATTCTGAGCCAAAACGCAAACCTTTCGAACCCGGGAGGCTGGTGCGTTTACCCAGATGATCGTACATAAACAGACCAATTCGGATCATCCATGCCGGACGCAGATGCGGGCGATGGGGCAGGCGGAAGCGCATCGGAATCGCCAGATGCGGGGCCATTTTCAGCAGCACTTCACGTTCGGCCAGCGCTTCACTGACCAGGCGGAATTCGTAGTGTTCCAGGTAGCGCAGGCCACCGTGAATCAGTTTGGAGCTGGCGGACGACGTCGCGCAGGCGAGATCGTTAGCTTCCAGCATCAGTACGGATAAACCGCGTCCTGCGGCATCGACCGCAATACCGGCACCGTTGATGCCACCGCCTATCACAATCAGATCTTTGGTTTCCATAACACCCTCATGCACTTTCGTTAAAGCTCAGAAATGTTCGATATCGCTCATAATAGCAAAGGAACGCGCTTTTGGTAACATCAAAAAAACAATTTAGAGTGATATGGATAACATAATGGCGTTTACCCGCCGCCAGGACGTACACTACGGGGTAAAATCTTGTCGTTGACCACTGTAAAGAGAACACCATGGATCAGTTTGAATGTATTAACGTAGAAGAAGCCCACCAGAAGATGCACCAGGGAAAAGCGGTGCTGGTGGACATCCGCGATCCGCAGAGTTTTGCGATGGGCCATACGCCGGGCGCGTTCCATCTCACCAACGACACGCTGGGCGCGTTTATGCGCGATAACGACTTCGACACGCCGGTGATGGTCATGTGCTATCACGGCAACAGCAGCAAAGGCGCGGCGCAGTATCTGCTTCAGCAGGGCTACGACGCGGTATACAGCGTCGACGGCGGCTTCGATGCCTGGCATCGTCATTTCCCGGCAGAAGTGGAATACGCTTTTGAGCGCTGATCCCGCTATACTGTCCCCTTTTGTGTGGAAATAAGCGACCGCTGCCCATGTTGATGATCACCTCTTTTACCAACCCGCGCGTCGCCCAGGCGTTTGTCGACTATATGGCGACGCAGGGCGTTATTCTGACTATTCAGCAACATACGCAGACCGACGTCTGGCTGGCCGATGAGAGCCAGGCCGGGCGGGTAAACGAGGAGCTGGCGCGTTTTCTTGAGAACCCTGGCGACCCGCGCTATCTGGCGGCAAGCTGGCAGTCCGGCCAGACCGGAAGCGGATTGCACTACAGCCGCTTTCCCTTCATCGCCACCATTCGCGAGCGCGCGGGCCCGTTTACGCTGCTGCTGATGGCGGCCTGCATCATTGTCTTCATTATCATGAACGTGGTCGGCGACCAGAGCGTGATGATTGCCCTGGCGTGGCCCTATGATCCGTCACTTGAGTTTGACGTCTGGCGCTACTTTAGCCACGCGCTGATGCACTTCTCGGTGATGCATATCCTCTTTAACCTGCTCTGGTGGTGGTATCTCGGCGGTGCCGTTGAAAAGCGTCTGGGCAGCGGCAAGCTGATCGTTATCACCCTTATCAGCGCCCTGCTGAGCGGCTACGTGCAGCACAAGTTCAGCGGGCCGTGGTTCGGCGGGCTGTCGGGCGTTGTGTATGCCCTGATGGGCTATGTCTGGCTTCGCGGGGAGCGCGACCCGGAAAGCGGCATCTATCTGCAACGCGGATTAATAACCTTTGCGTTAATATGGCTAATTGCCGGATGGTTTGATCTGTTTGGTATGTCTATCGCCAACGGTGCACACGTCGCCGGGCTGGCCGTGGGGCTGGCGATGGCGTTTGCCGACACGCTCCATGCGCGAAAACGAACATAATTCTCAGGGATAATTGATGAAACAAACACAACGTCATGACGCCATTATCGAACTGGTAAAAAAACAGGGATACGTCAGCACCGAAGAGCTGGTGGAGCAGTTTGCCGTCAGCCCACAAACCATCCGTCGTGACCTGAACGACCTGGCCGATCAGAACCGTATTCTTCGCCACCACGGCGGCGCGGCGCTGCCGTCCAGCTCGGTTAACACCTCCTGGCACGACCGTAAAGCCACGCAGACGGCGGAGAAAGAGCGTATTGCCCGCAAGGTCGCCAGCCAGATCCCAAACGGGGCAACGCTGTTTATTGATATCGGCACCACGCCGGAAGCGGTCGCCCATGCCCTGCTGGATCACGAGAACCTGCGCGTGGTCACCAACAACCTGAACGTGGCCAATACCCTGATGCAGAAAGACGATTTCCGCATCATCCTCGCGGGCGGCGAACTGCGCAGCCGCGACGGCGGGATTATCGGCGAAGCGACCCTCGATTTTATCTCTCAGTTCCGCCTCGACTTCGGCATTCTGGGGATCAGCGGCATCGACAGCGACGGCTCGCTGCTGGAGTTTGATTACCACGAGGTGCGCACCAAGCGCGCGATCATTGAAAACTCGCGTCACGTGATGCTGGTGGTAGACCATTCGAAGTTTGGCCGTAACGCGATGGTGAACATGGGCAGCATCAGCATGGTGGATGCGGTCTACACCGACGTGATGCCGCCGGCGGGCGTGATGCAGGTGATTAAAGATAATAATTTGCAGTTAGAGTTGTGTTGAAACGCCGTTCTCCCTCTCCCTGTGGGAGAGGGTCGGGGTGAGGGCATCAGGCCGCAAAAAACCTAAACTCCGTACCCCATCATCTTCAACAGCTGCTGCGCATGCTGTACCGCATCCTGACGATGCGCCACGCCCAGCTTCTGGTACAGGTTGCGGATATGCGTTTTGATGGTGGTCGCCGCCACCGCCAGCTCACCGGCAATCTGTTCGTTGCTGTAGCCTGAATAGATCAGCCCCAGAACCTGCCATTCGCGCTGGGTGAGCGGGCTGGTGCGGATAAGCTCCGGCACTTCCGGGTGGTTCAGCAGACGTTCAACGAAGTTCTCATCGAAGTGCGCGAACTTGTGCCGATGATGCTGGTTAATCTCGCGCAGAATACGCTGGGCGCGATGCTGATCCAGCTCCGGCAGCGTGTTGAGCTGAATAAGCTGACGCAGCTGCTGCGCCATCACTTCACCTTCAATCACAAAGTGGCTGATAAACCCGGTGCGGTTAGCCAGCTGCAGCGCCTCCAGCAGCACGCGCTGGGCATCATTTTTACGACCCGCCTGCCAGTAGAGCTGGTTCTGCAGCAGCAGGTTGCGGTTCAGGTCGCTCATCAGGCGCAGGCTGCGCGCGTTCTCGTTCAGCTCTTCCAGGACAATCTCTGCGGGCTCTAAATCACCGAGCAGGATCTGCGCGCGGGCGATGTTGCGCCACTGGCTCTGCAGAAAGTGGTTGTTGGCAAATTCCGGTTTTGGCGTCTGGCGCAGCCAGTTGGCGGCGGATTTTTTGTCGCCGGTCATCTGCCAGTAAATCACCCGAACCTTATCGGCGTTCGATACCCAGTCGCTATGATACTGGCCGTTGCCGAGCAGGTTTTCCAGGCGGTTAAGATGGTTGCGGGCGTTATCGAGATCGCCGCGCGCCAGCGAGCACTGCACCAGCAGCGCCAGACACTGTAGCTGCTGCTGCGGCTGGAAGCTGGAAAGAACATCCACACCCTGACGGGCACAGCTTTCTGCTTCATCCAGACGCGACCATGCCCACAGCAGCTGAGCGCGAATACGCAACAGGAACTCGTGCATCGGCAGCTGTTCCAGGTGCTGTTCACGAATCAGCTGGAACGCTTTTTCCTGGTTTTCCCAGGCGGCCTGCAGGAACCCCTGCGCGAATAAAATCTCACTCTGTTGGATCAGGCTCCACAGCGCGTAGTGCCAGACATCATGACGACGCGCCATCTGCTCGGTTTGCTGCATCAGTGAAAGCGAACGCGTGAGATCGCCTTTGCAGTGCAGCACTTCGCCGTGCACCGAGGTCGCCACGATGCGGCTGTAGAAGTTAGCCAGCGGCAGTTCATCCAGCGCGACCATCGCCAGTCGTTCAGCTTCGTCCGGGTCGCCGTCGTTAATGGCCACCTGAGCGCGCAGCGCGTTGAACTCGCCGTGCAGGGTGGTATCCATTTCGCTTTCCATCTCCTGCTCGGCGCGCGCCAGCAGGGTGTTCACTTCGCTGTAACGATGCTGACTCTGCATCAGCCAGGCCTGCAGCAGCACCAGACGCGGGTTCTCCAGCAGGCTTTCCCACGGCAGGGCTTTGAGGGACTCTTCCAGCAGCGTCAGTTCGCTGTGGTTAAACAGGCCCCATGCATGGTTGAGGAGGATATCGCGCAGCATGCTGGCATCACCGGCGGCCAGCGCGTGGTGGATGGCCTCGCTCGGGAAACCTTGTGCCATCCAGCCTTCGGCAGCGGCGCGGTGAATCTCCGGCAGTTCAACCGCCATTTCCCACTGACAGCGCTGGCGCAGGAAGCTACCAAACAGCGGGTGATAGCTAAACCACTCGCCCGGATCGTCCATGCGCGTCAGGAAAAGGCCCTGACGTTCAATCTCTTCGAGCTGCAGCTGACCGTTTTCACAGCCCGTCACCCGCACGATGAGCGCATCATTCATGGAACGCAGCAGAGAGCTTTTCAGCAGGAAATTACGCGTCGAGGGATCGACGCTGTCCAGCACCTCATCCACCAGGTAGTCAGAAAGGTGGCTGGCGTTGATGCCCGCCAGACGCCGCGCAGACTGATGCGCCGGACTGTTGTTTTGCCGGGCAGAGAGGGCGATAAGCTGCAGCGCCGTGGCCCAGCCCGCAACGTCATCACACAGACGGCTGCTTTCGGCGGCCTCAATCGGTGAGGTCAGGCGGCAGTCAAAGAACTGTTTTGCTTCCTGGTGGGTAAAGGCCAACTGCTGGCTGCCCACTTCCAGAAGCTGATCGCGCACGCGCAGGTTGGCAATACCCAGCTGCGGCAGGTTGCGTGACAGCACGACTAAAGTCAGGTTTTCCGGCTGATGGCGCAGGAAGAAACGCATCGATTCATGAATCACCGGGTTAGTGATGAGATGATAATCATCAATCACCACGTAAAGCGGGCGATGCCATTCGGCCAGTTCGATAAACAGCTGAGAGAAAAGGGAAGACAAGCTGGCATACTGGCGCTTTTGCACCATCATCTCACTGGCGACGCAGTGTCCATGGGTGGCTTGCTGTATGGCAGCAATCAGATAGCTGGCAAAACGCTCTTGCTGGTTATCGCCCTCATCGAGGGAGTACCAGCCAAGATCGCTCTTACCTGCGGCCCATTGCGAAATGAGCGTTGTTTTTCCATAACCTGCAGGGCTCGTAACCAGCGCCAGTCGGAAATTATGCGCGCCGGAAAGTTTAGCCAACAGACGTTCGCGGACCACTGTATGGTCAAGGCGAACCGGGCGACTTAATTTAGACGGAATCAACATAGGTTTCACTTCACTGTGGGGAACGAGAGATTTTATTTTTTTTGCGCTTCGTAATTAATGGATATAAGGTCGGCCAATAAGTTAACTATTGCAAGTTATGTCTGGATTTGGTGGCTGTGAATTTGCACTCTGTCACAAAACATTCAGGAAGAAGATGGAACTTTCTGGAAAGGTCTTTGACGCCGCGTCACTGCTGGCTTGTCTGTACTGGTTACCGCTGCGCTGAAACTGGTTTCAGAAAGGGATAGTGACGTCAAATTTAATATACTGCTGGTAAAGTTAAGGGAGATTAATAATCTCCTTAGCGATTACGTGATTGCAGAAATATTATTCTACGTAAGTAATTATTTCGGTGGGGTTTGATTTCACCCGAAACTGCATTTCATTTCTTTGACATTATCCTCGGTTACTTTTTTATCTTCCGGGCACACTCGAACTATGCTCTGAGAGTGGCCTCGATCACACTTTTCTGCTCATCCCCGCTACTCCTCCCTGTCTAATCCCCCACGGGAGGAGGAAGAGGGGAAATGAGCCAGGCACACTAGCGCCAACTTGTGTTTTCTTTCTAAAGGATGCCGATCCCCTATGTCACAGCCTACCTTCAACAAAGCTCAATTCCAGGCTGCCCTGACGCGTCAGTGGCAGCGTTTTGGCCTTCATGCTGCAAACGAAATGACGCCTCACCAGTGGTGGCAGGCAGTGAGCGGTGCGCTCGCAGAGCAGCTGGATGCTCAACCCCTGGCAAAACCGGTAAAAGGCCAGCGCCATGTAAACTACATTTCAATGGAATTCCTGATTGGCCGTCTGACGGGCAACAACCTGTTGAACCTCGGCTGGTATCAGGAGGTGGGTGACGTCCTCAAAGAGCACGACATTAACCTGACCGACCTGCTGGAAGAAGAGATTGACCCGGCGCTGGGCAACGGCGGCCTGGGACGTCTGGCGGCCTGTTTCCTGGACTCCATGGCGACCGTCGGCCAGTCGGCGATTGGCTACGGCCTGAACTACCAGTACGGCCTGTTCCGTCAGTCGTTCGCTGACGGTCATCAGATGGAAGCGCCGGACGACTGGCATCGCAATACCTATCCGTGGTTCCGCCACAACGCGCAGCTGGATGTGCAGGTTGGCATTGGCGGGAAAGTGACAAAGCAGGGGCTCTGGGAGCCTGCGTTCACCATCACCGGTGAAGCCTGGGATCTGCCGGTGCTTGGCTACCGTAACGGCGTGGCGCAGCCGCTGCGTCTGTGGCAGGCGAAGCATGCCCATCCGTTTAACCTGACCAAATTCAACGACGGCGATTTCCTGCGCGCCGAGCAGCAGGGTATCGACGCCGAGAAGCTGACCAAAGTCCTCTATCCGAACGACAACCACCTGGCCGGTAAAAAGCTGCGCCTGATGCAACAGTACTTCCAGTGCGCCTGCTCCGTGGCGGACATTCTGCGTCGCCATCACCTGGCGGGCCGCAAGCTGGCTCAGCTGCCGGACTTTGAAGTGATTCAGCTCAACGACACGCACCCGACGATTGCGATCCCGGAACTGCTGCGCGTGCTGATCGACGAGCATCAGCTGAGCTGGGATGACGCCTGGGCCATCACCAGCCGTACCTTTGCCTACACCAACCACACCCTGATGCCAGAAGCGCTGGAGTGCTGGGATGAGAAGCTGGTGAAAACGCTGCTGCCGCGCCACATGCAGATCATCAACAAGATTAACGACCAGTTTAAAAAGCTCGTGGATAAAACCTGGCCGGGTAACAAAGCGGTCTGGGCGAAGCTGGCGGTGGTGCACGATAAGCAGGTGCGCATGGCGAACATGTGCGTAGTCAGCGGCTTTGCGGTGAACGGCGTGGCGGCGCTACACTCGGATCTGGTGGTGAAAGATCTGTTCCCTGAATACCACCAGCTGTGGCCAACCAAATTCCACAACGTGACCAACGGCATCACGCCGCGTCGCTGGATCAAGCAGTGCAACCCGCTGCTGGCCGGCCTGCTGGACAAGACCCTGAAGAAAGAGTGGGCCAACGATCTGGACCAGCTCATCAACCTGGAAAAACAGGCCGACGACGCGAAATTCCGCGAGCAGTACCGTGCGATCAAGCATGAGAACAAGGTTCGCCTGGCGGAGTTCGTGAAAATGCGTACCGGGATTGAAATCAACCCGAATGCGATTTTCGATATCCAGATCAAGCGTCTGCACGAGTACAAACGCCAGCACCTGAACCTGCTGCACATTCTGGCGCTGTACAAAGAGATCCGCGAGAACCCGCAGGCTGACCGCGTGCCGCGCGTGTTCCTGTTCGGTGCGAAAGCGGCGCCGGGTTACTACCTGGCGAAAAACATCATCCTCGCCATCAACAAAGTGGCGGCGGCGATCAATAGCGATCCGAAAGTGGGCGACAAGCTGAAGGTGGTGTTCCTGCCGGATTACTGCGTCTCGGCGGCTGAAATGCTGATCCCGGCGGCGGATATCTCCGAGCAGATCTCTACCGCAGGGAAAGAAGCGTCCGGTACCGGCAACATGAAGCTGGCGCTGAACGGCGCGCTTACCGTCGGTACGCTCGACGGGGCCAACGTCGAAATCGCCGAGAAGGTGGGGGAAGAGAATATCTTTATCTTCGGCCATACCGTGGAAGAGGTGAAAGCCATCAAGGCCAAAGGCTATGACCCGGTGAAATGGCGTAAGAAAGACAAAGTGCTTGATGCAGTGCTGAAGGAGCTGGAAAGCGGTAAATACAGCGACGGCGACAAGCACGCGTTTGACCAGATGCTGCACAGCATGGACAAACACGGCGGTGACCCGTATCTGGTGATGGCGGACTTCACGGCCTATGTCGAAGCGCAAAAGCAGGTCGACGTGCTCTATCGCGACCAGGAAGCGTGGACCCGGGCGTGCATCCTGAACACCGCCCGCTGCGGTATGTTCAGCTCTGACCGTTCAATCCGTGATTATCAGGCACGTATCTGGCAGGCAAAACGCTAAGGAAGCGCGATGGAGAGTAAACGTCTGGACAGCGCCGCGCAGGCGGCGGGGATCAGCCTCAGTTACATTAATGCTCACGGCAAACCGCAGTCTATTGGCGCCGACACCAAAAGACGTTTGCTGGACGCTATGCACAAAACCGACGCGAAAGCGTCGGCTGCGCCGGTGCCGAACGTGAAGGTATTCACCGCAGGCAAAAAGATGCCGCTGGCGGTGGAGGGGCGCGGCGAGTTTAGCTGGCTGCTGACCACCGAAGAGGGGCATCAGCACAAAGGTCACGCCACCGGCGGCAAAACGTTAAACCTTCCGGCGAAGCTGCCGGAGGGCTATCACACCCTCACGCTCACCCAGGACGATCGGCGTTTCCACTGCCGGGTGATCGTCGCGCCAAAACGCTGCTACGAGCCGCAGGCTTTGCTTGAAGGCAAAAAGCTGTGGGGCGCCTGCGTGCAGCTCTACACGCTGCGTTCCGACAGCAACTGGGGCATCGGTGATTTTGGCGATCTGAAGAACATGCTGGCATCCGTGGGCGAGCGCGGCGGCGCGTTTATCGGCCTCAACCCGATCCACGCGCTTTATCCCGCCAACCCGGAGAGCGCCAGCCCGTATAGCCCGTCGTCCCGTCGCTGGCTGAACGTGATTTATATCGACGTTAACGCCTTAGATGACTTCAAAAACAGCAAAGAGGCGCAGGCGTGGTGGAAACTTAGCACCACGCAGCAGGCACTGAAGCAGGCGCGCGACGCAGACTGGGTGGACTATTCCACCGTCACGGCGCTGAAAATGGCCGCGCTGCGCCTGGCGTGGAAAGGCTTTTCGCAGCGTGACGACGAGCAGATGGCCGCGTTCCGCCAGTTCGTGACGCAGGAGGGCGAGAGCCTGTACTGGCAGGCGGCGTTTGATGCGCTGCACGCGTATCAGGTGAAAGAGGACGAAATGCGCTGGGGCTGGCCGGTCTGGCCTGAAGCGTATCAGTCCGTCGACACGCCGGAAGTAAAAGCGTTCTGTAAAAAATATGCCGATGAGGTGGACTTCTACCTGTGGCTGCAGTGGCTGGCGTACAGCCAGTTTGCCGCCTGCTGGCAGGTGAGCCAGGGCTATAAGATGCCGATCGGCCTGTATCGTGACCTGGCCGTCGGCGTGGCGGAAGGCGGCGCGGAAACCTGGTGCGACCGTGAGCTTTACTGTCTGAAAGCCTCCGTGGGTGCGCCACCGGATATCCTTGGCCCGCTCGGTCAGAATTGGGGATTGCCGCCAATGGATCCGCACGTCATGGCGGCGCGCGCCTACGAGCCGTTTATCGACCTGCTGCGCGCGAACATGCAGAACTGCGGGGCGCTGCGTATTGACCACGTGATGTCCGTGCTGCGCCTGTGGTGGATCCCGTACGGTGAAACGGCGGATCACGGGGCGTACGTGCAGTACCCGGTTGACGATCTGCTGTCGATCCTGGCGCTGGAAAGTAAGCGTCACCAGTGCATGGTGATCGGTGAAGATCTCGGTACCGTGCCGGTGGAAATTGTCAGCAAGCTCCGCGACAGCGGCGTCTACTCCTACAAAGTGCTCTATTTTGAAAACGACCATGAGAAAACCTTCCGCGCGCCGAAAGCGTACCCTGAACAGTCAATGGCAGTCGCGACGACGCATGACCTTCCTACGCTTCGTGGCTATTGGGAAAGCGGCGATCTGACGCTCGGCAAAACGCTGGGACTGTATCCTGATGAAGAGGTTCTGCGCGGCCTGTATCAGGATCGCGAGCTTTCTAAGCAGGGGCTGCTGGATGCGCTGCACGAGCAGGGCTGTCTGCCGAAACGCGCCGGGCATAAGGCGTCGTTGATGTCGATGACCGCGACCCTCAACCGCGGTTTGCAGCGCTATATTGCCGACAGCAACAGCGCCCTGCTGGGCCTGCAGCCGGAAGACTGGATTGATATGGCGGAGCCGGTGAACATTCCGGGCACCAGCTATCAGTACAAGAACTGGCGTCGCAAGCTGTCCACCACGCTTGAGAAGATGTTTGCCGATGATGGGGTGAACAGGCTGATTAAGGATTTGGATAAGCGCAGAAGAGCGGTGGGTAAGAAGCGGTAATTTCACCCTCACCCTAACCCTCTCCCAGGGGGAGAGGGAATAGAATGTAGGCCGGGTAAGCGTCAGCGCCACCCGGCTTTTTTACATCAGACCACCATATTGAGCAGCAGCACCCCGACCAGACCGCACACCGAAATAATGGTTTCCAGCGCGGACCAGGACTTGATGGTTTCACCGATCGTCAGGTTGAAGTACTCCTTGAACAGCCAGAAGCCCGGGTCGTTAACGTGAGAGAAAATCACGCTACCGGAACCGACGGCGATAACCATCAGCTCAGGGCTCACGCCCGTGGTAGCAATCAGCGGAGCAACGATACCGCCTGCGGTAATCGCCGCAACGGTCGCAGAACCCAGCGCAATACGCAGCACGGCAGCGATAGACCAGGCCATCAGGAGCGGCGACACGTTGGTTTCATGCATCATGGCAGCGATGTATTTGTCCACGCCGCTGTCGACCAGAACCTGCTTGAATGCACCGCCACCGCCGATGATCAGGAGCATCATGGCAATGATTTTGATGGACGAGGTCAGCGTGTCGTTGATCTGATCCATTGAACGGCCGCGATTAAGACCGAAGGTGAACATCGCGATCAGCACGGCAATCAGCGTTGCCATCACCGGGTCACCCAGGAATTCCGCAACGGACAGGAACGCATGACCTTTCGGCAGGATCATCTCAGCCACGGCACGCATTGCCATCAGGATCACCGGTACCAGAGAAGTCCAGACGCTGACGCCAAAACCAGGCATCTCTTCTTCGGTGAAGGTTTTGGCGCTGTACAGACCTTCCGGGATTGGCTTATCAATGCCCTTCAGGAAGCGGGCATAAACCGGGCCTGCCAGAATCACCGTCGGGATCGCCAGAATCGTACCGAACAGCAGGGTTTTACCCATATCCGCGTGGAAGATGGTCGCGATAGCGGTTGGACCCGGGTGCGGCGGCAGGAAGCCGTGGGTCACGGACAGCGCCGCAGCCATCGGCACGCCAACATACAGCAGCGGGATGCTCGCGGCAGCCGCGATGGTGAACACCAGCGGCAGCATCAGCACGAAGCCCACTTCGTAGAACAGCGCGAAACCGACGGTAAAACCGGTTAACACCACTGCCCACTGAATATTCTTCTTACCAAATTTGTCGATAAGCGTGGTAGCAATACGCTGGGCGCCACCACAGTCCGCCAGCATTTTACCGAGCATGGCGCCGAAGCCCATGATCAACGCCAGGCTGCCGAGCGTGCCGCCGACACCGGCTTTGATGGAACTGATAACTTTAACCAGCGGCATACCCTGCATCAGACCGACTGCAAGTGCCACCAGAACCAGAGCGATAAATCCGTTCATTTTGAAACGGATCATCAAGAGCAGTAATAACACAACACCGATAGCAACGATGACTAATGGCATGATTTACCTGGCCTTTGAATTGTTATGGGTAACGTCATTGTTTCAACGACACATTCCGATTGTCCCAACTGGGAACAGAGAAGTAACGGCACTAATACTGATGCCTTGGAAACCATTAAGTTTAGTCGGCTGTTATGAGTGTGCTTAGTGCCCATGAGAATGATACGGGTAACATGACGTGATTGAGAATCACCCTGGCAGGCAAAATGTGAATTATGAGACGCAGGTCAACATATAGAGGGGAGCGGTGGGAAAACAAAAGCCGGGTGGCGGCTTCGCCTTACCCGGCCTACGACTCGTGCAGACTGTTTTTGTAGTCCCGGTAAGCGCAGCGCCACCGGGCAATACAGACGGGCACTGAATCAGTAGTAGGAGTGCTCGCCGCGCTGGTGTTCGGTCAGGTCACGCACGCCTTTCAGTTCCGGGAACTCGTTCAGCAGCTGCTTCTCGATCCCTTCTTTCAGGGTGACATCGACCATTGAACAACCGTTACAACCGCCGCCAAACTGCAGAATGGCAAAACCTTCGTCGGTGATTTCCATCAGGGAAACACGGCCGCCGTGGCCAGCCAGCTGTGGGTTGATCTGGGATTGCAGCAGATACTCAACGCGCTCCATCAGCGGGGCATCGTCAGACACTTTACGCATTTTCGCGTTCGGCGCTTTCAGGGTCAGCTGAGAACCCAGCTGATCGGTGACGAAGTCGATCTCCGCATCTTCAAGATACGGTGCGCTCAGCTCATCAACATAGGCGGTGAGCTGTTCAAATTTAAGGGCAGTGTCGGTGGCTTCCACAGCGTCCGGAGGACAATAAGAAACACCACATTCTGCATTCGGAGTGCCTGGATTAATCACAAACACGCGGATCTGCGTCCCTTCTTCCTGATTTGCCAGCAGTTTGGCAAAGTGCGCTTGTGCAGAATCGGAAATACGGATCATAGCTTTGGCCTAATAGTTGACTAAATTACCTGGGTATAATCATACGCCCATTGAAGAAGGGCTACAAGGTACGGCACAGACACCATACCTGAACCGACGCGGCGCCGCTTTGCAAAAGCAGTCGGGAAAGTTCAGCAACGGTACTGCCTGTGGTGACGACATCATCCACAATCGCGATATGGAGACCGTCGACCGGCAATTCAAGGCGAAAGGCATTTTTGAGGTTTCTTTTGCGAAGCCGGGCGCTGAGCTGATGCTGGATGGCGGTGGCATGAACACGTGTCAGCGCGCGGGCATCATACTGACAGCCAAGCCACCGGGCGAGGGGACGGCAGATCAGGTCACTCTGGTTATAACCCCGCCGCCAGTGCCGACGTCGGTAGAGGGGGACATTTACCACCCTGTCGATTTTCGGCAATGCGCGGTGGCGCCGCGCCTGCAAAACCGCCAGCAGTAGCAGTCGGGCAAGGGGCTGAGCCAGCGCACTCTGGCCGGAAAACTTCAGCGCGTGAATCAGCCTGCTCAGCGGCGGAACATAATCATCTACGGCCACCAGCGCGCTCCACGGCGGGGATTTCTTCAGGCAGCGGCCGCAGGGCAAAGAGGAATTTGTGGCCGGTAAACCACATTGTGGACAGATCCCGATACGCCATTCCAGCGTACGCGTGCAGACGGAGCAGACGCCCCACCCGCTGAGCGCCAGCGGCATTCGGCATAGCCAGCACAACCCAGGTACTGTTAGCATGTGCAACCTCCATGTGAAAAAAGAGAACAGTAACTGATGAAGACGCTGTGGTGGCAGACTGTAGGGACAGGAAATTGCCATCTTGTGCTGCTGCACGGATGGGGCCTGAATGCGGAGATATGGCATTGCATACGTGAGGAACTCGCCTCGCATTTCACACTGCATCTGGTAGATTTACCCGGCTTTGGCCGCAGCCGCGGATATGGCGCGTTGTCGCTTGATGAGATGGCGCAGCAGGTTCTGGACGCCGCGCCGCAAAACGCTGTCTGGCTGGGCTGGAGCCTGGGCGGGCTGGTGGCAAGCCAGATTGCGCTGTCGCGACCAGACCGCGTACAAGCGCTGGTGACGGTGGCGTCGTCACCCTGTTTTAGCGCGCAGGACGCGTGGCCGGGGATAAAACCCGAGGTACTGGCGGGCTTCCAGCAGCAGCTGAGCGAAGATTTCCAGCGGACCGTAGAGCGCTTCCTCGCCCTGCAGACGATGGGAACTGACACCGCCCGTAAGGATGCCCGCACGCTGAAGCAGACCGTGCTTTCATTGCCGATGCCGGAGGTTGAGGTGCTTAACGGTGGTCTTGAGCTCCTGAAAACCGTTGACCTGCGCGAGCCGCTGGCCGCCCTGACGCTGCCGCACCTGCGTATCTACGGTTACCTCGACGGAATTGTGCCGCGCAAGGTGGTTCCACTCCTGGATTCACTTTGGCCGAACAGCGAATCGCAGATCGTTGCCAAAGCTGCACATGCCCCGTTCATCTCTCATCCGGCGGAGTTTTGTTCAGCGCTCATTGCGTTAAGTCAACGTTTCGACTGATTATTTTCTATCCAGCCTGGAAAAAGTTACACACCGCAACCATACTCCAGATGTCGTTGCGGTTGTTCTGCTTACGATAATCAAAACAACAATCCTATGGAGAGTCAGGTTATGAAACTTGTTACAGGTATTGTCACTTCTCTGGTTATTGGGTCACTTTCATTTGGCGTCTTTGCGGCAAAAGAGCTGGAAAAAGATAAAGTTGCTGGCATGAATCTGACCAAAGTTGGTGAGATCTCTACGTCTGATACTACCGCGCCGATGGATGCTCGCAGAGAGCTGTCGAAGAAAGCGGATGAACTGGGTGGGACGTACTACGTGGTAACCAGTGCAAACAAAGACACGAAGAACGTACGCGCAACGGCGGACGTCTACAAGTAATACGATAAAGCCGGGCAGCGATGCCTGGCTTTACTAGCGCAGTGCCCACCACTCCCTGAGGCAGGCCTTTCCTTCCGGACAGCTTTTACAACTGCCGGAGAGACAGCCGTCCGCGTCTTCCTGAATCCGCACGGCTTTCCCCATGGCTTCCAGTCTTTCCAGCATGGCATCGATCATCGGCTGCGGCGTATGCAGGCTGAGGCTCAACTGTTTCGCCTCCATCCGCCCCTGTAGCGCCAGCAGGTCACGAACCTGAATCAACGATGCCATGTGGTGTACTCCTTAGTGGCAGTCGCCCGCCGGGCTGCTGCAGCAGGTCGCGGCGGTTTTACGGTTTGCCAGCAGGTCGATATCGACGCGGCTGCGTGCCCGCCGCAGCAGACCGAGCACTACCACGTTAAACAGCACAACCGCGAGAATGCAGACCAGGCTGTAGCGCGGATGCTGGCTGAAGTTAACGGTTTGATAAAAGAGCGTCGACAGCGAGTACGCAATATTTAACCCCCACAGGATGGAGAAGCCCATCCAGCCGCGGCTGGACTCGCGGGCAATCGCCCCCATCACCGAGATGCACGGAATGTAGAGCAGTACAAAGATAAGGTAGCTGTAGGCCGCGGACGCGCTGCCAAATTTCTCGCCCATGACGCCCATGGCACCCGTCGCCATTTCGCCGTCGCCTTTGCTCGCTTCAATCGGGTTCGCCAGCACGCTCAGGCTGAAGGTGTCCTTCAGGCTCTGCCAGGTTTCCTCTACGGCACCCAGCAGCTCATGACCGAGATGAAACTCTGCTGGATTAAATTCCTGTTCCTGAATGTTCTCAGCGGTGTAAAGCGTGTTCAGGGTGCCGACAACCACCTCTTTCGCCATCGCACCGGTGAACAGCCCGACGGTTGCCTGCCAGTTATCCTCATGCACGCCAATCGGTTTGAAGACCGGCGTGATGACGCGGCTGACGGAAGCGAGGGCAGAGTCGTTGATGTTATCTGCCGCCTGCCCGCTGAGGGTGAAGCTGTTCAGCGCGCTCAGGAAAACGCTGACGATGACAATTACCTTACCGGCGCGCAGCACAAAGCCTTTCAGGCGCTGCCAGGTCTGGATCGCCAGGCTTTTCAGATGCGGCACGTGATACACCGGCAGCTCCATCACAAACGGTGACGCTTCACCGCGCATGATGGTGTGCTTCAGCATCAGACCGGTGAGGATCGCCATCACGATGCCCAGCACATACAGCGAGAAGACCGCCAGCGCGCCCTGCTGACCAAAGAAGGCTGCGGCAAAGACCGCAAAGATTGCCAGGCGGGCACCGCAGGACATAAACGGCGCCATCATGATGGTCATCAGACGTTCACGCGGTGCATCCAGGGTGCGCGCGCCCATCACCGACGGCACGTTACAGCCGAAGCCGACAATCAGCGGGACGAAGGATTTACCCGGCAGACCCAGCGCCTGCATCAGACGATCCATCACGAACGCGGCGCGCGCCATGTAGCCGGAATCTTCCAGGAACGAGAGGAACAGATACATCATGCCGATCTGCGGCACCAGCGGCAGAACGGTGTTGATACCGCCGCCGATCCCCTGCGCGAGGAAGATGGTGAGCCATTCCGGGAAGTGCAGGGTATAACCCACCCACTGGATCCCGTGGACGAAGACCGCGACGGAACCGGCGTCAAAAATCGGCTGCAGCGCGCCACCGATGTTAATGGCGAGCAGGAACATCACGTACATCACCAGCAGGAAGATCGGCAAACCGAGGAAGCGGTTAAGCACAACTTTATCCACCGCCGCCGTAAAGCGGCTGGGTTCTGCCGTCAGGGCGTTACTGACCACGTCGCAGATCGAGGCGATGGCCTGGTAACGGGCGTCGGCGATGTGCAGCGCCGGGTCGTCCAGCTCGTCGCTAAGCCGGGCCACCGTCACGTCCAGCTTATCGGCCGCATGCCCGGCGTAAGCGCGGCTGTAGATATCCCCTTCCAGCATCTGCAGTCCAAGCCACAGGCGCTGTTTCGCAGGCATGCTGTTGTCCATCTCCTGCGCCAGCACGTTGGCTTCACGCAGGAGAGGCTGCGCGTAATGCACCAGCTCAATGTCGCGATTACCCGCGTGACGGTCAATGGCCAGCTTCAGCGCATCAATACCGCGCGCGCGCGTCGAGACCAGCGGAACCACCGGGCACCCCAGGCGCGCGGAGAGGGCATCGACGTCGATGCGCAGCTTTTGTTTCTCTGCGATATCGAGCATGTTGAGCGCCACGATGCAGGGGATCCCCAGCTCCAGCAGCTGCAGCGTCAGATAAAGGTTACGCTCGAGATTGGAGGCATCGACCACGTTGATCAGCAGGTCCGCGTCGCCGCCAAGAATATAGTGGCAGGCAATCTGCTCATCGAGCGAGGTTTGCGACGAAATGGTGGTTAAGGAGTAGGTGCCGGGAAGGTCGACCAGCGTTACCTGATTGTCCGTTGTCGTGAACTGGCCCTCTTTACGCTCAACCGTCACGCCCGCCCAGTTGCCCACGCGCTGGCGGGCTCCAGTCAGCTGGTTAAAAAGCGTAGTCTTGCCGGAATTAGGATTGCCAATTAAGCCAATAGTTAACTTTTTCATTTTTTAGACTCACTGAAACCGCTGGCTTGTTATCGGGATAAGGCTTCGACTTCTATTAACGCGAGGTCTTTCTTACGCAGCACCAGATTCACGCGGCGGGTTTCGATATGAACCGGATCGCCTAACGGCGCTACGCGTACGACCTGAAAGGACGAGCCGGGCAGCATGCCCAGCGACAGCAGCTTTTGCCGATAGGCCGGGCTAATTTCGCGGGTAAAACCGGTAATCTTCCATGCACTGTCTGGAGTGAATTGCATAACGCCTGATTCCACGAAAGGTTAAATTATCTACTATGGGATGATAATGAGAATAGTTTTTATCAGCAATATTAAAACTGTGACGGAATGTTGTTTGCGATATTAATTTACGGCCTTTTTGACCTTGCTCAATATTTGCTGAAATGCCTGGAAAACGAAAATGAGGGGATTTGTTAACGGGGTGATAATTGGTGGTTTAAATATGGATGTGCAATCGGTTTCATATATTTCGATATGATTTTATTCCCCTCACCCCGGCCCTCTCCCGATGGGGGCGAGGGAGAAAAGACCGCACCGTGCGATCCCCTCTCCCCTGTGGGGAGAGGGTTAGGGTGAGGGTTTAGCGTTTCTTACCCATCGCTGCCGCCAGCGCATCCATCATCGCGCTGTTGCCTGCAGGCTGGGCATCACGTCCGCGCGGTTTTGCCGCTTTCGCGGCCGGACGCTGCTGCTCGCGGCCACCGCCGTTTCCGCCACGGCGCGCGTTGGCGTCGCCAGGCTGTTCGTCCAGACGCATGGTCAGGGCGATACGCTTGCGCTGCAGGTCCACTTCCAGCACTTTGACCTTCACGATGTCGCCCGCTTTGACCACGGTGTGCGGGTCTTCAACGAACTTGTCGGCAAGGGAGGAGATATGGACCAGACCGTCCTGATGCACGCCGATATCCACAAACGCGCCAAAGTTGGTGACGTTGGTCACCGCGCCTTCCAGCACCATGCCGGGCAGCAGGTCGTTCATGGTTTCCACGCCGTCAGCAAAGGTCGCCGTTTTGAACTCAGGACGCGGATCGCGGCCCGGCTTTTCCAGCTCTTTGATAATGTCGGTAACGGTTGGGACACCAAATTTGTCATCGGTGAAATCAACGGCTTTCAGATTGCGCAGGGCGCTGCTGTCGCTCATGAGATCTTTCAGCGCCTGCTGGGTGGCGGCCAGAATACGCTCCACCACAGGGTACGCTTCCGGGTGAACGGTAGAGGCATCCAGCGGGTTATCGCCGTGGTTGATGCGCAGGAAGCCCGCGCACTGCTCAAAGGCTTTTGGCCCCAGACGGCTCACCTTCAGCAGCTGCTGACGGTTCTGGAACTGGCCGTTCTCGTCACGCCAGGCGACGATGTTCTGCGCCATCATGCGGGTTAAGCCCGCCACGCGGGTCAGCAACGGAACGGAGGCGGTGTTCAGGTCAACGCCGACGGCGTTAACGCAGTCTTCCACGACAGCATCCAGCTTGCGCGCCAGCTGCGTCTGGCTCACGTCGTGCTGATACTGGCCCACGCCGATGGATTTCGGGTCGATCTTCACCAGCTCCGCCAGCGGATCCTGCAGGCGGCGAGCGATAGAGACCGCACCGCGCAGGGAAACGTCCAGGTCCGGGAACTCCTGTGCCGCCAGCTCGGATGCGGAATAGACGGATGCCCCCGCTTCGCTGACGATCACTTTCTGCGCCGTCACTTTCGGGAACTGCTTCTGCACGTCGAGGTAGAAACGCTCGGTCTCACGTGAGGCCGTACCGTTGCCGATGGCAACCAGCTCTACGTTGTATTTTTCGCACAGCGCCGCCACTACCACGGCCGCTTTCGCTGCCTGGCCAGTGTGCGGATAAATGGTATCGGTAGCCACCAGCTTGCCGGTGCCGTCAACCACAGCGACTTTTACACCGGTGCGCAGACCCGGATCGAGACCCATGGTGGCGCGCAGGCCAGCAGGGGCGGCCATCAGCAGGTCGTGCAGGTTACGGGCGAAGACGTTGATCGCTTCATCTTCGGCGCGCTCGCGCACGGTGCCCATCAGCTCGGTTTCGAGGTGCATCAGCACCTTGATGCGCCAGGTCCAGCTCACCACGCCTTTGCGCCAACTGTCCGCCGGGGCGTTGTTCAGGCGCAGGCCAAGATTGTCGATGATAATCTGCTCGCAGTGGCTCTCTTTCGGCGGCTCGTCAAACTGCGGGTCGGCGTTCAGGGAGAGCTGCAGCACGCCTTCGTTGCGGCCGCGGAACATCGCCAGCGCGCGGTGGGAAGGGGCGGTAGAGATCGGTTCGTGGTGATCGAAGTAGTCGCGGAATTTCGCGCCTTCTTCCTCTTTACCCGCGACGACGGTAGAGACGATGTGGGCATTCTTCCACAGGTAATCACGCACTTTGGCGAGCAGGGCGGCGTCTTCGGCGAAGCGCTCCATCAGAATATAGCGCGCGCCGTCGAGGGCGGCCTTGGTATCCGCTACGCCTTTGTCGGCGTCGATGAATTTCGCCGCTTCGGTATCCGGATCGTGGGACGGTTCGTTCCACAGCAGGTCGGCCAGCGGCTCAAGACCCGCTTCAATCGCAATCTGTCCGCGCGTGCGGCGCTTCGGTTTATACGGCAGATAGAGGTCTTCGAGTTCGGTTTTGCTCAGGGTGCCGTTGATGGCGCTTTCCAGTTCGCTGGTCAGCTTGCCCTGTTCGCCGATGGACTTAAGGATCGCCTGACGACGTTCTTCCAGTTCGCGCAGATAACCGAGACGGGTCTCCAGGTTACGCAGCTGCGTGTCATCCAGACCGCCGGTGACTTCCTTACGATAGCGCGCAATAAATGGCACGGTGTTCCCTTCATCAAGCAGGCGAACGGCAGCTTCTACCTGTTCGGCTCTGGCCTGAATATCACCCGCAATAATGCGGCAGAGCGAATCTTTCATCATGGCTTTATCATCTTGTGGGTCAAAAATCAGGGGATAGTTATACGGGCTGACACGGCAAAATGCCAGCCGGGGAGGGCGCTCTCGGACTATTTTACGTAGACGATCTCATTGACGTACCAGCTGGCTTCGCCGGCTGGGGTCTGCACGACGGCCAGATCGCCCACTTCCTTTTTCAACAGCGCGCGAGCCATCGGGGAGTCGATGGAGATGTAATCCTTACGACCAAAAATTTCATCGTAGCCGACAATGCGAAAGCGCAGGGTGTCGCCGTCGTCGTTTTCAATCTCCACCCACGCGCCGAAGAACACTTTGCCCTCCTGCTGCGGTGAGTAATCAACAATTTTGAGATTCTCGAGGCACTTCGTCAGATAGCGAACCCGGCGGTCAATTTCGCGCAGCCGCTTTTTGTTGTACTGGTAGTCAGCGTTTTCGCTGCGATCGCCCAGGCTCGCGGCCCAGGTCACTTTTTTGGTCACTTCAGGACGCTCTTCGCGCCAGAGGTAATCCATCTCTTTTTTGAGCTTCTCATACCCTTCGCGGGTGATCAGGGGCGTTTTCATGGTAAAGCCTTTGCTGCCGGTTTTCTGTCTTGCGCACAATACGTACCACACAGTGTAACAGACAGGATTAATAATGATTTATGTGATGAAATGAACAGATAAGCTGCTGTTAAATATGCTTTGTAACAATTTCGACTAGAATTTATACCAGAATTAACTGGTCGAATACGTGCACTTTTTTAGAATACGCTGTTACAAAGACTATCCGAACCTTTGGGAGTACACACAATGCAAGAGAACTACAAAATTCTGGTCGTGGATGACGACATGCGCCTGCGTGCGCTGCTGGAACGTTATCTGACCGAGCAGGGCTTCCAGGTTCGTAGCGTCGCGAACGCTGAGCAGATGGACCGTCTGCTGACCCGTGAATCTTTCCACCTGATGGTTCTCGACCTGATGCTGCCTGGCGAAGACGGGCTTTCTATCTGCCGCCGTCTGCGCAGCCAGAGCAACCCGATGCCGATCATCATGGTGACGGCGAAGGGAGAAGAAGTTGACCGTATCGTGGGCCTCGAAATCGGCGCCGACGACTATATTCCAAAACCGTTTAACCCGCGTGAACTGCTGGCGCGTATTCGCGCTGTCCTTCGCCGTCAGGCGAACGAACTGCCTGGCGCGCCGTCGCAGGAAGAAGCCGTCATCGCCTTCGGCAAGTTCAAGCTGAACCTCGGTACGCGCGAGATGTTCCGTGAAGACGAGCCAATGCCGCTCACCAGCGGCGAGTTTGCGGTCCTGAAAGCGCTGGTCAGCCACCCGCGTGAACCGCTTTCCCGTGACAAGCTGATGAACCTGGCGCGCGGTCGCGAATACTCCGCAATGGAACGCTCCATTGACGTGCAGATCTCCCGCCTGCGCCGCATGGTGGAAGAAGATCCGGCGCACCCTCGTTATATTCAGACCGTATGGGGTCTGGGCTACGTGTTCGTCCCGGACGGCTCTAAAGCATGAGGCGAATGCGCTTCTCGCCGCGTAGCTCGTTTGCCCGCACCCTGTTACTGATCGTCACCCTGCTGTTCGTCAGCCTGGTGACGACCTATCTGGTGGTGCTGAACTTTGCGATCCTGCCGAGCCTCCAGCAGTTTAATAAGGTCCTGGCCTACGAAGTCCGTATGCTGATGACCGATAAACTGCAGCTGGAGGACGGCACGCAGCTCGTCGTTCCCCCGGCGTTTCGCCGTGAAATCTACCGTGAACTGGGCATTTCGCTCTACTCGAATGAAGCGGCGGAAGACGCGGGCCTGCGCTGGGCGCAGCACTATGAATTCCTCAGCCAGCAGATGGCGCAGCAGCTGGGCGGCCCGACGGAAGTGCGCGTTGAGGTCAACAAGAGCTCGCCCGTCGTCTGGCTGAAAACCTGGCTGTCACCCAATATCTGGGTGCGCGTCCCGCTGACCGAAATCCATCAGGGCGACTTCTCGCCGCTGTTCCGCTACACCCTGGCGATTATGCTGCTGGCGATAGGCGGCGCGTGGCTATTTATCCGTATACAGAACCGACCGCTGGTCGACCTGGAGCACGCTGCGCTGCAGGTCGGTAAAGGGATTATTCCTCCTCCGCTACGCGAGTATGGCGCCTCGGAAGTCCGCTCGGTGACGCGCGCGTTTAACCATATGGCGGCAGGCGTGAAGCAGCTGGCGGATGACCGTACGCTGCTGATGGCGGGCGTCAGTCATGACCTGCGCACGCCGCTAACGCGTATCCGTCTGGCGACGGAGATGATGGGAGAAGAGGACGGTTACCTTGCCGAGTCCATCAATAAGGACATCGAAGAGTGTAACGCCATCATTGAGCAGTTCATCGACTACCTGCGTACCGGTCAGGAGATGCCGATGGAGATGGCGGATCTGAACGCGGTGCTGGGCGAAGTGGTGGCGGCGGAAAGCGGCTACGAGCGCGAGATCGATACCGACCTCCAGGCGGGCGAGATCCAGGTACGTATGCACCCGCTCTCCATTAAACGCGCGGTGGCCAACATGGTGGTTAACGCGGCGCGCTACGGCAACGGCTGGATTAAGGTCAGCAGCGGCTCTGAACTCAACCGCGCCTGGTTCCAGGTGGAAGACGACGGTCCGGGCATCAAGCCCGAGCAGCGTAAGCATCTGTTCCAGCCGTTTGTGCGCGGTGACAGCGCGCGCAGCACCAGCGGTACGGGCTTAGGCCTGGCGATTGTGCAGCGTATTGTGGATAACCATAACGGGTTGCTGGAGATTGGCACCAGCGAGCGGGGTGGGTTGAGCATTCGCGCCTGGTTGCCGGTACCGGTCACGCGCGGGCAGGTGAAAGAGAGTTAAAAAAAGGGTGGCATTCGCCACCCTTTTTTGTAGGTCGGGTAAGGCGAAGCCGCCACCCGACATGGACTACAGTTTTGGACCCGCACTCACCAGCGCAGCACCCGCCGGAGTATCGGTGTACTTCTCGAAGTTCTCGATAAACAGTTTCGCCAGCGATTCCGCTTTCTCACGCCACTGCTCCGGCGAACCGTACGTATTGCGCGGGTCGAGGATATGCGTATCCACACCCGGCAGCGACGTTGGGATCGCCAGGTCAAACATCGGCAGCGTGAAGGTTTCGGCGTCGTCCAGAGAACCATCCAGAATGGCGTCGATAATCGCGCGGGTATCTTTGATGGAGATACGTTTGCCGGTGCCGTTCCAGCCGGTGTTCACCAGGTATGCCTGCGCGCCGGATGCCTGCATGCGTTTCACCAGCACTTCAGCATACTGTGTCGGGTGCAGCGACAGGAAGGCTGCGCCGAAGCAGGCGGAGAAGGTTGGGGTTGGCTCCGTCACGCCGCGCTCGGTACCCGCCAGCTTGGCGGTGAAACCCGAGAGGAAGTGGTACTGCGTCTGGCTGGCCGTCAGGCGAGACACCGGAGGCAGTACGCCGAACGCATCCGCCGTCAGGAAAATAACCTTCGTGGCATGACCCGCTTTTGACACCGGCTTCACGATATTGTCGATGTGGTAGATCGGGTAAGAGACGCGGGTGTTTTCCGTTTTCGACGCATCGTCGAAGTCGATGGAGCCGTCGGCACGCACGGTGACGTTTTCCAGCAGCGCATCGCGACGGATCGCGTGGAAGATATCCGGCTCGGCCTCTTCAGACAGGCGAATGGTCTTCGCGTAGCAGCCGCCTTCAAAGTTGAATACGCCATCGTCATCCCAGCCGTGTTCGTCATCGCCAATCAGACGACGTTTAGGATCGGTGGACAGAGTCGTTTTCCCGGTGCCGGACAGGCCGAAGAAGACCGCCACGTCGCCTTTTTCACCGACGTTCGCCGAGCAGTGCATGGAGGCAATGCCCCGCAGCGGCAGCAGGTAGTTCATGACCGAGAACATCCCTTTCTTCATTTCGCCGCCGTACCAGGTACCGCCGATCAGCTGGATACGCTCGGTCAGGTTGAAGGCAACAAAGTTTTCGGAGTTCAGACCCTGCTCTTTCCACTGTGGGTTGGTGCATTTCGCGCCGTTCATCACGATGAAATCAGGGGTGAAGTCCTGCAGCTCTTCGTCGGTTGGACGAATAAACATGTTTTTCACGAAATGCGCCTGCCAGGCCACTTCGGTGATAAAACGTACGGAGAGACGGGTGTCGGCGTTAGCGCCGCAGAAAGCGTCGACAATAAACAAACGCTTGCCGGAAAGTTGATGGGTGACGAGCCCTTTCAGGTGCTGCCAGGTTTCCGGAGAGAGCGGTTTGTTGTCGTTCTTCCCTTTGCCCTTGTCAGCCCACCACAGCGTATCGCGGGTGGTTTCGTCTCGGACGATATACTTATCTTTCGGCGAACGACCGGTAAAGATACCGGTATCGACGGCGATAGCACCAAGATTCGTCAACACACCACGCTCGTATCCTTCCAGTGCTGGATTGAGCTCTTCCTGATACAGCGTATCGTAGTCGGGGTTGTAGACGATTTCCTGGACGTCGTGAATACCATAAGCCTTGAGATCTTGCGGGGTTAAACCAGTAACACGCATATCACTGCTCCTTAGCCAATATGTACTGCCTGAAATTGTAGGGTTTTTCTGGGGTTGTTTACCGCGACGGGGCTCATAGATTCATGCATCTGGACAAAACCCTTACTAACGGAAAACGCTGCGACTCCAGTCACAGCGCAGGCGGATTATCGCAGGAATCGCTTTTTGGGTGGGGAAAATGTTCCGAAAAGGTTAAAGACTGGTGATTTTATCGGAAGGAATGTGAATGTAATCGCATACACGTAAGAAAATTACGTAAGAGTTACACAGGGAAAACGATTCAGCTTGGGTGGAGTTTTTACCCTCACCCCAGCCCTCTCCTCAAAGGGGAGAGGGTTATAGGGTGAGGGGAAAGAGGTTTAGTGAACCTGTGGATCTGCCGGGGAGGCGTTATTGCGGATCTCTGCGATATCCATTGAATTGAACACATAGTGCGTACCGCAGTAGTCACAGTGCATATCAATTTCACCGTCTTCCGCCATGATGCTGTCGATCTCTTCATCCGGGAGGGTTTTCAGTGCGCCAGCGCAGCGTTCGCGGGAGCAGGTGCACTTAAATTCCACGGACTGCGGGTCGTAAACGGTCACTTCTTCTTCGTGGTACAGACGCCACAGCACGTCAGTCGCTGACAGGTTGAACAACTCTTCCGCTTTGATGGTTTCTGTCAGCGTCGCCAGGTGCTCAAAGTCATTGGTCTGTGCGTCCTGCGCAGGCAGAACCTGCAGCAGCATACCGCCCGCAGCAGGCTGACCGTCCACTTCACCGGTGCGGATGAACAGGCGCGTCGGCAGCTGTTCAGAACGCATGAAGTAATCTTCCAGGCAGGCCGCCAGGGTATCGCCTTCCAGACCCACCACGCCCTGATAGCGCTCACCTTCCTCAGGGGAGATGGTGATCACCAGGTAGCCATTACCCACCAGCGTTTTGAGGTCTGCATTTTCAGGCACGTCGCCCTGAACGCGCGCGACGCCGCGCATCTGCTGCTGGTTATTGCCGTTGATGACCGCCAGCGTCATCGGGCCGTCACCCTGCAGCTGCACGGTGATATCACCGGCAAACTTCAGCGTCGCCGTCAGCAGGCTGGTGGCAACCAGCAGTTCGCCCAACAGGGTCTTCACCGGCAGCGGGTAGTTGTGGTTTTCCAGGATCTGTTTCCAGGTTTCAGATACGGTGACCAGCTCGCCGCGCACGGCGAATTGTTCAAACAGATAGCGGTGTAATTGGTCGTGTTGGGCCATTTTCATCTCTCGTGCGGGTGAGGTTATTCAGTCTCACCGTGTTTAAATTTCATCAGGTCACGGCGCTCTTTTTTATCCGGTCGCCGGTCCGGGTGAGGCATCGTCAGCGCGTTCATTTTGCGCGCCAGCGCGGTCTTCTCGCGCTTTTCAATGCTCTCCGCCGTCTCTTCATAAAGCAGTACGGCTTCCGTTGCGGGTCGACGTTGTTCGGTAATGGCTTTAATCACTACCGTACGTTCATCGTTGCCCTGACGCAGCGTTAAGGTGGCATTCAGCTCAACCAGCTTGCTCGGTTTGCTGCGCTGGCCGTTGTAATGCACTTTTCCGCCGTCAACCATCTCGCGGGCAAGGGCGCGCGTTTTATAAAAACGCGCCGCCCACAGCCATTTATCCAGTCTTACCCCGTCAGAGGGTTTTTCTTTCATGGCGTCTCCTTCACGGTCAGTGAGGGGATCATCTGGCGATAGTCGTTCAGTCCAGGGTGGCGCAGATAGCTTTTTTCAGCCAGGCCAGAGTCAGGATTGGTAACGCCCAGACAGTAGCGGATGCCAAACTTTGCCGCGGAATCCAGAATGGGCTCGCTGTCATCAATGAACAGCGTACGTTCTGGCTGCAAACCCGTCTCTTCCTTCACCGCATGCCACAACCGCTGATCCTCTTTCGGATAACCAAATGTGTGGGTGGAAAGTAATAAATCAAGGTGCGACGCCAGACCCGTATGCTCCAGCTTCACCGCCAGATTATGTGGATGCGCGTTGGTCAGTAAAATACGGCGCTTGCCGCTTGCTTTCAGCGCATCCAGGAACGGAACCGTATCCTCGCGCAATACGGCGCGTGGACCCTGGGCGGTGGTCATGGCACAAATATCCAGACCGAGGCGATCGCTCCAGTAGTCAAGACAGTACCAGTTTAGCGTATGTTGGACCGCGCTATATTGCGAACGAATGAATGCCTGCGCTTCTGCCGGGGAGATCCCCTGCTGCTCGCCATAGGTTTCAGGAACCAGCGTTTGCCAGAAATAGTTATCAAAGGCGAGATCGAGCAGCGTGCCGTCCATATCCAGCAGAACGGTATCAACCTCCTGCCAGGCGATATCAAGGTGCATAAGGGGGAACTCCAGCCAGAAGAAACGTGCGCGACAGGGTAGCACATCTTGCCGCGCAACAACGTTATCAGATCAGGCTCTCAGACGAGGGGATCAGCTTAGGATTGAGGCAGTTTTCATAATACTGCTGGATGTCGGCAAGCCGGGTGCGCGAGCGCTGGTAGCGGCGCAGGGCCATAAAACCGTTCCAGAAAATGGCAATCAGCATCGCGGTCATCAGCAAAGAGGTGCCAACGTAACGCCATAAACCTGCGCTATCCGGCATCCGGTGCAGGCCGATATGGCGAGTGCCGTTGGCATCGGTGTAAAGGCTTGTGACAATCCCTTCGGCGCTGAACGGCGTTTGCATCAGCATCTGCGCGAGGCGCTGGAATTGGCTCCACTGCTCCTGCGCCGGATAGTCATAAAGCGCAACCTGCGGGTAAGGCTGATCGACCAGGTCGCTGCCTTCATCGCTGACAATCACAAACCCGCCCGGTGCCGGGCTGTTCAGCGCCTGAGCCGCACGGGTGGTCTCGCGCATCATGAACGGCGAGGTGGAGGTGGCGACCAGGTTATCCAGCGATTCAGCGCTCACCGGACGCAGCAGCACGTTAACACCGTCCAGTCGTCCCGCTTCGGCGCGTTTCACCAGCGAGTCCCAGTCTTTACTGTTACCCAGGTTTACCAGGGCGTTTTTAAGACGTATGCACTCATCCTGAGAGGAGCATAAATCCTGCGTTTTCAGGACGATGTCACCAAAATCATCCAGCAGAACCATGCCTGATTTTTGAATGGCCGAGCGTAGCGCGGGGCTGACGCGCGAGTCATCGTCCGTTTTCGGGTGCAGCTGGCGGTTCACCGTCTGGGTAAGGGCCGTGGCTTTATTCACCACTTCGGATTCCGGCAGCGGCAGCGGCGGAGCGTCGTTCCAGATAATTTGCGAGCAGTCGAACGGCATAAACGGCGAATTCTGGCGGGTGTTCCACGCCCCCGGGGTGTGAATATTACACATCCCGGTACCCTTCAGGCGCAGCGTGTCCCCCACGCGCACACCGGCTTCATCCAGCTTGTTGACGCTGGTCGCTTCGATGGTTTGCGCCCCTTTGATCCACGACAGGGTGAATTTGATGGGCATATCCAGCGGCACGAAAAGCAGAAGCATGACTAAGACCAGCGCCGCGCCTCCGGCAATGACCGTGCTGCGAAGCCAGTGCTGAAGCGGGAAATTTTTCACTTCATCATGCAGGGACAAGAAGCGCCCCTGACGCACAACGTGTCGGTCAAGGTAGATATCAATATCCGTTTTCTGACCCAGGTCCTGCGCAATCCACGGTTGCCAGTGGCGCGGGTAGATCAGATCGATAATACCGAGCGAAATATTATTGAGATGTTCCTGATCGTTTTCACCGAACAGGCCCCAGCGCTTTGGCGTACCGCGCAGGCAGTGGATCTCGCGCAACGAGGTTTTGGCCGGTGGGGCAAAGAGACCCCAAAGCCCGGCCGCCAGCAGCAGCACCGCGCCTCCCGCCAGCCAGGGGACAAACACATCCGGCGTCAACAGGCAGACAAAAAAGAGCAGGAAGGCGGAGACGATCAGAAGCGCTTCACGAATGCCGTCCGGGCGGCTCAGGGCGTACTCTTCATGCGTCTCCTGGCGAATATTCAGCAGTTCGATCTGCTCAGTCTCTTCGCCACGAATGGAAGCCTGCGTTGAACTCGCACGCTCCAGCGCAAAACGCGGGGCTTCCTGAAGGTATTCATTCAGCGTGTGGCCGTTAAGCGAGATAACCAGGGGCAACGAATCGGTGTGAATCAGCTCAACGCTGTTTTCGTCATTAATGTATTGCTCCCAGGACGGAGGGAGATGCACTTCGACGGAATCCAGGTAATAGCGCCATTTGTTGGGGTCATCAGTGGTGATGCCATAGCGCGTGATGGAGCGCGTCACGCAGAGCACGGTATCACTTTGCGCATTGAGCTTTAGCGCGACGGGTGCGGCGGTAGCTCCCGTTGGCCCAGGCGTGAGCTGAGAACGGTTCAGGATTTCGAGATAGTTTTCAACTGCATCGCGCTCGTCTTGCGTGAGTTTACGCGTGGTCGCACCCGCAAATGCATTTAAAAAGGGCAGACGATAACGGCGCTGTACGCGGCGCCTGTACATCCACCCTGCAACCAATGCGCCGGCCAGCATAGCAGCGAGAACAATCAAAATGGTGCTCATGCTTTCCCCATCTTACTTATCTTACAGGTGTAGTCAGTAGCACCTTTACATTGAATGAGTGTCTGTGGTTGGCTATCGGCAAGTATGGAGTCGAACTTGAGCATTCTGAAGCGCATCCCAGTGACCGGTGATGATAGCAAAGCCTGTTATGGCGCGATATCAGCAAATTCCTGGAAACATTTCAACCTCTTGACATTTGTTTTGAATTGAGGATTGATTCCTGCTACGTTGCACAAATGTAAATACAGAACAATTGACATTGCCGAAACCGTGCGGCGTATCGCACAATAACCCCAGTTCTCACTGCTAAGACCCATCACGATGAGCAAACCACTACAAAAACCCACCATTCTGAATGTTGAAACTGTCGCCAAATCGCGGCTGTTTAATGTTGAAAGTGTGGACCTGGAGTTCAGCAACGGTGTGCGTCGCGTTTATGAACGTATGCGCCCCTCGTCGCGCGAAGCGGTGATGATTATTCCCATTATCGACGATCATCTGATTTTGATCCGCGAATACGCTGTGGGAACGGAATCTTACGAGCTTGGGTTCTCGAAAGGGCTTATCGATCCGGGTGAAACCGTCTTTGAAGCGGCAAACCGCGAGCTGAAAGAAGAGGTCGGTTTCGGGGCGAATGAGCTTTCATTCCTGAAAAAACTGAGCATGGCGCCGTCTTATTTTTCCAGCAAAATGAATATTGTGGTCGCTGAAGATCTCTATCCTGAATCGCTGGAAGGGGATGAGCCGGAGCCGCTGCCGCAGGTTCGCTGGCCGCTGGCGCATCTGATGGACCTGCTGGAAGACCCTGACTTTAACGAGGCTCGCAACGTGAGCGCGCTGTTCCTGGTACGGGAGTGGCTGAAGGGGCAGGGGCGGCTGTAGGCCATAAAAAAGCCGGGTGGCGGCTTCGCCTTACCCGGCCTACGATGCTTTGCCCGGTTTTTACCGGGCATTTTTATGTTTAGAACAGCTCGTGCGTTTCGCCGTTGTCGATGATCTCTGTGCCCACCTCATGCACCGCCTGTGTGGTTGGCTGGGTGCCCTCAATGAAATACTCTTCGCGACTGTTACCGCCGTTGGCGAGCTGACCCGTGCTGCGGTCGATATTGACCGTCACCACGCCTGGCGGTGGCGTAAGCGGCTGCTCCGGCACGCCTTCAAGAACGGACTTCATGTAGGCGTCCCAGGCCGGCTGCGCGCTCTTCGCTCCGCCTTCGTAACCGGAAATCTGATCCTTAATCGCGCCGGAGGCCGTTGTACGACCTAAGTCGCGGCGATGATCGTCGAAGCCGATCCAGACCGATGTCACCACGCCCGGCCCGTAACCGGAGAACCACGCGTCTTTCGAGCTGTTGGTTGTCCCCGTTTTACCGCCGATATCATGGCGCTGCAAATCACGTCCTGCACGCCAGCCGGTACCCTGCCAGCCCGGTTCACCGAAGATGTTGGTGTTCAGCGCGCTCTTGATCAGGAACGACAGCGGCGTGTTGATCACATGCGGGGCATACTGCTGCGCACCGGTCTGCGCCACCAGCGCCTGGTTCGCCTGTTCCAGCTGCGGCTGCGGCACAACGCCGTTCTGCTGCTCCTGCGACACGGCTGGGTCTTCCATGTCCTTGTTTTCAAGCACGTCGGATTTCGGCGTATTGCCATAAATGACTGGAATATCGCAGTCAGGGCAGGCAATTTTCGGCTTCGCTTCAAACAGCACGCCGCCCTGGTCGTTCTCGATCTTGCTGATGAAGTACGGGTCAATCAGGAAGCCGCCGTTGGCCATCACCGAGTACCCGCGTGCAACCTGAAGCGGCGTAAAGGAGGCTGAGCCCAACGCCAGCGACTCGGTGCGAACGATATTCTGCGCCGGGAAGCCGAAGCGCTGCAGATACTCTGCGGCATAGTCGACGCCCATCGCGCGCATGGCGCGTACCATCACCACGTTTTTCGACTGTCCCAGGCCCTGACGAAGACGAATAGGACCGGCATACTCCGCAGGGGAGTTCTTCGGCTGCCAGTCGGAACCGGCACCGGCATCCCAGCGGGAAATTGGCACGTCGTTCAGGATGCTGGCGAGGGTCAAGCCCTTATCCATCGCTGCCGTGTAGAGGAACGGTTTGATATTGGAACCGACCTGACGCAGCGCCTGGGTGGCGCGGTTAAATTTGCTCTGGTTGAAATCAAACCCGCCGACCAGGGCCAGGATGGCGCCGTTCTGCGGGTTGATCGAGACCAGGGCCGAGTTGACGTCCGGCACCTGCGCCAGCCACCAGGATTCACCTACCTTGCGCACCCAGATTTGCTGCCCGGTTTGTACCGCGTCGGTCACTTTACGCGGCGTGGCGCCCTGCAGCGTATCCGAGCGGTACGGACGCGCCCAGCGGATACCGTCCATACGCAGGGAGACGGAGGTACCGTCCGCAAGCGTCGCAACGGCCTCCTGAGGATCGGCCTGCGTCACCACGGCAGGAAGGAGCGGACCGTAGGTTGGCAGCGCCTTCAGCGTACTGGTGATTTTTTTGCTGTCCCACGCGCTTTCGCCCACTTTCCACAGCACGTTTGACGGGCCGCGATAGCCGTGACGCATATCGTAGTCCATCACGTTGTTGCGTACCGCTTCCTGCGCCGCCTGCTGAACTTTGCGGGTGACGGTGGTGTACACGCGATAGCCATCTTCATAGGCCTTATCACCATAACGATTCACCATCTCCTGGCGAACCATTTCGGTCAGGTAAGGGGAGGCGAAGGCGATCTCAGGGGCGTGGTAGTTAGCGTCAATGACATCGTTACGCGCCTGCTCGTACTCGCTCTGGCTGATGTAGCCTTCGCTCAGCATACGTGACAGGACGACGTTCCGACGCGCGGTGGCGCGATCGAGCGAGTAGAGCGGGTTAAACGTGGACGGCGCTTTCGGCAGACCGGCAATGGTTGCCATTTCGCTTAAGGTGAGTTGCTCAACAGGCTTACCGAAGTACACCTGTGCGGCAGCCCCCACGCCATAAGCGCGGTAGCCCAGGTAGATTTTGTTGAGGTACAGCTCAAGGATTTCGTCTTTGCTCAGCAGCTGCTCAATACGGATAGCAAGGAACACCTCTTTGATCTTACGTATCAGCGTCTTTTCAGGGCTGAGGAAGAAGTTACGCGCCAGCTGCTGCGTAATGGTACTCGCCCCCTGAGAGGCGTGACCAGAGAACAGCGCAATGCTCGCGGCGCGGAAAATCCCCACCGGATCGACACCGTGGTGCTCGTAAAAACGGCTGTCCTCCGTGGCGATAAAGGCTTTCACCATCACAGGGGGAATTTGGTTTAAGGTCAGCGGAATACGACGCTTCTCGCCATACTGCGCCATGAGCTCGCCATCGGCGCTATAGACTTGCATCGGGATCTGGAGTCGCACATCGCGAAGCGTGGCGACATCAGGTAGCTGTGGCTCAATATATTTGTACAAACCGTAAATCGAGCCTGCTCCCAGCAGAATGCAACAGACTGCAAGGATGAATAAATACTTTACGAACTTCACCGGAGATTTCCCATTTGGTTTCACTTGGGCAGTTTCTAAACAATCGCGCGGTAGTATAAAGGCAAGCCTGATTCATTGATATAGCCGTCAGGGTGACGGGCGATAAGGAGATCGTGAAGCATGGCTTTCAAAACTTGGCAAACGGGCATTCATATTCAACAGGATAGGGTGCTGATCGTCGCACTGGCCCGGGAGAAGTCCGGCTGGTGTTTGCGGCGCTGGTGGGCAATCCCGCTGGCTGAAGGCATCATTCGTGACGGCAAAATTTATCAGTCAGAACAGCTGGTTGATGCGTTACGCGACTGGCGAAAAACGCTGCCGCACTACCACCGGGCGTTCCTCTCTTTCCCGGCTGCACGCACCCTGCAGCGGTCGCTTGCCCGTCCGACCGTTGCGCTGCGCGACAGCGAGCAGCTCTCATGGCTTGGCGCCGCGCTCGCCCGCGAACTGGAGATGTCTGCCGATACGCTCTGTTTCGATTACGTGCAGGATACGCTCAGCAATACCTTTCAGGTGACAGCCGCACAAAACAACGAGGTTGACACCCTTCTGGCGCTGGCGAAGGCGCTGCGTTTGCGGCTGATGACCATTACGCCGGATGCCAGCGCTCTGGCGAATCTTCTTCCTGCGGTGACACCAGCGAAGTGCATCGCCTGGCGGGACGAGCGGCAGTGGCTCTGGGCGATGCGCCACCAGTGGGGACGACGCTTTACCACAGAAGCAGACAATGTGGCTGAGCTGTCGGCGCTGCTGGCGCTTGGTCCGGATGACATCGCGCTGTTTGATAGCCGACGTGACCCGTGGGAAATCCTTGAGCGCTGCCATGCCCCGCTGCCGGACTGCGGCGCTGATTATACCGTTGCGCTGGCGCTGGCCATGAGCGAGGTGCCCGGATGAGCATCATGAACTTTCTGCCCTGGCGGCAGCAGCGGCGCGCGCGATGCCTGCGTTTCTGGGGCGCAATGTGTGTCGGTACCGTACTGTTAATCTTCATGGCCATTTTCTGTCTGCGGATGAACCCTCTTATGAGGCTGCACGCGCTGCAAACGGATCTGACGGGCATGCAGGCCGTGCAGCATGTGCTTCTCTCCCGGCAGAGACTCGCCTCACAGGCGCAGCTGCCAGCGCAGGAAATTCAACGACGTGCATGGCAACCGGTGCTGGAAGCCCTTTCCCGCACCATTCCGGCACAGGTCTGGCTGACAGAGCTGCGCTATCAGCCTCCTGCTCTGATGCTGAGCGGGTATGCCATAACCCTGCCGGCCCTGTCTGCTCTGCGCGATGCGCTTGGCCAAATAGCGGGTTTTACGCCCGGGACGGCGGGTGAGCTTCGGCGGGACAGCCAGGGGCGCTGGATGTTCACCCTTCAGCTTAAAAGCGAGGGGTAACGCGTGGATACCCTGTTAGAACGCTGGTGCGAAAGCCGTCCCTGGTATCGGGTGCTCTTCTGGTGTCTGGGGAGTCTCCTGGCAGGACTGGCCGCGTGGGGCACCTTGCTCAGACCGGTAGACAGGCAGTGTGCTGAACGACAGCGCCAGCTGATTCAGGACACGAGAGCTAACGCAGCGTTATGGCTTGCGGTCAGAAAGGTGCCGTTTCGTCCGGAAACGCCGGAATCACGGGAATTGATATCTTTTTCCCCGCTCGATTTTCAGGGTGATAACACGACGCTGGTTCACTGGAAGCCGCTGCAGAACGGAGGGGAACTGATGCTGGAGGTTGAGTGGCAGGCGCTTCCGGCGCTTTTTTCCCGGCTGGCGCAGCGGGATGTGCAGATCGCCGCTTTTGCGATTTCGCCACAAGGTACGGCGTTGCGCCTGCGGCTGGAGCTGGCACATGCGAAATAGCGCGCGATATTTGCTGGTTTGCTCAGCGCTGCTATTGACCGGCATGCGCGATCCGTTTCACCCGCCGGACGATCCCTGCGCCATTGGCGAGCTGGCGCAGTGGCACTATCGCGGCATGGTGGAAGGACAGCAGGCTATCGGCATTTTACAGGATGGGCAAAAGCGCTGGTACCGGCTGAAAACGCATGAGCGCTTCCCGGCAGGCTGGACGATAACAGCCATCAATGCAACGGAACTGGTTGTTGATGTGGGTGACACATGTGAACCAGAAAAATGGACGTGGCAACGAGAAGGAACGGACAAAAATGAATTTACGGATAATGCTGTGGCTGCTGGCGTTCAGCCATCCCCTGTGGGCCGCCGAGCCAAAACCGGTCACGCTGGTGGTGGATGACGTTCCTGTGGTTCAGGTGTTACAGGCCCTGGTCGCACAGGAGAACCGTAATCTGGTGGTATCGCCTGATGTCAGCGGCACGCTTTCGCTAAACCTGACGCGCGTCCCCTGGCGGCAGGCGTTACGGACGGTAGTCTCCAGTGCCGGACTTGTCCTGCGCGAGGAAGCGGGCATTTTTTACGTGCATACCGCCGCCTGGCAGCGTGAGCAGCGGGAACGTTCAGAACATGAGCGGGCGCGTCGACAGCTTGATGCGCCGCTGGTGTCTCACACTATCCCTTTTTCTTATGCCGATGCCGGAGAGCTGCAAAAAGCCGCGGAAAAACTCCTGAGCCCGAAGGGGAGTTTATCCGTCGACAAACGCACCAATCGCCTGCTGATCCGGGATAACCAGACGGTGGTGGAGACGCTGCAGCGCTGGGCCGCTCAGATGGATATTCCCGTCGAACAGGTCGAGCTGGCGGCGCACATTGTGACCATTAATGAAAAAAGCCTGCGTGAGCTGGGAGTGAAGTGGAATCTCGCCGACGCCACCGACGCGGGCAAGGTTGGCCAGCTCACCACGCTTGGCAGCGATCTTTCCGTCGCCAGCGCCACCAGCCACGTGGGTTTTAACATCGGACGGATCAATGGTCGGCTGCTGGATCTGGAGCTCTCTGCGCTGGAGCAAAAACAGCAGGTCGATATCATCGCCAGCCCGCGGCTGCTGGCCTCGCATATGCAGCCGGCCAGTATCAAGCAGGGGAGTGAGATCCCGTATCAGGTCTCAAGCGGTGAAAGCGGCGCAACCTCCATTGAGTTTAAGGAAGCGGTATTAGGGATGGAGGTCACGCCGGTGGTGTTGCCGGGAGGGCGCGTGCGCCTGAAATTGCACATCAGCGAAAATATGCCGGGACAGGTTCTACAGCAGGCGGACGGCGAAACGCTGGCGATCGACAAACAGGAGATAGAAACCCAGGTGGAGGTAAAAAGTGGAGAAACGCTGGCGTTGGGCGGAATTTTTTCGCAGAAGAACAAAACCGGCAGTGACAGCGTACCGGGGCTGGGAAAAATCCCCTGGCTTGGTCAGCTTTTTCGCCATGACGGGAAAGACAACGAACGGCGGGAGTTAGTGGTGTTTATTACACCACGTCTGGTCGGTATTCGCTGACGGGTAACGATCCCCGCAATGAATTTGCATTCAGTTTGTTGCAGATGTTTGACGTGGGGCATGAATTAGCATACAAGGAGTACCGATTTGAGTTGGACTTACGTCTTATTACCTTATGCGCCCGGCGCGGTGATTTAATCAGTTGCCAAACAAGCCGGAGTATTGAGATAATTTTTAGTCTGACTCTCGCTCTATTGCATATGAGGTTTCAGTTCATGTCCTGCTACGCCGGGTGTCTGCGCAGCGGGGATTACCATTAACGAATAGTCTTAGTAGTACCGATAAAATGGCAGAGAAACGCAATATCTTTCTGGTTGGGCCTATGGGTGCCGGCAAAAGCACTATTGGGCGTCAGTTAGCTCAACAACTCAATATGGAATTTTACGATTCTGATCAAGAGATTGAGAAACGAACCGGAGCTGATGTGGGCTGGGTTTTCGACGTAGAAGGCGAAGAAGGTTTCCGTGACCGAGAAGAAAAAGTGATCAACGAACTCACGGAAAAACAGGGCATCGTTCTGGCAACAGGCGGCGGCTCTGTGAAATCTCGCGAAACCCGCAACCGTCTCTCCGCCCGTGGCGTAGTGGTCTATCTTGAGACGACTATCGAGAAACAGCTGGCACGTACGCAGCGCGATAAAAAGCGCCCGCTGCTGCAGGTTGAAACGCCACCACGCGAAGTTCTGGAAGCGTTGGCCGATGAACGCAATCCGCTGTATGAAGAGATTGCCGATGTGACCATTCGTACTGACGACCAGAGCGCTAAAGTGGTTGCAAACCAGATTATTCATATGCTGGAAAGCAACTGATTCTGGCTTTATATACACTCGCCTGCGGGTAAAAGCATTAAAGGTGGATGTCGCGTCATGGAGAGGATTACAGTTACTCTCGGGGAACGTAGTTACCCTATCACCATCGCGGCTGGTTTGTTTAACGACCCAGCTTCCTTTTTACCACTGAAAGCGGGTGATCAGGCGATGCTGGTCACCAATGAGACGCTGGCTCCGCTTTATCTCGACCGCGTACGCCACCTGCTTGAGCAGGCGGGCGTAAAAGTCGACAGTGTGATTCTCCCCGATGGCGAGCAGTATAAAAGCCTGACGGTACTGGATACCGTCTTTACCGCATTGCTGCAAAAACCACACGGTCGCGATACAACACTGCTTGCCCTGGGCGGCGGTGTTGTGGGCGATCTGACCGGTTTTGCGGCCGCAAGCTATCAACGTGGCGTCCGTTTTATTCAAATCCCGACCACGTTGCTGTCCCAGGTCGACTCCTCTGTCGGTGGCAAAACGGCAGTCAACCATCCGCTCGGTAAAAACATGATTGGCGCCTTCTACCAGCCCGCATCGGTGGTGGTGGATCTCGACTGTCTGAAAACGCTGCCGAAGCGCGAGCTGGCTTCTGGTCTGGCGGAAGTGATCAAATACGGCATTATTCTGGATGGCGAGTTCTTTAGCTGGCTTGAAGAGAATATGGATGCGCTGCTGGGCCTGGATGAGGCTAAACTGGCATACTGCATTCGTCGTTGCTGTGAGCTGAAAGCAGAAGTTGTTGCCGCAGACGAGCGTGAAACGGGCTTACGTGCTTTACTGAATCTTGGGCATACGTTTGGTCACGCGATTGAAGCCGAAATGGGCTACGGTAACTGGCTGCACGGTGAAGCCGTTGCGGCCGGCATGGTGATGGCGGCTCGCACCTCCGAACGTCTCGGGCAGTTCAAGCCGGAAGAGACGGCACGCATTATTGCGCTGCTTGAGCGTGCAGGTTTGCCGGTGACCGGGCCGCAGGAGATGTCGGCGCAAGCGTATTTACCCCACATGATGCGCGATAAAAAAGTATTGGCAGGTGAGATGCGTCTTGTACTCCCGCTTGCAATAGGGAAGAGTGAAGTACGCGGCGGAGTGCCGCACGATGTCGTTCTTGGCGCTATCGCTGACTGTCAGCAGGCGTAACAACTAGAAAGGTCAGGCCACTGTCGCAGGTGGTCGTTTAGCTTCAGGTGAAATGCAAAGTCGTTGGCATAAGCCTTTGAGTGGGGTGTTAAATGGATGAATTCAAACCAGAAGACGAGCTGAAACCCGATCCCAGCGATCGTCGTACTGGTCGTTCTCGTCAATCTTCAGAACGTGATAACGAGCCGCAGATCAACTTTGACGATGTTGATCTGGATGCAGACGATCGTCGCCCTTCGCGCAGCCGCAACGCGCACGAAGAGCGAGCAGAAGAGGATTATGAGTCCGAAGAAGATTCAATGGACGAACAGCCTGTAGAGCGTCGCCCGCGTAAACGTAAAAAAGCCGCTGCGCCTAAACCGGCGTCCCGCCAGTACATCATGATGGGCCTTGGCGTTCTGGTGCTTGTGCTGCTGATTGTCGGCATTGGCTCCGCGCTTAAAGCACCGTCAACGAACTCAACCGAGCAAACGGCTTCCGCTGAGAAGAGCATCAACCTGTCCGGTAACGATGCGTCCAATCAGGCGAATGGTGCGCAGCCTGCTCCGGGTACCACTTCCGCAGAGCAGACCGCAGGGAACACCGCAGCGCCGCAGGATGTTTCTCTGCCGCCTGTTTCTTCAACCCCTGCTCAGGGTCAGGCACCTGCTACGCCTGAAGGCCAGCAGCGCGTAGAAGTTCAGGGAGACCTGAACAATGCGTTGACGCAGCCGCAGAACCAGCAGCAGGTTGATAACGTCGTGGTTAACTCTACGTTGCCAACTGAACCTGCAACCGTTGCCCCGGTTCGCGGTGGTAACGCTCAGCCGCAAGCGGCCGCGACGGAAACCAAGCCGCGCCAGACGCAGACTGCGACACGTCCTGAACGCAAGCAGGCGGTGATTGAGCCTAAGCGTGAAACCAAACCTCAGGCAGTCGTTAAAGCGCCTGAAGTGAAAGCCGTACCGGCACAGCCGAAACACACCGAAACGGCCGCGGTGAGCGAGCCAGCTAAAGCGCCCGTCACGCAGACTGCGCCGAAAGCCACGGCGACCACCACGGCACCGGCTGCCACAGCTGCGCCTGCAGCAACGGCTCCAGCAGCCACGGCAACAGCCTCCAGCAGCGCAGCAGGTAAAACTGCAGGTAACGTTGGCTCGCTGAAGTCTGCGCCATCCAGCAACTACACGCTGCAGCTGAGCAGTTCGTCTAACTATGACAACCTCAACAGCTGGGCGAAGAAATCAAATCTGAAAAACTACGTTGTTTATCAGACGACCCGTAACGGTCAGCCGTGGTATGTGCTTGTGAGCGGTGTTTATTCGTCCAAAGATGAAGCAAAACGTGCCGTAGCGGCGCTGCCAGCTGATGTTCAGGCGAAAAACCCATGGGCGAAGCCGATTCATCAGGTTCAGGCCGATCTGAAGTAATGTTTAAAGCGCAGGATGCTGTCGGAGCTTTCTCCACAGCTGGAGAAGGTGTAATCAGTTAGTCAGCATGAAAAAAAATCGCGCTTTTCTGAAATGGGCAGGGGGGAAATACCCCCTGCTCGATGATATTAAAAAGCACCTGCCTAAAGGCGAGTGTCTTATCGAACCTTTCGTGGGTGCAGGATCGGTGTTCCTCAACACCGATTTTTCTCGTTATATCCTGGCGGATATCAACAGCGACCTTATCAGCCTCTATAACATCGTTAAGCTGCGTACCGATGAGTATGTCGCCGAGGCGCGCAAACTGTTTACGCCCGAGAACAATAACCCGGACGTTTACTACCAGTACCGCGCGGAGTTTAACCAGAGCCAGGACCCGTTCCGCAGAGCCCTGCTGTTCCTCTACCTCAACCGACATGGTTACAACGGCCTGTGCCGGTATAACCTGCGCGGGGAATTTAACGTGCCTTTTGGCCGCTATAAGCGCCCGTATTTTCCGCAGGACGAGCTGTATCACTTTGCCGAAAAAGCGCAGAACGCAGAGTTTCATTGCCTCTCCTATGAAGAGTGTATGGAACTGGCAGGCGTAAACTCGGTGGTTTACTGTGACCCGCCTTACGCGCCGCTGTCTGCGACGGCGAACTTCACCGCCTATCACACCAACAGCTTCAGCCCGGCCGAACAGGCTCGTCTGGCTGAGATGGCGGAAAAGCTGGTCAGCAAAAGAATTCCGGTGTTAATTTCGAATCACGATACCCCTGATACGCGCGAATGGTACAAAGCCGCGAAGCATTTTCAGGTCAAAGTGCGGCGTAGCATTAGCAGCAACGGCGGCACACGTAAAAAGGTGGACGAACTTCTGGCTCTTTATCGCCCCTGAGCCGTTTTGCCCGCCGGTAAACACATTTCAAGGAGAAGCGGATGAAACAGTTTTTGATTGCTCCCTCAATTCTGTCGGCCGATTTTGCCCGTCTGGGTGAAGATACCGCCAAAGCTCTCGCGGCTGGCGCAGATGTTGTCCATTTCGACGTGATGGATAACCACTACGTTCCGAATCTGACCATTGGTCCAATGGTGCTCAAGGCATTGCGTAACTATGGCATTACCGCGCCGATCGACGTTCACCTGATGGTGAAGCCTGTTGACCGCATCGTGCCTGACTTCGCCGCGGCGGGTGCCAGCATCATCACTTTCCATCCGGAAGCCTCTGAACACGTCGACCGCACGCTGCAGCTGATCAAAGAGAACGGCTGTAAAGCGGGTCTGGTGTTTAACCCGGCCACGCCGCTGAGCTATCTCGACTATGTCATGGACAAGCTGGACGTGATCCTGCTGATGTCCGTTAACCCGGGCTTTGGCGGCCAGTCGTTTATCCCCCACACGCTGGATAAGCTGCGTGAAGTTCGCCGTCGTATTGACGAGTCAGGCTACGATATTCGTCTGGAAGTGGACGGCGGTGTGAAAGTGAATAACATTGGTGAAATTGCGGCAGCGGGCGCGGATATGTTTGTTGCCGGTTCAGCCATTTTCGACCAACCGGATTACAAAAAAGTCATTGATGAAATGCGCCGCGAGCTGGCGAAGGTAAGTCATGGATAAATTACAGGCTATTCGGGGTGTGGCATTCGACCTCGACGGTACGCTGGTCGACAGCGCGCCGGGCTTAACGAGCGCCGTAGATCAGGCGCTGTACGCACTTGAGCTGCCCGTTGCAGGTGAAGAACGCGTGGTAACGTGGATTGGCAACGGCGCCGATGTTCTGATGGAGCGTGCGCTGACGTGGGCTCGCCAGGAGCGCGCGTCGCAGCGTTCCGCGCAGGGTAAACCGAGCGTCGATCACGCTGACATTCCTAAGGATGAGCAGCTGCGTATTCTGCGCAAATTGTTCGATCGTTTCTACGAAGAGACCGTCGAGGAGGGCAGTTTCCTGTTCCCGGACGTTCAGGAAACGCTGAGCGCGCTGCACGCTAAGGGCATCCCGCTGGGGCTGGTGACCAACAAGCCAACCCCGTTCGTTGCGCCTCTGCTGGAAGCGCTCGATATCGCGAAGTATTTCTCCGTGATTGTGGGTGGCGATGACGTGCAGAACAAAAAGCCGCATCCGGAACCGCTTTTGCTGGTGGCAGGAAAATTATCCTTAACGCCCGCGGAGCTGCTCTTTGTCGGGGATTCGCGCAATGATATTCTGGCTGCCCGAGCGGCAGGGTGTCCTTCCGTCGGATTAACCTATGGCTACAACTACGGTGAGGCCATCACGCTAAGTGAGCCGGATGTGGTCTTCGACCACTTCAAAGATTTGTTGCCCGCACTCGGGCTTTCGCACAGTGAACATCAGGAATTGAATAATGACTAAGCCCATCGTTTTTAGTGGCGCACAGCCTTCAGGTGAATTGACCATTGGTAACTACATGGGTGCGTTACGTCAGTGGGTCAGCATGCAGGATGACTACCATTGCATCTACTGCATCGTCGATCTCCATGCGATTACCGCGCGTCAGGATCCTGAGAAGCTGCGCAAAGCCACTCTCGATACGCTGGCGCTGTACCTGGCCTGCGGCATCGATCCTGAGAAAAGCACCATCTTCGTTCAGTCTCACGTGCCGGAGCACGCGCAGCTGGGCTGGGCGCTGAACTGCTATACCTATTTCGGCGAGCTGAGCCGCATGACCCAGTTCAAGGATAAATCCGCGCGCTACTCTGAAAACATCAACGCCGGTCTGTTTGACTATCCGGTGCTGATGGCGGCAGACATCCTGCTGTACCAGACAAACCAGGTCCCGGTGGGTGAAGACCAGAAGCAGCATCTTGAGCTGAGCCGCGATATCGCCCAGCGCTTTAACGCGATCTACGGCGATGTGTTTAAAGTGCCTGAGCCATTTATTCCAAAATCCGGTGCGCGCGTGATGTCGCTGCTGGAACCGACCAAAAAGATGTCCAAGTCTGACGATAACCGCAACAACGTTATCGGCCTGCTGGAAGATCCGAAATCCGTCGTCAAAAAGCTCAAGCGCGCGGTCACCGACTCCGACGAGCCGCCTGTTGTGCGCTACGACGTGCAGAACAAAGCGGGCGTCTCCAACCTGCTGGATATCCTCTCCGGCGTGACCGGCCAGAGCATTCCTGAGCTGGAACAACATTTCGAAGGTAAGATGTATGGCCACCTGAAAGGTGAAGTGGCAGACGCCGTTTCCGGCATGCTGACCGAGCTTCAGGAGCGCTATAAACGCTATCGCAATGACGAAGCCTTCCTGCAGAAGGTGATGAAAGAGGGCGCGGAAAAAGCCAGCGCACGCGCGTCCGAAACCCTGAAAGCGGTATACAACGCGATTGGGTTTGTGGGTAAACCTTAAGTAAAAGCAAAACGGTAACCACGTTACCGTTTTTAGGGTTTGTTCCCTCTCCCTGTGGGAGAGGGTCAGGGTGAGGGCATCAGGCCGCACTTCCCTAAACAAAAAAACCGGGACATCCCGGTTTTTTTACGCCTGTAAAACGCTTACTGCTGCGCTGCCGGGCCGCAACCACCGATGATTTTCGAAATGGAGATCGCCGGGTGCAGCAGATAATCGTAGCTGCAATTATTTTTGGTGTTCTGTACGTGACCGGTGCAGGCCGTCAGCGTTGATAACAGGCCAACCAGAACGGCGGCTTTTGCCAGTTTGAACATATGCATTCCTTGTCTAAAAAATGGATGTAATACGAGGGAATAAATGGAAAAGTTCCACTATACGGGCGGTATGTTATCGACAGCGGTAAGAGGGGAGTAGTCCGCTTAAGGACTACTCCGGGAAGGAAGAGTATGCGTTAGTGATTCGAGAACCAGTTCAGCCTGTCGCGCAGTTCAACCACACGGCCCACCACAATCAGCGCCGGGCTTTCAACCTGCTGCGCCAGCTCACCGAGCTGCGTCAGTACACCATCCACCACGCGCTGCGTAATGGCGGTGCCGTTTTCGACTAGCGCGACGGGCATATCCGCATTCATACCGTGCTCCAGCAGCTTCGCCTGAATCGTGGCGGCCTGATTGAGCCCCATGTAGAACACCAGCGTCTGCTTTTCGGCGGCCAGGTTATGCCAGTCCAGCTCGCTGCCGGTCTTCAGGTGGCCCGTCACCAGACGCACGCTCTGGGCGTAATCCCGGTGGGTCAGCGGAATGCCAGAGTACGCTGAGCAGCCGGATGCTGCCGTAATGCCCGGCACGACGGAGAACGGAATGCCCGCGTCGCACAGGGTTTCCAGCTCCTCGCCGCCGCGACCAAAGATAAACGGATCGCCGCCCTTAAGGCGCACCACGCGCTTACCTTTCTGCGCCTCGCGCAGCAGGATCTGGTTAATCTCCTCCTGCGGCACGCAGTGGTAGCCCGCCCGTTTGCCAACGAATACGCGGTCGGCATCGCGACGGACCAGATTCATGATGTCATCAGAAACCAGACGGTCGTACACCACGATATCCGCCTGCTGGATCTGCTGTAGTCCTTTTAACGTCAGCAGACCCGCATCGCCGGGACCTGCGCCCACCAGCACCACTTCGCCTCGATGATCCAGGGGTTCGGAGAGTAACTGCGTCGTTGTCTCTTCAACCGCCTTCACGTCCTGATTCGCCAGCGACTGCGCCAGCCTGTCGTTCACAAAGAATTTTTCCCAGAAGCGGCGGCGCTCGCCCACTGTCGAGAAGGTTTGCTTCACGCGGGAGCGGAGTTGCCCGGCATAATGCGCAATCTGACCAAGATGCTGGGGCAACAGGGCTTCCAGTTTTTCCCGCAGCAGACGCGCGAGAACCGGTGAACGTCCCCCGGACGATACCGCAATCATCAGCGGCGAGCGGTCGATAATCGACGGCATGATAAAGCTGGCCTCTTTCGGCGCATCCACCACGTTGCAGAAGATACGGCGCGCTTCGCAGGCATCGCTCACGCGCTGGTTCACTTCATCGTCATCCGTCGCGGCAATGGTCAGCCAGCAGGTATCCAGCAGGGATTCATTAAACGCACCCTGTTCCAGCGTGAGCATCCCTTCCTGCGCCCAGACCTCAAACTGGGGGGCGAAGTCGAGGGCGTTGACGGTGAGTCGGGCGCCAGCCTCTAACAGCAGGCGCGCTTTGCGTTCAGCCACGTCGCCGCCGCCCACGAGCAGGCAGTCGCGGTTGCGTAATTGACAAAAAATCGGCAGGTGATCCACGACGTTACCTCGCAGCATTCATGGAGGGGGTAAGAATTGACGTCAGGATAACAGCAGGGATCGCACAGAACATACGACTTTCCTGCCGTTATCCCTAAAAGGGCGGGGGATTAGCCTTTCAGCTGCACCTTACCGTCCTTCACGCGGACGTCGTAGTGCTTCACAGAGCGGCTCTCATCTTCCATGCAATACCCGTCGCTTAAGCGGAAACGCTGCTTTTTCAACGGGCTGGCGACCCACAGTTCACCCTGGTGCTCGGCAATCAGTCCGCGGGAGAGCACGCTGGCCTCGAAGAACGGGTCGATATTGCTGATAGCAAAGACCTGTTCATCGTGACGAGGGCGGAAAATCGCCACCTGCTCGTTGCCCAGCAGCGCACAGACGCCGGTGGCGGGGAGAATGTCGTTAATATTGCAGATGTTTACCCACTGGCTCATGCATTTTCCTCCACCAGCGTGACCGGAATACGTTCATACGGCGTCGCCGGACGATGCTGTTCGCGCTCCGGCACAACCTGTACGTTCGGGTCGCGCTGGGTGCTGTTGATAAAGTGTTTGAAGCGCGTCTGCGCCGCCGGGGTGTTGACGGTTTCCGTCCACTCGCAGATCACCGCCTCGCGCAGGCGCGCCATCTCCGCTTCCAGATGTTCGTTCAGGCCCAGCTTGTCGTCGATGATGACCGATTTCAGATAGTCGATGCCGCCCTCGAGGTTATCGAGCCAGGAGGCGGTACGGGTCAGCTTATCGGCGGTACGGATGTAGAACATCATGAAGCGGTCGAGATACTGAATCAGCGTGTCGCGATCGAGATCCGCCGCCAGCAGGTCCGCATGGCGCGGTTTCATCCCGCCGTTGCCGCACACATACAGGTTCCAGCCTTTCTCGGTGGCAATAATACCCACGTCTTTACCCTGCGCTTCCGCACATTCGCGGGTGCAGCCGGAGACGCCAAACTTCATTTTGTGCGGGGTACGAATGCCTTTGTAGCGGTTTTCCAGCTCCACGCCGAAGCCCACGCTGTCGCCGACGCCGTAGCGACACCAGGTGCTGCCCACGCAGGTTTTCGCCATGCGCAGCGCTTTGGCGTACGCGTGGCCGGTTTCGAAGCCCGCTTCAATCAGCTGACGCCAGATTTCCGGCAGGTCGTCCTTCTGCGCGCCGAACAGGCCGATACGCTGGGAGCCGGTAATTTTGGTGTAAAGGTTAAATTCACGGGCTATACGGCCCACCGCGACCAGCCCTTCCGGCGTGATTTCGCCACCGGCGGAACGTGGGATAACGGAGTAGGTGCCGTCTTTCTGAATGTTGGCCAGGAAGTTGTCGTTGGTGTCCTGCAGCGGCGTGTGCTCCGGCTTGAGCACGTACTCGTTCCAGCAGGAGGCCAGCAGGGAGCCGACGGTCGGTTTACACACTTCACAGCCGTAGCCCTGGCCGTGCTTCGCCAGTAGTTCGTCGAAGGACTTAATGCCTTCCACGCGGATCAGGTGGTACAGCTCCTGGCGAGAATACGCGAAGTGCTCGCACAGGTTGTTGTTCACTTCGATGCCCTGTTTCGCCAGTTCGGCGTTCAGCACCTGAGTGACCAGCGGAATACAGCCGCCGCAGCCGGTACCGGCTTTGGTTTCCGCTTTCAGCGCCGCAACGGTGTGGCACCCTTTGTTGATCGCGGAGATCAGCATGCCTTTGGTCACGTCGAAGCAGGAGCAAATCTGCGCGCTGTCCGGCAGTTTATCCACGCCGATGGACGGCTTGCCGCTGGAGGCGTGCGCCGGGAGGATCAGCGCGTCCGGGTTTTCCGGCAGTTCGATGGCGTTGAGCACCAGCTGGAGCAGATTACCGAAGTCGCTGGTGTCGCCCACCAGCACCGCGCCGAGCAGGGTTTTGTTGTCCTGGCTGACGATGAGTCGTTTGTAGACCTCTTTGCTTTCGTCGAGATAGACATAGCTGCGGGAATTCGGGGTGCGGCCGTGCGCATCGCCAATACCGCCTACGTCCACGCCCAGCAGCTTCAGCTTGGCGCTCATGTCTGCGCCAGTAAACGCGTTTTCGCTGCCGAGGATATGGTCCACGGCGACCTGCGCCATTTTGTAGCCCGGCGCCACCAGACCGTATACGCGGTTGTTCCAGCTGGCGCATTCGCCGATAGCGTAGATATCCGGATCGGAGGTCTGGCAGGTGTCGTTAATCATGATCCCGCCGCGCTGCGCTACGGCCAGCCCGCACTGGGTCGCCAGCTTGTCGCGCGGACGAATACCGGTGGAGAAGACGATGAAGTCCACTTCCAGCTCGCTGCCGTCGGCAAAGCGCATGGTTTTGCGCGCTTCAGTCCCTTCCTGAACGATCTCTTTGGTGTTCTTGCTGGTGTGAACCTTCACGCCCATGCTTTCGATTTTACGACGCAGCTGGTCACCGCCCATGTGGTCCAGCTGTTCGGCCATCAGCATCGGGGCAAATTCGATGACGTGGGTTTCAACGCCGAGGTTTTTCAGCGCGCCAGCCGCTTCCAGGCCCAGCAGACCGCCGCCGACCACCGCACCGCGCTTGCTGCGGCGTGCGCAGGACTCAATGGCGTTGAGGTCTTCAATGGTACGGTAGACGAAGCAATCCTGCGTTTCCGAGCCTTTAATCGGCGGGATCCACGGATAGGAGCCCGTCGCCATGATCAGCTTGTCGTAAAAAACCGTACGCCCGGCGCTGGAGTGGATCACTTTTTCCTGACGGTTGATGGTGATAGCGCGTTCGCCCACCAGCACTTTTACGCCATGCTTCTCGTAGAAACCTTCGCGCACCAGAGAGAGCTCTTCGGCGGTATGATGGGAGAAGTAGGAAGACAGGTGCACACGGTCGTACGCCTTGCGGGGTTCTTCACAGAACACGGTAATATCGAACTGCTCAGCATCGGCCTTATCGAGAAGATCCTCGATAAAGCGGTGGCCGACCATGCCGTTACCGATGATAGCGAGTCTGACTTTGCTCATTATTGCCTCGATTTCTTTTCTATTATTGCCTACCTTAACGATTCAGCAGGGGCGCTTATTGATGCAAATCAAATACGTCTTCGCCTACTCCTTAGGTGGTATATGACTGATTTGTCAGGATTTTTATAAGTAGTGGAAATCGAAGGCTTTTCGTGTTCGTTGAATTTGTGTACAACTCAGGGGCGATTTTGCAAAAAACGATACGCCTGAATATCAGCGGCGTTTTTTAGGGGAAAGGTATGTCTACAGCACCGTTATGGCTTGTTCAGAATGTTCGTTTACCGGGTCGGGAAGGGCTGTGGCAGCTCGCTATTGAGAACGGGCGATTTGGTGACATCACCCCGATGGACGACACCCATGCCGAAAGTTATGAAGTATTGAACGCGCGCGGTGGGCTGGCTATTCCGCCGTTCATCGAGCCGCATATCCATCTTGATACCACCCAGACGGCGGGTGAGCCGAACTGGAACCAGTCCGGCACGCTGTTCGAAGGCATCGAGCGCTGGGCCGAGCGCAAGGCGTTGCTCAGTCATGAGGACGTTAAAGCGCGCGCCTGGAAAACGCTGAAGTGGCAAATTGCCAACGGCATCCAGTTTGTTCGCACCCATGTGGATGTCTCCGACCCGACGCTCACCGCCCTGAAGGCGATGCTGGAGGTGAAGCAGGAGGTTGCCCCGTGGGTAACGCTGCAAATCGTCGCGTTTCCGCAGGAAGGTATTCTCTCTTACCCGAACGGCGCGGCGCTGCTGGAAGAGGCGTTAAAGCTGGGGGCCGACGTGGTGGGGGCGATCCCACACTTCGAGTTCACCCGCGAGTATGGCGTCCAGTCGCTGCACATCGCGTTTGAGCTGGCGAAGAAGTATGACCGTCCGCTGGATATTCACTGCGACGAAATCGACGATGAACAGTCTCGGTTTGTCGAGACGGTGGCCGCGCTGGCGTATGAGGCCGGTATTGGGCCGCGCGTGACGGCCAGCCACACCACCGCCATGCACTCCTACAACGGCGCTTACACCTCGCGGCTTTTCCGTCTGCTGAAAATGTCGGGGATTAACTTCGTCGCGAACCCGTTGGTCAACATCCACCTGCAGGGGCGCTTTGATGACTATCCGAAGCGTCGCGGCATCACCCGGGTGAAAGAGCTGCAGGAGGCGGGCATTAACGTCTGCTTCGGTCACGACGACGTCTTCGACCCGTGGTACCCGCTCGGTACCGGCAACATGCTGCAGGTACTGCATATGGGGCTGCACGTCTGTCAGATGATGGGCTACCCGCAAATCGACAGCGGCCTGAACCTGATCACCCATAACAGCGCCCGTACCTTCGGCCTGAGCGATTACGGTATTGAAACGGGAAACCCGGCAAACCTGATTATTTTGCCTGCGGAGAGCGGGTTTGAAGCGGTGCGCTGCCAGGTGCCGGTGCGCTGGTCGATTCGTCAGGGGCGCGTGATCGCTACGACGCAGCTGGCGCAGACCTGGATCCAGACGGACGTCGGGGGAGAAGAGGTGAGTTTCGCCAGAAACAGCCCCTCTGCGTAATGCAAAGGGGCGCAGGGTTTAGTGCGATGCCGCTGCCGCGTTGTGCTGGCGGTGGCGGGTCACAAAGCCCAGGATGAAGCACATGATGAACACCACGGCGTACAGACCGTTCGCGGTATGCAGCGCGGCCAGCGGGCCGCTGTGGGCAACGATCGGGCCCGTCACCACGAAGGTCAGCATGGTGCCGATGGTGCCGCAGGTCAGAACGAAGTTAACCAGCTTCGGCGAGGCCACTTTGGTCTGCAGGGAGCCCAGGGTGATGATCGAGGTATAAATGGCGCTGGAGAAGAAGCCCAGGGTCAGAATGAACCACGGCATATGTTCTGGTGAACCGTTGATGAACAGATACATCAGCACGGTCGCCAGGCCTGCCAGCACGGTCAGAATGCGCTGCAGGTCGAAGAAGCGCAGGATGAAGCTAAACGCCCACATGCCGAACATGTAAGACATCCAGAAATCGCTCACCAGTTTACCCGCATCGTTCAGGCTCATGCCCAGACCTTTGGCGTATTCCGGTACCCAAGAGATAAAGCCCAGCTGGCCCAGGATGTAGCACAGGGCGGCGATGGAGAGGAACAGCACGCCGATTCCCCACTTTTCTTTCGCAACGGGCTCTGCGGTGGTTTGCGCTTTCTTGCCCAGCACCGGGAACTCGCAGCCGAAGGTCAGAATAAAGATCGCCACGTAGACCAGACCAATGCAGGCATAGACCCAGTACCACTCAATGCTGCGCGCCAGCAGAACGGCCGCGACCATCGGGAAGATCATTCCGGCCATGCTGAAGAAGGAGTCGGTAAACAGCAGGCGCGCGCCGCGCTGGCGGCCTTCATACATAAGGGTAATCAGGAACGTACCGATCGACATGGTGATCCCGCTGACCAGACCAAGCACGAACATCGCGGCGGAGAACAGGGCGATGCTGTGGCTCAGCATCAGGCCCGCCACGGCGGCGACCATCAGCACAAAGCCAAAACGCAGCTGGGTTTTCAGCGGCACGATTTCCATCAGCCAGGCATTCAGGAAAATAGAGATCAGGATCCCTGCGTTGAGGAAGGTGAAGGTATTACTCATGCTGGAAACGGGCAGCTGGAAGTAGTCTGCGATATTTCCCATCACCATCCCGGTGACGATCACCAACGCGCCGGTCAGGGCGTAGGAGAAGAAGCTGATCCATGTGAGCTTGATGCGATTGCTGTTAGTCATGTCTGGCCTGTTCAGAAAAAGAAAAGCGCCCAGGGGGCGCTGAGAGCGGGCAGATTTTAGACATTAAAGTGATCTATTCATATCTTTTAAGAGAAATTAGAACTTCATTGCATGTTTTTGTGTGATCCTGATCACACAAAATGGTGCTAAAGCCAACCGTTTGCGTGGTTACAACTGTTTCAATTTCGTAAAATTAGGTAAAAGGCTGGTCTCCGTTCATACTGCTCTTTAGAATCAAGCCATTCGCTTTTTATACTGCGCTTTGTTAAGGAATTCTCATGCTCAAATCAACACTGGCGGCTGTCGCAGCTGTGTTTGCTCTTTCTGCCGTTTCCCCTGCTGCGCTGGCAGCCAAAGGGGACCCTCACGTTCTGCTGACCACCTCCGCCGGGAACATTGAGCTGGAACTGAATAGCCAGAAAGCTCCGGTTTCTGTGAAAAACTTCCTCGACTACGTGAACAGTGGTTTCTATAACAACACCACCTTCCACCGCGTGATCCCAGGCTTTATGGTGCAGGGCGGCGGTTTCAACGAGCAGATGCAGCAGAAGCAGCCGAACCCGCCTATTAAAAACGAAGCGGACAACGGCCTGCTGAACAAGCGCGGCACCATCTCCATGGCGCGTACCGCAGACAAAGATAGCGCGACCAGCCAGTTCTTCCTCAACGTGGCGGATAACGCCTTCCTCGACCACGGTCAGCGTGACTTCGGCTATGCGGTGTTCGGTAAAATCGTGAAAGGGATGGACGTAGCTGACAAGATTTCTCAGGTGCCTACTCACGACGTCGGTCCGTATCAGAATGTGCCGTCAAAACCGGTGGTTATCCTCTCCGCAAAAGTTCTGCCGTAATTCTTCTGAACGCGGGCTCTCCTGCCCGCGTGATATCGCCCTCCCTGCGAAAGCGCGTTTTGCTGCTTATACTTGTGGCAAACGGACTATTCAGGGAGGCGTTAAGTGAAAAAACTCACCGACAAGCAAAAATCCCGTCTCTGGGAACAGCAGCGTAACGTCAATTTACAGGCCAGTTGTCTCCTTGAAAAAGGTAATGGTCCCTCGGAACCCCACATTGAGACGCTGGAGCTTGGGCCTTCCGCGCCTGGGTTGCCCCATCTGTGCCTTATTCATCGTCATCTGTACCGCAGCGAGATGAAGCGGGCAGGCGAACTCCGTACGGACGATATTTTTAAAGGTGACATTCCCTTCTGCCATTTTGAGTACATCGAGAAGATGGGCAACGAGCTAATGGCGGCGCTGGAAAACGAAAAATATCTTGTGGGTCTTGAGAAAGCGACGTTTGTTGACCGGGTTAGCCACTATTACTGCGAAATCAACATGCTGCATCCCTTCATGCGCGGCAACGGTATTGCCCAACGCGTTTTCTTCGAGCAATTGGCGCTCCATGCAGGCTACGCGCTGGACTGGCGCGATATCGATCCCGAGCAGTGGGTGGCGGCTAACCGCAGCGGCGCAACGGGTGATTTATCCGCGCTGAACGCTATCTTTGCCAAAGTAGTGAGCGAAGCGCGGGAATCTGAGTAGAATAGGGCGGCATTTTTTTCGGGAGCCGCCATGATTCTGCTGATTGATAACTACGATTCCTTCACCTGGAACCTTTACCAGTATTTTTGCGAACTGGGTGCCGAGGTGGTTGTTCGTCGCAACGACGAGATCGATCTCGCCGATATCGAGACGCTGGCTCCACAGAAAATCGTGATTTCTCCGGGGCCGTGTACGCCCTCGGAGTCGGGTATTTCTCTGGATGTGATCCAGCACTATGCCGGCAGGCTGCCGATCCTGGGCGTCTGTCTGGGCCATCAGGCGATTGCCCAGGCGTTTGGTGCCACCATCGTGCGCGCCGCCAAAGTGATGCACGGTAAAACCTCGCCGGTCACCCACACGGGCACCGGAGTGTTCACGGGGCTCAATAATCCGTTAACCGTGACGCGCTACCATTCCCTGGTCATTGACCCGCCGACGCTGCCCGACTGCTTTGAGGTGACGGCCTGGAGCGATACGCAGGAGATCATGGGGATTCGTCACCGCGAATGGGACCTCGAAGGCGTGCAGTTCCACCCGGAAAGCATCCTCAGCGAGCAGGGCCATGCGCTGCTGGCAAATTTCCTCCATCGCTGAATAACTGTTGCCTTGCTGTGATTTTTTATGCATATTTTGTGATTATATTTTCACAATCAATGTGACATAAAATGGATGGGCATGACATGGCAACTGAACAACCAGCAATTACCCGCGCGACTTTCGATGAAGTGATCCTGCCGATTTATGCACCGGCTGAGTTTATCCCAGTGAAGGGAAAGGGCAGCCGCGTCTGGGATCAGCAGGGTAAAGAGTATGTGGATTTCGCGGGCGGTATTGCGGTCACGGCGCTGGGTCATTGCCATCCCGCGCTGGTTGAGGCGCTAAAAACCCAGGGCGAAACCCTGTGGCACACCAGCAACGTGTTCACCAACGAACCGGCGCTGCGCCTGGGACGTAAGATCATCGATGCCACCTTCGCCGAGCGCGTGCTGTTTATGAACTCCGGCACCGAAGCCAACGAAACCGCCTTTAAGCTGGCGCGCTACTACGCCACAACGCGCCACAGCCCGTACAAAACCAAAATCATCGCCTTCCACAATGCCTTCCACGGACGCTCCTTCTTTACCGTCTCCGTTGGCGGCCAGCCGAAGTATTCCGACGGGTTTGGCCCGAAACCGGCTGATATCGTCCACGTGCCGTTTAACGATCTGCACGCGGTGAAAGCGGTGATGGACGACCACACCTGCGCGGTGGTGGTCGAGCCGATTCAGGGTGAAGGCGGCGTGACCGCGGCAACCCCGGAATTCCTGAAAGGGCTGCGCGCGCTGTGCGACGAACATCAGGCGCTGCTGGTCTTTGATGAAGTGCAGTGCGGAATGGGACGTACCGGCGATCTGTTCGCGTATATGCACTACGGCGTGACGCCGGATATTCTGACCAGCGCCAAAGCGCTCGGCGGCGGTTTCCCGGTGAGTGCGGTACTGACGACGCAGGAGATCGCCTCCGCGTTCCACGTTGGCTCTCACGGCTCTACCTACGGCGGTAACCCGCTGGCGAGCGCCGTGGCGGGTGCCGCGTTCGACATCATCAACACGCCAGAGGTGTTGAACGGCGTCAGCGCGAAGCGCGAGCTGTTCGTAAAACACCTGCAAAAGATTGACGAGCAGTACGATGTGTTCAGCGAGATCCGCGGTATGGGGTTATTGATTGGTGCCGAGCTGAAGCCGCAGTATAAGGGCCGCGCGCGCGACTTCCTGCACGCCGCCGCTCGCGAAGGGGTGATGGTGCTGAACGCCGGGCTGGACGTAATGCGTTTCGCACCTTCGCTGGTGGTGGAAGACAAAGACATCGAAGAAGGATTAACCCGCTTTGCCGCCGCGGTCGCGAAGATCGTAAAAGGTTAATACGCCGTCCGCTTCAACCTGCGGGTTAGCCAAATCCCGTGATGCGGACGCTGACGCCATGCCACCGACGAAATGGTGTGCATGGTGTTCAGATGTCCCAGTACGCGCTGCAAATGCTGCTCCAGGGTGCTCATTGGCCCGTGGGTTAACGTTTCCGGCGCTTCCAGAATGTTCGAATCTCCCGACTCACCCGGCGAGTCATATTCCAGACGCTGCTGACACCGCTGCAACGCAATTTCACACGACTGCAAATAGCGCTGCGCCAGATCCGGCGTCAGCATCGTGTGCTCGCGCGCCAGCGTGGTCATGGCGTTAATATGCTCGACGATAAACTGGCTGTGCGTCACCCAGAGCTTCATGTCTGCCAGATAGTGCGAATTAAAGCCCGGCTCCTGCATTGCCTGGTTGAGTGAGTTGAACAGGGCGTTGTGCGCCTGGTTGACCTTCATGCGCTGATAAGCCAGCGGCGACGGCTGCGGGTCGTCGCTCAGGATCAGGCGAATGGCCTGCTGGTCGGCTTCCAGCGCGTCGTGGGCGTTCTGGCGCAGCAGTCCACTTTGCCACTGCGGCCACAGCCAGACCATGCCGCCAAAGGCAATCAGGCAGCCGATCAGGGTATCAATCAGCCTGGCGACAATAAACTGCTCGCCATTGAGCGTGAGCAGCTGCAGGGTATATACCGCCGTCACCGTAAAGCCCACCATCGCCCAGCCGTAGTTTTTGCGGATAATCAGGTAACTCACCAGCGTGATCGCCAGCATCCCTGCCAGGGTGTAGCCTTCCGGCACGTGGAAGTGCAGCGTCACGCCCGCAATGATCAGCCCGGCCATGGTGCCGCCTGCGCGATGCAGAATACGCACCCGCGTGGCGCCGTAGCCGTTTTGGGTGACAAACAGCACGGTCATTAAGATCCAGTAGGGTTTCGGCAGATGCAGCGCCATGCCCATCAGGCTGGCGGTACTGAGCATCATGCTAATTCGTGCGGCGTTGCGCAGGGCGGACGATTTAAGCGACAGATAGCTCCTGAGCGCGGGCAATAGCGGCAGCCGTTTTTGCTTATCCGCCATCAGATCGCGCGGATAAAGCGGGCGCTGGGTGCGCAGCACGCGGGCGATGCGGCTGAAGTGCCAGGCGGCAAACTGGCCGACCGGGTTATCCGGATGCTGACGGGCGATTTTCTCCAGCGCGCCGAGCTGTTTTTCCATGTTAAAGCGCGTGGGGTAGCGGTGGTAAAGAATGTCGTCTGCCAGCACCCGCAGACGTGCCGAGACGGTCTGCGCGTTCCAGCGGATCACCGCTTCGGCGTGGCTGCGCTCGACCAGCTTTTGCACCTCCTGCGGATGGTGCAGGCTCACGGAGATATGCTCCTGCAGGTCCAGCCCGACCTGGAAGGTGCGCAGCAGCCGTTTGTACTCGTGGTTCTTGTTGGCGGCGAGCATATGCAGCTGCTGATAGCACTGGCTTATCAGATCCACCACCTTCTGCTGGCGCGTCAGCAGCGGCGGTAAGGCTTTTTCCGGATCGGTATGCTGGGTGAGCAGGGTGTATTTGGCTTCGCAGTATTCCGCCAACTGCACATAGAGCAGGCTCAGGGATTCGCGCAGCGGCTGTTCCCGCCACAGCCAGAACCAGAACCAGTTAAATAGGCCGTACCATAATGTCCCCAGGGCGTAGATCAGCAGCGGCTCCCACACCGGCATATTCCCGGCGAGGCTTAGCGTGAAGATGGCCGCAATCAGCGACGCGGGAAGCAGGCGGGCGTGCAGCGAACTGATTTCCGCCGTGACGCCGAGCGTCATCGCCAGCACGGTCAGGATCAGCGGCAGCGGGATATCCCGAGCCAGTAAAAGCTGTACGGCGAGGCTACAGCCCGCAAACAGGCAGCCGCCGATAATCAGGCGTTTGAAAAAGCGCTTATGCGGCGTGTCCAGACCGGCGATGTTGCAGCAGGCAGGCACGAGGGAAAACAGCAGACCTTGCTGAAGATGTCCGAGGATCAGGCCTATAGCCACGGGAAGACACAACACCAGCGTTTGTCGCAGTGCGTAGTTAACTTCCGGGTGATAGATCAGCCTGCGCCACATGGGGAGTAGAGACAAAAACGGCGTGACACCTTGCGATGGCACGCCGTTTAAGCGGAATTAACGCGTTCCGTAAACCACGATGGTTTTACCGTGGGCGGAGATCAGGTTTTGATCTTCCAGCATTTTCAGGATACGGCCCACCGTTTCACGAGAGCAACCGACGATCTGACCAATTTCCTGACGGGTAATTTTAATTTGCATGCCGTCCGGGTGGGTCATGGCGTCTGGCTGTTTCGCGAGGTTCAGCAGGGTCTGTGCGATACGGCCGGTAACGTCCAGGAAGGCGAGGTTGCCCACTTTCTCTGAGGTGACCTGCAGACGGCGCGCCATCTGGGAAGAAAGACGCATCAGGATGTCAGGGTTAACCTGAATCAGCTGACGGAACTTCTTGTAAGAAATTTCAGCCACTTCACATGCTGTCTTTGCACGAACCCAGGCGCTACGTTCCTGGCCCTCTTCAAACAGGCCCAGTTCACCGATGAAATCGCCCTGGTTCAGATAAGAAAGGATCATCTCTTTCCCTTCTTCATCTTTGATCAGCACTGCCACCGAGCCTTTAACGATGTAATACAACGTTTCCGCTTTTTCACCCTGGTGAATCAGCGTGCTCTTTGATGGGTACTTATGAATGTGGCAATGAGACAAGAACCATTCGAGAGTCGGGTCTGTTTGCGGTTTGCCAAGCACCATGCGCTGTTATCCTCTGTTATAAGCTGTCACCAGAGTCATCAGATGCATCCGGACTCTGGGGTTGCAATCGAATTCTTACCCATACCCTGGGAAGTCGGCTACCGTAACGTTTCGCAGCCAGTAAAGTTTGATGTCCTCTGCATACATGTGTAACGTCAATGTATTACTGTAGCATCCAGAGTGTTTTAGCATAGCTTTCGCCGCGTGTCTCCTGGTGTCTCGCTTCAGCATGATGCAGGTCGCCTTCCATTGCGAGAAATGTAACGCACGCGTAATCTGTCACCAAAAATGCAACGTTGGAGTTTAAGAATATGCAAGCGCGCGTGAAATGGGTTGAAGGTTTAACGTTCCTGGGCGAGTCCGCGTCAGGACACCAGATTTTGATGGACGGTAACTCCGGCGATAAAGCGCCAAGCCCAATGGAAATGGTGCTGATGGCGGCAGGGGGATGCAGCGCCATTGACGTGGTGTCGATTCTGCAAAAAGGTCGTCATGACGTGACGGATTGTGAGGTTAAACTCACGTCAGAACGTCGCGAAGAGGCGCCACGCCTGTTCACCCATATTAATCTGCACTTTGTGGTCACCGGTAAAGAGTTGAAGGACGCGGCGGTCTCGCGTGCGGTGGATCTGTCTGCGGAGAAGTACTGCTCTGTGGCGTTAATGCTGGAGAAAGCGGTAAAAATCACGCATTCGTATGAAGTGATCGAAGCTTAATTATTGGGGCATCGTGCGTGTTGATGCCCTCACCCTAACCCTCTCCCACAGGGAGAGGGAACATGTTCACGCAATCTGCTTCCCTTCCATCAGTCGCTCCACCAGCGGCGTCATGATGAGCTCCATCGCCAGCCCCATTTTTCCGCCCGGCACGACTAACGTATTCATGTGCGAAATAAACGAGCCCTGCAGCATGGCCAGTAGCCAGGGGTAATCAATGCCTTCGAGATTGCGGAAATGGATCACCACAAAGCTCTCATCAAGGGACGGGATACTTTTGGCGGCAAACGGGTTGGAGGTGTCCACCGTCGGCACGCGCTGGAAGTTGATATGGGTACGGGAGAACTGCGGCGTCAGGAAGTTGATGTAATCTTCCATGGAGCGCACCACCGAGTCCATCACTGCCTCTCGTGAATGGCCGCGCTCGCTCATGTCGCGCGTCAGCTTCTGGATCCACTCCAGGTTAACGATAGGGACCACGCCGACCAGCAGATCCACGTGGCGCGCCACGTCGTGTTGAGGAGTGACCACGCCACCGTGCAATCCTTCGTAAAACAGTACGTCGGTGGGTTCCGGCAGCGGTTGCCACGGGGTGAACGTCCCCGGCACCTGATTCCAGGGAACAGCTTCATCATAGGTATGCAGATACTTGCGGGACTGCCCTTTGCCGCTCTGACCGTACTCTATAAAGGTTTGTTCCAGCAGGCCGAAGTCATTGGCTTCCGGGCCGAAATAGCTGATGTGTTTACCCAGATCGCGCGCTTTACGGATGGCCATGTCCATCTCCGGACGCGTGTAGCGGTGAAAGCTGTCGCCTTCGACCTCCGCCGCACGAAGATTCAGCTGGGCGAAAATCTTGCGAAAGGCGAGGCTGGTGGTGGTGGTTCCCGCACCACTCGACCCCGTAACGGCAATAACCGGATGTCTGGCAGACATAGCAACTCCCTGATTTAAAAGGGTGGAAGATCAGCCGTGAAACGCGTTGCGGGGCATGATATTGACCGTCTCATGCAGTTCTGACCACACCAGCACCACGTCGCCGCTTTTCAGCTGGCGCTTAACATCGTTGACCTTTTGCTCAAGCGAGCGTTCCTGTTCACCATAATCGGTGCCTTCGCGTAATACAAAGCTTTCAATCAGATTATCGAGCGTTTCGGGAGCCAGATCCTGCCAGGGAATAATCATTTTGCACCGTCCAGATAAGGGGTTAGCCAGTCAGGAATACGCGTCTCAAGCCACATTTTCGGGCGGCGCAGCGTACCGCCGATAAACCCGACGTGGCCGCCGTGCTCGGTCAACTGATAGTGAACGTTGTCGGGCAGGAATTCCTGAGCGGGGATCGAGTGATGATCCATAAACGGGTCATCTTTGGCATGAATGATCAGCGTCGGCTGCGTGATCTTGCTGAGCAGCGGCATGGCGCTGCACTGACGATAATAGTCAATCGCATCGGCGAAGCCGTGGATTTTCGCGGTGATCAGGTCGTCGAACTCGCGAATACGGCGCACCTTTTTCAGCTGACGCAGGCTGACCGGCAGGGTATCCGGATAGGCTTTCAGCTTACGCGCCGCGTTGGCCTTCAGCAGGTTGAGCAGGTAGCGCTGATAGACGCGGGAAAAGCCTTTATCCATGTGGTAGCTGCACTGCTCCAGCATAAACGGTGCGGAGACAATGACGGCGGCATCCAGCGGGACGGTTTCACCCTCTTTGGCTAGCAGGCAGGCCAGCATATTGCCGCCCAGCGAGTAGCCCACCGCGGCGGTCGGCACGGTGCCAAAGTTGTCCCGCAGCCAGTGTAAAAACCACGTTCCGTCTTCGGTTTCACCCGAGTGATAAATGCGTTTCTGACGATTCGGTTCGCCGCTGCAGCCGCGAAAATGCATCACCACGCCGAGCCAGCCGCGCGCTTTTGCCGCCTCAATTAATCCATGCGCATACGGGCTATGCAGGCTGCCTTCCAGGCCGTGAAAGACCACCAGACGCGGCTTATGGCGGACCTGTTCCGGCGCTTCGCTCCAGGCGAGATCCAGAAAATCACCGTCTGGCAGGTCAAGCCGCTGCCAGTGCGGGGTGAACTGAACCTTGCGGCGGATCAGTCGCGGCAGCATGGTCTGCAAATGGCGATTGGCCACGCCGCGCATAGGCACGAACTCAGTGCTGTCTTCGGCCGCAATGTCGAAGTCTGATGGAATGATTTGGGTCATAAGGGCGATGCTGATTCTTGTCAGAAATTTACGGTACTTTCCGAATTGTACCCCGTTTAGCCTGGTTTTCCGAAACATGAACTGATCCCGATCACAAATCTTTACCTTGATTATTACTCTCAGGCTAATGATTCCACTCTACGCTTAATTGATGCCTTTCTCACCAGAGCGCACACTTTACTCAACGTTAAGCAAATCAAAATGATTAGCTGAATCAGGAGGTTAATAATGTTATCTGGGCAAACACCCACCCGGCAATGGAACACGCGACGCAGCGAAAAAGCGCGTCGCCTGGCGTCCGTACCGGTGCAGGGCAAGGTACTGCCAACCGGCGATCTTGTCGCCATGCTGGAAAAATTAATCGCGCCTGGCGACAAGGTCGTTCTGGAAGGTAACAACCAGAAGCAGGCGGATTTCCTTTCCCGCTCGCTGGCCGAAGTGAATCCGCAAATTGTCCACGACCTGCATATGATCATGCCGAGCGTCGGCCGCAGCGAGCATCTGGATATCTTCGAGAAAGGCATCGCCCGCAAGCTGGATTTCTCCTTCTCCGGGACGCAGAGCCTGCGAATCTCCCAGCTGCTGGAAGATGGTCAGCTCGAAATCGGCGCAATTCACACCTACATCGAACTTTACTCACGTCTCTACGTCGACCTGTCGCCCAACGTGGCGCTGATTGCCGGCTTTAAAGCCGACCGCAAAGGCAACCTCTATACCGGGGCGAGCACTGAAGATACCCCGGCGCTGGTGGAAGCCGCCGCGTTCCATGACGGCATCGTCATCGCGCAGGTGAACGAGCTGTTGGATGACGAGTGTGACCTGCCGCGCGTGGATATTCCGGGCTCGTGGATTGACTTCGTGGTGGTTGCCGATAAGCCGTTCTTTATCGAACCGCTGTTCACCCGCGACCCACGCCTCATTAAACAGGAACATATCCTGATGGCGATGATGGCCATCAAAGGCATCTACGCGGAGCACCAGGTGCAGTCCCTGAACCACGGTATCGGCTTTAACACCGCAGCGATCGAGCTGCTGCTGCCCACCTACGGCGAACAGCTCGGCCTGAAGGGCAAAATCTGTAAACACTGGACGCTGAACCCCCATCCGACGCTGATCCCCGCCATCGAAAGCGGTTGGGTGGAGAGCGTGCACTGCTTCGGCGGCGAGCTGGGGATGGAAGAGTACATCCGTGCTCGTCCGGACGTCTTCTTTACCGGTGCCGACGGCTCTATGCGTTCCAACCGTGCCTTCTGCCAGCTGGCAGGTCAGTACGCGGTGGATATGTTTATCGGCTCTACGCTGCAGGTTGACGGCTACGCCAACTCCTCAACCGTGACCCGCGGTCGTCTTTCCGGCTTCGGCGGTGCGCCAAACATGGGCCATGACCCGCACGGTCGCCGCCACGCCACGCCGGCCTGGCTGAACATGATCACCGAGCCGGACCCGATGCAGCGCGGTAAAAAGCTGGTCGTGCAGATGGTCGAAACCTTCCAGGCAGGCGTGAAGCCAACCTTCGTGGAAAAACTCGATGCCGTAGACGTGGCGAAAGCCTCCGGCATGCCGCTGGCACCGGTGATGATTTACGGCGATGACGTGACGCACGTGCTGACGGAAGAGGGGATTGCCTACCTCTACCGGGCGAAAGATCTGGAAGAGCGTCGGGCCATGGTTGCCGCCGTCGCGGGGATCACCGACATCGGCCTGGGCGTGGACGCCAAACGCGTGGCGGAACTGCGCCAGAGCGGCAAGGTTGTGTATCCGGAAGATATGGGGATTCGCCGCACTGACGCCACCCGCTCTCTGCTGGCTGCGGGCAGCGTGTTTGACCTCGTTGAGTGGTCCGGCGGTTTGTATAACCCACCTGCGAAATTCCGGAGCTGGTAATGAAACTTCTCCCCCAGATTCAGGTTGAAGGCGGTGCCGAATGGCTGGCGCGAACCGCCACGCAGTGTCTGATTGACGAAGCACGTTTAAGCCCGAAACCCGGTCTGGTGGACAGTCGGGGGAACGGCGCGCACCACGATTTATCCCTTGCGCTGATGGAGCGCTCCGCGCACAGCCTGACCTCCACGTTTCAGGCGCTGGCGCAGCAAAGCTGGCAGCGTCCGGCAGATATCGCACTTCGGCAAACCGTCGGGCGACTCGGTCGCGAAGGCGAGCAGCAAATGATGTCCGCAACCGGAGGCGTAAACACCCATCGCGGCGCGATTTGGGCGCTGGGATTGCTGGTCAGCGCGGTGGCGATGCTCGGCGGTGATGCCAGGGCGCAAGACGTCGCCCGCACCGCCGCACAGCTGGCGAGACTGCCGGACGACGCGGCGCCGAAGGTGTTCAGTAAAGGCCTGCGCGCCACGCACCGTTACCGCGTGCCGGGCGCGCGTGAAGAGGCGCAGCAGGCGTTTCCGCACGTTATGCAGCGTGCGCTGCCGCAGCTTCGTCTGAGCCGCCTCAACGGCAGCAGCGAAACGCACGCCAGGCTCGACGCGCTGATGGCCATCATGACCTCACTCACCGACACCTGCGTGCTGTCACGTGCCGGAATGGAAGGGCTTGACGCCATGCAGGACGGCGCCCGTGCGGTACTGAATACCGGCGGCAGCGCAACGCCTGCGGGCCAGCAGGCGCTGGCCAGGTTAGACCGTCAGATGCTGGCGCTCAACGCCTCACCGGGCGGCGCTGCCGACCTGCTTGCCGCCACGCTGTTTCTCGACCGCATCGAAACGCCAAATTCAAAGCATTAAGAGGATGTTATGGAAAAAATCACATTGACCGTGCCAGCCAGCCGCGCGTTAAGCGGCAGGGCGCTGGCAGGGGTAGTTGGTTCCGGGGATATGGAGGTGCTCTTCACCGCCGAACCGGGCCAGACGCTAACCATTGATATCACCACCTCAGTCGACAACAGCCGGGGTCGCTGGGAGGCGCTGTTCAACCGCCTGCAAACCGTCAGCAGCCTGCCGGCAGGCAAACTGACCATTCATGATTTCGGTGCGACGCCGGGCGTGGCGCGCATTCGTATCGAACAGGTTTTTGAGGGGGTGAGCCATGCGTGATGACAGCAGCTTTATCGAACTGAAAGCGCGCCAGCGCGCGCAGGCTCTGCTCGACGAGGGCAGCTACCGCGAACTGCTGGATCCGTTTGAAGGCATTATCTCTCCGTGGCTTGGGCCGCAGGGGATTGTTCCTCAGGCCGATGACGGCATGGTCGTCGCAAAAGGCACCATCAACGGTCAGCCTGCGGTCGTGGTCGCGATTGAAGGCGCGTTCCAGGGCGGCAGCATGGGCGAAGTGTCCGGTGCAAAAATGGCGGCGGCGCTGGAGCTGGCGGCGGAAGATAACCGCAACGGCATTCCGACTCAGGCGGTGCTGTGCCTCGAAACCGGCGGCGTGCGCCTGCAGGAAGCGAATCTCGGCCTGGCGGCGATTGCCGATATCCACGCCGCGATTGTTGACCTGCGCCGCTACACCCCGGTGGTGGGAATTGTGGCCGGGACCGTGGGCTGCTTCGGCGGGATGTCCATCGCGGCAGCGCTGTGCAGCTACCTGATTGTGACCCGCGAAGCGCGTCTTGGCCTCAACGGCCCGCAGGTTATCGAGCAGGAGGCAGGCATTGAGGAGTACGACTCCCGCGACCGTCCGTTTATCTGGAGCATGACCGGCGGCGAAGTGCGCTATCAAAGCGGGCTGGTGGACGCGCTGGTGGGCGACGGCGTAAACGCGGTGAAAGCGGCGATGAACGACGCGATTGCGAAAGGCGTACCGGCGAAACACCGCACCGATAACTACGACGATTACCTGAACCGTCTGACGAATTTCGACACCCGCAAGCAGGCCGATGCCGAACAGATTAACGCGCTTTTTGCCCGGGAGGTGAAATGATGAGTAATTCAAAAAGCCGTGGCGAGCTCTGGCTGGAAACCCTCGCCCCGAATGCCAAACGTATCGAAGGGCTCTGCCCGTCCGTGCAGGCGGCAGACGGCGAGCTGAACGGTGAGGCGGTGCGCTTTGTGGCCGTGGTGCCGGATGCCCACAACCACTTCCCGCGCGCGGCGCAGGGCGAAGTCGGTCTGCTGGAAGGCTGGACGCTGGCGAAGGTGGTCAGCGAAACCGTCGCGGCGGATGCCGATAAAGCCGTCAAACGCCCGATTGTGGCGGTGATCGACGTCCCAAGCCAGGCCTATGGCCGTCGCGAAGAGGCGTTTGGTATCCATCAGGCGCTGGCAGGAGCCGCTGCTGCATATGCTAACGCGCGCCTGGCCGGTCACCCGGTGATTGGGCTGATCGTCGGCAAGGCAATGTCCGGCGCGTTCCTGGCGCACGGCTATCAGGCCAACCGTCTGATCGCCTTCAACGACAAGGGCGTGCTGATCCACGCGATGGGCAAAGAGTCCGCCGCGCGCATCACGCTGCGAACCGTCGAGGCGCTGGAAAAACTGGCGGCGACCATTCCGCCAATGGCATACGACATCGGCAACTACGCCACGCTGGGGCTGCTCTCTAACCTGCTGGATATCAGCAACCCGGATGCCCCCTCCGATAACGATCTGACGCTGGTGAAAACCACCCTGCAACAGGCCATCAGTGACGCTCGTCAGGACACCACCCTGAAAAACCGTCTGGGTGCTGACAACCGCCGCAGCTCGGCGCTCGTACGCGAACGTATGCGAGCCAGCTGGTAAGTAAAAAAAAAGACCTGCCGGAGATGCAAACCCCGTGGGCGCGCCCGCTGCGCCCGCGCGGGAGCCTGCATCCTGAAAAATAATAAACATCGCACCAGTGCTAAAACTTTTTTTACTACAGGTGATTTATGACTTACGTAATTGTTCATGCTCTTGCACCGATTTTCGTCATCATGCTGCTGGGATTCTGGGCCGGTAAGGCAAAGATGGTCGATAACAAAAACGTTTCCCTGCTCAATATATTCGTCATGGATTTTGCACTGCCTGCCGCGCTGTTTAGCGCCACCGTGCAAACGCCGTGGACCGGCATCGTGGCGCAGTCGCCGCTGATTCTGGTTCTCACTCTGGCGATGTGGATCACCTATGCGGCCATCTACTTCCTCGCCACGAAAGTCTTTAAGAAATCCCCGCAGGACGCGGCCGTGCTGACCCTGACGGTAGCTTTACCGAACTATGCAGCGCTTGGCCTGCCGATTCTGGGCAGCGTGCTGGGTGAAGGTTCGTCCACGTCGCTTTCCGTTGCGGTCTCTATTGCCTGCGGTTCGGTGCTGATGACCCCGTTCTGCCTGCTGATTCTGGAGCGTGAGAAAGCACGCGCCGAGGGGAATAACTCGGGCTCGACGCTCTCCATGCTGCCGGTGCTGATGTGGCGCTCCATTAAAAAACCGATCGTGATGGGCCCGCTGCTGGGCGTGATTCTTTCCGCCATTGGGATCAAAATGCCGGAACTGGTTCTTGCAGCGATTAAACCGCTGGGGCTGTCCGCCACCGCTGCCGCGCTGTTCCTGACCGGGGTGATCCTCTCTGCCCGTAAGCTGCAGATCAACACCATGGTGATTACGTCAACCATCGCCAAGCTGCTGATTCAGCCAGCGATTGCCTGGGGTATTGTGCTGATCTTCGGCCTGCATGGCTCCGTGGCGATCACCGCTATCCTGATGATTGCACTTTCTGCGGGCTTCTTCGGCGTGGTGTTCGGTAACCGCTTTGGCGTGCAGTCGCCGGATGCTGAAGCCGTGCTGCTGTTAAGCTCCGTCCTGTGTATCCTGTCGCTGCCGCTGTTTATCTCGCTGACTTCAGGAATGTAATCATGACCACAACATTACGCCCGCACGACCTCATCTGGCTTACCGCGCGCGACGCGCTGGAAGGCATCACCGAATCCTGGGTGGAGGCGGCCTGGCATACCGGCCTGCCGGTGGTGGTGCGGCGTGATGTTGACAGTGAAGGCCGGATCCCCGTTGGCGTGCGCGGACTGCGCCGCGACCAGCGGGCGGCCGGGTGGGTGAAGCCGGAAAACGTGTTACGCGTGGTTTCACCGGAAGACCTGAGCGTTGCGGCCGATCTGCTGCGCTCGCCGTTTGTTACCCAGCCACCCGTTCAGGTGGCGCTGCAGCTTTCTCAGCAGGCGTGGCCGTGGACGTGGGGCATTACCGGCAGCACCGGCTACGCGCTGGCGACCGGTATTCCGGTTATTCATGCCGACAGCGATCTTGATCTGCTGATCCGCGCCCCGCACGCCGTTTCCCCTGATGCGTTTGCTGGCTGGCAGTCTCAGCTTAGCCGGGCGCTGTGTCGGGCGGATACGCAGGTGGATACCCCCGAGGGTGGCTTTGCGCTGGCAGAGTGGCTGCGCGACGGCAAAACGCTGCTGAAAACCTGCCGTGGACCGCGCCTGGTGGCGGATCCGTGGCGCAGGGAGGAGTGATGAAAATAGTGTTTACCTTTCCGGGACAGGGCACGCAGCACGAAGGTATGCTGCAAAACCTGCCGGGAACGGAACTGGCTCAGGCGCATGAGGTGCTTGGCGCCGAAGTGGATACGCTGGATAGCGCAGACGCATTAACCCACACCCGCGCGGTTCAGCTTTGCCTGCTGATTTCAGGCGTGGCCTGGGGGCGCGAGCTGGAGCGTCGCGGCGTGACGCCGGATATCGTCAGCGGGCTGTCCATCGGCGCTTATCCTGCGGCGGTTGTCGCAGGCGCACTGGACTTTTCGGACGCGCTGAGGCTGGTGGCGCTGCGCGGTGATTTGATGGAACAGGCGTACCCGCACGGCTACGGCCTGACGGCCATCATGGGCTTAACCCTGCCGCACGTGGAAGACCTTATCCAGGGCACCGGAACCTACATTGCCAACCTGAACGCTGAAACGCAGATCGTAATTGCCGGAAGCGATGACGGGATGGCGCAGGCGGCGGCACGCGCGCTGGCAAAAGGGGCGAGCAAGGCCAAACGGCTGGCGGTCAGCGTGCCGTCCCACTGCGAACTGCTGGCAGTACCCGCGCAAAAGCTGGCAGCGGCGTTTGAATCGGTTACGCTTTCACGCCCACGCTGCGCCTATCTGAGCGGCAGCACCGGGCGCGTGCTGTGGCAGCCGGAAAAGATCGCCGACGATCTGGCGATGAACATGGCGCGTACGGTGCGCTGGCAGGAGGCGATGATTTCAGCGAATGAACGCGAAGCCCGGCTGGCGATTGAAATGCCGCCTGGCGGCGTACTGACCTGCCTGACGCGTCAGGCGCAGTGGGAAGGAGAGACGATTTCACTGGAGCGCAGCGGGGTGGACGTGGCGGTGCATCTGGCGAAGCGGCTTCAGCGGTGAGAATTTTGCCCGGTAGCGGCTGCGCCTTACCGGGCCTACGGGTTCGATTGCCTTGTTTTGTATCACGTACTTTCCTGCAGGCTGCGCGCATACATCCGCCCTTCGGCGGCTAATGCCCGCAGGCTCGGGTCCTGCTCGCGGTTGCGGGCAAAGACGATCGCGATCAGCTGCTGCATCTGGTACGGCTCCGCCAGCTTCAACAGCTGCACGGAATTCTCATACACTTTCTTCATCCTGCCCGGCATCAGCGTAAAACCAACGCCTGCCTGCACCAGGCTCAGCATCGAGAAGATGTCATTTACGCGCGTGACGATTTCCGGCTCGAACCCGGCGATATGAAAGGCTTCCTGAAACCCTGCATACGTGGCAAACCCTTCTGCAAGAGCGACAAATTTCTGGTCTTTGTAATCACGCAGATCCGCGGGTCCGCGGGTATTCAGCGTGGCGGAAGCCGGTGCGGCAAGGAAAATGTCGTCGTGGAACAGGGGCAGCACTTCAAGGCTGTTACGGTCAATGTCGCTTTCGGAGATGGAGATAAGAATCGCGTCCAGCGAGCCTTCATCCAGCATGTGCAGCAGGGTGTCGTTGGAGCCCATCGTCAGATCCATCTCCAGATCCGGACGGCGCAGCTTCATGCCCATGATCAGGCGCGGCACGGTTTCCAGGGTGAGCGAGTAGAGCGTCCCGACTCGCAACCGCCCCTGACCGATCCCGGCAATTTTGCGCGACTCTTCCAGCCCGCGCTCCATCACCTGCATCACCTCCTGGCAATACTCCAGCAGCGTCCAGGCTGAAGGCAGGGCAATCAGGTTGCGCCCCTTGTGGGTAAAGAGCGGGCAGCGCACGTTCTCTTCCAGGGTGTGCAGCGCGCGGTGCACGCTCACGCCGCTCAGGCCCAGAGTTTCGGCGGTACGCGCAATATTCCCTTTCTCCATAAACGTCATGAAGATGCTGAGCTTGCGGAACGTAATCTCGCTCGTGATATCGAAACTCATAGCCCTCCCGGCGTGTTATTCAGCCTGCAGCATCGCTTCCAGCTGTTCCTGTGCGTCGAGCCACGCCATCTCGCACTCTTCGAGGCTGGATTTGGTCTTCGCCTGCGTTTGCAGGCAGTCCGTCAGTTCAGCCTTGCGGCTCTGGTCATACAGACCGCTGTCGCCGAGCTTCTCTTCAACAGCGGCAAGCGTGGCGTTGAGTTTTTCCATCTCTTTTTCGAGACGGGTAATCTCTTTACGCAGCGGCTGCGTCTGGGTGCGCAGCTCCGCTTCACGACGCTTCTGGTCTTTACGCGCCTGCGCGCTGTTGGCGTTATCTTTCGCGGACTCTTCCGGCTGGTTTTCCTGCTTCTGCACGTCCGTCAGCCACTGCTGGTAGTCTTCCAGATCGCCGTCGAACGGTTCGACTTTGCCGCCGTGCACTAAATAGAGATCGTCCGTGGTGGAGCGGATCAGGTGACGGTCGTGCGAAACCACTACCAGCGCGCCTTCGAACTCAATCAGCGCTTCGGTCAGCGCCTGACGCATATCGAGATCCAGGTGGTTGGTCGGTTCATCGAGCAGCAGCAGGTTCGGTCGCTGCCAGACGATCAGCGCCAGCACCAGACGGGCCTTTTCACCGCCGGAGAAGCGCTCGGTGTTTTCCGTCACCTTATCACCCTGGAAGCCAAAGCCGCCGAGATAGTCGCGCAGCTTCTGCTCCATCTCCTGCGGCGCCAGACGCGCGAGGTGCTGAATCGGCGATTCATCCGCGCGTAAAAATTCCAGCTGATGCTGGGCGAAGTAACCCAGCTTGATGCCCTTCGCCAGGCCGATTTCACCGCTGACCGGGCTAAGCTCGCCCGCCAGCAGCTTGATCAGCGTCGATTTACCGGCACCGTTGCGCCCCAGCAGGCCAATGCGCGAACCCGGCACCAGGTTGAGCTTGATGGAGTCGAGAATAATGCGGTCGGCATAGCCCGCGCTGACCTTCTCCATCTTCAGCAGCGGGTTCGGCAGACTTTCCGGCTCGCGGAAGCTGAAGTGGAACGGGTTATCCACGTGCGCCGGGGCAATCATCTCCATGCGTTCCAGCATCTTGATGCGGCTCTGGGCCTGCTTGGCTTTTGAGGCTTTGGCCTTAAAGCGCTCCACAAAGCTCTGCAGGTGCGCCACGCGCTGCTGCTGGCTTTCGTACATGGACTGCTGCTGGGCAAGCCGCGTCGCGCGCTGGCGCTCGAAGGAGCTGTAGTTGCCGGTGTACTCGAACATCGTTTGCTGTTCGATATGAATGATTTTATCCACTACCGGGTCGAGGAAGTCGCGGTCGTGGGAGATCAGAATCAGAGTGCCCTGATAGCTCTTGAGCCACTTCTCCAGCCAAATAACCGCATCGAGATCGAGGTGGTTGGTCGGTTCATCGAGCAGCAGCAGGTCAGAGCGGCAGATCAGCGCCTGCGCCAGGTTGAGGCGCATACGCCAGCCGCCGGAGAAGTCGCTGACCGGGCGTTCCAGCTGTTCATTGCTGAAGCCCAGGCCGTGCAGCAGGCTGGCGGCGCGGGAGCGAATGGTCCACGCGTCGATAGCGTCCAGCTTGCCGTGAATGGTGGCGATGGCGTGACCGTCGTTGCGCTCGTTAGCGGCGTTAAGTTCCGCCTCGAGCTTACGGTATTCCCGGTCGCCGTCGATAACATAGTCGAGTGCCGGTTCGCTCAGTGCCGGCGTCTCCTGGTTTACCCAGGCGAGCTGCCAGTTCCCCGGGAAGGTAAAGTTACCGCCATCCGCGCTAATCTCGTTTTTCAGCAGCGCCAGCAGCGTGGATTTACCACAGCCGTTTTTGCCGACCAGGCCCACTTTTTGGCCCGGGTTGATGGTAGCAGTGGCGTTATCCAGCAGGACGCGCACGCCGCGACGAATTTGTAACGAGGAGAAAACAATCATAGAAGCGCCGTATGTTCCGACTATGTTAATTTGTCATTATGATAATGTAAGGTGTGGGCCATTTTCCGCACCGGGCCGCCATGGTAGCCCAAAACAACAACGATACACAAAAACAGAAACAAGACCGGGAGGGGAATGATGTCTCAGACAGCAAAAGTGCTGCTGCTGTATGCCCATCCGGAATCTCAGGACTCGGTGGCAAACCGGGTGCTGCTTAAGCCGGCCACACAGCTCAGCAACGTGACGGTGCACGATCTCTACGCGCACTATCCTGATTTCTTTATTGATATCCCTTACGAGCAGGAACTGCTGCGTCAGCATGACGTCATTGTGTTCCAGCATCCGCTTTACACCTACAGCTGTCCGGCGCTGCTCAAAGAGTGGCTGGACCGCGTGCTGAGCCGGGGCTTCTCCAGCGGGGTGGGGGGCAACCAGCTGGCGGGAAAGTACTGGCGTAGTGTGATCACCACCGGAGAGCCGGAAAGTGCTTACCGCCACGACGGGCTGAACCGCTATCCGATGAGCGATATTCTGCGGCCTTTCGAGCTGACGGCGGCGATGTGCCGTATGCACTGGATGAGCCCGATTATTGTCTACTGGGCCCGACGCCAGGATCCGAAAGAACTGGCCAGCCACGCCAGAGCCTATGGTGAATGGCTGGCGTCACCGATTCCGGCAGGAGGTCGTTAATGGAAGGATCGAATTTGCTTCTCGCCGGGGTGCTGTTTTTATTTGCGGCCGTCGTCGCGGTGCCGCTTGCGGCACGTATTGGTATCGGTGCGGTGTTGGGGTATCTGCTGGCGGGGATCGCGATTGGCCCTTGGGGACTGGGATTCATCAGCGATGTAGATGAGATTCTCCATTTCTCCGAACTGGGCGTGGTGTTCCTGATGTTCATCATCGGGCTGGAACTGAATCCTTCGAAATTGTGGCAACTCCGACGCTCTATCTTTGGCGTGGGCGCCGCGCAGGTGATGTTCAGCGCCGCGATCCTGGGGGGCCTGTTAATGCTGACCAACTTTTCATGGCAGGCGGCGGTGATTGGCGGGATAGGCCTTGCGATGTCGTCGACGGCGATGGCGCTGCAGCTGATGCGCGATAAAGGGATGAATCGCAACGAAGCCGGCCAGCTGGGCTTTTCGGTGCTGCTGTTCCAGGATTTGGCAGTCATCCCGGCTCTGGCGCTGGTGCCGCTGCTGGCGGGGTCCGGTGACGACCACTTCGACTGGGCGAAAATCGCCATGAAGGTGCTGGCCTTCGCGGGCATGCTGATTGGCGGTCGTTTCCTGTTACGTCCCGTATTCCGCTTTATTGCCGCGTCGGGCGTTCGCGAGGTATTTACCGCCGCGACGCTGCTGCTGGTGCTGGGGTCGGCATTGTTTATGGATGCGCTGGGGCTGTCGATGGCGCTCGGGACCTTTATCGCCGGGGTGCTGCTGGCGGAAAGTGAATACCGGCACGAGCTGGAAATTGCCATCGATCCCTTTAAAGGGCTGCTGTTAGGCCTGTTCTTTATTTCGGTGGGGATGGCGCTCAACCTTGGCGTGCTCTATACCCATCTGCTGTGGGTTGTGGTGAGCGTGGCCATCCTGGTGGCGGTGAAAACGCTGGTGCTGTACGTCATGGCGCGCATTTACGGCCTGCGCAGTTCGGAGCGCATGCAGTTTGCAAGCGTGTTGAGTCAGGGAGGCGAGTTCGCGTTTGTGCTGTTCTCTACCGCCTCCTCCCAGAAGCTGTTTAAAGACGATCAGATGGCGCTTTTGCTGGTGACGGTCACGCTGTCAATGATGACCACGCCGCTGTTGATGAAGCTGGTGGATAAACTGCTGTCGCGCCGCCTGAACCCGACAGACGATGAAGACGAAGCGCCGTGGGTGGAGGATGATAAGCCCCAGGTGATCGTGGTGGGCTTTGGCCGCTTTGGACAGGTGATCGGGCGTTTGCTGATGGCGAACAAAATGCGCATTACGGTGCTGGAGCGGGATATCAGCGCGGTCAACCTGATGCGCAAATACGGCTACAAGGTTTACTACGGCGATGCGACCCAGCTCGAGCTACTGCGCTCGGCGGGGGCAGAGGCGGCAGAGTCCATCGTCATTACCTGTAACGACCCGGAAGACACGATGAAGCTGGTGGATCTCTGCCAGCAGCATTTCCCGCATCTGCATATTCTGGCGCGTGCGCGGGGACGTGTTGAAGCTCACGAATTATTGCAGGCGGGTGTGAAACACTTCTCCCGTGAGACGTTCTCCAGCGCGCTGGAGCTGGGCCGTAAGGCGCTGGTCTCGCTTGGCATGCATCCGCATCAGGCGCAGCGTGCCCAGATGCACTTCCGCCGGCTGGATATGCGGATGCTGCGCGAGCTGATGCCGGTACATACCGATACGGCGCAGATCTCCCGCGTGCGGGAAGCGCGTCGCGAGCTGGAGGAGATCTTCCAGCGCGAGATGCAGCAGGAACGACGCCAGCTCGATGGCTGGGATGAATTTGAATAAAGGGTAACGAAAGATGGCTGTACGTAAACGCTTTATCGCGGGTGCAAAATGCCCGACCTGCCAGGCGCAAGATACCCTGGCGATGTGGCGGGAAAATAATATTGATGTTGTTGAGTGTGTTAAGTGCGGTCACCAGATGCGTGAGGCCGACAAAGAGGCCCGCGATCACGTTCGCAAAGAAGAGCAAGTTATCGGGATTTTTCATCCGGACTAGCGATATGCCCTGAGTTTTTTTAAGCTAAAGGGTACACAGGTGCAGATTTCCGCTACAATCTGCGCCAGCAATTTTCCCACGCTCAGGAGATATCATGAAAGTAGCAAAAGACCTGGTGGTCAGCCTGGCCTATCAGGTACGTACAGAAGACGGTGTGTTGGTTGATGAGTCTCCGGTGAGTGCGCCGCTTGACTACCTGCATGGTCACGGTTCCCTGATTTCCGGCCTGGAAAACGCGCTGGAAGGTCATGAAGTTGGCGACAAATTTGACGTTGCTGTAGGCGCGAACGACGCTTACGGTCAGTATGACGACAACCTGGTTCAGCGCGTTCCTAAAGACGTGTTCATGGGCGTTGACGAACTGCAGGTTGGCATGCGCTTCCTGGCTGAAACCGACCAGGGCCCGGTTCCTGTTGAAATCACCGAAGTGGAAGATGACCACGTCGTGGTTGACGGTAACCACATGCTGGCTGGCCAGAACCTGAAGTTCAACGTAGAAGTTGTTGCGATCCGTGAAGCGACCGAAGAAGAGCTGGCTCATGGCCACGTTCACGGTGCGCACGGTCACGACCATGACCACGATCACGGCCACGACGGCTGCTGCGGTGGTCACGGCCACGACCATGGTCACGACCACGATCACGGTAAAGGTGGTTGCGGTAACGGCGGCTGCGGTTGCCACTAATTCCGTCATGCGGAAAATAAAAAAGCGGGATAATCCCGCTTTTTTTACGCCTCAATAATGAGGAGGTGGCGTCTCTTCTGACTGAGAGGCAATGTTTGACGGCTGCGTGGCCTTCAGCTTTTCCGTCAGCAGGCGCATATGATCCCGCAGTTTTGCCATTTCGAGCTCATGTGCGGTCACGGTCTGGTTTAGCTCTTCGATGGTGATGTCCTGAAAAGCCAGGCGGCTTTCCAGCTCAGCCATTCTCGCTTCTAATGCTGTATCCTTCATCATTCACCTCGTTTATTTCAGATTCGCCATATTGGTCCTGCGGCGGCGCAGTTTAACTGAGTTTATCCTTAAGTACAGTCCGCATCCCCTTGGCAGGAAACTTATTTAAACAAAAATAGTCTGAAAAGTGGCGAGAATTGGAAGTGTCTGTCTGTAGATTTCTTCCGCAACGTTTTATAGTACGTAACTCATTTACGTTTAACGCTGGGGTGAGAGTCCCCAGGCCCTGGAGATATGGATGAAATCACTGTTTAAAGTAACGCTGCTGGCGACGACGATGGCTGTTGCGCTGAACGCGCCGCTGTCATTCGCTGCTGATACTGCTGCGAAGCCTGCTGCCACTGCAGACAGCAAAGCGGCGTTCAAAAATGACGACCAGAAATCCGCCTACGCACTGGGCGCATCTCTGGGCCGTTACATGGAAAACTCTCTGAAAGAACAAGAGAAGCTGGGCATCAAACTGGATAAAGCTCAGCTGATCGCGGGCGTTCAGGACGCATTTGCAGATAAGAGCAAGCTGTCTGACCAGGAAATTGAACAGACTCTGCAGGCGTTTGAAGCGCGCGTGAAGGGTGCCGCGCAGACTAAGATGGACGCGGACGCTAAAGACAACGAAGCGAAAGGCAAAGCCTACCGCGATGCCTTTGCTAAAGAGAAGGGTGTGAAAACCTCTTCGACTGGCCTGGTGTACAAAGTTGAGAAAGAAGGCACCGGCGATGCGCCTAAAGACAGCGACACCGTTGTCGTGAACTACAAAGGTACGCTGATCGACGGTAAAGAGTTTGATAACTCTTACACCCGTGGCGAGCCACTCTCCTTCCGTCTGGATGGTGTGATCCCGGGCTGGACTGAAGGCCTGAAAAACATCAAGAAAGGCGGCAAGATCAAGATGGTTATTCCACCGGATCTGGCCTATGGCAAAACCGGCGTTCCGGGTATCCCTGCCAACTCTACCCTGGTCTTTGACGTAGAGCTGCTGGATATCAAACCGGCACCGAAAGCGGATGCCAAGGCAGACGCACCGGCTGACGATAAAGCCGCTGCCGCTAAGAAGTAATGCTGAAAAAAAACCGCCGCCTTTAAGGCGGCGGTTTTTTATTGTGGGGCAGGTATAATTAACACTGGAAAGCGTTAGGCACGCTGTATTAATTTAGTTGTCCGTGTAGATAATGAGCCTGCCCTGAAAACCTAACGACAGGCTCCTGAAAAGGAGTGTTTTTTTCATGTCCAGGTCGCTTTTAACCAACGAAACCAGTGAACTTGATTTACTGGATCAACGTCCTTTCGATCAGACCGACTTCGATATTCTGAAATCCTATGAAGCGGTAGTGGACGGGTTAGCGATGCTCATTGGCTCCCACTGCGAAATCGTATTGCACTCCCTGCAAGATCTGAAGTGCTCCGCCATCCGCATTGCGAATGGTGAGCATACTGGCCGTAAAATTGGTTCGCCAATTACCGACCTTGCATTGCGTATGCTGCATGACATGACCGGCGCGGACAGCAGCGTCTCCAAATGCTATTTCACCCGCGCCAAAAGTGGCGTGCTGATGAAATCTGAAACCATCGCGATTCGAAACCGCGAGCATCGTGTTATTGGGCTGCTGTGCATCAACATGAACCTTGATGTGCCATTCTCGCAAATCATGAGCACCTTTATTCCACCAGAAACGCCGGACGTTGGCTCTTCTGTTAACTTTGCCTCCTCCGTTGAAGATCTGGTGACGCAGACGCTTGAGTTTACGATTGAAGAGGTGAATGCCGATCGCAACGTCTCGAACAACGCCAAGAATCGTCAGATCGTGCTCAATCTCTATGAAAAAGGGATTTTTGATATTAAAGACGCCATCAACCAGGTGGCCGATCGTCTGAACATCTCCAAGCACACGGTCTACCTCTATATTCGTCAGTTCAAAAGCGGCGATTTCCTGGGACAAGACAAGTAATGCGTTTTGCGTTAATGGTGACAGGCCCGGCGTACGGTACTCAGCAGGCCAGCAGCGCGCTGCAGTTTGCGCATGCGCTACTGGCGGCTGGACATGAGCTGGCGAGCGTCTTCTTCTATCGGGAAGGGGTGTATAACGCGAATCAGTTTACCTCACCGGCGAGCGATGAGTTCGATCTGGTGCGCGCCTGGCAGGCATTAAACGAAAAGCAGGGCGTAGAACTGCACATCTGCGTGGCGGCGGCACTGCGCCGCGGCGTGACAGATGCAACCGAAGCCGCGCGTTCTGGTTTATCGGGTTCTAATCTGCAGCCCGGTTTTTCGTTGAGTGGTCTGGGTGCACTGGCACAGGCGGCATTAACCTGCGACAGAGTGGTGCAATTCTGATGAAGCGCGTGGCATTTGTTTTTACGTCTGCGCCGCACGGCAGCGCTTCCGGCCGCGAAGGGCTGGATGCGTTACTTGCGACGTCCGCGCTGACCGAAGATATCGGCGTCTTCTTTTTGGGGGACGGGGTGTTTCAGCTTCTGGCGGGTCAGCAGCCACAGGCCATTCTGGCGCGGGATTACATCGCGACCTTCAAAGTGTTGCCGCTGTACGACATTGAAACCCTGTATGTCTGCGCCGATTCGCTGGCCGCTCGCGGTTTGGATGATAAGACGCCTTTCGTGCTGGATGTGACAGTCCTGTCTTCTGCTGCATTGCGCGAACACCTTTCCCACTACGACACCGTTCTGACTTTCTGAGGCCGCCATGCTCCATACTCTGAGCCATTCACCGTGGCAATGTGATATCGACGCGTTACTGAGTATGCTGCGCGAAGGTGACGATCTGCTGCTGATTCAGGATGGCGTGCTTGCCGCACTGGAAGGCAGTCGTTTCGTTGAAATTCTCACGAACGCCCCCATAACAGTCTCTGCGCTGAAAGATGATCTGGATGCGCGGGGTCTTTCTGGTCAAATTTCAGCCAAAATTGACGTGGTTGGCTATACTGATTTCGTCAATCTTACTGTGACGCACGCCAGTCAAATGAACTGGTGATCTGAGATCGCTGTATATTTCTTGACACCTTTTCGACGTAGCCCTAAAATTTCGCGTCCTCATATTGTATGAGGTCGATTTATTACGTGTTTACGAAGCAAAAGCTAAAACCAGGAGCTATTTAATGGCAACAGTTAACCAGCTGGTACGCAAACCACGTGCACGCAAAGTTGCGAAAAGCAACGTGCCTGCGCTGGAAGCCTGCCCGCAGAAACGTGGCGTATGTACTCGTGTATATACCACCACTCCTAAAAAACCAAACTCCGCACTGCGTAAAGTATGCCGTGTGCGTTTGACTAACGGTTTCGAAGTGACTTCCTACATCGGTGGTGAAGGTCACAACCTGCAGGAGCACTCCGTGATCCTGATCCGTGGCGGTCGTGTTAAAGACCTTCCGGGTGTTCGTTACCACACCGTTCGTGGTGCGCTGGACTGCTCAGGTGTTAAAGACCGTAAGCAGGCTCGCTCCAAGTACGGCGTGAAGCGTCCTAAGGCTTAATGGTTCTCCGTTAAGTAAGGCCAAACTGATTTATCTTAATGTCACACTAAACTCTTTGAGTTTTGGACAATCCTGAATTAACAACGGAGTATTCCCATGCCACGTCGTCGCGTCATTGGTCAGCGTAAAATTCTTCCAGATCCGAAATTCGGATCAGAACTGCTGGCAAAATTTGTAAATATCCTGATGGTAGATGGTAAAAAATCTACTGCAGAAGCAATCGTATACAGCGCGCTTGAGACCCTGGCTCAGCGTTCTGGTAAAAATGAACTGGAAGCTTTCGAAGTCGCTCTCGACAACGTTCGCCCAACTGTAGAAGTTAAGTCCCGCCGCGTTGGTGGTTCTACTTATCAGGTTCCAGTTGAAGTTCGTCCGGTTCGTCGTAATGCCCTGGCAATGCGTTGGATCGTTGAAGCTGCTCGTAAACGCGGTGATAAATCCATGGCTCTGCGTCTGGCGAACGAACTTTCTGATGCTGCAGACAACAAAGGTACTGCAGTTAAGAAACGTGAAGACGTTCACCGTATGGCAGAAGCCAACAAGGCGTTCGCACACTACCGTTGGTAATCCCTTCGGAGTCTTAGTCACCAGGCGGGCGCTTCAGAGAAGCCGCCCGCTCTGGGTAACTTAACTGAACGCCTAAAGATATAAACGAGGAATCAAATGGCTCGTACAACACCCATCGCACGCTACCGTAACATCGGTATCAGTGCGCACATCGACGCCGGTAAAACCACTACTACCGAACGTATTCTGTTCTACACCGGTGTAAACCACAAAATCGGTGAAGTTCATGACGGCGCAGCCACCATGGACTGGATGGAACAGGAGCAGGAGCGTGGTATTACTATCACCTCCGCAGCGACTACTGCATTCTGGTCAGGTATGGCTAAGCAGTACGAACCGCATCGCGTAAACATCATCGACACCCCAGGGCACGTTGACTTCACCATCGAAGTAGAACGTTCCATGCGTGTTCTTGACGGCGCGGTAATGGTTTATTGCGCAGTTGGTGGTGTTCAGCCACAGTCTGAAACCGTATGGCGTCAGGCGAACAAATATAAAGTTCCACGCATCGCGTTCGTTAACAAAATGGACCGTATGGGTGCTAACTTCCTGAAAGTTGTTGGTCAGATCAAAACCCGTCTGGGCGCGAACCCTGTTCCGCTGCAGCTGGCAATTGGTGCTGAAGAAGGCTTCACCGGCGTTATCGACCTGGTGAAAATGAAAGCCATCAACTGGAACGATGCAGACCAGGGCGTTACCTTCGAATACGAAGATATCCCAGCTGCAATGCAGGACCTGGCTGACGAATGGCACCAGAACCTGATCGAATCCGCTGCTGAAGCTTCTGAAGAGCTGATGGAGAAATACCTGGGTGGTGAAGAACTGACTGAAGAAGAGATCAAAAAAGCTCTGCGTCAGCGCGTTCTGAACAACGAAATCATCCTGGTAACCTGTGGTTCTGCGTTCAAGAACAAAGGTGTTCAGGCGATGCTGGATGCGGTAGTTGACTACCTGCCATCCCCAGTTGACGTTCCTGCGATCAACGGCATCCTGGACGACGGTAAAGATACCCCGGCTGAGCGTCACGCAAGCGACGAAGAGCCATTCTCTGCACTGGCGTTCAAAATTGCTACCGACCCATTCGTGGGTAACCTGACCTTCTTCCGCGTTTACTCTGGTGTGGTTAACTCCGGTGACACCATCCTGAACTCCGTGAAAGCGGCGCGTGAGCGTTTTGGCCGTATCGTACAGATGCACGCTAACAAACGTGAAGAGATCAAAGAAGTTCGTGCGGGCGACATCGCTGCAGCTATCGGTCTGAAAGACGTGACCACTGGTGACACCCTGTGTGACCCGGATCACCCGATCATTCTGGAGCGTATGGAATTCCCAGAGCCGGTAATCTCCATCGCAGTTGAACCAAAAACCAAAGCTGACCAGGAAAAAATGGGTCTGGCTCTGGGCCGTCTGGCGAAAGAAGACCCATCATTCCGCGTATGGACTGATGAAGAATCTAACCAGACCATCATCGCTGGTATGGGTGAACTGCACCTGGACATCATCGTTGACCGTATGAAGCGTGAATTCAACGTTGAAGCGAACGTGGGTAAACCTCAGGTTGCTTACCGCGAAGCGATTCGCGCGAAAGTTACCGACATTGAAGGTAAACACGCTAAGCAGTCTGGTGGTCGCGGTCAGTACGGTCACGTTGTGATCGACATGTACCCACTGGAGCCGGGCTCTAACCCGAAAGGTTACGAGTTCATCAACGACATCAAAGGTGGTGTAATTCCTGGCGAATACATCCCAGCCGTTGATAAAGGCATCCAGGAACAGCTGAAAGCGGGCCCTCTGGCTGGCTATCCGGTTGTTGACATGGGTGTTCGTCTGCACTTCGGTTCTTACCACGACGTTGACTCCTCTGAACTGGCGTTTAAACTGGCTGCGTCTATTGCCTTTAAAGAAGGCTTTAAGAAAGCAAAACCAGTTCTGCTTGAGCCAATCATGAAGGTTGAAGTAGAAACTCCTGAAGAGAACACCGGTGACGTTATCGGTGACTTGAGCCGTCGTCGCGGTATGCTGCGTGGTCAGGAATCCGAAGTAACTGGCGTTAAGATCCACGCTGAAGTTCCGCTGTCTGAAATGTTCGGATATGCAACTCAGCTGCGTTCTCTGACCAAAGGTCGTGCATCATACACCATGGAATTCCTGAAGTATGATGATGCGCCTAACAACGTTGCTCAGGCCGTTATTGAAGCCCGTGGTAAGTAATCCACAGGATTAAAACCTAAGTCCCGTGCTCTCTCCACAGGGGAGAGCACTATAGTAAGGAATATAGCCGTGTCTAAAGAAAAATTTGAACGTACAAAACCGCACGTCAACGTTGGTACTATCGGCCACGTTGACCATGGTAAAACTACCCTGACTGCTGCAATCACTACCGTTCTGGCTAAAACCTACGGTGGTTCTGCTCGTGCATTCGACCAGATCGATAACGCACCAGAAGAAAAAGCACGTGGTATCACCATCAACACCTCTCACGTTGAATATGACACCCCGACTCGCCACTACGCACACGTAGACTGCCCAGGCCACGCCGACTATGTTAAAAACATGATCACCGGTGCTGCGCAGATGGACGGCGCGATCCTGGTTGTTGCT
>NZ_JBFTVM010000004.1:0-312776 GCF_041365315.1 Enterobacter cloacae complex sp. 2015409 | reverse complement strand
CGTCAACGCGAATCAGATCAACGACGCATTCAGCTCCAGCCGGGCGAAAACCAGCCGTTCGTCCGTCACGTATCAGGGCAGTAACGTCACCGCGGGCGGCAACCTGCTGGTAAATGCCGGGCACAACCTTGACGTGACCGCCAGCGACCTGAAGGCGGGCGGCAGCGCGGGGCTGAGCGCGGGCAACGATCTCAATCTGAACGCGGAGCAAACCAGCGAAAGCAGCCGTAAAGGGAAAAGCGAGTCCCACAGCACCGGGCTCGACCGCACCACGATTTCCGCAGGCGATAACCTGGTGCTGAAGGCCGGGCAGGATATCAACGCTCAGGCCGCCGCGCTGGCGGCGGAGAAAAGCGTCGGGCTGCAGGCGGGTCGCGACGTGAATCTGGCGGCGGAAGAGACCACGCAGGGCGACAGCTATAAGTCAGGCAAGAAAACCGTCATCAACGAATCGGTTCGACAGTCGGGAACCGACATCACTGCGGGTGGGACTGTGACTGTTGTTGCCGGACGGGATGTGACGGCGCAGGCAGCAGATGTTTATGCCGCAGGCGATACAGCCGTGGCCGCCGGGCGGGATATCACCCTTTCCACTGCGACGGAAAGTGACTATGCATACCGGGAGGAGAAAAAGACGTCCGGTGGGTTCCTCAGCAAGAAAACCACTCACACCATCCACGAAGAAACGCATACGCGTGAGAAAGGTACGCAGCTTTCCGGCGACAACGTTGCTCTCCGGGCTGGTAACAACCTGACGGTGCAGGGCTCATCGGTTGCCGCTGAGCGCGATGTGGCACTGAAGGCTGGAAATGATCTGACCGTGGAGGCAGCAACCAACACCGACACGTTCTACGACATGAAGAAAACGAAGAAATCTGGCGTTTTCTCCAGCGGGTCGGGATTGGGTATCACCATCGGGTCGCAGTCTTCAAAAACCACACGACAGGGGGCAAACACGACGCAGAGCGATGCCCGCAGCACGGTGGGCACTACTGGTGGTAATGTCATTATCAGCGCCGGAAATGACGTCCAGTTGAGCGCGGCAGACGTGGTTGCCGGAAGAGCGAAGGATGATTCCTCCCGTAAAACCGGCCATATCGATATCACTGGCGACAGCATCGCCATCCTTCCTGGACGGGATACGACCACTGAGTCCATGAAGCAGGAGTCCAAATCGTCTGGCGTCACCGTCAGTGTGAAAGCGCCATTTGAAGACACTGTGCGTAACGTGCGCGATATCGTTCGTGGTAAGGGCAACAGTGGCAACAGCACCGTCGATAAAGTGAAGGGGCTGGGGGCGGAAGGCGGTGCGCTCGCGCTTGACGGACCAGGGCAGATGATGGCCATTGCCGCAGGACGCACCCGGGCTTCCTCTGAGTCGCACTACGAGGGCGAGTTTAACAGCGGCAGCCATCTTGCCGCCGCAGGCAATATCCAGATGACTGCCACCGGTAAACAGGGAGGCAGCAACAGCGGCAATATCCTGATTGCCGGGAGCCAGGCTAAGGCCGGTGAAACGGTGATCCTCGATGCGAAACGCGACGTTGATATCACTACGTCCACAGACAGCGAGAAATACGGCAGCAGCACGAAAAATAGCGGCTGGAATCTTTCGAGCGCCTTGAGCGCCGGAAGTGCTGTTCGCGCCATCGCGGGTGGGGGTTCCCACGGCAATCAGCTCCTGCCGGGCGGGATGAGCAAGGCAGAGAGCAACAGTAGTGGCAACCGGACTACACAAAACGCGTCGGTCATTCAGGGCTCAGATATTTACGTTAACAGTCGTGACGGCAGCGTGAATATCAGCGGCAGCCGGATGACCGCCACGGACGATCTTCTGCTGTCAGCCACAAATGGGGATATCTCCGTTTCTGCCGGACGCGACACATCACTCAGTGAGAGCAGCGGCAGCAGCAAATTGCTGGGAACGCTGGGCGGCGATGGTTACAGCGCCACGGCAGGCTACCGTCATGAAAAAAACAGCAGTCGGGAAGATAGCAGCCTCGAAAACGGATTGCGCAGCCAGCTAAGCAGTAAAAACGGTAACCTTGTCGCGCAGGCCGGCAACGATCTCTCCCTGTCAGGTACGGATATCCGTGCCGGTAAATCGGTGTCACTCAGTGGCGAAAATGTCCTCATGGGGGTGAGCCGGGATACCCGTGACGGTGAAAACCACAGCAGCAGCGCCCAGTATGGTGTGACTGCATCTGCTGGCGGCTGGGCTGTTGAGGCTGCAAAAGCCGCTGAGACGGCTGCCCGCAGCGCAGAAAACGGCGATGACCCGAGGCTGACCGCCATCAGAACAGGTCAGTCGGCGGCAACCGCGGCGCAGGGCGCTATGTCGGACTCGTCGCTCATCAAGGCTAAAGTGTCTTTAACGGCGGGGACGTCCTCTCAGGACAGTCGTTACAACATTACGGACACGCAGGGCACCACCATTACTGCCGGTGAGAATGTCTCTGTCCATGCCGGAAATGACATTGCCGGCACGGGGGTACAGATCGCGGGTAAACACGTGGCGCTGGATGCGGGACGGGATATTCTGCTGTCTGCCTCCCAGAACACAACCCGCTCTGAGAGTAAAAACAGCGGCAGCCAGTTCAGCGTCGGTGTCGGTGTGAGCCTGATTGGTGCGCAAAACGGCATCTCGGTGGAGCTGGGAGCGTCACAGCATAAGGGTAAGGAAAACAGCCAGTCACAGCGCAATACGAACAGCGTTGTCCATGCTGATGAACAGCTTACGGTGAACAGCGGACGCGACACCATCCTGAAAGGTGCGGAGCTGGAAGGTAACCGTGTGGTGGTGAATACCGGACGCGATCTCACCATCAGCAGCGTGCAGGATACAGCCAGTTATGACAGCAAGCAGTCTTCGTCAGGCGCGTCCCTCAGTCTGTGCATACCGCCACTGTGTTATGGTGCCTCTTCCGGTAGCGTCAGTGCATCGGGTGAGAATATCACCCAGAATGGTAAGAGCGTTGCTGAACAGAGTGGGATATTCGCAGGCCAGGGCGGTTTTGCTGTCACCACCGGAAATCATACCCAGCTTGACGGCGCGGTGATTGCATCCACGGCGTCTGCAGATAAAAATAGTCTCGACACCGGTACGCTGGGTTTCAGTAATCTCCACAACGAGAGCCAGACCAGCGGCAACGGCTACACGGTGGCGCTTTCCGGCAGCGCGGGCGGCAGCGGAAACGGTGAAAACCGCAACCTGGCACCGGCCATCGGTACAGGCCAGTCAGAAGAGAGCCATACCGGGACGACCTCATCAGCGGTGAGTGGCGGTAGCATTGTCATTCGCAACCCGGCGGGACAAAAACAGGATATTGCTGACCTGAGCCGTGATACGGCTGGCGCCCACCACGGCGTGGACGTGAACGGTGATGTGCAAAAGGTCAGGGATAACCTGGCTGTTCAGAGCGAAGGCGCGGCGCTGGCCACCTCTGCGCTGGATGCTTACGGCAAGTATGCGGAGCAGAAAGCGCGGGAATCCAATGCGGCGCTGGGCGCGAAACTGGCATCTGAAGGAAAACTGCAGGGCGATACGCCGCAGGAGCAGGAAGCGTTCCTGAAGACGCAGCCCGGATATCAGAATACCGAGTACGGTCCGGGGAGTGCCTTCTGGACTAAGGGCAGTGCCGCGGCGGGATTACTGGCAGGTGCGCTTGGCGGTAACCTGAAGGCAGGCGCGGCAGCAGGGGCGGCCCCTCTGCTGGCGACCCTGGTCAAGGAGCAGAAAGACCCGACAGCCCGTGCCGCGCTGCACGGTATTGTGGCGGCGGCGCTGACGCAGCTGAGTGGCGGGAGCAGTGCGGATGGCCTGAAGGCCGGAGCTATAGGGGCCATTACGGCCTCGGCGATGACCGACCATCTGGTCAGCGCGCTGTATGGAGATAAAAAATCCAGTGACCTGACGGCAGAGGAGAAACGGCTGGTCAGTAGCCTCGTGAGTATCGCGGGTGGTCTGGCGGGCGCTGCGGTGACGGATGGCAGCGTCTCCATGGCGGCGACGGCGTTGGAAACGGCGAAGGTGGAGGTTGAGAATAACTCGCTGGGTGTCGTTATACAGGGCGGTAAACTGGCTGCACAGGGATGTCTGAAAATTTCTGCTTGCCGTGATCGCCTGGTTGCCAGTGGTCTGGGTGCTTTACTGGGCATTGGTGCATCCACATCAGCAATGGATACATTGTCACAAGATGAGCAGTTGCATCTGATCTATGTGGCCTCGCTCAATGATCCTTCCCAGCTCAGTCAGTTAAATGATGCTCAGAAAGCGGCCTATGAGTCCCTGACAGGTAAGACGATCACCAGTACTGGTGGTACGCAGGTCATCAACCCGGGACCATCAAACACTGGTGGAGACCAGACTGTAACTGGAAATGTGCCTTCAAATACAGGGAATAATCAGTCCTCGGGTCAGGGGGCAACCAATACAGGTAACAATGATGGAAATCCGGATACTGGCGGCAATACTACGGTTACACCGATTCCAGAAGGGCCGAATAAGGATGATTTAGCTTATCTGGCCCTTAAGGGTAAAGAGGCTGAAGAAGCAGCTAAAAAATTAGGATTCGATACCAGAATCCCACCACAGAAAGCACCATTTAATTCTCATGGGCAGCCAGTTTATTCTGATGGTAAAAAATACATTACTCCCGATATTGATAGTCATAATGTTACAAATGGTTGGAAAATGTTTGATCGTAAAGGCAACAGAATTGGAACTTATGACAGTAACTTGAACAGGATTAAGGACTAACATATGTTTGGCATTTTCCCTGAGGATAAACCAGTGAATAATGAAGGTGAATGTTTCTTGCCATCATCGGTAATTATTGGTGATTTTTCAGAGGTAATAAGTATTCCACTATCTTACTGGAATATAGATAATTACAAAGTTAGCTGGCTAAACTCTCTTAAAGAGGGATTGATAAATAAAAAGCATGCTGCTTTGGTTGTTTCAATGTATGAGCCTGATAATGCGAACTTTATATTTACTTGGGTTTTATATTTCTCGGGTAATGATGTTTTTGTTCAAAATAAAATTTTATTTTTGGATGAGTGTCCGGGATTCAATCCTGAAATGATAAATAAATTTACTGATTCGCGCAAAACACATAATGAAGATGGAGTTAAAATTTCAGAGTGGAACACTGATTTAGATAGCGTTATTAATTTTTATAAAACTCTAAAAAAATGGCATGAATCAAATCGTTGATACATGAATTTGAGGTATAGCGATATTATTCGATAATATATGAATTTATTCTGGCAGAATATTAAATGATATCAGTAGGTTACACCGTGTTATGTTCGTTGGGAGCTCTTCTGCGTACTATTTATATGATAAATGCGTGGCAGACCTGAGCGTCACTGAGCGGCGGTAGCGTCTGTGGCTCAAAAATGCTTAACAGCGAAAAAGGCTTGGGCATAAAATACAATAGGGTCAATAAGCCACTAAAAGAAAAGGGATAAGACATTATCAGAGCAATGAGCGTCGGATCGAGTTGTTGTGGAGAATAACTCTCTGAGTGATGGGTTCGATTTGCCAAAAGGGATGATGTATAACTGCTAGTTGGTACAGTCCTATGCACAGTATGCAGAGGACAGCAATCTTTCGCCGGAGCAGGTTTAGTCTGGATTACAGGATATTGTGTGCGGTGATTTACCGGAGAGCGAAAACATTATAAAAGCGATCTGGGAAAACAGTCCGGGAACAGATAGTTTATTAATAAACTCAGAGTCAGTGAAGGTATGGAAGTTGTTTACGAGTATATTGAAAACCATTATCCTGATTTTGGCCCAATCGCCTATGAAGATCTTGTTGGACTGACGGAGCATGTTCAATTAGTTTTCAAAAATGCTGGATATGACGCATAAATTTTCTTTATATGCTCTGTAATAACATTTTGATATGGAGTCTTAACCCGTTATACGTACGGACGGTAAGAAGTGTCAGTTGGCTATTTTAGTCAGAATGCCTTAACAATAATGGCTAGCGCCATCTAACCTGGCATCTGCGCATTTCTTTATTTTGTAGACCCGGTAAGCGAATCGCTACCGGGCCATGGCAGATTAGTTATTGACTCATCACCCTTTCGGGAACACCCACACATGCTTCTCAGGCAGCGAAAGATGGCAGTGCTGCGGATCCCGAACCTCATGCCCATACGCGCGAATGACAAAATCATCCCCCACCGTGCGGAACAGGTACTCCCAGCGGTCGCCGAGGTACATGCTGGTGAGCAGCGGTAGCTCAAGCTGATTTTCCCCTGGCCCCTCGACCACCGCCACGCGCTCGACGCGGATCACCGCCGTGGCGTCATTACCGCTCTGTACCCCTTCACCGGCCTGGCCCCACAGCACCCAGCCTTTGCCTTCGATACGCGCTCTGCCGTCGCGCACTTCGGTGACCTTGCCGTGCAGGCGGTTGTTGCTGCCCATAAACTCGGCGGTAAACAGCGTTTTTGGCGAGCCGTACATCTCCTGCGGCGTACCCTGTTGCTCAATTTTGCCGTTGTTCAGCAGCAGGATACGGTCGGAAATGGACATCGCTTCGTTCTGGTCGTGGGTCACCATCAGCGCCGATAGCCCGAGCTTGATAATCAGCTCGCGCAGGAACACGCGGGCCTCTTCGCGCAGCTTGGCGTCGAGGTTGGAAAGCGGCTCGTCCAGCAAAATCACCGGCGGGTTGTAGACCAGCGCGCGGCCAATCGCCACGCGCTGCTGCTGCCCACCGGAGAGCTGATGCGGGTGACGTTTGCCAAGATGGCCCAGACCAAGCTGGTCCAGCACGTCCTGCACGCGCTGCTGGATCTCTTTGGCCGGAACTTTGCGCAGCTTGAGCGGATAGGCCACGTTCTCAAACACGGTTTTGTGTGGCCACAGGGCATAGGACTGGAATACCAGCCCCAGGTTACGCTCTTCCGCCGGGACCTCACTGCGCGGCGTGCCGTCGTAAACTTTATTATTGCCAATGATAATCGACCCCTGGGTCGGTTTTTCCAGACCCGCGACGGCGCGGAGCAGGGTGGTTTTGCCGCTGCCGGAGGGGCCTAACAGGGAGACCACTTCGCCGCGCTTCAGGTTCATGGAGACACCTTTTAAAACAGGATTGTCGCCGTAGGTTAAGTGCAGATCGTCAACCGCTAATTCAATCATGTATTTTCACTCCGAAACGAAGGGCAATGCCCAGACCTACCACGACAAGCAGGATGTTAATGAAAGAGAGCGCCGCCACGATATCGATGGCACCCGCGGCCCAGAGGGAAACCAGCATCGAGCCGATGGTCTCCGTGCCGGGTGAAAGCAGGTACACACCCGTTGAGTATTCGCGCTCAAAGATCAGGAACATCAGCAGCCACGAACCGATAAGACCGTAGCGGGAGAGCGGGATGGTGACGTGGCGGGTGATCTGCCCGCGCGTCGCCCCGGTGCTGCGCGCCGCTTCTTCAAGCTCAGGCCCCACCTGCAGCAGCGTGGAAGAGATAAGCCTCAGCCCGTAAGCCATCCACACCACGGTATAGGCCAGCCAGACGCTGAAAATAGTGCTTCGCAGCGAACGCAGCCAGACGATGACGTTTTCACGCATCCAGTCGGTCCAGGCGAATCCGGAAAGCCAGCCGGATTTCAGCGAGTTATCCAGCCACATCGGCAGGAACAGGAACACCCACAGGAAGGCCAGACCCGCCAGCAGGCCAGGCACGGCGCGCGGCACCAGCACGCTATAGTCCAGGAAACGCGTGGTGTTATCCGGCTTACGGTGCATGGCGATCCCGACAAACAGGTAGCACACCACGGCCAGCGCGCCGCCAATCACACCAATCGCCATGGAGTTGACGATGGCGCGCAGCAGGTTGGGCTGCGCCCAGATGGTGCGGAAGGTGTTCAGAGAAAGCTCGTCCCACAGCGAAACGCCCACGCCCCAGTTGGAGATAAACGCGCGCAGCACCACTCCGAGCAGCGGAACGCCAATGGTGACGGTGAGCCAGAAGGCAATCACCGCGCCAGCTACCCAGCGCCATTTACCCAGCGGTAGCGCGCGGGCCTGCGAGGCCTTGCCCTTCATGGTAACGAAGCGGTTGGCGGTGCGCATCAGGCGACGCTGGAGCATCACCAGCGGGATGGTGATGCAGATCAGCACCACGGCAACCGCCGCCATCAGGTTATAGGATGGGGTGCCCATCTTGTTCGTCAGCTTATAGAGATAGGTCGCCAGCACCATGTTGCCTTCCGGGTCGCCGAGGACCAGCATCAGGCCGAACACCTCCAGCCCCAGGAAGAACAGCAGCACGGTGGCGTACAGAATAGACGGGCGCACCATCGGCAGGCTGACGGAGGTCATCACCTGCCAGGGCGAGGCGCCCGCGGTGCGCGCGGCTTCTTCCACATCGGACCCCACGCTGCGCAGCGCTGACGAGATATACAGATAGGCGTGCGGGACGTGCGTCAGTCCAGCGATGACCACAATGCTCGACATGTCGTAGATGTTCCACGGCACAAAGCCAATCAGCGCCTCTGCCCACTGGGAGAGAAAGCCCACCGGACCGGCGGCCACAACGTAGCCGAAGCCCAGCACCATCGGTGAAACGAAAATCGGGACCAGGATCAGCGGCTCAATCAACCGGCGGCCGGGCAGGTCGGTACGCACCATCAGAAACGCCAGTACGCCGCCCAGCGGGATAGAAATAAAGACCAGCCCGAAAGCCAGAATAAAGCCGCTTTTCAGGGCCTTATAAAAATCAGGGTCGGTGAAAATAAAATCAAATGATTCAAAGCTCCACTCTTTTGACGGCGAAAAGAACGGCGCGGACAGGAAGCTCTGTATCACAATAAACGACAGCGGCGTGTAGATAACCAGGGCGGTTATCAGCACGACGATGCCTCGCGGCAGGCTTTGCCACTTTCTGCGTAATGTATTCATGGGGTATCCCTGGTATTGCAGCCCAGAAAAACGAACTCAGTCGATAAGGAAGCGCGGCGACCAGCGCCGCGCTCAGATGCTTATTTACCGGCGGCGGTACGCCACTCTTTGATGTACTCGAGGCGTTTTTTCGGCTGCAGGTATTCCAGCAGGGTTTCATCAACCGGGATCGGCTTCAGCGCGTTGCCGAGGATTTTGGTCAGGCCGTCGATATCGTTCTTGCCTTCGATATCGTTACGAATGGAGGGGATGTCCGCCTGATTGGCCAGAATGTTTTGCCCTTGTTCAGACAGCACGTAGTCCAGCCACAGTTTTGCGGCATTGCCGTTTTGCGCCTGCTGGCTGATGAACGACACGCGCGACAGCACCAGGGTGTAATCCTTCGGATAGGAGATGCCGAGCGACGGATCGTTCTTCGCACGCGCTTCCGCATAAGAACCGAGGATGTTGAAGCCGATCAGGTTTTCACCGGAGGAGACGCGCTCCATCATGGTGCCGGTAGACGACTGCACCGACAGGCCACCTTTGGCGACGTCGGCCAGGGTCTTAAAGTAGTTCGGATCGGCGTTGTGATCCTGCACCGAGAGCATAAAGCCCAGACCCGATTTTTCGATATCGTAGGTGGTGACTTTGTTCTTGAATTTGTCCGTCTGGCTGGCAATCAGCTTCGCCAGCGCGGCGTGAGAATCCGGCACGTCACCGGCCGGGATCAGACGCTTGTTGTAGATAAAGACCACCGGCTCATAGGTGGTGCCGTAGGCCTTATCTTTCCAGACCGCCCATTTCGGCAGCTGGCTTTGCTCCGGAGATTTGTACTCCATGGCGTAGTCGGTGGCGAGCTTCAGGCCGGTGTCCATCGAGGAGCTCCAGACCACGTCACCGCTCACGCCGCCGGAAGCCTGTTCGCTGATGAAACGGTTGTACAGCTCGGTGCTGTTCATGTCGTTGTATTCGACTTTAATGCCCGGGTAGGTTTTTTCGAAGCCCTGGATCAGCGGTCCGGCGGCTTTGATGTCGGTGGTGGAATAGATGACAACCTTGCCTTCTTTCGTGGCGGCATCAACAACTTTTTGATACTCAGCAGGATACCCCTGCGGCAGGGTAGAGAGTGCAGAAGCAGAGAACAGTACAGTAGCGGTAAGCAGAGAAATTCGGAACGTGTTCGACATTATAGTTAACCTTTTAGTTACATTTGAGGAACTAATTGTCAACATAGCGTATCGGGCTCCACCCACAATAGGGGGGAGCGGGGAATGATTCCGAAGTGTGATTGTCGCCGTCGTTTCAGCAATTAACACCATAAAATCCGCGAACGTTAGCTTACGAACGGTTCTGGATTACGGTTTATCAGGGGCTTTGCGGTATAACCGGCGTGGATGACCAATATTGCCATACAGCATTTCGACGCTGATAAACCCGCTCTCCACGCAGTATTCAAGATAGCGGCGCCCCGTGGTTTTGCTGATCCCCACGTTTTCCACCACCTCCTCAACCGACATCGCATTGTCGGGATGTTCGGCGAACAGGCGTTTAATGCGTTCCAGCGTCTGGGGCTCAATACCCTTCGTGGACGGCGTAGCTGAGGACTCCGCGGCAGGCAGATTAAACAGGCGATCCAGCGCATGCTGGTCGACCACCTTCACCTGCTGCACGGTGTGGATGAAGCGCATAAACCGCTCCAGCGAGGCGTGCAGGCGCTGGAAAAAGACGGGCTTGATGAGGTAGTCAAACGCGCCGCTGCGCATGGCGTGGCTGCAGGTTTGCATATCGCTGGCGGCGGTGATGAAGATCACCGAGCATTCGTAGCTTTTCAGCAGCGGGTTATCGATGAGCTCCACGCCTTTACCGTCCGGAAGATAGTTGTCCAGCAGGATAAGCCGCGGCTGATGCTGACGAATCAGGCGGCATGCCTGCTCAATCGACGCGGCGATGCCCACCACGCGCAAATGAAAATTCTGCTCGATATACTCGCGATGTAGCTCCGCCAGGTGCGGCTCATCTTCAACGATCACAACATCAAGTGCTCGGGTCATGCTTTTGCCCATTCGGAATAAACACAGAAAAAATAGTCCCTTGTGGCGTGTTGTCGGCAATCTCAATACTGCCGCCGGCCTTGTCGATATATCCTGCCACCAGAAACAGGCCAATACCGTGCTCGGTACCCACAATGTCGTTTTCGCTGTCCGGTTTGCTGCTGAATCCCTGGCGGAATATATGCGGCTTCATCGCATCCTCCACCCCGCAGCCCCGGTCAGCCACCTCGATCAGCAGCTCCTGGTTACGGTCAGAAATGTAGAGCTCCACCGGCGCGGGTACCGGTGCCTTAAGGGTCGCGTCCACCGCGTTATCCAGCAGATTACCAATAACCGACATCAGCTCCGTTTCGTTGAGCGTGGCAGGCATGCGGGTGAGCTGGCAGGCGGGGTCAAACAACAGCTCGATCCCTTTCTCGCGCGCGCTGACGTATTTTCCTAACAGCAGACCACACAGCGCGGGAGAGGAAAAGCGGGCGGAGACAAAATCCAGCACGCGCTGCGCGCCTTCGGACTGTACCTGGATGTAACGGATCGCCTCGTCATAGTGTTTCATCTGCAGTAATCCCACCAGTGTGGCGGTCCAGTTCAGCTGCTCGTGGCGCATAATGCGCAGGTTATCCGCATAGCGCTTGATCTGACTGAGCTGGCTGCTGAGCGTGTTAATGTCATTTTTGTCGCGAAAGCTGTACACCCAGCCGCTTTCAACGCCCGGTTCGACCTCAATCGCGACGCGGTTGACGATCACCTCCCGCTGGTTCAGCACGGCAATCTGGTCGTGGCTACCACTGCTCACCGAGGCGTAGCGCTGGGATAAAAAGCCCGGCGACGTCTGCAGAACGTCTTCCAGCGGTTTGCCGATAAGTTCTTTCTCACTTTGCCGAATATCCAGCATTTCTCGTGCGGCGCGGTTAATTAAAATCAGCTGCTTCTCTTCATTGACGGCAAATACCCCCTCATACATGGCTTCTAATAGCGCGCGCTGCTGCAAAACCAGCTGAGCGATATCTTTCGGCTCCAGTCGGAACATCTGTTTTTTGAGATTGCGAGTAAACAGCCAGGAGAACATAAACAGCAGCAGAAGAAGACCCGCGCCGTACAGCCCGGACTGCCAGAGAATGCGGGCATTAATATTGGCTATATAGGAGGTCAGATAGCCGACCGAGACAATACCGATCACCTGGTGCTGCGCGTTGAAGATGGGGGCTTTGCTGCGTAGCGACACGCCAATCCCACCCTGACGCACGGAAATAATGGTTTTACCCTTTAACACCTCCGCATTGTCCCCGCCGATCATCGGTAAATTAATACGCTCCGGGGATTCCGAATGATAGAGGTGCTGTTCCTCGGTATCGCCAATCACAATGTAGCTGGCATCGCTTTCGGCGCGCAGCGGCTGAATTAACCGGGCGATACCGGGGATATCTCTGGCCGCAACCATTGCCGCCAGACCCGGCATCAGCGCGATCTGGCTGGCCTGAACCCGGGCACGCTGACCGAGATCGTGATGGAGCTGCCGGTCAATAAAATGAAACAGGATCGTTCCCAGCAGAACTAACAGCAGGCAAGAGAAGCACACCAGCGCTAAAAACAGCTTTACCTGAAAAGAGAGTCTGCGTTTCATTCAACCTGCGGATGTTATGTAAAAGTGACATTTGCCGAGCCTGACATGGGCAAATAGCGGACGCAATCTGGCAAGAAAAGAGTTGTGACCTGGCTTTTCGTTTTCGGCGTTATAGCCATCAGGATCCCGTCAGGCTATTCTTCATTCAGCACGATAATAATTACAGAGGCAATGTCATGGATAAAGAGCTACTGGATGCGGGTTACCGGGCCTATACCGGCGAGAAAATTGACGTTTACTTCAACACCGGGATCTGCAAACACTCCGGTAACTGCGTGCGTGGCAGCGCAAAGCTGTTTAATCTGAAACGTAAGCCGTGGATTATTCCCGATGAAGTGGACGTTGAAACGGTTGTCCGCGTGATTGATACCTGCCCGAGCGGTGCGCTGAAGTATCGCCAAAAATAAGCGAGGAACCATGGAAATTCTGGAAGGCCATAACAAGTTTTACGTGAATGATGCGAACGGTAACCAGGTCGCGGAGATTGTCTTCGTGCCGACCGGCGAGCACCTGAGCATCATTGAGCATACCGATGTGGATGAGAGCCTGAAAGGGCAGGGGGTCGGTAAACAGCTGGTGGCGAAAGTGGTGGAGAAGATGCGCGGTGAGAACCGCAAAATTATTCCGCTGTGCCCGTTCGCGAAACATGAGTTTGATAAAACGCGGGAATATGACGATATTCGGGCGTAAATAACACCGGCGATGGCCGGTGTTTTTTTATCTCACCTGCTCAAAAAGCAATACCATCGCGATCAGCACCATGATCCCTCCTGATGCCATGCTTACCAGACGCGCCGCCTGTGGTCGGGTCGCCAGTACCGCTTTCGAACCATACCCCACCAGCAGATAGACCAGCGTACAGGTGATAAGGTGCATCATCCCAAGCGCGGACATCTGCATCGCTATCGACCAGCTTCCGGTCGGGTCCGTAAACTGAGGAAGCAGCGCCAGGAACAGTAAAAACACTTTTGGGTTTAGGCCGCTAATGCAGAGTCCTTTCACCGCCCACTGTTTCCAGCTTCCCGCGTGGTGGGTGGCCTTTTCCGGTGCGGCAGGGTGACGCAGCAACATTATGCCAAGCCACATGAGATACAGAGCGCCAGCCACGGTCAGCCCGGTCAACGCCAGCGGATGTTGAGCAATCACGACCCCCACGCCAGCCACCACAATCAGCGTGGCTAACAGATGCCCGGACATCAGCCCCATCACCGCCGGTACCACGCGTCGCCCGTTAATCCCGGCGCTAATGGCGTAGGCCCAGTCGGCGCCTGGCGTCATGATGAGCAGAAACGAAACCACCCAAAAGCCGGCCACAATACTCATTTCCATCGTTCTGAAAACTCCCGCAGTGCGTTAAACGTTGCGAAAAAGAATATCGTTAACCCTGCGAAATAGGCTTTCAATGTTATGCTGATAACACGGTGAAATTGAGAAAATCTTCCAAATGGACAGCATCGATCGAAAAATTCTTGCGGCGCTCCAGTCTGATGGACGCCTGTCGCTTACCGAGCTGGCTGAGCGGGTTAATCTGAGCCTCTCACCCTGCCATCGTCGCGTGCGGGCGCTGGAGCAAAGCGGGGCCATAACGGGATATCGTGCCAGCCTGGATCCGGCTAAAATGGGGTTTAACTTCCTGGCGATCGTCTTTGCGACGCTGAAAGAGGGGGACCGAAAGGCGGTTAGCGCGTTTGAAGCGGCGGTGGAGGAAATTCCGCAGATCGTGCTGGCGCAGCGTCTGTTTGGCGATCCCGATTATCTGATGCACGTCGTGACCCGCGACCTCTCCGCTTTCCAGAAGCTCTATGACGAGAAGCTTTCCGCCATGCCTGGCGTGCAGCATCTTCGCTCTACGCTGGTGATGAAAACGGTGGTGCAGGACAGACCTTTTCCGCTGGACGTCACGGGACGAGACTGAATGACATGCCCGGCAGAGCGCCGGGCATCAAAGGAGATTAGCCGACAAACATCACCGACACGCACAGCACCCCGACGATCAGCGTCAGCAGGTTGCCAATGGAACGGTACTGTTTCAGGGAGGGGATCAGATACGTCGACAGCGTCGGCATGATAAACAGGATCATGGCGATAAGCGGGCCGCTGATGGCGTAAATCATCGAAATGGCGTTCGGGTTAATGCAGCAGACGGCAAAGGTGATTAACGACACCCCCATAATGGATATCGCGCGGTTAAAGGCGCGGCTCTTTTTCACGCCCACCTGATTGAGCGACGACTTCACGATTTCCGTTGCCCCTTCAATCACCCCAAAATAGGTGCCGAGGAACGATTTCGACATCGCAATAATCGCCACGATAATCCCGGAAATCCCCAACCACGCCGGTGAAGAAGGCATCATCGACAGCGCGGACAGGATCGTCACCCCTTGCTCTTTGGCGGTCACAATGTACGACGGTGGAATAGAGAGCAGGCAGCTGAAGACAAAGAACAGCACGCTCAGGCAGATAATCAGGTACGCCACCTTCATGATTTTCTTGCATTTATCCATTGCGCCGTCGGCAAATTTCTCGCGACGATCAACGGCAAATGTGGAGATAATCGGGGTATGGCTGAACGCAAACACCATCACCGGAATCGAAATCCAGACCTGGTGCAGCGTATGGCGATCGACGGCCATCTGGCTGGTCAGCAGCGAAGGTTGCCAGCTGCCGATCAGATAGAGCGAGACAAAAAGGAAGTAGGCAATCAGCGGAAACACCAGGAAGCCCATCACTTTTATCGTGATATGCCGTCCCATCAGGAAGATCAGATTCAGGACCAGCACCACCCCCAGGCTGACCAGCACGCGAACGGCGGTATCCACCGTCAGGTGTTTCGCCAGCTGTTCCGTGAGTGAGTTGGTGATGGCCACCGCATAAATCTGCACCACCACAAAGAAGGCGATGAAATAGAGCGTGGTGATCAGATTGCCAATCTTCCTGCCGTAGTAGTGCGACACGGCGCCGGTGATCCCTTCGTTGCCTTTTGTTTTGGACGACAGGATAAATTGCGCCAGCGCCCGGTGCGGCCAGTAGGTTAAGGGGTAGGCCACGAGGGCAGTAATAAACAGGACGATAGCGCCTGCTGAGCCCAGTTGAATGGGCAAAAACAGCGTTCCTGCGCCCACGGCCGTGCCGTAGAGAGCGAAACTCCAGAGAGTCTCATCTTTTGACCAAATTTTCGACATTAGAGCAACGTATCAACTATCAAACCATCGGAATGGAGTGCAATTTACCATAGTTATGCACGGAGAGCGCAGTTGCTTCGAAGGAGTTTGGCCGGAACGGGCGTCCGGCCAGAGGTGGTTTAGCCTGCCAGGGCGCGCCGTTGCTGGCGACGCTTAAGAAATTTATCGCGAAGGCAATCGTATGCCCAGTTGTAGAACATGGTGTACGGCAGGAAGAACAGGAAGAAACCTATTTCCAGCGTGAATGCCTGAAGCAGGGTGACGCCCAGCACGGCGGCGACAATCGACACGCCAATCACAATAAACCCGCATTCAAACCCCAGCGCATGCAGCGCACGCACTTTTGCCGTACGTTTGACGCGCTGAACCGGCCAGAAACGGTCGAAGCCGAAGTTATAAATAATGTTCCACAGCATGGCGGTGGTGGCCAGAATAATGGTCAACCCACCCATCTCCACCACGGAACGCTGCATGAGCCACGCCGCCGTAGGGGCGAGGATCGCCGTCGCAATCCCTTCAAAACAGACAGCATGAAAGATCCGCTCCGGCAGTTTACGTTGGAGTGCATCCTGATGTTGCATAATCACAGACCTCATTAATTCGCCGGTATAGGCGTTGATGTGGCCTATTTTCATCGCAAAAGCTGATATATTAAAGATAGTATCCATCGTTAAAGTAGATAGGTTATGCGCTATTCACCCGAAGCCCTTAACGCATTTGTCGAGACCGTTGCGGAGGGCTCTTTTTCTGCGGCCGCCCGCCGGCTGCGTAAAAGCCAGTCGACGATCAGCACGTCCATTGCCAATCTTGAAGCCGATCTCGGTTTCGAGCTGTTTGACCGCTCGGCGCGCCAGCCGGTGTTAACGGCCCAGGGGGAACAGGTGCTGGGCTACGTGCAGGCCATCCTGGCCGCCAGCACGCGGCTGGACGAGCTGGCGGTGTCGTTAACGGCGCAAACGGAGGCGCGTCTGACGTTTGTCCTTTCCGATACCCTTAACCCGGACGTGCTGGAAGAGATGATGAAACAGTTTGACGCGCGCTTTCCCCATACGGAATTCGAATGTCTGATTGGCGAGGAGGAGGACGTGATCGATCTGCTGCAAAAGGAGCGCGCGCAGGTTGGCCTCACCGAAGCGCGAGACGGTTATCCTACGGATATCGGCGCTATACGGCTGCCGATGCAGACCCGCATGGCGATCTATGTCGCAACCACGCATCCGCTGGCCGGACAACATGACGTTCAGCGTGACGAGCTCCACGGCTGGCGAGAGCTGCGGCTGAGCACCTATCTGGAGCGCGAGGCTGAGATCGCGCGCGGGCCCGTCTGGTCAGCCCCGAATTACCTGTTACTCTTGAGTATGGCGGTTCAGGGATTTGGCTGGTGCGTCTTGCCGTGCGCGCTGGTAGATGAGTTTGCCGCCGCGAAATCCCTGGTACAGCTCAATGTTCCCGGCTGGCCGCGGGCGATCGGCATCGATCTGCTGTGGAATAAGCGATCCCCTCCCGGCGTTGCCGGAAGCTGGCTGCGGCAGTATCTGCAGGATGCACGCTGATCCTTGTGATTAAACTCACTATTTTTAAACAATTAAGATAATTGCCAGTAACAATCCTCTACTATCGTCATGTCATTTAACACAGAGGTCGTGATGAAAGATGTCGTAATAGTGGGTGCGTTGCGTACAGCTATCGGCTGTTTTCAGGGAGCGCTTGCGCGTCACTCGGCGGTTGACCTGGGGAGCGTGGTGGTGAAAGCGCTGGTGGAACGTAGCGGGATCGCAGCACATGAAGTTGATGAGGTGATCCTGGGACAGGTCCTCACGGCCGGTGCCGGGCAAAACCCTGCGCGTCAGGCGGCGCTGAAGGGCGGGCTGCCCAATACCGTCTCCGCCATCACCATTAACGACGTCTGTGGCTCAGGATTAAAAGCGCTGCATCTCGCGACGCAGGCCATTCAGTGTGGTGAAGCGGACGTGATCATTGCGGGCGGGCAGGAGAATATGAGCCGCGCGCCGCACGTGTTGACCGACAGCCGTACCGGCGCACAGCTGGGCAACAGTCAGCTGCTCGACAGCCTGGTGCATGACGGGCTGTGGGATGCGTTCAATGACTATCATATGGGCGTGACGGCGGAAAACCTGGCGCGCGAGTACGGCATCAGCCGTGAAGTGCAGGATGCCTACGCGCTGAGCTCGCAGCAAAAAGCGCGTGCGGCGATTGATTCCGGTCGTTTTCGCGACGAAATTGTCCCTGTCAGCACGCAGCGTCAGAGCGGTGAGTTTATTGTCGTGGATACCGATGAACAGCCGCGCACCGACGCCAGTGCTGAAGGGCTGGCGAGGCTGAATCCTGCGTTTGAAATGCAGGGCTCGGTGACGGCGGGAAATGCCTCTTCCATTAACGACGGCGCTGCCGCCGTGATGATGATGAGCGAAAGCAAAGCCCTTAAACTCGATCTCCCCGTGCTGGCCCGGATTAAGGCGTTCGCCAGCGTGGGGGTTGATCCTGCGTTAATGGGGATCGCACCGGTCTACGCGACCCGCCGCTGTCTGGAGCGTGCCGGGTGGCAGCTTTCGGATGTGGATCTGATCGAAGTGAACGAAGCCTACGCCGCGCAGGCGATCTCCGTCGGAAAAATGCTGGAGTGGGATCCGCTGCGGGTTAACGTGAACGGTGGGGCGATCGCGCTGGGGCACCCGATTGGGGCGTCAGGCTGCCGGATCCTGGTTTCGCTGGTCCACGAAATGAAAAAGCGCAATGCCCGCAAAGGGATTGCCACGCTCTGTATCGGCGGCGGGCAAGGGGTGGCGTTGGCCATCGAACGCTAACCTTTCCTCATTGAAAAGACCTCCTCCGGGAGGTTTTTTTGTGCCCTTTTTCTCCCGTCGGTTTAATTGTGATCCGAACATCATTTCCGTTATAAACAAAAATAAAAAATGAAACGTTGTTTTAAATGTAATTGAAAAGCTCACTTTATGCCGATAGTATGTGCTTATTATGAAAAACGGAACGCTGTTTCGTTTTACTTCCCGCCTTCGGGCATGACCACATCTGGAGGTTACCGTGGACGTCAGAGAAAGCATCCACAGCGCGCACGCCAAAACGCTGGATACTCAGGGGCTGCGCAAGGCATTTTTAGTCGAGCAGATATTCGAGGCCGACAGGTACACCATGGTTTACAGCCATATCGACCGCATTATTGTGGGCGGCATTATGCCCGTCACGAAAACCGTCTACGTGGGCGGCGAGGTCGGTAAACAGCTGGGCGTGAATTATTTCCTCGAGCGTCGCGAGCTGGGGGTGATTAACATTGGCGGACCGGGCACCATCACCGTAGACGGACAGTGCTATGAGATTGGCCATCGCGAGGCACTGTACGTAGGTAAAGGGGCGAAAGACGTGGTCTTTGCCAGCATCGACGCCAGCAAGCCTGCGAAGTTTTACTACAACTGCGCGCCGGCTCACACCACCTGTCCAACCAAAAAAGTGACCACGGCAGACGTCGCGCCCGTGACGCTGGGCGACAACCTCACCAGCAACCGCCGCACCATCAATAAATACTTCGTGCCGGACGTGCTGGAGACCTGTCAGCTCAGCATGGGGTTGACCGAGCTTGCGCCAGGGAATCTGTGGAACACCATGCCGTGCCATACCCACGAGCGCCGCATGGAAGTCTACTTCTACTTCAACATGGATGAGGACGCCTGTGTGTTCCACATGATGGGACAGCCGCAGGAAACGCGCCATATCGTGATGCACAACGAGCAGGCGGTGATTTCGCCGAGCTGGTCTATTCACTCCGGCGTTGGGACAAAAGCCTACACCTTTATCTGGGGAATGGTGGGCGAAAACCAGGTCTTTGATGATATGGACCATGTTGCGGTCAGCGATCTGCGCTAGTCGCGGGCAGTGAAGCATAAACCTGCCTGTGAGTGACAGGCTCTGAAAGAGTAAGGAATAAACATGATTCTGGATGCATTCTCTCTGCAGGGGAAAGTGGCGGTGGTTTCCGGATGTGATACCGGGCTGGGTCAGGGGATGGCGTTAGGCCTGGCGGAAGCGGGCTGCGATATCGTCGGGATTAATATCGTTGAACCGACGGAAACCATCGAACGCGTGACGGCGCTGGGTCGCCGTTTCCTGAGCCTGACCGCCGACCTGCGTAAAATCGATGCCATTCCTGAACTGCTGGATCGCGCGGTGGCGGAATTCGGTCATATCGACATTCTGGTCAACAATGCCGGGCTGATTCGCCGCGAAGATGCGATCAGCTTCAGCGAGCGCGACTGGGACGACGTGATGGATTTGAACATCAAGAGCGTATTTTTTATGTCCCAGGCGGCGGCAAAGCACTTTATCGCGCAGGGGAACGGCGGCAAGATCGTGAATATTGCCTCCATGCTCTCGTTCCAGGGCGGTATCCGCGTGCCGTCTTACACCGCGTCCAAAAGCGCCGTGATGGGCGTGACCCGCCTTCTGGCAAACGAGTGGGCGAAGCACAACATCAATGTGAATGCCATTGCGCCGGGCTACATGGCGACCAACAACACCCAGCAGCTGCGTGCAGACGAGCAGCGTAGCGCGGAAATTCTCGACCGCATTCCGGCGGGGCGCTGGGGGCTTCCGCGCGATCTGATGGGGCCGGTGGTCTTTCTGGCCTCGTCGGCATCGGATTACATCAACGGTTACACCGTGGCGGTCGATGGCGGCTGGCTGGCGCGTTAATTCCACCTGCATGACGAACCTCTGCCCTCGGGTGGAGGTTTTTTTTGGCTAAAAATTACCATTATCCATATGACATAAGATGAAAAATCCATACTGAGAATTCACGAATGACGCGTATCACATTTTTATTGCTTAAATATTAGGTAATTAATAAAAAACGTGGCTATTTCAGTATTAGTTGAAATTGTAATGTCCATCACAGATCGCGATGCCATAGCGAAATAATCCATATCTTCACGAATTCCCGCCTGACACTTTTCCTCGCTTTCTCGTAATTTCAGTTAACGAATTTTGCTGTTGAGGCAGGAAAAATATGACATCTATCAATGACTCTACCCTAATGCCCGCTGGGCTGCGTGATACCCGGCGCATGAACCAGTTTGTCTCCATTGCCGCCGCCGTGGCAGGCCTGTTATTTGGACTGGATATCGGCGTCATTGCCGGAGCGCTGCCGTTTATTACCGATCACTTTACCCTCAGTAACCGTCTGCAGGAGTGGGTGGTGAGCAGCATGATGCTCGGCGCAGCCATCGGGGCGCTGTTTAACGGCTGGCTATCGTTCCGCCTGGGGCGCAAATACAGCCTGATGGTCGGGGCGATTCTGTTCGTCGCGGGGTCGATCGGCTCCGCGTTTGCGACAAACGTAGAAGTGCTGCTGCTTTCCCGCGTGCTGCTGGGCGTGGCGGTGGGGATTGCCTCCTACACAGCGCCGCTTTATCTCTCCGAAATGGCGAGTGAAAACGTGCGCGGCAAGATGATCAGCATGTATCAACTGATGGTCACGCTGGGTATTGTGCTGGCGTTCCTGTCTGACACGTACTTCAGCTACAGCGGCAACTGGCGCGCAATGCTCGGCGTGCTGGCGCTGCCAGCGGTGGTGCTGATTGTCTTAGTGATTTTCCTGCCGAACAGTCCGCGCTGGCTGGCGCAAAAAGGGCGCCACGTGGAGGCAGAAGAGGTCCTGCGCATGCTGCGCGATACCTCGGAGAAAGCGCGCGAAGAGCTGAACGAGATCCGCGAAAGCCTGAAGCTGAAGCAGGGTGGCTGGGCGCTATTTAAGATCAACCGCAACGTGCGCCGGGCGGTCTTTCTCGGCATGTTGCTGCAGGCGATGCAGCAGTTCACCGGCATGAACATCATCATGTACTACGCGCCGCGCATTTTCAAAATGGCCGGGTTCACCACCACGGAACAGCAGATGATCGCCACCCTGGTGGTCGGGCTGACCTTCATGTTCGCCACCTTTATTGCCGTATTCACCGTGGACAAAGCCGGCCGTAAACCTGCGCTGAAGATTGGCTTTAGCGTGATGGCGCTCGGCACGCTGATCCTCGGTTACTGCCTGATGCAATTTGATAACGGCACGGCGTCAAGCGGACTTTCCTGGCTTTCTGTCGGGATGACCATGATGTGCATCGCAGGCTACGCGATGAGCGCCGCGCCCGTGGTGTGGATCCTGTGCTCCGAAATTCAGCCGCTCAAATGCCGTGACTTTGGCATCACCTGTTCCACGACAACCAACTGGGTATCTAACATGATCATCGGTGCGACGTTCCTGACGCTGCTGGACGCGATTGGCGCAGCGGGAACGTTCTGGCTCTATACGGTACTGAATGTGGCATTTATTGGCGTCACGTTCTGGCTGATCCCGGAAACCAAAGGCGTGACGCTGGAACACATCGAGCGCAAGCTGATGGCTGGAGAGAAACTGCGGAACATCGGCGGGTGATTTTTTGCCCGTCAGAAGGTTTTAATACGTGTCGTAACTGGAAAGGGAAAGGTGGCTTAATCACAATAAAAATGTGACTAAGATCACCACTAACTCTGGTAGGGAGTAGACACAGAGAGGGAACAGGCATTAGGATTTTTCTTATGTTGATGTATTATCGGACCACCGCCATCAATGTTAAGAGATGCGTTGCATCCGGAAAAAGAAGAATCACTATGTCAGAAATGGATTTCAAAAAAAGCACGGACCTCGACTTTCCCCGTTATGCCGGCCCGGCTGTAAGCGCAAAAGAGATCGATCTTCTGGGACTTTTTGAGGTCCTTCTGGCGGCGAAAAAACGTATCGTCGCCATCGTCTTTGCTTTCGCGCTGGTGGGGCTGGTCGTTTCATTTTTACTGCCGCAGAAATGGACCAGTAAAGCGGTGATCACCCCGGCAGAACAGTCGCAGTGGAATCCGCTGCGCCAGATGCTGGTTGCGCTGCAGGTGCTTGACGTGGACGTGAAAATTACCCGTCCAGAAATTTTTGATCTCTTTATTAAAAAGTTTCAGTCGCAGTCATTGCTCGAAGAGTACATGAAATCCTCTCCTTATGTGATATCGCAGCTTAAAGGTGTTGAGGTGGATCCGCTCGATCTGCATCGCGCGATAGTCAACATCTCAGACAGAATGAAAGCGGTGAATGACGATCAGGGAAAAGGCGCGGATAAAGTGCCTTTTGTCTCCTGGACATTGAGCTTCACTGCGCCAACAGCAGGCGATGCGCAAACCGTTTTGGAAGGGTATATCAATTATATCGTGGCTATCGTCGAAAAAGAGACGGTGCAGAATATCCGCAACCAGATCGCCCTGAAAACGAACGTTGTTGAGCAGCAGCTGGAACTGGATCGTGTTCGTCTGACCAATGTTCACAATACCAACCTGCAGCGACTGAATTATTCCCTGGAAGTGGCGAATGCCGCCGGTATCAAGAAGCCGGTCTACAGCAACGGGCAGGCCGTAAAGGATGACCCGGATTATTCCGTTGCGCTCGGTGCTGACGGTATCGCGCAAAAACTGAAGATTGAAAAAAATCTGAAGGACGTGACTGAACTGAATGCGGACTTTCAGAACCGGGAATACTACCTGGCACAGCTGAAAAATCTCTCCTTTGCCGATGTTAAACTTGAGCCATTCAGGTACCAGCTTTCACCCTCCATGCCGGTGAAAAAGGATGGCCCGGGCAAGGCTCTGATTGTCGTTCTGGCGGCGCTTCTTGGGGGCCTGTTTGCCTGCGGTAGCGTGTTACTGCGCGAGGCGATGCACACCCGTACTTCGCCGCCAGAGCCGGTGGCGAAATAAAATCTGCAGTTTAAAAAGGCGCTCAATAGAGCGCCTTTTTTTATGTGCATCGATTGTGTTAAAAAAGAGACCAAAGATAAGGAGGGATGATGAAAACGATCGGCCTGTTAGGTGGTATGAGCTGGGAATCGACAATCCCTTATTACCGCCTGATTAATGAAGGGGTAAAGCAGCGTCTGGGTGGTCTGCATTCCGCAAGTCTGCTGCTGCACAGCGTTGATTTCCATGAAATCGAAGCCTGCCAGTCGAGCGGTGAGTGGGATAAAGCCGGAGAGATCCTGGCTCAGGCGGCGCTGGGACTGGAGCGTGCCGGTGCCAGGGGGATAGTGCTGTGTACCAATACCATGCACAAAGTGGCATCGCATATTGAGGACCGCTGCTCGCTGCCGTTTCTGCATATCGCGGACGCGACCGGGCGTGCGATTGCGGCATCCAGAATGCGCCGCGTAGCGCTTTTGGGTACACGCTACACCATGGAGCAGGATTTTTATCGTGGACGTTTGCACAGTGAATTTGGGATAGAAAGCCTGATCCCGGATGAAGAAGATCGGGCGCGCATCAATCAGATTATCTTTGACGAGCTCTGCCTCGGTACCTTCAGCGAAGCTTCCCGCGCGTATTACGTCAGCGTTATCGATAAACTTAGGCAGCAGGGGGCCGAAGGGGTGATCTTCGGCTGCACTGAGATTGGTTTGCTGGTACCCGTCGAGCGAAGCCCTCTCCCGGTATTTGATACCACTGCAATTCATGCCGCCGATGCCGTGGCGTTTATGTTGTCCTGAGCACCCGGTTTAGGTTTACGTGTTGGCGGCGTCATAAGCGGATTGCGCCGCCACAATGGCATCAATATTATTTTCCACCCAGTGCGCAAGTACAGTCACCGTTTCGGTTAACGTCTGGCCAAGCGGCGTCAGGCTGTACTCGACGGTTACAGGTACCGTGGCGAATATCTTTCGCGACACCAGCCCATCACGTTCCAGTTTGCGTAAAGACTGGGTCAGCACCTTTTTGGTGATTCGCTGAATATCACGTTGAAGATGACTAAAGCGCATCGGCCCATTCTCAAGGCGCGCAAGAATTAACAGTGCCCACTTATCGGCGATACGCGCCAGCACGCCGCGGGTCGGGCAGCGTTCATCGAACACGTTGTAAGGAGGCATCTCCTTTTTCAGAACTGCTGTTTGGGTCATGGTGGTTCCCTCGAGGTAACCAGGTGAGATAAAGGTGCCTTCTTACGCCCGTGAATGTTTGCGTGTATAAAACGACGTAAGGTTTCTATTTGATACCAGGGAACCGAAAATGGCAACGGGCTCGCAGAGCAATTTTAAAGTCGTCTTAATCGTTTGACTCACAAGGCAATATTGCATCAGGAGATCTATCATGAGCGTTGTAGTTATCTATTATTCTGGCTACGGCCACACCAAACGCGTTGCTGAAACAGTCGCCGAGGGCGCGCAGGCTGAGCTGATCGCCATTGACAGCAATGGCGATATTCAGGAAAGCGACTGGCAAAAACTTAACGATGCCAGAGCGATTATTTTTGGCGCGCCAACCTACATGGGAAGCGTACCGTGGCAGTTTAAGAAATTCGCTGATGCGACCTCAAAAGCCTGGTTCGTGCGTAGCTGGCAGGACAAAGTTTTCGCGGGCTTCAGCAACAGCGCCAGCCTGAACGGTGATAAGCAGGTGTCGTTGCAATACCTGCAAACGCTGGCCTCTCAGCACGGTGGGATATGGGTGAGCCTGGGGCTGCCGCCGTCAAATACTCTCGCGGCAACCCGTCAGGACATTAATAATCTGGGCGGTTCAGTCGGTTTGCTGGTGCAGTCTCCATCAGATGCTGATGCTGGCGCCATTGCCAGTGGCGATCTGCAAACCGCTGTGAAATTCGGCGAGCGTGTTGCGGCCATCGCGAAACGTTTTAACTGAGTTTTCAGACGCCCGCTGTTCAGTGGGGCGTCTGATTCAACATCTTATTTAGCTGGTCAGCCAACAGACTTAACCCTCCTTGCAGATGCTCACTGAACGCCTCCACCAGCGCCGATGCCGGACGATGCAGTGGGCGGATTAGGCTAACGGTGAAAGGAACTGAGACACTAAACCGACGTACAACAATCCCACTTTCCGCATAATCCAGCGCCGTGAGCGGATTCACCACCGCGACGCCGACGCCTGCGCGTACCATCGCACAAATCGAGGCCGCGCTGTGCGTTTCTACCACCATTCGGCGTTTGACCTGATGCTCGGAAAACAGCGTATCCAGCAGCTGTCGATAACTGTCGGTCTGCGACAGGCTGATGTAGTTTTCCCCGTGGAAATCCTCCGGTGTAAGCACCGCCTTACCGGCAAGCCGATGCCCGGCGGGCAGAACGCACACTTCATCTAACGAGAGCAACTCCGTGCGCGCCGTTCCCGCAGGCGTGGAGAGGGTTTCGGTCAGGCCTAAATCATGGCGCTGAGCCGAAAGCCACTCTTCAAGCAGAGGTGATTCCTGAGGCACGATGGTGAGGCTGACCTCCGGGTATCGGGCCAGAAAGGGTTGCAGCAGCATCGGCAAAAAGGATTGCGAAAAGACGGGCAGGCAGACGATCGACAGCTCGCCCTGACGAAACTCGCGCAGGCTTTCCGCGGCACTCACTATTCTATCCAGCCCGTACCAGGAGCGCTGAACTTCCTCGAACAGGCGTAACCCTTGTACCGTCGGGTGAAGCCTGCCCCGGGTGCGTTCGAACAGCTTCAACCCCAGCACTTTCTCGAAGCGTGCCAGCTCGCGGCTCACCGTCGGCTGCGAGGTATGCAGCATCTGTGCGGCTTCGGTGAGATTACCGGTGGTCATCACGGCGTGAAAAATCTCGATATGGCGTAAATTGACGGCGGGCATAGGGCACCTGAAAGCAGAGAACTGACCATATCATTTTTGCATAGACTCGCGATAAAACGATATTTTTTATTCTCTTTGTGCTGTGGCGTAATCATGAAAACGCATTTACCCGGAGAAGACCATGCCACGCCCGCTGAACCAGACTGATACCGATTTGAACGCCGACAACCTGCTGCGCCTGCCCGCCGAATTTGGCTGCCCGGTGTGGGTCTACGACGCGCAGATCGTTCGCGAGAAGATCGCCGCCCTGCATCAGTTTGACGTGGTGCGTTTTGCCCAGAAGGCCTGCTCCAATATCCACATTCTGCGCCTGATGCGTGAGCAGGGCGTGAAGGTGGACTCCGTTTCACTCGGCGAAATCGAGCGCGCGCTGGCGGCCGGATACGATCCGAAAGCCGACGGTGACGCGATCGTCTTTACCGCCGATGTGATCGACGATGCGACGCTGGCGCGCGTCCACGAGCTGCAGATCCCGGTGAATGCCGGCTCTGTGGATATGCTGGAGCAGCTGGGCGAGGTTTCACCCGGCCATCGCGTCTGGCTGCGCGTGAACCCGGGCTTTGGTCATGGCCACAGCCAAAAAACCAATACCGGTGGCGAAAACAGCAAGCATGGGATCTGGTATGCCGATATGCCTGCCGCGCTGGCGGTATTACAGCGCTACGGCCTGAAGCTGGTGGGGATTCATATGCACATTGGCTCTGGCGTCGATTACGGCCACCTGGAGCAGGTGTGCGGCGCGATGGTGCGCCAGGTTGTCGACTTCGGTCAGGATCTGGAGGCGATCTCTGCCGGTGGCGGTCTCTCCATTCCTTATCGCGAAGGGGAAGAGGCGATTGATACCGATCACTATTACGGTCTGTGGAGCGCCGCGCGCGATCAAATCGCCGCGCATTTGGGCCACGCGGTAAAACTGGAAATTGAGCCGGGCCGTTTCCTGGTGGCGGAAGCCGGCGTGCTGGTTTCGCAGGTGCGCAGCGTGAAAGAGATGGGGTCTCGCCACTTTGTATTGATTGACGCAGGCTTTAACGATCTGATGCGTCCGTCCATGTACGGCAGCTATCACCACATTACCGCCCTGGCTGCCGACGGCCGCGATTTATCGCAGGCACCACGCGTTGAGACGGTCGTTGCGGGGCCGCTGTGCGAATCGGGTGACGTGTTTACCCAGCAGGAGGGCGGCAAAGTGGAGACCCGCGCGCTGCCAGAGGTCAAACCGGGTGATTATCTTGTGCTGCACGACACCGGTGCTTACGGGGCGTCTATGTCCTCTAACTACAATAGCCGCCCGCTGCTGCCGGAAGTGCTGTTTGATAACGGCAAGGCGCGGCTGATCCGCCGCCGCCAGACCATTCAGGAACTGCTGGCGTTAGAGCTCATCTGATGAAAGTACGGCCCCGTCGTGACCGAATCGCGTAAGACCAGCGTGCCGGTAAACGGCGGGATGGCATCGACCGGCTGGTTTTTTGCCAGCCGGATCGCCTGATCGATGGCCGTGACAATCATATTGTCGATGGGCAGATAAACCGATGAGAGCGCAGGCTCCAGCCATTTTGCGCTTGGGGCGTCGTCAAAGCCGAACAGTGAAATATCCTGCGGGATTTTACGCCCCGCCTGGTGTAACGCTTTGGACGCGCCCAGCGCCATATCGTCGTTACAGGCAAACAGGGCGCTAAACGATACACCGTCGGCAATCAATTCCTTGCACAGCTCGTATCCCCCGGTCATCCCCGCATCGCCGTACTTTATCCGACGCTCGTCCAGACGGATGCCGTGCTTTTCCAGCGCCTTGCGATAGCCCATCAGCCTCGCTTTTCCGGTTGGGGTATGGATCGGGACGGTGATACAGGCGATCTCCCGATGGCCCTGTTCAATCAGATAATCCACGGCTTTAAACGCGGCATCCTGCTGTTCGAAGAACACGCAGCGATCCGGCGCCTGGCTCACTTCACGGTTAATGACCACCAGCGGTGTTTTTACGGTGTTCATCAGTTTGATGATCGCTTTTTCGCTCATATAGCGCGTATAAAGCACGATGGCATCGCACTGGCGATCGGCCAGCATCTGCACCGCCTGTTCTTCCTGTTCCGGCGCGTCGTGACCGTCGGTGACGATCAGCTGTTTACCGTGGGTTTCAGTCTGCCGCGACGCCTGCTGGAGAAGGCGGCCAAAGTAAAAGCCGTCGAAGGTGGAGACGACCAGACCAATGCTGTTGCTGGTCTGGTTAGCCAGCGAGCGCGCGAGAAAGTTCGGCCGATAGCCCAGCTCTTCCATCGCCGCAAACACCTGCTGACGCGTACTCTCTTTAACCTGACCCGTGCCGTTCAGCACGCGCGATACCGTGGCCTTCGACACGCCCGCGCGCAGTGAGACATCCAGCATTGTTACCATTCTACATTCCTGCTTTCACGTAATGATCTGCAGTTTAACACAGAGCTTACGCCGTATAAGCGATGCGGGAAGCGCAAAAATTCCGCCACGATCACGCTTTTCGGTAACGATTTGTCTGGCCTGCCTGAAGTAAAACTAAATAGTCTGACTCTGGTAAAATAATCGCCAAAACGAGCTGGAGGCGTCAGGCCAGCCCATTAATGAGAATACGCAGGTGAAACGTGAAAAAGACTGTTATCCTCCCGCTTTACGATGCACCGCAGTATGCTGAGCAGGTTACTGACTGGATCTGGCAGGCCTTTGGCGAGGGGCTTCCCCGGGAATTTTTCCACAGCATCGTTGAGCGCAGCCAGACGCCGGGAAAATTACCGCTGACGTTTATTGCCGTTGAGGACGAAAAGCTTCTTGGTACGGTGGGGATCTGGCGCTGCGATTTGATCACCCGACAGGATCTCTGTCCGTGGCTGGCGGCGCTGTACGTTGACGACGCGGCGCGAGGCAAGGGGCTGGCGGGAGAACTTCAGCGGCATGTTATCGCTTACGCCGCGCAGTCCGGGTATGAGGAACTCCATCTCTGGTCTGCCTGCCGTGACTTCTACGAACGTTACGGCTGGCAGTATATCGGTGATGGGCTGGAATACCCCAACACGCGGGTCCACCTCTACCGTTATTCGCTCTGCGCTTCCGCAGGCGACGCAACGGAGTGACGACGAACCAGCGTCGGGCTAAACAGATGCGTAATATCCGGCGGCTGGCGCTGTTCCGCCAGCGCTAACGCCAGCTCGGCGGCCTGTGTGGCCATGGTGATAATCGGGTAGCGCACGGTGGTCAGGCGCGGGCGCACGTAGCGGGAGACCAGCACGTCGTCGAAGCCAATCAGCGAAATTTCTGCCGGTACCTCAATCCCGTTGTCGTTCAACACCCCCATTGCCCCTGCGGCCATGGAGTCGTTATAGCTGGCAACCGCCGTGAAATTCCGTCCGCGACCCAGCAGCTCGGTCATGGCCTGTTCACCGCCGCTCTCATCCGGTTCACCGTAGGCCACCAGGCGGTCATTGCACGGCAGTCCGTTTTCGCGCAGGGCATCGTAGTAGCCCTGCAGACGGTCTTCTGCATCAGAAATCGGGTGGTTTGAACAGAGATAGCCAATCCGGGTGTGGCCCTGCTGAATCAGATGACGGGTCGCAAGCCACGCGCCGTAGCGGTCGTCGAGCGCCACGCAGCGTTTCTCAAAGCCGGGAATAATGCGGTTGATGATGACCATCCCGGGGATCTGCTTCATCAGATGAATTAGTTCGGCATCCGGGATCATTTTTGCGTGTACTACCAGCGCCGCGCAGCGGTGGCGGATCAGCTGCTCGATGGCCTGGCGTTCTTTTTGTTCATTATGATAGCCATTGCCGATCAGCAAAAAATTGCCTGTCTGATAAGAAACCTGCTCAACGGCTTTCACCATCGCGCCGAAAAAGGGATCGGAGACATCTCCTACCACCAGACCAATGGTTTCTGTGGACTGCTGGGCGAGCGCGCGGGCATTGGCATTGGGATGATAGTTCAGGGATTCCATGGCGCTTTGTACCGCCTGGCGTGATGCGTCACTGGCTTTTGGGGAGTCGTTAATCACACGGGAGACGGTTGCCACCGACACACCTGCCAGACGGGCCACATCCTTTATTGTCGCCATTCATTACCTTCTTATTGGGGGTAAGCGTTTACACACCAAATAGTGTTGCGGAAAAGCGGCGCGCATTCAAGGGGAGCGGATTTCCGCTCTCCACAAACGTGACGCAGAACAACCCTGGCGGTGTAATCGTTACACGCGCAGTCATGTCTGAAGAATGTCAATCTGAACCTTTGGTTACACTTTGCCTCAGGCTGTTGCGATTGTCCGATGGCGAGGATGTTAATGAGATTGATACAGTTGAGATCCCAGAGGTATTGATTGGTGAGAATTCTTAGTACGGTTTCGTACTCATCTCTTGCACCAACCTGCGCGGATGCGCAGGTTTTTTTTCGCCTCCACTTTTGCTGTCGCTCCCGTATCACTTCTCGTGTAATCTGCCACCATTTACTATCAACCCTCCACACTGGCTGGCAAAGGGAGTTGAGATGCTATTTGGGTTCTTCCGTACACTGTTCCGTATTCTCTTTCGCATCCGCGTCACTGGTGATGCCCAGGCGCTTCGCGGCGAACGCGTTCTTATCACACCAAATCATGTTTCCTTTATAGACGGTATCCTGCTGGCGCTGTTTCTGCCCGTGCGCCCGGTATTTGCGGTCTATACCTCCATCAGCCAGCAGTGGTACATGCGCTGGCTCACGCCGCTGATTGATTTTGTGCCGCTCGACCCGACAAAGCCGATGATGATTAAGCATCTGGTGCGTCTGGTCGAGCAGGGTCGTCCGGTGGTCATTTTCCCGGAAGGGCGTATCTCCGTGACCGGTTCGCTGATGAAAATCTACGACGGTGCGGGGTTTGTCGCGGCGAAGTCAAAAGCGACCGTGGTGCCGCTGCGAATTGAAGGCGCAGAGCTGACCCATTTCAGCCGTCTGAAGGGACTGGTGAAGCAGCGTCTGTTCCCCAAAATCATGCTGCATATTCTGCCGCCAACGTCGTTACCGATGCCCGACGCGCCGCGTGCCCGCGATCGCCGTAAAATCGCCGGAGAAATGCTGCACCAGATTATGATGGAAGCGCGCATGGCCGTGCGTCCGCGCGAAACGCTGTACGAATCTCTGCTTTCCGCGCAGCACCGCTATGGCGCGAAGAAAAACTGCATCGAAGACATCAACTTTACCCCGGATACCTATCGCAAACTGCTGACCAAGACCCTGTTTGTGGGCCGCATTCTGGAGAAGTACAGCAAAAAGGGCGAAAAGATTGGCCTGATGCTGCCTAACGCGGGCATCAGCGCGGCGGTGATTTTCGGCGCGGTTTCCCGGGGCCGGATCCCGGCGATGATGAACTACACGGCGGGTGTGAAAGGGCTGACCAGCGCCATCACCGCTGCCCAGATTAATACCGTCTTTACCTCTCGTCAGTTCCTGGACAAAGGCAAGCTCTGGCATCTTCCCGAGCAGCTCACCCAGGTACGCTGGGTTTTCCTGGAGGATCTGAAAGCCGACGTGACCACCGGCGACAAGCTGTGGATTTTTGCTCACCTGCTGGTGCCGCGTCTGGCGCAGGTCAAACAGCAGCCGGAAGATGACGCCATTATCCTCTTCACGTCAGGCTCGGAGGGCAACCCGAAAGGCGTCGTCCACAGCCACAAGAGCATTCTGGCGAACGTTGAGCAGATTAAAAGCATCGCCGACTTTACCGCGAACGACCGCTTTATGTCGGCGCTGCCGCTGTTCCACTCCTTTGGCCTGACGGTGGGGCTGTTCACGCCGCTCCTGACCGGCGCAGAAGTGTTCCTCTACCCGAGCCCGCTGCATTACCGCATTGTGCCGGAGCTGGTGTATGACCGTAACTGTACCGTTCTGTTCGGGACCTCAACCTTCCTGGGGAACTATGCGCGCTTTGCCAATCCGTATGATTTTTATCGTGTGCGGTATGTGGTGGCTGGCGCGGAAAAACTGCAGGAGAGCACGCGCCAGATCTGGCAGGACAAGTTTGGCCTGCGCATTCTCGAAGGCTATGGCGTTACCGAGTGTGCGCCCGTGGTCTCGATTAACGTGCCGATGGCGGCGAAACCGGGCACGGTTGGCCGAATTCTGCCGGGGATGGACGCGCGTCTGCTGGCGGTGCCGGGCATTGAGGACGGTGGCCGCCTGCAGCTGAAAGGGCCAAACGTGATGAACGGGTATCTGCGCGTGGAAAATCCGGGCGTGCTGGAAGCGCCGACGGCGGAAAACGTCAACGGCGAGGTTGAAACCGGCTGGTACGACACCGGGGATATCGTCCGTTTCGATGAACAGGGCTTTGTACAGATTCAGGGACGCGCGAAACGCTTCGCCAAAATTGCCGGCGAAATGGTCTCTCTGGAAATGGTTGAGCAGCTGGCGACGGCCGTGTCCGCCGAGAAGATGCACGCCACGGTGGTGAAGAGCGATGCCAGCAAAGGCGAGGCGCTGGTGCTGTTTACGACCGACGGTGAGCTTAAGCGCGACAGGTTACTGAGCTATGCGCGTGAACACGGTATTCCTGAACTGGCCGTGCCGCGCGATATTCGCTACCTGAAACAGCTCCCGGTACTGGGCAGCGGGAAGCCAGATTTCGTGACCCTGAAAGGCATGGTTGAAGAGGCGGAACAGCAAAATGCGTGAGTCAGTACACACTAACACTTCACTCAGGTCGAAAGGCATGATGGCCGTCATTGCCGCGCAGTTTCTCTCTGCGTTCGGTGATAACGCGCTGCTGTTTGCCACGCTGGCGCTGCTGAAAGCCGAGTTTTACCCCGACTGGAGTCAGCCGATCCTGCAGATGGTGTTTGTGGGCGCTTACATTATCTTTGCTCCGTTCGTCGGGCAGGTGGCGGACAGCTTCCCGAAAGGTCGGGTGATGATGTTTGCCAATGGCCTCAAGCTGCTGGGTGCGGCCAGCATTTGTTTTGGCTTTAATCCGTTTATTGGCTATACGCTGGTGGGCATTGGCGCCGCCGCCTACTCCCCGGCGAAGTATGGCATTCTCGGCGAGCTGACCACCGGAGATAAGCTGGTGAAAGCCAATGGTCTGATGGAGTCGTCAACCATTGCCGCTATCCTGCTCGGATCCGTTGCGGGCGGCGTGCTGGCCGACTGGCATGTCCTGGCGGCACTGGGCGTATGCGCGGCGGTGTATGGTGGGGCGGTCGTGGCGAACCTGTTTATTCCTAAACTGCCGGTGGCTCGCCCGGGACAATCCTGGCGCTTTAAACCGATGACCGGCAGCTTCTTTACCGCCTGCCGCGTGCTGTGGCGTAACGGTGAAACGCGTTTTTCCCTCATGGGGACCAGTATGTTCTGGGGGGCGGGCGTCACGCTGCGCTTCCTGCTGGTCCTGTGGGTGCCGGTGGCGCTGGGGATTACTGACAACGCGACGCCGACCTATCTGAATGCGATGGTGGCCATCGGCATTGTGGTGGGGGCTGGCGCGGCGGCGAAGCTGGTAACGCTCGAGACGGTAGCACGCTGCATGCCCGCAGGGATCCTGATTGGCGTCGTGGTGCTGATCTTCTCGCTGCAGCATGCGTTATTGCCCGCGTATGTCCTCCTCATCCTGATTGGTATTCTGGGGGGCTTCTTCGTGGTGCCACTGAACGCGTTACTGCAGGAGCGGGGCAAGCAGACCGTCGGGGCAGGCAATGCCATCGCGGTACAAAACCTGGGGGAAAACCTGGCAATGCTGTTAATGCTGGGGCTCTACTCGCTGGCGGTAAAAGTGGGCGTGCCGGTGGTGGGGATTGGCGTCGGGTTTGGTGGGCTGTTTGCGCTGGCGATTGCGGGCTTGTGGATGTGGCAACGTCGCCGCTGATAAGTGCGGCCTGATGCCCTCACCCCGGCCCTCTCCCACAGGGAGAGGGAGCAAACCCTAAAAACGGCAACGTGCGTTGCCGTTTTGCTTTTATTACGGTGCAGGATAAGTATAAACCTGATGCACCGCTTCAATCTCCGCTAACACCTCTTCACTCAGGTTCAGATTGAAACTCGCAATATTGGTTTTCAACTGCTCCATCGTGGTCGCGCCCAGCAGGGTGCTGGCAACAAACGGCTGACGACGCACGAAGGCCAGCGCCATCTGCGCAGGGTCAAGACCGTGACGCTTCGCGATATCCACATAGGCGGCAACGGCTTTCTGCGTCTGCTCGCCGCTGTAACGGGTAAAGCGGCTAAAGAGGGTGTTACGCGCCCCGGCCGGTTTCGCGCCGTTCAGGTATTTCCCCGTCAGTGTGCCGAAGCCGAGACAGGAGTAGGCGAGCAGTTCCACTTCTTCATACTGTGTCACTTCGGCCAGACCCACTTCATAGCTGCGGTTAAGCAGGCTGTACGGGTTCTGAATAGTCACGATACGCGGCAGATCGTGTTTATCCGCCAGGTGCAGATAGCGCATGACCCCAAAGGCTGTTTCGTTAGAGACGCCAATATAGCGGATTTTTCCCGCGCGCTGGCATTCGGTCAGCGCTTCCAGCGTTTCCAGCAGCGTCACGGCGGGGGCGCTCTCATTCCAGCTGTAGCCGAGCTTACCAAAGCAGTTGGTTGGGCGCTGAGGCCAGTGCACCTGATACAGATCGAGATAGTCGGTTTGCAGGCGCTTCAGGCTGGCGTCCAGTGCGGCGCGGATATTCTTGCGATCGAGGATCTGATTCGGGCGGATCCCGGTATCGTTGTTGCGCGCGGGGCCGCTGACTTTTGAGGCAATCACCAGCTTTTCACGGTTGCCGTGTTTTGCCAGCCAGTTACCGACGTAGGTTTCGGTAAGTCCCTGCGTTTCCGGACGTGGTGGAACAGGGTACATCTCCGCGACATCAATCAGGTTAATCCCCTGGCTGACGGCGTAATCGAGTTGTGCATGGGCATCGGCTTCGCTGTTTTGTTCACCAAATGTCATCGTGCCCAACCCCAGTTGGCTTATTTCCAGAGCGCTGTGGGGGATACGGTGATAATGCATAGCCGGCTTCCTCAGTAGACTTATAGACCGCGTCAGGGCGTGCCCGACAAAGGAATATAAACATGGCAGAGGGGAAGCAAAAGGGGAAGAAAAAAATCAAAAAGGTCAGCAAGCGACTGACCTCTCTCTGTTTATCGCTCGATAATTTGCGATACTTCGTCGCGATTGATCTGCATTTTATTGCCTTCCTGATCGCGGTAGCTGACCAGACCGGTATCATCGTCAACTTCGGGTTTGCCGTCGGTCAGGATCATTCGACCATCTTTTGTCGCCATGACGTAATCGCTGCTACAGCCCGATACGGCAAACGCTAAACCGACTGCTGAAACTAACACTGCCCATTTTTTCATCGTTATCGTCCTCATCTGGCGCGTATCAAATCATCATCTAGTATTAACCCGATATGGCGACTTGAGGAAGCAGTAAAATCTTAAAAAGCAGTCGATTATGTTTGAGAGCTCGCAAAATAAGTAAAAAACTATGTTTTTAACAGGAAATGACGTGCCAGGAGCGCGCCGGTGAAATTCTTTTTAAGATAAAAACCGCGCGGCAGCGTCAGTATCGGCTCACCCTGTGCGCCGATGGCCTCGGTAAGCGCTTTACTGTTGGCCGCTTTCGGACGCAGCTGTAACACTTCTCCGTGTCGGGCGGTGATGCGCTCTACCTGCCCAAGAACGATCATGTCCATCAGCTCCTCCCAGTCCAGCCGAAGCTGATGCTCTTCATCCTCGTTCGGGCTCCAGAGCAGCGGCGCGCCAACGCGACGGTCGGCCAGGGGGATCTGTCGCTCGCCTTCAACCGGTACCCACAACACGCGCTTCAGCTTGTGGCGAACGTGGCTGGTTTCCCACGTCACGCCGGTGTTGCCGGTTAATGGCGCAACGCAGACAAAGGTGGTCTCAAGCGGCTTGCCCTGGCTATCTATTGGGATGGTTTTTAACTCCACGCCAAGTGCTGCAAAATCCTGCTCGGGTTTGCTCCCTGCGCTCGCACCCAGCCACAGCTCAAGCAGCATGCCGATCCAGCCTTTATCCCGCTTAAGATCCTTCGGGATCGGAAGCCCTGCCATTGCCGCCAGCTCGCCAAGCGAAAAGCCCGCAAGACGCTGTGCCTGCTGGAGCAACTGGCCCTCGCTGGACGGCGGTGAGAGCAAGGGTGTAAGCGGATGCATGACGGTAACCTTTTGATTAAAAAATAAACGAAGAAATTGTCCCCTGTGGATAGAGTTTAACTATTTCTGTACCAATATTCCATGTGTATGATTTATAGGTTTTTTTATGGGTTTGAAATCGTTTCACCCGAGTCAGAAAACCGGTTGTTCAAATCTGGTCACTGACAATGAACAGGATCTTACACCATGTTATCCACAGAAAAATGGGATAACTGGGCATAACCCTGACTACTGTTTCAATTTACAGCCTTGACGTGCGATGAAAATCGAATTTTCAAACAAATTGTGACTAACTTATTGGCACAATCTGTGGATAAAACCGACGCTGTTCGATCTTTCATCAGCACGACGATCCCTGATGTGACGATCGTCACGCTATTCTGTTTTGCGTTCATAGAAATACATTTAACTCTATGAAAATAATTGCATTATTGAATTCAGGTGAAAGAGGGGATATGGCAGCGTTTAAGGTTGTTCATCGGTAATCAGACACTTCTTCACAACTATATCCACAGAAAAGGTGAATAAAATTCCCTTCACTGCCACTCATCTGTTTATAACTCAGCACTTATTTGTGAGTTATTCAAATGTTATTAGGTTGCAGCCCTGTAAGAGAGTGGTTTACCGCCTCCCTGTAGTGTGAAACAATCATTCATATATAAGGTTTAGTTTGGGGTAGTCCGGTGATTGATGACGATGGCTACCGCCCGAACGTAGGAATAGTAATTTGTAATCGTCAGGGCCAGGTAATGTGGGCCCGGCGATATGGTCAGCACTCCTGGCAGTTCCCGCAAGGCGGGATCAATCCGGGAGAGTCCCCAGAACAAGCGATGTACCGGGAGCTTTTTGAAGAGGTCGGTTTAAGCCGAAAAGATGTTCGCATCCTGGCTTCGACCCGCAACTGGTTGCGTTACAAGTTACCGAAACGTTTGGTGCGTTGGGACACAAAGCCGGTTTGTATCGGCCAGAAACAGAAGTGGTTTCTGTTGCAGTTGGTGGGCAACGATTCAGACATCAATATGCAAACCAGCAGTACGCCGGAGTTCGATGGCTGGCGCTGGGTGAGCTATTGGTATCCTGTTCGTCAGGTCGTGTCATTTAAACGCGATGTTTACCGTAGGGTGATGAAAGAGTTTGCAAGTGTGGTAATGCAGCTTCAGGAGATCCCGCCTAAGCCGCAGAGCGCACCTGCCTGGCGACGTAAAAGAGGTTAAGCTACGCAAATCATGCTCACCCGCTTGCGAGAAATAGTCGAGAAGGTGGCCAGCGCGCCGCGTCTGAACGAGGCGCTGAATATTCTGGTCACCGACATCTGCCTTGCGATGGAGACCGAGGTCTGTTCGGTGTATCTGGCCGACCACGATCGGCGCTGCTATTACCTGATGGCAACCCGTGGTTTGAAAAAACCACGCGGACGCACCGTAACGCTCGCATTTGATGAAGGTATCGTGGGTCTGGTCGGGCGGCTGGCTGAACCCATCAACCTTGCTGACGCACAAAAACACCCCAGCTTTAAGTACATCCCTTCCGTAAAAGAAGAGCGCTTCCGCGCTTTCCTTGGCGTGCCGATTATCCAGCGTCGCCAACTGCTCGGCGTGCTGGTCGTCCAGCAGCGCGAGCTACGTCAGTACGATGAAAGCGAGGAGTCTTTCCTCGTCACGCTGGCCACGCAGATGGCGGCGATCCTCTCCCAGTCCCAGCTTGCCGCGCTTTTTGGTCAGTATCGCCATACGCGCATTCGAGCCCTTCCGGCATCGCCAGGCGTGGCGATAGCGGAAGGCTGGATGGACGCCACCCTGCCGCTGATGGAGCAGGTTTACGAAGCCTCAACGCTTGATGAAGCCCTTGAGCGCGAGCGTCTCACCGCCGCGCTGGAAGAGGCGGCGAATGAATTTCGTCGTTACAGCAAGCGCTTTGCCGCAGGCGCGCAAAAAGAGACGGCGGCGATCTTTGACCTCTATTCGCACCTGCTCTCCGATGCGCGTCTGCGTCGTGAGCTTTTTGCGGAAGTGGATAAAGGCTCGGTCGCGGAGTGGGCGGTTAAGAAGGTTATCGAAAAATTTGCCGACCAGTTTGCGGCACTGACCGACGGTTACCTGAAAGAGCGGGCAGGCGATCTGCGCGCGCTGGGGCAGCGCCTGCTTTTCCATCTTGATGACACCATTCAGGGCCCGAATGCCTGGCCAAAACGGTTTGTTCTGGTTGCCGACGAACTTTCGGCAACGACGCTGGCTGAACTGCCCCAGGACAGGCTGGCCGGTGTGGTGGTGCGTGATGGTGCCGCCAACTCACACGCCGCCATTATGGTGCGCGCGCTGGGTATCCCTACCGTTATGGGGGCGGACATTCAGCCGTCGGTACTGCACCGACGTACGCTGGTGGTCGACGGCTATCGCGGTGAGCTGCTGGTCGATCCTGAGCCGGTTCTGCTCCAGGAGTACCAGCGTCTTATCAGCGAAGAGAATGAATTAAGCAAGCTGGCGGAAGATGACGTTAACCTGCCCGCACAGCTGAAGAGCGGTGAGCGGATCAAAGTCATGCTCAACGCCGGTTTAAGCCCTGAACATGAAGAAAAGCTTGGCAGCCGCATCGACGGTATTGGCCTATACCGTACTGAAATCCCGTTCATGCTGCAGAGTGGTTTCCCCTCCGAAGAGGAGCAGGTGGCACAGTATCAGGGGATGCTGCAGATGTTTAACGACAAACCTGTCACCCTGCGTACCCTGGATGTCGGGGCGGATAAACAGCTGCCCTATATGCCGATCAGCGAAGAAAACCCGTGCCTGGGCTGGCGTGGGATCCGCATTACGCTCGATCAGCCGGAGATCTTCCTGATCCAGGTACGTGCGATGCTGCGCGCCAACGCGGCGACGGGCAATCTCAGCATCCTGCTGCCGATGGTCACCAGCATCGATGAGATCGACGAGTCCCGGCGGCTGATCGAACGTGCTGGCCGCGAAGTGGAAGAGATGATCGGCTATGCGATCCCGAAACCGCGGATTGGGGTGATGCTTGAAGTGCCGTCTATGGTCTTTATGCTGCCGCAGCTGGCAAACCGTGTTGATTTTATCTCTGTCGGCACGAACGACCTGACGCAATATATCCTGGCCGTCGACCGTAACAATACTCGCGTCGCCAGTATCTACGACAGCCTGCATCCGGCGATTATTCGCGCGTTAGCGATGATCGCCCGTGAAGCGGAGCAGTACGGTATTGATTTACGCCTGTGCGGTGAAATGGCCGGGGATTCAATGTGTGTTGCGATCCTGATTGGTCTGGGATTCCGCCATCTGTCGATGAACGGTCGCGCCGTCGCCCGCGTGAAATACCTGCTGCGGCATATCGACATCAATGATGCCCGCGAGCTGGCTGAACGCAGCCTTGAGGCGCAGCTGGCAACGGAAGTCCGCCACCAGGTCGCGGCGTTTATGGAACGACGCGGTATGGGCGGTCTGATCCGCGGCGGCCGCTAATCGTTTTTCGCCCTCTCCCTGTGGGTGAGGGCGCCAGCGCGCATAAAACCCTATACACATCTTTTACATCTCTGGCGCATCCTCCGCGCCCGCCTTGTGCTATGATTCGCAACTTTGGAGCCTCTGCTTACAGCAGAATCGCATTTCTACCGCTGTCCACTTTCAGCGGAATAACAACATCTTGTGGTGACAGATGAACAGTGGTTATCTGCATTTTCCGGAATTTGATCCGGTCATTTTCTCAGTAGGACCTGTTTCGCTTCACTGGTACGGTCTGATGTACCTGGTGGGCTTCATTTTTGCCATGTGGCTCGCTGGCCGTCGCGCCAGCCGTCCGGGCAGCGGCTGGACCAAAAACGAAGTTGAAAACCTGCTGTATGCGGGCTTCCTCGGCGTGTTCCTCGGTGGCCGTATCGGGTATGTGCTGTTCTATAACTTCCCAGTATTCCTGAACGATCCGCTCTATCTGTTCCGCGTCTGGGACGGAGGCATGTCCTTCCACGGCGGCCTGATTGGTGTGATTCTGGTGATGGTGATTTTTGCCAAACGCACCAAACGCAACTTCTTCCAGGTTTCAGATTTTATCGCACCGCTGATCCCGTTTGGTCTCGGCGCTGGTCGTCTGGGCAACTTTATCAACGGTGAACTGTGGGGCCGCGTCGACCCGAGCGTGCCGTACACGATGCTCTTCCCGGGCTCCCGCGCAGAAGACATCGCGCTGCTGCCATCGCATCCGGAGTGGCAGTCCATTTTCGATACCTACGGCGTTCTGCCGCGCCATATGTCTCAGCTGTATGAGCTGGCGCTGGAAGGCGTGGTGCTGTTTATCATCCTCAACCTGTTTATTCGCAAGCCGCGCCCGATGGGGGCTGTTTCCGGGCTGTTCCTGATTGGCTATGGTGCGTTCCGCATCATCGTCGAATTCTTCCGCCAGCCTGACGCACAGTTTACCGGCGAATGGGTACAGTACATCAGCATGGGGCAAATCCTCTCCATTCCGATGATTGTCGCGGGTGCCATTATGATGATTTGGGCGTATCGTCGTCGTCCACAGCAACAAATTTCCTGAGGAACCATGAAACAGTATCTTGAATTGATGAAAAAAGTGCTCGATGAGGGCACGCCGAAAAACGACCGCACCGGTACCGGTACGCTCTCCATTTTTGGCCACCAGATGCGCTTCAATCTGCAAGAAGGCTTCCCGCTGGTGACGACAAAGCGCTGCCACCTGCGCTCGATCATTCATGAACTGCTCTGGTTCCTGCAAGGTGATACCAACGTTGCGTATCTGCACGAAAATAACGTCTCAATCTGGGACGAGTGGGCAGATGAAAACGGCAACCTGGGCCCGGTTTACGGTAAGCAGTGGCGCGCATGGCCAACGCCTGATGGCCGCCATATTGACCAGATCACCACCGTGATGAACCAGCTGAAAAACGATCCGGACTCGCGCCGAATCATTGTTTCCGCCTGGAACGTCGGCGAGCTGGATAAAATGGCGCTGGCACCGTGCCACGCGTTCTTCCAGTTCTATGTGGCGGATGGAAAGCTTTCCTGCCAGCTCTACCAGCGCTCCTGTGACGTGTTCCTCGGCCTGCCGTTTAACATTGCCAGCTATGCGCTGTTAGTTCACATGATGGCGCAGCAGTGCGACCTGGAAGTGGGTGATTTTGTCTGGACCGGTGGGGATACCCATCTTTACAGCAACCATATGGAACAGACGCATCTCCAGCTGACCCGCGAACCGCGTGCGCTGCCGAAGCTGATTATCAAACGCAAACCGGCATCAATATTTGATTACCGCTTTGATGATTTCGAGATTGAGGGTTACGACCCGCATCCGGGCATCAAAGCGCCCGTCGCTATCTGATGTGATAAAGCGTGACACAACCGGTGCTATTTAGCGCCGGTTTTTTTTCGCCTTTATCCCGTTTCCCGAGGCGCTATCCAGAAAGCGTGCAACGCGCTGCAACTCTCCCAATTCTCCGGACAACACCTCGTAAAACGAGGATCCGTCGCTCGTCATCTTCACGGCGCTTCGCCACACTCCCGGTATGAAAAAAGAGAACGGTTTTACGCTTATCGAAACGCTTGTCGCCGTTTCGCTTGTCGTTATCCTCAGCGCCTCAGGTCTGTACGGCTGGGACTGCTGGCAACGACAGCAGCGGCTGTGGCAAACCGCCAGTCAGGTGCGAGATTACCTGCTATTTCTGCGCAACCATGCCAACCGGCACAACAGCGACCATCTTATTACCCTTCAGCGGGTGGGAGGCGGGGACTGTCTGGTGAGCTCTGCCGTGCAGGGCTGTAAGAAGGAGAGTCCCTTTGTGCTGATTCCGCCCTGGCCTGAGGTCGAGGTCAGTGAGGTCACGCCGTCGCTGGGGTTTTATGGATTAAGGGATACAGCGTGGGCAGGGCGGATACGCGTTCAAAGCCGTGCCGGAGCATGGCTGATTATTGTCTCAAATGGAGGACGCATCAGGATGTGTCAGGTCTCTGAGGGAGGTTCATGTTGATGAGGCAGCGCGGTTTCTCACTGACTGAAGTGCTGATTGCCACGGCGATGAGCAGCCTTTTGCTGATAAGCGCGTCGCGTTTTTTACCCGGCTTGCAGCGGGCAGTCTTACTGCAATCCGGCCAGAGAGAGCTGGAGGAAGAGGTCTGGCAACACCTGTTTGCCTTGGGCAAACAGCTTCAGCGTGCGGGGTACTGTGCGGGAAACTGTCAGGGACAGGCGCTGGTGACCGCGAGGCTTGGAGGCTGCGTCATTGTACGCTGGGATGCCAACAGTAACGGCAACTGGGATAGCAGCGCATCAGAAAATGACAGCACCGGTTTTCGTCTGGAATCCGGCGCGCTGGAAACCCAGCGTGGGGCGACGTCGTGTGAAGGAAAAGGATGGGAAAAGCTCACGGATCCGGACAGGCTGGTAATCACGCGCTTTGTGGTGAGCAAAGTTGAACATGCCGGTTTTGCGCCAGAGCTAAATATCGAACTGGCCGTGATGCGTAAAGGCGGGCAGGGGGGGCCCTGGCAGGCGTTGTATACGGTCACGGGGTACAACCTGTGAATCGTCAACGCGGAATGTCTTCACTGGCCCTGGTTCTGCTTTTACTGGTGCTCGGTACCCTGATCCTGTCGGGTCTCAATCAACAGCTGACAACATTTAGCGCGCTCGTTGGCGGCGAGAGCCGCTCGCTTCAGCAGCAGGCGAAGGTACAGTCCGCGCTTGAGTGGGGACGGGTTCAGAGCTGGTCATCAGAGCTGCAGGTTCAGTGCAAAAAGACATCGGCGTGGCGAGTCTGTTTGCGCCAGCTGAGTGAGGCGCGTGTACTGCTGATTGCCGGAGACAGTGACCTGCTGCTCTGGCGCGCAGGAGAGATTGTCGACGGGAAAATTCGCTTTTCGCCTCACGGCTGGAGTGATTTTTGTCCACTAAAGGAGAGCGCGTTATGTCAGCTGCCGTGAGCCGAGAAAAAGGGTTTAGCATGGTGGAGGTCCTGCTGGCGATGATGCTGCTGGTAATCGTCGTGACGGCTCTGTCGGGTTATCACCGGGCGCTGGCGGCGCGGTTTAGCGTGTTTAACCAGTATCGCCAGCTCTGGCACCATGCCTGGAATCAGTCTCAGCTCTCAACAAATGTTCTCCCCGCAGGCTGGCAGGCCAGTCGGGGGCAGACAACGCTCGCAGGATGTGTCAGCATCACGGTTACACTAATTTCTCCTCTGGGGCGGCGCGGTGAGATAACGCGTCTGCATTGCCCGGTTAGCCAGTAGTCGGGAGCGTCTATGTTAAGGGTCTACCACTCAAATCGTCTGGATGTGCTGGAAGCACTGATGGAGTTTATCGTTGAGCGCGAGCGGCTTGACGATCCTTTTGAGCCTGAAATGGTGCTGGTGCAGAGCACCGGTATGGCACAGTGGCTGCAAATGTCGCTTTCCCGCAAGTTTGGCATAGCCGCGAATATTGATTTCCCTCTGCCCGCGAGCTTTATCTGGGAGATGTTTGTCCGCGTGTTGCCGGATATCCCGGAGCAGAGCGCCTTCAACAAACAGGCCATGAGCTGGAAGCTGATGGCGCTGCTGCCGGACATGCTGCAGCGTGATGAATTCACCATGCTGCGCCACTACCTCAATGACGATACCGACAAGCGGAAGCTTTTCCAGCTGGCATCGCGCACCGCCGATCTTTATGACCAATACCTTGTTTACCGTTCTGACTGGTTAATTCGTTGGGAAGCGGGCGAGTTGGTTGAAGGCCTGCCGGAGGCGCAAATATGGCAGGCCCCGCTGTGGAAAGCGCTGGTAGAGCATACGGAGAAACTGGGCCAGCCTAAGTGGCACCGTGCCAATCTCTACGAGCGGTTTATCTCGATACTTGAAAATGCGTCGGAGCGCCCGGCCCGACTGCCGTCACGCGTTTTTATCTGCGGAATATCCGCATTACCCCCTGTCTATCTAAAGGCGTTGAATGCGCTGGGTAAGCATATTGATATCCATATTTTGTTTACCAACCCATGCCGACAATACTGGGGGGATATCCTCGACGAACGCTGGCTTGCCCGGCTGGTGAGCCGCCAAAGAAAGCGCCTTTTTGAAGAACGTGCCGTCCCGCTGTTTAAAGATGGCTCGACTGCCGGGCAGCTTTTCGATGAAGACGGTATCCAGAACCTGCCCAATCCGCTGCTTGCCTCATGGGGAAAGCTGGGGCGTGACTACATTCATATGCTTTCAGACATCACGTCCTCAGGGGAAGGTGACGTGGATGCCTTTGTTGAGATCGCCCCGGACAGCCTGCTGCATAATATTCAGTTAGATATTCTGGATCTGGAAAACCGTGCCGTCATGGGCGTGACGGCGAACGAGTTCGAACGCAGCGATAATAAGCGAAAACTGGATCCTGACGATCGCAGCGTCACGATCCACGTTTGCCACAGCCCGCAGCGTGAGGTCGAAGTGCTTCACGACCAGTTGCTGGCGATGCTGCAGGAGAACCCCGATCTGACGCCACGCGATATCGTGGTGATGGTGGCGGATATCGACAGCTACAGTCCCTTTATTCAGGCCGTCTTTGGCAGCGCGACGGGCGAGCGATACCTGCCTTACGCGATCTCTGACCGTCGTGCCCGTCAGTCGCATCCGGTATTGCAGGCGTTTATCACTCTTCTGTCACTGCCGGATAGCCGGTTTATCTCCGAAGATGTCCTGGCATTGCTGGATGTTCCCGTGCTGGCTGCACGCTTCAACATCAATGAAGAGGGCCTGCGCTACCTTCGTCAGTGGGTGAATGAGTCTGGCGTTCGCTGGGGGATCGATGACGATAACGTTCAGGAGTTCGAGCTTCCCCCAACCGGGCAGCACACCTGGCGATTTGGCCTGACGCGTATGCTGCTGGGCTACGCCATGGAGAGCAGCCAGGGCGAGTGGAATGAGGTGCTGCCTTACGATGAGTCCAGCGGGTTAATTGCTGAACTGGTGGGGCATTTAGCGTCGCTATTAATGCAGCTTAACCGCTGGCGATATGCGCTGTTGCAGCCGCGTCCACTTGAAGAATGGCTCCCGGTTTGCAGGGCGTTGCTTAATGATTTCTTCCTGCCGGACAATGACACCGAAGCGGCCATGGCGCTCATTGAAACCCAGTGGCAGGCAATCATCGACGAAGGCGTGAATTCCCACTATCAGGAGGCCATCCCGCTGTCGCTGTTGCGGGATGAGCTGACGCAGCGGCTTGACCAGGAGCGAATCAGCCAGCGTTTCCTGGCGGGGCCTGTCAATATCTGCACCCTGATGCCCATGCGTTCTATCCCGTTCAGGGTGGTCTGCCTGCTTGGCATGAACGACGGTGTGTATCCGCGCGCGCTGCCGCCGCTGGGGTTCGACCTGATGAGCGCAAACCCAAAACGGGGCGATCGTAGCCGCCGTGATGATGACCGCTACCTCTTCCTTGAAGCGCTCATTTCCGCTCAGAGTAAGCTCTATATCAGCTATATCGGTCGTTCCATTCAGGACAACAGCGAGCGTTTCCCTTCTGTACTGGTGCAGGAGCTGGTGGACTATATCGGCCAGAGCCACTACCTGCCGGGAGATGAAGCGCGCAACTGCGATGAAAGCGAGCAGAGGGTGAAAGCCCATATCACCTGTTTCCACAGCCGCATGCCGTTTGATCCGGTGAACTATATTGCCAGCGAGCGCCAGAGCTATGCACAGGAGTGGCTACCGGCGGCGAAAAAAGAGGGAAGTGCGCATACCGATTTCATTCAGGAACTTGATCCGCGCCCAATCGACACTCTGACCTTCGAACAGCTTCAGCGGTTTTGGGCGCATCCGGTGCGCGCCTTCTTCCAGCAACGACTGCAGGTCAACTTCCGCTCTGAAGAGAGCGAAATTCCTGAGGCAGAGCCGTTTACGCTGGAAGGTCTTGAGCGCTACCAGTTAAACCTGCAGCTGCTGAATGCGCTGGTTGAAGAGGAAGATGCGGACAAGCTTTACCGCCGCTACCGCGCTGCGGGTCAGCTGCCCTACGGCGCGTTCGGGGAAATTGTCTGGGAGGCGCAGTGCCAGGAGATGACCGCTCTGGCGGAGCGCGTGAGAGCGTGCCGACAGCCGGGGAAAAGTATTGAAATCGATCTCAACTGCAACGGGGTACAGCTCACGGGCTGGTTAACCCAGGTTCAGCCGGACGGGCTGCTGCGCTGGCGGCCCTCCATGCTGAGCGTTTCGCAGGGATTGCAACTCTGGCTGGAACATCTTGTCTACAGTGCGGGTGGGCATAAAGGCGAAAGCCGGATTTTCGTGCGCAAAGAGGGCGAATGGCGCTTCCCGCCGATGGAAGCCGAGCAGGCGTTAGGTTATCTCTCTTTGTACATTGAGGGCTACCGTCAGGGAATGAACAAACCGCTCCTGTTACTGCCGGAAAGTGGCGGGGCGTGGATAAAAGCCTGTTATGACGCGCAGAATGATGCGATGTTAACGGATGAGGCTTCGCTGCAGAAAGCACGCAGTAAATTTATGCAGGCCTATGAAGGTAACATGATGGTGCGTGGCGAAGGTGAAGATGTCTGGTATCAGCGCTTATGGCGAACCCTTGAGCCAGAGTACTTCGAGGCTATCACGGAAGAGGCGCAGCGCTACCTGCTGCCGTTGTTTAAATTTAATCAGTCCTGAGCGCTGTATAAAAATTGCGCAGCATGGGGTGTTCATTTATGATGCACTTCTTATCACGGACTGATGTACCCAATAAAGAGATGTTGGCGTGTCCAGCACGCAATGTGTTAATGATGTAGCCGTGATAAAGAGGTAGCACCTTGTTTAAAGCGTTTGTTTTGTTTTTCGCCCTCTGGGTACCCGTCACTCAGGCAGACTCCGGTTGGCAACCCGTTCAGGAAACTATTCGTAAAAGCGAAAAAGATACCCGTCAATATCAGGCTATTCGTCTTGATAACGGCATGACCGTACTGCTGGTTTCCGATCCGCAGGCGGTGAAATCCCTTTCGGCATTAGTGGTGCCGGTTGGATCGCTGGAAGATCCTGACGCTCATCCTGGTCTTGCGCACTATCTGGAACATATGACGCTGATGGGGTCAAAAAAATACCCGCAGCCAGATAGCCTGTCCGAATTTTTGAAAATGCATGGCGGCAGCCACAATGCCAGCACGGCACCGTACCGCACGGCCTTTTATCTTGAAGTCGAAAATGATGCGCTGGAAGGGGCGGTCGATCGCCTTGCTGATTCCATCGCCGCCCCGTTGCTGGATAAAAAATATGCCGATCGTGAACGCAATGCGGTGAATGCCGAGCTGACCATGGCCCGCACGCGAGACGGTATGCGCATGGCCCAGGTCAGTGCCGAAACCATCAACCCTGCACACCCGGGTTCGCGTTTCTCCGGCGGTAACCTTGAGACGTTAAGCGACAAACCGAACAGCCCGGTGCTGGATGCCCTGCACGCGTTTCGCGATAAATACTACTCCGCCAACCTGATGAAAGCGGTCATCTACAGCAATAAACCGTTGCCGGAGCTGGCAGACATGGCGGCTAAAACGTTTGGCCGGGTGCCGAATAAAAATATCGACCTGCCGCAAATAAACGTCCCGGTGGTTACGGACGCGCAAAAAGGCATCGTTATCCACTACGTGCCGGCGCTGCCGCGCAAAGTGCTGCGCGTGGAATTCCGCATCGATAACAACACCGCGCAGTTTCGCAGTAAAACCGATGAGCTGGTGACCTACCTGATAGGTAACCGTAGCCCGGGTACGCTTTCTGACTGGCTGCAAAAACAGGGGCTGGTGGAAGGTATTCGCGCCGACTCCGATCCGGTTGTGAACGGCAATAGCGGCGTGCTGGCGATCTCCGCCACCCTGACCGACAAAGGACAGGCCAACCGTGATGAAGTCGTGGCGGCTATCTTCAGCTACCTCGCTTTACTGCGCGAGAAAGGCGTCGATAAGCGCTATTTTGATGAACTTGCCCACGTGCTGGATCTCGATTTCCGTTACCCGTCCATCACCCGCGACATGGATTACGTTGAGTGGCTGGCGGATACCATGATCCGCGTGCCGGTGGAACATACCCTCGATGCGGTAAATATTGCCGACCGGTATGACGCCGGGGCGGTAAAATCCCGCCTGGCGATGATGACGCCGGAGAATGCCCGCATCTGGTTCATCAGCCCGAACGAACCGCATAACAAGACGGCGTACTTTGTCGATGCCCCTTATCAGGTAGATAAAATCAGCGCACAGACCTTCGCCGACTGGCAGAAAAAGGCCGGGGAGATTGCGTTGAAGCTGCCGGAGCTGAACCCCTATATTCCGGATGACTTCTCGCTGACCAAAACGACTAAAGATTACCCGCACCCGGCGCTGATCATTGATGAGCCAACGCTGCGCGTCGTGTATACCCCAAGCCGCTATTTCGCCAGCGAGCCAAAGGCCGATGTCAGCGTGGTGCTGCGTAATCCAAAAGCGATGAACAGCGCCAAAAATCAGGTGATGTTCGCGCTCAATGATTATCTCGCCGGGATTGCGCTCGATCAGCTCAGCAACCAGGCGGCCGTGGGCGGCATCAGCTTCTCCACCAACGCCAACAACGGTTTGATGCTCAATGCAAACGGCTATACCCAGCGTTTGCCTCAGCTGTTCCAGGCACTGCTGGAAGGGTATTTCAGCTACACGCCGACGGAAGAGCAGCTTGAGCAGGCCAAATCGTGGTACGCCCAGATGATGGATTCTGCGGAGAAGGGCAAAGCTTACGATCTGGCGCTTATGCCGGCGCAAATGCTGTCGCAGGTTCCTTATTTCCAGCGAGAAGACCGCCGCGCGCTGCTGCCTTCGATCTCCTTAAAAGACGTGCTGGCGTACCGTGACGCGCTGAAAACCAACACGCGCCCGGAGTTCCTGATCGTCGGCAACATGAGTGAGGATCAGGCCAAAACCCTGGCGGAGAATGTGCGCACTCAGCTCGGTTCGAAAGGCGACGAGTGGTGCCGCAACCAGGACGTGCTGGTTGAGAAAAAGCAGAATGTGATTTTTGAAAAGACGGGTAACAGCACGGATTCCGCGCTGGCCGCGGTCTTTGTGCCAACGGGGTATGATGAATTCGCCAGCTCAGCGCAGAGCGCCGTGCTGGGACAAATTATTCAGCCGTGGTTCTATAACCAGTTACGCACAGAAGAGCAGCTTGGCTACGCGGTATTTGCCTTCTCCATGAACGTCGGCCGACAGTGGGGGCTGGGCTTCCTGCTGCAAAGCAGCGACAAACAGCCGGCGTATCTCTGGCAGCGTTACCAGGCCTTCTTCCCGCAGGTGGAAGCAAAGCTGCGCGCGATGAAGCCGGAAGAGTTTGCTCAGATCCAGCAGGCCGTCATCGCGCAGGTAATGCAGCCGCCGCAGACGCTGGGTGAAGAAGCCTCGCAGCTGAGCAAAGATTTCGATCGCGGTAATCTGAATTTTGATTCGCGTGATAAAGTAGTGGCCGAGATAAAACAGCTGACGCCGCAGAAGGTTGCCGACTTCTTCCATCAGGCGGTCATTAAGCCGCAGGGTATCACCATCCTGTCCCAGGTTTCCGGTAGCCAGAACGGGAAAACGGAGTACGTGAACCCGAAAGGCTGGAAAGTCTGGAAAAGCGTCAGCGCGCTGCAGCAATCTATGCCCTGGAGTAAGAAAGAATGACCGATACCGCTGAGTCCCTTGATCCCTTACGTTTACCTCTGCAGGGTGAACGATTGATTGAAGCCTCAGCGGGAACGGGAAAAACCTTCACCATCGCCGCCCTCTATCTGCGTCTGCTGCTGGGGCTTGGCGGCAACGCCGCTTTTCCACGCCCTTTGAGCGTTGAAGAGCTGCTGGTGGTGACCTTCACCGAGGCTGCTACCGCTGAGCTGCGGGGCCGTATTCGTACCAATATCCACGAGCTGCGCATCGCCTGTCTGCGTCAGAGCACGAATAACCCTCTCTACGCGAGTCTTCTGGAAGAGATTGCCGATAAGCAACAAGCAGCACAGTGGCTGCTCCTCGCCGAACGGCAGATGGATGAAGCGTCCGTCTTCACCATTCACGGTTTTTGCCAGCGCATGCTGAGCCTGAATGCGTTTGAATCCGGTATGCTGTTCGAACAGCAGCTTATTGAAGATGAATCCGTGCTTCGCTATCAGGCCTGCGCGGATTTCTGGCGTCGCCACTGCTACCCGTTACCGCGCGATATCGCCGAAGCCGTACACGCGTTGTGGAAGGGCCCGGAGGCGCTGCTGCGCGCTATCGATCGTTATCTGCAGGGGGAAGCGCCGGTCATCAAATCCCCGCCGCCGGCAGATGAAACGCTGGCCTCACGGCATGAAAAGATCATCGCGCAGATTGCCGACATCAAGCAAAAATGGCTTGAGTCCGTTGGCGAGATTGACGCAATCATCGAAAATTCCGGGATTGACCGACGCAAGTTTAACCGTGGCAATCAGGGGAAATGGATCGACAAGATCAGCGCCTGGGCGCAGGAAGAGACGCGAGGCTACCAGCTCCCGGACGCGCTGGAGAAATTCTCCCAACGTTTCCTGGTTGAGCGGACCAAAGCCGACGGCATTGTCCCTGAGCATCCCCTGTTTGTGGCGATTGAATCCCTGCTGGCGGAGCCCTTAACGCTCAACGATCTGATGATTACCCGCGCCATGACGGAAATTCGCGAAGCCGTCGCGCGTGAGAAACGCCGCCGGGGTGAACTGGGTTTCGACGATATGCTGAGCCGCCTCGATGCGGCGCTGTGCAGTGAAAACGGTGAAGCGCTTGCCGCCGCGATCCGCACCCGTTTCCCGGTGGCGATGATCGACGAATTTCAGGATACCGACCCGCAGCAGTACCGCATTTTCCGCCGTATCTGGCGCCAGCAGCCCGACACCGCGCTGCTGCTAATCGGCGATCCGAAACAGGCTATCTACGCCTTCCGCGGTGCGGATATTTTCACCTACATGAAAGCCCGCAGTGAGGTTGACGCGCACTACACGCTCGATACCAACTGGCGCTCCTCTCCCGGCATGGTGGAAAGCGTCAACGGGCTCTTCAGCCGCATGGATACGGCGTTTATGTTCCGGGAGATCCCGTTTCAGCCGGTAAAGTTTGCCGAGAAAAATGCCTCGTTGCGCTTCGAGTTCAACGGCGAGACGCAGCCTGCCATGAACTTCTGGCTGCTGGATGGGGAAGGCTGCGGCGTTGCCGACTATCAAAATGCCATGGCCCAGCACTGTGCCGCGCAAATCCGTGACTGGCTCAGTGCGGGCGCGCGCGATGACGCGCTGCTGTGGAAGGGGGATAAACCCACTCCGGTAAAGGCATCGGATATTACGGTACTGGTGCGTAGCCGTCAGGAGGCCGCGCTCATCCGCGACGCCCTGACGTTACTGAATATCCCCTCCGTCTACCTCTCAAACCGCGACAGCGTCTTTGAAACGCTGGAAGCGCAGGAGATGCTATGGCTGCTGCAGGCCGTGCTGGCCCCGGAGCGGGAAAGCACGCTGCGCAGCGCACTGGCGAGCGCGATGCTCGGGCTGAATGCCCGGGATATTGATGCGCTCAACAATGACGAAGCCGCATGGGATGCCGTGGTCGAAGAGTTTGTTCGCTACCGCGAAAAATGGCAGAAGCGCGGGGTAATGGCAATGGTGCGCGAGCTCATGGCGCAGCGCCACATTGCGGAGAATATGCTGGCGACAGCAGGCGGCGAGCGCCGTTTGACCGATATTTTACATATCAGCGAACTGTTGCAGGAAGCGGGTACGCAGCTGGAGAGCGAGCACGCTCTGGTGCGCTGGCTGGCGCAGCAGATTGCCGATCCGAACAGCAATTCGTCCAGCCAGCAGATGCGCCTTGAGAGCGATAAACATCTGGTGCAGATCGTCACCATTCACAAGTCGAAAGGCCTGGAATATCCGCTGGTCTGGCTGCCGTTTATCGCCAATTACCGCGTGCAGGATCAGGCCTTTTATCACGATCGCGAGTCTTTTGAGGCGGTGCTCGATCTCAGCAACGCGGAGTCCAGCGTTGAGCTGGCAGAGGCTGAACGTCTGGCGGAAGATTTGCGCCTGCTCTACGTAGCGTTGACCCGTTCGGTCTGGCACTGCAGCCTGGGCGTTGCGCCTCTGTTCCGTCGCCGTGGCGAAAAAAGCGGGGAGAGCGATTTTCATCTGAGCGCGCTGGGGCGGCTTATTCAGCAGGGTGAACCCAAAGACGCGGCGGGCCTGCGCCAGTGCATCGAATCCCTTTGCACTGAGCATGTTGCCCTGCATATTCCTTCGCTGCCCGACAACAGCCGCTGGCAGATGCCGGAGCTGCGTGATTCAGCGCTCCATGCCCGCCAGGTTGTGCGTACGATAGCCGACGACTGGCGCGTCACCAGCTACTCCGGTTTACAACAGCACGGGCAGAGTATCGCTCAGGATCTGATGCCAAAACTGGACGTGGATGCCGCGGGGGCCGGTAGCGTACCCGCTGAGCCGGTGCTCACGCCGCACCAGTTCCCGCGCGGTGCTTCTCCAGGCACGTTTTTGCACAGCCTGTTTGAAGAGCTGGATTTTACCCAGCCGGTTTCCGAAGAGTGGGTGCTGAAGATGTTACAGAGCGGTGGTTACGACGCGCATTGGCAGCCGGTTCTCACCGACTGGATCCGCGCGGTTCTGCATGCTCCGCTCACCGCGCAGGGGATCTCGCTTAGCCAGTTGACTACCAAAGATAAGCAGGTGGAGATGGAGTTTTATCTCCCCATCGCCAGCCCGCTCAGGGCTGAGGCGCTTGATGCGGTGATCCGCGAGTACGATCCGTTATCCGCCGGGTGCCCGCCGCTGAACTTCCGCCAGGTGCAGGGGATGCTCAAAGGTTTTATCGACCTGGTTTTCCGCCACGAAGGACGCTACTACCTGCTGGATTACAAATCGAACTGGCTGGGTGAAAGCAGCGAAGCCTACACGCAAGACGCGATGGCCGCGGCCATGCAGATGCATCGCTACGATCTGCAGTACCAGCTTTATACCCTGGCGCTGCACCGTTACCTGCGCCATCGCATGGCTGATTACCGCTACGAAGCGCATTTTGGCGGCGTAATTTACCTGTTCCTGCGCGGCGTGGATGCTAACGACCCGCGTTCCGGCGTCTTTAGCACGCGTCCGGCTGCGGAACTGATTGAAAAAATGGATAACCTGTTTGCTGCAGGCACGGAGGAGGTGGCATGACGATGCAGGCGCTACTGCTGGACGCGGTAGAACAACGATTACTGCGCCACCTGGATGTGCAGTTCGCCATGATGGTGGCAGGTGAGGAGCCTGCCGTCATGCTTGCCGCCGCCATTCTGAGCAAAGACGCGGGGGAGGGGCACGTGTGTCTGCCGCTGTCGCGTCTGGCGGTGGATGAGAAGATGCCTCCGGTTTTACAGGCGTGCTTCGCGCTGCTGGGTGACGCAGTGGACTGGCAGGAGATACTACTCGGCTCGCCTGCCGTGAGCGGAGCCGATACCGGGACGCCGATGATCCTTGTCGGCGAGCGTTTGTATCTTAACCGGCTCTGGCGTAACGAACTGACGGTAGCGCGCTTTTTCAGCGAGACCAACGCCCCGCTTCCCTGCGATGAAACGCAGCTGCGGCAAACGCTGGATACGCTGTTCACCTCTGACGACGAGACAGACTGGCAGAAAGTGGCGGCTGCCGTGGCCTTAACGCGACGGATCTCGGTGATTTCTGGCGGCCCGGGTACCGGGAAAACGACCACCGTGGCAAAACTGCTTGCCGCGTTGATTCAGTTATCGGGTGAGCAAAAGTGCCGTATTCGCCTGGCGGCCCCCACCGGTAAAGCGGCGGCACGTCTGACGGAATCGTTAGGCGGCGCGCTGCAAAAGCTGCCGCTAACCGGTGAGCAGCTTGCGCTTTTCCCCAATGAGGCCAGCACGCTGCACCGTTTGCTTGGTGCACAGCCGGGTAGCCAGCGTCTGCGCTATCATGCCGGTAATCCGCTGCACCTTGACGTGCTGGTGGTGGATGAAGCCTCAATGATTGACCTGACGATGATGTCGCGTTTGATCGATGCGCTACCGCCGCACGCGCGCGTCATTTTCCTCGGCGATCGTGACCAGCTTGCCTCCGTTGAGGCGGGGGCGGTACTGGGTGATATCTGTACCTATGCCAGCCTGGGATATACCGCTGAACGCGCTCAGGAGTTAGCCCGTCTCACCGGATGCTCGCTCACCTCTGAAAATCATTCGCTAGCAGGGGCGCTGCGCGACAGCCTGTGTCTGCTGCAAAAAAGCTACCGTTTCGGCAGCGACTCCGGCATCGGCCAGCTTGCGGCAGCGGTGAACCGGGGCGACCGGCGCGCCACCACGGCGGTATTTGACGGAACCTTTACGGATATTGAGAAAAAATCGCTGCAAAGCGCGGAAGAGTATCAGGCGATGCTTGACGACGCCCTGCAGGGGTACCAGCGCTTTCTGACGGACGTACAACAGCAAAGTTCGCCGGAGCAGGTCATTGCCGCGTTTGGCGAATATCAGTTGCTCTGTGCGCTGAGGGAAGGCCCCTTTGGTGTCCGGGGTCTTAACGACAGGCTGGAACAGCTGCTGGCGCAAAAACGCAAAATTAACCGTACCCCGCACTCGCGCTGGTACGAAGGGCGACCGGTGATGATCTCCCGTAACGACAGCGCGCTGGGATTGTTTAACGGGGATATCGGGATTGCGCTCGACTGCGGTCAGGGACTGCGCGTCTGGTTCCAGATGCCGGACGGCAGCGTGAAGTCTTTCCAGCCCAGCCGTTTGCCCGAGCATGAAACCGCCTGGGCGATGACGGTGCATAAATCCCAGGGCTCCGAATTTAACCACGCGGCGCTGATCCTGCCCACGCAGCTTTCCCCCGTCATTACCCGAGAGCTGATCTATACCGCCATAACGCGCGCGCGTCAGCGCCTGTCGCTGTATACCGATGAACGCGTGCTGGTGCAGGCGATTGCCACCCGTACGGAACGTCGAAGCGGGCTGGGCGCGATATTTGAATCCCTCTGAACGAAAGCCCTCGCCGGACGGTGAGGGCGTCGCATTATCCCAGGTCAGCCATCAGCACTTTTGAGCGGCGCTGATAGTTGTACATCTCTTTCTTCGTTTCCGGCAGAGAATCGATATCCACCGGCGTGAACCCGCGCTCCTGGAACCAGTGAATGCTGCGCGTCGTCAGGACGAACAGCTTGCTCAGCCCCATCTGGCGCGCCTGTGCCGCCACGCGCTCAAGCAGCATTTCACCGCGTGAAGAGCTGCGGTAATCAGGATGCACCGCCACGCAGGCCATTTCACCGATCTTCTCTTCCGGGAACGGATAGAGCGCGGCGCAGGCGATGGTCAGGTTATCGCGCTGAATAATGGTGAATTTGTCGATCTCCATCTCCAGCTGTTCGCGTGAGCGACGCACCAGAATACCCTGCTGTTCCAGCGGGCGGATCAGTTCCAGAATGCCGCCGATATCGTTGATGGTGGCGCGGCGGATCTGCTCCGCACTCTCCATCACAATCTGTGTACCAATACCGTCGCGGGAGAACAGCTCCTGCAGCAGGGCGCCGTCTTCCTGATAGCTGATCAGGTGGCTGCGGCGCACGCCGCTGCGGCAGGCCTTCACGGCGCCACGCAGGAAGCGGACGGTGCCGGAGTGGTAATCGCCTTCGGCTTCCAGCGCCTCCACGCGGGCCTGGGCTTCGTTCGGGAAGAGTTCCGGCACGATTGTTCCTTCATCGTTCACCACGCCCTGGGAGGAGCAGAACCCAATCATTTTTTCCGCCTTCAGCTTGATCGCCAGCTGCGTGGCGATCTCTTCAGACGTCAGGTTAAAGCTTTCGCCCGTTACAGAGACAGCGACCGGGCCCATCAGCACGATGGCACCGCTGTCCAGCTGGCGATGAATGGCTTCTTCATCAATACGACGAATACGGCCGCTGTGGCAGTAATCCACGCCATCGTCCACGCCTAGCGGCTGGGCAATGATAAAGTTGCCGCTCACGACGTTGATATGCGCCCCCTGCAGCGGCGTGTTGTTCAGGCTCATGGACAGGCGAGCGGTAATATCCAGCTGCAGCAGACCCGCCGCCTGTTTCACCAGCTCAAGGGTTTTGGCATCGGTGACGCGGGTATGTTTGTGGTAAATCGGCTCGTGGTGGTGAGCGGCCAGGTTGGCGTCGATCTGCGGGCGCGCGCCATAGACCACCACCAGGCGGATCCCCAGGCTGTGCAGCAGGCCAATGTCATTGACGATGCTGGAAAAATTTTCATGCTCAATGGCTTCGCCGCCAAGCATGATGACAAACGTTTTTCCCCGATGGGCGTTGATATAGGGAACAGAATGGCGGAATCCCTGGACCAGTTCGGTTCTACGTTCCTTCACCATGGCACAACCCTTAATGAATGTTTATTCGTAATTTGTGTATTTTTATTCGATTGTGGTCGCGTGTGCAAGCGCAAATTTTCCGCGACCCACAGAAATTGGTAAGTAATCCGTGCGTTAGCGTATGATTGTTTACCCTTTTATAGATGACAGTTTATGCGTCATTCGTTAAAGTTTTCGGTCAATCTGGACATTTTGTATATCAGTCAGTGTTCTTGCTCGGGAGAAGCATGTCGGGATCCAATTCAGCAATAAGCCGCCGCCGTTTGTTAAAAGGGGCCGGGGCAATGTGGTTGCTTAGCGTCAGTCAGGTCGGTCTTGCCGCCACCAGCCAGGTCGTGGCGGTGCGCGTCTGGCCATCGTCGACCTATACGCGCGTGACGGTTGAATCCAATCGCGTGCTGAAATATAAGCAATTTGCCCTCAGCAACCCGGAGCGTGTGGTGGTGGATCTCGAAGGCGTTAACCTCAACTCCGTGCTGAAAGGAATGGCGGCGCAGATCCGCGGTGACGATCCGTTTATTAAATCGGCGCGCGTCGGGCAGTTCGATCCGCAAACCGTGCGCATGGTGTTTGAACTGAAGCAGAACGTTAAGCCGCAGCTATTTGCCCTGGCGCCTGTTGCGACCTTCAAAGAGCGCCTGGTGATGGATCTCTACCCGGCCAATGCGACGGATATTCAGGATCCGCTTCTTGCCCTGCTGGAGGATTACAACAAGGGCGATTTGCAGCGTCAGGTGCCCCCTGCGCAAAGCGGTCCGCAGCCGGGGAAAGCAGGGCGCGATCGTCCGATTGTGATCATGCTCGATCCAGGCCACGGTGGCGAAGACTCTGGCGCGGTGGGGAAATACCGCACGCGTGAAAAAGACGTGGTGCTGCAAATTGCGCGCCGCCTGAAAGCGTTGATTGATAAAGAAGGCAATATGCGCGCCTATATGACGCGTAATGAGGACGTCTTCATTCCGCTGAAGGTCCGGGTGGCGAAAGCGCAGAAGCAGCGTGCCGATTTGTTCGTGTCGATCCATGCGGATGCGTTTACCAGCCGTCAGCCAAGCGGCTCGTCGGTGTTTGCGCTCTCAACCAAAGGCGCGACCAGTACCGCCGCGAGATACCTTGCGGACACCCAGAACGCCTCTGACCTGATCGGTGGCGTGGGTAAAAGCGGCGATCGCTACGTCGACCACACTATGTTCGATATGGTGCAGTCGCTGACCATTAACGACAGCCTGAAGTTTGGTAAAGCGGTACTGGGCAAGCTGGGCAACATCAATAAGCTGCATAAAAACAGCGTTGAACAGGCCGGGTTTGCGGTACTCAAGGCGCCGGACATCCCGTCCATCCTCGTTGAAACCGCGTTTATCAGTAACGTGGAAGAGGAGCGTAAGCTCAAGACGGCAAAATTCCAGCAGGAGGTTGCGGAGTCGATTCTGGCAGGGATTCGTGCGTATTTCTCTGACGGGGCGACGCTGGCGCGGCGCGGGTAGATCTTTTGGCCGGGTTCACGCCCGGCAAATTCACAAACGACAGATACAAAAAAACACCCTTAAGGGTGTTTATTGTTTTAGAAGTGTTGGTTGCGGGGGCCGGATTTGAACCGACGACCTTCGGGTTATGAGCCCGACGAGCTACCAGGCTGCTCCACCCCGCGTCCGTCATTCTACTCTTGTAGAAGCTTACTTCTTTAAATTTGATTGGTTGCGGGGGCCGGATTTGAACCGACGACCTTCGGGTTATGAGCCCGACGAGCTACCAGGCTGCTCCACCCCGCGTCCGTCTTTCTACAGTCGTAGAAGATACTTCATCAAATTTTAATTGGTTGCGGGGGCCGGATTTGAACCGACGACCTTCGGGTTATGAGCCCGACGAGCTACCAGGCTGCTCCACCCCGCGTCCGTGGATGCGCACTATACTCGGATAGGTTTGTGATGCAACCCCTTTTTCACATTTATCATGATTTTGTATGCAAATTGAACGACATGGCGTTGTTTGGACTATTTTTTGCGCAAAATTTGCCAAAGGGCATGCGATCGCATTTCATTAGCCCTGGCGGTTTGTTATCTTCATCACGCGGAAATGGGCAACTTAAAGACGAGATATAATGAAAGGACGTTGGGCGAAGTATCTGATGGCGGGCGCAATGGTAGCGATTCTTGCGGCCTGTTCTTCCAAACCGACCGATCGCGGTCAACAGTATAAAGACGGGAAGTTATCCCAGCCTTTCTCTTTAGTTAATCAGCCTGATGCGGTCGGCGCACCGATTAATGCCGGTGATTTCTCCGAGCAGGTCTACCAGATCCGCAACGCGTCGCCGCGTCTGTATGGCACCCAGAGTAGCGTGTATAACGCGGTCCAGGACTGGCTGAAAGCAGGCGGCGATACGCGCAACATGCGCCAGTTTGGTATCGACGCCTGGCAGATGGAAGGGGCCGATAACTACGGCAACGTTCAGTTTACCGGCTATTACACCCCGGTTATTCAGGCACGACACTCGCGTCAGGGCGAGTTCCAGTATCCTATCTACCGTATGCCGCCAAAACGCGGTCGTCTGCCGTCTCGAGCTGAGATCTACTCCGGTGCGCTGAGCGAAAACTACGTTCTGGCCTACAGCAACTCCCTGATGGATAACTTCATCATGGACGTTCAGGGCAGCGGTTACATTGATTTTGGCGACGGTTCACCGCTTAACTTCTTTAGCTATTCCGGTAAAAACGGCCACGCCTATCGCAGTATTGGCAAGGTGCTGATCGACCGCGGCGAAGTGAAGAAAGAAGATATGTCGATGCAGGCGATCCGCGAGTGGGGCGAGAAACACAGCGAAGCCGAGGTGCGTGAGCTGCTGGAGCAGAACCCGTCGTTCGTCTTCTTCAAACCGCAAAACTTCGCCCCGGTGAAAGGGGCGAGTGCCGTTCCGCTGATTGGCCGCGCGTCGGTAGCATCGGATCGTTCGATTATTCCTGCAGGCACCACGCTGCTGGCTGAAGTTCCTCTGTTGGACAACAACGGCAAGTTCAACGGCCAGTATGAGCTGCGTCTGATGGTGGCGCTGGACGTCGGCGGGGCGATCAAAGGCCAGCACTTCGATATCTATCAGGGCATTGGCCCTGACGCTGGCCACCGCGCGGGCTGGTATAACCACTACGGACGCGTGTGGGTACTGAAGGCGGCGCCGGGCGCTGGAAACGTATTCAGCGGCTGATTGTGGTATTCTGAGCGCAATACGGATTACTGTTCAGGGTGAGGAAAACCTCACCCTTTTTACATCTGAGGTTTTATGTCTGTGGTAATCAGCGACGCCTGGCGCCAGCGTTTTGGCGGGACGGCACGTTTATATGGTGAAAAAGCCCTGCAGCTGTTTGCGGATGCGCATGTCTGCGTCGTGGGCATTGGTGGTGTGGGATCGTGGGCGGCAGAAGCGCTGGCGAGAACCGGTATTGGTGCAATCACGCTGATTGACATGGATGACGTGTGCGTCACCAATACCAACCGTCAAATCCACGCCCTGCGTGATAACGTCGGCCTGGCGAAGTCTGAGGTCATGGCGGAGCGTATCCGCTTGATCAACCCGGAGTGCCGCGTGACGGTGATCGACGACTTTGTGACGGCAGATAACGTCGCGGAGTATATGAGTAAAGGCTACAGCTATGTGATTGACGCCATCGACAGCGTACGGCCAAAAGCGGCGCTGATCGCATACTGCCGCCGCTACAAGGTGCCGCTGGTCACGACGGGCGGCGCGGGCGGGCAAATCGATCCGACGCAGATCCAGGTGGCCGATCTGGCGAAAACCATTCAGGATCCTCTTGCCGCCAAGCTGCGTGAACGCCTGAAAAGCGACTTTAACGTGGTGAAGAACAGCAAAGGCAAGCTGGGCGTCGACTGCGTGTTCTCGACCGAAGCGCTGGTCTACCCGCAGGCGGACGGTTCCGTGTGTGCGATGAAAAGCACGGCGGAAGGGCCAAAGAGAATGGATTGTGCCTCAGGCTTTGGCGCGGCCACCATGGTGACCGCCTCCTTCGGCTTTGTGGCGGTGTCTCACGCCCTTAAGAAAATGATGGCGAAGGCGGAACGTCAGGCCTGAGCCTGACGTGCGGCATCCAGTACCGCGTCGCTGAGCGCGATCAACCCCTGACCGCGCGAGGCGCTGAGCTGCGCGCGCAGCCCAAGCTCATCAAATAACGCCAGCGGCGAATGTGCCAGCAGTTCCGCCGCGCTTTTCCCTTCCACAGCGGTCAACAATACGGCCAGCAGGCCCCGGACAATGCGGCCTTCGCTGTCGCCGAAGAAGTGCAGCTTCTCGCCGGAGACGCTCACGCCCAGCCAGACGCGGTTTTCACAGCCTGCGATCTCTTTCGCCTGCGCTTTGAGATCGTCTGAAAGCGCAGGGAGCTGTTTACCCAGCAGGATCAGCTGACGATATTTATCTTCCCACTGCTGGAGCGGGGCGAAGGTCTGTTTTAAGGTCTCTTCTGTGATGACCGTGCCAAACGGATGTCCGGCTAAAGCAGCGCTAGTCATTAATCCACCAGTATTTCAAGGGCGCGGTCAACGGCGGCAACCAGCGCGTCGACATCGCTTTGGGTATTATACGGCGCAAACGAGGCGCGCAGCGTACCGTTAACGCCGAGCGCCGCCAGCAGCGGCTGGGCGCAGTGCTGTCCGGCACGCAGGGCAATGCCATACCCGGCCAGCAGCGTCACCATGTCGCTATGATGAACGCCCGCAAAATCAAAGGCGAGCAGGCTGGAGTCCTGAACGCGGAACGAGCGGAAACCCGGGCGCTTTTTGAGTTCTTCCTCTGCCAGCGTCGCCAGTCCCCGGCTCCAGCTTTCAGCCTGAACGATGTCGGTTTCTGCCAGCCACTCCAGCGCCGCGCTTAAGCCAATCACCCCCGCCACGTTCGGCGTACCGGCTTCCAGACGATAGGGAACGTCCTGAGTTTTGAAGCCATCGAACGACACTTCGGTAATCATTTTGCCGCCACCGAGCCACGGCGTCATTTTTGCCAGCAGATCTGGCTTGCCATATAACGCCCCTATACCGGTTGGTCCGTAGAGCTTATGTCCTGAGAAGGCATAGAAGTCGATATCCAGCGCCTGCACATCAGCGGGGAAGTGCACCACGCCCTGCGCGCCGTCGACCATTACCACCATCCCGCTGGCATGGGCGATGCGAATGGCCTGAGCCAGGTCCGGGCAGCCTCCCGTGACGTTCGACATCTGTCCGAGCGCCAGAATACGGCTGCGGGAGGTAATCAGCTCGGGGAGACGGGTCACATCGGGCAGAAGGTCTGCACCCAGTGGAAGCTTCACCACGCGTGCACCCGTTTGCTCGGCCACCATCAGCCACGGTACCAGGTTGGCGTGATGTTCCGCCTCGCTAACGACGATCTCATCGCCCGGCTGAAGCAGCGGGCGCGCGTAGCACTGGGCCACCATGTTGATGGCCTCGGTCGTACCGCGCGTCCAGACGATGTTTTTCCCGCTTTCGGCATTGATCAGGTGCGCGACCTGATCGCGTGCCGCTTCATAGCGCGCGGTTAAACGCTGCGCTTCGGCAAACTGGCTGCGATGCACGTTCCCGGCGCTCAGGCTGTAGAACTGCTGCGTGGCCTCAATCACCGCCTGGGGCTTAAGGGCGGTGGCGGCGCTGTCCAGATAAATACCGGCATCGGCCAGGGCCGGAAACTGTGCGCGGAACTGCGCAGGGCTGAAAGCGTTCATGGGATTCCTCATTTCAATATAGCGATCGTCGCGCAATTTCAGCGGCAGGGCAAGGAGGTTGATATCTATCAGAATTGTCTGCTTATCCTGATGACCCTAAAAAAGCAGGTTATGCTAAATAGTGTTAGGCGGATGTTTTAGCCTGTTATAAATCGAGGTTTGAATAGCATTAATTGCTAAAGGAGAATAATCATGAATAAGACAGCTGCAATCATTTCTGCCTGTGCGTTTACTTTTGCCCTGAGCGCGTGTTCCGGTAACAACTACGTGATGCACACCAACGATGGTCGTTCTATCGTTTCGGAAGGGAAACCGACTACCGATAATGATACCGGGATGATTTCGTACAAAGATGCTAACGGGAACAAGCAGCAGATCAACCGCACGGACGTGAAAGAGATGAAAGAGATCGAGCACTAATAGATCGCAGGCGAAAAAAAAGCACCGCAAATTGGCGGTGCTACATTAATCACTATGGACAGACAGGGTAAATGTACAGGAAGTGAAAAATTGGTAGCGTTGCTACCGTGGTCTGAATCGCAGACCAATTGCAAACACAACAACACAACATCACAACCGTAAGCCAAAAGCCCTTCAGAACACGCATTCCGAAAAAAGCTCTTCGTTCCGGCTCAGGAAGTGCCGCCACTATAGGTATTTGCTGGTAGTTCCTCAACGGACAAATTATAATGGCTCAGATAAAAAAAACTAATAGGTTAAACGTTGTTTCCTGTTTGTTAAAATCCGTTAACATCTAAGCCAGATAACCATGTCAAAGCGATTGCCACCCCTCAATGCATTACGTGTTTTTGATGCAGCAGCACGTCACCTGAGCTTCACCCGCGCAGCCGATGAGCTTTTTGTGACACAGGCCGCAGTAAGTCATCAAATCAAGTCTCTGGAGGATTTTCTGGGCCTTAAGCTGTTTCGTCGACGCAACCGTTCGTTGCTGTTGACCGAAGAGGGGCAGAGCTATTTTCAGGATATTAAAGAGATTTTTTCCCAGCTTACGGAAGCCACGCGTAAGCTGCAGGCTCGCAGTGCAAAAGGTGCCCTGACCGTCAGTTTATTGCCCAGTTTTGCCATTCAATGGCTGGTGCCAAGACTTTCAAGCTTTAACTCAGCTTATCCGGGGATCGACGTTCGAATCCAGGCCGTAGATCGTCAGGAAGATAAGCTGGCAGATGACGTGGACGTCGCCATTTTTTATGGTCGCGGTAACTGGCCGGGCTTGCGTGTTGAGAAATTATACGCAGAATATCTCCTGCCGGTCTGCTCTCCTCTGCTGTTAACAGGTGAAAAGGCGCTGAAGTCACCCGCTGACCTGGCTCAGCATACGCTTTTGCATGATGCCTCTCGACGTGACTGGCAAACTTATACCCGTCAATTAGGTCTTACTCATATAAACGTGCAGCAGGGACCCATCTTTAGCCACAGTGCGATGGTGTTACAGGCTGCCATTCACGGGCAGGGCGTGGCGTTGGCGAACAACGTCATGGCGCAGTCCGAAATTGAGGCAGGCCGCCTGGTTTGCCCTTTTAATGATGTACTGGTCAGCAAGAATGCGTTTTATCTGGTTTGTCATGACAGTCAGGCAGAACTGGGTAAAATAGCCGCCTTCCGGCAGTGGATACTGGCGAAAGCGGCAACCGAGCAAGAAAAATTCCGCTTCAGGTATGAACAATAACGTTTGTGTGCCGGGCACGCATCAATTCAGGACTTAAACATGACCAGCCGATTCATGCTGATTTTTGCCGCGGTGAGTGGCTTTATTTTTGTTGCACTGGGCGCCTTTGGCGCACATGTCTTAAGCAAATCTTTAGGCGCAGTAGAGATGGGCTGGATCCAGACCGGCCTTGAATATCAGGCGTTCCATACGCTGGCTATTTTTGGGCTGGCAGTGGCGATGCAGCGCCGTATCAGTATCTGGTTTTACTGGAGCAGCGTGTTCATGGCGCTGGGTACCGTGTTGTTCAGCGGTAGCCTGTACTGCCTTGCGCTCTCACATCTGCGTCTGTGGGCGTTCGTTACACCTGTCGGCGGCTTCAGCTTCCTGGCGGGTTGGGTATTAATGTTTATCGGAGCTATCCGTCTGAAACGCAAGGGCGTTGTTCATGAATAAGGTTGTTTTATATTGTCGCCCGGGGTTTGAGAAAGAGTGCGCCGCGGAAATTACCGATAAAGCGGCGAAGCGCGAAGTCTTCGGCTTTGCCCGCGTAAAAGAGAACGCGGGCTATGTGGTATTCGAGTGCTATCAGCCTGAAGACGCAGACAAGCTGGCACGCGAGCTGCCGTTCAGCTCGCTGATCTTTGCTCGCCAGATGTTTGTTGCGGGTGAGCTGCTGAAGGATCTTCCGCCGGAAGACCGCATCACGCCAATTGTCGGCATGCTGCAGGGCGTGGTGGAGAAGGGCGGCGATCTGCGCGTTGAAGTGGCGGATACCAACGAAAGTAAAGAGCTGATGAAGTTCTGTCGTAAATTCACCGTGCCGCTGCGTGCGGCGCTGCGTGATGCGGGCGTGCTGACGAACTACGAAACGCCGAAGCGTCCGGTGGTGCATATCTTCTTTATCGCACCAGGCTGCTGCTATACAGGCTATTCATACACTACCAACAACTCTCCCTTCTTTATGGGCATCCCGCGTTTGCGCTTCCCGTCCGATGCGCCAAGCCGTTCCACGCTCAAGCTGGAAGAGGCGTTCCACGTCTTTATCCCGGCGGATGAGTGGGATGAGCGTCTGGCAAACGGCATGTACGCCGTCGACCTTGGCGCGTGCCCGGGCGGCTGGACCTATCAACTGGTGAAACGCAATATGTGGGTATCGTCCGTTGATAACGGTCCAATGGCGCAAAGCCTGATGGACACCGGGCAGGTCACGTGGCTGCGTGAAGATGGTTTCCGCTATCGCCCGAACCGTAACAACATCTCGTGGATGGTGTGCGATATGGTTGAGAAGCCGGCAAAAGTCGCCGCGCTGATGGCCTCCTGGCTGGTGAACGGCTGGTGCCGTGAGACCATTTTCAACCTCAAGCTGCCGATGAAAAAGCGCTATGAGGAAGTGTCGCAGAACCTTGCGTACATTCAGGAGCAGATGGACGAACACGGTATTAACGTGGAGATCCAGGCGCGTCAGCTGTATCACGACCGCGAAGAGGTGACGGTGCATATTCGTCGCTGGTGGGCCGCGGTCGGCGGACGTCGCGACGAGCGATAGTGCGTGCTTTGTTTTGCCCGGTGGCGCTGCGCTTACCGGGCCTACAAACCCGTGTCGTCGTTTTAACGTTCTAAACGCAGCTGCTGTAAATTCCCGTCCAGCTGTAAATCCGTCTGTAGTGTTGCGATTTCCCGGCAGATAAACGCCATCTCTTTATGCGCCTCCAGCTTCTTGCGCCACTTTTCTGGCACCTCATCCAGACGGGCGTAAATTCCTTCCAGACTCTGAAAATCGGTCAGCAGCTGTGCGGCGCTCTTCGGCCCAATACCGGCGACACCCGGAACCTTAGAACTGCTGATGCCTGCCAGCCCCCAGTAGTCCGGCAGTTGCTCAGGCGATACGCCGAACTCGCTGGCAATGAACGGCGCGTCCAGCCAGCGTTTTTGAAAATAGTCGCGAATGCGGATAGTGGGGGAGAGCAGCTGGCAGTAGCCTTTGTCCGTTGAAACGATCGTGGCCTGATGCCCGGCACTCGCCACCTTTACGGCCAGGGTGGCCGCGAGATCGTCGGCTTCATTTCCCTGTGCCCCCCAGCAGGGGACGCCCCGCTGTTCAAATGCGGCGCGCAGCATGGGCAATTCAGCGTGAAGATCGTCCGGCATCGGTGCGCGTCCGGCTTTGTAGTCCGGCAGACGCTGGTGCCGCCAGCCCGTATTGCGGGCTTCGTCATCAAATACCGCGACCGCATGGGTGGGTTCACTGTGGCGGATAAGCTGTTCCAGCGCGTGCAGACAGGTGTCTTTACAAGGCGTCCCCTGTACCGCATGGATACGGCGAATCAGGTTAAGTGCATCGACGATAAGTAAATGAACGGCCACAGATAATCTCCCTTCTATCTAATGCAGGAAGGGTAACACTGTCAGCAGCATGAAACTATGAATGGTGGGGAAAACAGGAAGAAGCCTCGCAAAACGAGGCTTCCTGAGTGGCTTAATCGCAGGTTACGATCTTCATCGCCAGTCCGCCGCGAGAGGTTTCGCGGTATTTGGCGTTCATATCTTTACCCGTTTCGTACATGGTTTCGATAACCTTATCGAGACAGACGCGCGGCTCGCTGGTGCGGCGCAGCGCCATACGTGCCGCGTTCACCGCCTTCACGGAGGCAATCGCGTTACGTTCGATGCACGGCACCTGTACCTGCCCGGCAACCGGGTCACAGGTCAGTCCCAGGTTATGTTCCATGCCGATTTCTGCAGCAATGCACACCTGTGTCGGGCTTGCACCCAACAGTTCGGCCAGACCCGCCGCCGCCATGGAGCACGCCACGCCGACTTCACCCTGACAGCCCACTTCCGCACCGGAAATGGACGCGTTCATCTTATACAGCGAACCAATCGCACTGGCGACCAGCAGGTAGCGTGCCAGTGAGTTGGCGTTTACTTCACGGATAAACTTGTCGTAGTACGCCAGCACCGCCGGAACGATACCGCAGGCACCGTTAGTCGGCGCGGTGACCACACGGCCCCCTGCGGCGTTCTCTTCGTTTACCGCCAGGGCGAACATGTTGATCCAGTCAACGACGGCCATTGGGTCCGTTGTCGTTTTGTCGGTGCTCACCAGCATACGGCGCAGCGCTGCGGCACGACGCGGCACGCGAAGCTTGCCCGGCAGAACGCCTTCGGTGGTGATCCCGCGCTCAATACCGCCGCGCATCACGTCCCAGACGTTGGTGAAGTGCTGTTCGAGTTCTTCTTTGCTGTGAAGTGCCAGCTCGTTTTTCATCATCAGGCCGGAGAGGGAAAGGCCCGTCTCCTGGCAGTGACGCTGAAGATCCGCCGCCGTTTTGTACGGATACGGCACCTCGACAGAAGCGTTATCGGTTTGACCAAAGTGGTCTTCGTCGACGATAAAACCGCCGCCGATAGAGTAATACGTCTGGCTGTATACCGCTTTGTCGCCGGCCAGTGCGGTAATGCGCATGCCGTTTTCGTGCAGCGACAGGTTGTCCGCATGGAAATTCATGCAGTGGTCAACCGGGAATTCAACCTCATGCTCACCGTTCGCCAGCAGCAGGCGACCGTGGGTATTCACATCCTGGATGAAGCCAGGGATCGCATCAATATCAACGGTATCTGGCAGATTTCCCGCCAGGCCCATGATAATGGCGATATCGGTATGGTGGCCTTTCCCGGTCAGGGAAAGCGAGCCGTATACATCGACAACCACGCGGGTAACGTCATGCAAGATGCCGCGTGCAATCAAGTCATCCGTGAACTGCTTACCGGCTTTCATTGGTCCGACGGTGTGAGAGCTGGAAGGACCAATACCGATTTTGAAAATATCGAATACGCTAATCATGATGCGTCCATTGCTTTCAGTCAGAGAGGGAGGAGTGCGCCGTCCGAAGACGGCGCGGGTGATAATCAGAACATGGTGTACAGGGAGTAGAAGATCGCAGAGATTGCGATAAGACCCATGATAACCACAAAGACGTTGCTCACATGACCGCTGTACTTGCGCATAGCAGGGACTTTCTGAATCGCGTACATCGGCATCAGGAACAGAATCATCGCGATGACCGGGCCGCCCAGGGTTTCAATCATGCCCAGGATGCTTGGGTTCAGCGTTGCTACCGCCCAGGTGGTGAGCAGCATGAACAGTGCAGTGATTTTGTTCAGCTTGTTGATTTCAATGCTCTTGCCTTTACCGCGCAGAGATTTAATCACCATACCGTTGAAGCCTTCACGTGCGCCGAGGTAGTGGCCCAGGAAGGATTTGGTGATGGCGATAATCGCGATGATAGGTGCCATCCACGCAATGACAGGTGCGTTAAAGTGGTTTGCCAGGTAAGACAGAATAGAGATGTTCTGCTCTTTCGCTGCCGCCAGGTCCGCCGGGGAGAGGCTCAGTACGCAGCTGAAGACGAAGAACATAACGGTCAGTACCATCATGATGTGAGCGCGTGCCAGGATGCTGGAGCACTTCTTCTCTGCACCATTACCGTACTCTTCACGTTTCGCAACAGCGAAAGAGGAGATGATTGGGGAGTGGTTGAAAGAGAACACCATTACCGGAATCGCCAGCCAGAGTGTCATCAGCAGGCCGTTACCGGTTGCCGACGCGCTGCTCAGGGACAGGGTTTCCAGCGCTGCACCGTTCCACTGTGGGATCAGGTAGCAAGCCAGTACCATCAGAGCAATAACGAACGGGAAGACCAGTACGCTCATTGCTTTCACAATCATCTGCTCACCGAAGCGCACGATGGTCATCATGCCCACAATCAGGATCAGAGACAGAATCGCACGCGGCGGCGGCGTCATGTGCAGCTGGTGCATCATGAAGCTTTCAACGGTGTTAGTGATCGCCACGCTGTAGACCAGCAGAATAGGGTAAATCGCGAAGAAGTAGAGCAGGGTAATCAATTTACCTGCGCCCACGCCGAAATGCTCTTCAACCACTTCAGTGATGTCTTCGCCCGGGTTTTTACCGGACAGCACGAAGCGGGTCAGACCGCGGTGTGCAAAGAAGGTCATCGGGAAAGCAATGATAGCCATAATGATCAGCGGGATCAGACCGCCGACGCCTGCGTTGATAGGAAGGAACAGTACACCAGCGCCGATTGCCGTGCCGTAAAGGCCAAGCATCCACATGGTATCCGTTTTGCGCCAACCACTTCGGGATTCAATCGAAGCAACGGTGCTGGTTTGAGTGGTTTCCATCTGTATCTCCTGGAGGAAGCGAATTGTCAGGTTTTTTAGTCAAATCCGATGAAAAAGTGCCTGACGGTAATATGAAATTCGTTCAGTGACGGTTTTTTAATAATTTTCACCCGTAACTATTGGCGGGCGGAAAGATACATTCTAGTTATGAATCTATCAGTGATCGTGATCCCAAATGCAATAATCCACTTATGATGTGGGCATCTTTAGACCATTTATCTGTTAAAAAAACATCAAAGAGAATTTACGGGCGCGAAGGCTACCACCAACGACATGTGCGCTGAAAGACCACCCCGTGATATAGGTGTCTTTCGCTGTAAAGAAATGGGTTTTTAGGATTTTCTGGCAGGTAATTTGGATTAAGGCTGATAATTTACGGTTGCAAAATGCAGGTAATCGTTTGCGTATGTGACAACTTTGTAAAAGATATAAGTGATGCCTATGAATTACATCAGGAATAAAAAAAGCCGGGACGCGCAACAGGGCGACCCGGCTTTGATGAGATATCGCTAAGCGTCAGGTGCAGATTTCGTAGCAAGGAATATAGGCAGAGCCCGGCAGCTTCATGCGGTGCTGGGCGACAAAGCCCTGCAGCATGTCATCCATGCGGCGCATCATCTCCGGATCGCCGTGGATCTTGTACGGACCGTACTGTTCAATGGCGCGGATGCCCACCTCTTTGACGTTGCCCGCCACAATCCCGGAGAAGGCACGACGCAGATCGGCGGCCAGGACTTCTACCGGCTGGTCCGGGTAGAGTTTCAGGTTCGCCATGTTCTCGTGTGAAGGCTCGAACGGGATCTGCAGGTCCGGCGCAATTCGGATTGACCAGTTAAAGCTGTACGCATCACCGGTATCGCGACGGTTTTCTTTCACCAATGGCATCGCTTTCTTCATCTGGCGGGCCACTTCTGCGGCATCGTCGATGATGATGCGATAGTGACGACGCGCGGCTTCACCCAGCGTGTGCACGATAAACTCGTCCAGCACGCGGAAGTAGTCGGCGCTCTCTTTTGGCCCGGTCAGGATCAGCGGCAGAACCTGATCTTTGTTGGCCGGGTTCATCAGAATACCCAGCAGGTAGAGCAGCTCCTCCGCTGTCCCCACGCCGCCCGGGAAGATGATAATGCCGTGGGCGATACGGACAAACGCCTCAAGACGTTTCTCGATATCCGGCATGATAATCAGCTCGTTAACCAGCGGGTTAGGTGGCTCAGCCGCGATGATGGACGGCTCGGTCATGCCGATGAAACGCCCCTCTTTATAACGCTGCTGCGCGTGTCCAACCGCCGCACCTTTCATTGGCGCTTCCATCGCACCCGGACCACAGCCGGTACAGATATTCAGCTCGCGCAGGCCAAGCTGGGTGCCCACCCGGCGCGCATAAAGGTATTCGGTTTCGTTAATGGAGTGACCGCCCCAGCAGACGACCATGTTCGGCGCTTCACCCACGTGCAGGGCACGGGCGTTACGCAAAATGGAGAACACCAGGTTGGTGATATGGACCGAGCTTTCCAGGTCGAGATGCTGGAAACGGCCTGCGTTGTGGATCTGCCCGTTAACAAACAGAATGTCACGCAGCACGGCAAACAGGTTAGCCTGAAGTGAACGAATGATGCGCCCGTCGACAAAGGCCTCTTCCGGCGGGTTGATGACTTCGAGCTTCACGCCACGCTCGCGGCGCAGCACGTTGATATCAAAGCTTTCGAAGCGGGACAGCAGTTCTTTACTGTTATCTGTCAGGCTTCCGGAGTTCAGTACGGCAAGTGAACAGTTACGAAACAGTTGATAAAGATCGCTGCTGGCCGTGCGTTTAAGCATGTCCACTTCCAGCTGCGACAACATATCCATTGAGCCAAGCGGGCTAATATGTGTAATCAAGTGAGCTCCTTACGGGACGATTATCGTCTTTCCCTGTTGATTACAATAGCCCTGGCGCGTGACGTTTCACAACCTAAAGCGCGGAAGATACCGCGCATATTGTGAAAATATTTATATTACTGACGCACCAGCCGTCCCGTCGCCGGCACAAAATCGGTGTTGGTGCGCCACGGGTTAATGTCCAGACCGCCGCGGCGGGTGTAGCGCGCGTAAACGCTCAGCTTCTCCGGCTGACAAAAACGCTGAATATCGCTAAAGATGCGCTCCACGCACTGCTCGTGGAATTCGTTGTGATGGCGGAACGACACCAGGTAGCGCAGCAATTTTTCCCGGTCGATTTTTGGGCCGCGGTACTGGATCTGCACCGAGCCCCAGTCCGGCTGGTGGGTGATCAGGCAGTTGGATTTCAGCAGATGGCTGACCAGCGTCTCTTCGACCACTTTTCCGCTCGCCGCGTTTTCGAGGTAACCGGCGCTGAATTCATAATTCTCCACCTCGATATCCTGATCGTCGATGCAGGTCCCGTTGAAGTGGGCGACAGGCTGCCCTTCCAGCTCGTGCAGGCGATACAGTGAAACGCTTACCTTACCCTGCGCGCAGGCGCTTAAGTCACGTTCCAGGGTGTGCTGAACGTCGTCCCAACTGTTGAATTTTGTCTGGTTAAAACTGTTGAGATACAGCTTAAAGCTTTTGGACTCGACGAGATTAACGCTGGCGTAATCCAGCTCGACGTGGCCCACCGCCACCTGCGGCAGACCGCGTGCGTTGAGCCAGGAGAGTTCGTACAGCGTCCAGATATCACCGCCGACAAACGGCAATGCGTCCGCATGCAGACCCAAAGGATCGCGATTCAGGCTGCGCGGTACGCCCTGCAGCAGGCTTGCATCGTAGGTATCGCGGTAATCGGTCGATTTACCCAGCGTTAAGCCGGTTAACGCCTGATGATTTTCGTAAGACATGTTTCATAGCCACTTTACAGGTACACTTATGGGCTGAGTTTATCCTGTCTGACAAGAAGAGAGAAATCGGTGGACGTCGAAACTGCAAATGCCCTCACTACCTTCACGACCCGCTATTGCGACGCATGGCATGAAAAGCAGGGCTCGTGGCCGCAAAGTGCTGATTTATATGGTGTACCCTCGCCGTGCATTATCTCTTCGCTTGAGGATTACGTTATCTGGCAGCCGAAGCCCAATACCGGCGAGCAAAATGTAAATGCGGTTGAACGGGCAATGGACATTGTGGTACAACCAGCGGTTCATGCGTTTTATACCACGCAGTTCGCAGGGGATATGCCCGCGCGCTTTGCTGATATCACGCTGACGCTGTTGCAGACCTGGAGCGAAGACGATCTGCAGCGTGTTCAGGAAAACCTGATTGGTCATCTGGTCACGCAAAAGCGCCTTAAGCTTTCTCCGACGCTCTTTATTGCCACGCTGGACAGTGAACTGGATGTGTTATCCGTCTGTAACCTGTCAGGTGAAGTGGTTAAAGAGACTATCGGTACCCGCAATCGCGAGACTCTCGCCCCCTCTCTTGCGGATTTCCTCACCCGACTTGAGCCACTTCTGTAATCCATGATGCTATAGCGCGTGTGAGAGATCTCTTACAAGGTTTGTGAGAGATCGCTGGAACATTCAGTATTACCTCATTTAGTTCAGATTAATATTACTCTGTTTTTCAATGGATTACGGGTTTATTGCACCTTTTTTAGGGATTTCTTACAGCTTACACACCCGAAAGGGTGGGTTGTAAGACGAAGCGGAATAGCGGATTCTATCTCCGTCGACAGGATGCCGACACGAGAAACGAACATCAGGATGATGGCGTATCTCACTCAGGACTCGTCAGGATGGCGCTGCAGGAAGGCTTCAGGATGAAGCGAAGTGGATTACGCAGGATGCGTAAGGGACACCTCCAGGAAGGAGAACGAGAGCCGGTCAGGATGGTCGGTGGGTCTGGAAGGCCAGGACGTTTCAGGATGAAACAAACACGTCAGGAAGATGTGTGCAGGATGCATCGGTTTACGGATGACCAGGCCTTCGGGCTTCAGGAAAAGTTGTCACGGATGAGCAGGGAGCACGAATTGTAGCTGGAATGCTGCGGAACGAACCGGGAGCACTGTTTTTACAGTGCTCCCTTTTTTTATTTCTGTCTTCCGCAATGCTATGCTGCGCGCCGTTCACTTTTTCAGTTGAGGTTACTATGACGCAACACGATAGCGTTCGTGCTCAGTTGCACGCCATCGAAGCCCTTTTGCGCCAACATCAGCTGTGGCAGGAGATCGCGCCGCAGCCAGAAGCGTTCGCGAGCACCCAGCCCTTCTGCCTGGATACGCTGGCCCCGTTTGAGTGGCTGCAGTGGGTGTTAATTCCGCGCATGCACGCCCTGCTTGAGGGTGGTCACCCGCTGCCGCAGGCGTTTGCTGTCTCTCCCTACTATGAAATGGCGCTCGAGGCGACGCACCCTGCGCGTGACGTGATGCTGGTCGAACTGGAAAAACTGGATGCCCTGTTTGCCGGTGAAGATGCATGACGCTTGAGATCCTCTATCAGGACGAGTGGCTGGTGGCGGTGAATAAACCGTCAGGCTGGCTGGTGCACCGCAGCTGGCTGGATCGCGACGAGAAAGTGGTGGTGATGCAGACCGTTCGCGACCAGATTGGTCAGCATGTTTTTACCGCCCATCGTCTCGACAGGCCGACCTCCGGCGTGCTGCTGATGGGGCTGTCCAGCGAAGCTGGCCGTCTGCTGGCGCAGCAGTTTGAACAGCACCAGATCCAGAAGCGCTACCACGCGATCGTGCGTGGCTGGCTGACCGAGTCCGCCACCCTGGACTACCCGCTGGTGGAGGAACTGGACAAAATTGCCGATAAATTTGCCCGCGATGACAAAGGTCCGCAGCCTGCGGTGACGGATTATCGCGGCATGGCGACGACGGAAATGCCGGTGGCCACCAGCAAATTTCCGACCACGCGCTACAGCCTGGTTGAGCTTCTGCCCAAAACCGGGCGTAAGCACCAGCTGCGACGCCATCTTGCACATCTGCGCCACCCGATTATTGGCGACAGCAAGCACGGTGATTTGCGCCAGAACCGCAGTGCGGCCGAACACTTTGGCTGCCATCGCCTGATGCTGCACGCGAGCGAACTCAGCATGACGCACCCGTTTACCGGCGAGCCGCTGACTATCCGCGCGGGGCTGGACGACGTCTGGATGCAGGCGCTGTCACAGTTTGGCTGGTTGGGACAACTCCCCGAAAATGAAAGGGTTGAGTTTGTATCGGGCAACGTTCAGGATGAACAGTAAACGCATTCATTATGGGAAAATATCATGGCTGAAGTAGGCATTTTTGTCGGCACAATGTACGGCAATTCGCTGCTGGTCGCGGAAGAGGCTGAGGCGATTCTGGCAAGTCATGGCCATAAAGCCACGGTCTATGAAGACCCGGAGCTGGCAGACTGGGAAAAGTATAAAGACAAATACATTCTGGTGGTGACCTCCACCACCGGGCAGGGCGATCTGCCGGATAGCATCGTGCCGCTGTTCCAGGGCATTAAAGACCAGCTTGGCTATCAGCCAGATGTACACTACGGCATCATCGCCCTCGGCGACAGCTCTTACGCCAACTTCTGCGGCGGCGGCAAGCAGTTCGATGCGCTCCTGCAGGAGCAGAGCGCCCAGCGCGTCGGCGAGATGCTGCTGATTGATGCGGGTGAGCACCCGGAGCCAGAAAGCGAATCAAACCCATGGGTCGAGCACTGGGCAACGCTGCTTAAATAACCCTGCGCTATATCGATGGTAGGCCGGGTCAGGCGTAGCCGCCACCCGGCATTACACTCCGCACCAAACGCCATTTCCGTGAACCACCTTCCACTCCTCTGGGCTTATGCCCTAAACAACCTCCCTCACACCCTTTAATACTGTGTTTTTGCACGGTGAGAGAAGGTGTCACTCCTTCATATACTTTCCTGGTCACGATAAAACGGCTTCAGGCCGTACCAAAACGACAAAACAAATCTCATTCTGATTACCCTACCGGTGCTGTACAGAATGAACCTGGCGAAAGCTATGTTTCAGGAGTGCAACAATGAGTACATTAAGCCACGCGGCGAGCAGCGCTGAAAAGCGCACCAACGCCCGCTACTGGATAGTGGTGATGCTGTTTATCGTCACGTCCTTTAACTATGGTGACCGCGCCACGCTGTCGATTGCCGGTTCGGAAATGGCAAAAGATATCGGCCTTGATCCCGTGGGCATGGGTTACGTTTTCTCCGCATTCTCATGGGCCTACGTCATCGGGCAAATTCCTGGCGGCTGGCTGCTGGACCGTTTTGGATCTAAACGCGTCTATTTCTGGTCCATCTTTATCTGGTCCGCCTTTACCCTGCTGCAGGGCTTCGTCGATATCTTCAGCGGCTTCGGCATTATCGTGGCACTCTTCACGCTGCGCTTCCTGGTTGGCTTAGCGGAAGCGCCATCCTTCCCCGGCAACAGCCGCATTGTCGCTGCCTGGTTCCCGGCGCAGGAGAGGGGAACCGCGGTGGCGATTTTCAACTCCGCACAGTACTTCGCAACGGTGATCTTCGCGCCAATCATGGGCTGGCTGACGCATGAGGTGGGCTGGTCGCACGTCTTCTTCTTTATGGGCGGACTCGGGATCGTCATCAGCTTTATCTGGCTGAAAGTGATCCACGAACCCAACCAGCACCCTGGCGTGAACAAAAAGGAGCTGGAGTACATCGCGGAAGGCGGCGCGCTGATCAACATGGATCAGAAATCCTCGACGGCGAAAGTCCCGTTCAGCCAGAAATGGGCGCAGATCAAGCAGCTCGTCGGCTCGCGCATGATGATCGGGATCTATCTGGGCCAGTACTGTATTAACGCCTTAACCTACTTTTTCATCACCTGGTTCCCGGTTTACCTGGTGCAGGCCCGCGGCATGTCGATTCTGAAAGCGGGATTCGTCGCCTCGGTCCCGGCAATCTGCGGTTTCGTGGGGGGCGTCCTCGGCGGGGTGATTTCCGACTGGCTGATGCGCCGCACGGGGTCACTGAACATCGCGCGTAAAACGCCTATCGTGCTCGGCATGCTGCTCTCCATGACCATGGTGTTCTGTAACTACGTCAATGCCGAGTGGATGATCATCGGCTTTATGGCGATGGCCTTCTTCGGCAAAGGCATTGGCGCGCTGGGCTGGGCGGTGATGGCGGATACGGCCCCGAAAGAGATCAGCGGCCTGAGCGGCGGTCTGTTCAACATGTTCGGCAACATCTCCGGGATTGTTACCCCCATCGCGATCGGTTACATCGTCGGCACCACCGGATCGTTCAACGGTGCGCTGATCTACGTGGGTGTGCATGCGCTGGTGGCGGTATTGAGTTACCTGGTGCTGGTGGGGGATATCAAACGCGTCGAACTTAAACCTGTTGCGGAGCGTGGCTGATGACAACGCAATCGAGTCCAATCGTCACGGAGATGAAGGTCATCCCGGTGGCCGGGCAGGACAGCATGCTGCTCAATATTGGCGGTGCGCATAACGCCTGGTTTACCCGCAATATCGTCGTACTGAAAGACAGCGCAGGAAATACCGGCGTGGGCGAGGCCCCTGGCGGAGAGGTGATTTACCAGACGCTGGTCGATGCCATTCCGCAGGTCGTGGGCCAGGAAGTGGCCCGTCTGAACAAGGTGGTCCAGCGGGTGCATAAGGGCAATCAGTCGGCAGACTTTGAGACGTTCGGTAAAGGTGCCTGGACGTTTGAACTGCGCGTCAACGCGGTCGCCGCCCTGGAGGCCGCCCTGCTCGATTTACTGGGTAAGGCGCTCAATGTCCCGGTCTGCGAGCTACTGGGGCCCGGTAAACAGCGCGATGCGGTCACCGTGCTGGGCTATCTGTTCTACGTTGGCGATCGCAATAAAACCGATCTCCCCTATCTGACCCGAACCGCGGGCGACCACGACTGGTATCAGTTGCGCCATCAGGAAGCGCTCTCCAGCGACGCGGTGGTGCGGCTGGCCGAGGCGGCGCAGGATCGCTACGGCTTTAAGGATTTCAAGCTGAAGGGCGGCGTGCTGCCCGGCGAGCAGGAGATTGACACGGCCCGGGCGCTGAAAAAGCGCTTTTCGGATGCACGGATCACCGTCGATCCCAACGGCGCATGGCTGCTGGATGAAGCGATTAGCCTGTGCAAAGGGCTGGGGGATGTCCTGACCTATGCGGAAGATCCCTGCGGCGCGGAGCAGGGTTTTTCGGGCCGTGAAGTCATGGCTGAGTTCCGTCGCGCCACCGGGCTGCCTGTCGCGACCAATATGATTGCTACCAACTGGCGCGAAATGGGTCACGCGGTGATGCTAAACGCCGTCGACATACCGCTGGCGGACCCGCACTTCTGGACGCTTTCAGGCGCAGTGCGCGTGGCGCAGCTGTGCGACGACTGGGGGCTGACCTGGGGCTGTCACTCGAACAATCACTTTGATATTTCGCTGGCGATGTTTACCCACGTTGGCGCGGCGGCGCCGGGTAACCCGACCGCCATCGACACCCACTGGATTTGGCAGGAAGGGGAAGCCCGCCTGACGAAAAATCCGCTGGAAATCATCAATGGCAAGATTACCGTACCGGATGCGCCGGGCCTGGGCGTGGAGATTGACTGGGATCAGATCCATAAAGCCCATGAGGCGTATAAAAAAATGCCGGGTGGCGCGCGTAACGACGCGGGCCCGATGCAGTACCTTATTCCCGGCTGGACATTTGACCGTAAGCGCCCTGTTTTCGGACGTCACTGATAAAAGGATTGAACGATGAGTACTTTTTCTACCCCTGTAGTTACCGCCATGCAGATCGTTCCGGTTGCGGGCCATGACAGCATGTTGATGAACCTGAGCGGCGCGCATGCGCCATTCTTTACCCGCAACATTGTCATTATCAAAGACAATTCCGGCCATACGGGCGTGGGCGAAATTCCGGGCGGGGAGAAGATCCGCCAGACGCTGGAAGATGCCATTCCGCTGGTGGTGGGCAAAACGCTGGGTGAGTACAAAAATGTCCTCAACACCGTGCGCAACACCTTTGCCGATCGCGATGCCGGTGGGCGTGGCCTGCAGACCTTCGATCTGCGCACCACCATTCACGTGGTGACCGGGATTGAATCCGCAATGCTGGATCTGCTGGGTCAGCATCTGGGCGTCAACGTTGCGTCGCTGCTGGGCGAGGGTCAGCAGCGCAGCGAAGTGGAAATGCTGGGCTATCTGTTCTTTGTTGGCGACCGCAAGCTGACGCCTTTGCCGTACCAGGGCCAGCCGGACGAACAATGCGACTGGTACCGGCTCCGCCACGACGAGGCGATGACTCCGGATGCGGTGGTGCGCCTGGCGGAAGCCGCTTATGAAAAATATGGCTTCAATGATTTCAAACTGAAGGGCGGCGTGCTGGCCGGTGAGGAAGAGGCGGAAGCCGTGACCGCGCTGGCAAAACGCTTCCCGCAGGCGCGCGTGACGCTGGATCCGAACGGCGCATGGTCGCTTAATGAGGCCATTGCGATCGGTAAACAGCTGAAAGGCGTGCTGGCGTATGCGGAAGATCCGTGTGGGGCAGAGCAAGGCTTCTCAGGACGTGAAGTGATGGCGGAATTCCGTCGCGCTACGGGGCTGCCGACCGCGACCAATATGATTGCGACCGACTGGCGTCAGATGGGACACACCCTGTCATTGCAGTCTGTTGATATTCCGCTGGCGGACCCGCACTTCTGGACGATGCAGGGATCGGTGCGCGTGGCGCAGATGTGCCATGAGTTTGGCCTGACCTGGGGCTCGCACTCTAACAACCACTTCGATATCTCTCTGGCGATGTTCACGCACGTCGCCGCCGCCGCGCCGGGCACGATCACCGCTATCGACACCCACTGGATCTGGCAGGAAGGTAACCAGCGTCTGACTAAGCAGCCGTTTGAGATCAAAGGTGGCATGGTGCAGGTGCCTTCCACCCCGGGGCTGGGGGTTGAGCTGGATATGGATCAGGTCATGAAGGCCCACGAGCTGTATCAAAAACACGGTCTGGGCGCGCGCGACGACGCGATGGCGATGCAGTATCTGATCCCGGACTGGACATTCGACAATAAACGCCCGTGCATGGTACGATAAACGCATTGGGACCGCTCCCATGAGCGGTCTTTTACGTGGTGTATGCTTAACGTAACGACTATGCGTAAGGATGGCTTATGAAAATTGTTATCGCACCGGACTCGTATAAGGAAAGTTTGAGTGCGCTTGAGGTTGCGACAGCGATAGAACGTGGTTTTCGCGAGATCTTTCCCGAGGCGGTTTACGTCAAACTGCCGGTCGCGGACGGTGGCGAAGGGACGGTTGAGGCGATGATCGCGGCAACGCAGGGACGCATTGTACATGTTCCGGTAACCGGCCCGCTGGGTGAGCGCGTGGAAGGGTTTTATGGCTTATCCGGTGACGAGCAGAGTGCCTTTATTGAAATGGCGGCGGCAAGCGGCCTGGAGCTGGTTGCGCCTTCGCAGCGTAATCCGCTGAAAACCACCTCCTGGGGCACGGGCGAACTGATTCGTCACGCGCTGGATGCGGGCGTTAAGCATATCATCATTGGCATTGGCGGCAGCGCCACCAATGACGGCGGCGCAGGGATGGTGCAGGCGCTGGGCGCTAGATTGCTCGACGCCAGCGAACAGCCTCTTGGGCAGGGCGGGGGCGAGCTGGGAAAACTCGCGCGTATCGACCTGAGCGGGCTGGACAGACGTCTGGCGGAGTGCCGGATAGAAGTCGCCTGTGATGTGACGAATCCGCTTACCGGAAAGGATGGCGCGTCAGCCGTATTTGGCCCGCAAAAGGGGGCCACTCCCGAGATGATCGTTACCCTGGACAACGCGCTGGCGCACTATGCGAGCGTGATTGCCCGGGATCTGGATATCGACGTGCTTAACCTTGCTGGCGGCGGCGCGGCGGGTGGCATGGGAGCCGCGCTGTACGCCTTTTGCGGCGCGCAGCTGCGCCAGGGCATTGAGATCGTGACCGATGCGCTACACCTGGCCGACCAGGTGGCCGATGCGGATCTGGTGATCACGGGAGAAGGTCGCATCGACAGCCAGACGATCCACGGCAAAGTCCCGGTGGGCGTGGCGAAAGTGGCAAAACGCTTTAACAAACCCGTCATCGGCATTGCAGGCAGCCTGACGGCGGACGTTGGCGTGGTTCACGATCACGGCATTGATGCCGTGTTTAGCGTGATCTACACCATCTGCTCGCTGGAAGACGCGCTGGAAAATGCCGGTGAGAACGTCAGGATGGCCGCAAGGAATATCGCGGCGGTGCTGAAAGTGGGGCAGGGGATGTAGTTCTCCCTCTCCCCGTGGGAGAGGGGCGGGGTGAGGGCATCAGGCCGCACCCGCACCCGCAATCGTAGGTCCGGTAAGGCGAAGCCGCCACCGGGCTTCTACCTCAGCTCCCCAACACCTTCATCGCTTCCCGCGTCACGTTATCCATTTCATCCAGCAGCTCCAGGAACTCCGGTTCAAGCTCCGATTCCGGCGTACCGGCACGCAGCTGCTGCTCCAGCAGCTGGCAGAGGTTTTTCAGCCGCGGTACGCCGCTGTACCCGCAGCTACCGTGCAGCTTGTGGATTGCTTCCAGCAGATCTTCCGGGTTTTCACCCACCAGCTGCTCTTCCACCTTATTGCGAATTTCCGGCAGGAACGCGACCAGCATTTGCAGCATCTCGCGGGCCAAATCGGGTTTACCTGCCGCCTGGCGCAGAGCAAGCTGCCAGTCAAGGGTCGCGTTCTGGTTGACGGTTATTTCAACCGGCTCGCTGGATACCGTGTACGTCCCGCCAATATGACCCGGCTTATAGCGTAACAGCAGGTTATGAAGTTTCTCTTCATCGATTGGCTTCGCCAGATAATCATTCATTCCGGCGCTCAGCAGCTTCTCTTTTTGACCGGCCATCGCGTGTGCGGTGACTGCAATCACCGGCGTTTGTTGCTGATGCGGCAGCTGGTGGATCAGCTCGCAGGCCCGAATGCCATCCATGCCCGGCATCTGAATATCCATCAGGATTAAATCAAACTGCATCTGCTTGGCCTGCTCGACTGCCTGCGCTCCGCTGGTGCACAGCTCAACGTGCTGAACCTGGTCTTCAAGCAATGCGCCAATGAGCTTCAGGTTGGCCGGATTATCATCCACCGCCATGACGCTCATCGGCAATTTTTGCTCATCGTCAATCATCGGGAGGGCATGCTGGCTGAGACGGCAATATTCCGTGAGCGCAGGCAGCAGTCGGGTCGCGGTGAGCGGTTTAAGCAAGCAGGCGGCTGCCCCGTCATTTTTCAACTCTTCTGCATTGAGCTGCGCGTGACAAGGCAGCGCCAGCAGCAGGTAGTCGGTCATCGACGCGGCTTTCGCCAGTCGCTCCTGCTGCATGGTCAGCTCGCCGGTGAAGGTGACCGGGATCCCCATCAGCAGGATGTCGTAATGCTCAACGGCCAGAGCGGAGAAGGTTGGGCTGTAGACCACCTCCAGCGGCGTGGTGCTTAAGATGTCGAGCGCGCACTGTGCCGCCGCCGCGTTAGGTTCGACGTAGGCCAGACGTTTGCCTTTCAGGCAGTCCGTCACCGGGCCATCGGTCAATACGTTTGGATTGAGGTCCAGATTAATGTGGAACCAGAAGGTTGAACCGCGGTTCGGCTGGCTGTGGAAAGAGATATCGCCGCCCATCTCGTTCACCAGGCGTTGCGTGATCACCAGCCCCAGACCGGTGCCGCCATGACGGCGGGAGATACTGGCATCCGCCTGACGGAACGCCTGGAACAGACGCGACTGGTCGCGCTCCGGAATCCCGATGCCGGTATCGCGGATCTGGACTTCAATCTGCACTTTATTGCTGCTGATCGAGCGTTTTTCTACCAGAATGTCGATGTTACCGCTTTCGGTGAATTTAATGGCATTCCCGACAAGGTTGGTAATGACCTGCTGCAGGCGCAGCGGATCGCCAATAACGTTATCCGGCACGTCGTTTTTAATGTTGAGCGTCAGCTCAAGGCCTTTGTCGTGCGACGAGTGTGCGAGCAGCGTCACCACCTCATCGAGCGTACTGCGAAGCGGGAAGGGAATGCTTTCCAGGATCAGCTTGCCCGCCTCCAGCTTGGAGAAGTCCAGCACGTCGTTGATGATCGCCAGCAGGTTGTTGGCCGAGCGCTCAATGGTGTGCAGGTGATCGCGCTGAGTCGGGTTGAGCTCGCTTTTCAGGGTCAGGCGGGTGAAGCCGATCACGCCGTTGAGCGGCGTACGCAGCTCGTGCGACATATTGGCCAGGAATTCCGACTTAATACGCGCCGCTTCCTGAGCGCGCTTTTTCGCCAGATCCAGCTCAACGTTCTGGATCTCCATCTGCTCCAGCGTTTCGCGCAGGTCGGACGTCGCCTGGTCAACGTTGTGCTGCATCTCTTCGTGGTACGCCGCCAGCGACATGGCCATCGAGTTGATGCCGTTCTTCAGCATATCCAGCTCGCCCAGCATAAACCCTTCCACCCGGCTGTCGAGCTGTCCCCGGCGGATGCGGTCAACCGTGTTAACCATGTTACGGATGGGGCCCGTCACGTCGCGCATCAAGCGCCAGCCGAAGATCAGCGCAATGCCGATGCAGAACAGCATCATCACGCCAGAGATAAAGATCTCTTTATACTGCTGTAGCCGGACCGACTTGAGATCCAGCTCCAGCGCCACATATCCCAGCATATTATTGCTGGATTTGGCGTCAGATTGCGCAGACTCATCGGGTGAATAGCTTTCCGACACGATCGGCGTGCGCAGGATCATGATATCGCCGCGCCGCAATACGGTGAGGTGGCGCGGGAACGGCGTACCGTCCGGGATCTTCAGGGCCGCCGGATCGAGATGAAAATTCGAGGTGACAAACAGGCGGTTATGTTCGTCGTAAACGGAAATGGCGCGTACGATGTCCGAGTGGCGCCGGTGGAGTACGCTGATTAACTGCCCAATGGATTCGCGGTTTTGCAGGTTCATGCCGTACTCGCTGGAAACGGCAAGCGGTTCGATAATGCTGGCGCCTGCATCCTCCAGCTGTCGCTGCAAATCGTTATAGCGGTGCACCACAAAGAAGATACTCAGCAGCAAACCGATGAGAACGGTGGGGGCGAGGATCAAAATCATCATGCGCGCGCGCAGGCTGTAGTTGGTCATGGCGTTCCGTTATGGGACAATTAAGATAATTATGTTTATGTGAGAAAAATCTCGGCGATGGCGCAATTCTACTCTGCAAAGCGACGCGTGACGACGCGTCAAATCATCACTGTTGAAGCCACGGACCTCGATCCGTTTGGTCAGGGAGTGGCACGTCACAATGGTAAGGCTCTGTTTATAACAGGTTTACTGCCAGCAGAACGAGCAGAAATTACGCTGACGGAAGATAAACGCCAGTTCGCGCGCGGGCAGGTTAAGCGTCGCCTCAACGATAGCCCGGAGCGCGTGAATCCCCGCTGCCCACATTTTGGCGTTTGTGGGGGCTGCCAGCAACAGCACGCGAGCACAGAATTACAGCAAAAAAGCAAAAGCCGCGCGCTGGCGCGTCTGCTTAAACATGACGTTAATGAAATTCTCGCCGATGAGCCCTGGGGCTATCGTCGGCGCGCACGCCTGAGCCTCAGCTATCAGCCAAAAACGGATCGGCTGGAGATGGGGTTTCGCAAGGCCGGCTCCAGCGACATCGTTGATGTGAAGCAGTGCCCCATTTTGGTGCCCCATCTTGAGGCATTGCTTCCGGATGTGCGCACCTGCCTCTCCGGGCTGGACGGCATTCGCCATCTCGGGCATGTCGAACTGGTCATGGCCAACAATGGACCGCTGATGGTCCTGCGCCATACCGCGCCGTTGTCGAAAAAAGATCGCGAAAAACTGGAACGCTTTTCGCATTCACACGACCTGGCGCTTTTCCTTGCACCACAAAGCGAGATACTTGAGCAGGTTACCGGTGAGGTGCCCTGGTATGCGTCAAACGGACTACGCTTAACGTTCAGCCCGCGGGATTTCATTCAGGTGAATGACGGTGTTAACCAGCAGATGGTTGAGAAAGCGCTGGCGTGGCTGGATGTTCAGAAAAGCGATCGGGTGCTCGATCTGTTCTGCGGAATGGGCAACTTCACGCTGCCGCTGGCGCGAAAAGCGGCCAGCGTCGTCGGCGTGGAAGGCGTTGAGGCGCTGGTGGCGAAAGGGCAGGAGAACGCACAGCAGAACGGCTTGCAAAATGTGACATTCTTTCATCAAAATCTTGAGGAAGATGTTACCCAACAGCCGTGGGCAAAACAGGGCTTTGATAAAATCCTGCTTGACCCGGCGCGTGCCGGTGCCCCAGGTGTGATGGCACATATTATTAAACTCGCGCCAAAGCGTGTGGTCTATGTTTCCTGTAACCCGGCAACGCTTGCCCGGGACAGTGAGGCATTACTCAGCGCGGGTTACCAGATTCAGCGTCTGGCAATGCTGGACATGTTCCCGCACACTGGGCATCTGGAATCGATGGTGTTGTTCGAGCACATCTAATTTGTTTGGCTTGTCGACTTCGACAGGCCCTGGTCCCTAAAGGAGAGGACAATGGTTGCGGTAAGAAGTGCACATCTCAATAAAGCTGGGGAGTTTGACCCACAAAAATGGATCGCAAGTCTGGGAATTTCCAGCCAGCAGTCGTGTGAACGCTTAACCGAAACCTGGGCCTATTGTCTGCGCACCACGCAGGGGCATCCCGACGCCGATCTTCTCCTGTGGCGCGGCGTGGAGATGGTTGAAATCCTGTCCATGCTGAATATGGACATCGAAACGCTGCAGGCCGCGCTGCTGTTCCCCCTCGCGGATGCGGACGTGGTCAGCGAAGACGTGCTGCGCGACAGCGTCGGGAAATCCGTCGTCGCGCTGATCCACGGCGTGCGCGATATGGCGGCCATCCGCCAGCTCAAAGCCGCGCACACCGATTCCGTCTCCTCAGAACAGGTTGATAACGTTCGCCGGATGCTGCTGGCCATGGTGGATGATTTCCGCTGCGTGGTCATCAAGCTGGCCGAGCGTATTGCCCACCTGCGAGAGGTGAAGGATGCGCCGGAAGACGAGCGCGTGCTCGCCGCCAAAGAGTGTACAAACATCTATGCGCCGCTGGCGAACCGCTTAGGGATTGGTCAGCTGAAATGGGAGCTGGAAGATTACTGCTTCCGCTATCTGCACCCGGCGGAATATAAACGTATTGCCAAACTCCTGCACGAGCGCCGCATCGACCGCGAGCACTATATCGAGGAATTTGTAGGTGGCTTGCGCCAGTCGATGAAAGAAGAGAACGTGCGCGCCGAAGTCTACGGGCGGCCTAAGCATATCTACAGCATCTGGCGCAAAATGCAGAAGAAACACCTCGCCTTTGACGAGCTGTTTGACGTGCGCGCCGTGCGTATCGTGGCGGAGCGTCTGCAGGACTGCTACGCCGCGCTGGGGATAGTGCACACTCACTTCCGTCATCTGCCCGATGAGTTCGATGACTATGTCGCCAACCCCAAACCGAACGGCTATCAGTCTATCCATACCGTGGTGCTTGGCCCAGGCGGCAAAACGGTCGAGATTCAGATCCGCACCAAACAGATGCACGAGGACGCCGAGCTGGGCGTCGCCGCGCACTGGAAATACAAAGAAGGCACGTCCGGCGGGGCGCGTTCAGGCCACGAAGACCGCATTGCCTGGCTGCGCAAGCTGATTGCGTGGCAGGAAGAGATGGCCGACTCCGGCGAGATGCTCGACGAAGTGCGCAGCCAGGTCTTTGATGACCGGGTCTATGTCTTTACCCCGAAAGGGGACGTTGTCGACCTGCCTGCGGGCTCTACGCCGCTCGATTTTGCCTACCACATCCACAGCGATGTGGGGCACCGCTGCATCGGGGCGAAAATCGGCGGACGAATCGTACCGTTCACCTATCAGCTGCAGATGGGTGACCAGATTGAAATCATTACCCAGAAGCAGCCCAACCCGAGCCGGGACTGGCTTAACCCGAACCTGGGATATGTCACCACCAGCCGCGGACGCTCGAAAATTCACGCCTGGTTCCGTAAACAGGATCGTGACAAGAACATCCTTGCTGGTCGTCAGATCCTCGACGACGAGCTGGAGCATATCGGGATAAGCCTGAAAGAGGCGGAGAAATTCCTGCTGCCGCGCTACAACTTCAACGAGCTTGACGAGCTGTTAGCGGCGATCGGCGGCGGTGATATCCGTCTGAATCAGATGGTGAACTTCCTGCAGGCGCAGTTCAATAAGCCAAGCGCGGCAGAGCAGGACGCGGCGGCGCTGAAGCAGCTGCAGCAGAAAACCTACGCACCGCAGCAGCGCAGCAAAGACAATGGCCGCGTGGTGGTCGAGGGCGTGGGCAATCTGATGCACCACATTGCCCGCTGCTGCCAGCCTATTCCGGGCGACGATATCGTCGGCTTTATCACCCAGGGGAGAGGGATTTCGATTCACCGTTCCGACTGCGACCAGCTTGCCGAGCTTCAGTCGCATGCGCCGGAGCGCATCGTGGAAGCAGTCTGGGGTGAGAGCTATTCCGCCGGCTATTCGCTGGTGGTGCGCGTTACCGCCAACGACCGCAGCGGCCTGCTGCGCGACATCACGACTATTCTCGCCAACGAGAAGGTCAACGTGCTGGGCGTCGCCAGCCGCAGCGATACCCGCGAGCAGCTTGCCACCATCGATATGACCATCGAAATCTACAACCTGCAGGTGCTGGGCCGCGTGCTCGGCAAGCTGAACCAGGTGCCGGATGTGATTGACGCGCGTCGTCTGCACGGCGGCTAAACATCCTCTTACGTAGGCCGGGTAAGGCAACGCCGCCACCCGGCATTTTTTCATCAGGACAGTACTATGACTCAAATCGACCGCCTGCTCGGCATCATGAAACGCCTGCGCGACCCGGAAAACGGCTGCCCGTGGGACAAAGAGCAGACTTTCGCCACCATCGCCCCGTACACCCTTGAAGAGACCTACGAGGTGCTGGACGCCATTTCCCGTGAAGATTTTGACGACCTGCGCGGCGAGCTGGGCGATCTGCTGTTCCAGGTGGTGTTCTACGCGCAGATGGCGCAGGAAGAAGGACGCTTTAACTTTGACGATATCTGCGCTGCCATCAGCGACAAGCTTGAGCGCCGTCATCCCCATATTTTTGGCGATGCCACCGCAGGGAACAGCGCCGAGGTGCTGGCCCGCTGGGAGCAGATCAAAAGCGCCGAGCGGGCGGAAAAATCTCAGCACTCGGCGCTGGATGATATTCCGCTGAGCCTGCCCGCGCTGATGCGCGCGCATAAAATCCAGAAACGCTGCTCCGCCGTCGGTTTTGACTGGACCTCCCTCGGCCCGGTGCTGGATAAAGTGCACGAAGAGATTGATGAAGTCATGCACGAAGCGCAGCAGGCGGTGGTGGATGAAGCAAAGCTTGAGGAAGAGATGGGCGACCTGCTGTTTGCGACCGTCAATCTTTCTCGCCACCTGGGTGTAAAAGCGGAAACCGCCCTGCAAAAAGCCAACCTGAAATTCGAACGCCGCTTTCGCGAAGTTGAGCGGATTGTCGCTTTGCGAGGCCTGGAAATGAGCGGTATTGACCTCGAAGCGATGGAAGAAGTCTGGCAGGAAGTAAAGCGCCAGGAATCTGATCTCTAACGAAATTTTGCGATCAAGCGCAATTTGTGTGATTTTTTAAATGACAAGCGCTTGATTTGCGTCAAAAACTTTTACCCAAAAGGGGCTATTTTCTCACTCCTTATGTTTGTCATGGCCTGGAATGGAGACGGAGAATGAAAGTTTGTGGCGCTCGCCGTGTTCGGGTATACTACTTTCCCGTCCTGGTTATTCCATCGTTTCACCCTAACTTCTCAGGTTCAGCATGACAACGAACTATATTTTTGTGACCGGCGGGGTCGTATCCTCTCTGGGTAAAGGCATTGCCGCAGCCTCCCTCGCAGCCATTCTTGAAGCCCGTGGCCTCAATGTGACCATGATGAAACTGGATCCGTACATCAACGTCGATCCGGGCACCATGAGCCCAATCCAACACGGGGAAGTGTTCGTTACTGAAGACGGCGCTGAAACCGATCTGGATCTTGGCCACTACGAGCGTTTCATCCGCACCAAAATGACCCGTCGTAACAACTTCACGACTGGCCGTATCTACTCCGACGTTCTGCGTAAAGAGCGTCGTGGTGATTATCTGGGTGCCACCGTTCAGGTTATCCCGCACATCACTAACGCCATCAAAGAACGCATTGTTGCGGGTGGCGAAGGCCACGACGTGGTGCTGGTTGAAATCGGCGGTACCGTGGGTGATATCGAATCTCTGCCATTCCTGGAAGCGATTCGTCAGCTGGCGGTAGATATTGGCCGTGAACACGCGCTGTTCATGCACCTGACCCTGGTGCCGTACATGGCCGCTGCAGGTGAAGTGAAAACCAAACCGACTCAGCACTCTGTTAAAGAACTGCTCTCCATTGGTATTCAGCCAGACATCCTGGTTTGCCGCTCCGATCGCGCGGTTCCGGCGAACGAACGTGCGAAAATTGCATTGTTCTGTAACGTGCCTGAAAAAGCCGTTATTTCAATGAAAGATGTCGATTCCATTTATAAAATCCCGGGCCTGTTGAAATCGCAGGGCCTGGACGATTATATTTGTAAACGATTCAGCTTGAACTGTCCGGAAGCTAACCTGTCTGAATGGGAACAGGTTATTTATGAAGAAGCCAACCCGGCAGGCGAAGTGACTATCGGTATGGTCGGCAAGTACATTGAACTGCCGGATGCCTATAAGTCAGTGATCGAAGCGCTGAAACACGGTGGTCTGAAGAACCGTGTCTCCGTGAACATCAAGCTGATTGATTCTCAGGATGTTGAAACGCGTGGCGTTGAAATCCTGAAAGATCTGGATGCTATCCTTATCCCTGGCGGCTTCGGCTACCGTGGTGTAGAAGGCAAGATCGCCACCGCGCGCTATGCGCGTGAAAACAATATTCCATACCTCGGCATCTGCCTGGGTATGCAGGTTGCGCTGATCGAATTTGCGCGCAACGTAGCGGGAATGGAAAACGCGAACTCTACGGAATTTGTGCCAGACTGTAAGTACCCTGTGGTGGCGCTTATCACTGAATGGCGTGACGAAGAAGGTAACGTCGAAGTCCGTACCGAGAAGAGCGATCTGGGTGGCACCATGCGTCTTGGCGCACAGGCCTGCCAGCTGTCTGACGATAGCGTGGTTCGCAAGCTGTATGGCGAGCCGGTCATCACCGAGCGCCATCGTCACCGCTATGAAGTCAACAACATGTTGTTGAAACCTATTGAAGCCGCGGGCCTGCGTGTTGCGGGACGCTCCGGGGATGATCAGTTAGTCGAGATCATTGAAGTGCCAAACCATCCGTGGTTTGTCGCCTGCCAGTTCCACCCGGAATTTACTTCAACGCCACGCGACGGGCATCCGCTGTTTGCAGGCTTCGTGAAGGCCGCCAGCGACTACCAGAAGCGTCAGGCGAAGTAAAAAAAGTTAGAACGGCAACGCGTACCTTTGGTACGCGTTGTTTGTCTGGAGTTTTAGTTTAACTTGTACTGAGGAAAATCTAATGTCCAAAATCGTTAAAGTCATCGGTCGTGAAATCATCGACTCCCGTGGTAACCCGACCGTTGAAGCCGAAGTTCACCTGGAAGGTGGTTTCGTTGGTATGGCTGCTGCTCCATCAGGTGCTTCTACCGGTTCCCGCGAAGCGCTGGAACTGCGCGATGGCGACAAATCTCGCTTCCTGGGTAAAGGCGTACTGAAAGCGGTTGGCGCTGTAAACGGTCCTATTGCTCAGGCAATCATTGGCAAAGACGCCAAAGACCAGGCTGGCATCGACAAGATCATGATCGATCTGGACGGTACTGAAAACAAATCTAACTTCGGTGCGAACGCAATCCTGGCAGTTTCCCTGGCGAACGCCAAAGCGGCTGCGGCTGCTAAAGGTATGCCACTGTTCGAGCACATTGCTGAACTGAACGGCACCCCAGGCAAATACTCCATGCCTGTACCAATGATGAACATCATCAACGGTGGTGAGCACGCAGACAACAACGTTGATATTCAGGAATTCATGATTCAGCCAGTTGGCGCGAAATCCCTGAAAGAAGCGGTACGTATGGGTTCTGAAGTGTTCCACAACCTGGCTAAAGTTCTGAAAGCCAAAGGTATGAACACGGCTGTTGGTGACGAAGGTGGCTATGCGCCAAACCTGGGTTCTAACGCAGAAGCACTGGCTGTTATCGCAGAAGCAGTAAAAGCTGCAGGCTACGAGCTGGGCAAAGACATCACCCTGGCGATGGACTGCGCAGCATCTGAATTCTACAAAGACGGTAAATACGTTCTGGCTGGCGAAGGCAACAAAGCGTTCACCTCCGAAGAGTTCACTCACTTCCTGGAAGACCTGACCAAACAGTACCCAATCGTGTCTATCGAAGACGGTCTGGACGAGTCTGACTGGGCTGGCTTCGCATACCAGACTAAAGTACTGGGCGACAAAATCCAGCTGGTTGGTGACGACCTGTTCGTAACCAACACCAAGATCCTGAAAGAAGGCATCGAGAAAGGCATCGTTAACTCCATCCTGATCAAATTCAACCAGATCGGTTCTCTGACCGAAACTCTGGCTGCGATCAAAATGGCGAAAGACGCTGGCTACACCGCTGTTATCTCTCACCGTTCTGGCGAAACTGAAGACGCTACCATTGCCGACCTGGCTGTGGGTACCGCTGCAGGCCAGATCAAAACTGGTTCTATGAGCCGTTCTGACCGTGTTGCTAAATACAACCAGCTGATTCGTATCGAAGAAGCGCTGGGCGAAAAAGCACCATACAACGGTCGTAAAGAGATCAAAGGCCAGGCATAATCGCCTAAGCCTTAAAACGAAAATGCCAGTCGAATGACTGGCATTTTTTTTGGCTATTTAAAATCAACCGCCATTTGCTCCGGAATGGTCAGCCCCTGAGTGGTTTGCACGCAGCGGGCGATATAATCCGTAAACCGGGGTGGCTTCGGCATCCCCATGCTCAGCAGCTTATCGTTGCTGAAGCGCACGTTAAGCGTGGCAAACGCACCGTATAACCGCATGGCTTTCAGCATCAGACGTTCGTTGCACGGCCCAAAAATATGTTTCAGCTCGCGACGCATTCTGACCAGCGTTTCGTAGCTGACCTGCGCATACTTATCACCGACGGGGGCTTTCTCCAGCGCCTGCGCCATCGCCTGATCGATATCCGCAAAGCGAACGCTGTTCTCTTCTCCCGCAGAAATGTGTACCACTTCTCCCGGACGCGCGTTGCTGTTGAGCAGCATTAACATCGCGTCGGCGCAATAATCCACCGGAACAACGTCGATCCGGTCTTCCATTGAGCACATAAATTTTTGCAGCATCAGGCCCATGCTAAAGACCCAGAAAATGCTGCTCGACGGTGTGCAACCGTGACGGGTATGGCCGACGACGATGGATGGACGGGCGATGAGCAGCGGCAGGTTCGGACACTCCTGGCGCATCAGCTGTTCGATGGTTGACTTCGAAAACGTGTATTCCACCAGGTGTTCAGCATTCTCTCTGAATTCAGCGCTTTCGGCTACCAGGGAATCCTGCTCCGGCGTGCATGACATCGCGGTGCCAACATGGAGGAAACGCTGCAGTCCTGTGACCTGCTCCATACGGCGCGCCAGCGCGAGCGTACCTTCAACGTTGACCTTCCAGATCAGCGGGTTGTTACCAAATGAGGCGACGGCCGCACAGTTCACGACATGCGTGACCCGATCCAGACGGGGATCGCTGAGAAAGGCTTCAGGCTGGCTGAGGTCGCCAATCAGGATATTATCCACCGTCAGGGAGGCCAGTTTGTCCTCAGGAACGTTGAACTTGCGCATATTCTCCAGCACGCGCTCCAGCCCGCTCTGCGGATCGCCGGCACGCGCGAGCAAAAGGAGTTCTACGGATTGATCGTTGGTCAGGATTTTTTCAAGAACTGCACCGCCCAGAAATCCGGTCACGCCTGTAATCAATAACATCTTCATTAATACCGTCTCATTATGATTGATGAGGCGGATTGTAGGCGCGCAAAAGTAAACGGCATTTAAATAATAAATCGCCGAAACCGACAGCATCTTAAGCTTATTTTAAGGAAAGGAAATCGGGCGGATATTTTGGACATTAGCGGAAGGGTAAAAATTCACTCTAATAAAATTTAAATTTTAACTTATTGAATTTAATGTTTTTTATAGAGGTGCTTCCGAACGGTAAACTTAATTCAAAATGTAATAAATATAATAATTTGTTACACCAAACATTTATCAAATAAATGATTTAAACGCCACTTAACTAAAATCAGACGGCATAAATCGCAGGCTATTTTATTTAGCCTGCGAAGGATTTTTAGAGTAACAGAGGAAGCGTAGCGCTGGCTGTTTGTTGGCTAACGTCGCCGTAATGACCATCCAGCGCAATCATGGACGTGGTCAGCAGCTCGACCAGCAGCATCACCCCAACCTTAGCATTGAGTGCGCCAGCGCTAAGGGGTCCCTCTGGTTTGGCAGCCACCAGCAGCATGTCGCTCAGGGACGCCAGAGGGCTGCGGGGCGTATTGCTGAGTGCCAGAACCTTAACGCCGCGCTTGCGGGCAAGCTTCACCACGTGGAGTAAATCCCGCGTTGAACCCGAACTGGAGATGGCCACAACCAGCGTCTCTTTCGAAAGCGTTGTCGCATTCATGGCCGCGCGGTGCATATCGCTAAACAGCTGTGCGGGTTTGCCCAGACGCAACAGCTTGTAGTGCAGATACTCCCCAAGGATCGCGCTGGCCGCGACGCCATAAATTTGCACGGATTGTGCCTGGTGCAGCGCCAGCGCCGCCTTTTCAAGCAGCGTGCGGTCGAGGAGTCTGGCGGTATCCTGCAAAGCCTGCACCGACTCATCCACGACGTTATCAATCTCATCTCCCGCCTGACGCGCGGGCTGGCCCTGCTGAATATCCAGCGCAAGCGCCATTTTAAATTCGTTATAGCCTTTGCAGCCCAGCGTACGGCAAAGACGCGTGACGCTGGCCTCGCTGGTGTGGCTCTCGCGCGCCAGCTCGGTGATCGTCAGGTAGAGCACCCGGGCAGGATCGCTGAGGACAAATTCACCGAGTTTTTGTTGTGTTGGGCTGTACCCGGAAGCCTCCTGGCGTAGCTTCAGCAGCAGGTTTTCATGGTCTGACATGCTCGATCCTTAATGCGTTTCTCTGCGACTAGTGTGGCGGAAAGCGGGGGAAAGATGCCAGTCATTTTGAAAAAGTATGATCGTCGTCCTGGTTTTTGATGATAATTTTCACTATTAAATATTATATGGTAAAAATTTTCATCGTTTAATGGGGGGATGAAAAAATGATGCAAATATTCAGTGGGGCTTCTTCAGGGGGATGGTTTGAAAAAGCGCAGCGCTTTGGCAAATCCTTTATGTTGCCGATTGCCGTGTTGCCTGCGGCGGGTCTGCTGCTGGGGATAGGCGGCGCGTTATCGAATCCCAATACGCTGGCGGCTTATCCGTTTTTAGATGTGGGCTGGCTTCAGGCCATTTTCACCATCATGAGCAGCGCAGGATCCATCGTGTTTGCGAACCTCTCGGTGCTGTTTGCCGTTGGGGTGGCCGTAGGGCTGGCAAAAAGCGATAAGGGTACGGCCGGGCTGGCGGCATTACTCGCGTTTCTGGTGATGAATGCCACCATTAACGCGCTGCTGATCCTCACCGGCAAACTGGCGCACGACAACCCGGGCGCCGTGGGGCAGGGCATGACGCTGGGCATTCAGACGCTGGAAACCGGTGTGTTTGGCGGCGTGGTGATTGGTCTGGTGACCTGCACGCTCCATCATCGGTTTAATAAAATAGCGCTTCCGCAGTTCCTCGGATTCTTTGGCGGCTCGCGCTTTGTTCCTATTATCAGCTCGCTGGCGGCGATCCTCGTCGGTGCACTCATGACCGTGGTCTGGCCGCATTTCCAGAAGCTGATTTTTGGTCTGGGCGGGCTGGTGGATGCCACCGGCTATCTGGGCACCCTGCTGTACGGCTTTATTCTCCGCATGCTGGGCCCGTTTGGTTTGCACCACATCTTCTATCTGCCGTTCTGGACCACCGCGCTTGGCGGCAGTGAAATCGTCAACGGTCATCTGGTGGAAGGCACGCAGCGGATCTTCTTCGCCCAACTGGCCGATCCTACCACGCGTCAGTTTTACGAAGGCACGTCACGCTTCATGTCCGGGCGCTTTATTACGATGATGTTTGGCCTGCTCGGCGCGTGCCTGGCGATGTACCACACGGCAAAACCCGAGAACAAAAAGCGCGTTGCCGGACTGCTGCTTTCTGCCGCGTTAACCTCGTTCCTGACCGGGATTACCGAGCCTATCGAATTCTCGTTCCTGTTTATTGCACCGGTGCTTTACGTCATTCATGCGCTGTTTGACGGGCTGGCGTTCATGCTTGCACACATGCTGCATATCACCATCGGGCAAACCTTCTCCGGCGGTTTTATCGACTTCGTGCTGTTCGGCATTTTGCAGGGGGAGGCCAAAACCAACTGGATGTTCGTTCCGCTGGTCGGCGTGCCATGGTTCTTCCTTTACTACTTCACCTTCCGCTACCTGATTAACCGCTTTGATTTTGCTACGCCGGGTCGGGAAAAGGAGGCGATGGCTGACGACGTCAGTCTGCCGCAAAACGAACGCGCTGCTGCGGTGATCGCCGGATTAGGCGGAAAAGACAATCTTGAAGAGGTGGACTGCTGCGCCACGCGTCTTCGCGTCACGGTGAAGGACGGCAGCAAGGTGAATGACGCGGCGCTGAAAGCCACCGGGGCGCGCGGCGTTATCGTGCGCGGTAACGGTGTTCAGGTCATTTATGGCCCGCATGTCACGATTATCAAAAACGAAGTGGAAGAGATCTTATCGTAATGAAAACTGTACTGGATAACCTGAAGGGAAAACTGGTCGTCTCCTGTCAGGCGCTGGAGAATGAACCGCTGCATAGCCCGTTTATTATGTCGCGGATGGCGCTGGCGGCGGCGCAGGGCGGGGCCGCTGCAATTCGTGCCAACAGCGTGGTAGATATCGAGGCCATTAAGCAGCAGGTCTCTTTGCCGGTCATCGGCATCATCAAACGGGATTACCCGGAAAGCGAGGTGTTTATCACCGCCACGATGAAAGAGGTGGATGAGCTCATGACCGTCTCTCCGGAAATCATTGCGCTTGATGCGACGGCGCGGGAGCGTCCCGGCGGAGAATCCCTGGAAACGCTGGTCTCGCGCATCCGCTCACGCTATCCCGCGGTGCTGCTGATGGCGGATATCGCCTCCGTGGACGAAGCCGTGACGGCGCAGGCGCTGGGCTTTGACTGCGTCGGCACCACGCTTTACGGCTACACGGCGGAAACCGAGGGTCATACATTGCCTGACAACGACTGCACGTTCCTGAAAGCGGTGCTGGCGGCCGTGACGGTTCCCGTGGTTGCCGAAGGCAACGTGGATACGCCTGAACGCGCGGCCAGATGCCTGGCGCTGGGCGCGCATACGGTCGTCGTCGGCGGTGCGATCACCCGCCCACAGCAAATCACGGAACGGTTTATGGCGGCGATTGGCGCGCAAAGCACCGATGGAGCATGACCATCCGGCGGGGATCTGCGATACTTATCGTTTATCCCCTTTACTGAGATGACTATGCAGTACCCGATTAACGAGATGTTCCAGACCCTGCAAGGCGAGGGTTACTTTACCGGCGTTCCCGCTATTTTCATTCGTTTACAGGGATGCCCGGTTGGCTGTGCCTGGTGTGATACCAAACATACGTGGGATAAGCTCGCAGATCGGGAAGTGTCGCTGTTTAGCATTCTGGCGAAAACCAAAGAGAGCGATAAGTGGGGCGCGGGCAGTTCCGAAGATCTGCTGGCCATTATTGGTCGTCAGGGCTGGACGGCGCGCCACGTTGTGATCACCGGCGGTGAACCCTGCATCCACGATCTGACTCCGCTGACCGAGCTGCTCGAAAAGAACGGCTACAGCTGCCAGATTGAAACCAGCGGCACCCATGAAGTGCGCTGTTCACACACGACCTGGGTGACGGTATCGCCAAAAGTGAATATGCGCGGCGGGTATGACGTGCTGTCTCAGGCGCTGGAACGCGCGGATGAGATTAAGCACCCGGTAGGGCGCGTGCGTGATATCGAAGCGCTGGATGAACTGCTGGCCACGCTGACAGATGAAAAGCAGCGCGTCATTGCGCTTCAGCCGATCAGCCAGAAAGATGACGCGACGCGCCTGTGCATTGAAACCTGCATTGCGCGCAACTGGCGCCTGTCGATGCAGACGCACAAGTATCTGAATATTGCATAAAAAAAGCCCGGTGGCGCGAGCGCTTACCGGGCCTATGGTTCGATGCTCTTGTAGGCCGGGCAAGCGTCAGCGCCACCCGGCAAGCATCACTCTCCGCGATACACGCAGCCTGCCGTGCAGGTCTCTTTGATCATCACCGCGCTCAGCAGCGGTACCAGCGGCTTCATCTGATCCCAAATCCATTTTGCCAGCACTTCACTGGTCGGGTTTTCAAGGCCCGGGATCTCATTCAGGTAGTAGTGATCCAGACGATCGTAGGTCGGCTTAAACGCCGCCTTCAGCTCGGCAAAATCCATGATCCAACCGGTATGCGGATCAACTTCACCGGTGATCTCAAGACGCACCATGAACGAATGCCCGTGCAGACGGCCGCATTTATGTCCTTCTGGGACATGCGGAAGGTGGTGGGCGGCTTCGAAGGTGAAATCTTTAAACAGTGTGGTGGACATGATCGCTCTCAGTAATGCGGAAAAAACCGCCGCATAGTACCGGAAAGCACAATTTTTAGCATTAACTAAAACGGCTCTGAGCGGCAACCGCCTCGTATTCAGGGTGTTTATCGCTATTTGTTCTTTTATTTCATAATGTTATTTAATCGGTTTTATCGCTAAGCATGACAACCAAAACAGGTTAGTCCATTTGGTTATTTATTATTTCCATCCCTTCTTTAATTGTTATTATCCTCGCCGTTAACCTTATCTTCAGTTTGGATTTATTCGCTTAAAGTCCGCTTGGCTACTGGAACATAACGACGCATGACAACACAGGCCCCACCTTCAAATTTGCTTCCCCTGAACCCGGAGCAACTGGCGCGCCTTCAGGCTGCCACCTCTGATTTTTCTCCCACTCAGCTTGCCTGGGTCTCCGGTTATTTCTGGGGAATGCTCAATCAGCAGCCTGGCGCTGTGGCGGGTGCACCGGTAACGGCCGTTGAAATTCCGGCCATTACCCTGATTTCCGCCTCGCAGACGGGCAATGCCCGCCGCGTGGCCGAGGCGCTGCGTGACGACCTGCTGGCCGCCAAACTGAACGTGAACCTGGTCAACGCCGGGGATTATAAATTCAAACAAATCGCGTCAGAAAAACTGCTGGTGGTGGTTGCCTCTACGCAGGGTGAAGGTGAACCCGCTGAAGAAGCGGTGGCCCTGCACAAGTTCCTGTTCTCGAAAAAAGCGCCGAAGCTGGATGGCACGGCGTTTGCCGTGTTTGGCCTGGGCGATACCTCCTATGAATTCTTCTGCCAGTCCGGCAAAGACTTCGACAGCAAGCTGGCGGAGCTGGGCGCGGAGCGCCTGCTGGACCGCGTTGACGCGGATGTCGAATACCAGGCCGCCGCCGCCGAATGGCGCGCCCGCATCGTTGAGGTGCTAAAAGCGCGCGTGCCGAAAGAGACGTCGTCGCAGGCCGCGTTCACCGCGATGGGTGCTGTTAACGACATCCACACCAGCCCGTACACCAAAGAGGCGCCGCTGACGGCGAGCCTGTCGGTGAACCAGAAAATTACCGGCCGCGATTCAGAAAAAGATGTGCGCCATATCGAAATCGATCTGGGCGACTCGGGCCTGCGCTATCAGCCTGGCGATGCGCTGGGCGTCTGGTATCAGAACGATCCGGCGCTGGTGAAAGAACTGGTTGAGCTGCTGTGGCTGAAAGGCGACGAGCCTGTCACCGTTGACGGCAAAACCCAGCCGCTTTCAGAGGCGCTGCAGTGGCATTTCGAACTGACGGTGAACACCCCGAATATCGTCGAAAATTATGCCACCTTGACGCGCAGCGAATCCCTGCTGCCGCTGGTGGGCGACAAGGCGAAACTTCAGCATTACGCCGCGACGACGCCGATTGTCGATATGGTGCGCTTCTCTCCGGCTCAGCTGGATGCTGATGCGCTGATCGGTCTGCTGCGCCCGCTCACCCCGCGCCTCTACTCCATCGCCTCTTCCCAGGCTGAAGTGGAGAGTGAAGTGCATATTACCGTCGGCGTGGTGCGCTACGATATCGAAGGCCGCGCCCGCACGGGTGGGGCATCAGGCTTCCTGGCGGATCGCGTCGAAGAAGAGGGCGAAGTGCGCGTCTTTATCGAGCACAACGACAATTTCCGCCTGCCGGCAAACCCGGAAACCCCGGTCATCATGATTGGCCCGGGCACCGGCATTGCGCCGTTCCGCGCCTTCATGCAGCAGCGCGCGGCAGACGGCGCGCCGGGTAAAAACTGGCTGTTCTTTGGCAACCCGCACTTTACCGAAGATTTCCTCTACCAGGTTGAGTGGCAGCGCTATGTGAAAGAAGGCGTACTGACCCGCATCGACCTGGCCTGGTCCCGCGACCAGAAAGAAAAAGTATACGTACAAGACAAGCTGCGCGCACAGGGCGCAGAGCTGTGGCGCTGGATCAATGACGGTGCCCACATTTATGTCTGCGGCGACGCCAATCGTATGGCGAAAGACGTTGAGCAGGCACTGCTGGAAGTGATTGCCGAATTCGGCGGTATGGATGCCGAAGCGGCAGACGAATTTTTAAGTGAGCTGCGCGTTGAGCGCCGTTATCAGCGAGATGTCTACTAATGAGCGAAAAACATCCAGGGCCACTGGTGGTCGAAGGTAAACTGACAGACGCCGAGCGCATGAAGCTGGAAAGCAACTATCTGCGTGGCACCATTGCTGAAGATCTGAATGACGGTCTCACCGGCGGTTTCAAAGGCGACAACTTCCTGCTGATCCGTTTCCACGGCATGTACCAGCAGGACGACCGCGACATCCGCGCCGAGCGTGCAGAACAGAAGCTGGAGCCGCGTCACGCGATGTTGCTGCGCTGCCGTCTGCCGGGCGGGGTGATTACCACCAAACAGTGGCAGGCGATCGACAAGTTTGCCGGTGAGAACACGATCTACGGCAGCATCCGTCTGACCAACCGTCAGACCTTCCAGTTCCACGGTATTCTGAAGAAGAACGTCAAGCCGGTGCACCAGATGCTGCACTCCGTTGGGCTGGACGCGCTGGCGACCGCCAACGACATGAACCGTAACGTGCTTTGCACCTCGAATCCGTATGAATCCGAGCTGCATGCCGAAGCGTACGAGTGGGCGAAGAAGATCTCCGAGCACCTGCTGCCGCGCACGCGCGCCTATGCGGAGATCTGGCTCGATCAGGAAAAAGTCGCCACCACCGACGAAGAGCCGATCCTTGGCCAGACCTACCTGCCGCGTAAGTTTAAAACCACGGTCGTTATTCCACCGCAGAACGATATCGACCTGCACGCCAACGACATGAACTTCGTGGCGATTGCCGAAAACGGCAAGCTGATTGGCTTTAACCTGCTGGTGGGCGGCGGCCTCTCCATTGAGCACGGTAACAAGAAAACCTACGCCCGCACCGCAAGCGAGTTCGGCTTCCTGCCGCTGGAGCACACGCTGGCCGTGGCGGAAGCGGTAGTGACCACTCAGCGCGACTGGGGCAACCGTACCGACCGTAAAAACGCGAAAACCAAATACACCCTGGAGCGCGTGGGCGTTGAGACGTTCAAAGCGGAAGTGGAGCGTCGTGCGGGTATCAAATTCGAGCCGATCCGCCCTTACGAATTCACCGGTCGCGGCGATCGCATCGGCTGGGTGAAGGGCATCGATAATAAATGGCACCTGACGCTGTTTATCGAAAACGGCCGTATTCTGGATTATCCGGGCCGTCCGCTGAAAACCGGTCTGCTGGAAATTGCTAAGATCCATAAAGGCGAGTTCCGCATTACCGCTAACCAGAATCTCATTATTGCCGGCGTGCCGGAGAGCCAGAAGGCGAAGATCGAGAAGCTGGCGCGCGATCACGGGTTAATGGATGCGGTGAAGCCGCAGCGTGAAAACTCAATGGCCTGCGTGTCGTTCCCGACCTGTCCGCTGGCGATGGCCGAAGCGGAGCGTTTCCTGCCGTCATTTACTGACAAGGTAGAAGCGATTCTGGAAAAACACGGTATTCCGGACGAGCATATTGTTATGCGCGTCACCGGCTGCCCGAACGGCTGCGGCCGCGCGATGCTGGCCGAGCTGGGTCTGGTGGGGAAAGCGCCGGGGCGTTATAACCTGCACCTGGGCGGTAACCGAATCGGTACGCGCATCCCGCGTATGTTCCGCGAGAACATCACCGAGCCGGAAATTCTTGATTCCATCGACGAGCTTGTCGGGCGCTGGGCGAAAGAGCGCGAAGCGGGTGAAGGCTTCGGCGACTTTACGGTGCGTGCGGGCATCATTCGCCCGGTGCTCGATCCCGCAAGGGATTTCTGGGAGTAACCACGAGAGGTAATTATGTCCGTACTCGATCTAAACGCGCTTAACGCATTGCCAAAAGTCGAACGCATTCTGGCACTCGCAGAAACCAATGCCCACCTTGAAAAGCTGGACGCCGAAGGGCGCGTGGCGTGGGCGCTGGAAAACCTGCCGGGAGACTATGTGCTGTCGTCGAGCTTTGGTATTCAGGCGGCGGTCAGCCTGCATCTGGTGAATCAGATCCGTCCGGACATTCCGGTGATCCTCACCGATACCGGCTACCTGTTCCCGGAAACCTACCAGTTTATTGACGAGCTGACGGACAAGCTCAAGCTGAACCTCAAAGTTTACCGCGCGACGGAAAGCGCGGCCTGGCAGGAGGCGCGCTACGGTAAGCTGTGGGAACAGGGCGTTGAGGGCATTGAGAAATACAATGAGATCAACAAAGTTGAGCCGATGAACCGGGCGCTGAAAGAGCTCAATGCGCAGACATGGTTTGCTGGCCTGCGCCGCGAGCAGTCCGGCAGCCGGGCAACCTTGCCGGTGCTGGCGGTCCAGCGCGGGGTGTTTAAAGTGCTGCCGATTATCGACTGGGATAACCGGACGGTGTATCAGTATCTGCAAAAGCACGGGCTGAAGTACCATCCGCTGTGGGACCAGGGCTATCTGTCGGTGGGTGACACCCACACCACGCGCAAATGGGAACCGGGAATGGCGGAAGAAGAGACGCGATTCTTTGGGCTGAAGCGCGAGTGCGGGCTGCACGAAGGGTGATCCTTATCCTCCCCCTCACCCTAACCCTCTCCCCAAAGGGGAGAGGGGATTGCCCGGAGCCGTCTTTTCTCCCTCGCCCCTTTGGTGAGAGGGCAGGGGTGAGGGGAAAATAAGCACTAGGCTTTCCCCGCTTTCGCCAGCTCCTTCACCAGCGGCAGCATCACCTTCACCACATCACGGCTGCGGTGCTCAATCCGCTGCGGCAGCGCGCGATCGATGTGCTGCTGATTATCCAGCATCACGTTGTGCCAGCTTGTCCCGTCCGGGAAGGCTTTCGATTTAGCCCGCTGCTGATAGCCATCTTTCTTGCCCAATGCCCAGTTTGTCGCTTCGACATACAGCACCGGAATGCCCGCCTTATCGAACACTTCCCCGTCGTTGCAGCAGCCCGTTCCTCGCGGGTAATCCGGGTTACCGCCGGGGTTGCTGGTGGCATAAACCCCGTGGCTGCGGGCAATCGCCAGCGCACGATCTCGCGTCAGTTTCCGCACGGTACCCGGCGTACTTTGCCCGCTGTTGAAATAGAGCTTGTCGCCGACGATCAGGTTATCGAGGTTGATCACCAGCAGCGTATTTTTCTTCTCCTCAGCGCTCATGCGTTTAAGGAGATTCTCAGCGCCGAGTTTGCCCTCTTCTTCACCGCTGGTGGCCACGAAACGGATACCATACTGGGTTGGAATATCCTTCATCCGCTCGGCCAGTTCGAGCATCACGCCCAGGCCTGCCGCGTTGTCGTCCATGCCCTGCAGCGTCAGCCCGCCGAGGTTGTTATCCGTATCGGCGTCACTCATCGGGGCGTAGGTATCAAGGTGCGCCATAATAATAATTTGCTCTTTTGCGGTACCTTCATGCGCCGCGATAACCGTACTGCCGGTCACGTTATGCCAGTTTTTCGTTTTGTTTCGTGAGGTATAGACGTAGCGGCTGTGAAACGACCGGATGTCGCTCTGGTAGCCCATCCCGGCAAACTGCTGGCGAAGATAGTCCGCGGAGAGCATTTCCGCAGGCGAACCGGTCATACGGCCAGGAAAGACGGTGGCAATATGCCGCGCCTGCATAGTGGCGATTTCACCATAAGGTTGGTTTTTTGCCTGGGCAGGAAGAATAAAGCAAACGCCGAGCGCCAGGGCAGCAATACGGTGGCGCGTTGCGGAGAACATAGTGAGTCCTTAAAAACTGAGCAAAATAATAACCCGCTTAGTATGAAACTGTGATCGTCCATACACAATTTGAATTGCTCTTAAATGCCCGAAATTTCGCGTGTTAAGCACTTTTTGGTATTAGCTTTTTCACGGCGTTATTCCATTGAGTAACTACTCATTCCAATTCGTAATTTCATTCGGTCTAAGCCGCCCCCTATAGTCCCTCTATTCCTCGTTGTTAGTGAGTTGTTGCTTGTGGACTATCTGCCCTTATTTGCCGCGATAAAAGAGAAGCCGGTGCTGGTTGTTGGCACGGGTGAAATTGCCGATCGCAAAATTGCGTTTCTGCAGCGCGCAGGGGCGCAGGTGCGGGTAGTAGCAGAAGCGGATTTCGACGAATCACAAATCGACAGCGTCGTGCTGGTGATTGCGGCGACCGAAGATCGCGACCTGAACCGGCGGATTTCCGAGGCCGCTCAGGCCCGCTACCGCCTGGTGAACGTGGTGGACGACCAGCCTTTATGCTCGTTTATCTTCCCGTCGATCGTTGACCGTTCGCCGCTGCTGGTGGCGATCTCCTCCGGCGGTACCGCACCGGTGCTGGCGCGCGTGCTGCGGGAAAAAATCGAAGCGCTGCTGCCGACCAGCCTCGGGCGCATGGCGGAAAAAGCCAGCTACTGGCGCAACCATCTGAAAACCCGCCTGACCAGCGTGACGGAACGCCGTCGCTTCTGGGAACGCGTGTTTCGCGGCCGCTTTGCCAGCCTGATGCATGCCGGCAATGAGACGGCGGCGCAGAAAATTCTTGAAGACGAACTGGATAACCCCGGCAGCACCGGCGGGGAGATCATTCTGGTAGGCGCAGGACCGGGCGATGCCGGGCTTCTGACGCTGCGCGGACTGCAGGTGCTGCAGGACGCGGACGTGGTGTTTTACGACCATCTGGTTACCGACGGCGTGCGCGAGCTGATCCGTCGCGACGCGGAGCAAATCTGCGTCGGCAAACGGGCTGGCGAGCACTCTGTGCCGCAGCACGACACCAACCAGATGCTGATTGACGCCGCCAAAGCGGGTAAAACCGTGGTGCGCCTGAAAGGGGGAGACCCGTTTATCTTCGGTCGCGGCGGCGAGGAGCTGCAGGCGGCAGCCGAAGCGGGCGTACCGTTCCAGGTGGTGCCCGGCATTACGGCGGCCTCTGCGGTAACTGCCTACGCCGGTATCCCGCTGACCCACCGCGATTACGCCCAGAGCGTGACCTTTGTGACCGGCCACTACAAGGCCGACAGCACACCGTTCGACTGGTCCCATCTCGCCCAGAGCCGCCAGACGCTGGCGATCTACATGGGTACGATGAAGGCGGCGGATATCAGCGAACAGCTTATTCAGCACGGTCGCGAGGCGACGACGCCCGTTGCCGTCATTTCTCGCGGCACGCGCGTCGATCAGCACGTTGCGACGGGCACCCTGGAACAACTTGCAACCCTGGCGAAAGACGCCCCGATGCCCGCCCTGATCGTGGTGGGAGAAGTGGTGCAGCTGCACAGCACGCTCGCCTGGTTCCAACACACAACCGATACAGAAGGCTTCGGTTCTTCTGTCGTAAATTTGGCTTAAGGAACGGTTATGGACCAAAAACGTCTTACACACCTGCGGCAGCTCGAAGCGGAGAGTATCCATATCATCCGCGAAGTGGCCGCCGAGTTTTCTAACCCGGTGATGATGTACTCCATCGGTAAAGATTCCAGCGTCATGCTGCATCTGGCGCGTAAAGCGTTTTATCCGGGCACGCTGCCGTTCCCGCTGCTGCACGTGGATACCGGCTGGAAATTCCGCGAGATGTATGAGTTTCGCGACCGTACCGCCAAAGCCTACGGCTGCGAGCTGCTGGTGCATAAAAACCCGGAAGGGGTGGCGATGGGCATTAACCCATTCGTGCACGGCAGCGCCAAGCATACCGATATCATGAAAACCGAAGGGCTGAAGCAGGCGCTGAATAAATACGGTTTTGACGCTGCTTTTGGCGGTGCGCGCCGTGACGAAGAGAAATCCCGCGCCAAAGAGCGTATCTACTCCTTCCGCGACCGCTTCCACCGCTGGGACCCCAAAAACCAGCGCCCGGAGCTGTGGCACAACTACAATGGTCAGATCAACAAAGGCGAAAGCATTCGCGTCTTCCCGCTCTCTAACTGGACCGAGCTGGATATCTGGCAGTACATCTATCTGGAAAACATCGAGATCGTTCCGCTGTATCTGGCCGCCGAGCGCCCGGTACTGGAGCGCGACGGCATGCTGATGATGATCGACGACGATCGCATCGACCTGCAGCCGGGTGAAGTGATCAAGAAACAGATGGTCCGTTTCCGCACCCTCGGCTGCTGGCCGCTGACCGGCGCGGTGGAATCCAGCGCGCAGACGCTGCCGGAGATCATTGAAGAGATGCTGGTGTCCACCACCAGTGAGCGACAGGGGCGCGTGATTGACCGCGACCAGGCAGGCTCCATGGAGCTGAAGAAACGTCAGGGTTATTTCTAAGGAGCCGCCATGAACACCACTATTGCTCAACAAATTGCCAACGAAGGCGGCGTGGAAGCCTATCTGCACGCGCAGCAACATAAAAGCCTGCTGCGTTTTCTGACCTGCGGCAGCGTGGATGACGGTAAAAGTACCCTGATTGGCCGCCTGCTGCACGATACGCGCCAGATTTACGAAGATCAGCTCTCTTCCCTGCATAACGACAGTAAACGTCACGGTACCCAGGGGGAAAAACTCGATCTGGCCCTGCTGGTGGACGGCCTGCAGGCGGAGCGCGAGCAGGGCATCACCATCGACGTGGCCTACCGCTATTTCTCTACCGAGAAACGCAAATTTATTATCGCCGACACCCCGGGGCACGAACAGTACACCCGCAATATGGCGACCGGCGCGTCGACCTGCGACCTGGCGATCCTGCTGATGGACGCGCGTAAAGGCGTGCTGGATCAGACCCGTCGTCACAGCTTTATCTCCACGCTGCTGGGGATCAAACATCTGGTGGTGGCGGTCAACAAGATGGATCTGGTGAACTTCAGCGAAGAGAAGTTCGAGGAGATCCGCCAGAGCTACCTGACCTTTGCCGAGCAGCTGCCGGGCAACCTGGATATCCGCTTTGTGCCGCTCTCGGCGCTGGAAGGGGATAACGTCGCGTCCCAGAGCGCGAACATGCCGTGGTACAGCGGCCCGACGCTGCTGGAAGTGCTGGAAACGGTTGAAATCCAGCGCGTGGTCGACACCCAGCCGATGCGCTTCCCGGTACAGTACGTGAACCGTCCAAACCTCGATTTCCGCGGTTTCTCAGGCACCCTCGCGTCAGGCTCCGTGAAGGTCGGCCAGCGCGTTAAGGTGCTGCCATCCGGCGTGGAATCTACCATCGCCCGCATCGTCACCTTCGACGGTGACCTGCAGGACGCGGGCGCCGGTGAAGCCGTAACGCTGGTGCTGAAAGACGAGATTGATATCAGCCGGGGCGATCTGCTGGTGGATGCCCAGGAAACGCTGGCGGCCGTACAGGGGGCTTCCGTGGATGTGGTGTGGATGGCGGAGCAACCGCTGACGCCGGGCCAGAGCTACGACATCAAAATTGCCGGCAAGAAAACCCGCGCCCGCGTGGACGGTATTCAGTTCCAGGTGGACATCAACAATCTCACCCAGCGCGAGGTTACCGAACTGCCGCTGAACGGCATTGGTCTGGTCGATCTGACCTTCGACGAACCGCTGGTGCTGGATCCGTATCAGCAGAACCCGGTGACGGGGGGGCTTATCTTTATCGACAGGCTGACCAACGTTACCGTCGGGGCCGGTATGGTCCGCGAACCGATTAAACAGTCTGTCGTGGCGTCTGAATTCAGTGCCTTCGAGCTGGAACTGAACGCGCTGGTGCGTAAACACTTCCCGCACTGGGGCGCACGCGATCTGCTGGGAGGCAAGTAATGGCTGCCCATGATGAGAACGTCGTCTGGCATCCTCATCCGGTCACCGTCGCCCAGCGCGAACAGCTCCACGGTCACCGTGGGGTTGTGCTGTGGTTTACCGGGCTGTCCGGCTCGGGTAAATCGACGGTGGCGGGCGCGCTGGAAGAGGCGCTGTATCAGCAGGGCGTAAGCACGTACCTGCTGGATGGTGACAACGTGCGTCACGGCCTGTGCAGCGATTTAGGGTTTAGCGACGACGACCGTAAAGAGAACATCCGCCGGGTAGGCGAAGTGGCCAGCCTGATGGCGGACGCCGGGCTGGTGGTACTGACCGCGTTTATCTCTCCGCACCGCGCCGAGCGCCAGATGGTGCGTGAACGCGTGGGCCAGGATCGCTTTATCGAGGTGTTTGTTGATACGCCGCTGGAGATTTGCGAAGCGCGCGACCCGAAAGGGCTGTACAAAAAAGCGCGTGCCGGAGTACTGCGAAACTTCACCGGAATTGACGCGGTATACGAAGCGCCTGAATCGCCTGAAATTCACCTGGAGGGTCAACAATTGGTAACAAATTTAGTAAGCCAATTATTAGACCTGCTCAGACGGGACGATATTATCAGATCCTGAGACGGTATCGTTCGGGAGCTGTCTTCCCGAACGATGAGTCACGGTCACAGGATTAGCTATGCGCAACAGTGAACATTACATCACCACCACCGGGTCGGAGCCGCTCGCGACCGACGACGAAACGACCTGGTCATTTCCTGGGGCCATCATCGGCTTCGTCTCATGGTTGCTGGCGCTGGGTATCCCGTTTCTCATCTACGGCGGTAACACGCTGTTCTTCTTTCTCTACACCTGGCCTTTCTTTCTGGCGCTGATGCCCGTGGCGGTTGTCGTCGGCATTGCGCTGCACTCGTTGCTCAACGGTAAGCTCCTGTACAGCACCGTGGTCACGATTGTGACGGTGGTTCTGATGTTTGGTCTGTTATTTTTGTGGCTCATGGGCTAACTTCAGCCATAATTCAAACCGTAACCAACTGTGTAACGATATTGTGCAGGACGATTCTGCGGAAAAAATGTGGTACATTTGCCCGCGATGTTGCGGCATCTCTGTTACCCCGGCGTAGTGCTCTGGGGAAGTCTTGGGATGATGATGCCGTTTTTCAGGGGGCAGGATGGGTAAACTAACGCTGCTGTTGCTGGCTTTGCTAATCTGGCTGCAATATTCGCTGTGGTTCGGTAAGAACGGACTGCACGACTATAGCCGGGTAAGCGATGACGTCGCGGCTCAGCAGGCAACAAACGCCAAACTTAAGGCGCGAAACGATCAACTCTTTGCTGAAATTGATGACCTCAATGGCGGGCAAGAGGCGATTGAGGAACGCGCACGCAATGAACTCAGTATGACTAAGCCGGGCGAAACCTTTTATCGTCTGGTTCCGGATGCGTCTAAACGCAATCAGGGCTCAGCACAAAACAATCGATAATCAGGCCCAGGATTACGACATGGCAGTAACTTTTTCGGACGTATGCGCCGTGGTGCCGGCCGCAGGTTTTGGCCGGCGCATGCAGACAGAATGTCCCAAGCAGTACCTCTCTATTGGCGATAAAACGATCCTCGAGCACGCCGTGGCGGCGCTGCTGGCGCACCCGCGGGTGACGCGGGTGATCATCGCTATCAGCCCTGGCGATGCGCGCTTTGCACAGCTGCCGCTGGCAAATCATCCACAGATTACCGTCGTTGACGGTGGCGCCGAGCGCGCCGATTCCGTGCTGGCTGGCATTCAGGCCGCCGGAAACGCGCCGTGGGTGCTGGTGCATGACGCGGCGCGTCCGTGTCTGCATCAGGACGATCTCGCTCGCCTGCTGGCATTGAGCGAAACCAGCAAAGTGGGTGGCATTCTGGCCGCCCCCGTGCGCGACACCATGAAGCGCGCCGAGCCGGGCAAACAGGCTATCGCCCACACCGTCGATCGCGTCGATTTATGGCACGCGCTGACGCCACAATTTTTCCCCCGCGAATTACTCCACGACTGCTTAACGCGTGCGCTTAAAGAAGGTGCGACCATCACGGACGAAGCCTCTGCGCTGGAATATTGCGGTTTCCACCCTGAGCTTGTTGAAGGACGCGCTGATAATATTAAAGTGACGCGTCCGGAAGATTTACAGCTTGCGGAATTCTATCTTACCCGTTCGACCCATCAGGAGAAGGCATAATGCGAATTGGACACGGTTTTGATGTACACGCCTTTGGCGGAGAAGGCCCAATTATCATTGGCGGCGTGCGAATTCCTTATGAAAAAGGACTGCTGGCACATTCTGATGGCGACGTGGCACTGCATGCGCTGACCGACGCGCTGCTCGGCGCTGCCGCGCTGGGTGATATCGGCAAGCTGTTCCCGGACACCGACCCGGCATTTAAAGGCGCGGACAGCCGCGAACTGCTGCGCGAAGCGTGGCGCCGCATTCAGGCGAAAGGCTACACCCTCGGCAACGTCGACGTGACGATTATTGCCCAGGCCCCGAAAATGCTGCCGCACATTCCGCAGATGCGCGTGTTTATTGCCGAAGATCTGGGCTGCCACATGGACGACGTGAACGTCAAAGCGACGACGACCGAGAAGCTGGGCTTTACCGGGCGCGGCGAAGGGATTGCCTGTGAAGCCGTTGCGCTGCTGGTGAAGGCGAGCAAATGACAGACTTCGACAACCTGACATACCTGCACGGTAAACCGCAGGGGAACGGGGTGCTGAAAGCCAGCCCTGAAGACTTCCTCGTGGTAGAGGATCTGGGCTTTGAGCCGGATGGCGAAGGCGAACATATCCTGGTGCGTATTCTGAAAAATGGCTGCAATACCCGCTTTGTGGCCGACGCGCTGGCAAAATTCCTTAAAATTCATGCCCGCGAAGTGAGCTTTGCCGGGCAGAAAGATAAACACGCCGTCACTGAACAGTGGCTCTGCGCGCGCGTTCCCGGTAATACGATGCCTGATTTAAGCAAATTTGAGCTTGAGGGTTGTAAGGTACTGGAATTCGCCCGCCACAAGCGCAAACTGCGTCTGGGGGCGTTGAAGGGTAACGACTTTACGCTGGTGCTGCGGGAAGTGACCCACCGTGAAGACGTTGAAAAACATCTGAACGCTATCAGTGAACGCGGCGTGCCGAACTACTTTGGCGCGCAGCGCTTTGGTATTGGCGGCAGCAACCTGCAGGGTGCGCTGCGCTGGGCGCAAAGCGATGCACCGGTGCGGGACAGGAATAAACGCAGTTTTTGGTTGTCGGCGGCCCGGAGTGCGTTGTTTAATCAGATTGTGAGCGAAAGGCTGAAAAAACCGGACGCGAATCAAGTTGTTGTTGGCGATGCGCTACAATTAGCGGGACGCGGAAGCTGGTTTGTGGCAACGGCCGAAGAAATGGCCGATGTGCAGTCGCGCGTGGACGCAAAAGCGCTGATGATTACCGCCGCGCTGCCCGGTACGGGCGACTGGGGAACACAGGGCGACGCGCTGGCCGCCGAGCAAGCAGCCGTAGCGGATGCGCCAGAACTGCAATCCTTGCTGGTGCGGGAAAAAGTCGACGCGGCACGCCGCGCAATGCTGCTCTATCCGCAGCAGTTAAGCTGGAACTGGTGGGATGACGTAACCGTCGAGTTACGCTTCTGGCTGCCGGCAGGTAGCTTTGCCACCAGTGTTGTCAGGGAACTTATCAACACCTCGGGTGATTATGCGAATATTGCTGAGTAACGATGACGGGATCCACGCGCCGGGCATTCAGACCCTGGCGAAACACCTCCGTGAATTTGCGGATGTGCAGGTCGTGGCACCCGATCGTAACCGCAGTGGAGCGTCTAACTCGCTGACGCTGGAGTCGTCGCTTCGCACCTTTACCTTTGAAAATGGCGATATTGCCGTGCAGATGGGCACGCCAACCGACTGCGTTTTTCTGGGCGTGAACGCGCTGATGCGTCCGCGTCCGGATATCGTCGTCTCCGGCATTAACGCCGGGCCTAACCTCGGCGATGACGTGATTTACTCCGGTACCGTGGCGGCCGCAATGGAAGGGCGCCATCTGGGGTTCCCGGCGCTGGCGGTCTCGTTGAACGGCTACACGCACTACGACACCGCCGCTGCGGTGACCTGTTCGATCCTGCGGGCACTCGGCCGCGAGCCGTTGCGTACCGGGCGCATCCTCAACATCAACGTGCCGGATCTTCCTCTCGATGAAATTAAAGGCATTCGCGTCACCCGTTGCGGAAGCCGACATCCTGCCGATCAGGTGATCCCGCAGCAGGATCCGCGCGGCAACACGCTTTACTGGATTGGCCCTCCTGGCGATAAGTGCGATGCGGGTCCTGATACCGACTTTGCCGCCGTAGAAGAAGGCTATGTTTCGGTTACCCCGCTGCACGTAGATTTAACCGCGTATAGCGCGCATGATGTGGTGTCGGGCTGGCTGGATCGCGCAGGAGTGAACGCGCAATGGTAAACAAACGTGTACAAACTCTTCTGGAACAACTCCGCGCGCAGGGGATCCGCGACGAGCACGTGCTTGAAGCACTTGCTCAGGTTCCGCGTGAGAAATTTGTAGACGAGGCGTTTGAACACAAAGCGTGGGAAAACGTGGCGCTGCCCATCGGGCAGGGCCAGACGATTTCGCAGCCTTATATGGTAGCGCGGATGACGGAGCTGCTGGAGCTGACGCCCGACTCCCGCGTGCTGGAGATTGGCACCGGGTCGGGGTATCAGACTGCGATCCTGGCGCATCTGGTGCACCATGTATGCTCCGTTGAGCGGATTAAAGGTTTACAGTGGCAGGCGCGTCGTCGCCTGAAACAACTTGATTTACATAATGTTTCGACACGACACGGTGATGGATGGCAGGGTTGGAAGGCTCGCGCCCCGTTTGACGCCATCATCGTGACGGCGGCCCCGCCTGAAATTCCTGCTGCCCTGTTGTCGCAGCTGGATGAGGGGGGCATTCTGGTTCTGCCTGTCGGGGACGAGCAGCAGCTGTTGAAGCGCGTTCGCCGGCGCGGCGGCGAGTTTATTATCGACACCGTGGAAGCCGTGCGCTTTGTGCCTCTGGTGAAGGGGGAGTTGGCCTGAGACTCGGAATTATCCAGGGTTATTAAGGCAAATTCAGCGTATGGTGTGGCGCGAAAGATTCGTGCCATCACGGTAAATTTTAAGTCACTGGTAGTTAAAACATTCCTGGGGGATAAATGAGCGCGGGAAGCCCTAAATTCACCATCAGCCGTGTTGCGGCATTATCACTGGTTTCGCTCTGGCTGGCAGGTTGTACAAGTTCTAACAACGCGCCTGCGCCCGTCAGTTCCGTCGGCGGAAACAGCGGCTCCGGTAACACGTCCAGCGGAATGTTAATCACGCCGCCACCTAAAATGGGGACGGCTGCGCCGCAGAAAACACCACAAATTCAGCCTGTGCAACATCCTGTTACACAGCCAATGCAGGTTCAGCCAGTTGAACAACCTGTTCAGACCCAAAATGGCCGCATAGTCTATAACCGCCAGTATGGGAACATTCCGAAAGGCAGCTACACCGGTGGCAGCACCTATACCGTGAAACGCGGCGATACGCTGTTCTACATTGCGTGGATCACCGGGAACGATTTCCGTGACCTCGCGCAGCGCAATAACGTCCAGGCCCCATACGGTCTGGAAGTCGGGCAAACGCTCCAGGTGGGTAACGCGACGGGCACGCCGCTGACCCCTGGCAACACCGTTTCCGCGGCCGATGTGACGGCGCAGAATAACAGCGTTAAGCCTGCACAAAAATCCACCACGGTGGTTGCTTCACAACCTGTAATTACGTATTCTGAGGATTCAGGTGATCAGACTGCTAACAAAATGTTGCCGAATAATAAAGGGACTGCGACTGCTGTCACAGCACCGGTTACGGCACCTGTGGTTAGCTCTACTGAACCGACTGCCAGCAGTATGACCTCCAGTTCGCCGATTTCTGCATGGCGCTGGCCAACTGACGGCAAGGTTATCGAAAACTTCTCTTCCTCCGAAGGGGGAAATAAAGGGATCGATATCGCAGGGAGTAAAGGACAGGCTATCATCGCGACCGCAGACGGACGCGTTGTGTATGCCGGTAACGCTCTGCGCGGTTACGGTAATCTTATTATCATCAAACATAACGATGATTACCTGAGTGCCTACGCCCATAACGACACAATGCTGGTCCGGGAACAACAAGAAGTTAAGGCGGGGCAAAAAATCGCTACCATGGGTAGCACCGGAACCAGTTCTACACGCTTGCATTTTGAAATTCGTTACAAGGGGAAATCCGTAAACCCGCTGCAGTACTTGCCGCAGCGATAATTTGACGGGGCATGCCAGCCAGGGTGTCTCGTTCAGGGATCACGGGTAGGAGCCACCTTATGAGTCAGAATACGCTGAAAGTTCATGATTTAAATGAAGACGCGGAATTTGATGAGAACGGAGTAGAGGCTTTTGACGAAAAAGCCTTAGTAGAAGAGGAACCCAGTGATAACGATTTGGCTGAAGAAGAGCTGTTATCGCAGGGTGCCACACAGCGTGTACTGGACGCGACTCAGCTTTACCTTGGGGAGATTGGTTACTCCCCACTGCTAACGGCCGAAGAAGAAGTCTATTTCGCACGTCGTGCTTTGCGTGGTGATGTGGCCTCGCGTCGTCGCATGATTGAAAGTAATCTGCGACTGGTCGTGAAAATTGCCCGCCGTTACGGCAATCGTGGTCTGGCTCTGCTGGATCTGATTGAAGAGGGCAACCTGGGTCTCATCCGCGCAGTTGAGAAGTTTGACCCGGAACGCGGGTTCCGTTTCTCAACCTACGCGACCTGGTGGATTCGTCAGACCATCGAACGGGCTATTATGAACCAGACCCGTACGATCCGCCTGCCGATTCACATCGTCAAAGAGTTGAACGTTTATCTGCGCACCGCGCGCGAGTTGTCCCATAAGCTGGACCACGAGCCAAGCGCAGAAGAAATTGCCGAACAACTCGATAAACCGGTTGATGACGTAAGCCGTATGCTGCGTCTCAACGAGCGCATTACCTCCGTTGACACCCCGCTGGGTGGCGACTCCGAAAAAGCGCTGCTGGACATCCTGGCCGATGAAAAAGACAACGGCCCGGAAGACACCACGCAGGACGATGACATGAAGCAGAGCATCGTCAAATGGCTGTTCGAACTGAACGCCAAACAGCGTGAAGTGCTGGCACGTCGTTTCGGTTTACTGGGGTATGAAGCTGCGACACTGGAAGACGTCGGCCGCGAAATTGGCCTGACCCGTGAACGTGTTCGTCAGATTCAGGTTGAAGGTCTACGCCGCCTGCGTGAAATCCTGCAGGGGCAAGGTCTGAATATCGAAGCGCTGTTCCGCGAATAAGCAACCTTTCGTCAAAAAAGGCCCGTCGTGAGACGGGCCTTTTTCTTTTGTGTTACGGTTGCGTCGCCGTCTCGTGCAGCAGACGCCACACTATCCGATCGCCTTCCTGATTGAGCACCGCGGTTGACCAGCGCACGTTAACGGGCTGGTCCGGCCGGGTTTGCGTCTCCCGGTAATGGAGTACCGCGCCGTGAGGCCATGCCTGGCGCGTTGTTAATTCATCAATGACGATCTTCAGTCCGGGACGGCTTCCGCGCTGTTTTTCCAGAAAGCTGACAAGGCCGTCATAGTCGATATGAACGCCGCCCGGCGGGATCATCAGAAAATCGGGACGAAAACGGGCGTGCAGGGCGTCGGAATCACCTTCACCTTTGCCTAACCAGTCTTCAAGCGCAATGTGGAGGTCGATAATGTCGTGTTCGAAAGGCGTCATGAATTCTCCTGTCGCAGCTGGGTGAGCACCTGCGAATTGTTAAGACGAAAAACATACAGTACAGGCAGCAAGGTCATGCCTGCTGCAAAAATAAACATCCCGTGCCAGGCGGCGAGCGGTGGCATCCACGCCTGAGCCAGGTTCAGCACTTGGGCAAGCAGCAGGGCACCGGCAAAAAAGCTCAGCTGACGATTGAGATTCCACAGCGCGCTGGCATCGGGCATCTCTTCCCGGCGCGTTGTCAGAAACGCGCTGCTCTGAGCCGTACTGCTGCACAGGCTTCCTCCCGCGCCCATCAGGGTAAACGCAACGGCAGGCAGCAGCGTAGCCGAACTGATGTTAATCAATAGCAGGATACCCGTGGCCTGCAACAGGCAGCCGATGACGATCAGCGGCCGGGGACCGATACGGTTAAAATAACGTCCCGTTGCCGTGATGGCGATAAACGATGCCACGGACCACGGCAGCATGAGCATCCCCGTTGCGGCTGGGCTCATGTTCGCCACGTGCTGAAGATAAAACATGCCCGTGACGTTCACCCCAATAAATACGCCAGGAACGCATAAATAGACAAGCATGGAAAAACGTAAAAGTGGGTCCGCGAGCAACGACAGGTTTAACAGTCTGGCCGCTTTCATCGTGGGTTTTTCGTGTTTAAGCCACAGGCAGGCCAGAGCAAAGGTCACGATAGCGACCGGTAGCGTAGCGAAAAAGATCCATCGCCAGCCCAGCGTCTGCACCAGCACGCCGCCGACAGCCGGGGAGCAGGCCGGGGCAAGCAGCGCGACCAGCATCACCGCCGAGGAGAGTCTGGCACGCTCGTGAGGGTTATATTGTTGCCAGGTCAGCGCCTGTCCGACGGGGATCAGTAAGCCTCCTCCCACGCCCTGAAGCACTCGCCAGGCGATCAGACTTTCAAGCGTTGCAGACAGGCCCGCCGCTGCGGAGGCTGCGCTAAACAGAAAAAGCGAGAGCAGGATGACGCGCTTGGGCCCGATGCGGCGCGTGAGCACGCTGCTAAACGGGATCACCAGCGTCAGGCCGGCAATGTACCCGTTACTAACCCAGGTAAGGGCCGAAGGCGTGGCGTTAAAGGCGTGAGCCATTGCCGGGAACGCGACGCTGGCAATGAACATGTTGATCAAATCAAGAAAAAAGCCCAGCAGATAAACAACGGCGACTTTGCTGCGATACGTCATGGTGGATCCTCCGGTGAGGTGGCGTATCGTATCGGCTCGGTAATCACGGATAAACCTGACAAAGCGCGATATACTGTCAAAAATATTTTGACAGTAAAGGGCGTGATGATGATTAACCTGCAGCGGACGCAGATGTTTGTCGCGGTGGCCGACACCGGCAGTTTTACGGCGGCCGCCGAGGCGATGGGGCTGACAAAAGCGGTCGTCAGCTTCAATATTCGCCAGCTTGAAGATGAGCTGGGCGTTACGCTGCTGCTGCGCTCCACCCGTCGACTGACGTTAACCGAGGCGGGCGCGCTTTTTCATCAACGCAGCGTGGCGCTTCTGAAGGATGCCGAACGGCTGCAGGATGATGTCCGTGCGAATCATGCGGGGCTTACTGGCGAACTGCGGATCACCACTACGCCCGAGTATGGCTCCCGGGTGGTGGTGCCGCTGCTGGCCAGGTTTAGCCAGCAGCACCCGGATCTTCGCGTACGACATGCTTCGTCGTCCCTGCACGCCGACCTTATCTCGGAGCGCTTTGACGTGGCCATCCGGCTGGGAACGCTTGCCGATTCGCGCAACCACGCCGCGCTGATTTCGCACTTTTCTATTCTCCCTGTGGCGACGCCCGGGTGGCTCGTTAACCATCCGATAGAAACGCTTGCGCAGCTGGCTCACGCGGACTGGATTATTCACGAGCGCCTGGCCTCGCCGCTGCGCTGGCAGGTGAGAGATGCCAGCGGTGCGCCTGACATGCTGGAGATAAAACAAGCGCCGCGCCTGTTTGCCGACAGCGCTCAGGCCCTTATGGCTTTTGCGCTCGCAGGCGGTGGGGTGGCGTTACTGCCGGAATGGCTGGTACGCGGTGCGCTTGAAGCGGGAAAACTGGCCCCGGTATTACCGGAATATACCTTTGCGCGGCAGGGTATCTATGCGGTGTATCCTGATGCCCGGCATGTGTCAGCGAAAGTGCGCACCTTTATCGATTTTATGCGCACCAGCGTGAATTAATCGTGCATCATTTTTTTAATGAGCGCCGAGAACTGCTCCCGCTCGGCCTTGTTTAGACGGCCTAAAAAGGCCTCATCAACCTCATTGCCTACCGGCTTACAGTCTGCAAGCAGGGCTTCCCCTTCTGGCGTCAGGAAGACAAACCGGCGGCGCTTATCCGCAGGGTCGTGCTCGCGTTTGACCAGACCACGCGCCTCCATGCGGCTGAGCATCTCCGCCAGGGTCGCTTTCGTGCTGACCGCGACTTCAGTCAATGCCACCTGTTCAATGCCCGGATGCTCGGCAATGGAGCGCATCACCGCATACTGTGGCTTGGTCAGTTCCGGCAAGGCATGTTGCCACTGCGCGGTATGCTGTTGAAAAAGCTGACGTAACAGGTGGAACGCCTCTTGTCTTAGTTCCATGAACACTCCGACGGAAAAAATCTCCCCCTATGATAGCCGCTATTGCTCTCAATTTTAACGCGGCATTTTTTAGCCATTCGTGTGATCGTATGCGAACGATCTTGTCAGAAAAACAATCCTGGAGTAGCTTATTTATAATGTTCGTGTACGAACAAATTATTGAGGTGATGAATGAGATTGATAGTAGGAATGACGGGAGCAACGGGCGCGCCGCTGGGCGTGGCGCTGCTGCAGGCGCTGCGGGAGATGCCGGAGGTGGAAACCCATCTGGTGATGTCTAAGTGGGCAAAAACCACCATTGAGCTGGAAACGCCTTACACCGCGCAGGACGTCGCTGCGCTGGCTGACGTTGTCCACAGCCCGGCTGACCAGGCCGCCACTATCTCTTCCGGCTCGTTTCGCACCGACGGCATGATCGTCATTCCCTGCAGCATGAAAACGCTCTCGGGAATCCGCGCTGGCTATGCCGAAGGGCTGGTGGGACGTGCGGCGGATGTGGTGTTGAAAGAGGGGCGCAAGCTGGTGCTGGTTCCCCGTGAAACGCCGCTCAGCACCATTCATCTTGAGAACATGCTTGCGCTCTCCCGCATGGGCGTGGCGATGGTGCCGCCTATGCCTGCGTATTACAACCACCCTCAGACCGCAGATGACATTACCCAGCATATTGTGACCCGCGTGCTCGACCAGTTCGGTCTGGAGCATAAAAAGGCGCGACGCTGGAACGGGCTGCGGGAGGCGAAACATTTTTCACAGGAGAATAAAGATGGCATTTGATGATTTGAGAAGCTTCCTCCAGGCGCTCGATGAGCAAGGGCAACTGCTGAAAATTGAGGAAGAGGTAAACGCCGAGCCCGATCTGGCGGCGGCAGCCAACGCGACCGGCCGCATTGGCGACGGCGCGCCCGCGCTGTGGTTCGACAACATTCGTGGCTTTACCGATGCCCGCGTGGTGATGAACACCATCGGCTCCTGGCAGAACCACGCCATTTCGATGGGGCTGCCGGCGAACACTCCGGTAAAAAAACAGATCGACGAGTTTATCCGCCGCTGGGATAAATTCCCCGTCACACCGGAGCGCCGCGCTAACCCGGCCTGGGCGCAGAATACGGTGGACGGTGAAGACATCAACCTGTTCGATATTCTGCCGCTGTTCCGTCTGAACGACGGTGACGGGGGCTTTTATCTCGATAAAGCGTGTGTCGTCTCGCGCGATCCGCTTGACCCGGATCACTTCGGCAAGCAAAACGTCGGGATCTACCGCATGGAAGTGAAGGGCAAGCGCAAGCTCGGCCTGCAGCCGGTACCGATGCACGATATCGCCCTGCATCTGCACAAAGCGGAAGAGCGCGGCGAAGACCTGCCGATTGCGATTACCCTCGGCAACGACCCGATCATCACCCTGATGGGCGCCACGCCGCTGAAATACGATCAGTCCGAGTATGAAATGGCCGGCGCGCTGCGTGAAAGCCCGTACCCGATTGCCACCGCGCCGCTGACCGGCTTCGATGTGCCGTGGGGTTCTGAAGTGATCCTGGAAGGGGTGATTGAGGGCCGCAAGCGTGAAATCGAAGGGCCTTTCGGCGAGTTTACCGGGCACTACTCCGGTGGCCGTAACATGACGGTTGTCCGTATCGACAAAGTCTCTTACCGCACCAAACCGATTTTCGAATCCCTTTACCTTGGCATGCCGTGGACCGAGATCGATTATCTGATGGGACCGGCTACCTGCGTGCCGCTCTACCAGCAGCTGAAAGCAGAATTCCCGGAAGTGCAGGCGGTTAACGCGATGTACACCCACGGTCTGCTGGCGATTATCTCCACCAAAAAACGTTACGGCGGTTTTGCCCGCGCGGTCGGTTTACGTGCCATGACCACGCCGCACGGTCTGGGCTACGTGAAGATGGTGATCGTGGTGGATGAGGATGTCGACCCGTTCAACCTCCCGCAGGTGATGTGGGCGCTGTCATCGAAAGTGAATCCTGCAGGGGATTTGGTGCAACTGCCGAACATGTCGGTCCTTGAACTCGACCCGGGATCCAGCCCGGCGGGCATTACCGACAAACTGATTATCGATGCCACTACGCCTGTCGCACCGGACACCCGTGGCCACTATAGCCAGCCGGTACAGGATCTGCCTGAAACCAAAGCCTGGGCCGAAAAACTGACCGCGATGCTGGCAGCACGCCAATAAGGAGGAAAAGATGATTTGTCCACGTTGTGCCGATGAGCATATTGAAGTGATGGCGACGTCGCCGGTGAAAGGGGTCTGGACCGTTTATCAGTGCCAGCATTGTTTGTATACCTGGCGCGACACTGAACCGTTGCGTCGTACCAGCCGCGAACATTACCCGGAAGCGTTCCGCATGACGCAGAAGGATATCGATGAGGCGCCGCAGGTGCCGACAATCCCGCCGCTGTTGTAAAAAAAGCCCGATGGCGCTGCGCTTACCGGGCGATAATATTGTGCGGTCTTTTGCCCGGTGGCGCTGCGCTTACCGGGCCTACGGGTTTGTAGGTCGGGTAAGGCGAAGCCGCCACCCGACAAAACAGACCGCAGAGAACTAAACCAGACTCTTCAAACGATAAATCCACTCCAGCGCCTGACGTGGCGTCAGTGAATCCGGATCGAGGTTTTCCAGCGCTTCCACGGCAGGCGATGTCTCTTCCGCCGGTACCAGCAGCGACATCTGCGTACCATCAATCTGCGTCGCCGCCGCATTCGGTGAGAGGCTTTCCAGTTCACGCAGTTTCTGACGCGCGCGCTTGATCACCTCTTTCGGTACACCTGCCAGCGCCGCGACGGCCAGGCCATAGCTCTTGCTCGCCGCGCCATCCTGCACCGTGTGCATGAAGGCAATGGTATCGCCGTGCTCCAGCGCATCCAGATGAACGTTCGCAACCCCTTCCATTTTCTCCGGCAGCTGCGTCAGCTCGAAGTAGTGGGTAGCGAACAGCGTCATGGCCTTGATTTTATTCGCGAGGCTTTCCGCACAGGCCCATGCCAGTGACAAACCGTCATAGGTTGACGTTCCGCGTCCGACTTCGTCCATCAGCACCAGGCTGTGCTCCGTCGCGTTATGCAGAATGTTTGCCGTTTCGGTCATCTCGACCATGAAGGTAGAGCGACCGCTCGCCAGATCGTCCGCTGCCCCGACGCGGGTAAAAATGCGGTCGATGGGGCCAATCTCCACGTTTTGCGCCGGGACGTAGCTGCCGATATAGGCAAGCAGGGCAATCAGCGCCGTCTGACGCATATAGGTACTCTTACCGCCCATGTTCGGACCGGTAATGATCAGCATTCTTCTCTGCGGTGACAGGCTCAGCGGGTTGGCGATGAACGGTTCATTCAGCACCTGCTCTACCACAGGGTGACGACCTTCAGTGATACGAATGCCAGGCTTGTCGGTAAAGGTCGGGCAGGTGTAGTTCAGCGTTTCCGCGCGTTCTGCCAGGTTCACCAGCACGTCCAGTTCCGCCAGCGCGCTGGCGCTCAGCTGCAGGTCGGCCAGGTGCGGCATCAGCATGTCGAACAGCTCGTCATAAAGCTGTTTTTCCAGCGCCAGCGCTTTACCCTTCGAGGTAAGGACTTTATCTTCGTACTCTTTCAGTTCAGGAATGATGTAGCGTTCGGCGTTTTTCAACGTCTGGCGACGCACGTAGTGAATCGGCGCCAAATGGCTCTGCCCGCGGCTGATCTGAATATAGTAGCCGTGTACCGCGTTATAACCCACTTTCAGGGTGTCGAGCCCGAGACGTTCGCGTTCGCGGATTTCCAGCTTGTCGAGGTAGTCCGTCGCACCGTCGGCCAGCGCGCGCCATTCGTCCAGTTCCTCGTTGTAGCCAGGGGCAATCACGCCGCCATCACGCACCAGAACCGGAGGCGCATCGATAATGGCGCGCTCCAGCAGTTCGCGTAGCTCGGTAAATTCGCCCATGGTTTCGCGGAGTTTCTGTACCGGCGCGCTGTCAACGTCGCTCAGCTGTGCACGGAGTTCCGGTAACTGCTGGAAAGCATGACGCATCCGCGCGAGGTCGCGCGGTCGTGCCGTGCGCAGCGCCAGACGAGCCAGGATACGCTCCAGATCGCCCACCTGGCGCAGGACAGGCTGCAGCTCGGTATAGCGATCCTGCAGGGCGGCAATCGTCTGCTGACGGCAAACCAGCGTAGCGGTATCGCGAATCGGCATATGCAGCCAGCGTTTCAGCATGCGGCTGCCCATTGGCGTTACCGTACTGTCGAGGACCGACGCGAGCGTGTTTTCTACGCCACCCGCCAGGTTCTGCGTGATCTCCAGATTACGGCGCGTGGCGGCATCCATGATGATGCTGTCCTGCTGGCGCTCCATGGTGATAGAGCGGATATGCGGCAGGGAGGTGCGCTGGGTATCTTTCACGTACTGCAGGAGACACCCTGCCGCACACAGCCCGCGCGGGGCATTTTCAACGCCAAAGCCAATCAGGTCGCGGGTGCCAAACTGCAGATTCAGCTGCTGGCGGGCGGTATCAATTTCGAATTCCCACAGCGGACGACGACGCAACCCACGACGGCCTTCAATCAGCGCCATTTCGGCGAAATCTTCGGCATAGAGCAATTCTGCCGGGTTGGTACGCTGCAGTTCGGCTGCCATCGTTTCACGGTCAGCCGGTTCACTCAGACGAAAACGTCCGGAGCTGATATCCAGCGTCGCGTAGCCATACCCTTTACCGTCCTGCCACAGCGCTGCCAGCAGGTTATCCTGGCGCTCCTGTAACAGGGCTTCATCACTGATGGTGCCAGGCGTGACGATGCGCACGACTTTGCGTTCCACCGGGCCTTTTGAGGTCGCCGGATCGCCGATCTGTTCGCAGATGGCGACGGACTCACCCTGATTCACCAGTTTCGCCAGGTAGTTTTCTACCGCGTGGTGCGGGATACCTGCCATCGGGATGGGTTCACCTGCCGATGCGCCACGTTTGGTCAACGAGATGTCGAGCAGCTGCGATGCACGCTTAGCATCGTCATAAAACAGCTCGTAAAAATCACCCATACGGTAAAACAGCAGGATTTCCGGATGCTGTGCCTTCAGCTTCAGATACTGCTGCATCATCGGCGTATGGCTAGAGAAGTCCTTATCAATGGCATCATTCATGTTGATTTTACTCATTTTTTAATTCTTTCAAGTGCTCATGTGGCCCTGGATAAATATCGTTTAAACGCACATAAACCAATTAGTTTGTAGCTCACTTGTAGCCTGGAGCGTGATAGGTTACTTTCTAATCATTCTTGGGCTACAAACAGTGGTGATACTTTGAAAACAACTCTCAGCCAGTCTTTTATTCTCAACAAGTTAAGCATTGGTGTGAAGCCTACTCTTAACGATGCAGGAAAAGTCGTTTTCGAAGCTAACCCTGACCAAAAACCTTACATAGTCTTTGATGACCATAGGGAGTCTCCTGTGGGATTCGGTGTTAAGGTGAGTTTGACGAAAAAAACCTATGTAATCCAGCGAAGAGTGTCTTCCGGTCATCGTACTGTGACTGAGGGTAAGAAACCAAGTTCTGTGCTGAAAGTTAAAGTTGGCAATGTTTCTGATTTTCCGAGTATTGATCAAGCTCGTGAAGCAGCCCGGCAGTTGGTTCAGACAATGCTCACAACAAAGAGAAACCCCAACAAAATTAAACGAGAAGCAGATGTTTCTGAACTCACTATGAGTGAAGTGTTTGCTCAATATCGTCAACACCTTCTTGGCAGGTCTAAACCAGCTAAACAGAACACACTTAATGTGCTGAACAAAGCAGAGAAGAGGCTTTCCGAGTGGTCTGGCCTGAGAGTTAAAGATCTTTCTGGTAATGAGATCCTTCGTAAGTTTGATGAAATTGCAAGTAGAGCCAGGACAGCAGCGGAACAAACATTCCGGTGGGCAAATGTAGCTGTCAGACATGCAATCGATATCGAATCGAGTAATGCCCAGACACAACAACGGCAACCATCGCTGTCATACAATCCATTTTCAATTCTGAAAGTGCAGAAGAAGTTCAGGACTCGTTCTGAGCTTGAAGACAGCTACAAAGCGAAAGGTGTCAGAAATCCGCTTTCGCCAAAAGATACTCTTGGACGATTTTTAACAGCATTGTACAACAAGAGGAGCTTCAACCGGCTTGGGTGCGATTATCTGCTACTGACTGTCCTGTTAGGTGCCAGAAAGGAAGAAACAGCATCTTTATGTTGGAGGGAAGCTCTCACCAATGAAGAAGCAAAAACGACAAGCTTTGTTGACCTGAGCAACCGAACCATCCGTTTTTACGACACTAAAAACAGAAATGATCACGAGCTTCCGATTTGTGATGCTGTCAAAATTATTCTTGAAGACAGAAGGGACATTGTTCAGGAAGCAGAGACTCGTCCAGAAAGGTTGAAATGGGTTTTCCCAGCCCGCTCTTCACGAAACAAAGTGGGTCATTACTCAGACAGTAAAAGTTTGAGAGAGTATCTTTGTGCAGAAGCAGGTATTGTCAAACTTGGTATGCACGATCTTCGCAGGACTTTTGGCCGTGTTGCTGAGGAACTTGTTACATATGCCGTTGTAAAGAGGCTACTCAATCACCGAAACACAACTGATCCGACTGAGAGATATGCCGTTCCTGACGAAGATCGAGTCTTTGATGCGTTACAAAAGATTGAGTTGCATATCTTGAAAAGTAGCCCTAAGTTGTATAATGATATTCTTGCATCAGCTAAATACCCACCCCTTAACGAGTAAACAAACCACGCGAGGACTAAATTATGGGACCTATTACCACAGCAATAGTTTCACGGGCTATCTATGATTTATTGCTGGCTGGAATATCTTTCACAAAAGATAATATTAAAAAGAAACTAACTGAATTTATTACAAGTGATGAAAATGCTGAACTTTTAGCAGAAAAAATAGAAAAATTAAATGTTAATGATGATATGAGTGAAAAAGCTATTGAAAAACATTTAAAAGCCAGCCCGGAAGTGATGAATGTACTTGAAAATATTCCTAACGCATCAATAGTCTCAATAAAACAAACACATTATGGGGCAGGTGATAATGTTGGAAGAGATAAAATCATTAATGGGAAGAATGAGTGATGGAAAGTTTGAATCAAGCACATTATGGAAAAGGAGATAATGTTGCTCGTGATAAAAATTTATTTATTGAGAATTATAACACTTTCATTAATTCAACAGTGCCAGAAGACCTTAGAGAGCCTGTTAAAAAAATATTAAGTGATATATCCAATAGAAAAATAGTGGATGCAAAAACAAAAATTGATTTAATTTTATCTATTAAAAATCAAACAAAAGAAATTAATGATCTTTTTGTACTACTGAGAATAAAGGCTGATTTAGTAGAAGATGCGAATTCTCATGTAGAATTTTCCGTTCTTAATGATATAGTTTTATCATCTAATAATGAAATGATAAAAGATCTATCACTATCTCTATTATTAAGAGTTGAATTTAAAAAGTTTGGTAAAGATAGAATGATGGAGAGGTATAATGCAACAGATGTTAAGGGGCCTTTTAGTAGAGCTTTGTTGCTTGAATTAACTTTAAGTGAAGAAATTTTGCAGGAGATGGCCGCAACAGGGAAGCATGGTTTAACCGAAGAGGAATTGATTGGTCTTATATCAGGTTTGTTCAGAGTCAATAGCTTTGAGACTGCATTAGATATAGCAACATTTTTAGTAGACTATTTCCCAAGTTATAATTCCAGAGTTATACATTTGTTCGCAAGAGGTATGTTAATTAATCAAGACATAGTTGGTGACGATTATTGGCTGTTATCACAAAAAGAAAAAGATCGTATTTCGAGCCTAATAGAAGAAACACTCAAATTATATACCGAGAGTGAAGGGAATGATCTTAGGCTTTTTAATATAATTGTACCCTGTTACTTGTTTACGAAGGAAGGAGATGAAATACTAAGGAATATTCTTATAACAAACATAGAATCGGTCGATAAAATAAACCATGAATTAGCCAATAACTTTCGTGTTTTACACTTTAATGAACATGAGCAAGAAAGTCATCCTGTTAATATTATTCGAAAATGCAATAGTGATAAAAGTTATAAGGAAGAAATCATTAAAGGTATTCTTTCTAATAATGTTATCTCCTTATCAGATTTTATCCTTGCAAGAGAGTTGATAGACGATACCAGTTTGATTGAGTGGATCGATACCGGGGGTTCAATACAAACCGACCAAGGAAGGCTGAGCGAGCTTTTCTCAAAGTTAAAATTAAATTTATATATTGAGCAGAGCGATATAAACAGAAGAGACAGTAAGATAGTAGATGATATTATCGAGGAAATTGTTGATTGTGACAATGACGATTTTAAATCAATAAACTCAGTATTTATATATAATATTTCAGAAGATTTAAGAGAGGTTGAAAGGAACAATCAGTTATGTGAATTAATGGGAAAATACTTCGACAATAAACATAGCTACTGGTGTTCTCCGATTGTTTACCAATATCTTAATGGGTTGTACGAAACAGGTTTGTATCAAGCTTTTTGTTCTCTTTATGATATTGTTGATAACAAAGATAAACCTATGTCAATTCATACAATGGCATTGTCTACCTTCTTATCCCACAATGAAATGGGAAAGGCATTATCGTTAATTGAAGAATATAATACGAGTCAGGATCTTGATTTTATAAGATTAAAGCTCCATGCTTTTGAAAAAATTGGAGATTTTTCAGCGATAGAAAAAGTTGTAAATGATATTGATTATAAAAAATTCAAAGAGCCAACTAAGAGTCTATTAAGATTAAATGATAAAATCATATCGCTGGGATATACAAGATTTGGTCATGATTTAGCTATTAAATTTTTTTTGGATTCTCCAGAAAAAAACTATATGTTTGTATCGCATATTTGTATGCAAATAATGATGTCAAAGAAAAGTAACCAAGAGTTTATTCCTTCTGATGATGTTGAAGGTGTAGTTTGTGGTGTTCATTATAATGATAATGGCAAAGACCTAACAAAAATCATTGTAGCTGGCTCTTCTATTAATAGTAATTATTTTATTAGTAGTGATTCTCCTGTTGCAAAAGTATTGCTAAATAGCAAGTTAGATGAAGTAAATAAAGTGGGGATGAAAAGACTAATTTTAAAAGAAAGAATGCCTCCCTATGTTGCTGTATTACGGTTAGCTCACGAAATTAGAAATGAGTCAAACGATGGAACTGATCTTTTTCAGTCTATTAGTTTACCTTCAGATCCGGAAGAGATGATAAATGTTATAAAAGATTTTTTACCTAAAAAGGAACCAAAGCAAGATTTAAATATAAATGAGAATATTCCAGTAAACTTTAGATTAGATCTAATTTCTAAGAACGAACAAGTTAAAGCATCAATGATCAGCCTTACTGATAAAAATATAAAGATAAAAGATTTTGAAGCAGGAGGCGATGATATCGAAGGTGATATATCAACAGATATTTTTACAATCTGCTATATTTGTATCAACTCTTTTGTTAATTTTTTCATCGAGAAAGATATTAAATTTTTGCTAATAGAAGAAGATGCCAAGGCAATCAAATTGTGGTTAGAAGCAATAGAGGGAGATGAATACAAGACTATCGGATTAAATGAAGATGGAAACATTAATATAAATACATCCGAAAGTATTAAAGCTTATCACGGTGAGTTTATTAAAAATCTTCATGCTATTCAAAAGCAAATAAGAGTACATTATCCTAAGATCGGTAATATCCCTAATGAACTTAATATGTTTCGTAAAATTGTTGGGGATGACTATTTAAAAAATATTTATGCCAGTATTACAAACGGAATACCATATTTCACTGCCGATTTGATGGCAAATATATTCTTTCACAAAGTTTTAAATATGAAGGTTATCGACTTTCATAAATATATCAATGAAGCTGTTAAATATACTTCTTATGGTGAACGCGAAAGGGGAATATTATTACATAGTGCTGGAATGTATCCTTATCCGTTATCAATAGAAGATATATATAATTTGGCATATTCTAAAAATGATGAAACAGGTTACTTTTTAGGAGAGTTAATCAAGCTATATTCTGGTCGATTCAATGATAAGATTGATTTATATGCTCTTATGAGCCAGTTATTTTTTAGGTATTTGCAGAAAACCTATACTAATAACCAAATATTTAACGGAAAACTTAAAGATACAGATTTTTCGTTCATAAACCCTTATGGGGCGAGAATCGACAGGATATTCTATATTTGTTGTTATGCTATAATTAAAATGAAAAATGGCCTGACATGCGAAGAAAACTTAGCAAGATTCTTAGCTTTCATCTTATGTGAATTTACATCGAATGCGAAGTTTTTGAATTTGGTATTTTGGCTTGCTTCTAACTTTGTTTCTGGACATTTTCTTAATATCAAGAAATTAAATGAGTCTTTGGAAGAACTGCTTATAATTGAAGAATAACTTAGATTTTAATGAATGAGTGGAGGAAGTATGCCAACAGTTGACACCCTAAGGGACTTCACAGAAGCTTGGAAATTATTTGGGGAACTGCCGGATGATACAGCATTAAATGTTGAACTTACTGCCCTATATCTTGGAGTAAGTGTTAAGACTCTTGCTCGCTATCGCCAAAATGGAGATGGACCTCCTTACATTCAATATCCAACAGGCAACAGTAAAGCTCGAAATCAACGAGTAAATTATTTGTTACGTGATTTAAAGATTTGGAGGGATGGGCATAAAGTCGTAAGCACGATGCAAGCAGCACAAGTTCGTGGGCTGACTTTTAATTCGCTGATTGATTTTACACTGCCACAACCATTCTGGCATCTTGATAAAGATATAGAATCAGATAACCAAAATAAAATATTGTCACATGCTCTTAGAACACCTGAGGAGCGATTTAAAATTTACCTGGAAGAAGAGCATATAAATATAATTTGGCTCTCAATTGAAGAAGCTTTGCTTTTAGGATGGACAGATTTAAATGAAAGGCAAGTATTCAATGATTTGTTTGTTAATTTTTTAAGTAATTTGATTCAGCTTTCTACTTCCGCGCAAGAAAATCTCATATTGAGTAATATATTAAATAAATGATTTATAAAATAGCTGATAGAAGATATCGGCTATTTTTAATTTGTTGAAAAAATAATTTTTATTGGTTGTATGATGTTTTACATATCTTAGCAGAATCATTAGTTAGATCCTGTAAAAGTATCCGATAATAGAAAGAAGCCCCTTGGCTGGGGCTAACTTATACTCCATGATATCGTTTATTATTGGACCTCTTTCCAGATACCGTCTGATTTCACCAGCTTAACATGTTTAGTTTGTTTCATGTTGCTAATAGAAGCATCTACTATGCAAGTATAAACATTGTTGGCTTCTTCTGAACAGCTAACTTTCTTCACATAATCGATTCTTAAAAGATCCTTTTCTGAGACCCTTGAATCAAAAGCTTTCATACTTGCATTTGATCTATCTACAACACTTTTGAAAACATTATAGATATCGTTTTGACTGGGTTCGCTATTACAAGCGGTAAGAAGAAAAGTAGACAGAATGATTGTAAAAATAGCATATGTTTTCATTTTAAATCCCTTTTGCTCTTAATGTTGGTGTGTGAAAACTGCTCTGTGTGCAAATGTTTTACGAATATACAATCTTGTAGAAATCATTAATACCAACAAAATAACGATAGCTACTAAAAAACTTTGACTTATATAAAGAATGATGTAAGCAATGCCTAATAAAATAAATCCTATGAACAACGATAGCCAAGGTGAAACTTCACCATAATTTATTTTTGAGTGACATCCTGTGCAGATGCGAACACCGAATTCGCTTTCTTTAAAGCAGAACGGGCACTTTATTGTTTCTTTTTTCATATTAACTCCATTTTTCAATAGGTTCCTGTATTGCAACTTGTCAGGGTCTTAACAGGAATTCTCGATGGATGGCTGGTTAAAGTAAAATCACTTGTACCGATCGATGAATACATGTTGATAGATATTGTCTATCATAACTAATTTATCGATCTGTAATAACGATCAAAAGTTTCTTGACTAAATTGGGATTGACGAAATGTAGATTGGCTTTTCTTACAGTAAAGCAGTGCAATAGACTGTTTATAAACAAATATTTATTTCATTATCTATATGGTATGAAGTGGATTTCTTGGAGAAACTTTCGAGGGGGCTTGTGAAGGATGTTTTTACCATTGCTTCTGTGAAGCTCTATAAATCATCATCAGAAATGGAATCAGTGAGATTCCTTATCTGTTTAACCGAATTTTTGAAGGATCTTTCCTACGATTACGTTTATCTTCTTTGGGTCGCAGTGCGAGTTCAGTAAGTTTTCGCTTATGCTTTTACTTGGTGGCCGTAGCAGCAAGATCTTTTTTATAATAAGGCTGTACCTCTTTGGTACGTATATTCTTATAGTGAGCAATTCCTTAGCGACACATAATGTAATGTACTTATAGTGCGAATTCAATTCATGTTGATGAATTATGTTCGACTTTCACATTGTTTTATATACTAAGGTTGAAAAACAAGGAAATCCAAAAAGCGAAATTTGGATGAGTTAGTCCTTAATTAATCTAAGTCATTGGTATAGAAAAGAACTTGTGTTAAAATTTTTTTAGTGCTAAAAATCAAATTGAAGGTAATTTTCGATGAATCTTAATAGAAGTAGTGAACAATACAATTTAATTACGACTCTGCAATATGTTGGAGCCTCTGCAAATCGGTCGGAAGCCTTGGAACGATATACAGAGAATAGAGAGTTTTTAAAGGAATGGCGCTTTATTTATGCTGATTATGCAGAAGAGGGACCTTTTAAACTAAGAAGACAGTTATTTGAAGATAAATGTTTTGTTTCTACTGTTTTTCGGGGTAATTCGCTTTGGGTGATTGATGATGAAGTAGTTTCTAATCCTGGTACTTTGGCATTTAAAATTGGCATGGGAACATATTTAGATTCAAATGCTGCAAGTTACATTCGCTCTATTGCATATGAAGATACCCCTACGGATGATGTTATTAAAGGGTGTCATATTATGGCGGAAAATTTTGATAATGAAGAAATGAAGAGTTTTAATCCTTATTTATATTTATTTGAAGCCAGTCATAATAAATCTGAAAAAAGCATTGAAAAAATTAGAGAAACGATTAGTGCTATTTTCTCTATTAAAATGATGAATAAACCTTTGAGTCTTTCATGGGGTAAAGAATTTAGAACTCAATATGAATTGAGTGCTAAGAAAGAGGCAGATGTTTTTTTGGCTCAATTCTTCAAAGAAGTTGAGCTTGGGCATATTTCGTATATGGAATCGCTAACCGACTTAATGGAACTGATCCTTATTAAAGCAAAACTAATTGAGTATGGTTCTAATCGTTCGCCGGAGAACAAGTTTGAGGAGTTATTAAATATTGCAGACAGTGAACTTTCGATCTTTATGTTCCGGGAGTTGATTGTTTGTGCAGATATTTTATTTCGAAGTAATAAAACTCAGATTACTCGAAAATTACATAGCTTGCAAAATAGAAAAAGACCATTAGATGAGATTAGAAATTGTGCCAGAGATCTTGGTATGGTAAGAATGATGGACTTACTTACTAATTCTATTGTAGATGGAAATGAAACTGCCTTTTATGTAGCCAATATTGTTACATTTGATAAAGATTTAATGGATATTATTAAGATTACAGAAGTTAATGCTATTGCATTACATAGAAAGTCTCATGAAGTTCATATTGTTTTCAATGCTGAAATTCAGGCTTGGTTATCTGAAAAGTTAGGAGATAAAAGATTGCAGAGATTATCATCATTAACAACATTTAATTCTTTTGATACAAGATATAAGAATAGAGGTCATTATCATATTAAGCAACAACTCATTTCTGATCGAGAGCGATTGGTTAATTTATTGAATAACAAATAACTTTGTTATTTGTATATGATAATAAAATTATTTATAGTTGATTCATTGACTTTAGAAAAAGGAGTGATATTTATTGGTTATATAATGTGGTGAGGTGTAAAATGAATTCTAAAAAGATAGGAAAAGAGAGTAATGCTAATGAGGAAAATAGCAATTTATTTACTTCTGATATATCTATTATGATAAAAGGAAAAGAATACTCTGAATTATTGTTGTTGATTGTTCTTGCTATATATTCAATCATATGTATTTGGGGCGTGTTTTTTCTGGATCAAGATAAATATCCCACTATCTATAACATACTATTGGGTAGTGGGTGTTTTATCTTGCTTTGTTGGCCTGTGATTGTTGCATTAATAATTGTTATACGACTAAGGTTAAAAAAATAAACTAACTGCTTTGTTCGGGTTTTGTCAGGTTTTTGTATAATTCATAGAATGAAATTAAGGCTTTAAGAATAGAACATATAGCAATTAGCAAATAGAAAAACATGAGTGATTCATCTGTATTTGAAATCGTTTCAGTAATATTTGTAGCTTTGTTCAATAAGCTATAAATTGGGTTAAACATTGCTATGGGAGCAAAGGAGAATAAAATGGAATCGTTCAAGGACTTCATCACCTTACTTCTTCCCAAGAATAAAGTGAATCCACATAAGACACCAAAACATGGAATGAAAAAAATTATATAAACATGTGCGGGTATTAAATTTGAAACACCCACTAAAAATGAAAGTATGAACGATATACCATAGAAAAATAAAATCGTCTTTGCACATCTTGTTGAAGTCTTGTTAGTCATACTAATCACTACTTCTATGCTATTTTAATCCCTGCAAATAGTGTATCTATTGAGTGATTGTAAGTAAACAACCAATGTGAGGTTTCTTTACTCCCAAGAGAGTTAGTGACCTTTTTTTACCAAACCGCACCAACATACCGAAAAAGTATCCCATCAGTAAGCTAGAACCTACTTAACAATATTTTTGTTCCTCTATTTCAACAGATTAGCATTAAAAAAAAGTACTGCTGCATCATCGGCGTATGTGCGTCGAAATTGTCGATTGTGCTCATGGAGTTATGATGTCCATTTCTTTGAATATAAACCGTTTTGATCGGCTCAGTGGCCGTTTGTTCCTTCTATTGTCGCATGAAAAAAAGGTCCGGCGCAGAAAAATGTCGTGGCTTTACGAGCCGTCTTCCGACATTAATTCAATGATAATTTTTCCATGCTCCACGCCCACTCTGACTCTGGAATGGGTCGTAAACCCCGCCTTTTCAAGCCAGTCACCTTTTAAGCTCAGCGCTGCATGTACGCTGTAACGCTTTGGTATCTTGGTATTGCGGTCTTCATGGCGCTTTCTAAAATATCCCACTTTTAAATGGCGATAGGGTTTGCCGATCGCGAGCTCTTGCATAGGGTCTCCAGACAACACGGACAAAGGTCATTTCTGATGCCTGTATAAAATACCAGTAATTATCGGTCGGTGCAGGGTGAAAACTGGAATCAGGCTTCAGGAAACGAAATGCAACCGCTGAAATACAGTGCTTAAAAGTGTATTATTAATGCACTTTATTATTCGGTAGGCCGTTATGTCCGGTAAACGCATCTCACGAGAAAAAGAGACCATCGCGAAAATGATCGCGTTGTATGAAAAGCAGTGTCCGCAGGCATCTCAGGAGGAAGGGCATTATCAGGCGCTCAACGCGTATGCCGATAAGCGCCTGGATAAGTGCGTTTTCGGTGAGGACAAGCCTGCCTGCAAGCAGTGTCCGGTACACTGCTACCAGCCTGCCAGACGTGAAGAGATGAAGCAGGTTATGCGCTGGGCAGGTCCGCGTATGTTATGGCGTCATCCTATCCTGACCGTTCGTCATCTGATTGATGATCGTCGTCCCGTACCGGAACTGCCGGAGAAGTACCGTCCGAAAAAGTGATCGGTTCAGCGTCTCAGCGGGCGGCAAATCACGTTCAGGGCCAGCGCGCTGCAGAGTGGGAAAAGGGCCAGCAGCAGCCAGGGATACATTGCCTGCGTTGAGGGCACCAGCGCGCGATCCAGCAGGCTGCCAAACAACAGATTTCCTGCCAGTACCGCAATGCCTCCTGCGGTGGCGAGAGCGCCGTAGTGCGCGCCAAGCGTGGACTCCTCCGCAAACCGAGGGATCAGATCTTTAGCCGATGGCACCAGCAGCATCTGTCCCAGCGTCAACAGCGTCACAAAGCAGACTGAGGGCAGTAAGCGCAGCCAGCCTTCCGGCGGCGTCATCGGGGCAAATATCGCCACGCTCGCAAAGGCGGAGGAGAGCAGCAAAAAACCTACCGGCAGGAGCCTCACCGCGCCCACGCGCCGGGCGAAACGCGCCAGCGGCAGCTGTAATGCAACGATCAGCAACGAGGCCAGCATAAAAAGCGGGCCGAGATCTTTCTCGTTACCGCCAGAGCGTTGGATCTCCACCGGCAGCGCCAGATAGAGCTGGTTATAGCTTAACAGCCACGAGCTGTAGGCAATGATAAAGGCGACAAAGCGCGGCTGGCGGAACGTCGTCCACCAGGGAACGAGCTTCAGCGTCCGGGGGGCGTGGCGTGACGCGGGCAGGCAAAAGTAGAGAACCACCAGCGCAACGATAAAGACCCCTGCGCCCGCCAGCGCCACCTGGCGAAAGCCCAGGCCGGTGAGCAGGGCGCCGGCAACCGGGCCCAGTACCGCACCGAGTTCCCCGCAGACCGCAAATAGCGCGAACCACTCCGCCCGGCTTCGTTTACCTTTCGCCTCGCTGTGCGTGCCCGCTTTCGCCAGCAATGCCTCAATAGACGGAGAAAACAGCGCGCCGCCCACGCCTGTCAGACACGCGCCCAGAATAATCGGCCACAGCGAGCCTCCGAACGCCAGCAGCAGATAGCCCGCAACGCGAATCATGCACCCGCTCAGGATAACGACTTTCGCGCCAAACCTGTCCGAGAGCGCACCACCGACGATAAACATCCCCTGCTGAGAGAACGTGCGCAGGCCGAGGATCAGCCCGATCAGCCCGCCGGAGAGCAGCATATCGTCGCGCAGGAATATCGCCAGGAAGGGGACAACGGCGTAAAAGCCAATGTTAAAAACAAACTGGCTACCCAGTAAGACGGGCGGCCAGAGCGTGGTGGCAGGGCGAAGGGGCATCGTTGTTCACTCGCCCCTAAACGATAAAGTGGATGTGCTTTTTGCCATGGAACGGCGAGATCTCGATTTTGGTTTTGACCCGGAAGACATCCCAGAGCAGCGACTCGGATAAGATATCCTGCGGTGTCCCCGTCGCCACAATTTGCCCTTTCTGCATCACAATCAGCGAGTCGCAGAACATCGAGGCGTGGTTGAGATCGTGGATAGCGACGATGCTGGTGACCGGTAATTCGCTGATCAACTGCATCAGATGCATCTGATGATGGATGTCCAGGTGGTTGGTCGGTTCATCCAGCAGGATTTCCGTCGGAGTCTGGGCCAGCGCGCGGGCAATGTGGACGCGCTGGCGCTCGCCGCCGGAGAGGCTCAGCCAGCCCTGGTCACTTTTATCCAGCATATCCACGCGCTGCAGAGCGGCGGTGACGGTCTCGTCATCGTGGTTGCTCCAGTTGGAAAAGGCGGAGTGGTGTGGAATACGCCCAAGTTTCACCACGTCGCGCACGCGCATATTGGCGTCCGTCATGCCGTGCTGCTCCACGAAGGCGACCCGGCGGGCAAGCTGTTTTTTGGCGATGCGGGAGATGTCCTGCCCGTCCAGGGTAACGCAGCCAGCATCCGGGCGACGCAACCCCGCGAGGATCCGTAAAAGAGACGATTTCCCGCAGCCGTTAGGGCCAAGCAGTCCTACCGTTTCGCCCCGTGACACCTTCAGCGAGACGTCATTAACGATGACCTTTTTGCCGACCTTCCAGGTAATATTTTCCGCGCAGATGCTCATCACTTATTCCTTGAACGGTAGATAATCACGGCAAAGAAGGGGACGCCCACCAGCGCGGTGACCACCCCGACGGGCAGGCTTTGCGGCGCAATCAGCATGCGCGAGGCAATGTCTGCCAGCACCATCAGGATCGCCCCTGCCAGCGCGCTGGCAATCAGCAGCGTGCGGTGCAGCGGCCCGAACAGGAAGCGCATCACGTGCGGCACCACCAGCCCAACAAAGCCGATTGACCCCGCCATGCTGACGATGGTCGCGGTAATCAGCGCGGTAGTGGTAAAGAGCGTCAGGCGCACCCACGGGACGGCAATACCTAAAGAGGCGGCGGCGTCATCACCGAACGTGAAGGCATCCAGCGCCCGGGAATAGTAGAGGCAAACGGCTAATCCAATCAGTACCACGACCAGCGCCAGCTGGAATTCAGGCCAGCGTACGCCGCTGAAGCTGCCCAGCAGCCAGAACATCACGTCGCGCGCCTGCTGGGCGCTGGCGGAGGTGCTGATGGTGTAGGCGGTAATGGCGTTGAAAAGCTGCGAGGCGGCGACCCCTGCCAGAATGGTCCGTTCATTCCCGCCGCGCGCGCCGTTCGTCAGAAACGCGACAAACGCAAACGCGGCGAACGCCCCGGCAAAGGCACCGGCAGAGAGGGAGACCGCACCGGTGCCGATCCCCAATACGACGACAGAAACCGCCCCGGTCGACGCGCCCGCGGACACGCCGAGCACGTAGGGTTCCGCCAGCGCGTTCTTCAGCAGGCTCTGCAATACGGCTCCGCAGATGGCCAGCCCCGCGCCGCAGCAGGCCGCCACCAGCGCGCGGCTCAGGCGAAAGTCCCAGATGACGCTCTCATAGATGCGAGTGAGCGGAACCTCGGTAAGCCCCATTTTATTGCTGATGGCGTAAAACACGTTATCCAGCGGGATGGACAGCTCGCCGACGCTGACGCTCAGGGCGATCACCAGAAATAACAGTACCAGGGCGAGCAAAGCCGAGGTCGTCAGAACCAGGCTCTGCCGGGCCTGAAGAACGGCGGATGTCATCAGTTCAGCCCCAGCTTTCTGAGCTGTTCGCCGACCTGCTCAGCCCCGTAAATCGTGCGGATCGTCGGATTCATCGCCTGGCCGTCCATCACCACGATGTGGCCTTTTTTTACCGCGTCCAGCTGGCTGACCGCCGGATCGCTCTTCAGGAATTTGATTTTCTCTTGTGCGTTATCCAGCGCCCAGCGGTTGCGGTCCAGGCTGGAGACCACAATCACATCCGGATTGGCGGCAATAATGCTCTCCCAACCCACGGTCGGCCATTCGGTCTCGGAGGTGATGGCGTTATGCCCGCCCAGCACGTCAGCGATGAACCCTGAGGCGCTGTTTTTACCGCCGACGTAGGCGTCCGCAGAAGGGGATGAGCTGGAGAACCAGAAGACAAACGACAGGTCTTTTTTGTTCTTGCCGAATTCCTTACGCAGGTCGGCCTCGCGCTTTTTGAAATCGGCAATCACGGCCTGGCCGCGATCTTCAACGTTGAAAATTTTAGCGAAATCCTCAATCTCTTTATAGAGATAGGTCATATCCCACAGCTTCTGGCGGCTGCCGTACATATCGCCGGCGGCCTTTTTGGTCGCGCACATGCCCGGTGATAAATAGCTGTTCACGCCGACAGTGGCCAGATCTTCACGCTTTGCGACCTTACTCTCCGGCCCAAGCAGCAGAGGAAGCTGGGCAGGAACAAAATCAGGGTTTTGCGAAAGGATGGATTCCAGCGTCGGGATTTCTACCGTCAGCGTTTTGATTTTTGCGTTCTGTTCCGCCAACTGCGGCAGCACTTTGGTCGGCCAGAAGGCGCTGGCCTTCACCTTATCTTCCAGCCCCAGCAGGAGCAAAATTTCGACGGTATTCTGGCCCAGGGCCACGACGCGTTCCGGCGCTTTGGTGAATGTTTCTTTATAGCCACAGTTTTCAATGGTCAGAGGATATGTGGTTGCCAGAGCAGAACTGACCGACGCAACCGCCAGGCCTAACGCGCAGATGACCTTCTTCATGAAACGCTACCCTTGATTAATATTATTATTGATGCAAATGAAACTCATTATTAAGGCGGAATTTTATACAGAGGAAACGATTTTGTGTCAATGAGGGACAATTGCGCGGGGTAACGAAAGGCGGTGCCAGAAAACACCGCCAGAATAGGGGCTTAAGCCAGGCTCTCTTTCTCAATCCCGAGTCGCTTCATGCGCGACAGCAGGGTGGTGCGTTTTAACCCCAGGCGCTGGGCGGCACCTTTCGGCCCGGCGACTACGCCGTTGGTCTCTTTCAGCACGCGCATAATGAGCTGATATTCATCTTCTCCCTCTTTCGCTGTCTCGGCGGCGGGCAGGGTCACGTCAGGCGGCGTCACTTCAGGCAGGGAGAGCTGCAGCACATTCCCCCGCGTCAGCAGCACCGCACGTTCGATGACGTTTTCCAGCTCGCGCACGTTGCCGGGCCACTCCATCGATGAAAGGGTACGCAACGTCTCGGCAGGAATGCTGTCGATATTTCGCCCCATCCTGCGCGCGATCTTGGCGGTAAACGCTTTGACCAGCAGGGGGATATCTTCCGGGCGCTCGCGCAGCGGCGGCAGGAAGATCGGGAACACGTTCAGGCGATAGTAAAGGTCGCTGCGAAACTCGCGGTCGGCGACCATTTTTTTCAGATCGCGGTTGGTGGCGGCAATCAGCCGCACGTCGGTCTGGATAAGCTTGTTGCTTCCCAGGCGCTCAAACTCCTGCTCCTGCAATACGCGCAGCAGTTTCGGCTGTAGCTCCAGCGGCATATCGCCCACTTCGTCGAGAAACAGCGAGCTTTTGTCCGCCAGCTCAAAACGGCCCAGCCGCTGACTGCTTGCCCCGGTGAATGCACCGCGCTCGTGGCCGAACAGATCGCTTTCCAGCAGCCCTGCGGGCATCGCGGCGCAGTTCATCTTCACCATCCGACGGCTGTTGCGGTTGCTCAGGTTGTGGATGGCGCGGGCAATCAGCTCTTTACCCGTACCGGTTTCACCCAGGATCAGCACCGTGCTGTCGCTTTGCGCCACCATCTCGACCTGCTTGAGCACGCTGTACATGGCGTCGCTGCGCCCGATGATTTCACCAAACTCGCTGTCCACGTTGTTGAGCTGTTCGGTCAGGGCCAGGTTCTCATCCACCAGACGCTCTTTCAGACGATGAATTTCCTGATAGGCGAGGGCGTTATCCAGGGCGATGGAAATACGTTCGGCGATCTGACGCAGCAGCTTCAGGTTGGCGGTGGTGAACACGCCCTCCTCACACTGCGCCAGCTTAAGCACGCCCAGCATGGTGTTGCCGGACATCAGCGGCAGCAGGCACAGGGTCTGAATTTTGTTGCCCCAGGTGTTAAACAGCATCCGCTCGTACGGCGCTGCCGGGTCCTGCTCGTTCAGGTTGAGCAGGAGGATCTCTTTGCTTTTGAAGACTCGTTCAGAAAGGGTCCCCGCTTCATCCACTTCGCTCTGCTCGTGTGCCGGGTTGGCTTCATCAAGATAATGCGTGGAGTAGATGTTCAGCTTGCCCTTGCGATGGCCGCGAAGCGCAATGCTGATGGCGTCGATTTTGAAATAGTGATGGATCTCTTTCGAGACTTCGCTCACCAGTTCATCCATGTCGAGCCGTGACAGCACGGCGTTAGTGATGGCGACCAGAATGCGGAAGTTGTCGCGTTCGCGGCTCAGCATGTCGTAATCCACATTATTGGTCACGCGGCTTTGGATCTGCTCAGCGACGACGGCCACAATCTGGGTAAAGGTGTGCAGGCGTTCGTATTCCGCCTCGCTCCAGGGCTGGTCGGTGGTGCGGATAAACTCGCAGCCGCCAAAAATCTGACCCTCTGCCGCCAGCGGCAACATGCAGTAATGCCCGAAAGGCTGATAAAGGTTGCTCTGTGCCAGCCGCGGCCACGCCTGGCGGAACTCCTCAAAGTTGCAGTGCAGCACTTCAGGTCGGGAGAGAATGCGGCGCACCGGGCCATGCGCGAGATACGTTTCGTCTTCGTATTCAAACGTTTTGCCATTGTCACGCGTTGAGTAGTAGCTCGCGCGGTGCGTTCCGCTATGCCACAGTACAATCGCGGTGCTGTCGGCCAGCGCCGACTGCCTGACCAGCCGGGTCAGGGCATCGCTCAGCGCGCCGAGATCGGGCTGCTGTAAAAGTGTGCGCGTGATGTCAAACAGGCCCTGCTGTCCAAGATCGCTCATCGGTGTATACGGCATAGTGCTTTCCAGTAGAAACGAGCAAAAAAATCCATGCTGACCGCTTTTGGCGCGGTTCTAGCAAATACGGGGTAAAGGTTCCGCGTGCGGCAGATCCAGCGTGCGCTTCACGCCATAAAGCCCGGTCAGGCGCACCCCTTTGCGCTCAACCACTTCACCAATCATTGCCGCCTCTTTTCCTGACGGATGAGCCCGCAGCTGTTCAAGAACGGCTTCCGCTGCCGCGCGTTCAACGCCAATCACCAGTTTGCCTTCGTTTGCGAAGTTAAGCGGGTCCAGCCCCAGCAGTTCGCAGAGCCCACGAACGGCGGGCTTAACGGGCAGGCTGCGCTCGGTGAGTTCAATCCCATACCCGCAGCTTGCTGCAAATTCGTGGACCACGGCATTCACGCCGCCTCGCGTGGCGTCCCGCAGGGCTTTGACGCCGGGTACGGCACGCAGCGTCTGAATCAGCGGAGTGAGCACCGCGCAGTCGCTGCGCAGTTCCCCGTCCAGCCCCAGGCTTTCGCGCAGGTTCAGGATGGTCGCCCCGTGACAGCCCAGCGTTCCGGTCACGATCAGCACGTCGCCCACGCTAAGCTGCTGCGCGCCCCAGTGAATATCGGCGGGGATCGCCCCCATGCCGGCGGTGTTGATAAACAGCTTGTCGGCCGCACCGCGCTGCACCACTTTGGTATCGCCGGTGACGATAGCTATCCCCGCCTCGCGCGCGGTCTGCGCCATGCTGTTGACCACTGCCGTGAGCGTCTCCATCGGCAGGCCCTCCTCGAGGATAAACCCGCAGGAGAGGTAGCGCGGAACGGCGCCGCTGACGGCAACATCGTTGGCCGTGCCGCAGACAGCGAGCTTGCCGATATCACCACCCGGGAAGAACAGCGGGTCAATGACGTAGCTGTCGGTGGAGAAGGCCAGCCTGTCGCCCTGGGCGGTGAGGGGGGCGAGGTCGATGCGCGCCTGGTCTTCCTGTTCGGCGAGCCAGGGGTTGTTAAAGGCCGACATAAATAGCCGGTTAATCAGCTGCTGCATCGCCTGTCCGCCGCTACCGTGCGCCATTTCAACCGTATTCATGCTTCACTCTCCTGGTTGCGATACTGATACCACGCGGCACACGCGCCTTCGGAGGAGACCATCAGCGCGCCAAACGCCGTTTGCGGGTTGCAGGTATTGCCAAATAACGGGCACTGATGCGGTTTGCATTTGCCGGTGAGCACCTCGCCGCAGCGGGCCCGGGGATCGTCGCAAACCTGCTGCGGCTGCGGGCGGAAATGCGCTTCGGCGTCGAATGTGCGATAGGCTGACGTCAGGCGCACGCCGGATTCGGCAATCAGCCCCAGACCACGCCATTCGCTGTCGCCCTCAACGCTAAACACGTCGGCTATCGCCTGCTGTGCCCGTTCATTTCCCGCATCCGGCACCACGCGCCGGTACTGGTTTTCCACTGCACTCAGGGCCGCTATTTTCTGCTCAACCAGCATGGTGACACCTTGCAGTAGATCAAGTGGTTCGAAACCAGCGACCACTAACGGACGATTGTACTGTTCAGCGATAAAACCGTAGGCGTCTGTGCCAATCACCATGCTGACATGCCCCGGTGCCAGAAAGGCGTCAATGCCGTTTCCCGGCTCTTCCAGCAGGCTGCGCAGGGTGGGGATAAGCGTAATGTGCTGGCAGAAGAAGAAAAAGTTATCGACGCCGCGCGCTTTCGCCTGCTGCAGCGTGATGGCGGTGGCGGGCATGGTGGTTTCAAACCCCAGGCCGAAAAACACCACCTTGCGCGCGGGATTATTCTCTGCCAGCGTCAGGGCATCCATCGGCGAATAGACGATCCGCACGTCCGCACCACGCGCTTTTGCCTGCAGCAGCGAGCCGTTTTTCCCCGGCACGCGCATCGCGTCGCCAAAGGTGCAGAAAATGACGTCGGGCTGGCTGGCAATTTCAATACAGCTGTCGATGCGCCCCATCGGCAGAACGCAGACCGGGCAGCCGGGGCCGTGGATAAACTCAATGTTCTCCGGCAGCAGCTGGTCGAGGCCAAATTTGAAGATGGCGTGCGTGTGCCCGCCGCACACCTCCATGATCCGCAGCGGCCTTTCTTTCGTGTAGTCCAGCCGCGCTGCGCGCGTTTTCAGGTGGCTGATAAGCTGCAGCACCTGCTCCGGCGCGCGGTATTCATCAACGTAACGCATGATTACCGCTCCTCGCCGTACAGCAGCGCACCCACGTCAGGCTCCACGTCGAACATATTTTGCAGGGCGTCGAGCGTGTCGCGGGCTTCCGCTTCGTTAATCACGCTCATGGCAAACCCCACGTGCACCAGCACCCACTGGCCGAGACGCGATGCGCCCGTTTCATCTGTGTTGCCCACCAGCGTCAGGTCCACGTCGCGCAGGATGCCGCAGACCTCGACTTTGGCCTGATTACCGTCGATGGCGTAAATTTGCCCAGGTACGCCTATGCACATCGCTCGTTCTCCAGCCACTGTAGCCAACTGTCCATGCCGTCACCGCGCGTGGCGGAGACCAGCAGGATCTCAATCTCTGGATTCACTTCACGGGCATACGCCAGGCACTTATCCACGTCGAAATTCAGGTACGGCAGCAGGTCGACTTTGTTCAGCAGCATGATGGACGCGGCGGCAAACATATGCGGGTACTTCAGCGGTTTGTCTTCGCCTTCGGTCACCGAAAGCACCGCCACCTTGTGCCGTTCGCCCAGGTCGAAGCTCGCCGGGCAGACCAGGTTGCCGACGTTTTCAATAAACAGAATGCCATCATCCGCCAGCGGCAGACGCGGGGCGGCGTCGGCAATCATCTGTGCATCCAGGTGGCAGCCTTTGCCAGTATTAACCTGAATCGCCGGGGTGCCGGTTTCGCGAATACGCGCCGCGTCGTTAACGGTTTGCTGGTCGCCTTCAATCACCGCGCAGGAGACGCGCCCGTTCAGGCGCTTGAGCGTTTCCGTTAACAGCGTGGTTTTGCCGGAGCCGGGGCTGGAGACCAGATTCAGCACCAGCTGTTTGCGGGTGGCAAAGCGGGCGCGGTTGCGGGCGGCGATCTGGTTATTTTTGTCCAGCACGTTGATTTCCACCTCCAGCATCTGGCGCTGGCTGATACCCGGCGCGTGGGTGCCCGCCTCCCCGTGGCCGTAGTGCAGATCGCCCACTTCGGAGCGCTGCGGAGCGAAGGTGATACCGGTCAGTGCCGCAGAAGGTCGTGGGGCAGGAGAAAAGGGCGCGGAGCGAAACGCGGAATGGGGGCGATGTTCATCCCCTTCTATATACAGGTTGCCTTCGGCGCAACCGCAGGTACTACACATACTTTACTCCTTCTCGATTTCGAGACGTTGGATCTGCATGCCGTCATCCGCCACGATGCGAAGACCGGTGCTCTGACACTGCGGACAGCGCTGAACCTTTGATGACAGCAGGGTGACGTACTGCTGGCACTGTTCGCACCAGCACTCCGCCTGCTGCTCTTCAATATGCAGTTCGCAGCCTTCCGCCAGCGTGCCGCGGCACACCAGTTCAAAACAGAAATTCAGGGCGCTGGTCTCGACGCAGGAAAACGCCCCGACCTTCAGCCAGACGCCGGTAACGCGTTTCGCGTGGTTTTGCACTGCCTGCTGCTCGATAAGTTCCAGAGCCCGCTGGCAGAGGGTGATTTCGTGCATGACGCCTCCTCAGTGAATTGCGCCATTGAATGCAATAACGATGCCAGCTTGATTTTTGTTAAGGCGTGACGATGTCAACGCTGTCGAAATGACACGTCGACACCGCGGCGTTGACAGCGGTTTTGCAATTAAACACATTAAAAATCATAAAGATAAAAACTGGCATGGAATCTGCTTAACAGCCGCTATCTCCATTAAACGGATACCTTCTATGACTATTTGGGAAATCAGCGAAAAAGCGGATTACATCGCGCAGCGTCATCAGCAGCTGCAGGACCAGTGGCACCTTTACTGCAACTCGCTGGTTCAGGGCATTACCCTCTCGAAAGCGCGTCTTCACCACGCGATGAGCTGCGCGGCACAGGGGGATATGAGCTTTGTCCTGTTCGGCCATTTCACCATTAACGTGACCCTGGCGGATAACTTCAACAGCCACACCATTGAGTACCACCTCGAGACAAAAGACGGCGAAAAACAGTGTATTGCGAAGGCGCAGCTGATGGCCGACGGCATGGTGGACGGCCACGTCAGCAACCGCGATCGCCAGCAGGTGCTGGAGCACTATCTGGAAAAAATCGCGCCGGTCTATAACGGCCTGTACGCCGCCGTTGAACGCGATCTCCCGGTCAACCTGAAGCAGCTGATGGACGGAAATACCTCAGCTAACGTGGCCTGACCCTTGCGTGTCGAGAAGTGTCGACAAGACAGTTTTTCGTCAAAAATGACTATCACCAGAGGATGACCCGGTGAACCGTTTTGTAATTGCCGACTCGACGGTCTGTATTGGCTGTCGAACCTGTGAGGCGGCGTGTTCGGAAACGCATCGCCTGCATGGGCTGCAGTCCATGCCGCGCCTGCACGTCATGCGTAATGAAAAAGAGTCTGCCCCGCAGCTCTGCCATCACTGTGAAGATGCTCCCTGCGCGGGTGTCTGCCCAGTGAATGCCATCACCCGTGTTGATGGCGCTGTCCAGCTGAACGAAAGCCTGTGCGTAAGCTGCAAGCTGTGCGGCATCGCCTGCCCGTTTGGCGCGATTGAATTTTCCGGCAGCCGTCCGCTGCACATTCCGGCGAACGCTAACTCGCCAAAAGCCCCGCCTGCGCCACCGGCTCCGGCACGCGTAAGCACGCTGCTGGACTGGGTGCCCGGCATCCGCGCCGTGGCGGTGAAGTGCGACCTGTGCAGCTTCGATGAGCAGGGTCCGGCCTGCGTGCGCACCTGCCCGACTAAGGCATTGATTCTGGTTAACATTCGCGACATCGCCCGTACCAGCAAGCGTAAACGCGAGCTGACCATCAACAGTGATTTTGGCGACCTTTCTCTGCTACAGGCGCTTAACGAGGGGGCGAAATGAACGCGGCAATGATGATTACCAGCGCGGTAGCCTGTTTTACTGCCGCCGCTGTTCTGGCGCTGATCTTCTCATTCCATAAAACCCTGAGCGGCGCGATCGCCGGGATTGGCGGGGCGGTCGCTAGCCTGATGACGCTGGCGGCAGGCGGCGTTGTCCTGCTCGGCGGCCAGTCCGCAGAAACCGTGATGCCGCTGATTCGGCACACCGTTGAGATCACGCCCCTGAACGCCATCTGGCTGGTGACGTTTGGTCTGTGCGGGCTGTTTATCAGCCTGTTCAATATCGACTGGCACCGCCACCCGCACGCTAAAGCCAACGGCCTGCTGGTCAATCTGCTGATGGCGACGGCGGTCTGTACCGTTATCGCCAGCAACCTCGGCGCGCTGGTGGTGATGGCGGAAATCATGGCGCTGTGCGGCGTGTTCCTGACGGGCTGCAGCGCCTCCGGCAAGCTGTGGTTTGCGCTGGGACGCCTGGGGACGCTGCTGCTGGCGCTGGCCTGCTGGCTGGTGTGGCAACGCTTTGGCACGCTGGATTTCTCTGCGCTCAACGGGCATCCGCTGGGGAATGACGTCTGGCTGCTGGGCGTTATCGGCTTTGGCCTGCTCGCTGGCATCATCCCGCTGCACGGCTGGGTGCCGCAGGCGCATGCGAATGCCTCCGCGCCCGCCGCCGCGCTGTTTTCGGTGGTGATGATGAAAGTGGGTCTGTTCGGAATTTTGGCGATTACGCTGACCGGCGGACAACCGCCGCTGTGGTGGGGCGTTGTGCTGCTGATCGCCGGAATGATTACCGCGTTCGTCGGCGGCCTGTACGCGCTGATGGAGCACAATATCCAGCGTCTTCTGGCGTACCACACGCTTGAAAATATCGGCATCATCCTGCTCGGTATTGGCGCGGGCGTAACCGGGCTGGCGCTAAATCATCCGGCGCTAATCGCGGCCGGTTTTATCGGCGGTCTTTATCACCTTGTTAACCATAGCCTGTTTAAAAGCACCCTGTTCCTCGGGGCGGGCAGCGTCTGGTTCCGCACCGGCCATCGGGATATCGAAAAGCTGGGCGGGATTGGCAAAAAGATGCCGGTAATTTCACTGGCGATGCTGGTCGGGCTGATGGCAATGGCCGCGCTGCCGCCGCTGAACGGCTTTGCCGGGGAGTGGGTGATCTATCAGTCCTTCTTCGCGCTCGGTCAGAGCGATCTCTTTATCGCGCGTTTGCTCGGCCCGCTGCTGGCGGTCGGGCTGGCAATTACCGGGGCGCTGGCGGTGATGTGCATGGCGAAAGTCTACGGCGTAACCTTCCTCGGTGCGCCGCGCACCCGCGAAGCTGAAAACGCCTGTTGCGCACCGTTGTTGATGGGCGTGAGCGTGGTCGCGCTGGCGCTGTGCTGCATCGCGGGCGGCGTCGCCGCACCGTGGCTGCTGCCGCTGCTGGGCAACGCCATTCCGCTGCCGCTGACCGTGGCGAATACCACCGTCTCTCAGCCTATGATCGCGCTGCTGCTGATTGGCGCACCGCTGCTGCCGCTCGTCCTGATGCTGTTCTTCAAACGCGACAGGCTCACCTCCCGCGCGCGCGGTGCGGCGTGGGCCTGTGGCTACGAACACGAACAGTCGATGGTTATCACCGCCCACGGTTTCGCCATGCCGGTGAAGGAGAACTTCGCCGCCGTGCTGAAGCTGCGCCACTGGTTGAATCCGGTGGCCTGGGTACCCGGCTGGCAGAGCGCCGCTGCGCCCGCGCTGTTCCGCCGTCTGGCGGTCATCGAGCTGGCGGTGCTGGTGGTCATTGTGATTTCACGAGGAGCCTGACATGAGTTTGTTACTGGCAATTCTTCAGGCGCTGGTGCTGTTCGCCGCCGCGCCGCTGCTGTCGGGCATCACGCGCGTGGCGCGCGCCCGGATGCACAACCGTCGCGGGCCTGGGGTGCTTCAGGAGTACCGCGATCTCTTCAAACTGCTTTCTCGTCAGAGCGTGGCGCCGGATGCCGCAGGCTGGGTCTTCCGCCTGACGCCGTTCGTGATGGTGGGCGTGATGCTCACCATCGCCACCGCGCTGCCGGTGGTGACGGTGGCTTCGCCGCTGCCGGCGCTCGGGGATCTGATTACGCTTATCTACCTCTTTGCCATCGCCCGTTTCTTCTTTGCGATTGCGGGCCTCGACACCGGGAGCCCGTTTACCGGCATCGGCGCCAGCCGCGAGGCGATGCTCGGCGTGCTGGTTGAGCCGATCCTGCTGCTGGGGCTGTGGGTCGCCGCGCAGGTGGCGGGTTCCACCCACATCAGCTTTATCACCCACACCGTTTACCACTGGCCGGTGGCGCGTTCAATCCCGCTGGTGCTGGCGCTGTGCGCCTGCGCGTTCGCCACCTTCATTGAGATGGGTAAACTGCCGTTCGACCTGGCGGAAGCCGAGCAGGAGCTGCAGGAAGGACCGCTCACCGAATACAGCGGCTACGGCTTCGCGGTGCTGAAGTGGGGCATCAGCCTCAAGCAGCTGGTGGTGCTGCAGATGTTTGTCGGCGTCTTCTTCCCGTGGGGGCAGATGACGCACTTCTCCGCGGGCGGTCTGCTGCTGGCCGTCGTGGTTGCCGTCCTCAAGCTGCTGGTCGGCGTGCTGGTCATTGCCCTGTTCGAAAACAGCATGGCGCGTCTGCGTTTTGTGGAAACGTCACGCATTACCTGGGCCGGTTTTGGTTTTGCATTTTTAGCGTTCGTCTCCTTGCTGGTGGCGTGATTAAAGAGAGTGTTTATGTCTGAAGAAAAGAAAGGTCAGCAGTATCTCGCCGCATTGCATCAGGCTTTCCCCGGCGTGGTGCTGGAGGAGTCCTGGCAAACCAAAGACCAGATCACCGTCACCGTAAAGGTGAACTATCTGCCAGAAGTGGTGGAGTTTCTCTACTACCGGCAGGGCGGCTGGCTGTCGGTGCTGTTCGGTAACGACGAGCGCCAGCTGTGCGGCAATTACGCGGTGTACTACGTGATGTCGATGGAGCAGGGCGAGAAGTGCTGGATCACCGTGCGCGTCGAGGTCGACCCGAATAAACCGGAATACCCGTCCGTCACGCCGCGCGTGCCCGCTGCCGTCTGGGGCGAGCGTGAAGTGCGCGACATGTATGGCCTGGTGCCGGTTGGTCTGCCGGATGAACGCCGTCTGGTGCTGCCGGACGACTGGCCGGACGAACTCTATCCGCTGCGCAAAGACAGCATGGACTACCGCCAGCGTCCGGCCCCGACCACCGACAGTGAAACCTACGAATTCATCAACGAGCTGGGCAGCAAGAAAAATAACGTGGTGCCGATCGGCCCGCTGCACGTCACTTCCGACGAGCCGGGCCACTTCCGCCTGTTCGTCGACGGCGAAAACATTATCGACGCCGACTACCGCCTGTTCTACGTCCACCGCGGCATGGAAAAGTTGGCGGAAACCCGCATGGGATATAACGAAGTCACGTTTCTTTCTGACCGCGTCTGCGGCATCTGCGGCTTCGCCCACAGCACCGCCTACACCACCTCGGTAGAGAACGGCATGGGGATCGTGGTGCCGGAACGCGCGCAGATGATCCGCGCCATTCTGCTGGAGGTGGAGCGCCTGCACTCGCACCTGCTGAACCTCGGCCTGGCCTGCCACTTCGTCGGGTTTGACTCCGGGTTTATGCAGTTCTTCCGCGTGCGCGAAGCGTCGATGAAGATGGCGGAGATCCTCACCGGGGCGCGTAAAACCTACGGCCTGAACCTGATCGGCGGGATCCGCCGCGACCTGCTGAAGGACGACATGATCCAGACCCGTCAGCTGGCGCAGCAGATGCGCCGCGACGTGCAGGAGCTGGTGGACATGCTTCTCAGCACGCCAAACATCGAGCAGCGCACCGTCGGCATTGGCCGCCTTGACCCGGAGATCGCCCGCGACTTCAGCAACGTCGGCCCGATGGTGCGCGCCAGCGGGCACGCCCGCGACACGCGTGCGGATCACCCGTTCGTCGGCTACGGCCTGCTGCCGATGACCGTGCACAGCGAGCAGGGCTGTGACGTCATCTCGCGGCTCAAGGTGCGCATCAACGAGGTGTTCACCGCCCTGAACATGATCGACTTTGGTCTGGACAACCTGCCGGGCGGCCCGCTGATGGTGGAGGGCTTCACCTACATCCCGAACCGCTTTGCCCTTGGCTTTGCCGAAGCGCCGCGCGGGGACGATATCCACTGGAGCATGACCGGCGACAACCAGAAGCTCTACCGCTGGCGTTGCCGCGCGGCCACCTACGCCAACTGGCCAACCCTGCGCTACATGCTGCGCGGTAACACCGTCTCTGACGCGCCGCTGATCATCGGCAGCCTCGACCCGTGCTACTCCTGCACCGACCGCATGACCGTAGTCGATGTGCGCAAGAAGAAAAGCCAGGTGGTGCCGTACAAAGAGCTTGAGCGCTACAGCATCGAGCGTAAAAACTCGCCGCTGAAATAAGGACTCGCCATGTTTACCTTTATCAAAAAAGTGATCAAAACGGGCACGCAGACCAGCAGCTATCCGCTGGAGCCGATGCCGGTGGATAAAAACTTTCGCTGCAAGCCGGAACATAACCCGCAGCAGTGCATCGGCTGCGCGGCCTGCGTCAACGCCTGTCCGTCGAACGCCTTAACGGTGGAAACGGATCTCAAAACCGGCGAGCTGGCCTGGCAGTTTAACCTCGGGCGCTGCATCTTCTGCGGCCGCTGCGAGGAGGTCTGCCCGACGGTCGCCATTCGCCTGTCGCAGGAGTACGAGCTGGCGGTGTGGAAGAAAGAGGACTTCCTGCAGCAGTCGCGCTTTGACCTGTGCAACTGCCGCGTCTGCAAACGCCCGTTCGCCGTGCAAAAAGAGATCGACTACGCCATCGCGCTGCTGCAGCACAACGGCGACGCCCGTGCGGAGCATCACCGCGAAAGCTTTGAAACCTGCCCGGCGTGCAAGCGTCAGAAGTGCCTGCTGCCGTCCGACCGTATTGATATCACCCGCCATATGAGAGAGGCCAGCTGATGGAAAACCTACTGGGCCCGCGCGACGCTAACGGCATTCCGGTGCCGATGACGGTGGACGAATCCATCGCCAGCATGAAGGCGTCGCTGCTGAAAAAAATCAAACGCTCCGCCTACGTCTACCGCGTGGACTGCGGGGGCTGCAACGGCTGCGAGATTGAGATCTTCGCTACGCTGTCGCCGCTGTTTGACGCGGAGCGCTTCGGCATCAAAGTGGTGCCGTCCCCGCGTCATGCGGACATCCTGCTGTTCACCGGGGCCGTCACCCGCGCAATGCGCTCGCCCGCGCTGCGCGCCTGGCAGTCCGCGCCGGACCCGAAAATCTGCATCTCGTACGGCGCCTGCGGCAACAGCGGCGGCATCTTCCATGACCTCTACTGCGTCTGGGGCGGCACCGACAAAATCGTGCCGGTGGACGTCTACATTCCGGGCTGTCCGCCGACGCCCGCCGCCACGCTGTACGGCTTTGCGATGGCGCTCGGCCTGCTGGAGCAGAAAATCCACGCCCGCGAGCCAGGCGAGCTCGACAACCAGGCTGCGGCCATTCTGCACCCGGACATGGTGCAGCCGCTGCGGGTGAAGGTCGATCGCACGGCGCGCAGGCTGGCGGGCTATCGCTACGGCCGTCAGATTGCCGACGACTATCTGCGCCTGCTGAGCCAGGGCGAGCATCAGGTCGCACGCTGGCTGGAGGCGGAAAACGATCCGCGCCTCAATGAGATTGTGGCGAACCTGAACAGCATCGTCGATGAGGCGCGTATCCGATGAGTGAAACGGTGGTGTTCAGCCAGCTGAGCCGTAAGTTTATTGATGAGAACGATGCCACGCCGGATGCGGCGCAGCAGGTGGTCTATTACAGCCTGGCGATTGGGCATCACCTCGGGGTGATTGACTGCCTGGAGGCGGCGCTGAGCTGTCCGTGGTCCGAGTATCTGGCGTGGATCGCCACGCTGGAGGAGGGCAGTACGGCGCGGCGCAAAATGGAGGGCGTGCCGAAGTACGGCGAGATCGTGATCGATGCGAACCACATTGCGATGCTCGCCAACGCCTTTGACGCGGCGCTCGGCAGGCAAACCCCCGGGCAGCAGGCGTGGAGCAAAACGTTGCTCGGCATGCTGCATGATATTCATCAGGAGAGTGCCATCTACCTGATGGTGAGGAGATTACGTGACTGACGTTTTACTGTGTGTCGGCAACAGCATGATGGGCGATGACGGCGCGGGTCCGCTGCTGGCGGAGATGTGCGCCGCGAACCCACAGGGCAGCTGGGTGGTGATTGACGGCGGCAGCGCGCCGGAAAACGACGTGGTCGCCATCCGCGAGCTGCGTCCGGACAGGCTGTTAATCGTCGATGCCACCGATATGGGACTCAACCCCGGTGAGATCCGCCTGATTGACCCGGACGACATCGCCGAGATGTTTATGATGACCACCCACAATATGCCGCTGAATTATCTGGTGGATCAGATCAAAAGTGACGTGGGCGAGGTGCTCTTTTTGGGGATTCAGCCGGACATTGTCGGGTTTTATTACCCGATGACGCCGCCGGTGAAGGAGGCGGTGGAAGTGGTGTATTCACGGCTTGCGGAGTGGGTTGGGGACGGGGATTTCTCCCGGCTCTGAGCAGTGCCGGGTGGCGGCTTCGCCTTACCCGGCCTATCAAACCCATCTCCCTCTCCCTGTGGGAGAGGGCTGGGGTGAGGACAACAGGCTATTCGAGATCCGCCCCGTTACTCGCAATCACCTTCTTATACCACCAGAACGATTTCTTGCGTTTGCGCTCCAGCGTGCCGTTCCCGGCGTCGTCGCGGTCGACGTAGACAAACCCGTAGCGCTTGCTCATCTCCCCGGTTGAGGCAGAGACAAGGTCAATACAGCCCCAGGTGGTGTAGCCCATCAGCGGCACGCCGTCCTCAATCGCGTCGCCCATCGCGCGGATATGCTCGCGCAGATAGCTGATGCGGTAGTCGTCGTTAATCTCGCCGTTTTCATCAACGACATCTTTCGCTCCCAGGCCGTTTTCCACCAGGAACAGCGGCTTCTGGTAGCGGTCGTACATCATGTTCATGGTGATGCGCAGGCCGAGCGGGTCGATGCCCCAGCCCCATTCGCTCACCTGAATATGCGGGTTGCGCAGGGATTTGACGATGTTCGCCGCATTGGTATTGTTCGCGTTCATATCCGCCGAGGCGCAGCGCGAGGCGTAATAGCTGAACGAGACAAAGTCGACGGTGTTTTTCAGAAGTAGATCATCGCCCGGGTCTTTCACAATCACCACGCCTTTCTCGCGGAACACGCGGGCAGAATAGGCCGGATAGCTGCCGCGCGCCTGCACGTCGATAAAGAACAGGTTCTCGCGGTCTTTCTCCAGCGCCATCCACACGTCTTCCGGCTTGCAGGAGTACGGATAGAAATTTCCGCCCGCCAGCATGCAGCCGACCTGGTTTTCCGGGTTCACCTCGTGAGCAATTTTAGTCGCCAGCGCGCTCGCCACCAGCTCGTGGTGCGCGGCCTGGTATTTCACCTGATCTTCATTTTCGCCTTCCTCAAACACCAGCCCCGCGCCGGAGAACGGGCTGTGCAGCATGATGTTGATTTCGTTGAAGGTCAGCCAGTATTTCACCAGCCCGTTAAATTCCTCAAAGCAGGTGCGGGCATAGCGGGCAAAGAAATCGACCATCTTACGGTTGCGCCACGAGCCGTACTCCGTCACCAGGTGCATCGGCACGTCGAAGTGGCAGAGCGTTACCAGCGGCTCGATGTTGTACTTTTTGCACTCTTCGAATACCGCGCGGTAGAAGGCAATACCCTCTTTGTTCGGCAGCGGTTCGTCGCCGTTCGGATAGAGGCGGCTCCAGGCGATCGAGGTGCGGAACACCGTAAAGCCCATCTCCGCCATCAGGGCGATGTCTTCTTTATAGCGATGGTAAAAATCAATCGCCTCGTGGCTCGGGTAGAATTCGTCGTCACGCAGCGAAAAACGCTTTTCCTTACCGAGCTTCACCGCCAGGCGGTTCGCGCCGTGGGGGATCATATCGACCGTTGTCAGCCCTTTGCCGCCCTCACGGTAAGCGCCTTCACTCTGGTTGGCGGCAAGCGCGCCGCCCCATAAAAATCCTTGTGGAAAAACAGACATTCTTACCTCGCTTTCAATTTATGCTTTTGCTGCGTTGTTCTGTACCGGTGCGGTCTGCAGGGCGCGCGCTTTTTCGGCGTCGTCTTCGACCGGAATATCCTCAAAGCCCAGTATCAGGGTCAGAACAAACGACAGCACGACTGCCAGACCCATCACGCCAAACACCCAGACGATGGTCATCGGGTTCGCCGGGTCGAAGAACTGTACGCTGGTAAACAGCCCCGGTGCCGCCATCGAGTGGCTGGCAAGACCCGCGATACCGGCAACCGCGCCGCAGATAAAGCCGCTGATCAGGCTCGCGATCAGCGGACGTTTCAGACGCACCGCCACGCCGTACAGGGCCGGTTCAGAGATCCCCGCCATGATGGCGGAGGCCGCCGCCGCCAGCGCCGTCTGGCGCAGATCCGGGTTTTTGGTTTTCCACGCCACCGCCAGCGACGAACCGCCGAGCGACAGGTTGGCGCCAATTTCCGACGGCATCACCATCCCTTCCTTGCCCGTCTCGGCAATGGTCTGAATGATGGTTGGCGTAAACACGCGGTGCATCCCGGTCATGACCAGCAGCGGCCACAGCGCGCCCATGATGGCCACGGAGAGCCAGCCCAGATAGCCGTGAATGGTGTAAACCAGCGCGGAGATGGCGCTACCGATCCAGATGCCCAGCGGCCCAATCAGCACGATGGCGAGCGGGGCGGCAATCAGCACGATCAGCATCGGCTTGAGGAAGTTTTTGGTTACCGCCGGGGTGATGCGATCCACCCAGCGCTCGATGTATGACAGGCACCAGGTCATCACCAGAGCCGGGATGACGGTGTAGGTGTATTTCACCGCCGTCACCGGGATAAAGGCGAACTCAACGTGTTCGCCCTGCGCGGCTTTCGCCATCAGCTCGATAAAGCTCGGGTGCACCAGCACGCCCGCAATGGCGATGGCCAGCGACATGTTGGTTTTGAACTTCACCGCCGCCGAGGCCGCCACCATCAGCGGCAGGAAGAAGAACGCGCCGTCGCCGATGACGGTCAGAATAGTGAGCGTCGGCGCGCCTTTTGGCAGCACGCCGGTCATCTCAAGGATCATCGCCAGCAGCTTGACCATTGAGCCGCCGATGATCGCCGGGATCAGCGGGGACATGGTGCCGATCAGCGCGTCGAGGATCCCGGCGCCAATGCGACGCAGCGTCAGCTTTTGCGGGCCTTCCGGTACGGCAGGCTGCAGGCTGGTTGGCAGCAGGCTCACCACTTCGCGGTACGCCTGCGAAACGGTGTTGCCGATGATGACCTGGCACTGGTTGTCGGTGCGCACCACGCCGAGCACGCCGCTGATGCTTTTCAGGCGCGCGGTATCGGTAAGGCTTTCGTCTTTCAGAACGAAACGAAGTCGCGTCATGCAGTGGGTGACGGCGACGATGTTCTCTTTGCCACCCAGCGCGCTGACAACGTCGTTCGCCAGCGCAGCGTAATTTTTGGCCATCGGATGTGATCCTGTTATCGTTGTGAGAAATGTAGGAAACCGGTTCCACATAATCATCATGAGTTTCTTTTGATGAAACAAGATCGCTTTTTGACCATTTTTTTATTTCGTGACGACGATCACCAGCAGGAGCCAAAAGCGTGATTTCACCGCTGCGACAATTTTTCTGCAGTGCAGTACACTGCGCTCCATCAGATGCAGACGGAATAACAACATGACCACGATGCTTGAAGTGGCGAAGCGGGCAGGCGTTTCGAAAGCCACGGTGTCCCGGGTGCTGTCGGGAAATGGCTATGTCAGCCAGGAGACCAAAGACAGGGTTTTTCAGGCCATTGAAGAGAGCGGCTATCGCCCAAATTTGCTGGCGCGCAACCTGGCGACCAAACGTACCCAGACGCTGGGCCTGGTGGTGACGAACACCCTTTATCACGGCGTCTACTTTAGCGAGCTGCTGTTTCACGCCGCGCGCATGACGGAAGAGAAAGGGCGGCAGCTGATCCTCGCGGACGGCAAGCACAGCGCGGATGAAGAGCGCGAGGCGATCCAGTATCTGCTCGATATGCGCTGTGACGCGGTGATCATCTATCCGCGTTTTCTGAGCGTGGAAGAGATGGATGAGATCGTCGAGAAGTGCGAGCAGCCCATTATGGTGCTCAACCGCCGCCTGCGTAAAAACAGCAGCCACTGCGTGTGGTCGGATCATAAAGCCTCCAGCCAGGACGCGGTGTCACAGCTGATTGCGAAAGGGCATCGGGAGATCGCCTTTATCACCGGCTCGCTGGATTCTCCCACCGGGGTTGAGCGTCTCTCCGGCTATAAGGACGCGCTGGCGCAGCACGGTATTCCGCTGCGCGAGGGGCTGATTGCGCAGGGGAAGTGGAACCCCGCCAGCGGCGCGGCGGCGGTGTCCGAACTGCTTGCTCGCGGTGAACGCTTTACGGCGCTGGTGGCGAGTAATGACGACATGGCAATTGGCGCCATGAAGCAGCTGCACGACAGCGGCGTAGCCGCACCGGACGCGGTGTCGGTGATCGGTTTTGACGACGTGGCCATCGCGCCTTACATTGTGCCGTCGCTTTCCAGCGTACGCATCCCGGTAACGGAGATGATCAAAGAGACCATCAGCCGCCTGATCTTCATGCTCGACGGCGGTGAGTTTAAATATCAGCAAATTTTCTCCGGCGAGCTTGTCCTGCGCGACTCGGTTATTGACGGCCCGCACCGCTGATGTCGACAGCTGTCATCGTCATAAGTGACGATGACAGCACCGCTTTAATTTTTAAAATCAATTAAAATCAATAAGTTAATTATTGGCACGGTTTATGAATATCTCCGGGCATAACTGTAATGCTGGAGAAGCAGATGAACCGTTTTATTATGGCCGATGCCAGTAAGTGTATTGGTTGCCGTACCTGTGAAGTGGCGTGCGTGGTTTCCCATCAGGCGGAGCAGGACTGCGCGTCGCTTACCCCTGACACGTTTTTGCCGCGCATCCACGTCATCAAAGGCGTGAATATTTCCACCGCCGCCATCTGTCGCCAGTGCGAAGACGCACCGTGCGCCAACGTCTGCCCGAACGGGGCGATTAAACGCGAGAAGGGCTTTGTGCACGTGATGCAGGAGCGCTGCATTGGCTGCAAAACCTGCGTGGTCGCCTGCCCGTACGGCGCGATGGAGGTGGTGGTCCGTCCGGTGGTACGCAACAGCGGTATGGGACTGAGCGTGCGCGCGGACAAAGCCGAAGCCAACAAATGTGACCTGTGCTACCACCGCGACGCCGGCCCGGCCTGCATGGAAGCCTGCCCGACGCACGCGCTGGTCTGCGTGGATCGCGACAAGCTTGAGCAGATGAGCGCCGAAAAGCGGCGTCGCGCGGCGTTCGACACCTCGTCATCGCTGCTGTTCTGAACCGTATGAGCAGCAACGGCGTTCAGCTGCGCGTGCGCGGCAAGGTGCAGGGCGTCGGGTTTCGTCCCTTCGTCTGGCAGCTGGCGCAGGCGCTTCAGTTGACCGGTGACGTCTGCAATGACGGAGAGGGCGTGCTGGTGCGCCTCGTGGGTAATGGGGGGGCCTTTACCGCGAGGCTGCATCAGGACTGCCCGCCGCTGGCACGCATTGACCGCGTGGAAGCGCAGCCGTTTACCTGGGCGCACGTACCGGAGGACTTTACCATCCGCCACAGCGCGGCCGGGACGATGGACACCCAGATTGTGCCGGATGCCGCCACCTGTCCGGCGTGTCTGGCTGAGATGTGCGACCCACTCGAACGCCGTTATCGCTATCCGTTTATCAACTGCACCCACTGCGGGCCGCGGTTTACCATTATCCGCGCCATGCCCTATGACCGTCCGGCCACGGCAATGGCGCCGTTCCCGCTCTGTGGGCCGTGTGAAGCCGAGTACCGCAATCCTGCCGACCGCCGTTTTCACGCCCAGCCGGTCGCCTGCCCGGACTGCGGGCCCGCGCTTACGTGGCGTGCGGGCGACATGACTGCTGAGCGCGAGGCTGCTCTGCGCGCAGCGGTAGCGATGCTGAAAAGCGGCGGTATAGTCGCGGTTAAAGGGCTGGGTGGCTTTCACCTCGTCTGTGACGCGCGTAACCCGCAGGCGGTCGCGACGCTTCGGTCGCGCAAGCAGCGGCCCGCGAAGCCGCTGGCGGTGATGATCCCGCATGCGGATGACCTGCCGGAGACGGTTCAGGCGCTGCTATGCTCACCCGCCGCACCCATTGTGCTCACGCCAAAAGCCTGGCTGCCCGCGTTCCCGGAAGGTATCGCGCCCGGTCTGGATTCCGTGGGCATCATGCTTCCTGCGAACCCGCTGCAGCACCTTCTTATGATGGACTGCCAGCGACCGCTGGTGATGACTTCCGGCAACCTCAGCGGCAGGCCGCCTGCCATCAGTAATCAACAGGCGCTGGATGAACTGGGCAACATTGCGGACGGCTTCCTGCTGCACAATCGCGATATTCTTCAGCGGATGGACGATTCGGTGATGGATCGGGACGGCACGATGCTGCGCCGGGCGCGCGGTTTTGTGCCGGATGCCATCACGTTGCCTGCGGGATTCGAGAATATCCCCGCCATGTTGTGCACCGGTGCGGAGATGAAAAACACCTTCTGCCTGGTGCGTGGCAACCAGGCGGTGCTGAGCCAGCATTTTGGCGATCTCGGTGACGAGGGTGTCGAAGCGCAGTGGCACGGCGCGCTCTCGACGATGCAGGACATCTATGCCTTCCGTCCTGAGCGCGTGGTGTGCGACGCCCATCCGGGGTACCGTGCGCGCCAGTGGGCGCAGGCGCAGGGGCTGCCCGTTGAAACCGTGCTGCATCATCACGCCCACGCGGCGGCGTGCCTGGCCGAAAACGGCTGGCCGCGCGATGGCGGAGATGTTATCGCCCTGACGCTGGACGGGATCGGCATGGGGGAAAACGGCGCGCTGTGGGGCGGGGAGTGCCTGCGTGTCAACTATCTCGAGTGCGCGCATTTAGGTGGCTTGCCTGCCGTTGCGCTGCCGGGGGGCGATCTGGCGGCGCGGCAGCCGTGGCGCAACCTGCTCGCCCAGTGTCTGGCGTTTGTCCCTGACTGGCAGCAGTACCCGGAAACGCGCGCGGTACAGCGTCAGAACTGGCCGCTGCTGGCGAAGGCTATCCAGCGCGGCGTCAACGCGCCGCGGGCGTCGTCGTGCGGTCGCCTGTTTGATGCCGTCGCCTGCGCGCTGGGTATCGAAACCCAATCCTGGGAAGGTGAAGCGGCCTGCAGGCTGGAAGCGCTGGCGGCACAGTGCAACGGCGTCGAACACCCGGTTACGCTGTCGGTGGAAGACTTCGCGCTTTTCTGGCAGCAGTGGCTGAGCTGGCAGGCAGAGCCCTGCGAGCGCGCGTGGGCGTTTCACGACGCGCTGGCAAAAGGGCTGGCGGAGCTCGCTGCGTTCCATGCCCGGCGCTTATCGCTGTCGACAATCTGTCTCAGCGGCGGTGTGTTGCACAACCGTCTGCTGCGCGCGCGCCTGCGTCATTACCTTTCTGACTTTACGCTTCTTTTTCCTTCGCGCCTGCCCGCAGGTGACGGAGCGATCTCCTTCGGGCAGGCGGTGGTCGCCGCTGCCCGGTCATGTTTACAAAGGACTAAAAATGTTACGACTGTTACGCAATGAACCTCGCGCCGCGCTCCTGCTGCTGGCTCTGGTAATGGCAAACCTGCTGGCCTGGGGATGGGCATGGCACACCTTTAGCGGCAGCACGGCGCTGATGGCGGCAAGTCTGCTGGCGTGGTGTTACGGGCTGCGACACGCGGTGGACGCTGACCACATTGCCGCCATTGATACCGTGACGCGTAAGATGATGCAGCAGGGCAAACGCCCGTCCGGCGTGGGGGCGTGGTTCTCGCTGGGCCACTCCACCATCGTGGTGCTGGCCTCCATTGCCATCGCCGCTACAGCCACGGCGTTTCAGAAAAACATGGAATGGTTCCACGAAACTGGCAGCCTGATTGGTACCGCCGTTTCCGCGACCTTCCTGCTGGCGATGGCGCTGGTGAATATGGTGATCCTGCGCGGCGTCTGGCGCAATTTTCAGGCGCTAAAACGCGGCAGGCCCGTGCAGGGCGACATCACGCTCCCTGCCCAGGGAGGCGTCATGAACTGGCTGTTTGGCAAAACCTTCCGCCTGGTGAATAAAAGCTGGCAGATGTACCTGGTCGGTTTCCTGTTTGGCCTCGGCTTTGACACGGCCACCGAGATTGGCGTGCTGGGGATCTCTGCCGCCAGCGCCTCCAGCGGGATGTCGGTGTGGTCAATCATGATCTTCCCGGCGCTCTTCGCCAGCGGCATGGCGCTGGTGGATACCCTCGATAACCTGCTGATGGTCGGTGCCTACGGCTGGGCGTTTAACAAGCCGCAGCGCAAGCTCTATTACAACATGACCATCACCGGCACCTCCGTGGTGGTGGCGCTGTTTATCGGCGGGCTGGAAGCGCTGGGTCTGCTGATGGATAAATTTGCCCTCAGCGGCGGCGTCTGGGATCTGATTGGCGCGGTAAACGACAACCTGGGCAACGCCGGGTTTGTGGTGGTCGGGCTGTTCGTTGCCTGCTGGCTGATCTCCATGGTCAACTACCGCTGGCGCGGCTACGACGCGCTGGTGGTGCGATCCTGAGCAGGGGGTAGCCAGGCGCGGGTAAAATCAAGCCAGCCGCTGGCGGTCAGCACAATGTCCTGCACGTTTTCCAGGGTGTTAAGACGGTAGCGGTAGTGGAAAAGCGGCGTACAGGCGCCGCTTTCCAGCAAGGAATGAAAGAAGGAGGGCAGGTGATTATTCAGGGTCTCCTCACTTTCACAATAACCCATCAGTTTCTGCTTCTCTTCTTGCCAGGTGTCCTCGCCTAAGGCCGTGGCCCACGCAGGCTCATCAAAAAACCACTCCACCAGGGCAAAGCCTGGCAGTTCACCCGCCAGATAGTCACCCAACAAAAGATCGGCCTGATCCAGCGCGTTATGACCATGCCACTCTTCGCGATCTTTCCATTTCACCGTCACGTTGCAGCTGTGCTTTTTCAGGCGCGCGCGCAGAATATCGGCCAGTTCGCACAGTTCAGGTGTGTGGTAGCAAACCAGCGAAAGCGTGGCGGGAAGCATCGTTTCCGAAGCCTGCGGGTATTGCGGTGGTGTCAGGCCTGGCAGTATTTCCGTTTGGGTTTCTAAATCATCCCGATGGAGAAACTGTTGATGAGTCATGCTCTGAATTTCCTGACGTAGCCAGGCCGCAAGCGGCTCGGGTAACCTTGCGTTTACCATTAGCCAGGCGAATCCGCCGCTGGTGGACGTTACCGCTGCCTGCGCATTTTGTCCTTTCCCGACGGTGATCCACGCCGGCTTTTGCGCCTCCGTACGGGTTCGCCAGAACTCTATCGCATGCAGTAGCGGATGGGCAGCAAAATACCAGGGCTGGCGCTCCAGGCGCAGGTAGTGAGAATGGTGGTGCGCAATGGCAAAGGGCCCGGCACCGATGTCCGGTTGCTGTGGATGTGGCAGGCGGCATACGTGGTGCGCGAGACGATGCGCCAGCATCGCATCGGGGACGGTCAGCTGTATCTCCAGACACCAGGGGGCAATAAGCAACGCCCTGCAGACGTGAGTCAGACCGGCATTGCGTGCCGGATCGGCCAATACATGTTGCAGCGCAATGAGGATATCTTCATCGCTGATAGCTTGCCCATTGTGCCAGTGCGCACCGCTGCGCAGGTAAAAACGCCAGCGGCGTTTGTCTTCGTTGAATTCCCAGTGATGGGCTAGATCAGGTACTGGATGCGGCTGACCGGGCATATAGCGCGTTAATCCCGCGTGTACGGCGCAAATAATGTGCTGCTCAGCGCGACGACGCTGAAGCGCCGGATGAAGCGACGTCAGTGGACGATACCAGGGAATACGCAGGGTTGGCTGGTGCTTAAGCCACTTTCCACCTAAAAAGGGTGTGATGATGTGATGCAGGCTGGCTGGATCGCCATCAGCCAGCTGCAGCGCGCTCTGGTAATCCCCCTTCTCCAGGCAGGCGTGCATCAGAGGGGCGCTGAGTTCGCTGGTGGTTGTCAGGCAGTGCAAGATGGCGCGATGTCCCCGTCCCGGCTGAGCATTCCAGCTTAACCATCCGCTCTGCGCCAGCTGGCGCAACAGGGTACGTGCATGACGTTCACTGCACAGCGCCACCTCGGCGACTTCAGCAATAGTCGTCGGCTTTGGCTCTGCGCCATAGTGTTGATAAAGCCGTTGATACTGAAGGATTTTCTGAAGCTGGCGCATGTCGACGTACCCAGGATAAAAGGTGGATGGTGAGAGTGTAGGTTTTTTTGCGGAATAATTAAGGTCTGGATTGATAAAGTGTTCCGGTTTTGTTCCCCCTCCAGGGCGGAGAGGGAACCGGATTATGCAGCGTCAGATTTCAAGCTGTGCCCGAATCTTTAGCGCAATGCTTTCTGCCTGCGGGCCCAGAATAACCTGCGCATTCTGCGTACCCATTTTGAGAATACCTTTCGCGCCCAGGGATTTCAGCACGGGCTCATCCAGCACGCTGTTATCAACGAGCGTCAGGCGCAGGCGGGTAATGCAGGCATCGACAATCCTGAGGTTGTCTTTGCCACCCAGTGCCGCGATGTATTGTGCGATGGCTTCGCTTTGATCGTCAGAGTTACCCGCTACAGCCTCGTCGTCTTCGCGGCCCGGCGTTTTCAGCTTAAAGAAGCGGATCGCGAAGGTAAATACGACAAAGTAGATCGCGAAGAACAGCACGATCAGTGGGATCAGGATCCACGGCTTAGTAGCCAGTCCCCAGTTGAGAACGAAGTCGATAAGCCCGGCAGAGAAACCAAAACCGTGCAGTACGCCGAGGCTGTTGGTGATCACCATGCTCACGCCCGCCAGTACCGCATGCAGCGCATACAGAGCAGGGGCAAGGAACAGGAAGGAGAACTCGATGGGCTCGGTAATGCCGGTCAGGAAAGCGGTCAGAGCCACAGAAAGCAGCATCCCCCCTACGGTAGCGCGACGTGCTTTCGGTGCGGCGAAATACATCGCCAGCGCGGCACCCGGCAGGCCTCCCATAAAGATCGGGTAAGCCCAGGCCATGTAAACGCCTGCATGCGGGTCACCGGCGAAGAAGCGGTTAAGGTCGCCACGGGTCAGGTCGGTTGCAATCTGCGTGATGCTGGAACCGTCAATACCCGGTACAGCACCGCCAACCACCAGCCCTTTTACCACGTCAGGGGCCAGACAGATATTGTGTACGGCGCTGGCGGCATCGTAAGTCACTTTCAGGCAGTCGCCGAGACTAAACCAGAAGACGGAGTGCAGAATGTAATGCAAACCGAAGGGGATTAGCGCGCGGTTCAGGACACCATAAATAAACCATCCCGGTTCGCCGCTGCGAGAGACAAACAGGCTGAAGGTATCAATACCGTGCTGCACGGAAGGCCAGACATACCCGCAAATCCAGGCGATGAACAGGCAAATAAGCCCGGTTACGATCGGCACCAGGCGTTTGCCCGCAAAGAAGGCGAGAAAGTCCGGAAGTTTGGTGTTTGAGAAACGGTTGTAGCAGTGACCCGCGACGACACCGGCAATGATCCCGGCGAAGAAGGACATGTTAATGGATGAGTTTATGACGGCCGTGGCTTTGGTAAGCACCAGAAAACCCACCGCCCCTGCGAGGGCTGCAGCACCGGCGTTGTCTTTTGCCAGACCAATGGCGATCCCTAAGGCAAACAACAAAGGTAGACTGTCAAAGATACCGCCACCGGCGCTGGCTATAAACGGAATATTAAAAACATCAGGCTGCCCGAGGCGTAATAATATCGCTGCAACGGGCAGGGTGGCGATTGGCAACATCAGGGCTTTACCCAGACGTTGCAGATAACTAAATGCGTTCATGAGAGTGGATTCCAAAAAGGACTTAATTCACGACGAAAAATAACACCTTTTATTTTAATGCGAAAGTCCCTGTAATAAAAATGTGATGCGGAATAAATTAATTTTTATTATATTTTATCAGCGAATTGTTCACGGCATAAACAATGATGAAGTAACTAATTTGTTCCGGTTTTAACCTGGTCGTGCTTCAGTTATCACGTTTACTCACCGGCATCATCAGTTCTCGCAGGCGCTCTATGCGCGCCTCCGGGCTGAGGTAGAGCCAGCGAAACAAAATATGTTCTGATTTTTTAGCCTGTTTAAAATAGGCGGAAAGGTAGTTGAGTTCTTTGCTAAAGGTGGTCATGGGATGTCTCCGGCTAATGGGTCTATTTTTAGGATAAGCCGAAAACAGGGAATAAAACAGGCTGGTGTTTATCAGGTGTTCCGTATTTAAATATTGATGGATGTTATGGTTAAGGGATTAATGGTGATGATTTATCTTATTTGTATTTATGTCCTGAATAGAATTCGCAAAAAAAAAAGCCCCGGGACATCGGGGCTACGGATAATATAATCCAATGGTTAAGTGAGCGTGGCAAGAGATTACGGGTTACGCGGGCAGCGATTTCAGCAGAGCGAAAGCCTCCTTCATCCGATCTTCGCTAACCACAAAGGCGCGTACCTGACCTTCTGCGTCAGAGCCGCGTGCAACCATTCCGTGAGGTTCAATGGCAATCTGCCAGCTCAGATCCATGCGCTGCGTCTCCCCCGCAAGATGTAACGGTAACTCTGGCGTTTTAACCTTCACCAGCATGGCGGGGAGTTTCAGCGGTGCGCTGCCGCCGAGCAGGTTTTTCGCCAGATACATGGCGCTCAGCTGTATCGGCTGCAGGAAAGGCAGCACCTGACCGTTGATTTCAGCGCAGTCGCCTAACGCGTAAATATCGGGCTGCGTGGTTTGAAGGTAGCTATTTACCTTCACGCCACGGCCTGTTTCGGCGCCTGCACGATGCGCCAGCGCAGTTTCCGGGCGCAGGCCCGTCGCCGCGATAACCACATCCACCTCAATGCTGCGGCTGCGGTCGAGCGTGGCACGAATACCGCCTTCGGTTTTGCGCAGGCTTTGCAGCTGCGATTTCAGCAGCAGATGCACCCCCATGTCGGTCAGACGATGCTGTAAGCGACTGCTTACTTCTGCGGGCATCAGCGCCGACAGAATGCTCGCCGCATGGTCGACCAGGGTCACCGATTTGCCCGCCCGGCAGAAATCCATCGCCAGCTCGGTGCCGATCAGCCCCCCGCCGACAATCATTACCCGCTGTGCGTCGCGAAGCGCCGTTTCGCTGGCCTGATACGCCTGCTGGCTGTTGAGGGTGAGCATCAGCTCGTGCCCCTCAATCGGCGGCACGAAAGCAGAGGCACCCGTGGCGAGCACCAGCCTGTCGTACTGCCAGGTCTTCTCTTTTGCTTTCACCACGTGGGCGGCGGCGTCGATATCGGTGACCCAGGTGTACGGGAACAGGCGCAGGTTAAACTGCTCTGCAAACTCCCCCGCCGTCTGGCGGGTGAGTTCTTCGGCGCGCTGATTCTGGCTGATGACGTGGCTTAGATCAGGCTTGTTGTACTCGTCCATGCTGTCGGCGGCAATCACCGTCAGCGGCACGCTGGCATCCTGCTTGCGGATGTTTTTCACCAGCTGACGGGCGGCAAAGCCCGAGCCGATGATGACGATACCGTTGCTCATTTTGCCTCCGTACCCAGTTCGTCAAAGACGTCCTTACCGAGGGAACATTCCGGGCAGAGGAAATTGTCCGGCACGTCGCGCCACGGCGTGCCCGGGGCAACATCCTGCAGCGGTTCGCCCAGGTCAGGATCGTAAATCCACTGGCAGACGCTGCACTGCATGCGCGGGCCGAGATCGGCGGCTGCCGCGGCGGCACAGGCGCAGGCTTCCTGCTGTTCGGGTGCATTTGCCGCCACTTCCGGCAGCGGAGCGAGCGCCCACTGACGGGCAATGTCGCGGCCGTGCTGGCGACAGATCTCCAGGGCGTCGATATCCGGGCGCCACTTGGCCTTCAGGCTCATGGACATCTCAAAGCCCGCATCCTGTAAGCGGGTGGAGAGACGGTCTACCGCGCCGCCGCTCCAGCCGTGGGAGCCAAAGGCGCTGGCGCGCTTGTTGCGAAAGCGCAGGCCGGTCATCTCTTCTACCAGACCGGCAATTTTCGGCATCATCACGTTGTTCATGGTGGAGGTGCCCACCAGCACGCCCTTAGAGCGGAACACGTTGGTTAACACCTCATTCTTATCGCTGCGCGCCACATTGAAGATTTTCACCGCCACGTTCGGGTCCACTTCGTTGATGCCCTGGGCAATGGCGTCCGCCATCATGCGGGTGTTGTTGGACATGGTGTCGTAGAAAATAGTGATGCGGTCTTCCTGATAGTCCGCCGCCCATTTCAGGTACAGCTCGACGATCTGGGTCGGGTTCTCACGCCACACCACGCCGTGGGAGGTGGCAATCATCTCCACCGGCAGGTTGAAGCCGAGGATTTCGGTGATTTTTGGCGTGACCAGGCGGCTGAACGGGGTAAGGATGTTGGCATAGTACCGCTGGCACTGCTCGAACAGCTCTGTCTGATCCACTTCGTCATTAAACAAACGTTCGTCGCAGTAGTGCTGGCCGAAGGCGTCGTTGCTGAACAGCACCGCGTCACCGGTCATGTAGGTCATCATGCTGTCCGGCCAGTGCAGCATCGGGGTTTCCACGAAGATCAGCTGCTTGCCATTACCGATATCCAGCGCGTCGCCGGTTTTCACGGTGTGGAAGTTCCACTCCGGATGGTGGTGGTGGCCGTTGATCGAGTCGATGGCGTTGGTGGTGCAGTAGACAGGTGTGTTCGGGATGTAAGACATCAGCTCGGTCAGCGCCCCGGCGTGATCTTCTTCCGCGTGGTTGATGATGATGTAATCGATGGCGTCGAGATCGATTTCGCTGCGCAGGTTCTGCACGAACTCGCGGCTGAACTTGTGATCGACGGTATCGATCAGCACGTTTTTTCCTTCGCGGATGAGATAGCTGTTGTAGCTGCTGCCGCGCAGCGTTTTGTATTCCGTCCCGTGGAAATCGCGCACTTCCCAGTCACGTTGACCGACCCAATGAATGTTATTTTTAACCAGAATAGACATAGCAACCTCTACGTGATACAGCATTTTCAAATAAGATGGTTTGCTTATATCAAGTTGCGTGCCAACTTTTAATTTGTTGATTTTAATTAATTAATATTTTTATGATCCGTAATGGGTAGTCATTATGACTATTCAACACAGTGTCACTATGACAATATGCATTGTCAAAATGACAGCGAGGCAGACATGAGCTTTTCCGTAGACGTGCTGGCGAAGATCGCCATTGAGCTGCAAACCGGTATCGGCCATCAGGACCGCTTTCAGCGGCTGATCTCCACGCTGCGCCACGTGCTGGCGTGCGACGCCTCGGCGCTGCTGCGCTACGAAGGACGGCAGTTTATTCCCCTGGCGATCGACGGGCTGGCGAAGGACGTGCTCGGACGGCGCTTTACCCTTGAAGGCCATCCGCGTCTGGAAACTATCGCCCGCGCGGGTGACGTGGTGCGCTTCCCGGCGGACAGCGACTTGCCCGATCCGTACGACGGGCTTATTCCCGGCCAGGAGAGCCTGAAGGTGCACGCCTGTATCGGCCTGCCGCTGTTTGCCGGGCAAAACCTGATTGGGGCGCTGACCCTCGACGGCCTGTCGCCGGACCAGTTCGATACTTTCAGCGATGAAGAGTTGCGCCTCATTGCGGCGCTGGCCGCCGGGGCGCTTAACAACGCGCTGCTGATTGAACAGCTGGAGAGCCAGAATATTCTTCCCGGCAGCCCGGCGGCGTTTGAGCAGATAACGCACACAGAGATGATTGGCCTCTCGCCGGGCATGGCTCAGCTCAAAAAAGAGATTGAGATTGTTGCCGCGTCCGATTTGAACGTGCTGATCTTCGGGGAGACCGGCACCGGCAAGGAGCTGGTGGCGAAATCCATTCACGAAGCCTCGCCGCGCGCGATTAACCCGCTGGTGTACCTCAACTGCGCCGCGCTGCCGGAGAGCGTGGCGGAAAGCGAGCTGTTTGGTCACGTTAAGGGAGCGTTTACCGGGGCCATCAGCAACCGCAGCGGCAAGTTTGAAATGGCCGATAACGGCACGCTGTTTCTGGATGAGATTGGTGAGCTTTCCCTTTCGTTACAGGCCAAGCTGCTGCGCGTGCTGCAGTACGGCGACATCCAGCGCGTGGGGGATGACCGCAGTCACAGAGTGGACGTTCGCGTGCTGGCGGCGACCAACCGTGACCTGCGTGAAGCGGTGCTGGCCGGGCAGTTCCGCGCCGACCTGTTCCACCGCCTGAGCGTGTTCCCACTTACCGTGCCGCCGCTGCGCGAGCGCGGGGACGACGTGGTGCTGCTGGCGGGCTATTTCTGCGAGCAGTGCCGTCTCCGGATGGGGCTTTCCCGCGTGGTGCTGAGCCCGGGGGCGAGGGCGCATCTGTTGAGCTACGGCTGGCCGGGCAACGTGCGCGAGCTGGAGCATGCGATCCACCGTGCGGTGGTACTGGCGCGGGCGACGCGCTCGGGTGACGAAGTGGTGATCCACGCGCGGCATTTTTCGCTGCAGGATGAAACCGCACCGGCTGTCGTGCAGGCGGCGCCAGAAATAGCGAATGAAAATCTGCGTGAAGCCACGGAGACGTTTCAGCGTCAGATGATTACCCGCGCGCTGGAGCAGAATAACCGTAACTGGGCGGCGTGCGCCCGGGCGCTGGAGATGGACGTCGCCAACCTGCACCGGCTGGCGAAGCGTCTCGGACTGAAGGGTTAGATAATCCCGGCCTGATAGAAATCCTGCAGGTTGATGGCACCGCACAGTCTGCCGGCGTCATCCACCACCGGCGCGGCGGTGATTTTGCGCTTCATCAGCACCTCTTTGGCTTCAATGGCGCGGCTCTCGGCGTTCAGCGTCAGCCCGCCCTGGGTCATGGCGTCCGACACTTTGGTTTCCAGCTTGCCGCCGCCCACCAGCCAGCGGCGCAGGTCGCCGTCGGTGAACACGCCTTTGACGTACCCGTCGTCATCGCACACCGCTACCAGCCCCAGGCCGGTGCGGCTCAGCTCCAGCATCGCGTCCATGACGCTGGTATCGAGTTTGACCTGCGGAATAGCATCGTCGGTGCGCATCAGGTGGTGAACCTTGTTGAGCAGGCGTGCCCCGAGCGCCCCCGCCGGATGCGAGCGGGCGAAATCTTCTTCGTTAAACCCACGCGTCTGCATCACCGCCATCGCCAGCGCGTCGCCCATCATCAGGGTATTCACGGTGCTGGAGGTCGGGGCGAGGTGCATCGGACAGGCTTCACGCTCAACGGAAATATCCAGCGTCGCTTTGGCGGCCAGCGCCAGGGGCGAGCGGGATTTCCCGGTCATCGCCAGCAGGGCGACCGATTTTTCCTGCAGACGTGGAATGATTAGATCCAGCTCTTTCGCCGAACCGGAGTAGGAGATAAACAGCATCACGTCGCGGCTCTCAATCATTCCCAGATCGCCGTGCAGCGCCTCTGCAGGATGCACGAAGAAGGCCGGGGTGCCGGTGCTGGCCAGCGTCGCGGCAATCTTTTTGCCGATGTGACCGGATTTACCGATGCCCGCCACGATCACTTTGCCTTCGCAGTGGATAATGGTGTTGGCGGCACGGACAAAATCCTCGCCCAGACGTTCCGGCAGGCGGCTGGCTTCCTGCAGCTCCAGCATCAGCGTCTGGCGGCCCGTTTCTAACAGAAAATCACTCATCTCTCTCTCCGGTTACAATCACGTCGATGCCTTTCTCTTCCAGCGCTTTCCTGAACGCCGGGTCGATACCCGCGTCGGTAATCAGCTTATCAACGCTTTCCAGGCTACAGACAATGTTGGGGCTTTTGCGGCCAAACTTCGACGAGTCTGCCATCAAAATTACTTCCCGCGCGGCGTTGCACATGGCTTTACTGACGCTGAACACCTCGTTGAACGTCGTAACGCCCGCGTTCAGGTCGATGCCGTCGGTGCCCATGAATAGTTTATCAAAGCTGAAGTGGTCGAAGGCGTTCTCCGCCAGCTGGCCGTGAAATGAGGCGGATTTTTTGCGAAAGGTGCCGCCGGGCATCAGGATGGTCTGCTCGCTGTCGAATTCCGACAGGGCGTTGACGATGTGCAGGCTGTTGGTCATCACCGTGATGTTGTTAAAGCGGCTGAGCAGCGGGATCATCTGCAGGACGGTACTGCCGGCATCCAGAATGATGGAGTCGCCATCGTGGATAAATTTTACGGCGGCTTCGGCAATCAGCGCTTTCTGGTGGGTATTGATCAGCGTTTTGTGATCGATAGGCGGGTCCGCTTCATCCTTATTGAGCACCACGCCGCCGTAGGTTCGAATGACGGCGCCAGAGTTTTCGAGCAATACCAGGTCCTTGCGTATCGTCGTGCCGGTGGTGTCAAAGTAGTGGGCCAGATCGTCTACCGAGCATTTTCCCTGCTTTTGCAGATGCTCAAGAATGGCCGCCTGGCGCTGACGAGGTTTCATAGGCGCTTCGTTCCTTAGGTTGCGAAATGATAATTTCGCAAGTCTATATCTTTCACAACGAAATTATCCATGTTTCAGATTAAGCGCTAATGATAGTGCATTCTGACAGAGTGGATCATGGGGAAAGATCACATCAGGCTGCAATTCCTGCAACGAAATGCCGTTAATTGCCTGGATTTTCACCGGACGGGCAAAGACGGTCATGCCGCGCATGAGCAGTGAATCGCAGACGTTATTGTTTTCATCCAGCGCAATAGCCACGACGACGCGTGGTTTAAAGCGTCCGCCGGAACGTCCGACGCCCACGCGGCCTTTCTGACACAGGGCATCAAACGCGCGGTTAAACTGGTGGATTTGCCAGCCGCCGAACGCCATCTGGCAGAGCCAGGCGAGGGCGGCGACGGTGATGAGTGCGGTGACCATATCGGCTCCTTATTGTATTCCCTCTCCCTGTGGGAGAGGGTTAGGGTGAGGGCATCAGGCCGCTCGATCAGAACATGACCTGCCCACCGGTGATGTTAATCGACTGTCCGGTGCAGTACGAGGCTTTCGGGCTGGCGTAAAACAGCAGCATATTCAGCACGTCCTGATAATCGCACCCGCGCTTCAGCGGCACTTTATCGATGTAGTACTGCTCCACCTCTTCCGCTTTGATGCCAAGCTTGGTGGCGTACTGCGGCAGCAGGGACTGGAACATCGGCGATTTCAGCAGGTTGCCCAGCATCAGCGAGTGAACGGTAATGCCGTATTCGGCCAGATCCAGCGCCAGAGACTGCGTCAGCCCCACGCCGCCAAACTTCGCCGCGCTGTAGCCGGAGTTATGCTTGCTGCCCACTTTCCCTGATTTTGAGTTGATCTGAATGATGCGCCCCTGAATGCCGTCGCGGATCATCAGACGGGAAAACTCGCGGGCGCAGAGGAAATAGCCCACCAGATTCACCTGCAGCGAGCGGTCAAAATCCCCCAGTTCGAAATCGCTGATAAAGGCCGCTTTCGCAATCCCCGCGCTGTAGACCAGCAGATCGGTACGCCCAAAAATCTCGTCCACGCCGCGGGCCAGCGCCATCACGCTTTGCTCGCTGGTGGCGTCGGCACCAAAGCCATACGCCATCCCTTCGCCAAACTCGGTGTTAATGGTGTCCGCCACGCGGGCGGCTTTTTCACTCTGAATGTCCACTACCGCCACGCGGTAACCTTCTGCGGCAAGCCCACGGCAGAGGAACTCGCCTAAGGTTTGTCCCCCACCAATGACAACGGCAACCTGACTCATGTGTTTCTCCTTAATTACGCAACAAATTTTAACGTGCAGCCTGGGGTGACAGCCTGCGGAACCGGACCATCAACGTGAACCGTGCCGGGATACTCCGCCTGCGGCTGGCCGTCGAAACGCAGGGTGATGTGGCCCAGCTCGCGCAGGTTTTGTTCAGCGACGTCGCCGACGGCGGTGACGGCATAGCGTGCCTCGCCCAGCTCCAGCTGGCTTCCTGCCTTCAGCTCGCCCTTCAGCTCGCCGTGGCAGTGGATAAAGCAAAACTCTTCGATATCCGCAGGCGCCCCTTCGCGGAAGGTGATTAGCATCTGGTCGCTCAGCGCGTCGGCCGCGCTCTGGCCGATGCGGGTAATGGTGGTCTGGTAAATCACGGTCATCGCAGGAACCTCTTATTGATAAATAAAGCCGGAGACAAACCAGGCAATCAGCACAGTCGGCGCGCCCGTCAGGAAGCGGCTGACCAGCACGGACGGCACGCCCACGCGCACGGTGTCCTGGCGCGCTTCCGCCAGCGACAGCCCCACGGGGATGAAATCGCACGCCGCCTGGGCGTTAATGGCAAACAGGGCGGGCAGGGCGAGGTGCGGAGGGATGTTCCCCAGACCAATCTGCACGCCAATCAGCACGCCGATGACCTGGGCAATCACCGCGCCCGGGCCGAGGAACGGCGACAGCAGCGGGAAGGAGCAGATCAGCGCCAGCGTTACCAGCCCGAGCGGGTGGCTGGCGAGCGGGGCGAGGCCGTGGGCAATCCAGTCGCCCAGGCCGGAGGCCATAATGATGCCGATCAGCGCCGAGACGAACGCCATAAACGGCAGAATGGTCTTCAGCACCGTGTCGATGGTGTCGCGCCCGGACTGGAACAGCACCGCCACGGCGGAACCCATGCCCATCCCGACCTTCGCCAGCAGGCCGTCGCTCTGCTCGGTGATTTTCTTGCTGGTGTCGTACTCGCGCGGGGCCGCTTTTTGCGGCGCGGGGTTGCCATTCACCAGCGTGATGTTGTCCTCCTTCACGCCTGAGACATAAATGTCTTCAAGAATGTACTGCGCCAGCGGGCCGGATTTTCCGGTGGAGTGAATGTTCACCGTCGGAATGCGGCGCTTCGGGTAGATGCCGCAGCGCAGCGTGCCGCCGCAGTCGATCACCGCCACGCCGATTTCCGCTTCCGGCGGTTCCCCTTCCTTGAAGCCGTCGACCGCTTCCCAACCGGTTAGCTCGCGCAGCCTGTCGACGATCGCCGGGCGCGTCCCCGCGGTGATGTAAACAATCTTTTTGCCTTCGGTGGCGTCGAACTCCAGCGGGCCGCCCCAGCCGCCCGTGCCTTTCTCAATGCGGATCCGGTTCATGCTGTGGCTCCTGAAAGATGGACTTTCTGTTCAAGCTGGATGCCCATTTTTTTCTCAAAAATGGCGGTGGTGAGGTCCGTCACCCAGCCGCGGAAAAAGTTGGTGACCAGGCCGACCAGCAGGTAGCTCACCGCCAGCGGGCCGAGCGGCAGGCCAAGCGTGGTGAGACCGCTGGCGATCCCGAGGTAAACAAACAGCTCGCCGGGGTTAATGTGCGGGAACAGGCCGTTCATCGAATGGCAGCTGTAGGAGGCGGCTGCGTAATAGCTCGGCTTGTACTTCTCTGGCATAAAGCGACCGAGGCTTAAGGTCATCGGGTTGCAGAACACGAAGGTGCCGATAAAGGGCAGTATCAGGTAGCGGGACAGCGGATTCCCGGCACAGCGCTGGGCGAAGCGTTCAATACGCTGCTGGCCGATAAAGTTGATCAGCGCGTTCATGATCACCAGCAGGCTGATCAGCAGGGGCAGGATCCCGGTCACCATGCCGGTGAACACTTCTCCGCCTTTCTGAAACAGCCCGATGAACCACTCGGCGCCGTGGGTGATGGTTTCTATCATTCTTCTCTCCTGTGGGGCGTTTGTTTTTGTCTATCTGCGGCTAATAATAATCACTTTGAAAGGTTTTAAAGTGTTAGTTAGATCTCACAATGAAAGAAAAATAGATTATTTTGAAAGTTAATTGGAGTGGTGAATGATTTTCGGTGTAAAAAAGCGCGGATTTGCGTGGGGGAGGTGCGTACCGCTTCCTTGAGGTGTTGCGGATGCTTTACCATACTGGGTTCTTATCGAACCCGTTAAATGGATGTCTCATGTTCAAGCGTCGTTATGCAGCGCTGTTGCCTGCGCTTATTCTGCTGTCTGCCTGTAGTAGCAAACCTAAGACCGAAGCCGTTCAGCAAACGGCGGGCGCGCCTTCCGGAGGATTCCTGCTGGAGCCGCAACACAATATGATGCAGATGGGCGGCGACTTCGCGAATAACCCGGCGGCCGAGCAGTTCATCGATAAAATGGTGAGCAAACACGGCTTTGACAGACAGCAGCTGCACGAAATTTTGTCTCAGGCCAAGCGTCTGGACTACGTGCTGCGCCTGATGGACAGGCAGGCGCCGACGGCCCAGGTGCCGAGCGGGCCAAACGGCGCGTGGCTGCGCTATCGCAAACAGTTTATTACCCCGGACAACGTGCAAAACGGCGTGGTGTTCTGGAATCAGTATGAAGATGCGCTCAACCGCGCGTGGCAGGTGTACGGCGTACCGCCTGAAATCATTGTCGGGATTATTGGCGTGGAAACCCGCTGGGGCCGCGTGATGGGTAAAACCCGCATCCTGGATGCGCTGGCGACGCTCTCCTTTAACTACCCGCGCCGCGCGGAGTATTTCTCTTCCGAGCTGGAAACCTTCCTGCTGATGGCGCGCAACGAGCAGGACGATCCGCTCGATCTGAAAGGGTCGTTTGCCGGCGCGATGGGCTACGGCCAGTTTATGCCGTCGTCCTATAAACAGTATGCCGTCGACTTTAACGGAGATGGTCACATCAACCTGTGGGATCCGGTGGATGCCATCGGCAGCGTGGCGAACTACTTCAAAGCGCACGGCTGGGTGCCGGGCGGCCAGGTGGCGGTGCAGGCGAACGGTCAGGCGCCGGGGCTGGAAAATGGCTTCAAAACCAACTACAGCATTTCGCAGCTGACCGCGGCAGGCTTAACGCCAACGCAGCCGCTGGGTAATGCGCAACAGGCGAGCCTGCTGCGTCTGGATGTCGGAACGGGCTATCAGTACTGGTACGGCCTGCCGAACTTCTACGCCATTACCCGCTATAACCACAGCACTCACTATGCGATGGCGGTGTGGCAGCTGGGGCTGGCTGTATCGCAGGCCCGCGTGCCGGCGGCGTCACCGTTTAGTCAGTAAGCTGCTCCGACGGGTAGGCCGGGTAAGGCAACGCCGCCACCCGGCATGGCGGCGCGCACGGTGCGGCCTGATGCCCTCACCCTGACCCTCTCCCACGGGAGAGGGAAGTTTTGCAGAAACATTTCGCCACACTCCCTTTTAAACCCTCCATTTACATCTTAACCGTCTTTCATTATTGTTATGTTATAACATTTAATGCGGTATCGACATGTCAACGTCCCTTTTTTCTCTGTCTGCTCTGGTTCGGCTTTTGCTGGCGCTGGTGCTTGTTGTCTTTATCGGGCTGGCCGTGCGCTGGGCGGTGGCATTGCCATGATCGTGATGAATGAACTGGTCGCGGGTTATGAACGCCTGCCCGTTACGCGACCCCTCTCGGGCACGATTGAGCGCGGAAGCATGACCGCCATTATCGGCGCTAACGGCTGCGGGAAATCCACGCTGCTGAAAACGCTGGCGGGATTTATCCCGCCCGTCAGCGGTGGTTTCCGCTGGCAGGGTAAGCGTCCGGTAATCGGCTGGCTGGCACAGCGTCACGCGCTGGAGGCGCAGTTTCCGCTGACCGTACAGGACGTCGTAAGCATGGGCTGCTGGCCGGGCATTTCGCTTTTCTCCGGGTTTCGTCGCGAAACGCGGCTGCGCATTGCCAGTGCGCTTGAGCGCGTTGGGCTGGCATCCATGGCGTTATCCACCATTGATGAACTCTCCGGCGGTCAGTTTCAGCGCATGCTGTTTGCCCGCGTCCTGGTGCAGCAGGCGCCGCTGGTGATGCTGGATGAACCCTTTACCGGGGTCGATGAGGCCACCTGCAACGTGCTGATGGATGTGATGCTGGAGATGTATATGCAGGGGCAAACGCTGCTCGCGGTACTGCACGACAGCGAGCGCGTGTCGCGCCATTTCCCGCAGACGTTGCGGCTGGATGCTGACGTTCCCCAGTGGAAAACCGAGCGGGTGAGGGTGGCATGATCTGGCATCTCTTTTTTCAGCCGTTTATTGAGTACGGCTTTATGCGTCGCGCGCTGGTGGTTTGCCTGGCGCTCTCCGTCAGCACTACCGCGCTTGGCGTGTTTCTTCAGCTGCGCCGGATGAGCCTGATGGGCGATGCCCTTTCTCACGCCATTTTACCGGGTGTTGCCGTGGGCTATTTGCTCAGCGGTATGTCACTGCTGGCGATGAGTATCGGCGGTTTTATCGCGGGAATTACCGTGGCGCTGCTGGCCGGCCTGGTCAGTCGCCGCACGCCGCTGAAAGAAGATGCCAGCTTTGCCGGGTTTTATCTTGGCTCACTGGCGCTGGGGGTCACGCTGGTGTCGCTTCGCGGGTCGAATGTCGATCTGCTGCATCTGCTGTTTGGCTCCATCCTCGCCGTGGACAACGACGCCGCGCTGTTTGTCACGGGCGTGTGTATGTTCACCCTTATCGTGCTGGCAATGTTTTATCGCGGACTGGTTACCGAAGCGTTTGACACCGCCTGGCTACAGGTGAACGCCCGCTGGCTGCCCGGCCTGCTGCACGGACTGTTTCTGGCGCTGCTGGTCCTTAACCTGGTGGCCGGTTTTCAGGTGCTCGGCACGCTGATGGCCGTCGGGCTGATGATGCTGCCGGCCGTGGCGGCACGATGCTGGGTACGCACGCTACCGGCGTTACTCCTGATGGCGGGTATCAGCGGTATTTTCTGCGCATGGCTGGGGCTGAGCCTTTCCTGGGCGATGAGTCTACCGGCCGGGCCATCCATTGTGCTCACCGCCAGCGCGCTGTTCTTTATTTCCATTTTATTGGGTACGCGAAGCAGGCTCGCTGGCAGTCTGCGGGCGTATTTTTAACGCAAGGGGAAACGATGAAACGTACAGGATTAGTAGTGGCGCTTGCGCTGGGGATGATGTCGCACGGCGTGATGGCGAAAACGCTGAATGTGGTCACCAGCTTTTCGATACTGGGGGACATCACCCAGGAGGTGGGCGGTGACCATGTGAAGGTGACGACGCTGGTCGGGCCGGACGGCGATCCGCATACCTTCGAACCATCGCCGAAAGACAGCGCGGCGCTGAGCAAGGCCGATGTGGTGGTGGTGAACGGTCTGGGGCTGGAAGGCTGGCTTGACCGTCTGGTAAAAGCCTCCGGATTCAAGGGGCAGCTGGTGGTGGCTTCAGCCGGGGTGAAAACCCACACCCTGGAAGAGGACGGCAAAACCGTCACCGATCCGCACGCGTGGAACAGCGCGGCAAACGGGGCGCTCTATGCACAAAATATCCTGAACGGGCTGGTGAAAGCAGATCCGGATGACAAAGCCGCGCTGGAAGCCTCCGGTAAACCGTATATCGCGCAGCTTAGCCAGTTGGATAACTGGGCCAAAACGCGCTTTAGCCAGATCCCGCCGGCGAAGCGTAAAGTGCTGACCAGCCATGACGCGTTCGGCTATTTCAGCCGCGCCTACGGCGTGACGTTTATGGCGCCGCAGGGGCTGTCGTCTGAGAGCGAAGCCAGCGCGGCGCAGGTCGCTGAGATTATCAATCAGATCAAAGCCGACGGCGTAAAAACCTGGTTTATGGAAAATCAGCTCGATCCGCGTCTGGTTAAACAGATTGCGTCGGCGACGGGCGCGCAGCCTGGGGGCGAACTTTATCCGGAAGCGTTGTCGGCAAAAGGTGGGGTGGCAGACACCTACGTTAAGGCGTTTCGCCACAATGTGAACACTCTCGCTGACAGCATGAAATAACCTTTCCACCGCCGGTGCGTCCGTACCGGCTTTTTTCTGAAGCCCCCTCGTAAAACCTGAAGTGCATCCCCACATCTGACGAGAAAGTGCTATCTTGTGCAGCACGTTTTTCTGATGCCTGGAGCGAGAATGACTGACCATGAATTGATGCAGCTTAGCGAGATAGTGGGCCTTGCGCTGAAGCAGCGTGGCGCGACAATCACCACTGCGGAGTCCTGCACCGGCGGCTGGGTGGCGAAAGCGATTACCGATATTGCCGGCAGTTCCGCCTGGTTTGAACGCGGTTTTGTGACCTACAGTAACGAAGCTAAAGCACAGATGATTGGCGTGCGCGAATCCACGCTGGAACAGCACGGCGCGGTCAGCGAACCGGTGGTCATCGAGATGGCGATTGGTGCGCTCAAAGCGGCGCGGGCCGATTACGCGATTTCCATTAGCGGCATTGCGGGCCCGGACGGCGGCAGCGACGTGAAGCCTGTTGGCACCGTCTGGTTTGGGTTCGCCACGTCCAAAGGGGAAGGGATCACCCGCCGGGAGTGCTTCAGCGGCGATCGCGAAAGCGTGCGTCGTCAGGCAACCGTTTATGCGTTAAAAACGCTCTGGCAACAATTTCTACAAAACACTTGATACTGTATGACCATACAGTATAATTGCACCAACAGAACAGAAATCCACGGTGAAGCACAGTCGCTTCTCCCGGCATGACAGGAGTAATAATGGCTATCGACGAAAACAAACAGAAAGCGTTGGCGGCAGCACTGGGCCAGATCGAAAAGCAATTCGGTAAAGGCTCCATCATGCGCCTGGGTGAAGACCGTTCCATGGATGTGGAAACCATCTCCACCGGTTCGCTTTCTCTGGATATCGCGCTGGGCGCTGGCGGTCTGCCTATGGGCCGTATCGTAGAAATCTACGGGCCAGAGTCCTCCGGTAAAACCACCCTGACGCTGCAGGTGATTGCCGCGGCACAGCGCGAAGGTAAAACCTGTGCGTTTATCGATGCCGAGCACGCGCTGGACCCTGTTTATGCCCGCAAACTGGGTGTAGATATCGACAACCTGCTGTGTTCTCAGCCGGACACCGGTGAGCAGGCGCTGGAAATTTGTGACGCGCTGGCGCGTTCTGGTGCCGTTGACGTTATCGTGGTCGACTCCGTTGCCGCACTGACGCCAAAAGCCGAAATCGAAGGTGAAATCGGCGACTCTCACATGGGCCTCGCGGCACGTATGATGAGCCAGGCGATGCGTAAGCTGGCCGGTAACCTGAAGCAGTCCAACACGCTGCTGATCTTCATCAACCAGATCCGTATGAAAATTGGTGTGATGTTCGGTAACCCGGAAACCACGACCGGTGGTAACGCACTGAAATTCTACGCCTCTGTCCGTCTGGATATCCGCCGTATCGGCGCGGTGAAAGAGGGCGAGAACGTGGTGGGTAGCGAAACCCGCGTGAAGGTTGTGAAGAACAAAATTGCCGCGCCGTTCAAACAGGCCGAGTTCCAGATCCTCTACGGCGAAGGGATCAACTTCTTCGGTGAGCTGGTTGACCTGGGCGTAAAAGAGAAGCTGATTGAAAAAGCGGGCGCCTGGTACAGCTACAACGGTGACAAGATTGGTCAGGGTAAAGCGAATGCCATCTCCTGGCTGAAAGAGAACCCGGCTGCGGCGAAAGAGATCGAGAAGAAGGTACGTGAGCTTCTGCTGAACAACCAGGACTCCACGCCAGATTTCGCGGTTGATAGCGCGGATGCTGAAGAAACTAACGAAGACTTTTAATTCTTTCGTTTAACAATGAAGGGCTGCTGATGCGGCCCTTTTTGCATTTCTGAATCAGCAGGTTTTTTATGAGTGAACCGACAACACGTCGACCCGCGTATGCACGCCTACTGGATCGCGCGGTGCGCATCCTGGCCGTTCGTGACCACAGTGAACAGGAGCTGCGGCGAAAACTGTCGGCACCGGTGATGAGTAAAAACGGCCCGGAAGAGATTGATGCCACTGCGGAAGATTATGACCGCGTCATCGCATGGTGCTATGAGCATCGCTATCTTGATGACGAGCGTTTTGCCTCGCGGTTTCTCGCCAGCCGTGGCCGCAAGGGATACGGGCCCGCGCGCATCCGGCAGGAGCTAAACCAGAAAGGGGTGGCCCGGGAGTCCATCGAAAAAGCGATGCGCGAATGCGACATTGACTGGTGCGAGCTGGCAAAAGAGCAGGCCATTCGTAAGTACGGCGAACCGCTGCCGCGTGAATTTTCAGAAAAAGTCAAAATCCAGCGCTTTTTGCTCTACCGCGGCTTTCTGATGGAAGATATTCAGGATATCTGGCGTAATTTTGCCGATTGAACGCATGCGGGATTTTACTTCCCACTAAAGAAAACTTATCTTATTCCCACTTTTTCCAGTAGCTGGTCTGTCCAACGGTTTACCGATACAGGCTGGCTACGACATTTCGTTAGCTTGATTTCAGGATAATTATGAGCAAGAGCACCGCTGAGATCCGTCAGGCGTTTCTCGATTTTTTCCATAGTAAGGGACACCAGGTTGTTGCCAGCAGCTCCCTGGTACCGAACAACGATCCGACTCTGCTGTTTACCAACGCCGGGATGAACCAGTTCAAGGATGTGTTCCTTGGTCTCGACAAGCGTAATTATTCCCGCGCCACAACCTCACAGCGTTGCGTGCGTGCGGGCGGTAAACACAACGACCTGGAAAACGTCGGTTACACCGCGCGTCACCACACCTTCTTCGAAATGCTGGGTAACTTCAGCTTCGGCGACTACTTCAAACACGATGCCATTCAATATGCGTGGGAACTGCTGACCGGTGAAAACTGGTTCAACCTGCCGAAAGAGCGTCTGTGGGTTACCGTCTATGAAACCGATGACGAAGCCTACGAAATCTGGGAAAAAGAAGTCGGGATCCCGCGCGAGCGTATTATTCGCATCGGTGATAACAAAGGCGCGCCATACGCGTCTGACAACTTCTGGCAGATGGGTGATACCGGTCCTTGCGGCCCGTGCACCGAGATCTTCTACGATCACGGCGACCACATCTGGGGCGGCCCTCCAGGCAGCCCGGAAGAAGACGGCGATCGCTACATTGAGATCTGGAACATCGTCTTCATGCAGTTCAACCGTCAGGCCGACGGTACGATGGAGCCGCTGCCGAAACCTTCCGTTGATACCGGTATGGGTCTGGAGCGTATTGCCGCGGTACTGCAGCACGTTAACTCCAACTATGAGATTGACCTGTTCAGCACTCTGATCAAAGCCGTTGCCGAAGTGACCGGTGCGACCGATCTGAACAACAAATCGCTGCGCGTTATCGCAGACCACATTCGTTCCTGCGCGTTCCTGATTGCCGACGGCGTTATCCCGTCGAATGAAAACCGTGGCTACGTGCTGCGTCGTATCATTCGTCGTGCCATCCGTCACGGCAACATGCTGGGCGCGAAGGACACCTTCTTCTATAAACTCGTTGGGCCACTGATTGGCGTGATGGGTGCTGCCGGTGATGAGCTGAAACGCCAGCAGGCGCAGGTAGAGCAGGTTCTGAAAACCGAAGAAGAGCAGTTTGCGCGTACACTGGAGCGCGGTCTGGCGCTGCTGGACGAAGAGCTGGCGAAACTTAAGGGCGACACGCTGGATGGCGAAACCGCTTTCCGCCTGTACGACACCTACGGCTTCCCGGTTGACCTGACGGCGGACGTTTGCCGCGAGCGCAACATCAAAGTTGACGAAGCGGGCTTCGAAGCCGCGATGGAAGAGCAGCGTCGTCGCGCGCGCGAGTCCAGCGGTTTCGGTGCAGACTACAACGCGATGATCCGCGTTGATAGCGCGTCAGAATTCAAAGGTTATGAGGCGCTGGAACTGACCGGCAAAGTGACCGCCCTGTTTGTTGACGGTAAAGCTGTGGACAGCATCAGCGCGGGTCAGGATGCGGTGGTCATTCTGGACAAAACGCCGTTCTATGCGGAATCCGGCGGTCAGGTTGGCGATAAAGGCGAGCTGAAAGGCAATGGTTTCAGCTTCAGCGTCAGCGACACCCAGAAATACGGTCAGGCGATTGGTCACCAGGGCAAACTGGTTTCCGGTTCTCTGAAAGTGGGCGAGGGCGTCCAGGCTAACGTGGATGAAGCTCGCCGCGCGCGCATTCGTCTGAACCACTCAGCAACCCACCTGATGCACGCTGCCCTGCGCGACGTACTCGGTACTCACGTTGCACAGAAAGGTTCTCTGGTTAACGACAAAGTGCTGCGTTTCGACTTCTCGCATTTTGAAGCGATGAAACCGTCTGAAATCCGCGCGGTGGAAGATCTGGTGAACGCGCAGATCCGTCGCAACCTGCCAATCGAGACCCATGTCATGGATCTCGAGGACGCGAAGAAAAAAGGTGCGATGGCGCTGTTTGGCGAGAAATATGACGACCGCGTTCGCGTGCTGAGCATGGGCGACTTCTCTACCGAGCTGTGCGGCGGTACGCACGCCTCGCGCACCGGTGATATCGGCCTGTTCCGCATTGTTTCCGAGTCGGGTACGGCGGCAGGTGTGCGTCGTATTGAAGCGGTGACCGGTGAAGGTGCGATTGCCAGCCTGCATGCGCAGAGCGATCAGCTGCACGACATCGCGCAGCTGCTGAAAGGCGATAGCCAGAACCTGGGCGAGAAAGTGCGCGTTGCGCTGGATCGCACGCGTCAGCTGGAAAAAGAGCTGCAGCAGCTGAAAGAGCAGGCTGCGGTGCAGGAGAGTGCAAACCTCTCCAGCAAGGCTGTAGACATTAAGGGCGTCAAACTGCTGGTCAGCGATCTGGCGGGCGTTGAGCCTAAGATGCTGCGTACTATGGTCGACGATCTCAAGAACCAGCTTGGTTCGACCGTTATCGTGCTGGCGACAGTGGCAGAAGGTAAGGTTTCTCTGATTGCGGGCGTCTCTAAGGATGTGACTGACCGCGTAAAAGCAGGGGAACTGATTGGTATGGTCGCTCAGCAGGTGGGCGGCAAGGGTGGCGGTCGTCCGGACATGGCGCAAGCCGGTGGTACGGATGCGGCGGCACTTCCTGCGGCATTAGCCAGCGTTGAAAGCTGGGTAAGCGCGAAACTGTAATAACTACAAAGCACAAGCAGACGCCATAGCGGTAACGTTATGGCGTCTTGTTCACTGTGCTATCGATAACGATAAAGTCAGGTTGAGTTTGTGTATATCGGCTAAACTTACGTTTAACAGAATGTGATGCCGTGACTGCTTACACTTTACGTGTTTGTCATCGCTTACTTTTTGGCGTTATATGATGGATAATGCCGGGATACAAGAGACCCGACTCTTTTAATCTTTCAAGGAGCAAAGAATGCTGATTCTGACTCGTCGAGTTGGTGAGACCCTCATGATTGGGGATGAGGTCACCGTGACAGTTTTAGGGGTAAAGGGTAACCAGGTACGTATTGGTGTTAACGCTCCTAAAGAAGTATCTGTCCACCGTGAAGAGATCTACCAGCGTATCCAGGCTGAAAAATCCCAGCAGTCCAGTTACTGATATTGTCGCGTCTCGCTGTCGGGCGAGACGCAACCCTCCCGCTATTTTTCCTGCTCAACGTTACCGTTTAATTTCAACGCTCTCTTTTTAACCACTCCGCTACCCTTATCTCGTCCCAACACTGTCCTTTCTGCATCAGTTTTCTGTGAAGATGTCTGCAAAATCCGCTTATAAAACACCCTCTTTGCGGCTTTTACATGCGAATTGCGTGTGATTTGTGCAAACGATAAAAGCTTTTGGAAAATTGTTTGACTTATAAGTCCCAGAAAGTAATATATGCGCCACGCAGCGACGAGAAGCTCTTAACGAGTTCCTCGAAGCACTCGAAAGAGGCGTTGTGTGGTGAGGTGGCCGAGAGGCTGAAGGCGCTCCCCTGCTAAGGGAGTATGCGGTCAAAAGCTGCATCCGGGGTTCGAATCCCCGCCTCACCGCCATTTTGCATCCGTAGCTCAGCTGGATAGAGTACTCGGCTACGAACCGAGCGGTCGGAGGTTCGAATCCTCCCGGATGCACCATCTATTACTTCATATTGCTTTAGAAGTGATATGAATATCGAGCAGTACAGTAGTAAATCCCGATGCATCCGTAGCTCAGCTGGATAGAGTACTCGGCTACGAACCGAGCGGTCGGAGGTTCGAATCCTCCCGGATGCACCATTTACTATTTCTGAAAGCAGTACCCTGATGCATCCGTAGCTCAGCTGGATAGAGTACTCGGCTACGAACCGAGCGGTCGGAGGTTCGAATCCTCCCGGATGCACCATATTCTCCGAGATAATAGCCACGCTGTTGTTTCAAGGTCTGCGGGTTAATCGCAAGCACCAGGGAGGATAACGTTGCTTTAGCAACGGCCCGAAGGGCGAGGCGCAGCCGAGTAATCCTCCCGGATGCACCATTTACTGTTTCTAAAAGCATTTCCCGATGCATCCGTAGCTCAGCTGGATAGAGTACTCGGCTACGAACCGAGCGGTCGGAGGTTCGAATCCTCCCGGATGCACCATCTTCTCCTTCTTTGTTTATTCCTTCGACGTTCCGTCAGCAATCACACTCTCTGTCAGCGACAAAAACCACCATTTACGATAAAGTAATGCTTTGTTAATCGGTTAGTGAGAGCACGATGTACGCACAGTATGACGGTTTGATCTTCGATATGGATGGTACTCTTCTGGATACCGAACCCACGCATCGTCAAGCCTGGACCGACGTCCTGGGCCGCTACGGTATGCGTTTCGACCTTCAGGCGATGATCGCCCTCAACGGCTCCCCAACCTGGCGTATTGCACAGGCCGTGATTGAACTGAATCAGGCCGATCTCGACCCGCACCTGCTCGCACGCGAAAAAACCGATGCGGTAAAAGCCATGCTCTTAGATACCGTACGTCCTTTGCCGCTGATTGATGTGGTAAAAGAGTGGCACGGGCGTCGCCCGATGTCGGTGGGGACGGGCAGCGAAAGCGCGATTGCAGAGGCATTACTCAACCATCTTGGCCTGCGCCACTATTTTTCTGCCGTGGTCGCCGCCGATCATGTTAAACATCACAAGCCCGCACCGGACACCTTCCTGCTCTGCGCAGAATTAATGGGCGTCCCTGCGGCAAAATGTGTTGTGTTTGAAGATGCCGATTTTGGTATCCAGGCCGCGCGTGATGCCGGAATGGATGCGGTGGATGTGCGCTTACTGTGAGTGACGCACTGTCACTCGCCTCATTATTCGCCAGCAGTTTTTTAAGCGCCACGCTGTTACCGGGCAATTCGGAAGTGGTGCTGGTGGCGATGCTGTTGTCCGGCGTGAGTCAGCCCTGGCTGCTTGTATTAATAGCAACAATGGGTAATAGCCTTGGAGGGCTGACTAACGTTATTCTTGGGCGTTTCTTTCCGCTGCGCGAAAAATCGCGCTGGCAGGAAAAGGCAGTCGGCTGGCTAAAACGCTATGGCGCTGCCACGCTGTTATTAAGCTGGATGCCTGTAATAGGCGATTTACTGTGTCTGCTGGCGGGATGGATGCGCATCTCCTGGGGACCGGTGCTCTTTTTTTTGTGCCTTGGCAAGGCGTTGCGCTATGTTCTCGTGGCGTGGGCAACACTACAGGGTATGACGTGGTGGCACTAATTGGTGGAATGAATACGCGACCTTCAATCGTCAACCATTACAATTATGCTGAGTAACATTACTTTGACAGGCGGGAGGTCAATTTGATCCCGGACGTATCTCAGGCGCTGGCCTGGCTGGAAAACCACCCTCAGGTATTGAAGGGTATTCAGCGTGGTCTTGAGCGTGAAACGCTGCGCGTTAACGCGGACGGCAGTTTAGCGACGACGGGTCACCCGAAGGCGTTAGGCTCGGCGCTGACACATAAATGGATCACAACCGATTTCGCTGAAGCGCTGCTGGAGTTCATCACCCCAGTAGAGGGTGATATTGATCATATGCTGACGATCATGCGCGATATCCATCGCTACACCGCGCGCAACATGGGCGACGAACGTATGTGGCCCCTCAGCATGCCGTGCTATATCGAGCAGGGGCAGGAGATCGAGCTGGCGCAGTACGGCACGTCAAATATTGGTCGGCTGAAAACGCTCTACCGTGAAGGGCTGAAAAACCGCTACGGCGCGTTGATGCAGACCATCTCTGGCGTGCACTACAACTTCTCGTTGCCGATGGCTTTCTGGCAGGCGAAATGTGGTGAAACGGATAAAGACGCGATCTCTGAAGGCTACTTCCGCCTGATCCGCAACTACTACCGTTTCGGCTGGGTGATCCCGTATCTGTTTGGTGCCTCCCCGGCGATCTGTTCTTCGTTCCTGCAGGGGAAACCGACCACGCTGCCGTTCGAGAAGACCGACTGCGGAATGTACTATCTCCCGTACGCCACCTCTCTGCGCCTGAGCGATCTCGGTTATACCAATAAATCGCAAAGCAATCTCGGTATTACGTTTAACGAATTGCACGAATATGTGGCAGGATTGAAGCGGGCGATCAAAACCCCGTCGGAAGAGTACGAGAAAATCGGCCTCGAAAAAGACGGCAAGCGCCTGCAAATCAACAGCAATGTGCTGCAGATTGAAAACGAGCTGTATGCGCCTATTCGTCCTAAGCGCGTAACCCGCAGCGGTGAAACCCCGTCGGATGCGCTGCAGCGCGGCGGGATTGAATACATTGAAGTGCGCTCGCTGGATATCAACCCGTTCTCACCGATTGGCGTTGATGAACAGCAGATTCGCTTCCTGGATCTGTTTATGGTCTGGTGCGTGCTGGCGGATGCGCCGGAAATGAGTTCAGACGAACTGCTCTGCACCCGTACAAACTGGAACCGCGTGATTCTGGAAGGGCGTAAACCGGGTCTGACGCTGGGTATCGGCTGCGAAACGGCACAGTTCCCGCTGACCACAGTCGGCAAAGATCTGTTCCGTGACCTGAAGCGTGTTGCCCGGACAATGGACAGCATCGACGGCGGAGAGGCGTATCAACTGATCTGCGACCAGCTGGTGGAATGTTTTGATAACCCGGAACTGACGTTCTCAGCGCGCATTCTGCGTTCTATGATTGATCAGGGCATTGGTGGTACGGGGCGTTCACTGTCGGCGGAGTACCGTGAGATGCTGATCCAGGAGCCGTTAGAAATCCTGAGCGAAGCGGATTTTGTAGCGGAACGCGATGCGTCCGTTGTGCGTCAGAAAGAGGTTGAAGCGGCGGATACCGAGTCGTTTGAGGCGTTTCTGGCGAAGCAGGCTTAAGCAGAAAAGAAAAAGGCCACATCGCTGTGGCCAAAATATACATCTCTGAATTCAGGGATGATGATAACAAATGCGCGTCTTTCATATACTCAGACGCGCATTCTGTAGAAGAGTTCAGTTTATTTTAAAAAAAATCACTATCGGAGGTGACGTATGCCGTTATTAGATAGCTTTACTGTCGACCATACCCGTATGGAAGCACCTGCAGTCCGCGTGGCGAAGACCATGCACACCCCGCACGGCGACACGATCACCGTCTTCGATCTGCGTTTCTGCGTGCCAAACAAAGAAGTGATGCCGGAGAAAGGCATTCATACGCTGGAACATCTGTTCGCCGGCTTCATGCGTGACCACCTGAACGGCAACGGCGTTGAGATCATCGATATCTCTCCGATGGGCTGCCGTACCGGTTTCTACATGAGCCTGATTGGCGTGCCTGATGAGAAGCGCGTCGCGGATGCCTGGAAAGCGGCGATGCAGGACGTGCTGAAGGTGAAAGAGCAGAACCAGATCCCTGAGCTGAACGTTTACCAGTGCGGTACCTACCAGATGCACTCTCTGGAAGAAGCGCAGGAGATCGCGCGCCACATCATCGAGCGTGATGTTCGCGTGAACAGCAACGAAGAGCTGGCCCTGCCGAAAGAAAAACTGCAGGAACTGCACATCTAGTGCACCTTTTCCCTCTCCCTCAGGGAGAGGGTAGGGTGAGGGTGGTTTAATTCCATGACCACAACCGCAACCTTCTCCTTTACCCACCGTCCCCTCGTTCCGTTCGCCCATGATTACGCTCATGGTGACAGCGAGCCGTGGCATGAGCACGACTGCGCACAGCTGCTGCACACCCTGAGCGGCGTGGTACGGGTGGATACCGCATCGGGCTGTTGGGTTGTGCCTCCCGGTCGCGGCGTCTGGCTGCCTGCGGGCACGCAGCATTCCCTGCGCATTACCGGCAACGTGGCGGCGCGAACGCTATTTATCGATCCGCTGGCGCGGGCCGATCTCCCGGCCACCTGCCAGATCGTGCAGATCGCGCCGCTGCTGCGCGAGCTGATCCTCGTCTCCCTTGCTTTACCTGAGTCGTACTCACCCGGAAGCCGGGATGAGCGCGTCTATGAGCTCATTCTCGATGAAATCCGCACTATGCCGGTGCTGCCGTTTCACCTGCCGGAGCCGGAAAGTGAGGCGTTACGTCGCCTGTGCCTGCAAATCCGGCAAAGCCCGGGTGAAAGCTGGAGCAGCGCGCAGGCTGCGAGCGTGATGAACATGAGCGAGCGCACCCTGAACCGCCATTTTCAGCAGCAGACGGGATTAAGCTATGGAGAGTGGCTGAGAAGGGCGCGCCTTCTGGAAGCCTTAGTGCGGCTGGCGCAGGGCCAGCCGGTATTGCGCGTGGCGCTGGATCTGGGCTACGGCAGCCACAGCGCCTTTACGGCGATGTTCCGCCGCGTGATGGGCGTCTCCCCCAGCGATTACTTTAAGAACGACTGACGGCGTTAAAGAGCGCCTGAAGCGACGCGCGCGCTACGTCGCTGTCAATGCCCACGCCCCAGCGGCTGCTGCCGTCCTGGAACAGGCAGCGGATGTAGGCCACCGAGCGGCTGTCGCTGCGCTCGCCTAACGTATGCTCGTGATAATCCTTAATCACGAACGGGGCGTTGACCCAGCGGCTCAGGCCGTGAGCGGCGGCGGAGAGCAGACCGTTACCCTGACCTTCCAGCTGACGCGTTCCCCCCTGCGTAGCGATGCTTGCCGTCAAACGCAGCTGGCCGTCCTGCTGGCTGTCGCTGCGGTAGGATTGCAGCGCATAGTGCGGCGTGGCCACCAGGCCGTAGCGGGTGCGGAACAGCTGCCACAGTGCATTCTGCGTCATCTCTTTTCCATGGCGATCGGTTTCCTGCTGCACGTGCTGGCTAAAATCCTGCTGCAGGGCGCGGGGCAACTTCAGACCATGGTTCTGTTCGATCAGCCACGCGCTGCCGCTTTTTCCTGACTGGCTGTTCACGCGGATCACCGCTTCGTAGGTGCAGCCAATATCCTGCGGATCGACAGGCAGGTAGGGCATCTCCCAGCGATCGCCAGGCCTGCGGGCATCAAAGCCTTTTTTGATCGCGTCCTGGTGTGAGCCGGAGAAGGCGGTATAGGCCAGCCGTCCTGCCCACGGATGGCGCGGATGCACCGGCAGCTGATTGCAGGTTTCCACCACTTCCACCACCCGGTTCATATCGCTAAAGTCCAGATTCGGGCTAACCCCCTGGCTGTAGAGGTTCATTGCCAGCGTCACCAGGCAGACGTTGCCCGTACGTTCCCCGTTACCAAACAGACAGCCCTCCACGCGGTCAGCCCCCGCCATTACGGCCAGCTCCGCGCAGGCGACGCCGGTACCGCGGTCATTATGCGGATGCACGCTGATGCAGACATCGCGGCGGCGGCTAAAGTGGCGACAGAAGTACTCGATCTGGTCGGCATAGACGTTCGGCGTGCTCACTTCGACGGTGGCGGGTAAGTTGATCACCATTGGCCGTTCGTCGCACGGCTGCCAGATCTCCGCGACGGCTTCACAAATCTCCAGCGCAAACTCTGGCTCGGTAAAGCAGAAGGTTTCCGGGGAGTATTCATACTGCCATCGGGTGTCCGGGTTCTCTTCACACAGCTGACGAATAAGCCGCGTGGCGCGCGTCGCCAGCTCGACGACTTGCGCTTTCTCCATGCCGAACACCAGGCGGCGGAACAGCGGGGCTGTGGCGTTGTAGAGATGGACGGTGGCCTGCTTCGCGCCGCGCAGGGATTCAAAAGTGCGATGGATGAGATCTTCCCGTGCCTGAGTGAGCACCTGAATCGTCACGTCATCCGGGATGCGGCTCTCTTCAATCAGCTGGCGAACAAAGTTGAAATCCGTCTGCGAGGCGGAAGGAAAAGCGACCTCGATCTCTTTGAATCCGCAGCCCAGCAGCAGGTCCCAGAACTGCAGCTTGCGCGCGCTGTCCATCGGCTCGGCAAGGGCCTGGTTGCCGTCGCGCAGGTCGGTTGAGAGCCAGCGCGGCGCGCGGGTGATGCGTTGCTCCGGCCAGCGGCGGTCGGGCAGGGAAAGGGTCGGATAGGGTTGGTACTTGTCGGCGGGTGTGTTCAGCATGATGCGCTCCTGTTGTCTTTTCACTATCGTGAATCGATTTCAGGCGTGCTGCTTTATCGGAACTGACAATGGCTGTCGCGTTCTGGACACGGTGCGGTTTTTTGCCGGATGGCGGCTACGCCTTATCCGGCCTACGTTCGTAGGCCCGGTAAGCGCAGCGCCACCGGGCAACTGTCACAGAACTAGTGCGCGCCACCGCCGCCGCTACCGGCGCCAAACGGTGGTTTAGCAAACCACACCAGCCCCAGCAGGACGATAAAGATCCCCGCCGATATCCAGAAAATCTCGTTGGCCGAGATAATCAGCCCCTGGTTGGTGATCTGCTGGGCAATCCACCCTGACGCCTGCTGCTCCGTCATACCCATTCCCTGAAGCTGGTTGTACATTTCGCGGGAGTTCGGGTTGAACGGGTTCACCGCTTCGGTCAGCTGCGCATGGTGCATCGATTCACGGTTAGTCCACAGGGTGGTGGTGATCGACGTACCGATGGAGCCCGCCAGCGTTCGCGTAAAGTTCGACAGGCTCGATGCCGCCGCCATGCGTTCAGGCGGTAAACCGGAAAGCGTGATGGTGGTCAGTGGCATAAAGAAACACGCCACGGCAAAGCCCTGAATAAACTGCGGCCACGCGGACGCGCCAAAGTCCATTCCCGGTTCGAACGTATACGCGCGCCAGTAGAAGCACACGGCGTACATGATAAAGCTGAACGTCACCAGCCTGCGCATGTCGAGCTTGTGGGCGAAGCGGCCAATAATCGGCGACAGCAGAACCGGAATCAATCCAACCGGTGCCGAGGCTAAACCTGCCCAGGTTGCGGTGTAGCCGTATACCTCCTGCAACAGCTGCGGCAGCAGTACAATCGCGCCGAAGTAGAGCATGTAGGCGAGGCTGATACACAGACAGCCTATGGTGAAGTTTCGCGACTTAAACAGCGACAGGTCGACTATCGGGTTATCGTCCGTCAGCTCCCAGACAATCAGGAAGCTCAGCGACACCACCGCGACAATCGTCAGGATGATGATCTCCCGGGAGTTGAACCAGTCCAGCTCTTTGCCCTGGTCGAGCATGACCTGCAGGCTACCGATGCCGATAACCAGCAATGCCAGACCAATGGCGTCGATACGCCGCTGTTCCGTCCGGGTTTCTCTGCCGCGCAGCGTCTGGAGCGTCAGCATTACCACGATGGCGCCAATCGGTACGTTGATGAAGAAGATCCAGCCCCAGTGATAGTTGTCGCTGATATAGCCGCCTAAGATAGGCCCGCAAATCGGGGCGACAATCACGGTCATTGACCATAGCGCCAGCGCAATTGAGCGTTTGGCGGGCGGGTAGTTGTTCAGCAGTAAACTCTGCGACAGCGGAATCAACGGCCCGGCGACAATCCCCTGAATAACGCGGAAGAAGATCAGCATCGTCAGGCTGCTGGACATGCCGCACGCCCAGGAGGCAAGAACGAACAATACCGTCGACCAGAGGAACAGCTTCACTTCACCGACGCGCTTTGCCAGCCAGCCGGTAATCGGAATGGAGATGGCGTTTGCCACCCCAAACGAGGTAATGACCCAGGTCCCCTGGCTCAGCGACGAGCCAAGGTTACCGGCGATGGTCGGGATCGCCACGTTCGCGATGGTGGAGTCCAGCACCTGCATGAATGTCGCAAGAGAGAGCGCAATGGTCATGATGACCAGCTGCGCCCCTTCCAGCGGTTTTTGCGGCTTTTGCTGTTGCATAACGCTCACCTTCGGATTAACCGGCGTTTGCCTTCACGATGTCATCGATCAGCTTGTTGACCGGATCGAGGCTAATTTCACGGGCGTTACTTTCATAAGCCGGGCTGCTGCGAACCTGGCTTGCCAGGATCTGACCGTCGCGGTTGGCGGTGTCGACCGTCACCAGCGTAGAGAGGCCGATACGCAGCGGGTGATCCGCCAGCTGTTTGGCATCCAGCTCAATACGCACAGGCAGACGCTGAACCACTTTGATCCAGTTACCGGTGGCGTTTTGCGCAGGCAGCAGGGAGAAGGCGCTGCCGGTCCCCATATCCAGACCAACCACTTTCCCGGTGTACTTCACGTCATCGCCGTAGATGTCGCTGACAACCGTCGCGGTCTGGCCGATACGCATATGGGCAAGCTGCGTCTCTTTAAAGTTGGCATCTACCCACAGATTGTCTGCCGGCACGACCGCCATCAGCGGCGTGGTTGGGCTAATCTGGGCCCCTGGCTGGACGGAACGACGGGAGACATAGCCGGTCATCGGGCTGACGATTTTAGTACGCTGCAGGGCAAGCCACGCGTTGCGCACTTCAGTCGCCGCCTGCTGAACGGCGGGCTGGTTTTCCAGGCTGGTGCCCAGCACCATCGCCTGGTTGGCGTTGTACTGTTGAATGGCCACATCCAGCTGTGCCTGAGCGCTGGCCACGGCATCGCGGGCGTGCTGCAGCTCTTCACGGCCAATCAGGTTAGCCGTGCCGAGCGGCACGCGGCGGTTCAGGTCGCTCTGCGCCTGCGCCAGTGCCGTTTTCTGCACGTCGATGTTGGCCTGCAGCTGTTTGCTGTTGATCATCAGCTGGCGGGTCTGACGGACGCTGGAGGCCAGCGCGGTCTGTGCTTTTTCAAACGCCTGCTGTGCGTCGGTTGGATCGAGGGTCACCAACACATCGCCTTTTTGCACAAAGTCGGTATTGTCAGCCCAGACTTTCGTCACGCTGCCCGACACCTGCGCCATAATTTGTACCTGGTTCCCTGCCACGTACGCGTCGTCAGTCTCTTCAGCATGACGCAGTACTAAAAACCAATAGATCCCATATGCCACGGCAATAATGATAAAGAGCAAGGTCAACAGAAGAAGGGCGCTCTTACGTTTGCCTTTCTTGTTGCCCGGCTGCTGCGGGGTAGTGCTCTCCGCATTTGCGCTCATTGTAGTTCTCCACGATCTTCTTATTTTCACATCGGCTGAGCCGACCTGTTGTCAGAAAGGCCAGCAGTGTGACGTGCTGGCCTGTCGGTTTTCTTATGAATCTGGAATGGTGAGCGTGTCGTCGCGTTAGCGCAGCGCCTCAAGAACGGCGCCGTCTTCATCCATCTGGTCAAGACGGGTGAGCAGCTTGCGAGTGATGTGCTCAAGCTGGTCGCGCTCGGCGGTGCTGAGGACAGACCAGAGTTTGTGCAGGCAATTGTGCTGAGGTGGCAGCACCTCGCGCAGGAACTGGTGACCTTTATCGGTCAGTTGCAGATGCAGGCAGCGGCGATCATTGTCGCTTTCACGGCGCTCAATCCAGCCACGCTTTTCGAGTTCATCGGCAATACGGGTCGCATTGGTACGGGAAGAGCCCAGCGCGCAGCTCAGTTCGGAAGGCTGAATGCTGTGATTTTCCTGAGACTCCAGCGTAATCAACGCCATAAACAACGTCTCGTTAATCCCTTGAGCTTTCAGCATTTTATTACGGTTTTCCAGTAGCTTACCCTGCATGTGCATGCACAGGCGAGTCAGCAGGATTTCCTGGTACGGGAAGTCCTCATGGCGACTGGCGCGGAATTTAAGCATTTGTTCAATGGGCGTAAACGAACTATCCATTTGGGCATAACCTCATTAATTACAGCCGATATAGTAACGATAGTGACAAATAATGTAAATGAATTATTTGTGCGGTTATATCCGCCAAATCAATGTCACCATCAGAAAGCGCCGGGTAAGTCCGTGACCCGGTGAGCACAGAAAGCGTAGGGTGTGAACCCGCTGAAGAGAGGATGTGAGGACGGGGGTCTGAACTATTCATGCCGATTGTAAATATGTCACCCACATTAAAATTTCTGGGATAAATGATTACGTTTACATTAACAGAGTGAAAGGCCTCTTAACACCCTAAGAGGCCAACGCAATGTAAAACTTAGTGAATTGCATCCTGGCGATGGTAACCACGCCACCATACTAGCAGGTTAAGAGTGGCGACGATGGCCCCGATCGCACATACCCCCGACCAGCCTGCATGCTGCCACGCAGACGCTGAAATGAGCGAACCCGCCGCGCCGCCAATGAAGTAGCTGGTCATGTAACCGGCCGTCAGGCGGTTACGCGCCTCTGGCTTCACGCGATAGATGACGGTCTGATTGGTGATGTGAACGCCCTGAACGGTGAGATCGAGCACCAGGATGCCGACGATCAGCGCCAGCACCGAGACGTGCCCGTACCAGATTGCCGCCCAGGAGAGCAGAAGTAAAATCAGCCCTGCGGAGGTGGTCAGGTGGGATTTACCCTTGTCGGCCAGCCCTCCTGCGGGACGCGCGCCCAGTGCCCCTGCGGCACCTGCCAGACCGAACAGGCCAATCACCCCTTCGGAATAATTGAACGGCGGCGCTGCAAGCAGAAACGCCATCGACGTCCACAGAATGCTGAAGTTGGCGAAGGTGAAACAGCCCAGCAGGGCGCGGGTGCGCAGAAGCTTATCCTGGGTGAACAAACTGAAAACGGAGGCCAGCAGTTGAGGGTAGTTCAGGTGGTTTTCCTGCTTCACTTTTGGCAGCCCGCGCCACAGCGCCAGCGCCATGATAACCATCAGCACGCTCGCTACCCAGTATACGGTGCGCCAGCCGCCGAGGCTTGCCAGCAGGCCGGCAACGGTACGCGCCAGCAAAATCCCCAGCAGCAGGCCGCTCATGATGGTGCCCACCACCTTGCCGCGTTTTTCCGGGGAGGCGAGGGTCGCGGCGAGCGGGACCAGGATTTGCGCCACCACGGAGAACAGCCCCGTTAGCGCGGTACCGACGATCATCATCGTCAGCGACTGGCTGCTGGCGGTGATCAGCATCCCACCGGCGGCCAGCAGGGTCATGGAGACGATCAGCATTCGGCGTTCAAACATATCGCCGAGCGGCACCAGGAACAGCAGTCCGGCGGCATAGCCGAGCTGTGCAGCGGTAACGATAAAGCCTGCGGAGCTGGCGGAGAGATTGAACGCGCGGGCGATGGTGTCGAGAAGAGGCTGCGCGTAATAGTTGCTGGCGACCGCCAGACCCGTTGCCACGGACATTAAAAGGATGAGTGCGGGGCTAAGCCCTTGAGTGGTTTTTGTCATTAGTTTCAGGAATCGTTAGTTGAGTGATTATTTTTCCGGAAACCATAATAGCTAATGATTGTGAATGTTGGGGGATTGTTGGGTGATGGATTGTGCGGTTTAGGGGAATGGTGCGGTCTGGTGCCCCCTCACCCGGTCCTCTCCCCCAAGGGGAGAGGGTTAGGGCGAGGGGCAGGGGTTTGTTTTTACTTCTGCGCCGCAAGCGCCTCTTTCACCCAGCCGTCAAACTGCTGCTGGTGGGCTTTGATCCAGCCGTCCACGTGGCCTTTCACATCCGCTTCGGAGGATTTACCCGCGTGCATCATCGCGTTCTGGGCGTTGATGTCCGCCAGCGGCAGCTTCATCACCGAGAACAGCTTCGCCGCTGCCGGGTTTTTCTCGGCCCAGGCTTTGTTGGCCACGATATGCATGGTGTTCACCGGGAAGCCGTAGTTCATGCCGTTCGGCAGCTTGGTGTCGATGTCTTTCTGCTCGCCCGGCAGGGAGGAGAACGGTACCTGCAGCCACACCACGTCTTTTCCCGGCTTCAGCACGTCGCTCACCCAGTATGGCGTCCAGGTGTAGTAAATCACCGGTTTACCCTCTTTGAAGCGGGCAATGGTGTCGGCCATCATCGCCGAATAGTTGCCGTGGCTCACGTCGACCGTTTTCGCCAGATCGAAGGCTTTATTCTGGTGATTAATCACCGCTTCACAGCCCCAGCCCGGCGAGCAGCCCATCATGTCGGCCTTGCCGTCACCGTTGGTGTCGAACAGTTTGGCGATCCTCGGATCTTTCAGCTGTTCAATATTGGTGATGTGGTACTTATCGGCGGTTTTCTTGTCGATCAGATAACCCTGCGCCGCGCCGGTGACAAATGTGCCTTCACGGTAGAATTTCTTGTCGCCACCGGCGGCGGCATACATGTCGTCGTGCAGCGGCTGCCAGTTCACGGCGGTGAAGGTGGCGTCACCGGAGGCAATCGAGGTATAGCCCACGTTGTAATCCACTTCGCTCGGCGTGTTAACCGTGTAGCCGAGTTTTTCCAGCGCGCGGCTGACGATCAGGGTCTGGAAGCTCTCTTCCGAAATGGTGCTCTGCACCGGCTGCACGGTAATGCCTTTGCCCGGCAGATCAGCCGCGAAGGTGCTGGTGGAGACAAGGGTGGCAAACGCTGTGGCAAAAAGGACGTTATGTCGCATCGTTGTTCCTTATTTTGATTTCGTGAAAGGGCGGGTGAGTAACCCGACCGGGCCGGTGGTATACCAGCGACGGTTGCCGCGACTGCGTGAATCACGACCGACGGCCTGAGTCAGGCGGTCAAGAATAATGGCGAGGATCACGATCCCGACGCCGCCGACGGTGGCCAGCCCCATGTCGAGACGGCCAATGCCGCGCAGCACCATCTGGCCCAGTCCGCCAACAGCGATCATCGAGGCAATCACCACCATCGAGAGTGCCAGCATCAGCGTCTGGTTAACGCCCGCCATGATGGTCGGCATGGCCAGCGGGAGCTGAACCTTAAACAGCATCTGGCGCGGGCTGGCACCGAACGAGCGTGACGCTTCGATCAGGTCCGCAGGCACCTGGTTGATCCCGAGAATGGTCAGACGAATAATCGGCGGCAGGGCAAAGATAATGGTGACCACCACGCCCGGCACGTTGCCGATGCCGAACAGCATCACAATCGGCACCAGATAGACGAAGGCCGGGGTGGTCTGCATTGCATCCAGCAGCGGACGGATAATCTTCGCTGCCCGCGGGCTGCGCGCCAGCCAGATCCCCATCGGCAGGCCGATGACAATGCAAAAGAGCAGGGCGGTCAGCACAAGCGCCAGGGTGATCATCGCCTGCGACCAGGCCCCAATCGCGCCGATGGCAATCAGCGAAATCAGCGTGGCGACACCCATGCCGGCGCTGCCAAACTGCCAGGCGATCAGGGAGAACAGGATAATCGCCACCGGTGCCGGCATGCCCAGCATCAGCTGCTGGAAGCCGTTCAGGATGTAATCCACCGGGATGCGGATCCCCTGGAAAACCGGACGGAAGTGCGTGACCACCCAGTCGATCCCCTCCGTCACCCAGCTGTCCAGCGGGATCAGCGTTTTATGGAACGGATCCATGATGTTGAAGTGTTCTGGCGCAGGCGCGGGTGCGCTATTGAGCCAGTCTGCCGCGCCGCCGCCGTCGGCGGGGGCTGGCGTGGAACCCCACGCGTCGGCGGATTGCGCAGCGCTGTCCGCTGCTTCAGTGGTGCCCCACGGGTTTGATTGATCAGCCATTGTTTGCCCCCTCGCGATCTAAAGCCTGCAGCAGCATCCGTTTTGAGATGATGCCGACGTACTGTTGTTCCTCGCCCACGACCGGCACGGCGCACGGCGCCTGACCCACGTGAGAGAGCAACTCGCTGAGCGGCGTTTCGGCGTCCACGGCAAGCGGAGCGTCAATCAACGCCGCATCGATCCCCTGGTTTTCGCTGAGCGCGGTTTTCAGAGAGTCGATGGAGACAACGCCGACAAATTTATTGCCGCGTTCAACCAGATAACCGTATTCACGGTCTTCGTCCTGCAGCAGCTTAAGCGCCGAGCGCGGGCCGAAGCCTGGGGTTTTACGAATAATGCCGTTTGGCGTTCGACGGGCAATATCTTTGGCGCTAAAGACCTGGCTAATATCCACGCCGCGGAAGAAGGTACGGACATAATCGTTCGCCGGATTATTGAGTATTTCATCCGGCGTGCCGACCTGCACAACTTCACCGTTTTGCATAATGGCAATACGGTCGCCAATACGCATGGCTTCATCCAGATCGTGGGAAATAAAGACAATCGTTCGCTGATGTTTAGCCTGTAATTTTACCAGTTCATCCTGCATCTCGGTGCGAATTAACGGATCGAGGGCGGAGAAGGCTTCATCCATTAATAAAATATCTGGATTAATGGCTAATGCGCGGGCTAATCCCACGCGCTGACGCATACCGCCGGAAAGTTCATCCGGGTACGCATGCGCATAATTTTCCAGCCCGACCTGACGCAATGCATCAAGGGCTTTTTCCTGACGTTCCTGAGCCGGCGTGCCGGCTAATTCCATGCCGAAGGCGGTATTATCCAGTACCGTCATGTGCGGCATTAGCGCGAATGACTGGAACACCATTGCGATCTTCTTTCTGCGCACCTCGCGAAGCTCAGCGTCTGATATTCTGGCGATATCCACGCCGTCAATCAGCACCTGTCCGCGGGTGGGTTCAATCAGGCGATTGAGAAGGCGAACCATAGTGGATTTACCCGAACCGGATAATCCCATGATGACAAAAATCTCGCCTTCTTCAATGGCCAGACTGGCGTCTTTAACGCCAAGCGATAGCCCGGTTTTTTCCAGAATTTGCTCTTTCGTAAGGCCTTTTTCAATATATTTGAATGCGCGCTGCGGATGCTCGCCAAATACTTTATAAAGATTTTTCACTTCTAATTTAATTGCCATGCAATAGAGAGTGTCCTGTTATTTGTTTATGTCGATATGATTACCATGGTAAATTGTTAACGGGCATAACCCTAACATACTGAGAATCTGAGACAACCCTGGGTTTGCTTATGACGTGAATTTTCAGGGAAGCGAAACGGCTGAATTTCCCATGAATAAAGGGCTGAGAGCGTTTTGAATTTTTCTCAATTTTTTGCTGCTGCATCGGGGAATTTCGCCTGGATCGGAATGATTCAGGCGAATATGACTCGGAAATGACAGTGTAGTTGCTTTGTAAATATTAGAGAGGAAATTGTTGGGTTTATATTAAATTAACGAACGTTAACGTTCATTAAAAATCCCAGTCTTCATCCTCGGTTTCCACCGCTTTGCCCATCACGTACGACGAACCCGACCCGGAGAAGAAATCGTGGTTTTCGTCGGCGTTGGGCGACAGCGCGGACAGAATCGCCGGGTTCACCTCCGCCATCTCCGGTGGGAAAAGTGCGTCGTATCCCAGGTTCATCAGCGCCTTATTGGCGTTGTAGCAGAGGAAGGCCTTCACGTCTTCCTCCCAGCCGGTGCCGGCGTACAGTTCCTCGGTATAGCTCAGCTCGTTGTCGTACAGATCCATCAGCAAATCGAGCGCAAAGCCTTTAAGCTCCTCGCGCTTTGCCTCGCTGACTTTCTCCAGCCCTTTCTGATACTTATAGCCGATGTAATACCCGTGCACCGCTTCATCACGAATGATGAGCCGAATCAAATCGGCGGTGTTGGTGAGCTTGCCCCGGCTCGACCAGTACATGGGCAGCCAGAACCCGGAATAGAAGAGGAACGATTCCAGAAACACGCTGGCGATCTTCTTCTTCAGCGGCTCGTCGGCCCGATAATACGTCAGCACCAGCTCCGCTTTTCTCTGCAATGACTCGCTCGCTTCACTCCAGGCATAGGCAGCGTCGACGTCTTTGGTCTGGCACAAGGTGGAGAAAATCGAGCTGTAGGAGCGGGCGTGCACCGCCTCCATAAAGCTGATGTTCGACATTACCGCCTCTTCGTGCGGCGTCAGCGCGTCACTCATCAGCGCCGGTGCGCCGACGGTATTTTGAATGGTGTCGAGCAGCGTCAGGCCGGTAAAAACGCGGATCGTCAGCTGCTGCTCGGCGTGGCTCAGCGTTTGCCAGGCCGGAATATCGTTGGAGAGCGGGACCTTTTCCGGCAGCCAGAAGTTGCTGGTCAGGCGGTTCCACACCTCCAGGTCTTTGTCGTCCTGGATTTTGTTCCAGTTAACGGCACTCACGCGTGACAGTTTCATCCTTTCTCCTTACAGCGCGCAGGACACGCAGCCTTCAATTTCGGTGCCTTCCAGCGCGAGCTGGCGCAGGCGAATGTAGTAGAGCGTTTTGATGCCTTTCTTCCAGGCGTAGATCTGCGCTCTGTTGATATCCCGCGTGGTGGCGGTATCCGGGAAGAACAGCGTCAGCGACAGCCCCTGATCCACGTGTTTTGTCGCCTCCGCGTAGGTATCGATGATTTTTTCCGGCCCGATCTCATACGCGTCCTGATAGAGCGCCAGGTTCTCATTGGTCATAAACGGGGCAGGGTAGTAAACGCGCCCGGTTTTGCCTTCTTTGCGAATTTCAATTTTCGATACGATCGGGTGAATGCTCGAGGTGGCGTGATTGATATAGGAGATCGAACCGGTTGGCGGCACCGCCTGCAGGTTCTGGTTGTAGATGCCGTAGCGCATCACGTCGTCACGCAGCTGCTGCCACATCTCACGCGTCGGGAGGGTAAACCCCGCGCGAGCAAACAGTTCGCGCACTTTTTCGGTTTTCGGCTGCCAGTCGCCTTCCAGATACTGGCTGAAATATTCCCCGCTGGCGTAGCGGGACTGCTCAAAGCCCGCGAAGCGCTGGTCGCGCTCGCGCGCCAGCATCATTGAGGTGTGCAGCGCGTGCCAGGTGACGGTGTAAAAATAGAGGTTGGTGAAGTCCAGTCCTTCCGGACTGCCGTAGGCGATGCCTTCCCTCGCCAGATAGCCGTGGAGGTTCATCTGCCCCAGCCCGATGGCGTGCGACGCGGCGTTGCCCGCTTCAATAGACGGCACGCTGCGGATGTGGCTCATGTCCGACACCGCCGTCAGCCCGCGAATGGCGGTTTCTATCGTGCGGCCAAAGTCGGGTGAATCCATGGTGTGGGCGATATTCAGCGACCCGAGGTTGCAGGAGATGTCTTTGCCGATCTCTGCGTAGTCCAGGTTTTCGTCGTAGGCTGACGCGCTATTGACCTGCAAAATCTCCGAGCACAGGTTGCTCATGTTGATGCGCCCGGCAATCGGGTTCGCGCGGTTCACCGTATCCTCAAACATGATGTACGGATAGCCGGACTCAAACTGAATTTCGGCAAGCGTCTGGAAGAAATCGCGGGCGTTGATGGTTTTTTTGCGAATGCGATCGTCGGCCACCAGTTCGTCGTAGAGCTCGCTGATGGCCACGTCGCCAAAGGCCTTGCCGTAAATTCGCTCGATGTCATACGGCGAGAAGAGCGCCATCTCGGCATTCTCTTTGGCGAGCTTAAAGGTGATATCCGGGATCACCACCCCCAGCGACAGGGTTTTGATGCGGATTTTTTCGTCGGCGTTTTCGCGTTTGGTATCGAGAAAACGCAGAATGTCCGGATGGTGCGCGTGCAGGTAAACCGCGCCCGCGCCCTGGCGCGCGCCAAGCTGGTTGGCATAGGAGAACGCATCTTCCAGCATCTTCATCACCGGGATCACGCCGGAGGACTGGTTTTCGATGCGCTTGATCGGCGCGCCCGCTTCACGCAGGTTAGAGAGCAGAAACGCCACGCCGCCGCCGCGTTTGGAAAGCTGCAGCGCCGAGTTCACCGCGCGGCCAATCGACTCCATATTGTCTTCGATGCGCAGCAGGAAGCAGGAGACCAGCTCACCGCGCTGGGCCTTGCCGCAGTTGAGGAAGGTTGGCGTGGCGGGCTGGAAGCGTCCGGAGAGGATCTCGTCGGTGAGCTGCTCCGCCAGCGCTTCATTACCCTGCGCCAGGGTCAGCGCGACCATCACCACGCGGTCTTCAAAGCTTTCTAAGTAGCGTTTACCGTCGAAGGTCTTCAGGGTATAGCTGGTGTAGTATTTCCACGCGCCAAGGAACGTCTGGAAACGAAAGCCGCTGGCATGGGCGCGTTCAAACAGCTTCACGACGAAGGCGCGTTCATAGCGGGTGAGGACGCGCGCGTCGTAGTAGCCCTCGTTAACCAGATAGTCGAGACGTTCATTCTGGCTTGCAAAAGTCACGCTGTTGGGCCGCACGTGGGCGGCAAAAAAGGCATCCACCGCCTCACGGTCTTTATTAAACTGAATGCGTCCCTCCCGGTCATAGAGGTTAAGCATGGCGTTTAATGCGTGGTAATCCGGCGTCGCCTGCATTACCCGTTCTGCGGTTGTCGTTGCCAAAATTCGTTCACTCCTTTACGCACGTTTTCGACGTCCTGCTGCGTCCCCATCAGCTCAAAGCGATAGAGATACGGCACGCCGCACTTTTGAGAGATGACATCTCCGGCGCGGCCAAAGGCATCGCCGAAATTGCGATTCCCCGCCGCAATGACGCCGCGGATCAGCTCCCGGTTATGGGGATCGTTCAGAAAGCGGATCACCTGGCGAGGCACAGCGCCCGCCGTACCGCCTCCGCCATAGCTGGGCACCACCAGAATGTAAGGTTCCTCTACCCGGATCCGCTCCCGCTCGTTAAGGGGAATGCGCACCGCAGGCAGCCCGACGCGCTCAATAAAGCGGAGCGTGTTTTCCGAGCTGCTGGAGAAGAACACCAGTCTGCTCATGCCCGTGCGGCCTGTGCGGCGATGCGGTTGATCATGTCCGGGCGGAAGCCAGACCAGCTGGTCTCCCCGGCCACCACCACCGGAAGCTGACGGAAACCCTGCGCGCGAAGGGTATCGGCGGCCTCGGGCTGCTGGTCAATATTCACCATCTCAAACGCCACGCCGCGGCTTTCCATTGCCCGTTTGGTTGCGTGGCACTGAACACAATCGTTACGAGTGTAAATAATAATGCTCATGATTCGTATTTCCATTTAAAATGAGAGAACGGCGCGAGTCATCGCGTCAGGTTGTGTGTGTCTTGCTAAAAGGAATACTATATGTAGTTGTCTTAAGTTTCAACCATACAAGATATGGGAAATTTAGATTGATGTTGTCCCGATGATGAGCACAGCGGGGCAGGGCAGGCTATACGGGTTTTACAGGCGAGAAGGCAAAGAAAAGCCCCGGCAGCCACTGACCACCGAGGCAGATAACGGTGCGTGAGCGGGTTATTTACGCAGGCTAAGCAGAGCGCCCACAAAGATACCGACGGCCGCTACCGTGCCGAGCGTACAGAGCGGTTTCTCGCGCACGAAGGTCGTTGCGCAGCTGACCGCATCGCAGGCAGCCTGTGTCGTACGCGTGCGGCCGTTTAAGCGTGCGCGGGTTTCACGGAGCAGAGACTGAGCCTTACGTTTTGCGGCATCCGCTTCGTCCTTCGCGTCACTTCCCCAGGACTTCAGCACCTCTTCGAGCGTGTCCGCTAATTGGCTGACATCATTACGAATATCCTGAGCGTCGTCATTAATATCGTTTCGGTTCGGTCTGTTAAACATACGATCCTCCGTAATTTTGTGTTCCCGTTCAGTTTAGTTCAGAAATTTAATATCTGAAGCGCATCACGCGTTATCCGGCAGTTTATGGATTATTCTGAAAGCCCTGCTAATGCTGAATACTGTAAGGTTGCCGGGCAGGAAAAGATAACGAGGAAAAGATATGTATTTACGACCTGATGAGGTGGCGCGCGTTCTTGAAAAAGAGGGATTCACCATGGATGAGGTGACACCAAAAGCGTATGGATATCGCCGCGGCGATAATTATGTTTACGTTAATCGTGAAGCAAGAATGGGACGTACCGCTCTCATTATTCACCCGACGCTGAAAGACAGAAGTCTGTCATTTGCTGAGCCTGCCTCGGATATTAAAACCTGCGATCACTATCAGCAATTTCCGCTCTATTTGGGCGGTGAACGGCATGAGCATTATGGTATTCCGCATGGCTTCAGCTCACGCATGGCGCTGGAGCGGTTTTTGAAGGGACTGTTTGGCGACGTACAGTAAATTCGCGACTGGCGTGCGCCAGTCGCTTCACATCACGCTTTTGCCTGACTGTACTGGCTGACCTTAAACAGGCGGCGGCAGTAGTCGAGGAAATAGCCGTATACCGCACCCATCAGCATTGAAATCACAATATTCGAACTGACCGCCGCAGCGATCTGGTGCCAGTCTGCACCCACTGTCAGCAGAATGGCCACATAAACCGGCGACTGGAACGTCACATAGGCCAGAACGTCCGCCAGGTTTTTCACCCAGCCTGCGGGGCTGATACGACGCGCAAAACGCATGACGGCATCGCGGTATAAGCCGTAAGGCCATGCAATAATTATATTGACCGGGATCGCCACCAGACGAGAAGAAAGTGACTGCTCGAAGGACATTCCGGAGAGGAATATTTCGATCAGCATGTTCACAACGGAACAGTAGACAACCATCGCGAAAGTATCCGCCACGGCATGGCGAAGGCGTGATTGCGGTGAGAACATGTCTGAACTCCTTGAGAAGAACACAAAAGAAACGATTTTCCTGAAGCGATTAGTGCTTTAGGTTGGTTTGCTTGACGTGTATAGCGTATATCTCTGCGTTTGAACTAACAACTAGTGATTAATTTTTATTTAATCGCCTTTTGTCCACAAAATTCTCTAAAAGTGATTGTTTTTTATCCGGTTCGTTATAATCTGTCTCGATTGGCTGTTTTTTCAGGTAAATCAGATGGTTGGTGTTTATGGCGCCAGGGGGAGAATCGTTCCTCTTGTGCGAGGCGTAGAATGCTGAAATTTTGATTAAAGTTGACCATTTATATTGATGCGATGATTGAATCCATGCATATCCCGCAGGCGTTATAAGATAATATTCGCAGTGATATTTAAACATATTTACCCTACAGGCAGGGCGCCCCCACGGGTAGATATTTCAGCGGAAATGAATTATTCTGTCGACGATTTATCTATTTACCCTAAAGAGAAGGTTTTCAAATAATATGTCTTCGACGTTACAGAATCTTAATAATATCCGAACTCTGCGTGCCATGGCGCGTGAATTATCCCTGGACGTGCTTGAGGAAACGCTGGAAAAGGTCAGGGTCGTTACTGAAGAGAAACGGAGTGAGCTGGCGGAATTAGAGCAGCAGCGTGCTGAACAGCAGGAAAAAATTAATGCCCTGCTGGAACTGATGAAAGCCGATGGTATTTCACCGACTGACCTTCTGGGCTCTGAAAGGGCACTGACGGGTAATCCAGCGAAAAAGCGCAAGCCGCGTGAAGCAAAATATCGTTTTATTGACCAGAACGGTGAAGAGAAAACGTGGACCGGCCAGGGCCGCACGCCAAAGCCTATTGCCAACGCGCTGGCAAACGGTAAATCGCTGGATGATTTTCTGATCTGACAGGTGAGCCGGGCGGTACACGCCGCCCGGCTGGCTGTTCAGCAGACGCCGAAATCGCCTTCTTCGTTATACGGCGCCACATCGGCAGCTTTCAGAGTATATTTCTCGCCTTGCTCATTGCTGGCCTGAACCGCCACAATGCTGTCACCGTTCACTTCGAGCACTTTCAGTTTCGGGCCGCCTTTACGCGGTTGCACATAATCACCGACAGAAAACATATTACCTCCTCATCGTTTTAGCGATCTTCACCTTATCCCACGCCTGACGCCGGGTACAGCGTATTTCACCGATTACTGCTTATGAGGTACGCCGGTTCCAGGGCATTACCCTGAGCAGTCGCGCCATACCGCAAAAGCCCGTCACACCGGCGAAAAGCAGCCCGGCTCCGACAAAACCGCTGAGCAGGAAAAAGCCGCTGGAGACGCTATAGCCCAGCACTACGCCACAGAGTATCAACAGCCCGGCAGCAATTTGCACCTGACGCATCAGCGGCAGCGGCTGGGATTTGTCTTCGACGGTCGGCAGCCCGGCCTGCTTCCAGCCCTGAATGCCCCCTTCGACCACAAATGCCTGAGCGGGCGCGGCGGCCTGCGCAAGGCGGTCGGCATTGCCTGAGGTGCGGGCACCAGACTGGCAGTGAAAAATCACCGTATCCCTCGCCTGAGCGTTAAGACCGCCGGGTAAGGTATCCAGCGGCACGGACTGCGCGGCGGGAATATGCTCGCGGGCGTACTCGTCGGCATCACGAATATCAATCAGTTTTGCGCCTTCAGCGATGCGGGCGCTGGCCTCGCGCGGTGAAATAAGGGGAAGTGACATGGCGGCTCCTTACGGGCAATAAAGGGTTTTCAGGGTGCTGATGAGCTGATGCACCGCATCGTTTTTAATGAAATAGAGAATGCGCTGCGCGTCGCGGGTGCTGTCGATAAGACCTTCCTCACGCATGCGCGCCAGATGCTGCGACGTGGCGGAAGGACTTAGCCCCGTCGCGCGGGCCAGTTCCCCCGCGCTGGTGCCGGGGGCGCCGCACAGGGTGCAGAGGATTAGCAGCCGACGCGGGTTGCTCATCGCTTTTAAAAGGTTTGCGGCCTGCTCTGCGCTGGCCTGAAGCTGTTCGAGTTCGGTCATTATAGTTTAGCATTTACTTAATTAAGGTAATGCTAAAGTAATTGTACGCATTACGCCAGCGTCAAAAGCGTAAAAGAGGGTAAACGCAGGGGAGAGAACTGGCGCAGACAGGTAAACTGGCTATTCTTAGAGATAGTTCTCTTTATTATTTTCAATGGATTAGCTTGCACGGAGTTTTGATATGGGTTTTTGGCGTATTATTTTTACCATCCTGTTGCCGCCGCTGGGCGTGCTGTTGGGCAAAGGTTTCGGCTGGGCGTTTATTATCAACATTATTCTGACGCTGCTGGGTTACATCCCGGGTCTTATCCATGCCTTTTGGGTTCAGAGTAAGAACTAAGCGCGCCAGAGTAAGTCGCTGTAGATCCCGGTCAGCACGCCCTGGGGGCCAAACTGCTGTTTGATCCAGCGCGTGACCTGGCCGGTCGCGGCATGCTGCGTGGCGAGCAGCATGCGCGAGTCCTGACGCGGGTTATTGATACGCCGCGTCACCAGCAGCCCGTCTTCCACCGCTTCCCGCGCCATATACTCCGGTAAAAAACCTATCCCTTCGCCCAGGATCTGACACTGGCATTTGGTATTAAAGTCCGGCACCAGAATGGCTTCCTGTCCGTGCAGCAGCCAGCCTACCTTCTTGTTAATGGTATGCGCAGTATCTTCCACCATGATGTTGGGGTACAGGCGCAGCTGGCTCTCCGCTATCGGTTCCGGGACGAAGGCCAGCGGGTGTTCCGGCGCGATGGCAAAGACCCAGCGGATGGCGCCGATCTCGGTGTAGTCAATCCCGCCGCCGTCGAGCAGTGTGTCCGGTGCGCCGATGGCGATATTGGCCTGGTTGTTGATGATGGAGTCCCACACCCCGTTATAGACCTCCGTGGTTACGGTGATCTGACAGGTGGGAAACTGCTTTTTCAGCACCTGCAGAAGCCGCGCGGTATGGCGCGGCGTATACAACAGCTGGTTAATACAGATGCGCACCCGCGCCTCGATGCCCTGTGAGATGGTATCAATCCCGCGCTTGATGGCGTGAAAGTCGTTAAGCAGGTCGGTGGCCTTACGGTAAAAGTAAAAGCCGGACTCGGTCAGCTCAATGCTGCGCGTGTTACGCACAAACAGCACCACGTCCAGCCCGGTCTCCATGCGCTTAATGGTGTAGCTGATGGCGGACGTGGTGACGCCCAGCTCGGCGGCGGCTTTGCTGAAGCTGCCGAAGCGTGCGGCGGTAGTAAAGGCCAGCAGGTTCTCTTCGGTAAAGATGGAATTCATATCTCACTCCCTTCAGCCATCAGTTTTGAACATATTTTAACAGCGTTGTTACAACGCATTTGAAGCCGATCACAGTTCTGGATCTTTGCTTAAAGCCCTGGTGCGTAAGGCTTCATCAGGCATAAGCATAATGCAGTCTCGAGCGCTAAAAAGCGGATAAACATAAGAAAAAGGTTGCACAGACGCACGTTTTGACCGGTTTGTTGAATTTAACTCAACAATGAATTGACTGTCGATGAATCATTTTTAAGCGGATTCTTTTATGACCAGGCTGTTGCTATTCTCAGGTCAACAGAAATAAAAACATCAGGAGTCTGAATATGTCTGCAACTGAACTCGTTACTGAATTTCTGCTGGCGGCAGAGGAGGGCAATAGCGATGCGCTAAAAGCTTGTCTGGAGAAAGGCGTGGATATTAACGCCACCAACCGCCAGAAAAGAACCGCCGTTATTATTGCCAGCCTGAAAAAACATTATGCCTGCGTAGAGTTATTAATTGCCGCCGGAGCGGATATTGATAAACAGGACCAGACCTGCTTTAACCCTTTCCTCATTAGCTGCCTGACGAATGATTTAACTCTCCTGCGGCTGGTATTGCCCGCGAACCCGGATCTCGACCGCCTGACGCGCTTTGGCGGCGTGGGCATTACGCCAGCCAGTGAAAAAGGGCACGTGGAGATCGTACGCGAGCTGCTGGAAAAAACCGATATCAACGTCAACCACACCAACTTTGTTGGCTGGACGCCGCTGCTGGAAGCCATCGTCCTAAACGACGGCGGCGCAAAGCAGCAGGCGATCGTGAAGCTGCTGCTGGATCACGGCGCGAACCCGCACATGACCGACAAATACGGCAAAACCCCGCTCGGGCTGGCACGGGAGAAAGGCTTCACTGAGATTGCCGACCTGCTGCTGGCGGCGGGCGCGTAAAGCAATCGGCCAGCCATTTCCGGCTGGCCGTTAATTCAAAAGTATTTTTACCGACGTGCATTTTGCACGACGGCGGCCCCCTTTTATCCGTATTCAGGAGAAAACAATGCCAACCAAAATCGTTATAAAAAAGAATACGTATTTTGATTCGGTGTCATTAATGTCCGTTTCCACCAAAGCCAATAAATTGCCGGGCGTCGACCAGGCGTTTGTGGCCATGGCGACGGAGATGAATAAAGGCGTATTAAAAAACCTCGGGCTATTAACGCCGGAATTAGCGGAAGCCAAAAACGGCGACCTGATGATCGTGATTAAAGGCGACGCGGCGAATGATGAAACGCTGGCCGCTATTGAAGCGCTGTTCACGCGTAAAGAGAGCGCAGGTTCCCATGAAGCTCGCTACGCGACGATTGCCAGTGCCAAAACCCATCGCCCGGACAGCAACCTTGCGGTGATTTCCGTCAACGGCACCTTCGCCGCCCGCGAGGCGCGTCAGGCGCTGGAAAACGATCTCAACGTAATGCTCTTCTCCGATAACGTGTCGCTCAACGACGAGCTGGCGCTGAAGCAGCTGGCGCACCAGAAAGGGCTGCTGATGATGGGGCCGGACTGTGGCACCGCCATCATCAACGGCGCGGGGCTGTGCTTTGCTAACGCGGTGCGCCGCGGCTCGATTGGCATCGTCGGCGCATCCGGCACCGGCAGCCAGGAGTTGAGCGTGCGCATTCACGAATTCGGCGGCGGCGTATCGCAGCTGATTGGCACCGGCGGGCGCGATCTCAGCGAGAAAATTGGCGGTCTGATGATGCTCGACGCCATCGACATGCTGGAAGCCGACGAGGGCACAGAGGTGATTGCGCTGATCTCCAAACCAGCGGCGCCTGCCGTGGCAGAAAAGGTGCTGGCCCGCGCCCGCGCCTGCCGCAAGCCGGTGGTTGTTTGCTTCCTCGGGCGCAGCGAACCGCCCGCCGATGAGGACGGCCTGCAGTTTGCGCGCGGCACCAAAGAGGCAGCCCTGAAGGCGGTCCTGCTCACCGGCATCAAAAAAGAGTCCCTTGATCTGCATCCGCTCAACTGGCCTTTGATTGAAGAGGTGCGCGCCCGCCTGACTCCGCAGCAGAAGTACATTCGCGGCCTGTTCTGCGGCGGCACCCTGTGCGACGAGGCGATGTTCGCGGCGCTAGCGAAATTCGACGACGTCTACAGCAATATCCAGCCGGATCCCGCTAAACGCCTGCAGGACGTCAGCGTCAGTAAAGCCCATACCTTCCTCGACTTTGGCGACGACGACTTCACCAACGGCAAGCCGCACCCGATGATCGACCCGACCAACCGCATCGGCCGCCTACTGCAGGAGGCCCGCGACCCGGAAGTCGGCGTTATCGTGATGGACTTCGTGCTGGGCTTCGGCGCGCACGAGGATCCGGTCGGCGTGATGCTCGACGCCATTAAGGAGGCGCAGGCCATCGCGAAAGCCGATAACCGTCCGCTGGAAATCCTCGGCTACGTGTTGGGTACCGACCAGGATCCGCAGTCGCTGGCGCAGCAGTGCCAGCTGCTGACCGACGCAGGCGTCATCTGGGCCAGCAGCAGCACCAACACCGGATTACTGGCACGCGAATTTGTCTGCAAAGGGGAGAACGCATAATGACCACCTTATTCAACCAGCCGCTGAACGTCATCAACGTCGGCATCGCGATGTTCAGCGACGATCTTAAAAAACAGCACGTACCCGTCACCCAGCTCGACTGGACGCCGCCGGGGCAGGGCAATATGCAGGTCGTTGAGGCGCTCGACCAGCTGGCGGAAAAACCGCTGGCGGAGAAGATCGCCGCCGCCAACAAGCTTGCGCTTGAGCGCATTATTCAGTCCCATCCGGTGCTGGTGGGCTATGACCAGGCGATTAACGTTGTGCCGGGGATGACCCGCACCACCATTCTGCACGCCGGTCCGCCTGTCTCCTGGGAAAACATGTGCGGCGCGATGAAGGGCGCGGTCACCGGGGCGCTGGTGTTTGAAGGGCTGGCGAAAGATCTGGACGACGCGGCACGGCTTGCCGCCTCCGGGGATATTACGTTCTCGCCGTGCCACGAGCACGACTGCGTGGGCTCGATGGCGGGCGTCACCTCCGCGTCGATGTTTATGCACATCGTTGAGAACAAAACCTACGGCAACCGCGCCTTCACCAACCTCAGCGAGCAGATGGCGAAGATCCTGCGCATGGGGGCCAACGACCAGAGCGTGATCGACCGCCTGAACTGGATGCGCGACGTGCTTGGCCCGATGCTGCGCGATGCGATGAAGATTATCGGCGAAATCGACCTGCGCCTGATGCTGGCCCAGGCGCTGCACATGGGCGACGAGTGCCACAACCGCAACAACGCGGGCACCACGCTGCTGATCCAGGCGCTGACGCCGGGGCTGATTCAGGCGGGCTATCCGGTGGCGCAGCAGCGCGAGGTATTTGAGTTTGTCGCCAGCAGCGACTACTTCTCCGGCCCGACGTGGATGGCGATGTGTAAGGCCGCGCTGGACGCCGCTCACGGGATTGAGTACAGCACCGTGGTCACTACCATGGCGCGCAACGGCTACGAGTTTGGCCTGCGCATTTCCGGCCTGCCGGGGCAGTGGTTCACCGGCCCGGCGCAGCAGGTGATCGGCCCGATGTTCGCGGGCTATAAGCCGGAAGACTCCGGGCTGGATATCGGCGACAGCGCCATCACCGAAACCTACGGCATCGGCGGTTTTGCGATGGCGACGGCCCCGGCAATCGTTGCGCTGGTGGGCGGCACGGTGGAGGAAGCTATCGACTTCTCCCGCCAGATGCGCGAAATCACCCTCGGCGAAAACCCGAACGTCACCATTCCGCTGCTCTCGTTTATGGGGGTTCCGACCGCTATCGACATCACCAGAGTCGCGGGCAGCGGCATTCTGCCGGTGATTAACACCGCCATTGCCCACAAAGACGCGGGCATCGGCATGATTGGGGCGGGCATCGTTCACCCGCCGTTTAGCTGTTTTGAAAAGGCGCTGTTGACCTTCCGCGATCGCTACTTTTTATAAGGCAAGCATCCATGAAAAACATGAAGCTGGAGTGGAAAAGAGGTGACTGGGCGGCGTATTTCGGGTTGATGACCAACAACCTGACCAATTTGCTGACCATGATGGGGCTGCTCATTTTTGTCGTCGGCATCCCGAAGGAGATTGTTTATGGACGCATCGCGCCGGCCTTCGGGCTGGCGGTGCTGACCGCGAGTATTTGCTATGCCTGGTTCGGCATGCAGATGGCGCGCGCCACCGGACGAACGGACGTCACCGCGCTGCCGTCCGGCCCGAGCGCGCCGTCAATTTTTACCGTGACCTTCCTGGTGCTGATGCCGGTTTATCAGCAGACCGGTGATGCGGAGTTTGCCATCCAGATTGGCCTGGTGTGGTGCTTTGTTGAGGCGATGATCCTCGCGGGCGGCTCGTTTTTAGGGGAAACCATCCGCAAGATGATCCCGCGCACCGTGCTGCTGTCGTGCCTGTCCGGTTTGGGTCTACTGCTGCTGGCGATGAACCCGATGCTGCAGGCGTTCGAAGCGCCGACAGTGTCGTTTATCGTGCTGCTGCTGATTTTCATTAACTGGTTTGGCAAAAAGCCGATTTTCGCCCGCATCCCGACCGGCCTGCTGCTGCTGATAGCCGGTACCGCACTGGCGTGGATCTCCGGCCTGCAAAGCCCGGAAGCGATTAAAGCGTCCATGTCATCCTTCGGCTTTAACCCGCCGCAGATGCACGTGGAGGGCTTCCTGCAGGGCCTGCCGCACGCGCTGCCGTATCTTGCCTCTGCCGTGCCGCTGGGGCTGGCGAACTACATCTTTGACCTGGAAAACATCGAAAGCGCCCACGCGGCGGGGGATGAATATCCGACGCGTAAAGTCATGCTGGCGAACGGTCTGGCCTCCATGCTCGGTTGCCTGATGGGGAACCCGTTCCCGGTGACGGTCTACGTCGGCCATCCCGGCTGGAAAGCGATGGGGGCGAGCATCGGCTACACGCTGGCCTCCGGCGTGACCATGTTCATCGTGCCGCTGTTCGGGCTGGGGGCGTTTATGCTCGCCATCATTCCGATGACCGCCATCGTGCCGATTCTGGTGTTTATCGGCGTGGTCACCGCCAATCAGGTGGTAAGGGAAACGCCAAAGGTGGAGGTACCCGTGATCTTCATCTGTCTGTTCCCGTGGATCGCCAACTGGGCGCTGACCATGATGAACAGCGTGATGGGTGCGGCGGGCACCAGCGCGGCGAAGATCGGTACCGACGTGCTGCACAGCAAAGGGATCTACTACGAAGGATTAGTCCATCTGGGGAACGGGGCACCGCTCGCCAGCATGCTGTGGGGCTGTATCGCCATTTTCGCCATCATCAACAAACCGCTGCGCGGCGCCGTGGCCGCTGCGTGTGGGGCGCTGCTGGCGCTGTTTGGGGTGATCCACGCCCCGGTCGTGGGCTTTGCCGAAGGCAGCTCGCTGATGTTCGTCACCGCGTATCTGATGATGGGCGGCATGTTTGTGGTGAAGCATGTGCTGGATAGCCGCGAAGCGGCGAACGCTGCGCCGGGTACCGTTGCGAAGGAGCACGTATGAAAGAGCTTATGGTTGTCGCCATTGGCGGTAACAGCATTATCAAAGACAACGCCAGCCAGTCGGTTGAACATCAGGCGCAGGCGGTGAAAGCGGTGGCAGAGTCGGTGCTGGAAATGCTGGCCTCCGACTATGACATCGTGCTCACCCACGGCAACGGCCCTCAGGTGGGGCTGGATCTGCGCCGCGCCGAAATCGCCCACGAGCGGGAAGGACTGCCGCTGACCCCGCTGGCAAACTGTGTGGCGGACACCCAGGGCGGCATCGGCTACCTGATCCAGCAGGCGCTGAACAACCGCCTGGCCGCGCGCGGGGAGCAAAAAGCAGTTACGGTCGTCACGCAGGTGGAGGTGGATAAAAACGATCCCGGTTTTACGCGCCCGACGAAACCTATCGGTGCGTTCTTCAGCGAGGCGCAGCGCGACGAGCTGCAGCGCGCGCACCCGGACTGGCGTTTTGTTGAGGACTCCGGCCGTGGCTATCGCCGCGTGGTGGCTTCACCGCAGCCGCTGCGGATTGTCGAGGCGGATGCCATTAAGACGCTCACTCAAAAAGGATACGTGGTGATCGGCGCGGGCGGCGGCGGTATTCCCGTGGTGCGCAGCGAACAGGGCGATTACCAGAGCGTCGACGCGGTGATTGATAAAGATCTCTCCACCGCGCTGCTGGCGCGGGAGATTGGCGCCGACGTGCTGGTGATTACCACCGGCGTGGAAAAGGTGTGCGTCAACTTCGGCAAGCCAAACCAGCAGGCGCTGGACATCGTTAACGTGGCGCAGATGAGGCGTTATATGGAGGAAGGCCACTTCCCGGCAGGAAGCATGCTGCCCAAAATCGTCGCTTCGCTGGAATTCTTACACCACGGCGGCAAACGCGTGATTATCACCTCGCCGGACTGCCTGCCCGCCGCGCTGCGCGGGGAAACCGGTACCCATATTGTGAATGAAGGAAGATAAGATGAGTGAAAACAAAAGCCGCCGTGAATTTATCAGCCAGAGCGGCAAAATGGTGACCGCCTGTGCGCTGTTTGGCGCGACCGGCTCCGTCGCGTATGCTGCTGACTCCGCAAAGCCAACCTGCGAGACCGGCAAACCGATGAGCATCACCGCAAAACACTACTACCTCGACAACGTGCTGCTGGAGGCCGGGTTTAACGTCGACGGCGGCGTGGCGACGAGCACCCGCACCGAACTGAAAACGCTGGAGATTAAAGACGGGAAGATCGTCGCCCTGCGCGACAACAAGCGCCACGCCGACGCCACGCTGCCGCACTACGATGCGGGCAACAAGCTGATGCTCCCGGCGATGCGCGACATGCACATTCACCTGGATAAAACCTTCTACGGCGGTCCGTGGCGATCCCTGAACCGCCCGGCGGGCACCACGATTCAGGACATGATCCGCCTTGAGCAGAAGCTGCTGCCCGAGCTGCAGCCCTACACCCAGGAGCGTGCGGAAAAGCTGATCGATCTGATCCAGTCGAAAGGCTCCACCATCGCCCGCAGCCACTGCAACATTGAGCCGGTTTCCGGCCTGAAAAACCTGGAAAACCTGCAGGCTGTGCTGGCGCGCCGCAAAGCGGGTTTTGACTGCGAAATCGTCGCCTTCCCGCAGCACGGGCTGCTGCTGTCGAATTCTGAAAAGCTCATGCGCGAGGCGATGCAGGCCGGGGCGCACTACGTGGGCGGGCTGGATCCAACCAACGTTGACGGCGCGATGGAGAAATCTCTCGATACCATGTTCCAGATTGCGCTGGACTACGACAAAGGGGTGGATATTCACCTGCACGAAACCAGCCCGGCGGGCGTGGCGGCGGTGAACTACATGGTCGAAACCGTGGAGAAAACGCCGGAGCTGAAGGGCAAGCTGACCATCAGCCATGCCTTCGCGCTGGCGACGCTCAACGAGCAGCAGGTGGATGAGATCGCCACCCGCATGGCGGCGCAGCAGGTGACCATCGCCTCTACCGTGCCGATTGGCACCCTGCATATGCCGCTGAAGCAGTTGCGCGAGAAGGGCGTGTTCGTGATGACGGGGACCGACAGCGTAATCGACCACTGGTCGCCGTACGGTCTGGGGGACATGCTGGAGAAAGCGAATCTCTATGCGCAGCTCTATATTCGCCCAAACGAGCAGACGCTCTCCCGCGCGCTGGGGATTGCGACCGGCGACGTGCTGCCGCTGAACGACAAAGGCGAGCGCGTGTGGCCGAAAGCGCAGGATGACGCCAGCTTTGTGCTGGTGGATGCCTCCTGTTCCGCCGAAGCCGTGGCGCGTATTTCCCCGCGTACCGCAACGTTCCATAAGGGAAATCTGGTCTGGGGCGTAGTGGGTTGATGTGCATTTCTCCCTCTCCCTGTGGGAGAGGGTTGGGGTGAGGGCATCAGGCCGCAGGCAATGCTTTATACTGGGAGTCACATTCTTAAAGAGGGATCTGCCATGGCACAAAACATCTACGACAACCCGGCGTTTTTCGAAGGCTACGCCCAGCTTCCGCGCTCGGTTCAGGGTCTGGACGGCGCGCCGGAGTGGCCTGCGCTTAAGGCCATGCTGCCGGATTTAACCGACAAATCGGTTGTCGATCTCGGCTGCGGCTACGGCTGGTTCTGCCGCGCCGCGCGTGAGCTGGGCGCGGCTCACGTCACGGGGGTCGATATCTCAGAAAAGATGCTCGCCCGCGCGGCTGAACTGACTGACGACGCACGGATTCACTATCAGCGTAGCGATCTGGAATCACTCAAGCTCAACGAGAACAGTATCGATCTGGTCTACAGCTCGCTGGCGCTGCACTACCTGCCGGAGCTGGATACCCTGTTTGCGAAGGTTCAGCGCGCGCTTAAGCCCGGCGGCAGCCTGGTCTTTTCGATGGAGCACCCAATATATACCTGCGCCTCCCGTCAGGGCTGGCTGACCGACGATAGCGGCGAGCGGTTCTGGGGCGTGAACCATTATCAGGACGAAGGCCAGCGCGTCAGCAACTGGCTGGCGGACGGGGTGATCAAATACCACCGCACGCTGGGCACCACGCTTAACGCGCTCATCAGGGCTGGATTAACGATAAGCGAGGTCAACGAGTGGGGGCCAACGCAGGCGCAGATTGACGCCTGGCCCGCGCTGGCCGAAGAGGCGGAGCGCCCGATGCTGGTGCTGATCGCCGCCCGTAAGGATCAGTAGCCGACCTTGTATACGCGCCCGGTCTGCACGCCTTCCACGCTGCGACGATAGGCCTGCGCCACGGTCGCGGCGGGAACGCTTTCAAAACCCGGGAAGAAGCCATCGTACGTGTCGACCGATTCGGTGAGCACCGTCGGGCTGATCAGGTTGATGCGGATCCCGCGCGGCAGCTCGCAGGCTGCCGCGCGAACAAACCCTTCCAGCGCCGCATTCACCGTGGTGGCGTTCACGCCCTGCGCAATCGGCTCGTGCGCCACGATCCCACTTATCAACGTAATCGAGCCGCCTTCATTCAGGTAGTGCTGGCCGGTCAGCGCCAGGCGCACCTGCCCCAGCAACTTATCCTGCAGCCCCTGGTTAAAGTCGCTGTCTTTCATGGTCGCGAGCGGGCCGAAGTAGAGGCCGCCGCTGGCGGACACAATCGCATCTACCGGGCCGATTTTCTCGAACAGCGCCTGGACGCTCGCCTGCGAGGTGATATCCATCTGCTCGTCGCCCTGCGTGCGACCGACGCGGATGACCTCGTGGCGATGACTCAGCTCTTCCGTTACCGCACGACCGACCGTACCGCTGGCACCAATAATGACGATTTTCATAGCTGACTCCTTCTGTTGTGAGCCTTTATTCTTTAATAAATCAAAATACGGATAAACTGGGCTAAAGTTAGAAGATTGCTAACCAGAGATTTGGAATATGGATAAGCTCCGCAGCATGGAGACGTTTATTGCCGTGGTGGAAAGCGGCAGCTTTACCGGTGCGGCGGCACGGCTGGAGATGTCGGCGGTGATGGTGGGCAAGTACGTTGCGCTGCTGGAAGCACAGCTCGGCACCCGCCTGCTGGAGCGTAACACGCGCCGTCAGAGCCTGACGGATGCCGGACGCGTCTATTTCGATGAGGCGAAGCGGGTGCTGGAGCAGGTCTCCATTGCTGAGAATGCAGTCGAGCGGCTCCGTGCTGCACCTGCCGGAACGTTGCGCGTCACGGCACCCACGTCGTTTGGCGGCTGCGTGATTGCCCCGCTGACGGCCACCTTTTTGCAGCGCTACCCGGAGGTACGCATCGAGCTGGATCTCACCAACCGGATGGTCGATCTGGTGGAGGAGGGCGTCGATCTGGCCATTCGCATTGGTGACGTTCGCAACGACGATCTGGTGGCGAAATATCTGTGCCCCTACAACATGGTGATCTGCGCCGCACCGGACTATTTAGCGCGACACGGCACGCCGCAAACGCCAGACGATCTGGTGGATCATCTCTGTCTTTCGCACACGGTGTGGACTGCACGTAACGAGTGGCGGCTGCCGGGCGTGGAAGGAGAGGTGCGCTGGAAGCGGGATGCGATCTTAAGATGTAACGACGGCTACGGCTTACGCATGGCGGCGCGGGCCGGGGCGGGGCTGTTGCTGCAACCGGAAGTGCTGGTGGCGGAAGAACTGGCAAGCGGCAGGCTGGTGCGCGTGCTTGAGCCGTTCACGCCCGCGCCAAGGCCGGTGCATTTATTGTGGCGTCAGGATTTACGTCAACTGCCTAAGCTTACGGAATTTATCGCCCATATTCTGCTAAGATTGGGCACAATATAAAAAAGAAGGTAATCAAAGAATGTCTGCAAACAAACTCGCCAGCAGCGCGCAGGGCCTGCAATCATCTGCCATCCGTGAATTATTAAAACATAGCAAAATGGCAGGGGTGATATCGCTGGGCGGGGGTATTCCTAATCCCGATCTGTTCGATCACGAAGGGCTTAAAATTGCTGCCGATGCCGTCTTATCTCAGCATTTTAGCGAGGCGTTCCAGTACGGCCTGACGGAAGGCGTACCGGGACTGCGCGAGGAAATTAAACGCATCTGCGAGGGGCGCGGTATCGCCTGTAAGGCCGATGATGTCGTTATTACTTCCGGCTCGCAGCAATCTCTTGACGTGCTGGCGCGTGCGTTAATCAACCCGGGTGACACCGTTGTGGTTGAGCGTCCAACCTATCTTGCCGCGCTGCAGGTCTTCGGCCTGGCGCAGGCCAACTTTGAATCCGTTGGCACCGACGGCGACGGTATGAAGGTGGACGAACTTGAGGCCCTGGTGGCAAAGAAAGCCATCAAAGCGGTCTATATTGTTCCGACGTTTGGCAACCCTGGCGGGGTAACCCTTTCTGAAGCGCGCCGTAAGCAGCTGGTGGAATTATCAAAGCGCTATGACTTCGTGATTATTGAAGACGATCCGTACAGCGAAATTAATTATACCGATGAAGTCTTCCGCCCGTTAATCGCCCATGCCAAAGATATCGGCAATGAAGAGAACGTGGTGTATACCTCAACCTTCTCTAAAATTCTCGCGCCGGGGACTCGCGTAGGCTGGGTGCTGGTACCGGAATGGCTGAAGCGCGCGGTAGTGAACCTTAAGCAAACCACCGATCTGCACACCAGCACGCTGTCGCAGCTGATGACGTATGAATACCTGAAAACAGGTCGTCTGGCCGATCAGATTAAAATGATCCGCGAAGCCTATCGCCAGAAATACCAGACGTTCGCAACCGAGCTGGAGGCCGAGCTGGGCGACGTGATGTCGTTCCACAAGCCGAAGGGCGGGATGTTCCTGTGGGCGAAGATGAATAATGGTAGTAACACCACCCGCTGGCTTGAAAAAACGTTAAGCAACGGCGTAGTATTTGTGCCTGGCGAGTTTTTCTACTGCAATGAGCCAGACCCAACGACGCTGCGCATGTCATTTGTGACGCCAACGGATGAAGATCTGAAAGAGGCGGTTCAACGCCTGAAAAAATCGCTCTAAAAGAGCTGCGCATAATGGCTTTCCTGCCGTTATGCGCAATACGCGTTCAGGGCGGCACGGGCCGCTATCGTTCATGGTGAGTTCCATGTTTGAATTTCTGATCGGTGTCGTTACCCACACGCCCGTCTGGGTGTGGGTGCTGTTTATCTTCCTCATCTCTCGCGGCATTAAAGCCCGCAGGCCCGCTACCGTTACGCTGGAGAGGCTTGCCATCATTCCCGCTATCTTTCTTCTCTGGGATATCTACGATCTGGTGGTCTACCGCACGTTAACCCCCGGGTCTGTCGCATTGTGGACGGCGGGGATCCTCGCCGGGGCCGCGCTGGGGTATTTCCTGATTAAGCAGGCGGTTATCACCCGCGCAGAGGCGCCGCGCACCCTTTTCCGCCAGGCAGACTACACCGCGCTGCCGTTTATGATGCTGGCGTTCGGGGTCAAGTATGTGCTGGGCGTGATGAGCGCTGTCTCTCCCCAGACGATGCAGCAGCCCGCCATGAGCGCGCTGGCGATCGTCTCCGGCGGCGTGTTTGCCGGTGTGTTTATTGGGAAATTTGCGCGCTATATTGGCGTGTATAACAGCGCCGCACCGCGCCCGGCGGAGTGACGTTATTCTGTCGCGTGTGCCAGCGTGCGGTCTGCAGCATCGCCGCTGAGTGCTCGCGTGACTTCATGGATCCGCCAGATTTTCCCTTCACGCAGCGCGGCAAACAGGTAAACCTCGATCTCTGCCTGACGACCATCAGGATACGTGACCGTCACGATATGCCGCTCAGCCAGAAGTTCGTCATGACAGGCTATCTCCACCACGGTAAAGGCGATCGTGCGGATCTGTGAGCTTACGTGGCTCAGATGCTGGACAAAACCCCGGTAGTCAAGCGCGTGATCGTCCGTAAACTGCTGGTAATCGGGCGTAAATACCTCTTCAGGACCGATATCGCCGTTGAATAAGCAGGTTAACAGGCACGCCATCTTTTCGCGCTGCGCGGCGTTGTCGGTGTCGGCTATCAGGGACGTGATAATGCTCATGCGGGCTCCTTATGTGATTGAGTCCCCATTATCCTTGACAGCCGAAGACGTAGTTTCTGTAATGCGTCGATGAATAACGATTTTCGGTCAAAATGAGATGGTCAGTTTTGAAACGCTCCGTCATCCCGGCGGGTATCGAACGCCGTGGCATAGTCATCGCACCGGCCAGCTGTGGCGCATTGCAACGGGTCTGTTGGTCATTGAGACGCAGCAGGCGCGCTCGGTCGTACCGGCAAAACACATCGGCTGGATCCCGCCAGGTCAGCAGCACGCCGCTTTTTCTGAAAGTGAGATAGAAGGCTGCGCTATCTATCTTGAACCCGCCAGCTGTGCAGGGCTTCCCGATACGCCCGCGCTGTTCGAGCCCGACGATCTGACCCATGCTCTGTTTAGCCGTTTATGTGGTGCAGAGAGTGAGTACGATCCGCGAAAGCTGACTTTGCTGCTGGATGAGCTTGCCCTGACGCCCCAGGCTCACTTTTCTCTTCCCGTGCCGACGGATCCGCGTATGAAGAACGTGGTCAGCCATTTGCTGCAGTTTGTCGATGATAACCAGACGGTCGAGAGTCATGCTATTCATGCTGGGATGAGCGTACGTACGTTCAATCGTCGGTTTAGTGCCCAGACCGGAATGAACTTTGTTAACTGGCGGCAGCTGGCACGCGTCATGCGGGCAATGGAGTGGCTGGCGGCAGGGAAGCCGGTAGGGTGGATTGCGCTGTCCTGCGGCTACAGCAGCGTCAGCGCATTTATTGAGGTTTTCAGAGCATGGACCGGTAAAACACCGGGGCAGTGGGCGATGTTGCGGTCTGATGCCCTCCCCACGTCCCGCTGAGCTTTACAATGTAGGCCGGGTAAGGCGAAGCCGCCACCCGGCGATTGACTACCGCTCCCTCAGCGCCTCTTTCGCCCGGTTAAACGGCTTAATCAGATAATCCAGCACCGTTTTCTCGCCGGTCTTAATGTCCACCGTGGCAATCATCCCCGGCACAATCGAGAAGTGCCTGCCCGCCTTATTCACCAGGTAATCCTGGCTGGTGCGGATAAACACCCGGTAATAGAACACCTCCGGCTTGGCCTCGTCCTGGATGGTATCCGGAGAAATCGTCTCCACGACCCCGTGCAGCCCGCCGTAAATGGCGTAATCGTAGGCGGTGATCTTCACCAGCGCCTCCTGGTTCGGGTGGATAAAGGCGATGTCGCGCGGCGACAGGCGGGTTTCAATCAGCAGGTGATCGTCTACCGGCACAATTTCCATCAGCTCGCCGTTGGGCGGGATCACCCCGCCGATGGTGGTGACCTTGATGTTTTTGACGATCCCGCGCACCGGGGATTTTACCGTCAGACGGGTGACGGAATCCTGGCGGCCCTTGAGGATGGCCGAAACCATATCCACCTCCGCGTTGGCCTTGGAGAGCGCCTCGCGCGCCTGGACGTAATACTGCGAGCGCACGTCGGTGAGCTTCAGCTCCAGATCGCTTTTCTGCCGCTGCAGGCGCAGCACCTCCACGTGGCTGGCGGCCCCGGTTTTCACCAGACGCTGGGTGATGGCCAGCTCTTTATTGGCGAGATCTAACGCGGCGCGCAGCTCCCGCTGGGTATCCTCCAGCTGCGCGCGGCGCGAGTTGTACAGCCGCGTTTCGTCGGCAATCAGATCCGGCCATTTTGCCAGCGAAGGGGGAAACTTCAGCGGGAGATCGTTCACCTCGGCGTACAGGCGGGCGCTGGAGGCCAGTGAAGCCCGGTAGCGCGCCGCGCTTTCGCCGACGTTTGATTCGGAACGGGTAGGATCAAGCCGCGCCAGCACCTGTCCGGCCTGCACCTGATCCCCCTCGTGGACGTTCAGCTCGGTGAGGATCCCCCCGTCCAGCGACTGTAAAACCTGCTCGCGCGAGCTGGGGATCACTTTACCCGAGCCGGTTGACACCTCATCCAGCATGCCAAACCACGCCCAGACGCCCAGCGCCACGAACATCAGCAGCGAGAAGATCACGATCCGACGCGCGCCGGTGTAGCCGCTTTCGGAGTCGAGGGCGTTATCCAGATCGTCCATTGCCGCCACGTCACGCTGACTGATTTTCATTTTTCCACTCCCGTCCGGTTGCTGCCTGCTGCTGTTGCTGCATACGGCTGTTGTTCAGCGCCTGGGCTTTTGGCGCGTCCATCACCAGCATCCCCTCTTTCAACACCACGACGCGCTCCACCAGCTCCAGCACCGGTACGCGATGCGTGGCGACAATCAGGGTGCGGTGCCCGAGCCAGTCGCCCAGGCGCTGGATGAATTCCCGCTCGGTGTGCTCGTCGAGCGACGCGGTGGGTTCATCCATCAGCACGATATTCGGATCGCGCAGGAGCATTCGTGCCAGCAGAATCGACTGGCGCTGCCCGCCGGATAACCCCACGCCGTTTTCCATGATCGGGTAGTCCAGCCCTTTGGGCAGCTTCTGCACAAAGCCTGCCGCGCCGGTCAGCTCCAGCGCCTCAAAGATCTCTTCGTCGGTAGCGCGCGGCATGCCGAGGGTAATGTTTTCGCGCAGGGTGCCGTAAAACAGACGCGCATTCTGGGTCATAAAGCCGACGTTGCGCCGGACGTCGGCAACGTCGAGATGCGGCAGGCTGAAGTTATCAAGTCGCAGCTCGCCGGCTGCCAGATCCATCCCGCCCGCCATGGCCTGCAGCAGGGTCGATTTGCCCGCGCCGTTGCGCCCGAGGATCGCCACTTTCTCACCCGGGCGGATCTCCAGCCGGTTAATGCGCAGCGCCATACGCGGATCGTCCGGCTGATAGCGGAACTGCGCCTGCTCGAAGAGGTAGTGACCGCGCAGCACGTCCTGGCGGATCGGTGTCTCCTCGCGCTGGTTTTCGGTGGGAAGCTGCATGATGCTGTCCAGCCCCTCTTTTGCCGCTTTGACCTGCTGCCAGCGCGCCAGCACGCCGCACAGCGTCGCCATCGGGGCGATCATGCGGGAGGCCAGCATCGACGCGGCGACCACCGAGCCGGTGGTCAGGGTGCCGTCGATCACCATCGGCGCGCCGACCACAATCACTCCGGCGTAAACCAGGCTCTGGATGGTCATGCCCCAGCTGATCAGGTTCTGCGTCAGCTCGCGGGTGCGCAGGCCGGATTCGGCGGTGATCTGGATATAGCTGTTCCACTGCTGCAAAAAGCGGTTTTCCGCCTGCATCAGCTTGATGTCCTCCAGCCCCTGCACGCTCTCCACCAGCACCGCGTTGCGCAGGGTCGATTCATGAGCTGACTGTTTCGCCAGCTCCGCCAGCTTCTTTTGCAGCAGCAGGCCGGGCAGGACCATGATCACCGCCGCGACCGGGGCGATCCACGCCAGCTGCGGGGCGATGATCGCCAGCACCACCACGAACAGTAAAAAGAAGGGCAGGTCGACAATCGTCGAGATGGTGGACGAGGTGACCATCTCGCGGATCTGCTCCAGCTCGCGCAGCTGTGAGATAAAGCTCCCGGTGGAGCGGGGGATCGCGCTGTTGCGCAGCCGCAGCGCGTGGCCGAATACGCGATCCGAGACGCGCATATCCGAGCGCTTGCCCAGCAGATCCATAATGTGCCCGCGCGCCACGCGCAGCACAAAGCCAAACAGGGTGGCAATCAGCACCCCGATGGTCAGGACGTACAGCGTCGGGTAGGACTGGGCGGGGATCACCCGGTCATAGACCTGCATGGAAAAGACGATCCCGGAAAGCGACAGCACGTTGATAAACAGCGCGGCCAGCATTACCCAGCTGTAGGGGCGGAGATCGCGCATCACCAGCCGGTAGAGCCAGTCCGGTCGGTATTTTGAGATATAGGCGTCCACGCGGCTGTCCTTCAGCGCGGCGAGTGGACGCAGGGCAATAACGTGGCGGATAGCGGGCAGCATCGCCGTCATCGACAGCCGGTTGGTGTAGGTCTCATCGCCGAAAAAGCTGACTTCCAGCGTGTCATCGCCGTCGAAGTGCTCGATCGCACCGACCCGGCCGTCATTCAGCGCCACCACCACCGGCAGACGCCAGCTGTTGATCGACTGCTGGTCAGCGGTGAGCAGTTGAAACGACAACCCCGCCTCACGCGCCAGCTGGGTGAGGGCGGGTACCATCGGTTTGCCTTTCAGCCACGGTGCGCCTGCGATCAGCGCGCCGGGCGAGCAGGCGACGCGGTAGCGCGTGGCGATAAAGCCAAAGGCCTGCGCCCACTGCGCCAGCGCCTCATCCGTCATGTTTTCACCCTGCGGGATATCACGCTGCTTCATGGCTGGATCTCCACGGTCTGGATGGTGCGGTTATCAAGATCGAACGCATGACGCAGCTGCCCGGTGTTATACAGGCAGTTGAGCTGCAGCTGGTGCAGCTGACCGAGGGTCTGCTGCTGGGTGAAGCGCGCCTGATAGACCTCCTGTTCTGCGTTGAGCACGTCGAGCAGCGGGCGCGAGCCGAGGTCAAGATACTGCTGCTGGTACAGTTCGCGGGTGCGGGCGCTGAGCGCCTCCTGGCGGCCCTGGATTTGCAGCGTGCTTTGCAGGCTCATCACCTGACTGCGGGCTTCCAGCAGTTTCTGGCGAACATCAAGGCGCGTGCGCTGAATGGTGGACTGCGCCGCCTCCACCGCGTGTCCGGCAGCGTTACGCCGGGCGGTGAGGCCGCCGCCCTGATAGAGCGGCATCTGCACTTTCACCCATGCGGAATACTGGGTGCGATCCCGCGTTTCGCTGCCTGCATAGCGGTCGTTCATGTAGTGACGCACCTCCGGCTCCAGTGAGACGGTTGGCGTCATCTGCGCGTCGGCGTAGTCGAGGTTAGCCTGGGCGACGTTAGCCTGCGCCCAGGCAGCGAGAACGGCGGGAACCAGACGGTCGTCCGGCTCGGCGATATCGCAGCTCCGGCCCAGCTTTTGCGGAAAGTCATTGCTGATCGTGTTCAGGCTGTTCCAGCCGAGAAAGCTCATCAGCGTGGCGCGGGCGCTGTCCAGGCTGGCCTGGTACTGCATCAGCTGGGCGCGCGCACCTTCGATACGCGCATCGGTCTGCACCACGTCAGAGAGCGACGTGGCGCCCTCGTCGTTACGCTGGCGGGTCAGCGTGCCGATGGAAGAGAGGGCTTCAAGCTGCTCTTTGGCGGTGTCGACCATCTGCTGCCAGGTTTGCACCTGTACCATGGCGACGGCGGTATCGTGGGCGATGGTGTCGATACTCACCAGCACGTTGGCCTGCTGCTGGGCAACGCCAGCGCTTTCGGCGCGCACCTGGCTGGCTACTTTGCCAAAGTCGTAGAGCATTTGTGAGAGAGAAAGCACCAGCGACGGCGTAAAGCCGTTCTGATCGCCATCGTGGGAATAACCGTTGTCCACGCCGGCATTAATCTGCGGATAGTATTTTGATTTCGCGACGTCCACCTCTTCGCTCTGCTGGTAGAGTTTGCCCACGGCTTCGCTGATGGCCGGGTGCCAGGTAACGGCGCGGTTGACGGCCTCGCCAAGCTGCAATGAACCTGGAGCGGCGTTGCCTGCTACCGGGGCCACGCGCCCGTTGAGTGAGGGGAGTTCCTGCGTTTCGCGAAGCTGTCCGGTATTGATGGTTGCCGCCGGATTTGCGCAGAAAGCGGGCACAGATATCAGGCAGCACGAGAGCCACCAGTAAGGCATCTTCATTCCCATGTCATGTCCCTAATAAAATAAGTAAAGCTTTATTGTTATGCCCGGGCGCTGTGCGCCCGGGTCATCTCTTGCAGGTGCTATCAGGTAATGATGTGTTGCTGGTTAACAAGCTCGTCGTAGGTGGTCTGAACGTTATCAAGCGTAACGAGCGTGGTATTAGTGTAGGTGGACCCCGCACCATCACGGTCGATGGAGATCACAGTGTTGCTACCGCTTTGTGTGACATGGATATAATTCCCCAACGAGGCGGTATTACCGTCCCAGCCCACCAGCAGATCGCCAATGTCGATCTTGTCTCCCTGCGCCAGCGAGAACCCGGTCCAGTGATCGCCTCCGGCGCTGCTGACGTTACCCGCCGTGGCATTCCCCACCGTACTGTTCAGCACCTGGTAAATCAGCGTATCGCCGTAGGCCGTACCGGTGATGGCGTCGTTATGTTCCGAGCTGATGAACTGCGGCGCCATATTGATGGTCAGCGTGGCGCTGTCCGTGTTGCCGTTGGCATCGGTCAGAGTGTAGTTGAAGGTCTCCTTCGAGGTCATGGTTGAGAGCGATACCCCGCTGTTGAGGGTATAGGTGTAATGACCGTCAGCGCCGATCGCCAGGATGCCGTAATGGCCGGTGATGTTCACCGTTGCGCTGCCGGTATACGGATCCAGCGTGGTGGTCACGCCGTTGTAACCGGTCACGCTCAGACGGGTATCCACCGAGTGGAGCTGATCCAGCACGCCGCCAGAGTCGGTACCGTCAAAGATGTTGCCGTTGACGGTGTGGCTGCCTGTGACGTCAAAATCACTCAGCGAGTAGGTGGTGCCGTTCACGCTTGGCGTGATGGTGATGGTCCCCACGCTGAGCCCCGGGACGCTGCCGGTAAAGTTCAGCGTATAGGTCCCGGCGTTGAGATCCAGCCCGGTCAACGGAACGTCGATACTGCCGCCCAGCAGCGAGCCGCCGCTGAAGGAGCCGCTGCGGATCACGCCCGAGCCGTCACTGATGGACCAGTTCACCGTCAGTCCGCCCAGCGCCAGCCCCGAGGCCACGCTAAAGTGCAGCGACGCGTTGTGCAGCGCGGTGTTTGGGTCGACCACGAAGGTTCCGCTGCCGCTGCCCTGGGTTGATGAGAACAGGGCCGTCGTCCAGCTGGCGACGCCCACGGTGGTATCCGAGTAGACCGACGTGTGATGCACCGAGGTGAGGTCAATCGTGCTGCTGACATCGTTGACCGCATTCATCGCCTGCGCGGTTGGGGTGATGTTGAGCGACGCCGTATCCTTCGAGCCGTCAGGCGCGGTAACGGTGTAAACGAAGGTATCCGGCGTGCTGATATGGTCCGCCCCCACGCCGCTTCTCAGGGTATAGGTATACTGACCGGACGAATTGATGGTCAGCGTGCCGTATTCCCCCTGAATGGTGGTGGTGCCGCTGCTGTTGACCGCCACGCCGTTCACTTCGGTAACCAGCGTGCCCGCTGGAACCGGGTCATTCGCCAGCACGTCGCCCGTGGTGGTTTCGCTGATACTCGCCACGCTGTAGACATGATCCTGCAGGACGCTCAGGGTGTAACCCGTCAGTACAGCGATCCCGGACGCGGTATTCAGCAGGAACAGATACTCCCCGGCGGGCAGGTTCAGCGTCAGCTGCGGTGACGTTCCCCCCAGCAGCGGGGCGCGCAGCCAGCCCGACTCGACGCGAACCTGCTCGAAGGTCTGGGTGGCGTTGTTGAACTTATAGACGTACAGATCGAATACCGACGCCAGCGCCACGCCGCCCACGGAGGCCTGGATGGTCATGGTGCGGGTCGTGCCTTCCTCCACGTTGTAAATAATCGGGTTGGTCATGTCGTCCAGCAGGTTAAGCCCCAGCGTGTTGCCGAGATTAATGCCCACCAGGGTAAAACCGTTCTGAGACGAGGCGCCGTTATTAATTTCGTGCACGCTGGTGTCGAAGGTCAGGGCGTTGGTGTCGTCAACGGCGACAATACCGTTGACTACCGTACCGGCACCCAAGGACAGCACCAGCTGTGCCGACGCGCTGACGCCGTTATGGGTGATGGTGTAGGTGAAGCTCTCCGTGCGGCCAATGACCGCGGCGCTGGTGTCGGTCAGGCTGTAGGTGTAGCTGCCGTCGCGGTTAATGGTCAGCGTACCGTACTGGCCCTGAATCACCGTGCCGTCGGCGTTCACGCTGGTGGTGGCGCCCTGGGCGTTAGTGACCGCGGAGATAGTGGTCCCTGCCGGCGCGTTGTCGCTGCCGGCGGTTGGATCCGTATCGAGGATCACGTTGCCGTTGAGGCTGGTTTCACCGGTGACCGTACCCGGACCGGTCTCTTTCACCGCCACGTCGAGGCTGGTGTAGGAGCCGGTCGCCAGCAGGTTGGTGTTGTAGCTGAGCACGCGATAGTTGCCGTCAGCCAGCCCGGTCAGGTTCAGTGAGACGCCGGTTGCGCCGAGGGTCAGCAGATCGGCAAACTGCGGCTGGCCGGTATCCACCACGGTGGTCCAGGCGCCGTTGACGTAATGCTGAACCACCAGCTCCAGGGTATTGAGCAGAGAGAGCACCGCCCCCGTGGCGTTGGCGTTCACCACGATATCCGCGCTGCCGCCGCTGCCCACCGTGAAGTTCACCTGGGCGGTATCGTTGCCCAGCAGCGTCAGGACGTTGCCGACGGCGCCGACCAGCAGGAAGCCGTAATCGCTGTACTGGCTGTTGGTCACGGTTGCCGTGGTGCTGAGGTTCAGCTCTTCGACGTTATTGCTGGCGGAGAGCGGCACCACCGGCGCAAGGGCAGAGCCCGGCAGCGAGGTGTTGCCAGCGGCGTCGGTGGCGGTGATCTGCAGCGTCTGGCCTTCGGTCTGTTTGTTAATGAAGGTGTAGCTGTAGGTGCCGTTGCTGCCCGCAGTGGCGGTCACCGTCGAGCCGTCCGCAAGGCGGATAGCGACGGTGCTGCCTGCTTCCGCAGTCCCGGTCAGGACGCTACCGTCAGCGTTGAAGGTCCCGGTCGGTGCCGTTGGCGCGATCGTATCGACGATAATCATCGTCACGGCGGACGCCACGCTGGTGTTGCCCGCCGCATCGGTGGCCGTGGCGGTGAAGTTATGCGTGCCTTCCGCCAGCGCGGTGGTAGTTTGCGGCAGGGTCCAGTTGCCGCTGCCATCGGCGGTCACCGTACCCACCAGCGTGATGCCATCGTAGATCCGCACCGTGGCATTCGCTTCGGCTGTCCCGCTCAGCGTTGGGCGCGTGTCGTTGGTCGGATTCGTACCGGTCACCGGCCCGGTGACGCTGCCGACATCATCAATGACCGAACTAATGACCGGCGCGGCTGGCGGGAGGGTATCGACGTTAATCACATACCCGGCGGTGGGCGCGCTGGCGTTGCCTACCGTATCGGTAGCGGTAAAGGTCAACGTGTGCGCGCCGTTGCTCAGCGCCGGAGATGGCGTAAAGCTCCACGCCCCACCGGTCGCCGTCACGCTGCCGATTTGCACGCCGTTATCAAAGATTTTCACCGTGGAACCCGATTCCGCCGTGCCGCTGAGCGTTGGCTGCGCGTCGTTGGTGATCCCGCCGTTGGCAATCGGCGTCGCCGCATTGCCCACGTCATCCACGATGCTGGTCAGCACCGGCAGCGCAGGCGGCGCGGTGTCGACAGTGAGGCTGAAGCTGGTGGAGGACACGCTGGTGTTGCCTGCCGCATCCGTGGCCTGCGCGGTAAAGCTGTGCGGACCACTCGCCAGCGTGGTGGTGAGCAAGATACTCCAGCTCCCGCCGCTATCCGCGGTACCCGTTCCGACAAGCGTAGTTCCCTCATAGATCTTCACGGTGGCAAACGGTTCACTGGTCCCGACAAGGCGCGGTAGGGTGTCGTCGGTTGTCTGCCCGGACGTGAGCGGGCCGGTGATGCTGCCCACGTCGTCTATCGCCTGGCTGATAACCGGCGCGTTCGGTGCCGCGGTATCAATAATCAGGGTAAAGTCCGGCGAGATCGGGCTGACGTTACCCGCAGCATCGGTGACCGTGGCGGTCCAGGTATGGCTGCCGCTGGCCAGCGGCGCTGACGGCGTAAAGCTCCATGCCCCGGTACCGTCCGCCTGAACGGTGCCGACCGGCTGCCCGTTCTCATAAACGGTGACCGTGGCGTTGGCGGTCGCGGTGCCGTTCAGCGTCGGCGTGGTATCGTCGGTGCTCTGCCCGGAAGAGAGCGGGGTTTGAATGCTGCCCACGTTGTCACCCGCGGTCGAAATGACCGGCGCCGACGGTACGCCCGTATCCACCGTCAGGTTAAACGGCGTCGTCGTGCTGCCGGTATTGCCTGCCACGTCGGTGGCGTTGAAGGTGATTGCGTGCGGCCCGTCGCCCAGATCGGTGCCCGGGGTGAAGGTCCAGTTGCCCTGGGCATTCACCACCGCCGTGCCAATTTCGCTGCCATCAACGATCACGTGCACTGTGGCACCCACGTCGCCCGTGCCGTTGAAGGTCGGACGCGCGTCGTTGGTCGTGTTGCCCGACGTGAGCGTCCCGGTGACGGGCGCGACATCGTCAATTACGCTGGTCACCACAGGTACGCCAGGGGCTGTGGTATCAACGGTAAAGGCGAACACCGATGAGTTCGCCGAGGCGTTGCCTGCCGCATCCGTTGCATAGACGCGAAGGGCGTAGCTGCCATCGCCCAGCGGCGCGGTCGGCGTAAAGGACCAGTTCCCGCTTCCGTCAACAACCGCAGTACCAATCTGCGTGCCGTTATTCATGATGTGAACAGTGCTGCCTGCCAGCCCGGTGCCGCTGATGGTTGGGGTGCTGTCGTTGGTCACCTGCCCGCTGGTGAGGTTGCCCGTAATGCCGCCAGGGACGTTGTCGTTTACCGTATCCAGCGTCGGAACCGTCGGTGCCGTCAGGTCAACCACCACGCTCCAGGGGGCTGAGACCGCGCTGACGTTGCCCTGCGGATCGGTCGCCCGAACGGTGAAGCTGTGCGAGCCTTCGCCGAGCGCGGTGTCAGGGGTAAACGTCCATGCACCGTTGCTATCAGCGGTCACCACTGCGATCTGCGTGCCGCCATCGAAAATAGTCACCACGCTGTTTGCGTCCGCTGTCCCCGAAAGGGTTGGCGTGGCGTCGTTCGTTTCGCTGCCGCTGACCACCGTGGTGGCAGCGTTACCGACATTGTCCGTAACGTTGGTGATGACCGGCGTGGCGGAAACGGAGTCCACCACGACGGTGAAGCCCGCAGAAGGACCGCTCTGATTCCCCGCCGGGTCTGTCTCGCGGATGGTCAGGACGTTATTCCCCTCAGCCAGAGGCGGCGTGGTGTAGCTCCAGGTGCCGGTATTGCCGATCACCACGCTGTCCAGCAGCACGCCGTTGTTGTAGATGGAGATGGTATCGCCTGCTGCGCCGGTGCCGGTGAGGGTCGGCTGGTTGTCGTTGGTGGTCTGCCCGCTGGTCAGCGGACCGGTGCCGGGGCCGACGTCGTCAATCACGGCGCCGATGGTCGGCGTGCCCGGTGCGGTGAGGTCAACGGTAACGCTGGCCGCCGGAGAGCGGCCGCTGGTCAGGTTATTGAGGGTCGCGGTCACCTCAAAGGTGTGTTGCCCCTCGCCAAGCGCGGCTGGCGTATAGCTCCAGTTGCCGCTGCCGTCGGCAGTGACTGTCGTCAATGGCGTCGCGCTACCGTCCAGGTAGATAGCGATCTGGCTCCCCGCCTGAGCCGTACCGGTGAGGGTCGGGGTGGTGTCGTTGGTGGTTTTGTCTTTCACATCGCCTGTGATCGGGGCGACGTCATCGTTGATCGCCGTGATGACGGGCACCTGCGGCAGGTCGAGCGGTGAATCGGTAACGATAAAGGACGCGCCAGGGCTGGCATTTCCTGCGGCATCGGTAGCGCTTACGGTCAGAGTGGTCGGATCCAGCTGCGCCGGGCTCAGCGCAATGGAGAAGCTGCCGTCGCTTGCGACAACGCCGGTACCAATGACGGTCCCACCGCTGTCTTTCACGGTAACGGTGGTTCCCGCTTCGGCATTACCGGTCAACGGGGTCCCCTCCTGTGCCAGGGACATGTTGGTCGGGTCGGCAGGTGCGGCGGTGTCCACCGTCACGCTCAGCGGCGCAGAGTTTCCGGAGGCGTTACCCGCAGGATCGGTAGCAGAGACGGTGAAGGTGTGCGGGCCATCCGACAGCGTTGTGCCTGCCGTCCAGCTCCAGCTGCCGTCCGGCTGTATCGTGACCGGCACGCCCGACGGGGTACCGTCGATGGAGACGATAACGGTGGTGCCGGGTTCACTGGTCCCGGTAAGGGTCGGCGTGCCGTCGCGGGTGTAGAGCACGTTGTTGGTGAGCTGGCTGTCTGAAACGGCATTAATCTGCGGAATCTCAGGCGCAGCGGTATCGAGCGTGACGGTAAAGACCGCACTCGGCGCGCTGACGTTGCCCGCCGCATCCACGCCTGCAACGGTAATGTTCAGCGGGCCGTCCGTTTGCACTGGAAGCGTCAGGCTCCATTCTCCGTTAGCGACCACGACACGGCCCAGTTCGACGCCGTTGTTGTAGACGATCACTGTCTCACCGTTAACGCCGGTTCCGCCCACTGTCGGCGTAGTATCCGTGATGTAGCCCCCGTTCGGCTCGCCGCCCACGGCGCCAATCACTGGCGTATCCGGCGCCACGGTATCTACGGTGATCGTAATCGCTGGCGACGGGTCAGAGACGTTGCCCGCCTCATCGGTGGCGGTGGCGGTATAGACGTGGCTGCCCTCCGCAATATTACTGTCAGGGCGCCAGCTCCAGTTGCCGTTGCTGTCTACCGTGACGGTACCAACGATAGTTGGCGTGCCGCCGTTGACCGTGTCAGTGATGTTGATAACGTCGTTCGGCGTACCGGTGCCGCTCAGCACCGGGCGCGGATCGTTGGTGGTGCCGCCATCGGGAACGGGACCGGTGATCTGGGTGACGCTGTCAGTAATGACCGGTGCTGCAGGCGTAGCCGGCGGGTCGGTGTCAATGGTGATGGTGACCGGCTGCGACGGGGCGCTTTCGTTGCCCGTGCCGTCCACGTTGGTGACGGTCAGGGTGATGTCATAGGTGCCGCCGGGCAGCGGGGATGGCGGCGTCCAGGACCAGTTGCCGGTATTGTCCACGACAGCGTCACCGATTTTGACACCGTTGCCGTAGATCGTCACGGTATCGCCCGCCGTGCCGGTACCGCTCAGGGTCGGCGTGGTGTCGCGGGTGATTTCTCCCGGGTTCAGCGGCGTTTGCGTTGTGCCGCCGTCAGGATTGACGGTAATTGCCGGGATATCCGGCGTGGCAGGTGCGACGGTATCCACCGTCAATACAAACGGGCTGGAGATAGTGGTATTGCCGGCGGCATCCGTGGCGTGAACCGTCAGGGAATGCGGGCCGTCGGTGAGCGGGGTGACCGGCGTAAAGCTCCAGCCGCCGCTGCCGTCGAGGGAAGCGGTGCCGAGCAGGGTTGTGCCGTCATAGACGGTGATCACCGCATCCGCCGGAGCGGAGCCCTGCAGCAGCGGCTGGGTGTCGTCGGTGGTATCGCCGCTGGTGAGCGGGCCCTGAACGCCGCCGACGTCATCGGTCACGGTGGCAATGGTGGCAGCCGTTGGCGGTGTGGTATCGACGGTCAGGGTGAAGCCGCTTGACGGCTGGCTGGTGTTGCCCGCCGCATCGGTGGCGACAACGGTAAAGGTATGAGGCCCCTCCCCAAGCGGCACGGTGGGGGTATAGGTCCACACGCCGTTGTTGTCGACCGGGGCCGTGCCAAGAACGGTGCCATCCAGGCGGATGGTGACCGTCGAGCCTGGTTCAGCCGTGCCGTTGAGCGTCGGCGTGGTGTCGTTGGTGCTGTCGTTCGGGTTGAGCGCGCCGAGGCGCTCCGGCACATCATCCAGCACCTGGGTAATAACCGGGGCAGCAGGCGCGACGCTGTCAATTGTCAGCGTCCAGGTGTTGGAGACGCCGCTGGTGTTACCTGCCGCGTCGGTCGAGACGGCGGTCAGGGCGTGCGGACCCTCACCGATTGGCGAGGACGGCGTAAAGGTCCATGCGCCGAGACCATCGGCAACGGTTGTGCCAATTTCAACACCGTCCACGCGCAGGCTGATCGTCGCGTTTGCTTCGGCGGTACCGCTGAGCGTCGGGGTGGCGTCGTTGGTCGTGGCATTTGGGCCGAGTAAGCCAACAATTCCACCGGGCACATCGTCCACGACTTGTGAAATCACCGGGGCGTCAGGTGCCGTCCCGTCGACGTTAATTGTCCATGCGGTTGATATTCCGCTCTGGTTACCGGCGGCATCCGTCGCCGTTGCCGTCAGCACGTACGTGCCATCGGTCAGCGGTGTGGGCGGCGTAAAGCTCCACTGGCCAGAGGAGGGAACAACCACCGTACCGAGGACATCGCTACCGTTGGAGATCGTGATGGTCGAGCCAGCTTCACCCGTTCCGTTAACGGTTGGCGCCCGGTCGTTTGTAAGCCCGTTAGGGCCCACGGGGCCTGTGGTGGCCTGCACGTCATCAATCACAGATATGATAACCGGTGTCTGCGGCGGGGTAATATCCGGTGCCGCCGCGGAGGTGGTTGGACTGGTGTTGCCTGCCGTGTCGGTGGCGTCAGCGGTCAGGATTTCGCCGTTGAGCTTCGGCGGGGTCAGCGTCAGGCTGAAGTTACCCTGGCTATCGGCAACAACTGGATTGCCAACGAGTGCGCCGCCTTCACGGATAGTCACGGTGCTGCCCGGCTCTGCAATGCCGCTGATGGTGCCGCCATCATTCGAAACGACGAGGTTTCCAGGGGCTGACGGCGGGGTAGTATCCACAGTAAAGGTGACAGGTGCTGATGCCGTACTCTGGTTTCCGGCGGCATCGGTTTCAGTGACGGTTATGGAGTGTGTCCCGTCGGGGAGCGGAGCGTTTGGCGTAACGCTCCAGGTACCGTTGGGCTGCACCGTCGTTGTGCCAATCGCCACGCCGTTATCATAAATGGTGATGGTTCCTCCTGGCTCGCCCGTTCCCGCCAGGAGCGGCAGTGAAGCATCCGTAGGCGCGCCCGACGTAATGGTCCCCCTGATAAGACCTGTATCGTCGGTCAGCACAATCGCGGTCGGAGCGTCCGGCGGAGTAAGATCCACCGTAAGAGTAAACACCGGTGAGGCTGGCCCGGTGTTGCCGGCGGCGTCGGTTGCCTTCACGGTAATCTGGTGAGTGCTTTCACTCAGGTCAACTGACGGAGTAAAGGTCCAGGTGCCGTTGCTGGCGACGATTGCCGTACCAATAGCGACTCCGCCGTCATAAATCGTCACGGTCGAGCCCGCCTCGCCGGTGCCGGTAAGCTGTGGGCGCTGATCGTTGGTGCTGCCGCCGTTGGACACCGTCCCCGTCTGCGGGGCAATATCGTCGATTACACTGCCAATCGTTGGCGCATCGGGCGCGGTTATGTCCGGCGCGTTGAGCGTTGTGCCCGGGCTGGTATTCCCGGCGTTATCCGTCGCGGTGGCAGTCACCTGCTCGCCGTTGGTCAGCGGTGTTCCGAGGGAGACGGTAAAATTGCCGTCGCTGCCCGTTTTTCCGGTGCCAACGACATTGCCGTTCGCGTCTTTCAGCGTGATAGTGCTGCCGGGTTCGGCGGTACCGGTAACGGTCTTGCCATCTGAAGAGAACTTAATACCGGAAGGTGCATTCGGCGGCGTTGTGTCCGGATCGGCAGGATCGACGGGGGGGGTGGTACTATTGTTATTACCGCCATCTCCGCCACCGCCGCCGGTACTTGCCGCAGCCGCGATACCGCCTGCAGCGACAATGCCGCCGAGGGCCCATGGCCAGAAGGCGGCACCACCGGCATCACTTCCTGACGCCGCAAGCAGTACGTTCGTAGACGCGATAGATTCGTACGTGGCGGCCCCGGCTGGATCTTCAATCCACCATAACGCGCCGTTGCTGTCCTGCAGTACCAGCTGGCTCACGCCCTGCGCGTCCGTGACGTAGAAATTTTTTACAGTGATCACCTCGCCGGAGTGCAGCGTAACCAGCAGATCGTTACCACTTCGCGCGAAGTGGGAGACACTCGCTCGCTCGACGTGAAGCTCAACGATGGAGGAATGGCTCAGCGTGACCTGTGTGCCTTCCATTTTCGTTTCTACGCCAGTAAGTTTCGAGATTACAGAGATTTGGCTCATTTAGTTATTACTCCAGCAGATGTGTCATAAACGGCGAGCAAGACGAGCCATCTCTGCAGAAGGTAAAGGGCGCCCCCGGCGCAGTCGCTGTTATAACGCAGCACTGACCGTTTTTTTAGCGCGCACGATGCCCGCCAGGATTCAGAGTGGCAACATCAGAGCGAATCTAATTTTTTATGCAAGAGAACCGTTTTATTCGTGTTTTATGTTTTGTAAAACCCTGTAATTAATAGAGGAATTATTTTTGAGGATATAAAATTGATATAGACAGAAAACATGGGTTGTGCAAATTAAGCTTTCGCAAATAAGTGCGAAAACAAGGTGGAAGGCATTGGTATAGTGATGTCGTCAATAATTAGGATGATGCAATCAGTTGTTTTATATGGCTTTAATTTTAGTATGTAATGTTTTTTCTTAGCGTGGTTTACGCACTGCGATAATTGGTAGGGAATGTTTTGAATATAATGTAAAACGATATTCTTTAGGTTTGCTTAATGTTCATTTAAGTTAAGGTAACGTTTTTGATATAAAATATATTATGTCACTTGCACTATAAAATATATTCTTATGTGAAGTTAAAACTCTGCTATCACGCGAAATAATAACGTTAAGGAGAGGATGAGATAACCTGATTTATTTTCATTGGGCTACAACGTCAGCATGATTTCGCGGCAGCAAAAAAATGACGCGGAGAATGAATAAAACTCATCAGTCGGACGTTTACTGACGTCACTCCCAACTCACCCTGGAGCTTTATATGAACACGACCTCGTTTCGTTTGATCCCGGTGCTGATTTTTTCCCTGCTGTCCCCACTGGCGCTGGCGATGGGCAATAATAGTACCGAGAGCAAAACGCCCGACTGTCCTGCCGGACAGGTGTATGACAGCGCTACTCAGAAATGCGTGCCGGACAAGAGCAGCAGCCTCAGCGACCAGGACAAAACCAACTATGCGTACCATCTCGCGAAGAAAGGAGAGTACCAGGCGGCGCTGAATCTGCTTGATTCGCTGAAAAATGGCAATACGGCTGAAGCGTGGAACTATCGCGGGTTCGCCACGCGCAAACTTGGTCGTACGGACGAAGGCATTGGTTACTATCAGCGTGCGCTGGCTATCGCCCCGGATTATGCCAAAGCCCGGGAATATCTCGGTGAAGCGTGGATGGTAAAAGGACGTCCTGACCTCGCGAAAGAACAGCTGAAGGTCATTGCCGGTATTTGTGGCCAGTCCTGCGAGGAGTACCGTGACCTGCAGGCCGCCATTAACGGACATCCGGAATCCTGATTTTCTCGTGGAGGGAAAGCCCATCGCTACCAGTGAGGTTCGTCAACAGTTAGCCGCACATCTGTCGCGTCTCTGGCGCTATGGGCTGGTGCTGTCGCGAAACAGGGATATCGCCGAAGAGCTGGTTCAGTCCACCTGCGTGCGTGCGCTTGAAAGGAGTAGCCAGTATATGCCGGGCACACGCATCGACAGGTGGCTGTTCGCGATACTGCACTCCATCTGGATCTCTGAGCTTCGGGCTCGACACGTGCGTCAGGGGCAGGGATTTGTGGCCAGCGACGAGCTTCTGGCACCGGACACCCGCGAACAGGATGAGACGCGTCTGCATTACCTTAAGGTGATGCAGCGCGTCAACACGCTGCCTGAAGCCCAGCGCAACGCGGTATTTTTGGTTTATGTCGAAGGATTTACCTACCAGGAGGCGGCGGACACCCTGGCGGTGCCGATCGGTACCGTGATGAGCCGGCTGGCAACGGCACGGGCGGCGCTTGCCAGGTCCGCTGACGCACTGCCTCCGGTAAAGGAGAAACGCTATTGAACGCGCACCGTTTTGCACCGCCCTATAACGACGACGCTATCGTGGCATGGATAGATGGCGAGATGTGCCGCGCCGACGCGCAGCATTTTGAAGAACAGTTGAAACGTGATGAACGCCTCGCCGGGCGAACCAACGAACTGATGAAAAGCAGCCAGGATTACGCCGGGGCGTTTGCCTCCCTGCTGGATGACGCGCCTCTGGAGACAATGCAGGCGCGTCTGGCTGCTATTCCCGAACCACAGTCCTCCACGGCGCCTGGCGTTAGCAGGCGGTCGCTGATTGCCGCATCGATCAGCTTTTTGATGATCGGCTCCGGGCTGGGCTATCTGCTGCGGCCCGCTTCCGCGCCAGCGGATGAGAACGCCCATATTCGCGACCTCGAAGCGCAATATATGTCCCTGTACAGCGTCGAGACGCTGCTGGATATGGACAGCGCAACGCCGATCCTGCAGCGCGGGCTGGAACGGGCCGCACAGGATATCGGCATAAAGCTGCACATGTCGCAGCTAGTCCTGCAGGGGGCAGAGTTGAAGATGGTGCGAATGCTGCGCTATGAAACCACCTCTATCGCGCAGATTGCCTGGATCAACGCCGACTTCGGCCCGATGGCGCTCTGTATTTCTCCTGTTGACGAGAAGACCAGGGCCTCTCTGCGCCAGGAGCAGCGGCACAGCATGAACCTGGCGTGGTGGCAGGAGGCGGGCTACCAGTTTGTCCTGATTGGTCGCAATCCGCCGTCTCACCTGCGGGGAAATGCGGAGCAGCTACAGCGGCTCATTTCAGGATGACGGCACGTCGTTTGTCTTAATCGCAATGGCGATGGCAATACGATCGTCCACGACCAGCGCAAACTTATCCATCCCGTAGGACGCGCGCGAGATCGCCGTGGTGGCATCCAGGGTGAGGACTTGCGCATGCGGGTCTTTCACCACGGCCTCCAGGAGCACCGGGCGGGCAATGTTACGCACGGTCAGCGTGCCGAACACCCTGAACCGCCCGTCACCCAGGGCGACCACGCGAGAGCTGATGAACTCGATAGTCGGGTAGTGCTCAGAATCAAAAAACATATCGCTTTTCAGCTGCCAGGTAAGCAGCTTGTTTGAGGCCACCAGAGTTGCTACGGGAATGGTGACGTGAATATGATCGTCGACGTCGTTTTCCGGGTTGAGCGTCACGGCGCCCGTCACGCCGCTGAACGTCGCCCAGGAGAGGATGCCGCCGAAGGCATGCCACGATAGCCGAATGGCGGTGTTATCGGTGTCGATAATGTAGCTTTTTGGGGCAGCTAATGCCCACGGACAAAACAAAATCAGCACTATCACCAGGCGTCGCAGCATCTCAGGATCTCTTTTAAGGGGGCAGGGAGTAAACGCGTCACCCCCGGGATCTATTCGACTTTTGTGCGTCAGGGTGTTTTAACGATATCCACCGAGATTTCGACGGCGGCGATCGGGCCCCGATTTTCCAGCCAGTGGACCGTATTATGGTCTTCCGGCCACCCGACGCCGGGACCGTAATCGGTGGCGATACCGTTACGATGATCGGTGATGGTCCCCTCAAGGATAAAAACGGTACCGGGGCGATCGATATGATCGTGCACTGGACCAAAGACCGCGCCGGGGGCGAGCGTCACCCTGCGCATGCGAAGCTGTCGACCGTCCATGCCTGCGATCTCCGGGCCCAGATCGACGATGGAAAGCAGTTCAACGGTAACGCCCTGGGTTTCTGGTGCGGTTTCTTTGTGGCTCATGGCGGTGTCCTCCTGAAACAAGTTTAGCCTTCAGGAAGCAGGGCGGGAGGGAATAAAAAAGGCCGCGTATGCGGCCTTTCGAAGGGATTACTCAGTGACTTTCTTTTCCAGTTCGCTGGCACCTTCTTTGGTTTTGTTCCAGCCTTTCTCTGCGCCTTCTTTGGTGGCATCCCACCCTTTCTCGGTGCCTTGTTTGGTTTTATGCCAGGCTTTCTGGGAATCTTCGCTGACCTTGCTGCCAAAGCTTTCGCTTTTACCTTCCGCAGCATGCTTCTGTTTCAGCTTCAGCTCTTCACCTTTATTCTGCTCTTCGTGCAGTTTTTGCTTTGCCTCGTTGGCGTTTGCGTTCGCCGCCGCGACGGTATCGTCAGTTGCATGTGTGGTCGCAGCAAATACTGGGGAAGCCAGCAGAACGGCAGATAATGCGATAATTGTTTTTTTCATAATATCCTCATTTAACGTTATCGGTTATGAGCGTGATTCAGCATGGCACAGGCGAAGCGGGATGGCTTTAGGAAAAAACTGTAATGAGATCAATGTGCCCTGATGAGGGGGATTTCGCCTGAGGATTATCCAAAGGATAAAAAGCCTATTTCCGCGAGGGCGGCGAGCGTCAGGAGAATGAATATTATGACGGTTATAGGTCTGTACATGGTGGAGTTCCTTCCGGGTTGAGCGGCTATTCCGTAGCGCTGGGTGGTGTGGGTAATTTTGCACAGGAGGGAGAGAGAGGGTGTTGATATTTGTCAATGTCAGGAGGTTAACAATATCAACTACTGGCCCGTTGGTCGGTTTTTTTGCAAAGACCACAGTATACTGGCTCTGATTAGAAGGAGAGGAATGTTATGGCGATAACAGAAGAAGCGTTGCTTAGGTCGGGTTTCACAAAAGAAGAGCTGCAAAAGCTTAAACGTTATGTGGATACTCAGCATTCGACGCTGGATATTTTGCTTCCTGCGCTTTCAAATCGGTTTAAAGGGACAATCATTCTTTCCGTCGTACTTACGGTTCTGTTCATCCTGGGGGTATGCTTTGCTTCCCGAGAAAATATCATCTCATCATGCATTGCTGTAGTGTTTATCTTTGGTATCTTCTGTTGGATGACCCCCCTCAAATTAACGTATAAAGCCTGGCGTTTTAAGCAGGATTATTATCAATAGACAGCAAGTCAAAAACAATTTTTGCGTTTATGCCATATCCAATGATTTTCATGGTGAGTTTTGGCCGACTCATAGAGTCCATATAATCTCATAAGGACTGCTTTGATGCCTTTACTGGTACGACTATGTTAGTCAGATATCCGAGTAATCGACGATGGTCAGAAATTTCTCCGAATTTACAGGGCAATATAACGCATCGGGAGAACCCTCTTAGGACATTATTGTTCCTGCAAAAAATATCTGGCCTGCCTGTTCACTGCGCGATATCCTGTAATGCTTTGTCTTTTTTGTGAACAGGAAAAAGTATGCTTAGTACGTTACCCGATTTACACAGAAGTTTTGCAGAGCAACTTAAGCTTAAATTTCAGGCTGATTCGCGGATTCACTCCCTTCTCGCTGGCGGCTCGCTTGTTCATGGCGGGTTTGATAAATACTCCGATCTTGATTTTGTCGTTGTGGTAGAGCCTCTCTACTATGACGAAATCATGGCTCAGCGTATTGTGTTCGCCGGAACACTGGGTCACCTGCTCCATGCTTTCACCGGGGAACATGTGGGAGAGCCTCGTCTGCTTATCTGCCTGTATGGTCCCGAACTCCTTCATGTCGATCTGAAATTTGTCACCCTGGAAATGCTCACTCAGCGCGTTGAGGAGGCCGTGGTGTTATTTACCCGTGATAACACCGCTCTGGAGCGCCAACTGGCAAAATTTAGCGCTAACTGGCCTGATATGACGCCGGAGTGGTTTGAGTCCCGAGCCTGGATCTGGCTTCATTACGCGGTGGTGAAACTGGGAAGGGGAGAACTCTTTGAAGCGATAGGCATGCTGGCATTCTTCCGGGAGCAAGTGCTGGGACCTATGCTGTACCGTCGAGCAAATCTACCGCAACGTGGGGTTCGCCGCATCGAATTCCTCAGCATTGATCCTGATGACCTGTTGGCTTCCACGCTGGCAATGCACGATCGTGATTCCGTCAGCATGGCCCTCAGAAAGGCTGTTGATGCTTATATCACGCTGCGGGCTGATGCGCTGCCGGAAAATATCGCAGACGATGCGGCACGTTGGGCGGTTCTTGCCATGCTCGAAGCCAGAACCTGACCTTAAAAGGTTTGGTCTGTTCCGCTCCCCATGTTCAGACGACTTTTGCTAAAAAATGGTCGTCTGAATTTCGGTTGTGAGGTTCTTCCTGAGTGCTTAGATTCATTTTCAATCTATCGAGAGGATATGAATATGAACTTTGCAGAACGCCACTATCAGCATGAGCCTCTTCTTATCGGCAACGTCTGGGATGCCGCCAGTGCTGTCGCAGCGCAAAAAGCAGGCTACCAGGTTCTGGGAACGTCCAGTGCAGCTATAGCGTCCACACTGGGATATGACGACGGCCAGGGAATGCCGTTTGATGAGTTATTTTATATGGTCACCCGGATCCGGGCTGTCAGCAACCTGCCATTGAGCGTTGACATGGAAGCAGGGTATGGTGATTCAGCCGAAGAGATAGCAGACAATCTGCGGCGCCTTGCTCAGACAGGCGTCGCAGGCGTTAACCTCGAAGACAGCCGAGTCATAAACGGGGTTCGTCAGCTTGACGATGCTTCTGATTTTTCCCGTAACCTGAGAGCAGTGTGCAATATGCTGAGAAGGGAGGATTATCGTCTGTTTCTGAATATCCGGACTGACACGTACCTGCTCGGGCATGAAGACGCGTTGCAGGAGACGATATTACGGGGTCAACGCTATAAAGCAGCAGGTGCCGACGGCCTTTTTGTTCCCTGCCTGACGTCAGAGAAAGACATCAGCCTCATAGCAGAGGCAACGGGATTGCCCCTGAATGTCATGTGTATGCCCGATCTACCGTCATTCGACAGGCTGAAACGGGCCGGGGCAAGCCGCATTTCAATGGGCAATTTTGTTCATTCAGCGATGCAGTCAACGTTGACTGATGTCATGCATGCGATCCGAGCGCGTCAGACGTTTGAAGGACTTTTTAGTGATGAAAATAACCGATAAGAATTTATGCGATATCTGGTATCAGGCATTACTTGAACGTTCTTCAGAATATACTGGCGTGTTTTTTGTTGGCGTCAAAACCACTGGCGTATTCTGCATTTCGGTATGCCGGGCGCGAAAGCCCAAACGCGAAAATGTCGAATTTTATAAAGATGCCAAATCTGCCCTGGCGGCTGGCTTTCGTCCCTGTAAGGTCTGCAGGCCCGCTGAAAATGCGCACAGCGCGCCATTATTCGTTGAGCAGGCGCTTGCGCTTGTCAGGCGCGATATTAAATCCCGTGTAGCAGACGCGGAGCTTCGTCAGCATGGCATCAGCCCGGAGCGGGTAAGACGCTGGTTCCTGCAACATCACGGCATCACTTTTCAGGCTTTCCAGCGAATGCAGCGGGTGAACGTTGCTTTGCAGGAGCTGAAAAGCGGACGAGCGGCGACTGACGTTGCGCTGGACAATGGCTATGAATCCCTTAGCGGCTTTGGTTACACCTACAAGCGGCTTACTGGCGCAGCGCCGACTCAGGCAACCCAGGTGATAGTCATTCACCGGTTTACCACGACGCTTGGACCGATGTTTGTCTGCGCGACAGAGCGGGGAGTCTGTCTGCTGGAGTTTACCGATCGCCGGATGTTGGAAACAGAATTCCGCGATATACAGCGTTTATTTAACGCCAGAATCGTCACCGGCGAAAACAACCATACCCGACAGACAGTAAAAGAGATCGACGAGTATTTTGCCGGAACGCGCCGACAGTTTGATCTCGCTTTAGATGCCCCGGGCAGTGATTTTCAACAATCCGTCTGGCATGCGTTGCGTGCTGTTCCCTATGGACAAACTTCACACTATCAGGCCATTTCACTACGGCTTAATAAGCCAAATGCTGTGCGCGCCGTCGCTGCCGCTAACGGTGCCAACCGGATTGCGATTGTGATCCCCTGTCACAGGATAATTGGAAAAGATGGCGCGATGACAGGTTACGGAGGGGGGATTTCACGCAAAGAATGGCTCATTGAGCATGAGAGAAATAATGTTTAATGGCGTGATGTTGCTGTGTCGCCGGGATATTTTATGAACTTCGCGGGACATATTGAGGGTACAAAAAAGCCCGCAGGGCTTGCGCCATGCGGGCTTTCAGGACTTCATCAGTCGACTCTGGTGATCGCCGATGGAGAATTTTGGTGGGCTGGCGGAGTCTGAATTGGTTTTGTAATTATTTGAATTAAATAACCTAAATTCTAATTCAACTTTGTGATGGTGCCTAATGTGGTGCCTAAAAATTTTCTCACCCCTTTTTGCTCAGTAAAGAGGTTGGTTGCGGAAAGAAAACTGACACTACTTAAGTCCTCATTTCCCTCATAGCCCGTCTGGCTTTTAGAATGTCTACAGCAGTAATAAAAGGCGACTGTTCTTGCCAGCTGAACCCCTTACGATCGATGCGAACCAGTTCGTATTTTTCCACCAGAAAATTAACAGCATCGGCTAAAGAGATACCGGCATCGATATGTTCCTTAATCACAGTTTCATCACTGAATGGCGTGTCATTCAGTGTCAGGCCATAGTGCTGATCTAGCAGGCGTGAAAGAAGCGTTTGCCATACGATCACTGGTGACGGGCATGGTTTAGCCGCCCGCAAAGTCGTTGCAGGTAGAGTTTTCATGTTTGTTCTCGTGAATTTAGTTATCGTTGAGTGGGATAAACGGTGATGTATACGTAGCCGCAACTGCCAAGGCTATCGGCTTCGCAGGTAAAACCGTTGTGGTACAGGATGACGCAGTGGGTATGGCGGGGATTCAGTTCATCGGTGGTTAGCATCGACTCCATCTGGCTGATAAAGTGCGGGAATGTTTCATCTAGCTTCCGGCATTCGACGTCACTGAATTTACCGGTGATGCTGGCCCGATCAGCCAGATAATGCAGCCGGTTACCCTCCTGCACAAGGCGGGCTTCCAGGCGCGGCGTGATATCCCGCTGCAGGCCCCATGTGATGTTACTCATTGATAACCTCCTTTATTGTCAGTTCAGGGTAATACTCATCAGGCAGGCATAAGGCCCGTTGCGGTCCTGGCGGCGTTCGGTGTACACAGCCAGGACTCTGTGATATCCGGAACATCCCTGCCGGTGTAATGACAGACGCTACCGTGCCACTGATATTTTCCGGTGCAGTAGCGAAAGATTCGGGACTCAGGATGCTGGCGGTATATCGTCATTGCCCGGGGTTTACTGATAATTTTCATGTAATACCTCACAGCAGACCGTGTTCTGCGAACGAATAGATTTGCCTGCCACCAACAATCAGATGGTCAGGGACACGGATATCCACCAGTTGAAGTACCTGAGTCAGTCGCTGCGTGAGGGCTTTGTCAGCCTGGCTGGGCGTCGCCTCGCCGGAAGGATGGTTATGCGCCAGTATCACCGCCGCCGCATTGAAGTGCAGTGCACGTTTGACCACTTCCCGGGGATGGACCTCGGTGCGGTTAATCGTGCCACTAAAGAGCGTCTCATGGGCGATAAGCTGGTTCTGATTATTCAGATACAACACCCGGAACTCTTCCCGCTCAAGTGCGGCCATATGCAGTCGCAACCACTCCCGAACGGCGTGAGTGGAGGTGAAGGCTACCCCTAGCTCATGCAGGTGCCGCTCCAGAGCCCTGAGCGCCCGCTGAATGAGACGCCGGTCCTGTGGCGTCATCTCGCCGGGTAAAAAGGAGAGCTGTTTCATCCGTTGTTCCTCCGTTCAGTCGATGATACGCAGAATGGCGTGAGCTTCAGGATGCTGCAGGGCATAGTCCCGCAGACGATAATAGTGTGCGGTCATCGCGTCACATTCTGTACGGCAGGCATGTTGGCTGTATTCAATCAGGCAGACAGCGATACCAGCGGCTTCTGCGCTCATTTCCGCACCATTGTCGTTCATGCTGTTAAACAGATGCCATTTATCGCCACTATCAGCATCAGGTGCCATAAACGCGCCGCCATTACTAAGCGTGTAAAAGGACCAGATACCACCACTGTACTCATCACAGAAGCGGTCCATCCAGGCGAAAATACGCGGTTCCAGCGTTATCCACTGCGGGGTAGTGCCAAAGTACAGCGGCCAGAAATCGAGACGCTGTTTGTCAGGTACTGCTGTTGCAGTGAGGTCAAATTGAGGTTCATTAGCGGGTACCAATTCGCATTGAGTTTGTGTCGTCATGGATTTTCTCCGTCAATAAAAACGCCAGCGATGGTGGCTGGCGTATGGGGATATGCAGGAATGATGAATGGGCGTGATCAGCAGGAGGATGCTCTGAGGATGCCATACTGACGGATATAGTGATTAAGTCCTTCACTGGCATCGGTTTCAAAGCTCCACGCCCGCCAGACCATTCGACCGTCAGAGTCACGAACTACCAGGCGGAAGTGACTGCACTGGTCATCTTCTATAGCGACGTTTTGATACCGGCTGGTAATAGCGTCGGCCTGCTGTCGGGTGAAAGGGCCCGACGGCAGTAATTGAGATTCAGGCATTCGGTGCACCATAAAAGCAAAAACCCCCTGACGCAGATGCGTCAGGGGTTTTCAGTTAGTGTTGTTATGCAGATCCAGTCAGAACCCCGTCTGTACCTTACACAGGCGCAAAGTTTTGCTGCCCCGGACAATCTTCACATACAGGGCATTATCTTTTGTGCCACGCACAAACCCGGCCTTTACATCTCCCTTGCAGTCACCACCGACATAAGAGATGTTAAGTCCAGTGTTAAATACCAGGTCAATAACCCCAAAGCTTAAATCTTCACAGGCTGGACCAGGCAGGTCCTGAATCAGGGCAAACTTACGGTCATCGCTGACATCGGTCAACGAGCAGATGGTAGTGTTGATGTCGTTCCCCTGGCACCAGTATTCCTGGCCGGGGTTGTCTTTGTCCATCAGACTTTCCGGAAGCTGCGCGGCACTGGCACTGAAGGCAGCAAGTGAGAGAATGAAAGTAGGGATAACAGCTATTATCATTTTTAGCATGATCTTCTTCCTGAATAAATGGGAACCGGATTACGCCAGATATGCATGTAAACCATCTGGCGTGGTTTAAAACATCTGTAATCAGATCTTCAACAGTTACCGGTTCGGCGGCAGAGTTCAGCCATACTCTCCTTTGCCACCCATTGCTGCAGCTCCCTGTCTTTTTGAGTACGCTTGGCCTCCAGAGCGGCCTGTTGTTTGGGATTGACACAGTTATCAGCCACGACCATTAGGGTGTTCGGTTTAAATTTTGACCGGGCTACTCGCACTGCCTCTGTCGGGTCATCAGTTCCACTCGCTCGCTGCTGTGCTTCGTCAAGCAATGCCGCCTGCGTATCAATCAGAACGAAACCACATGCCTTTCCCTCACCCTGATAGACAGATGTCAAATCTGAGGAAGAACCACTGGCCGTTTTAAGCGACAGTTTGCGTACCGTTTTAGTATTTTTATCGGCTATAAAATAACCTCCGTTGTATCCCTGACGTAGCAGGAATTGCCGGGTCCAGGGATAATTATCGATCACTCTGGCACCATACAGCGCATTGCTAAGGGTATGGTTGTCCAGACCATCAGCTGATTTCCAGCCGTCTGCCTGCATGTATTGCCAGGCCTTAACAGTACCCACAACATTTTCAGCGGCTACAGGCATAATTGTTCCGACGCACAGACTAAGCGCCAGCGTGGTTGCAGTGAATAATTTCATCTTTGCTCCTTATAGGGTGAAAAACCGTCGTCGCCGACAACGAGAAGTGAATGGAAAGTTTGAAAGTGAGGTAAAACCCGAAGAAAATCGGGGTGTGACAACAGATTACGTACCTGTGTATCCGGGACAAAAAGCGCAGGATTGAATGTCACCGTGTGAATATCACCAAGTGTGAAAACCGATATATGTCCTTCATGTTCACCGGTCAGGTACCAGCAGCCGTCGCTGCACACCAGTCGATAGGGGGCCAGACCTGTGCAACGATGACCTTCTGCCAGTAGCGTAACCCGACGGTGTTCAGTGATGGCGCGAATCAGTCGCGTAAAAACTTCACTCCGTGCCTGTGTTCTGGCGTTGGTGCTGTGCCAGATAAGGCAGGGAGATTCGCTGGCACTCAATAGTGAGTTGACCAGCTGGTTGTCTATCTCCGGAAAAAGCGCCTCCACACCGGACTGACGGACGAAGGTCTGCACCGTCAGCTCCCTCTGACGGCTGCCGGACAGCAGACGACATTGCCCGTTACGGAACTCCAGGTCGAGATAGGCCAGACGCTCGCGAAAATCCCGACGCAATGTGCGCACTGACACGCCAAATTCGGCGGCCAGTGTCTGTATGGCCAGCGTTTCACCCGCTACAAGACGGCTGATAATCAGCGACAGGCGGACCGCAAGGCGCTCATGGCGGCGCTCAGACTGAGACATGAGAGGCGTTCTCCACCCTGTTAATGGACTGAAAATTAAGTGATTAGTGTAACGAGAGGGCAGGACAGGATACGGACATCGGAAGCGGTATTTTTTCTGCAGGATGAATGTAATCAGAATGCGGCTTCATAGTCTTTTTGAGGAAAAGCTGCCTGGAAATTAATCAGCGAACGGACAGGAGGTGTCCGCATACTGCCGAAGTTAACACCCGTTTGCCTCAAATCCGAAGAGCATCGCTTCCGCCATCACCCACAGTGCGCGGTTAAGCTTCACATCACCGTCAATACCGCGCACCGCACGGGTATGCGTTCGTCCGCCTTTCGCACTCCGTCCACTGAGCCCGCCCTTAATCAGGTTCTCCTGAATACGCTGGTATGTGGTCCACAGATCATTGCTCTCATCCTGCCAGCGGCGTGGGGAGAGTATCTGAGGTGCTGTCACCGGCTGGTGGTCCTCACCGAAACGGTACGTCAGTGCAGCCTGTGCTAGAGCCTGTTGTGCAGGTGGCGGCAGCATCAGCGATTGCATGGCATCCCGCTTCTCTTCCACATGGTCAAAAATACCCAGCACTTCATACGCCCCCTCAATCACCTGACTCACGACATCTCCTTTGTGCGGCACCCGCACTTCGCCAAACGACTCGCCGCAGACGAGTCCGTTCTGGCATACCGCACGGAATAATCCCGGCAGCATCTGATACGAGCTGGAGCCATCGTGAGAATTGAGCAGAATAATTTCCGGGACCTGTTTGCCGGTAATTTGCCCCTCCCTACGCAGGCGCAGCATGTGCTTTGTATGCTCGCGGCGACTTGGGTCTCTCACTCGGGTCTGGCAGGCAAAGAAGGGCCGAAAGCCTTCGCGCTGCAGACTGTCCAGCAGGGATATGGTGGGTATGTAGGTGTATTTTTCACTACGTGACTCGTGTTTGTCCTCACTGAACACACTAGGTACCGCGCGATACAGCTCTTCACGGGTTAGCGGACGATCACGACGAATAAGGTTTGATGCGCCAAAGCGCGAAGCTAGACGGGTCATAAGCAGACTCCTCATGATGGATAAATAAAAGTAAAAAAGCCCTGCCGCAAAATGGCGGCAGGGCTCAGAAAACTACGGGTTAGAAGGGTTAATGTTCAGAAGAAGATGTTCCAGACTGCGCGAGCGACCGATACCACGATGTCTCGCACAGACTGGATAACTGCTCGAACCGGGGTTGGTATCAGGGGCATGCTGCTTATCGTGTCCAACATCGAGCCGACCGTTTCACCAAAATCGTCACGGGCTTTTTTATTAACGGCATCGGTACGAAGTGGAGCACTAAGCTGTACAGCCACCGGACTACTGGCCTCCCGTGGCAGGCAACGAATCATTCGTTCAGCCATCACCCGCAGCCCCCACTGCAGCCGAACCGACACCGCACATACCGGATGCACGGGCTGGAACAGTTCATGCAGAAGGCTGATTTTTCGGCTGATATTCTGCTTCTGCGCCGTGGACAATTGACCACTACCGCTGGTGGGTTCAGTCTTATCTGACTGGCTGATAATAAACAGCACCTTATGCCGGTAAGCTTCCCCAATCACCTGATGATAAAAGTGCTCATCCACCGCCAGCGCCCGGTCATCAGCCTTAATCAGCCACAGCACCAGATCGAGCCGGGGGAGTTGTTCGCGATACAGTGCAGCATACTCGATATCGCGAGCGCCACTTTCGCCAATTCCGGGCAGATCCACAATGGTCATAAATCGCTCACCGACCTGCAGACGAAAGCGCAATGACTCATGGGTACAGGCCGCGACATCGCTGACCGGGGATACCTCACCAGCAAAAAGGGCATTGCAAAGGCTACTCTTTCCCGCCCCGGTTTTACCCAGAATACCTATCACTGGCTCGTAGTCTGTTAACTGGTTTATTTGCTGCAGAATCCGCTCTGATGCCCATTGTGGCAGACCAGAAAGCGATTGCTGAAATGACTTCAAACCTTCAGAATTGTTCATTACTACTCCTCTGAAAAATAATACAAAAACGGCAGAGTCGTGAGATTCTGCCGTTAATCAGGTATGTTCAGAAGAATGATATATATCTGAAAATAATTTGAATTAAGGTAGGTGACGAGCCACTGCCGCCTGTGCTCTCGGTCCCTGAGTCGTTAGGTAATACTGGTATCGCTCATCCCCAGACCAGAACAGTAGATAAGGGCAAATTGCCTGAGGGGGCTATAGGTCATTGGGCAGCAAGGTTTTATATTTGGATGGCATAAATATAACGGTATAGAAGCATCAGCCTATACGATGACTGTCTACGTTTAAGACATAAATTCTTACTGCTACAATAAGTATTAATATTGATTATCATCAAATTGATGATAATCATGGCACTTTATGGATTACCATATTAAATATCCATTTTTCCCTATGATGATGATTCATGCCTAGTTCCCCTTCTAAGCGGCTTGAAGACTTGAGTTTGGTCCAGCGCGATCGGTTGGCCTACATCGATTTTCGGCTCTACTTCTTCGGTGAGATCGGTCGCCCAGATCTGATTGAGCGCTTCGGTGTGGCTCCGGCAGGGGCGACACGCGATTTGGCTTTATACCGGGAAATTGCACCGCATAACATCACCTTCGATGGTAGCAACAAGATCTATCGCATCGGTCAGGAGTTCTCTCCGTTGTTCGAGCACGCATCGCAGCGCGTTCTGTCGGCGCTGTCTCTCGGTTTTGGTGATGGCGTGAACGGCTCAATGCAGGCGCTGCTACCATGCGAATCCCCCGCACCCCTAAGCATTCCCAAGATGGATGTGTTAGCCACGATTTGCCGAGGGATCCACGCTAAGCGACCCGTCGCCATCCGCTACCACTCGATGAGCAGCGGCGAGTCCAAGCGGGTAATTGTGCCCTTTGCCTTGGTTGATACCGGCCTGCGCTGGCACGTCCGAGCCTTTGATCGCAAGAGTAGAGAGTTTCGGGATTTCGTCATCACCCGCATCGAAGAACCAACATTGCTCGACGAGGAGCCACAGGCCAACGAACGACAGGATAACGACATCCAGTGGACGCGCATCGTCGAGCTGGATTTCGTGCCGCACCCGAGCGTTGAGCGGCCCGATATTATCAAGATGGACTACGGGATGACAGATGGTTCGATCAGGATGCGCGTTCGCGCTGCGGTGGTGGGCTATATGTTGCAGCGCTGGCGGGTGGACTGCTCACTCGATCATTGCCTTCGTGGACCGGAGTACCGGTTATGGCTCAAAGATCATCTCGCAATTTACGGCGTAAAAAATGCCTTGCTGGCACCAGGCTATAGCGCCACTAAGAAGGCTGACTATTAATGGAACTGATCGACAATATCAACCGTCTACTCGGAGACGACCTAAAGGAGACGCTCAAACCTGGTGCTCGCCTGAAGATCGCCGCCTCCTGCTTTTCGATGTACGCGTTTGAAGCGCTCAAAGCAGAGCTGGAAAAAATCGACGAGCTGCAATTCATCTTTACCTCGCCGACGTTTACCGCTAACGAGGCTACAGACAAGATTCGCAAGGAACGCAGAGAATTCCACATACCGAAGGCTGACCGCGAACGGAGCTTGTACGGGAGTGAGTTCGAAATTCAGCTGCGTAACAAACTGACCCAGCGCGCAATTGCAAAAGAGTGCGCGGACTGGATGCGGCGCAAGGCAACATTCAAGTCCAATCGCAGCAAGGCACCGATGCAGCAGTTTACTTGCATTCAGGCTGCTGCCGCAGATACTGCCTACATGCCACTGCACGGCTTTACCGCCGTCGACCTCGGCTACCAGCAGGGCAACGCTGTCTCCAATTTCGTCAACAAGATGGACGAGCCGACATTTACGGCGACCTACCTCAGTCTGTTTAACCAGATCTGGCAGGACCCCGAGAAGCTGGAGGATGTAACGGCGCAGATCTACGACCACATTGCATCCGTCTACCAGGAAAACTCGCCCGAGAGCATCTACTTCCTGATGCTCTACAATATCTTCAATGAGTTTCTGGACGACATCAATGAGGATGTCCTGCCGAACGACCGCACGGGCTATCAAGACACGCTCATCTGGAACAAACTCTTCAATTACCAGAAAGATGCTGCCACCGGGATCATCAACAAACTTGAAAGCTACAGCGGCTGCATCTTGGCCGACAGCGTGGGGTTGGGAAAGACTTTTACCGCGCTGGCCGTGGTAAAGTATTACGAACTGCGCAACAAGTCAGTTTTGGTGTTATGTCCTAAGAAGCTGGCGGACAACTGGCTGAACTACAGCCGCAACCTCAAGACCAACATATTTGCACGCGACCGATTCAACTACGAGGTGCTTTGTCATACCGACCTCAGCCGTACGAGCGGTGAGTCGTTCGGCACACCGCTGAATCGCATCAACTGGGGCAACTACGACCTCGTCGTCATCGACGAGTCGCACAACTTCCGCAACAATGACGTCTATAAGGACAGGGAAACCCGCTACCAGAAGCTGATGAACAAGGTTATCAAAGAGGGAGTGAAAACCAAGGTACTGATGCTTTCGGCCACCCCTGTGAACAACCGCTTCAACGACCTGCGCAACCAACTGGCGCTGGCCTACGAAGGCGACTCCGAAAACCTCAGCAAGAAGCTGCGTACCGGCAAGACGGTAGAGGAGATTTTCCGTGGTGCACAGGCCAGCTTCAATGCGTGGGCAAAGCTTCCATCCGAAGAGCGCACAGCGCGGGCCATCCTGGATTCGTTGGACTTTGACTTCTTCGAATTGCTCGATAGCGTCACCATCGCACGTTCGCGCAAGCATATTCAAACCTTCTACGATACCAAGGAAATCGGCCAATTCCCTGAGCGCCGCAAACCCTTGTCGTTCCATAGCCCGCTCACGCAGCGAACGGATGTGATGAGCTTCAACGAAATTTTCGAGCAGTTGTCTTTACTCAAGCTCGCTGTTTACGCGCCGATCAGCTACATCCTGCCCAGTCGGCTCAAGAAGTACGAGGAAATGTATGACACTCAGGTTGCAGGGAAAGGCAAGCTTAAACAAGTCGACCGCGAAAAGAGCCTGCAGGCATTGATGACGACCAACCTGCTCAAGCGCCTGGAAAGCTCTATTGAGTCTTTCCGCTTGACGCTCAAGTCCCTGCGTGCGAACCACACGAATATGCTGGCCAAGATCAGCACTTTCAATGAGACTGGCGGCCTCAGTGGCATTGACAGCAGAATCAATGACCTCACCGACCAGTTAGAAAACCTCGACGCGGACGACGACCTGCCAAGCGATGGCGACAGTGAGATCGGTGGCAAGGTCAAAATCAGCCTCGCCGATATGGACTTGCCTTCTTGGGAGCACGAGCTGAAGGTTGATCTGGAAATCATTGATGCCTTACTGACGTCGATGAACAAGATCACGGCTGCCGATGATGCCAAACTGCAGCATCTCAAGACACTTGTTTTGGAGAAGATCGCAGCACCGCTGAATCCCGGCAACAAGAAGGTGCTGATCTTCACCGCCTTCGCCGACACCGCTGACTATCTGTATGCCAATTTGGCTCCGGAATTGCTGGCCACACAGACCTTGCACAGTGCGAAAGTCACCGGCAAAGGGGCGCCGAAGAGCACACTCAAGAAGAGCTATGACTTCCAGGAACTGCTCACCCTCTTTTCGCCACACTCGAAAGATAAAGCCATCGTGCTGCCAAATGAGGCGGCAGAGATAGATTTGTTGATCGGCACCGATTGTATCTCTGAAGGTCAGAATCTGCAGGACTGCGACTTCCTCATCAACTACGACATCCACTGGAATCCCGTGCGCATCATCCAGCGCTTCGGCCGTGTGGATCGCATCGGCTCACCTAACAGCAGCATCCAACTGGTTAACTACTGGCCAGACATCTCTCTCGACGAATACATCAACCTGAAGGAACGGGTTGAGAGCCGAATGATGATTGCCGATGTCACCGCCACCGGTGACGACAATGTGCTGAGCGCCCAAGCCAACGATGTGTCTTATCGCAAAGAGCAATTGCGACGTTTGCAAGAGGAAGTGATTGAGCTGGAAGACCTGAAAACCGGAGTGTCGATTACTGATCTCGGGCTCAATGACTTTCGAATGGACTTGCTCAACTATGTGAAGGTCAATGGCGAATTGAGCAACGTGCCAAGCGGGATGCACGCCGTAGTGCCTGCCAAGCCGGAGATGGGCCTGCGCCCGGGTGTGATCTTCACGCTACGCAACCGGAATCCAAGCGTCAACGTCAGTCAACACAACCGCCTGCACCCTTATTACCTCGTCTACATTAATCGCGAGGGGGAAGTCATTCACGATCACACCGAAGTCAAACGTTTGCTGGATCTGGTTCGCACATGCTGTAAGGGACAAGCCCAGCCTATTACAGATGCCTGTCTCTTGTTCAATAAGGAAACGGCTGATGGCCGCAAGATGCAGATGTATTCGGACCTGCTTGGCAAGGCCATCCGCTCAATGATCGAGGTGAAGGAAGAGAAGGATCTGGACAGCCTCTTCTGCAGCGGAAAGACCACCGCGTTGGTCAATACTATCGTCGGACTGGACGACTTCGAACTGATTACCTTCCTCGTGATTCAGGAGGCCGGATGAGTCAGTCTGCGCGATTTGAGTCGAATACCGCCTTCATTAACTATCCGAAGCAGGCTGTCTTTGGTCGTACCCTGCCAAAGAATAAGATCTACGAACACAGCGGCGCTAATACAAGGCTGAAGGACTTGTTCGTCGAGCAGGTGGAGCAAATCGTCTGGCAATACAAGTTGGCCCCAGAAACGGTCAACCTGCCCGCCAGGCCGGGAGTACCAGAGCTTCAGATTTTCTCAATTCAGCTCAAGACATTGGAGCTGAATATGGACGTTTTGCGTTGCATCGATGGTGCGGTGCAGTTTCCCGTCATCTTCGAGCTGAGCTTTGATGAGCGAACAAAGGTGATCGCTGCATACAAACGCCCCAATGAGTCAGACGCCAGTCGTTGGGTCTTGAGTGACTACTTTGCCACAGCCTGGTTGTCGAGTGACTATGAGCGCGCCGCCATGCCCTTAGCACTCGACCTGGGCAGCTTGTATGAGCAGGTGCTTCACCGTCTGATCCCCATGCCTGCGCGCCCACAAGAAACTCTCGCTGACTTGGTTTCACGCGTGGAACTGGTTGCAGCCAAGCAGCGTGAGGTTGAGAAAGCTGCGAGCAGACTTGCCAAAGAAAAACAATTCAACCGCAAAGTAGAGATCAACGCGCACTTGCGGCGGCTCAAAAATGAACTTGAAGAATTGACTGGGAGAGAGAGTGCATGACGCAAAGCCTGAATGAAGAGTCAAGGAAACACATTGAACAATTCGCTGATGAAGCGTTGGCGCAACTCGAAAGCATCGCTGAAACCGCCAAGGGTAAACTGTACGATGGGCGGACACCTGGTTCCGATGCGCTGGCAAACATCAACACAATGACTTCCAGTTCAGCCATACAAAGGCTGGATAAGATCGGTCAGGAGAACCGTGAAAGCTATCAGGTACTAGTGGCGGAGCCTGCCATCGCTCGTGTTGTGGTGGTCGATGAAGAGGGTGAAGAGAAAACCTACTACATCTGCCGCACGACGCCGGTATCGGGCTTCCCCAATTTGGCCAGCTACCGCGCACCGGTTGGACGCTTGGCCTCGTTGGCAATAGGCACAGAGTTCACGCTTCCCAATGGAACCGTCGTTGAGGTTCTTGAGCGAGCCCAGCTTCGGCCCAATGCGCTTGCCGGTGGGTGGGATTCACGCGACACCGTAGTTGAAGCCGAGCATTTTGGGCCGTTCACTATCGAGTCGCTGCGTGCGCTGCTGACCGCGGTTGCGGGAGAAGAAGTCACCGAAGATATTCTTGGCCAATTGCTGGCCGAGGAGTCAGTCAAGGCCAACATCATCGACGGTGTTCGCCGCAGCGTCATCACCAAGATGGGACTGCGTGATCAGCCTATCCTCGATCAATATCAAGATGAGATTTTCCGTCGCCCTATCGACAATCGTCTTTTGATCCTGGGCCCGCCAGGTACAGGCAAGACGACCACCCTGATCCGCCGCCTCGGCCAAAAACTCGACACCGCCTACCTGGATGAAGGCGAACAACGTCTGGTTGAAACAATCGCTTCAGCCCAAGGCATTGCGCACACCAACAACTGGCTGATGTTCACGCCCACGGAATTGCTCAAGCAGTACCTCAAGGAAGCATTTGCGCGTGAAGGTGTTCCCGCCTCGGATCAGCGCATCAGAACGTGGCAAGACTATCGACGCGAGCTGGCCCGAAACGTATTCGGCGTCCTCAGAAGGGCTTCCGGTAGCGGTACCTTTGTTCTGAAAGACGGACTGACCAGCATGACCGATGCCGCACTAGAGCGCCCCATTCAATGGTTTGACGATTTCGATGAATGGCAGCGCAAGGCCTATGTGCAGGAACTGCATGAAGCAGCAACCCTGCTCCACGATGCCAAAACGCCCGACGTCCTAAGTCTCGGCGCACGTCTGCAAGACATCTTGTCGCGCGCGGCCGATGGCGCACTGGCGGCGATGTTTGGCTCACTGTCGGTGGAGATTGCCAAAGTGCAGGCACTCGTCAGCAGCCTGAAGGAAGGCTCGGACGCCAAGATCAAAGCCGCACTCAACCTGCAGCTCAAACGCAACCGAGCTTTTCTGGATGAGTTGGCCCGCATGATCGACAGCCTCCAACAAGGGCAAGCGACTGAAGAGGACGACCAGGACGACCCGGATGCCGATGAAGAAGAAGACATCACAGCATCCCGCACAGGCCGTACCTCGGCGCTCAATGCCTACATGCAAGCGGTACGCGCCCAAGCCCGGGCAGCAGCATCCAAGCGCACAGTCAGCAAAACCTCTCGCAATGGCAAAATCATCGAGTGGTTAGGGGAGCGTAGTCTGACAGAAGCGGATCGCGTTGAGGTGGGTGCAAGTCTTCTGGTGCAGGCCAGTGCACGCCGCTTCGTTAATCCGGTCAAGCGCTACCTCGAGGGCATCCCGAAGCGCTACCGTGCATTCAGGCGCGAACGCCAACCGGCAAACACCTGGTATCGCCACGAAGGCTTTGAGGCGCGCGACATCCACCCCCTGGAGTTGGACATAGTACTGCTTGCGATCTTGCGCGCCGCAGGCGACCTGCTCAGTCGGCCCAACGTTCAGCGCGACATAGATAGTCCCGCGTGGTCATCGCTCCAGCCCATTCTGGGGCATTACTGCAACCAGATCCTGGTGGATGAAGCCACTGACTTCTCGCCCATCCAGCTGGCGAGCATGGCGGCGCTGACGCATCCGCGGCTGCGCTCATTTTTCGCCTGTGGCGACTTCAATCAACGCCTGACCACCTGGGGCGCACGCTCCGCCGACGACTTGAAGTGGGTTTTCGCCGATTTCGATATCAAGGAGATCACTGTCTCCTATCGGCAGAGCAAGCAACTGAACGATTTGGCCCGCGCCATGATCCGCGCTGTCGGTGGCACCGAGCAAAACGCCAGCTTGCCAGCGCATATGGACAGCATGGGCGTTGCGCCGGCCTTGCTGGAGCACGCGACCAACGCAGAAACCATTGTCGGTTGGCTGGCTGATCGCATTCGCGAGATTGAGCGCTTTGTCGGCCAGTTGCCATCCACCGCCATTTTTGTGAACACCGAGGACGACGTTGCTCCGTTGGCCGACGCGCTGAATATCACCCTAGCCGAGCACAACATCCAGGTCATTGCTTGTCGAGAGGGCCAGGCTGTGGGGCAGGAAAGCAACGTGCGCATATTCGACATCCAGCACATCAAAGGCCTGGAGTTCGAGGCGGTGTTCTTTGTCAGCATTGACCAGCTTGCCACACTGCATCCGGCGCTATTCGACAAATACCTTTACGTCGGCACTACCCGGGCGGCCACCTACTTGGGTGTGACCTGCCAGGGCAGCTTGCCCTCCGCCATCGAAAGTCTGCGCCCGCACTTTTGCCAGGACTGGCAACAAGGCGACTGAACCTGCAAATACGAATTCGAATTGTGAGCCGCTATGCCTTTTCTATAAAAATCATAGCGACCAGAGGAAAAGAACATGGAAAAGCTAAAAATGCATTCACCCAATCTCACGCAGGACAACATCGCCCGCATTCGCGATCTGTTTCCTGGCTGCGTCACCGAAGCCAAGGGCGAGGACGGCAGCGTGAAGTTGGCAGTGGATTTCGACCAGTTGCGGCAAGAGTTGGCCGAGTCGATTGTGGAAGGTCCACAGGAACGCTACCACCTGAACTGGCCGGGCAAGCGTGAAGCCTTGCTTACGGCCAACGCGCCGATTGCCAAAACGCTGCGCCCTTGCCGCGAGGAGAGCGTGGATTTCGATACCACGAAGAACCTATTCATCGAAGGCGATAACCTCGATGCATTAAAGCTGCTGCAGGAGAACTACCTCGGTAAGGTCAAGATGATCTACATCGATCCGCCTTACAACACTGGCAAGGATTTCATCTACGAAGATGATTTCAGTTCAGATGCTGAGAGTTACTTGATGAAATCCAATCAAGTCAATGCGACCGGAGACCGTTATGTTGCGAATCTAGAGACAAATGGACGGTTTCACTCGGACTGGATGTGCATGATTTATGCGCGGCTACGTCTCGCTCGCAACCTTCTTTCGGATGACGGGGTGATATTCATATCGATCGACGACAATGAAGTCGACAACCTTCGGAAAATGTGCAGCGAAATATTTGGCGAAGGAAACTTCATTGCGCAGATGGTCTGGGAAGGGGCAAACAAGAACGATGCTAAACAAATCGGCGTGTCTCATGAATACGCCTTGGTGTATGCAAAGAATCGGGATGCGGTTCCGCGAAACTGGAGCATTCGGAAGGAAGGAGTGGAGGAAGCGCTAGCTGAAGTTGCTCGTCTGAAGAGCAAATATGGTACAGATTACGAGTCTGCATCGAGAGATTTGGCAGGGTGGTTCCGCTCTATGAAGGCAAAGCCTGTTTTTGGGTTGCGCCGGTTTAGGTACATAGATGCCACGGGAGCGTATAAGGAGGACGATCCCACGGCACCAGGAGGACGGCGCTTCCAACTCGTCAACCCGAATTCAGGTGAGCCGATTCCCCTGCGTCGCAATCGTGGATGGAGCTTCGATCAGAACGAATTCAATCGACTGGTTGAAAAAGGGCGTGTTAGCTTTATTACGCCCACCAGCATCATGATTCGGCGTTATCTCCATGAAACAGATTCGCTCACCCCTCCCAGCGTTTTCTATCAGCCGGCACGATCGGCATCGGAACGCCTTGCGTCGCTACTGGGTTCAGGCATTTTCGATTATCCGAAGGATGAGACAGTGATTGCCAAATTCGTCGAAATGGCGACGACGGGGGCTGATGATGACTGCATCGTTATGGATTTCTTCGCTGGATCGGCAACCACTGCACACGCTGTATTACAGTTGAACGCAGAGGATGGAAAGCGACGGCGGTTCGTGCTCGTTCAATTGCCGGAACCTTGTCTCGATTCATCCCCTGCGCAGGAGGCAGGCTACAAAACGATTGCCGATCTCTCTAAGGAGCGCATCCGACGAGCTGCCCACGCCATTCACTCACAAGGATGGCGCGGTGACGGAGGGTTCCGTGTCCTGAAACTCGACACATCTAACATGGCCGACGTTTACTACGCGCCCGATGCGCTGGACAAAGCCAAGTTCGACCTGTTCGTTGACAACATTAAGGCCGACCGCACTCCCGAAGACCTGCTATTCCAGGTGATGCTGGATTGGGGTATCGATCTAGCGTTGCCCATTGCCAAGCAGTCCATCCAAGGTAAGGACGTGTTCTTTGTCGATGGGAATGTGCTTGCAGCCTGCTTCGACGCCAGTGGCAGCATTGACGAAGCCTTTGTGAAGGAACTAGCCAAGCAGCAGCCGATGCGTGTGGTGTTCCGCGACGCGGGCTTCAATAACAGCGCGGTCAAGATCAACGTCGAGCAGATTTTCAAGCTCTTGTCGCCCGTCACCGAAGTGAAGTGTATCTGAGGGCGCGCGCAATGAAACTTAAATTCAAACATCAGCCCTATCAGGCTGCCGCCGTGCAGGCGGTAGTAGATATTTTTCAGGGGCAGCCACCGGCATCTGATTCGGCCACGAGCTATCGCCTTGACCCTGGTAATACCAAAAACGGCATGGGTGATCTGTTTGCGGTAGATACCGGTTTTAAAAATGCTGAGCTAAACCTCAGCGAGGTTGCCTTGTTTGACAATATCCAACAGGCGCAGCGCCAGCAAAACCTGCCGTTGTCGGATAGCTTGGTCAAGACCAAGGTCGCCAGGCTAAATCTTGATATCGAGATGGAGACGGGTACTGGCAAGACCTACTGCTACATCAAGACGATCTTCGAGTTGAACAAACAGTACGGCTGGAGCAAGTTCGTTATAGTGGTGCCAAGCATTGCTATCCGCGAGGGCGTGGCCAAATCGCTGGAAATCACTGCCGAACACTTTCTGGAGACCTACCACAAGAAGGCTCGTTTCTTTATTTACAACTCTAAGCAGTTGCACCATCTGGAGAGCTTCTCCTCCGATGCCGGTATCAATGTCATGGTGATCAACGTACAAGCATTTAACGCCACCGGCAAAGATAACCGCCGCATCTATGAAGCGCTTGATGATTTTCAGTCACGTCGCCCGATCGATGTGATCAGCGCAAACCGACCCATCTTGATCCTCGATGAGCCGCAGCGGATGGAGGGGGGCAAGACGCTGGATTCCTTGGCTAATTTCAACCCGTTGATGGTGTTGCGCTATTCCGCTACCCACAAGACCACACACAACAAGATCCACCGTCTGGATGCGCTCGATGCCTACAACCAGAAGCTGGTGAAGAAGATTGAGGTGCGCGGTATCTCGGTGAAGGGACTGGCGGGAACCAGTGCCTATCTCTATTTACAAGCCATCGAAATCTCAAGCAAAAAACCGCCAGTCGCGGTTGTGGAGTTCGAACAGAAACTCAGCGGAGGAAACATCAAGCGCGTCACTCGCAAACTGTGCAAGGGTGACAATCTATTTGTGCTATCGAACGAGCTGGATCAATACCGCGATGGGTTTGTGGTATCGGACATCAATGCTAATACGGACATCTTGAGCTTTACCAATGGCATAGAGTTGACGGTGGGTGATGCGACTGGAGATATTTCTGAGATAGCGCTGCGTCGCATTCAGATCCGGGAGACGATCAAGGCGCACTTTGATAAGGAGATGGAGCTCTTTGATAAAGGGGTGAAGGTTCTCTCGCTGTTCTTTATCGACGAAGTAGCCAGGTACCGGGACTACTCCGCTGCCGATGAAAAGGGAGAGTACGCAAAAATCTTTGAAGAGGAGTACGCTAAGCACCTTCAAGAAGCGTTTGATAATGGGTTTATGCAGGGGGATACCCCTTATGCTAAATACCTACGCCACATTGCGGCAGATAAGACGCATAGCGGCTACTTTTCCATCGACAAGAAGAGCAAGCGCCTCACCGATCCCAAGACCGTTGCGCGCGGTGAAAATGCGGGCTTGTCGGATGACGTAGATGCTTACGATCTGATCCTCAAAGACAAGGAGCGGTTGTTATCATTAGCTGAGCCGGTGCGTTTTATCTTCTCACATTCGGCCTTGCGTGAAGGCTGGGATAACCCGAACGTGTTTGTGATCTGCATGCTCAAGCATAGTGATAACAACATATCACGCCGCCAGGAGGTCGGGCGTGGCCTGCGTTTGTCCGTCAATCAAAATGGTGACCGCATGGATCACCCGTCCATTGTTCATTACATTAACGTACTGACAGTCGTGGCCAGCGAAAGTTACAAGGACTTCGTGACCGCCTTGCAGAAGGACATTAGTGACTCCTTGTCTGCTCGTCCGCGTGTGGCGGACAAGGCCTACTTCACGGGCAAGATGCTGAACACGAAGGAAGGCACGATTACGGTATCGGACGACCAAGCCACGGACATTGAGTTTTATCTGATCCAGAACGGCTACGTCGATAAGAAGCGCAATATCACGGAGAAATACCACCAAGCTAAGAAAGACGGCACGTTAGAGGCATTGCCGGACGAGCTGCAGCCCTATGCAGAGCAGGTATTCCAGCTGATTAACAGCGTATTCAGCGAAAGCCAGCTCATGCTGGTAGAAGATGGACGCAAGCCCAAAAGACTGCAGACCAACGCCAACTTTGAAAAGCAGGAGTTCAAGGCGCTGTGGGGGCGAATCAATCGTAAAGCTACCTATAGCGTACTGTTTGATGATGTTGAGCTAGTGAACAATGCGATCAAGGTGCTCAATGACAAGAATGCTGGGTTGCGAGTGACGCCGTTACAATACACCATTCACCGTGGCGAGCAGGCTGATACGGCAACTTACGATGACCTCAAAAAGGGTAATGCCTTCGAGCTGAAAGTTACCGAAACAGAATCGCACAACGCTTCCATCCACTCCGCTGTGCAGTACGATTTGATTGGCAAGTTATCAGAGGGAACTTTGCTTACAAGACGAACCGTTGCCGAAATTCTAAAAGGTCTCAATGCTGACGTCTTCGCCCAATTCAAGAGCAACCCGGAAAGTTTCATTGCCGAAGCCATTCGCTTGGTCAACGAACAAAAGGCCAATGTCATAATCGAGCATCTGGCCTATGACACGCTAGAAGACAAGTTTGATTTGGACATCTTTACCACGGGTCAGAGCAAACAGGATCTCAGTAAAGCTGGGAATAAATTGCAAAATCACATCTATGATTACGTGCTTACCGACTCTGCGATTGAGCGCAAGTTCGTCGAAGAGTTGGATACCAGCAAGGATGTGGTGGTATATGCCAAGTTGCCACGTGGTTTTCTGATCCCAACCCCTGTCGGCGATTACAACCCCGATTGGGCCATTTCCTTCAAAGAAGGCTCGGTCAAGCATGTGTATTTCGTTGCTGAGACCAAGGGCTCGATGTCGTCACTGGATTTACGGCCTATTGAAGCTACCAAGATTAAATGTGCCCGTAAGTTCTTCGATGAGATCAATAAGAAGTTTGCTCCAGAAAACGTGAAGTATGACATCGTGGATAGCTTCGGTAAGCTGATGGAAGTGGTGAAGTAGGACGCTAAGGATTGGCCATGTGGTGGGGAGATTATGGCGTACACAAATTGCCACCTATACACATGGCCACATCTGAGCTTTCATCCGGCATCTATTGTTTGCGTTTGTAATACGGCGTTAGTTCTCATCTGAGAACGGCCGTGTAATGCTTTGAGGTAAGATACTTAGCTACGATTAGCTTATCTGAGCGCGCGAAGCAGCAGACTGATCCAGTGTCTGAGGAACATGCAGTTATCGGCAATATTAGCATGACGATAATGGGCGGCTTAACGTTTATCTTCGAATTTGAATCCGCCTAAAACAAAAAGGAAATGAGCTAATGATCCTCAGGGATACGCGAAAAACTTGTCAACGAGCCAACCAGAATACCCAACTCCAACCAGCAAATGCGATTGTTGAGCAGGCATTGTAGTCATGGGAACTGTATCCTATCAGGTAAAAAAAACCGGGATGCTGCTAGAGCAGCGCCTCACTATTCCGTCATACCAGCGCCCCTACAAATGGCAACAAAAACACGTCAATCAATTAATTGATGATGTGTTAACCCACCAAAATAAACAGAGCTATCACCTTGGGACTGTGGTGTTGCATCGGGATAAGTTAAATCCCGCTTATGAAGGTGAGCTCGATATCGTTGATGGTCAGCAGCGCCTTCTGACCTTAACCTTGCTTTGCTCAGTGCTCGATCAGAGTGGTGAGTTTTCAACGCCTCTGCTGGAACAATCTTTTGCTTCAAGGACTAGCATCAATAATCTTGAGCACAATGCCAAAGTCATTGAGAACCGCCTTGTGGGACTAAATGATAACGAGCGCAAATCAATACTTCACTTCGTGTGTAACAAGTGTGAACTGATCGAAGTGACGCTCGATGATTTGAGCGAAGCCTTTCAATTTTTCGACTCACAAAATGCCAGGGGCAAGGCTCTCGCGCCCCATGACTTGCTAAAGGCATACCATTTGCGCGAAATGATGGATGCCACAGAGCAAGCGGAACGACTACATCACGTTAGCCTGTGGGAGCAGGGTGTCAGTCCGGATGATGAATCCGCAAACCTTCCCCTCATTATGGGCGAGTATTTGTTCCGCCTGCGCCGATGGCTGGATGGCGATTATGGCGTTCAGTTCAGCCGCCACAATCTTGAGGTGTTCAAAGGCGTCAACCTCTCCACCTCTGATTACAACTATCTGCAGTCTCTGCTCGCCGTGGATTTTGCAGTTGAGCACTACAATAACGCCCCTATCAGGAAGTGGGACAAGCAGCATAAACCTTATCCGTTTCAGGTTAATCAGTTAATAATTAACGGAAAGCGATTTTTTGAGTATATCCAGCACTACAAATCCCTGCATCACACCCTATTTGAAGGTGACAACGCGCTGCTTGGCAATTTCTTAAAAAAACATACCCGTTACGTTGGCAGTTTACGCAAAGGGGATATGTATATTAAAAATCTCTTTATGTGTGCAGTGATGGCCTATTACGATAAGTTTGGCGATAAAGAATTAATTCAAGCTGCAATAATCTGTTTTTGTTGGAGTTACTACTTGCGCTTGCAATATCAAAAAATCGGTATGGACAGTGTTGATGGCTATGCGCGTGATCCCCGAGGACTATTGAGAGTGCTCGATAAGGCGATCCACCCACAACAAGTCCTACGCTTTCAGCCAAAGCGTTGCATAAACATTCGTTTTCAAAATGCCAAACCCGTAGAAAATTCAATCGCTCAGATGCTGGGAGATGTACATGCCACTGAGTAACGATTTAGCCTTGCTGACCATCGAACAGTTATTCAGCGCTAATAGCCATTATGTTATCCCTATTTATCAGCGTAACTACGCCTGGGGCGCGCAGGAGATTGAACAGCTCATTCAGGACATTGCCGATGCTGCTGAAGCCCTTAAAAATGCAGAGCAACAGGAAGACGCGAAATACTATCTGGGCAGCTTGGTGGTATATGTCCGAGATGGCGCTGATAGCGCACACCAAGGCGTAATAGTCTATGAAACGATTGATGGACAGCAAAGGTACACAACGCTGTCGATTTTGCTCGCATACTTAAAAAAAGTTGCTTGCTGCAGCGAACAAGATTTATCCCTGCTTCACCTAAATCTCGACTTTGACAGCCGTCCTAAATCAGCCCGAACGCTAAATAACCTGTTTCAACAGGTTCAGAGCAATGATCCTGAAGAACCCTCAATCCGAGCGGCATTTACTATTATTGAACGCTACTTTGAGAAAGAGAATATCGACATCAACAACTTTTGCCGATATCTACTCCAGCACGTCACTATTTTGCGGGTTCCGGTGCCAACAGGGACTGATCTCAACCACTACTTTGAGATCATGAATAACCGTGGTGAACAGCTAGAGAAACACGAAGTGTTGAAAGCGAATTTGATGTCAGTTTACAACGCTGATACTGCCGCAAGAAACGGCTTTTCTGCCATATGGGATGCCTGCGCAGATATGAACCGATATGTGCAACTGAGCTTTAGCTCAGAGGCTCGCAAAGCATTATTTGGTGAGCAGTGGTTAGGATTTCCGGCGAGTTTTGAGGTAATAAAATGCGCGATAGAAACTAATCGTGATACAGACGAAAAGCTGACTATACGGGATATTATCGAAAGACGACGCATTCATCACACTGGTGACAACGATGAAAAAGCAAAAGAGCAGCGTTTTGATTCGATTATCGATTTCTCCAACTTCCTACTGCATGTACTAAAAGTGACAGTGGATAATGACGTGTCTTTGGACGATAAAAAGCTACTTCAGGCATTTGAAATCATAAAAAATGACCGAAAAAAATCACCCAGTTTGCTTTTAACTTGCTGAATTTTAGGGTCTTGTTTGATCGCTATATCATTAAGCGCGATCAGGCTGAGAAGTGGAGCCTGCTGACGCTTGAGTACTATGCCAGAGACAGGAGTTCGAGCTTCAGCTATAACAACTCTTTCGATCAAGATGAACTGTCTGGTGTAAATAAACAACTAGCGATGATTTTGTCGATGTTCCATGTCTCCCACCCTGCCTATGTTTACAAGCGATGGCTCAATCGCTCGCTGGTCATTTTGAATACCCTGACTTCGGACCAACTTAATGTTGACGGAGCTGCTTACCTCAGGGAACTTGAACAACTCAGCCACGAGTTCCTGTCAGAGATTTGTGGTGAAACGGAACAATTCAATGTCGAAGCTCTGCATCGTGGTACCGGTGTGCAGAACTATGTGTTCAATTTACTCGATTATCGTTTGTGGCGTGATCTTAATGCTGGCCAATCATTTGATGGTAAAGGGCTTAATAATCCCGACATTAAGAAGCATTTTGACGGCTTCCAGTTTTCACCAAGCCGAACATCGGTTGAGCACTACTTTCCTCAAACAGATCCCTCTGGCGCAAACAAAATGGGGGATGATGTCCATCGTTTCGGTAACCTCTGCCTGATCTCACCAAGCAGTAACTCGAGACTTAGTAATTATTCACCAGCAGACAAGAAAAAATTCTACGTCGAAACAGAACGAGCAGAGAGTCTAAAACAAGCCATCATGATGAGCTATAAGGAGTGGGGTCCGGATGGGCAAGGCATCAACAACATAGAAAGCCATGAACACGCGATGTTGACATTGCTCAAAGAGCATCGAGATATGACCTTACCAACCAGGAAATAATGCGTGCAACTGTGTTTTATAATATCAAGTGTGATTACAATCGCTGGCGGTGCCATAGTACCGTTGGTGGTCTCAGCTCTGAACTATTTGAAAACCAAAACCTTGATTAAGGCTGTGCCTACCTTACGTCAGTTGGGACAGTATGTTATATAACCAAATTAGACGTCAGGGTTCCAATATTTGTGGAATCCTGAAAAGCTTGATACCTGCGACCGAGAATGGCTGTGAAGTGTTTAGATCACTGGTGATGATGCAGTGACCCGATTGGACTGTGTCATAACATCTCTTTAATTTTCGCAAAATTGTCACGGATATCTAAATGGAGTCGAACGATTCAGGCGGGGTAGCCGCCAAGCACGGTTTCTTATTTCAGGACTGCGTAGCCGCTTACCATGTCACCCGAATGCTTCGTGACAAGACTATCCGCAGTGTACGCTGCGAGGTCACAGACGATATCGACATTGTATCTGATAGATACATCGACTTCGTTCAGGTAAAAAGCACGGGCAAAACACGTTGGAACATTTCGGACATCGTTCAGAATTCAAAAGGTGCTGATAAAAAGACGATCCCCTGCAGTTCAATTTTGCACAAATCAATGCAGTGTGAGTCTGACCAGTCCCTTGGACGTAGGTACTCCATCGTCACAGAGGAAAAGGTCAACAAAACCCTTGAGTACCTGACGATCAACCCAAACGCCCGACTAGATAAGCCAGGTAGACAGGAACTCATCGATGATCTCAATAAACGCACAAACAATTATTTAACAGACTCAGGTATAAGCGTTTCAGATTGGATCGATGCGGCTACATGGGAAGTGTTTTCATCCCTGCGAGAACTGGAACTTCTAGGGATCAAAAATATACGACTGGCCTCCCAAGATCTACATGGGGTCATTCTCAGTTCCGAAACCATTGCCGAAGAAATTTGGTGCCGAATCCTTGATACCGTGACGCGCAAGGGCGAGCATTCTCGACGCATTCACAGTGTGGATGACAAGTCCTACTTACGACCAGAACTACTTGAGTGGTTCAAGCAGCGTGTCGAAGATGACCAATCTCGGTCAGGTCGCAAAATCTACGTCAAACGGGACTTACCCCACATCCTTACGCCATTTAGAGCACCTTTGGCTTCGGTCTGTGCTAAGCGTAAAGGCCAGGTTCTACATCAGCAGTACTCGCTTAAGAAATACCGCTACAAGTACATCGCGGATAACGTCTGCCAATGGTTGGATGAGATTTTTCTCCGACCAAAAGAAATGTCTGATATTCATAAACTGACACTCATTGAAAAGCGAGAACGACTAAAGAATTCAGTCTTCAAATCGCTCAATGACGTCAGCGAATTCTTGGGTCGAGTGTTGTTGCATGCAACGATCCGGCAGCACCACCAAAGCCAGCCTATCCCTTGCATGCTATACGTGGAAAAATCAGGGGCCGAAAAAATTCTTGAAAACGTGCATATCGTTCGCCGCGATCCAGAAGGCGATCAGCTTTGGATTGGCTTCAGCGAGTTGGTGACTGATATTGACATTGCCGTCAGACTGCCGGAGTTAAGGGATCGGTTGTACGAGGACATTTCGGATTGCATCGACACAGCACGCAGAAAGATCCTCGACATTAAAGACGATAACTACCTGCTTCGCCACGACATTGACGAAATTCTTGATGGCAGCCAACCTTTCGATGCTCACCTCGATCGTTTCACGTTTGTTCTGTTCGTGGGCTACGACTCCAGGCTGCTAACTGAGCCTGAAACGCCGGGATTCGAGGGTGACTTGGAGAAGGAAACGACGGCGCTATTCGAAAAATTCGCGGCTGACCTTATCGAGGATTCGCCGTTTGCGAATCTTTGCATCCACGTATTCATTTATCCAGTCCCGAGTCTTGAGCGGTTAACCCAATTAGTTGATGAGAAGGTGAGAGAGGTCGTATGACAGAGATCTATGAACAGGCGAAAAATAGTCTGCAGGGTGAGGACTTCTCATCTTTCAATTACCTGTTTACGGTTAACAAGCTGTTGTCCAATCCTGTTTCGTATGACTTGGGACGGGACTTGATCGTGCGTGCACTCGATTCGCGCGAGCGGTTTTCCGAGCACACCACAATTTTGAAAAATATGGTGAGAAAATCAGGTTTGTTCCCGTACCTCAAAAAAGAGTTCACTAGCCTGACACCGGACGACCTGAGGGTACTTGAGCTATACCGGACGCCATTCTCGGATGGTTACGTTTTCCACTCAATGCAGTTCCACATATTCGATCTGCTCAAGTCCGGCCAAAACGTGGTACTGAGCGCTCCAACAAGCATGGGCAAAAGCGCAATTGTTGATTCGTTGCTCGGCATGGGAACGTTGAAGCGGCTCGTTCTGGTTGTTCCGACCGTGGCTCTTGCCGACGAAACCCGTCGCCGGCTGCAAGAAAGATTCGGTGACCGATATCAGATTATCCACCACAGTTCCCAAGTGTGCCATTCCGATCAGGCTGTCTACGTGTTAACGCAGGAGCGAGTGAACGAGCGTGACGACATCATCGACATTGACCTCTTCGTCATTGACGAGTTTTACAAGTTGGCGTTCCGGCAACTAAAAAGCGGGGCCACTGATCATCAAGACGAGCGAGTCATTGAGCTCAATATTGCGTTGAGCAAACTGCTTAAGGTCTCCAAGCAGTTTTACCTGACTGGACCGTTCGTTAACAGTATTCGCGGTCTCGAAAGACTTGGATATCCGCATACTTTCGTTTCCACCGACTTCAATACGGTCGCACTAGATGTTCAGACGTTCGGCATTAAAGCGAATGACGACGAAGCCAAGCTCAAAGCGTTGGGGAAGATCGCGCACGCATGCGTCGACGCAACGATCATTTATTGCAAGTCACCAACTGTTGCCGGCCAAGTGGCGCGCGAGCTGATCAGGCTTGGACATGGCACTCTAACTAAAAGTCCTCATATCGACTGGATCAGCGAAGAGTTCGATGCCGACTGGGATTACGCGGTCGCACTAAGAAACGGTATCGGCTTGCATTTTGGCGCGCTACCTAGGGCACTGCAGCAATACACCGCTGACCAATTCAATGCTGGAAAACTGCGCTTTTTGCTCTGCACCTCCACGATCATTGAAGGAGTCAACACTATCGCTAAGAACGTTGTGATCTACGACAACCGCGATGGAACTCGCAGCATTGACAAATTCACCCATGGGAACATCAAAGGTCGCGCCGGGCGCATGGGAGTTCACTTCGTCGGCAAAATCTTTTGCCTGGAGGAAATCCCGGAAGACAATCTCAATCAAGAGGTGGATATTCCGCTCGGTATTCAGGACATTGATACCCCAATCAACCTGTTAGCCAGCGTTCAACCAGACCACTTGTCCGAGTTTTCACAGGATCGCTTTGATGAGGTTTTCATAAACGACCGTGTTTCCATCGACCTTGTGAAGAAGCATTCGTACTTCCGTGTCGAGCAGTTCGAAATGCTGCAAAGCATGTTCGAGATGATGGACGATAACGAATTTTCCTCGTTAGTGTTTCACTGGACTCCCGCGACAAACTTCCTCAAGACCTTTGCAAAGATCATTGCCAAACTGGTTCCCCATACGTTCAGTCGCAATGGGGTCCCTGTTAAGCCTACGGATGTCATGATCGCAAAACTTGCCGGCTATTTAAGTGCTGAAAGTTATTCGGAATATCTGAAAAACCAGATCGATTATGCACGACAGTGGGTTTCTGAAGGGGAGAAACGTACTCTTTCCATTGCCCTCAACAATGATTTGAAGCTCATCACCAATACCTTCGGTTATACCCTACCTAAGGTGCTCAGCTTGATGGAAGATGTAGTTAAACACCACGCTTTAAAGCGTGGTATACGCAGCAAAGTCGATTACACGCATGTCAAATTGGCGTTCGAAAGCTTCCACCTACCACCAGGTGTCAATGCCTTGGAAGAGATTGGCATTCCCATTCAGACGTTACACCGACTGGTCGACTTGCTGGAATTTTCTGATCAGGCTGATGTGGATGAGTTGTGCCAGTATCTTCGGGATACTCAGGACATTTGGAGTCGATCGATTGGATATGTAGATCAGACGTTCATCAGGCGCGCGCTTGGCATTGAATAGCATTGATTTAGGTACATGTGTGTTCCTTAGTCGGTATAAACCGGTCGTTCCGTCCTGTTTATAATGGCTTTGACCGAATCTCAGTTCACCTCGCTTGCTATTTCGCTTACTAATTGACGGTAAGACAGGGTTTGAGGCTAATTAGAATACACCGCATCACGCCTAAAAAACCGTATCGTGGGGATCAGCCATATGAGAAAATAACTGGTGAGCACATTGTTAAATTTACAGATTTTACGCAAAACGGTTTTAAGGCTGATATTTCGCCTGCTGGCGGACAAACCTCTGCCTGCAAAAGCCCCAAGCGAAAAAACACATATTCTTCTGCTTCGCTGGGATGCAAAATTAGGCGATGCCATCGTATCTTCTTTCTTTTTTCGCGAATCACGTAAGCTCAATGCCCATTTGACTGTACTTACGGTTAACGAGTTAGCTGAAATGCATACCAACACCTTCGGTGTGGATGAAGTCATCGTTACGAATCCGCATCCAGGGCTTGGTGAACTACGCAGATTGGTGAACCAACTAAGTAATGTCGATGTCGTTGTTCATCTGGTTGGACGACTGCAACCTGCCGAAATCGTTTTTATACGGTTACTCCGCCCAGCGAATCTCTATTCCCTTGATGATTCGCTCCGCTGTGTGAATCGTAAAATGGGTTTTGCTGCAAACACGCTCAATATCGTGGAGCAGTACAAATATATTCTGCAGGATCTGGGGGCGAAGGTGATCGACACCCAGTACATTGTGCCGTTGCCTGCCAAGCTCCCGCCTGCGGCACTTTCCCCCCAAATACTTTTTAATCCTTATGCCAGCCGAAGAGACAAGGGGCTATCCCCTTCCCGTGCAACCGCAGCTCTACAAGCTATCACCGATGAGTTTCCCGGCCATTCCGTGGGAATTCTTTGCAGCCCTTCAACGCTGCACAGCGCACAGCATCTGGAAAACGCAGTTGCACGCGATAACGTGGCAGTCTTGCACGACGGGCTAACACCTGAAAAGGTTGCAGGCTATATTCGCCGCGCGCAGGCAGTTGTTAGTGTGGATACAGCCATTGTGCATATGGCTGTTGGCCTGAAAGCGAAACTGGTGGCGATCTACCCGTTGATTGCAGGTCAACACAACCCATGGTTGCCGCCTCGCTCACCTTTTACACAAGTGATCTACAGCGAGCAACAGCCAGACACACTCCGTCGTACGGGCAAAAAAAATATGGATACTTTTTCGCTAACGTCATTAATGAACGCATTGCAGACTCTCTTAGCACTGCCAGCAGAAGCGAAAAACAGCATGTCGCTTAACGCCAGAATCATCCCAGGGCTAGGGGTAGCGACGGGCACGCTGGCGCGACAACTGCCCTTAATCTGTGAAAAATTTCCTGAAGTTGCAGGCTGTTATGCCGGGACGATCAATCTTGAATTCAGCGTTCCTGTCGCAGTCGTTCGGCCCGATCACCGTACCGCACCGCTGGCCTGGACTCCCAGTGGACGCACCACCGAGATATTCGATCTACTGCGCATTGAACTTGAATTCAGCCATTTAACTGAACGCATCCCCGCATGGCTGTATATTGCCCACAGCTCGCCACACCGCCGGACGCCGACCATTCACGAAGCAATCGCGCCGCGCATTAACCTCAATGGCGCCACGCACTGTCGACTCCACTTAGCCGCTGAAGCTATCGTACTGGGCGAACGCGGTACTCAGTCAACGGAAGCTATCAATTTGTCACTTTCATCAACCCAGTAATCCGTATTCGCCTCAATATGCAAAAACAGTTTTGCCAGCAGCGAGCCACCCGCCAGAAATTCAGCCACGGTTTCTCTCCGGGCTTCGGTACGCCGGAAATAGGTGTTGTAAAGTTTGAGAATGGCCACGTCGTTAATCAAAAATGCCCCGACGGCAATATCTGTGCGACGCATCACCTCGCAACCAGCAAAGTTGTAAAGAGGACGGTATCCGGGATCGATGACCTCCCCGCCAATCGGGATGGCAGCATCGGCAGCCTGGGCAATGATATTTTTGATTCTCCCAGGATTACCCCAAGCGTGATTCTCGCTCTCAAGCCCTATAGCTAAGGCTTGCGCAAGTATGGGGTTTTCCGGCAGGGACGCGAAAATACACTCGCTATGCCACTGCAATTTATGGCTCAGCCCTGTCGGAAATAACTCAACACTCGGATCTCTAAACAGCAACGTATCCGCATCCAACCATGCCCCGCCCCAGCGATACACAAACGCCATGCGAATGAAATCGCTCTTCGCCACAATAGCTTCAATGCCGTTCGCCAGCGTAAAACTCAGCGGTTCAAAAGCCCAAGCTTTATTCATGATGTCAGCATCGATGTACTCGCTTACCGTTCGCGGCGTAAGCAGAAGAAAACGATCGCCTAGAGCTCTGCGCATAGAAACCAGTGCCAGGGCAACATAAGCCGGCATGGTCTGACCCGGTGCGTTTTCCCAGTAACTAACGTAATGGGTAGTGTCGGACATCATTTCACCAGCACCTTACCTTTCGCACACAACAGCCCATTTTGCATCAGATATGTTCTGAGCATCACCAGTGATGGCGCGCATGCAGGCTGAGCCAAAAACTCATTATTTAACGCTGACTTATACAGATTAAGCCAGGTCAGCACCGGCACATTTGGCAGGAAAGCCGGTAAACTATCCCGGTTGTCTTCGCCAAATAACAGACGCAACGCACGCAGAATGGGCTGATAGCCCGGAGCAGAGAGCAGTTGCGCGACGTTTTCATCCAAATGCTGCTTTACGCTCACGCTGTTCAGCCGATCCTCCACCGACGCATCAGTTAATGCCACCCGGGGATCTAGCGCCACTGGGTAAATGGCACGAAATGACCGGGCGCCGTTACACAGCGATTCATACAACACTTTGTCCGCCGTTGCCCCAGTCACCAGCACGTCATCTCCAAAAATGACATGCACGCCGCTCCAGCGGTAAAAATTCTCCGCTGGAATCACATGATCCTGCACAAGATTGACCCGATCGCGCTCGGCCTGACTAAGGCTAGCGTAATTTTCACACGGAGGCGCAATCCTGGGCAGTTTAACGTTGATAATGGTGGGCAATCCTTTATGCGCCAACGTGAGATTAATTTCCTCAACCACGATATCGTAGAGCACATTGGCCGTGGAAGGCACATTACGCCAGCCCGTGGTCATCATAACAACACTCTCGCCCTCCTCTTTGGCCTGGCAAAACAACCCTGACCATGAAGAAGAGGTGTCATCCAGTTCTGCGGCAAGATAGTCGATAACGCACCGTGCCAGATAGCGTATCTCGCTCACTCCGCCATATTTCGCACGGCTATAAATGCCCGCCAATGTTGTAGCGTCAGCACCGGTGCGCATATCGCAAAATGATCCAGTCGCATTCGGCGTCAGATAATGCAGCGCCTTACCACCAAAAATAGCGACGTAATCGGACATGTCGATCAAACCGCGCGCCAGCAAATCGGTCGCGAACGCGCGAAAACCGGATTTAACATCCTGCGCATTGATCTGTGCACTGGCCTGGCGAAACATTGCCAACTGGGTTGCGAGCGGTTCGTTGTGCAACGTGTTCCACGCAAGTGAATGCGGAGTTATTAGTCCATTCATGGTGAAGATCCTTAGCGAGACACTGACACAGTGTGAAATTGAAGGTCATCCAACAGAACGTCAATACGTTGACGCTGCTGATAATAGCTGATGGATTGAAGCCCTAATGGCCTAAGTGCCTCCATCAACTCGGCGATCCCCGTTCCGGCATCACGAGGCTCATGCGCATCGGATCCGATGGTCAATGGAACATTGTTCCTCAGTAATTTCTCCAGCAAAGCGCGGGAAGGATAGGACCATCTTCCTGCAATTTCTTTACCCGTCGTAGGATCAAGGCTGGATTTTCGCAGGCCCGAAGCATTCAGTTCATATGCAATACCGCTGCGTACGAGCGGCGCAATCAACGGTTCAAAGCGACGCAAAAACACATCCTCTGGGATTGCGCGCAGTAGCGTGTCAGCGTGCCCAACCGCATCAAACAACCGGCTTTCCAGCAACGCTTCAAGCTGAGCAAAGTACTTGTCCAGAAAGGAGTCTGCCGCTAACCGGGGCAGTTCCCAGACCTTCACCATCGGCTCATCGGCAACAGTGACGTAGTGAATTGAACCGATGACAAAATCCATTGGATAGCGGGCAAGTAATTGCCGGTTATAACGCTCAGTACCCGACATATAATCGAGTTCCAGTCCGCGTAGCAGCGTGATCTCGCCTTTATAGGCCTGCTGCGCCTTATCAATATCGTTGAAATAGCTCTCCAGTTCCGATTCCAGCAAACGGTTCTGCGCATCCACTGGGAACGGAGCATGATCAGTAATGGTGAGTACCGTCACCCCCGCAGCAATCGAGGCACAAACAAGTTCGTCGATAGTACCTACAGCATGTTTCGAGTAGAACGAGTGGCAGTGCGAATCAATCATGCTGCCTTCCATTGTTCAAGCAACCCGGAATGCTTCCCCATCTCTTTGACCAGCCAGTAAGGATTATTGGCGGTCGCGATGATCGCACGAAGCTGCGGGGTGTCTTCCAGCCGCGCCAGCAGTTCGGTTAACGGCTGGGTATATAACGCGCGCGACAAGGGATTATCCCGCACATGGCTCGCCAGATGATGCCAGTCGATCGCATCAGAATGGATATTTGCAACACGCTCGGTCTCAATACCGTACAGAAACACATCGCCGTTGGGTTTAATTGTCACGTCCATGCCATTGGGCTGGGGTGCACGGTTCAGGCTGCCAAAGGTAAAAGGTTTATCCACTTTGGACTCAATCGCGGCAATATATCCCTGTAAGTCCAGATAACCCTCCGGCGTATCTTTTGCCGGATGAACCAGATTTTTGTAGTCGATGTTAAACGTGTCCGCACCTATTAATAATTTGTCTTCCAGTACGCTGACTGGCTTTATGCTGGCGTTAATTCCCCATGACGCCAGTTCACTCACCAGATATTTGCGAGTGAAGGCCCGATCGATATCAATTGAGCGAAATGAAAAACTGAGCGATGACGGTTTTTTGCGCTGAACATAATCCAGGCTAAATCCATGTGCACGCCATTTTACTTTTTCAATATGGTGGCTATCTGAACTCAGGCGAATATTACAGGTATCACCATTGGCGGAGACAAGACGATTGATCTCATCAAAGATCTTTTCCATCTTCTCATGACGAAAAAAACCGCTGGTAATAAACTCAAAACTGTTGCCCCCTCGGGACAACGCCAGTAAGTCATAAAAGGTATGAATGTTATTGAGCGGTTCACCTTCGCCACTCACGGAAATACGCTTTACAGATGGATCATTAATGAGCGCCGACAGGTTGTCACGTGCCTGCGTTGACAGCACCATACTCTTACCTGTTACGTGCTTATCCGCATACATGCAGAACGCACAGCCGATGCCGCAGATCTGGGTGATATCCACATAAAGTAAATGACCATGTAAATCCATATATAATATTCCGCCATATTTTTGAAAAAAAATTCAATTTGGTACAAATCAAACTCTTTTGCAGTGTGTGTTTCGAACACCTATTCTCTGCGTATATCTCCTCGGTGCCTTTGATGTATTTAGACAGGTTTCGGGTCCGATCCCAACAGAGCCTGCAAACGCGCATCGGCCTGCGCCCTGCCGTCCTGTAACATCGTTAGTACTGCATTGTCTTCCTGCTGGTGCTGCGCACCAAACAGATCTAATCGATCGAGCATATAAACCGTTAATACGGTACCAAGGCCGGTGACGCATCCCGTCAACACAGCCACTAGGGTAGTGATCAGCCCACCGGGCAGAACGGTAAGCAGCGCACCGAGAGTTTTGCTGAGGTGCTCTTCAAGCAGTACGCCACCAATGACGAATGCGCCGCTGACGGCAATCTTCAGCCCTGCATCTAGTGCTTCAGCACGGCTTGTACCCTCTGGTCGCATCAGTACGGTTTTGGCTGCGCGGAACAACGAAAAAACCCCTTCACGGATCATTCGCACCAGGCTGCGTGCGGTGGTGAAGAAAGTATTTATCAGCGTTGTCATCAAGTTACTAATGATCCCGCTGATGGCCCCGTCACGGAACGCCGTTAGCACGTTGCGCCAGTTATCGAGACAGCTCTTTGCCACCCGCCCAGCACGGATTTTTAATGCCTCCCACACATGCTCTTGGTCAACCCCATCACAAAACCCGTTATGCCAACTGTCGTGAACTTCCAACAACAGGCCGTCGACAAAATCCGTCAACACCAGGCCAATCGCCTGCTGTAGGCCCATTTTCCCCGCTTCGACAGCGCTGGTTTTCAGTAAATATGCACCGAATTTCGCACTACCGTAGTAGCCCCAACGAAGACTGCTTTCATACTGCTTGCGTGCCGCTTCATCCAGTTCGCGCAACTTCTCCTGATCGACGGCGTTCTGCTGTTTGTACTTCTCCAGTGCGTTCTGATCTTTTTTGCTTAGAGGTTCATTTTTGGCTTTCTCTTCCAACCGGGCAATTTTAGAATCGCGATCGGCGCGGTTTTTGTTCAACCAAGCGATGTACTCCTCTGCACTCTTTTGCAACTTCGATTCATTGATCGAGTGGTGCGTCTGATGCAAATTGGTTTTGTGGTTCGCCAGATCCGCACCATTGGCTTCCGCCAGCCAAACCGCAGGGTCGTTATGGATAGAGGAGGCAGAAATAAGGTGATCCTGCTCCGCATCGGTATTCCTGCTCAGTGCTTGTCCGGTATAGGCATCCACTGCTTCGCCTGCATCCTGTTTTTTACTGTTTTCGGCGTTGGTCTTCTTGTAGTTGTCGTGCTTATGGTATGGATCACTGTTGTACTTACCGCGGCTTTCATAACGCACTTGCTCCTCTTCCGCGGCATACACCCCGGAGCGAACATTATGAATGGTATCAACATTCCCCCCCACTTTGTCCCACGCAGAGACAATGCTCCCCAGCCCAAACGGACCAATAATGCTATACAGAAGACGCTGTCGGCACTCAGCCAGCATCAATGTGGTTTGTTCCGTGCGCCACTTCTGTTGATACTGCCGAACTTGCTGATGTGCCTGCCAAGCACTGACATCGGATAAGGTAACGACCTCTTTTGTTGGTGATGGTATGAGCTCGCTTGTCTGTCGCTGACGCTGCTGGTTCAGACGCAATAAAAGTGTTTTTCTGTCCATAATATCCCCTTAATACGCACCTGCACGCTGACTAAATGCCTCACGAAGCACCGTCATTAGCTCAGCAGCCTCAGATTCCTGAATACCTAACTCTAACGCTTGTTCAAGCGCAGTATGGATATCAGGCGGATTGGCAATAAGACGATTAATTGTGGCTTGTAATATCGAGGAAAGATGCCCGCTCATCATCCCCAAGCAGCAGGTTTCGATATCGCTGCGTACGTCAGACGGCGCGATGCCTTCCTCTTTAGCACAAGCAAAGGCAACAGCCAGCATTGCCTCACAACGTTTTTCAAAACGCTTAACTTCATCCATTTTTTTGAGGAGCTTATCTGCATATTCTTCCCTCGTCTGCTGTTGCCCGGCCACCACTCCCTGCTCAAACGCCATATTGCGCTCACGTCTTACACTGGCTGCAGTAGAGAGTCCTACCATACGAAACATGTTCGCCACCCAGCTGTCAGCATCTTTCTCATCCTGCCAGCGATGATACTCCCACCAAACTTTATCGGCTTCCGCCGTAGCATGAATCCGTTGGCGAAGTAGCGCTACCTGAACGACTGCAGGGATCGTAACGCGAAACGCTGGTCCCGCCAGATCTATGGCGGTCCAAAGCCCAGTAATCACCCAGCCAATCGGCCCCAGGAAAGAAGCTGCCCCTCGCGCAGCCACAAACGAGGCTGCGGACATCACCACCGTCCGTCCGAGCAGTTGGCTGGCAAAGACGTTGGCAATTAACGATGCCAAGAGCAAACTTGAGAAGCGGCTAGACTGCAACTGCGTCATTAATTTTGCTTCTGGGAAAAGCATCGTACTACCCTGAGTAAGATCCATTTTTTCAAGCAGATTTTTGCGTTGAGCTTGGTCCATATCCGACCAAGCCTTGCGAGTAATTGCCGCCAGCACAGCTAGTTCGATACGATCAACGCTCCAGTCCTTCTCGTAGGTCGCGTCAAACTTGTCCGCCACATCAATCACCACGGTTTTCCACTCCGGGCCGCCGCCGCGAAACAGATTGACGACAGTATTGCCACCAAACTCGCACAGCTCATGGGCAATCAGATCGGTATACTGACTGTGCGCGGGGTAATGGGTTTTATAACGTGCTTTACTCTCAATACCGTTGCTGAACGCCTTCGTAATGTATTCCACCAGCGGGGCCAATTCGCTATCCGATGCATCGCGTAATACTGGCAGCAGTTGACGATCACCATTACTCATCATTGTTTTCCTGTTCTGTACTGACATTGTTTGTTTCGCGTTTAATGTTGCTAATGGTGTTGCCAAAGGTGGCAAGAAAGCCATCAAGCATCGGGCTGTCGATGACCGTGGCGCTAAAATGCAGCCGCCCGTCTTCAAGCTCGCTGACCTGTTGATCCGCTGATAGTGGCGACTCCAGCAACAATTGCGCCCGCGCAGTTTCGAGGGTGAAATGAATGCGGATACTTCTCCCCTCGCCAAATCCGAAGCGCCCATCATCGTCGTAACGTTTGAGGTTAAAATCTGCGGGGCGTGTAAAGTGAAAGGTACTGCAGACCGCCGAGGCAATGCGGTTCAGGGCCAGACTGCGTTCGTTATCGTAGCCTTTAAAGCGGCAAACCAGATAAAGCCGCGAGCCCTGTTGCGCTAGCCCGAGGGGCATCACCTCCGCCTGACGGCGAGTACCGTGAGCATTGCTGTAATCAATATTCAGCCAACGGTTGTGATAAAGCGCTTCACTGACCGCGTCAAACACGCCTTCCTGAATCACTGGTGGTAGGAGCGACTGGCTGGCAGCGACCACCCGCACCTTCTGTGACCATTCCCGCTCTCGATGCGCCTGTTCGCTGTGGTTAAGAGTGTGTCCTGCTTGACTAAAAAACGGCGAGAATGAAGCCATCAGATGCGCAGGTAGCAGATGCTTTAAATGCGCCTGCGCCATTTGCATCAGCAGCGATTCTGCTGGCGATAGCTGCGCCATGCTCAGGCCTCGCGAACCTGCCCGCCATCGCCAGCCATAGGGGCGGCAGCGATCATCACACTCTAGATCGAAGTGCTGGCTAAGGCGTTCAAGCTGGCGCTGAATGGTACGCACATTGCGCTCAATTCCCGCATCTGTAAGTTGCTGATGCAACTCTTGGGCGGTAATGCGCTGGCTGCGCGGAATACGACGCAACAGCTCAAGAGAAAAAAACGTGGTATCGACGCTATTTGTTCGCTTTGCCATTACGGTTCCTGTAGCAGCACGCTGAATGTGTAACACACTTATATATATCAGATTTATCGGCAATAGCCGTCAATACTTAACCGGTTTATTCTCCACCAGATAACGACCTGAGTATGCTAGATGCATGCGACAGACTATGTCGCAATAATAAAAAAATCAGTGGAAAGACACAGCACGGTTATTGGCCATTAGTGATGAATTGCATCCCTTACTTATCCATTCCAGTAACTTTGGGCGATAGCCTATGAGGGAAAATATTATAACCTGTTCTGCTTTAAGCTATTCAGGGTAATTCTCAGCCAGAGGATTACTTTTTGAAATGAGCAGGGATGCATCACTTACGAACGTCTGTTCCCACTACCCGAACGGCAGGTTGGAGGTCAGGATCATCGCGCTCTTCTACCTAGAAGAACATCTTGACTTCCTCCTGGTTGAACGGCAGATAGCCTATTTCATCGATGATAAGCAGCTTTGGGGCCATGACACTGTGATTGAGTGTAATTTTGTAGGGGCCCTGGCGCTGTCAAGTCGACAGCTGTAGTTGTAGGTCTGCTGCTGTTGTGAAACGAACCTTGATATCCGCCCACACTGCTTCGTAACCCATGGCTATCACCAGATGCGTTTTCCCCACGCCTGATTGCCCCAGCAACATGATGTTTTCGTTACACTCGATGAAGCTCAGGGATCGTAACGACTGGATTTGCTTTTGAGGGGCACCGGTGGTGAAGGTGAAGTAGTACTCCTCGAACGTCTTCACCGCCGGGAAGGCTGCCATCCGCATGTACATTGCCTGTTTACGCTGATAGGTGATATTTGAACGTTCAAGCCGGTTGTTGTAAGCCGTATCGCTTAAGCTGAAAATGCACGTCTTGTTTTCTGGAAGGCTGCTACAGCTGCTACATGTAGCGGGTTGTAGCAGGGTTTGGATTTACGATTTAAAATTTCTTCACTAGGGAGAGTGCTTTTTATGCGGGTAAGATCACACCTTTACCGGCGCAACGGTTATTAGGTTGAGCACTATGCCTTACGAATAATTAGCCCGAGTATTGGCTTGTACCAAAGTTCCGGTAACCGCTGTGGACATCCTTTGTTCTGGTTTTCGCCAGATACGCCAGTCGAATTAGGAAATTCCAGTAGACAGGGTTACGATCCAGTGCATCAAATCTGCTAAACCTGTAAACAGCATTTGGTGGGAATTCAGCCAATGAGGAGTAATCTTCGTGAGCAAGCCCTATAGCACTACACCAAGCTTTCTGTATTCGGGTTGCCATATTTTTAGCATTGAGTTCTTGGTAATTGCCTAGGTACCCATACACATCTGCGTTAAACAACAACATCAGATGATAATGTGGGTGTACGCTTGTATCACGTTCCCTGCACCATCCATAAGATGGTAATGTCGGATCTCCCGGTCTTCTGGACCGGTTATGATCCGCTCGTAACTGGCTTTTCAATGACTCATAGAAGCGAGTGATTGCCTGCATATCATCTCGTTGGAAGCATATTGGTAGATCTGGCTCTCCCGGTACATGGGACTGGGCGAATCTCGGGTCAGTGCGAATGGCTAGTATTCGGTTATTCTGCTCCAGAGTGCCGTAGACCATGTTAAGGAGTGGGTTAAGAATATTGAGGTCAATAGGGGATTTATACTTTTGGGCTGCTGTACTTACCAATTCCTCGATTTCTTCATTGGTAAGTAAATATTGTGATTCCATAATAATCCTTAAGTATATAAATAATTATCTTTGGATAATGGGTAGCCCTCATGCTACCCATGTGATGTTGGATGTAACTCCTATAGGGAAGTTACTACGGATAAGCACCGATTAGGCACAGAACCTTAACTAAGGTATATTACATATACCACTTTAAAATCATGAATTGCCCTCCCTAGTCATTTAAGTTGAGGCCGCAGGGTTATTGAGCTTTAGAACAAAAAATATTATCCAGAAACACATAGCTACTCTGAAGTTATTCATTCTTTAGTAGTTTATTAAAAGCAATAGATCCAGATGAAATTAAAGGTATTTTTGATGCTTTAGCTATATCAAAAGGATGCACTTCTGAACTAATATATTTCACATAGTCAACACCGTCCTCTTTAAATAACTGCACCATGCCATCCTTTTCAAGTTCCTTTAAAACGGGTATCAGACGTTCTATGCTTCTAAGAGAGTATGGACCATCTCTACGAATGGTGTGCCTCCTAAAATCGTAAGATTTATTACTGATAACATGTTCCTCAAGCCAAAATAACAACTTTTCTTTCTCGCTAGGTCTTCTGGTGGAATCAACTTTTAAAATTAAATGGGTAATACACCATTCACTTATTTTAGCTGCTGACAGAAAAGTATCCCTAGTAATTATTGGTGAGTCGGGTGTAATAAACATTTGCATTACTGCTGCTATTCTCGTAGTTTGCTCCATAATTCTGGAACCAAAATCATCATAATGATGCAACTCACCTCCTGGTTGCATAAGTTCCCTGATTCGCTTATTTTGTGTTTCCCATAGCGCTTTCGCCTCTTCGGATAAAGTAATACAGATACGTTCTCCATTGTTTTCTCTACGCTGTATGCCGTCTTGCAAGTGCTTAACAAGTATAGAGAAAAAGCCATCAAGCCCTGGCTCATCAGACCATGAACATATATCAGGGATATCGCATAATTCAGGTATTTGCTCCAAATCAATTAGTAATAAACGGGCTAAGAACCCTGAGTTTCTTAATTTTTTTCCTGCTTGCTTAGAAAATCGTTAAATATTGCAGGTTGCAGTAACAGCAATATGGTCAGCCGGACATCATCAACATCGTAGCTGGCACGAGATGCTCTGCTGTCTGAAATTCTCCCTTCTCCCCAAAGAGAGTTGAGAACTGATATATCGCGAAAAAGGCTACTGTCAAACACCCCTCCGGCTTCATCAGAACCAAGCATCAATGACGGAGATCCCAGAGCTAATGTCTTTTTAAGTCCCTCGCTTGTTGAATCATTTTTAGTAAGATACTTCATAATCGGTGCTATCGGTCCACTTTTCTGACATTCCTCCAGTGCTTCGCGTGTTTCAGCTACATCAATCTTCTGGCGAACAGCTTTGCTAAATTGCTTTTTAAGTTCTTTTAATTCCGTATCCCAAGATACTTTTTTCAGTTCATAAAGTTTTTCCTTTTCCAGAAAGACATTCTTCAGTTCCTTTTCCATTTGATGGATTGTTTCCATTAGTGCTTTGAATACCGTTGACTTCCTGCTACCTGACCGTGCTAATAAAAGGAGATAAAGTGATGTAAAGGTTCTCCCATTTTTAAGCTGAACATCAAATTTATCCTGGCAGGCAAGTGCCATTACCCCAAGTAACACTATTAAAATAAGTTCAGCGGCGGCACCTGTTTGATAATGTATGTAGCTTATTAACCGTTGTGCAAAAGTGGGAAGCGTCTGGAACTTTAGTCCAAGTTCTTTATTTTGCGTTGAGCTGTTTTTTTTAGACATACATCCTATCTAACTCCTCTTTATTATTAACTAATAAGACTACGATGTAACAACCATTCATCAATTTCTGATTCAAGCCATCCAACTGATTGTGTTCCAAGCTTTCTTTTCTTCGGAAAAGTTGGATCATATCGTGGCGACCTCGGGTTCAACCAGTCATAAATTGTGGCTCGCGAGATACCTGTTTTATGGATAACAGCAGGTAAGCGGAGTATCCTGACTGCTGATGAAGTGTTCATACTAGTTTGCCTCTTGTTAGCTCAGTTTGGTTCCAGCAAAGAATAGCTGCAAGGATTCTTCGAAAAAATACGGCTAGCAAAGGTTTATTTTTAACAGGTTTAACCTGTTGATATTTGGTGATAAATGTTTTCTATTAAAATTTTTAGTGAAGAAATTAGTCGAAAACGCAGTGTTCTCTCTAGTGAGATGAAAGACTGTGAATGGAGCAAGTATGCCCAAATTCTGGATGAAAAACATACAGGCATGCAGGCTGAGTTGACTATGATGAAAGAGCGGGTCTGGAACTCCAAGAAGTTTGGTCCCGGAATATTATTGTATTCATCATCTTATTTGAAGGAGCATAGCTACAGTGACTCTCATAAGGACTTTCCATCAAATGAGAAAAGCATCGAGTTAGCTAAGCTTATTGAACGTTATTGGAGAACATTGGAGGCTGAATTTCTGAGGGATAATGTTGCTGTCATTATTCCTGAATATATCTCTATGGATGAGCTTTTTAAATTTCACCTTAGGTATGCACAGAAGTGCTATAAATGGGGTGAATTAGTTATATCAGACAATGAGGATGTTGCATTTGAAGCATTTAAAAAAGCATCTGAGTTATTTGATAAAAGCATGGGGATGGTTTGGTATAAGATCTCTTTAGATAAACAAACTAAACTTTTATCTACCAGGAATAGATCAGGAAGAAAAGGTGGGGTAAAAAAATCTGAAATGTATCGACCTATTCAGGAAAAACTGGTGGAACTTATCAATGATTTGGCTCCTGAAGAAGGATGGAGAAGTAAAGCTGCTGCGGTGAATGTTCTCATTGAACCTTTGTGGCTATTTATAGAGGAGTCAAAATTGAATGTTAATAAGCAGGATAAAAAATATCGAATGCCAACTACCAGTCGGGAAGCCTTAGCCGATACTATTTTAAAATCGTGGTCTACAAATGTTGAAAGTGTGAGGCAGGCTTTCGAGGATACTGTAAACAGAAAAAAAAGAACTAGTTAGTTGTAGTTATCTTTTATGTGAATTTGGATAATAAGAATAAGCGCTCCCTATGAAGCGCTTATTCGTGTATTAGCCGACAAGCCTTATACCTCGGATGCCATCTCCAATCATATTTCCGTGATCAGCTGCCATAACGAAGTCAGCCCACCACTGCATCATCGGGCGACGCTGCTCCAGGTAATCGCTGCGGTTATAAGCGCGACGAACTTCATTCTTGTCTACATGGGCAAGTGCTGCCTCAATGACATCAGGCGGAAAGCCTTGTTCATTAAGGGCTGTACTGGCGATAGATCGCAGACCGTGTGAAACGAGCACCCCACCAAAACCTGCGCGTTTTAGCGATGCGTTTACGGTCTGACTGTTCATCGGCTGGTTTGGCTTGATGCGACTGGGAAAGATAAATTCCCGATTTCCACTTAACGGCTTCATTATCTCCAGTATCGCAATTGCTTCATCTGACAATGGAACAGTATGGTCGCGGTTCATTTTCATGCGTGCTGCAGGAATCTTCCACTCTCGCGCTTCTATGTCTACCTCTTCCCAGCGAGCTTCTGCCGCTTCGGCAGGGCGGGTAATAGTAAGAAGTTGCCACATGAACAGGCAGCGTGTGGAAAGGCTAATGCTGGCTGTTCGCATTGTCTGCATCAGTTGAGGTAGCTGATCTGGTCGAATGCTGGGCATGTTCTTTTTCTGAGGCTTCTCGAAGGCTTTACCGATATTAACGCTGGGAACAGCATCAATCAGCCCTGTGTTTTGGGCATAGATCATGACCTCATTAATGCGCTGGCACAGGCGACGAACGGTTTCCAGTGCTCCTCTGGCCTGAACCGGTTGGACGGCCTGAACTAGTGTGTGAGCTTTAATATCTGTAACACTAACGTCGCCAATCGCAGGAAAAACATCTCTCTCAAGAGAGCGCCAGATATCCTCTGCGTAGTCTTCGGTCACACTGGCTTTCTTCACATTCCACCAACGTTCAGCCACGACCTGGAAAGTATTGGTTTTGGCTTCCAGCGAATTGCGAAGTTGTTCTTGCTGATGTTCCTGTGGGTCGATTTGTTTCGCCAGGAGAGAGCGAGACTCTGCGCGATAGTTTCTGGCATCGGCAAGAGTAACTGACGGGTAAGGGCCTATGCTCTTTTTCGCTCGCTTCTTGGTGACAGGCCGAATGTAGCGAAATTGCCAGATTTTACTTCCGCTGGATTTGATAAGTAGCTCAAGGCCATCGCCATCATAGAGCACATAGTCCGCTTCCTTTGGTTTGGCAGATTCGATTTCTTTAACTGAGAGAGGTTTGGTTTGTCTTGCCATTGCCGGGTTTCCATAGTTTTAGGCACCTCAAAAACAATAAAGCTTTATGAGGTGCCTAACAAGGTGCCTAAAAGGTTCGGATTTGATTAGTTGGCATCAGACTTCGCGGGACAAATTCAAGGCACAAAAAAGCCCGCAGGGCTTGCGCCGTGCGGGCTCTCAGGACTTCATCGGATGACTCTGGTAATCGCCGATGGAGAATTTTGGTGGAGCTGGCGGGAGTTGAACCCGCGTCCGAAATTTCTACATCCTCGGTACTACATGCTTAGTTTGTCTTTACATTCGCACGCCAGCTGCGGACAGACACGCCACTAACGAACTAGCCTGATTAGTTTTAACGCTTCAACCCCAGGCAGGGCTTCCACGCGATCTCTTTTGGGTTTGACCTCTCTTTGATCCCCGTCTTAAGAGCGGAAGCTAGGGAGAGAGGGCTCAGAGCAGGTTATTAAGCTGCTAAAGCGTAGTTTTCGTCGTTTGCGACTATTTTTTTGCGGCTTTTAACGAGGCAAACCGCCCCTCGGCATGCACCTTGGGTTTCGCAAATCCCGTCGAATCCAGAATCAGCCCCAATAGTGTTGAACTAAGTATACCAGATTTCACTTCCTGGATACCAGCCCGGAACGCTAACTTATTGAATAGTACAATAAGTGTGCAGAATCAACGTCCTGCGTTTTTCATGATGCGCGCTTTGTCGAGCTGCCACTCACGCTCTTTCAGGTCTGTACGTTTGTCGTGCTGTTTTTTACCCTTCGCGACGCCAACTTTCACTTTGCACCAGGCGTTTTTCCAGTACAGCGACAGGGCGACCACGGTGAAACCTTCACGGTTGATGCGTCCGTAGAGGGATTCCAGCTCACGCTTGTTCAGCAGCAGCTTGCGGGTGCGCGTAGGGTCGCACACGTAGTGTGAGGAGGCGACGGTCAGCGGTGTAAAGTTCGCGCCGAACAGGAAGGCTTCGCCATCTTTCAGGATCACGTAGCTATCGCCGATGTTGGCTTTCCCGGCGCGCAGCGATTTTACTTCCCAGCCCTGCAACGCAAGGCCAGCTTCGAATTCTTCTTCAATGAAATACTCGTGGCGAGCACGCTTGTTGAGCGCAATGGTCGCCGAGCCTGGTTTATGTGCTTTTTTCTTCGTCATAAGTGTCGTAAAGCCGTCGGTAATCTGATTTCAAAAAGTCACCTCATTGCGTCCTGTGAGGTCTAACGCGCTATCTTAGCACGAGATGAGGCTTAGCGTTTTTTTAACAGGTGATAAATGTTATTATTTGTCCGTTGTGTGACCATGGGAAATGCTATGCCTCAGATTAGCCGTACTGCGCTTGTGCCTTACAGCGCGGAACAAATGTATCAGTTAGTGAACGATGTTCAGTCTTATCCAGAATTTATTCCGGGATGCACCGGGAGCCGCGTTCTGGAGTCCGGGCCGACGCAGATGACCGCGGCGGTGGATGTCTCTAAAGCGGGGATCAGCAAGACGTTCACCACCCGCAATACGCTGACCAGCAATCAGAGTATTTTGATGCATCTGGTAGATGGTCCGTTTAAAACCCTGATGGGAGGCTGGAAGTTTACGCCGCTGAGCGCTGACGCCTGCCGCATCGAGTTCCAGCTGGACTTTGAATTTACCAATAAGCTGATTGAGCTGGCGTTTGGCCGCATCTTTAAAGAGCTGGCGTCCAATATGGTTCAGGCGTTCACCACCCGCGCCAAAGAGGTTTACAGTGTCGCATAAGATAGCTGTAGAAGTGGTGTACGCATTGCCGGAGAAACAGTACCTGCAGCGCGTGACGCTGGAAGAGGGAGCAACCGTTGAGGCAGCTATCCGCGCGTCCGGCATCCTTGAGCTTCGCAGCGATATCGACCTGGCGAAGAATAAAGTCGGGATTTACAGCCGTCCGGTGAAGCTGGGGGATGTGCTGAAAGAGGGCGACCGGGTAGAGATTTATCGTCCGCTGATTGCCGACCCGAAAGAGCTGCGTCGTCAGCGTGCGGAGAAGGCGGGTAAGTAGCGTGTTTTCCCCTCACCCTGACCCTCTCCCCAAAGGGGCGAGGGGATAAAAGAAATACAAAAAAGGTGCTCAATGAGCACCTTTTTGCATTTCTGACTTCTGATTATTTGGTCAGGGCAGGCTTGTTGTCGATGTTGGTCAACACACCGGCGCTGCTGAAGGTCAGCGTCAGGGTCTGCTGGGTCGCATCTTCGTGGCCCGGCTTCTGACGGAATACATAGAACCAGGTGTTAGTGCCGAACGGATCGGACATCATCGGGGTTCCCAGTGTATAAGCGACCTGCTGTTGTGTCATCCCCACGCGGATTTTGGACACATCGTTAGGGGTAAGGTAGTTCCCCTGGTTGATGTCAGGACGGTAAACCACTTTCTCCAGAGTGGAACAGCCTGCGGTCAACATCAGAAGAACCGCAGCGGCAGCGGTCAGCATTTTACAACGCATAGTGATTTGATTCCTTTTCGGGCCCGAGCAGAACGCGGCTCATATGTAATATGCCGATGATAATAGACCTTGCCCCACTTTGAAACCGGTCTGGCGGCGTTTTTGTTGTTCTGTATGACCCTGAGATCCCGAAAAAGTTTATGCCGCCAGCAGTTCTTTCGCGTTCGCGAGCGTGTTACGCGTGACTTCGCTGCCGCCGAGCAGGCGTGCCAGCTCCTGCAGGCGCGCACGTTTATCCAGCGGCTTCATGTGCGTTTCGGTCATTTCACCGTCGGTTTCTTTGCTGACGATAAAGTGATGATGACCACAGCCCGCGACCTGCGGCAGGTGGGTGACACACATCACCTGCGTTGATTCTCCTAGCTGGCGCAGCAGTTTACCCACCACCGCCGCCGTTGGGCCGCTGATGCCGACATCCACTTCATCGAAAATCAGCGCCGGGGTGTCCATTTTACGCGCGGTAATTACCTGAATTGCCAGCGCAATACGCGACAGTTCACCGCCGGAGGCCACTTTGGAGATAGCCTGCAGCGGCTGCCCCGGGTTGGTAGTGACGCGGAACTCGATGCGGTCCGCACCTTCTGCCGTCAGGTGATTCTCTTCAAAGCGGACATCAATGGTGAATACACCGTGCGGCATCGCCAGCGTGTGCATGCTGTCGGTGATGTGCTGGCTTAGCTCCTGGGCGTAATGCTGACGGATTTCATGCAGCTTTTGCGCTGTCGCCAGGGCCTGTTCATGGTGAAGGTTCACCGCCAGAGAAAGGGTTTCCTGCGAGTCAGCCTGATCGTCAAGCTGCTGCTGCTCTTCCAGCAGAGACTGATAGTAGCCCGGCAGCTCTTCCGGCGTTACGTGGTGCTTGCGCGCCAGTGAAATCTGACGGGAGATACGCTGCTCCAGCTCAAACAGACGGTTCGGGTCGAGATCCAGACGTTCACAGTAGTGGCGCAGTTCGTCACTGGCTTCGGAGATCTGAATAGCCGCTTCCTCCAGCATATCCAGGACGCCTGAAAGCTTGCTGTCCATGCCGACCAGTTCGGTAATCAACTGGCGGACGTTATACAGCTGTCCTTGCAGGTTCACGTCTTCGCCATCCGCCAGCAGGTTAAGCGCATTCTGGCTGGTTGAGAGCAGGTGACCGCTGTTCGCCAGGCGTTTGTACTCTTCGTCGATTTGCTCAAACTCACCCGGCTGTGGGTTGAATTCGTTCAGCTCTTTAAGCTGGTACGCCAGCAGCTCCGCACGTGCGGCGCGCTCCTGGCTTTGCTGCTGGTGCTGGGCGAGCTCGCGGCAGCTTTGATGCCACTGGCGATAGTGTTCCGCCATAAGCTGAGTAAGCGCGTACTCACCCGCATAGCCATCCAGCAGCGCTTTCTGTTGTTCGGGTTTGACGAGTTGCTGGTGCGCATGCTGACCGTGGATCTGGATAAGCAGTTGGCCGAGTTCACGAAGCTGGGAAAGCGGAACCGCCGTGCCGTTGATAAAACCGCGGGAACGGCCGTCGCTGCTGATGACGCGGCGGAGTAAACACTCACGTCCATCTTCGAGCTGGTTCTGTTCCAGCCAGCGCTGGGCGGCAGGGGTGTCTTTCAGGGAGAAACGGGCGCACAGGTCGGCACGGTTGGCGCCCATGCGCACCATATCGCCCTCTGCGCGGCCGCCAAGGCACAAGCCGAGGGCATCAATGGCAATGGATTTACCTGCACCGGTTTCCCCGGTGATCGCCGTCATGCCGCTGTGGAAATCGATCTCAAGCTCACGAACAATGGCAAAGTTGCTGATGGTCAGTTGTGCCAGCATAATTGTTTTCCTGTATGAAAAACCATAACTGTGTTTTCATACAGTATAAACTGGTTTTTTATACAGTAAAGTACTGGATGCAGAATCAGAACAATTTTTTTGACCAGCCAAGCTTCGAGCTTAATGTGTTGAAATAGCTGTAATCTTTCGGATGAATCAGATTCAGGTGGTAATCACACCGGCGAATAAGCACATCTTCACCTTCCTGGATCGGCAGCGCTATCTGGCTGTCGCAGCTGATCTCCAGGTCGTTACGGCGGTGCGAGAAGCGCAGACGGATCGTGCTGTCGCCGTTGATGACCAGCGGGCGGGCGGAGAGCGTGTGCGGGAACATCGGCACCAGGGTAATGGCATCCAATGAGGGCGTCAGAATCGGGCCGCCGGCAGAAAGCGAGTAGGCGGTTGAGCCGGTCGGGGTGGAGATAATCAGCCCGTCAGAACGCTGGGAGAAGGCAAAGATCTCGTCGATATAAACTTCGAACTCGATCATGTGCGCCACTTTACCGGGGTGAAGGACCACCTCGTTAATCGCGGTGCTGATGCGCTTCTGGCAGTCCTGCTGGCACACCTGCGCTTCCAGTAAAAAGCGTTTTTCACTGATATAGTGGCCTTCCAGCACGTCGGCCAGCTGCTGCTGCGCATTGTCCGGGTCAAGGTCGGTTAAAAAGCCGAGATTGCCACGGTTGATGCCGATGACCTTAATGTCATAACGCGCCAGCGTGCGGGCCGCGCCGAGCATGTTGCCGTCGCCGCCCACCACCACGGCGAGATCGGCCTGTTGGCCTATTTCCGCCAGCGTGCCGGTTTTGACGCTCTTCAGCTGCAGCTCCTGAGCAATCTGCTGCTCGACCATCACTTCATAGCCTTTGCTACACAACCAGCGATACAACATTTCATGTGTCGTTAGTGCGGTAGGGTGACGCGGATGCCCGACGATCCCAATACACCTGAAATGATTATTCATTTTCTGGAGGTCCTTGTGCCTGATGAATGATGACAATCTGTCTTGTTCCCTTGAATCCCGGAAACTGATCCCCATAATAAGCGAAGTTAGCGAGATGAATGCAGAAAAACGCGGAGAAATTCATGAGTAGTAAAGAACAGAAAACGCCTGAGGGGCAAGCCCCTGAAGAAATTATCACGGAACAGCACGATGAAGTTGAGGCTGTAGAGCCAGACGCATCTGCTGAGCAGGTGGACCCGCGCGATGAAAAAATTGCGAATCTGGAAGCCCAGCTGGTAGAAGCACAGAATCGCGAACGCGATGGTGTTCTGCGCATCAAGGCAGAAATGGAAAACCTGCGTCGCCGTACCGAGCAGGACGTTGAGAAGGCGCATAAATTTGCGCTGGAGAAATTCGTCAACGAACTGCTGCCGGTAATCGATAGCCTCGATCGCGCGCTGGAAGTGGCTGACAAAGCTAATCCGGACAACGCGGCAATGATCGAAGGTATCGAACTGACGCTGAAATCCATGCTCGACGTGGTGCGTAAGTTTGGCGTGGAAGTAATTGCCGATACCGACGTTCCGCTGGATCCAAACGTTCACCAGGCGATTGCGATGGTTGAATCTGAAGAGATTGAAGCCGGTAAAGTGCTGGGCGTAATGCAGAAAGGTTACACCCTGAACGGCCGTACCATTCGCGCTGCGATGGTAACCGTGGCGAAAGCGAAAGCGTAATTCGCTATCCGTAGTGCCGGGTAGCGGCGTCCGCCTTACCCGGCCTATAACCTTACTCCGCGATACTTTCGCGCAGGGGTTTAACGGGCAGGACTTTCACCTGCTTGATCATATTGTCCTGCACGTCCAGGATATCAATATCGTACTGCTCAATGCGCACCCGCGTGCCCGCCGCCGGGATCTCTTCCAGCGCTTCCAGAATCATCCCGTTAATGGTGCGAGCCTCATCTTCCGGCAAATGCCAGTTAAAGGCTTTGTTGAGTTCGCGAATGTTCGCGCTGCCGTCAATCAGCACCGATCCGTCGTTTTGCGGGGTGACCTCTTCCGCGAGGGAAGGCGACATTGAGGTGGTAAAGTCCCCGACAATCTCTTCCAGAATATCTTCGACCGTCACCAGCCCCTGAATATCGCCGTACTCATTGACCACCAGGCCAACCTTCTTCTTGTTACGCTGGAATTTCACCAGCTGCGTGCTGAGGGGGGTTCCTTCCGGCACGTAGTAAATTTCGTCGGCGGCGCGCAGCATCACCTCTTTGGTGAACTCTTTTTTCTCGGTCATCAGACGGTAGGCTTCGCGCACGCGCAGCATGCTGATGGCGTCATCCAGCGAGTCGCGATAGAGCACAATGCGCCCGTGCGGGGAGTGCGTCAGCTGGCGAACGATGGCTTTCCAGTCGTCATTGATGTCGATACCGACGATTTCGTTACGCGGCACCATGATGTCGTTCACGCTCACCTTTTCCAGATCCAGCACCGACAGGAGCATGTCCTGATTGCGTCGGGAGATCTGCGAGCGGGATTCATGCACGATGGTGCGAAGCTCTTCTTTGCTGAGCGCGCTGCTGATGGTGACATCGGCCTTGATCCCCACCATCCGCATCAGGACGCGCGTCACCATGTTCAGCAGCCAGACCAGCGGCATCATCAGGATTAGCAGCGGTGCCAGCAGGAAGCTGCTCGGGTAGGCGACTTTCTCAGGGTAAAGCGCGGCGATGGTTTTCGGCAGCACTTCGGCAAACACCAGCACCACGAACGTCAGCACGCCGGTGGCAATCGCCACCCCGGCGTTGCCGTACAGGCGCATCCCGACGATGGTGCCGAGGGCAGAGGCCAGAATGTTGACGAGGTTGTTGCCGATGAGCACCAGGCTTATCAGGCGATCCGGCTTGCGGAGCAGTTTTTCAACGCGGCGTGCGGCACGGTTACCCTGTTTAGCACGATGCCGTAACCGGTAGCGGTTTAAGGTCATCATGCCGGTTTCCGAGCCGGAGAAATAGGCGGAGATGACCACCATGACGATCAGCGTAACGATCAGCGTGGTGGTAGAGATGTGTTCCAGGGGGAACTCCTTTGTTTCTTAGCCAGCAAATTGCTGTATGAAGCGGCTGCCAAAATAGGCAAGGGTGAGAATGCCCGCACCCGCGACGTTGAACCAGACCACGCGACGACCGCGCCAGCCTTCATGATAATGGCCCCATAACAGGACAATATAGACAAACCACGCGATGATGGAGAGCACCGCTTTATCGATATTCTCCACGCTGAACAGGTTCTTCATGTAAAACAGGCCCGTGCAGAGCGTCAGCGTCAGCAGCACCACGCCCACCTGGGTGATGTGGAACATCTTGCGCTCAATGACCATCAGCGGCGGCATTTCATGGTTAAAGGCCAGCTTTTTGTTTTTCAGCTGATAGTCAATCCATGCGAGCTGCATGGCGTAAAGCGCGGCGATGATCAGCGTCGCGTAGGCAAAGAGCGACAGGCCGATGTGCACCAGCATCCCCGGGGTAGCCTCCAGATGCGTAATAAACTCATTAGGCATAAAGGTGGCGAGGGCCAGATTGATCAGCGCGAAGGTGTAGACAATCGGCAGCAGCAGCCAGCCGCGATTTTTAGACGCGACGATGGTCATCACCGTACAGATCATCAGGCTGACCAGCGAGCCGACGTTGAGGACGCTCAGGTTTTGCACGCTGCCGTCGCCGGGAATGATGCGTGATTCCAGCGCAAAGGCGTGGCTAATCAGTGCGATGACCGCAGAAAGAATAGCCATGCGCCGCCAGCCGCTGTTTTTTTGCAGCAGTCCGGGAACGATCAGCGCGAGGCTGACAGAGTAGGCAACAAGGGCGATCAGTGCGAAAACAGGCATATAGGCATCGACAGTTGTCTTAATAAGAAAGAGAAGCAGTATAACGTTACGTGACGCCTGCTCCAACCGTTGCATAACAACAAAGACGCCTTCATGTTATACTCCGGCAAAATTCTGTGTATGTGTCGCCCATGGCGGCCCAACGTTTCTACTCAGGCGAGAGACAATGTTTGATAATTTAACCGATCGTTTGTCGCGCACGCTGCGCAACATCAGCGGCCGCGGACGCCTTACTGAAGAGAACATCAAGGAAACGCTGCGCGAAGTGCGCATGGCGCTGCTGGAAGCAGACGTCGCGTTGCCGGTTGTTCGCGATTTTATCAACCGCGTAAAAGAGAAGGCGGTTGGTCATGAAGTTAACAAGAGCCTGACCCCGGGTCAGGAGTTCGTCAAAATCGTTCGTAATGAACTGGTTTCGGCGATGGGCGAAGAGAACCAGGTGCTTAACCTGGCGGCTCAGCCACCGGCCGTGGTGCTGATGGCGGGCCTGCAGGGTGCGGGTAAAACCACCAGCGTCGGTAAGCTGGGTAAGTTCCTGCGTGAAAAGCACAAGAAGAAAGTGCTGGTGGTCTCTGCGGACGTCTATCGCCCGGCGGCGATCAAACAGCTGGAAACCCTGGCAGAGCAGGTTGGCGTGGATTTCTTCCCGTCCGACGTGGCGCAGAAGCCTGTCGACATCGTTAACGCCGCGCTGAAAGAGGCGAAGCTGAAATTCTATGACGTGCTGCTGGTGGATACCGCCGGTCGTCTGCACGTCGACGAAGCGATGATGGACGAGATCAAGCAGGTGCATGCCTCTATCAACCCGGTAGAGACCCTGTTCGTTGTCGACGCCATGACCGGTCAGGATGCGGCGAATACCGCGAAAGCGTTTAACGAAGCGCTGCCGTTAACCGGCGTGGTGCTGACCAAAGTGGACGGTGACGCCCGCGGCGGTGCGGCGCTCTCTATTCGTCACATCACCGGTAAGCCGATTAAATTCCTCGGCGTGGGCGAGAAAACCGAAGCGCTGGAGCCGTTCCACCCGGACCGTATTGCCTCCCGTATTCTCGGCATGGGCGACGTACTGTCGCTGATCGAAGATATCGAGAGCAAGGTTGACCGCGCGCAGGCCGAGAAGCTGGCCAGCAAGCTGAAAAAAGGTGACGGTTTCGATCTCACCGACTTCCTTGAGCAACTGCGTCAGATGAAAAACATGGGCGGCATGGCCAGCCTGATGGGCAAACTGCCGGGCATGGGCCAGATCCCTGACAACGTGAAAGCGCAGATGGATGACAAGGTGCTGGTGCGTATGGAGGCGATCATCAACTCGATGACCCTCAAAGAACGCGCAAACCCGGATATCATCAAAGGTTCCCGTAAACGCCGTATCGCAGCCGGTTGCGGCATGCAGGTGCAGGACGTTAACCGCCTTCTGAAACAGTTCGACGACATGCAGCGCATGATGAAGAAAATGAAGAAAGGCGGCATGGCGAAGATGATGCGCGGCATGAAAGGGATGATGCCTCCCGGTTTTCCAGGGCGTTAATCGCTTTTGAGATTGCTTTTTGCCCGAAAATGAGTAAAATTTTCGGGCTTTTAATATGACACCCGGGCTCCGTTCCTCGATGGGGCCCGGTTGTTTTATTCACACAAGAGGATGTTATGGTAACTATTCGTTTAGCACGTCACGGCGCTAAAAAGCGTCCGTTCTACCAGGTTGTTGTGACTGACAGCCGTAATGCACGCAACGGTCGCTTCATCGAGCGCGTTGGTTTCTTCAACCCACTGGCCGCTGGCGCAGAAGAAGAAACTCGTCTGGATCTGGATCGTATCGCTCACTGGGTTGGCCAGGGCGCTACTGTTTCCGATCGCGTTGCTACGCTGATCAAAGCAGCAAACAAAGCAGCTTAATCTGTCACGGTGGTCATGATGAGCAATAAAGTACCTGTTGAACCGATCGTATTGGGAAAAATGGGTTCTTGCTACGGTATCCGTGGTTGGCTCAGAGTGTTTTCCTCCACTGAAGACGCTGATAGCATTTTTGATTACCAGCCTTGGTTTATCCAGAAAGGCGGTAAGTGGGAAGAGGTCGAGCTGGAAAGCTGGCGTCACCACAATCAGGACATCATCATCAAGCTGAAAGGCGTTGACGATCGTGATGCCGCGAATGCGCTGACTAATTGTGAAATTGTCGTGGATTCGTCGCAGTTGCCACAGCTGGAAGAGGGCGACTACTACTGGAAAGACCTTATGGGTTGCCAGGTAGTCACTACCGAAGGCTACAGCCTGGGGAAAGTCATCGATATGATGGAAACCGGGTCGAATGACGTTCTCGTCATTAAGGCAAACCTGAAAGATGCATTTGGCATCAAGGAGCGGTTGGTCCCGTTCCTCGATGGACAGGTTATCAAGAAAGTCGATCTCACTACTCAAACCATTGAAGTAGATTGGGATCCTGGTTTTTAAATTCTCCGGATAAACGGTAAAAGACGGCGCTATGTGGATTGGCATAATTAGCCTGTTTCCTGAAATGTTCCGCGCGATTACCGATTACGGGGTAACTGGCCGGGCAGTAAAGAATGGCCTGCTGAGCATCCAGAGCTGGAGTCCTCGTGACTTTACTCATGACCGGCACCGTACCGTGGACGATCGTCCTTACGGCGGCGGACCGGGGATGCTAATGATGGTGCAACCCTTACGGGACGCCATTCACACAGCAAAAGCCGCGGCAGGTGAAGGCGCAAAGGTGATTTATCTGTCACCTCAGGGACGCAAGCTTGATCAAGCGGGCGTGAGCGAACTGGCGACGAATCAAAAGCTGATTCTGGTCTGTGGGCGCTACGAAGGGATAGATGAGCGCGTAATCCAAACCGAGATTGACGAAGAATGGTCTATCGGTGATTACGTTCTCAGCGGTGGTGAGTTACCGGCAATGACGCTGATTGACTCCGTCGCCCGGTTCATTCCGGGGGTTCTGGGCCATGAAGCTTCGGCAACGGAAGATTCCTTTGCCGATGGGTTGCTGGACTGTCCACACTATACTCGTCCTGAAGTGTTAGAAGGGATGGAAGTACCGGCAGTGTTACTGTCTGGAAACCATGCCGAGATACGTCGCTGGCGTTTGAAGCAGTCGCTGGGCCGAACCTGGCTTAGAAGACCTGAACTTCTGGAAAACCTGGCTCTGACTGAAGAGCAAGCAAAGTTGCTGGCCGAGTTCAAAACTGAACACGCGCAACAGCAGCATGAACATGATGGGAATGCGTAATACGCTCCCGAATATCAGTTTACCCAGGATAAGAGATTAAATTATGAGCAACATTATTAAGCAACTTGAACAAGAGCAGATGAAGCAGGACGTACCTTCCTTCCGTCCAGGTGACACCGTGGAAGTGAAAGTATGGGTTGTTGAAGGTTCCAAAAAACGTCTGCAGGCATTCGAGGGCGTGGTTATCGCTATTCGTAACCGCGGTCTGCACTCTGCATTCACTGTTCGTAAAATTTCCAACGGCGAAGGCGTTGAGCGTGTCTTCCAGACTCACTCTCCGGTAGTTGACAGCATTGCTGTTAAACGTCGTGGTGCTGTACGTAAAGCTAAACTGTACTACCTGCGTGAGCGTACTGGTAAGTCTGCTCGTATTAAAGAGCGTCTGAACTAAGATTCGCTTAAGCGACATCCTGTTAGAAAGGGCTGGCCGAAAGGCTGGCCCTTTTTTTATCCCATCGCACCTCTCGCGTTAACCCTTTTGTCATAAATCATTTACAATGCTTGCCTCTTGAATGGAGGGGAAGTGGATAACGTACTGCATCAGCCTGACCGGAAACGCGCAGCGGCATTGACCGCGCTGTTCGCGATCCTGCTGATCGTGGTAGCACCGCTTATCTCCGTCTCGTTGCAGAAAGATCCCATGAGCGCCATGCCGGGCATGCATCATGACATGAGCATGATGTCGATGGACGAGCATCACGGCGATATGCCGCACACGATGCCTGTCGACCATGCTGAAGCGTGCGGTTACTGCGTGCTGTTAGCGCATGTCCCTGGCGTGATGCTGGCGCTCATCATCCTGCTCAGCGTGGTGCTGCAGAGGCTTCGCGTTAAGCCGCCGCGTCAGGCGGTCAACCACTGGCACTTCTTCCCCTGGCTTTACCCTGATACCCGCGCGCCGCCGCGACAGTCTGCTTTTTCCCTTTAAAAACAAAATCGATAACTTTTTGCCTTAAAAAGGAAAAGTATGACTACTTGCACTCCGCGCGCGGCATGGGGAAACCTGCTGCGTCGCCTCCATTTCTACGTCGGGCTGTTTGTCGGCCCGTTTATCTTCTTCGCCGCGCTGACCGGGACGCTATATGTGGCGACCCCGCAGCTGGAAAACGCACTCTACCGGCACGCGCTCCACGCGGATTCCGTGGGCGAGCCGCAGCCTCTGGCAGAACAAATCGCCGCGGCGGAAAAAACCGTTGGATCAGATTTACGTTTGCACGCCGTGCGTCCGGGGCTGGTTGAGGGCGAAACCACCCGCGTGATGTTCGCTGACCCGAAACTTGGGCCATCGGAGAACCGGGCTATCTTTATCGATCCGGTGAGCCTGGCGGTGCTGGGAGATCTGACGGTATACGGCACCAGCGGGATTTTACCCCTGCGTCAGACCATTGATTACCTGCATACTTCTCTGATGCTGGGCGACATTGGGCGCCTTTACAGCGAGCTTGCGGCCTCGTGGATGTGGGTTGCCGCGCTGGGCGGTGTTGCCCTGTGGTTTTATACCCGACCCAAACGGCGGATCAACAATCGCTTCCAGAACCGGCGTCGGGTGCACGTGACGCTGGGCTGGGTTCTGCTGGGTGGAATGCTGCTGTTCTCCGCAACCGGCCTGACCTGGTCCCAGTGGGCTGGCGAGAACGTGGATAAGCTGCGGGCAGAGATGAACTGGCTCACCCCGCAGGTGAACACGACGCTATCCGGCCAACATGAGGTTATGGATGAACATGCCGAACACCGTGGTCATCACGGCGGGATGATGATGCCGGAAATGGCGATGGATTTGACGCAGTTTGACGGAGTGTTAAGCGCGGCGCGTAAAGCGGGGATTGATGCCAACAGGCTGGAGATCCGCCCGGCGAAAACGATGGATCGTGCCTGGACCGTGACGGAAATCGATCGCAGCTGGCCGACCCAGGTCGATGCCGTTGCGGTTGATCCTTCTACGATGCAGGTTCTGGACAGAACCCGATTCGAGGATTTCCCGCTAATGGCAAAACTGACCCGCTGGGGCGTGGATTTCCATATGGGGATCTTATTTGGGCTGGTAAATCAGCTGCTGCTCGTGGCGTTTGGTCTTTCCCTGTGCGTGCTCATTATCTGGGGATACCGGATGTGGTGGATCCGTCGTCCGGCGCAATCGGCAGTGAGTCCGGTACAAACGCTTTGTCAGAGCTGGCTGGCGCTGTCAGGATGGGGAAGAGGCGTTGCGGTAGTAACCAGCGTACTGTTGGGGCTGGCCCTGCCGGTCATGGGCGCGAGTCTGGCGCTGTTTGTTCTGGTGGACTGGCTGCGCTGGCGAGCGGCAACCAGGGTGACGCTCGCCGAATCATCCGCTAAATAACCCTATGGCGTGCTGATAACCACTGCGACGCGGCGGTTTTCAGCGCGCCCTTGTGGGGTACTGTTACTCGCAACCGGGTATTTTTGACCTAATCCCCGCGTGGTGAGATTGCTGCGAGGGATATTTGCACCCTTAGCCCAGGCTTCGGCCACCGCATTGGCGCGTTTTAACGACAGCGCTTCGTTGTAGCTTTCTTCCCCGTAGTTATCCGTGTGACCGTCCATTCGCGCGTGGTTCAGCCCGGTTTCCGCCAGGCGAGAGGCCATGGACTGGATCTGTGTTTCACTCTCCGGGCGCAGCCTGGCGTCATTTTTATCAAACAGGATGGTGTCCGATATGCCAAGTGACCAGTCACCGTTCAGTTCGTTAAAACCGTAAGACTTCATCGCCGCAATTTGCTCAGGAGTGAATTTGCCTTCCGGCGGCGACTGACAGCCTGCCAGAATCAGTGAGGCCAGTACTATCGGCGCGAAGTAACGTTTTAACATAGAATTTCCTTTCTAACTTATTGTTTTCGTACGCTGGTTTTTAACCTGGTACATGTTGCGGTCAGCCCTCTCCAGTAATGCTTCCACGGAAGCATTTTCCCACGCCAGAGCAAAGCCAATGCTGAGTGACATCGATGCTTTTTGTCCGTTATGAAGATCAAACGGACGGATAAATTGCTGCGAAAGCGCAGCACAAATGTGTTGAACCTCAAGCTCAGAGTGCACGCCGTACAGCACCATGGCGAATTCGTCACCGCCAAGCCGGTATGCCTGGTGACGTTTGTCGCCAAACTCCATCATCCTGCTGGCGACTTCAATCAGCACGCAGTCTCCTGCCGCGTGTCCCCAAGTGTCGTTAATAAACTTAAAATTATCACCGTCGAGGAAGAGCAGGGCCGAGTTTGTTTTGGCTGAAGGGTCGTTCATTAAGGCTGCAATGCTGTTACGAAATGCCGCACGGTTGGCAAGACCGGTAAGCGGGTCGTGCATGGCGGTACGCAACAGCTGGGCGTTTTTCGCCTGCAGCTTGAGCTGCCACTCTTCCATTTCATCCAGAAGACTGTTGAAGTCCTCGCCAAACTGGTGAAATTCTTCGATACGGCCATCTTTCACCCGGCGGGAGAAGTTGCGGTTCGTGCGTACGTCATGCACGACGTCGGTAATGTTCTGCAGGGCCGTCACCATCCCACGATGCAAAGACTGGGTAATGATGAACGCGACGACGGCGGCAAAGAGAATGCAGCCGGTCAGAACGGCAAACGACATCCAGATGAAATGGCTGATCAGACTGTCACGCGCGGTAAGGCGGATTTCGCCGATCGTTAAGCCGTTATGCATGATGGGCTGCGCAACCGGTACGGGGAAAAGCCAGCGGCTGACCAGTGCCCCAAGCGTGTCGTTGTTATCTTCCGGGTTCCAGGACCAATAGGCGAACCGCTTTTTATGCGCGTTAATCACCTCGGCCACGGCAAACTGCCCCTGTTTGCCCAGGGCGGCAAGCGTTTCGCTGGCCGCCAGCGAGTCGTTGAAAACCAGCGAGGCTTCCAGGCTGTGGCTCATTGTGGCGCCGGTTAATTCGAGATTCTTTTGCGCGTATTGTTTTAAGGTTACGACGGAGGCAAAACAGAGCAACAGCCATATTAACGTCATGGTGATAATGACGCTTATCATGCTGTTTCGCCTCAATGTTCTTTTAAACGTCGGACGTGATGTTGAAGTGAAATCTTTATCCATGCTGCTTATTCCGTGCCAGCATTAATACATCCGGATTGACTCTTACGCCACTGCGCGTCAATGCATCCAGGTTGACGGAAAACCGTACCTGGCCGCGATCGATCATCAGGCAAAAGGCACTGCCAATTACACATTCCGGATTTTGCTCTGAGATTAATAGCAACGCTCTGCCCTGATATTGACTTATTAATTCAAGTTGTTTTGCCGGTGATTCAGATCCGAAATAAATCGCATCGCACGTCGCGGCCAGGGCTTCCCGATCGTTATGTACAATAACGGGGGTATAAGGTAACTCGTTGTGCCCTTCGTCGCCGCTGAGGGCATGCGTATAGTGAGAAGTGGCGTAGACGCAGAGTTTAGGTTGCCCGGTAAGTGACGGCCATCGCGTATAGCTCACAATGCCTGAGACAATTGAGCGTACTGATTTATCCGTTTCCGTAAGTGCGCCTGCCGTCGTTGGGCCCACCATAAGGAACAGCATTAACACCAGAGTGAGTCGGAATAAAGAGATCAAGAATGAATTTCTCACCAGAATCCGCCACATCGCTCCGGAAATAGACGTCCTTAAGAGTTGCGGGCAGAATACCATTGTTTATCAGATCCGTCATTATGTCAGAAATAGCATGAGGCCAACCTAAGCTAAATCCTACTGTTGTGTATTTTCCGGTGGATAAAAACAGACTTAATTGAGTCTGCTGGAGCGCATACTTTCATCCATCCCTTTCTGCCATGACGCACGCAGTGTTGCCGCGTTTTCGGCAGTATCGCAGCTGGCAGGGAAAGATTTCCCTGCTAATCCCCAGGCATGAATAAATCCTTCTTCGCAGACTTTCTTCTGACCATCGGCATAGCCGCGAAGATATTCACTACGATCGACGTGCGTGTCGTTAAAACTATCGGCCAGGGCCTGGTTATCTTTAACCGGCAGGCCATTCATGGCGTCTTCTTTACCGGCATCAAACCAGGATGGGCTGGTCCAGTCGGGCTGGAAGGTGTAAGGATTGATCTGACAGCCCGTTAAAAACAGCGACAACAGCGCGAGAGCAATTGAACGCATAGCCATTCTCCTTTTTTCTTCAGCATAGCCTGGCTAAAGAAAATCTGTCTGTAATTTAAAGTTTACGTTTTTATCGGCTGATTTTTGCAATAAATTGGCATATGTAAACTAATCTGTACGTATTTTGGATTGAAATGTTTACTTTTTATGGTATCGTGGTCTCACCTCATCGAGGAAAACAACTATCGCAAACGAGCTTTACAGGATCGCCATCATGCAAAAAGACGCGCTGAACAATGTACATATCACTGACGAACAGGTTTTAATTACTCCGGATCAACTGAAAGCAGAATTTCCGCTGAGCGTCGCGCAGGAGGCTCAGATTGAGCACTCTCGTCAGACCATTTCTGACATTATCGCCGGCCGCGATCCGCGCCTGCTGGTGGTATGCGGTCCTTGCTCCATTCACGATCCTGAAACCGCCATTGAGTACGCTCGTCGATTTAAAACATTAGCGGAGGAGGTCAGCGATAGCCTCTATCTGGTGATGCGCGTCTATTTTGAGAAGCCACGTACTACCGTCGGCTGGAAAGGGTTGATTAACGATCCGCACATGGATGGCTCGTTTGATGTGGAAGCAGGCCTGAAGATTGCGCGTCGCCTGCTGGTGGAGCTGGTCAGCATGGGGCTGCCGCTGGCAACCGAAGCGCTGGATCCGAACAGCCCGCAATACCTTGGCGATCTGTTCAGCTGGTCCGCGATTGGTGCGCGTACCACGGAATCGCAAACCCACCGCGAGATGGCGTCGGGTCTGTCGATGCCGGTTGGCTTTAAAAACGGTACCGATGGCAGCCTGGCGACGGCGATCAACGCTATGCGTGCTGCCGCCATGCCGCACCGTTTTGTCGGTATCAACCAGGCGGGCCAGGTCTGCCTCCTGCAAACGCAGGGCAACCCCGATGGCCATGTGATCCTGCGCGGCGGGAAAGCCCCGAACTACAGCCCGGCGGACGTGGCGCAGTGTGAAAAAGAGATGGAGCAGGCGGGACTGCGCCCGGCACTGATGGTAGATTGCAGTCATGGTAATTCGAATAAAGATTACCGTCGCCAGCCAGCGGTTGCGGAATCTGTGGTCGCACAGATCAAAGATGGTAACCGTTCGATTATCGGTCTGATGATCGAGAGCAATATTCATGAAGGCAATCAGTCATCTGAACAACCGCGCAGTGCCATGAAGCACGGCGTCTCCGTGACGGATGCCTGCATCAGTTGGGAGACGACCGATGCACTGCTGCGTGAGATCCACAAAGATTTGAACGGCCAGCTGGCGACGCGTCTGGCTTAAGAGGTTTAGTTATGGTTGCTGAATTGACCGCACTGCGCGATCAAATTGATGAAGTGGATAAGGCGCTGCTGGATCTGCTGGCGCGCCGTATGGCGCTGGTTGCCGAAGTGGGTGAGGTGAAAAGCAAATACGGCCTGCCGATTTACGTCCCGGAGCGCGAGGCCTCCATGCTGGCCTCCCGTCGCAAAGAGGCGCAGGCGCTGGGCGTTTCTCCCGACCTGATTGAAGATGTTCTGCGTCGCGTGATGCGGGAGTCCTATTCCAGCGAAAACGACAAGGGTTTTAAAACTCTCTGCCCGTCCCTGCGTCCGGTGGTGATTGTCGGCGGTGCAGGGCAGATGGGGCGTCTGTTTGAAAAAATGCTGACGCTGTCTGGCTATCAGGTGCGCATTCTGGAAAAAGAGGACTGGGCGCAGGCACCGGAACTCATGAAAGATGCCGGGATGGTTATCGTCAGCGTGCCGATCCACGTGACGGAGCAGATCATCGAAAAGCTGCCTCCTTTGCCGAAAGATTGCATCCTGGTGGATCTGGCCTCTGTCAAAAATGGTCCGCTACAGGCCATGCTGGCTGCACATACCGGCCCGGTGCTGGGCCTGCACCCAATGTTTGGCCCGGACAGCGGCAGCCTGGCTAAGCAGGTGGTGGTTTACTGCGATGGTCGTCAGCCGGAAGCCTATCAGTGGTTCCTGGAACAGATTCAGGTATGGGGGGCGCGACTGCACCGCATCAGCGCGGTCGAGCACGATCAGAACATGGCGTTCATTCAGGCGCTGCGCCACTTTGCGACGTTTGCCTACGGCCTGCATCTGGCGGAAGAGAACGTGCAGCTTGAACAGCTGCTGGCACTCTCTTCACCGATCTATCGTCTGGAGCTGGCGATGGTCGGGCGCCTGTTCGCGCAGGATCCGCAGCTTTACGCGGACATTATTATGTCCTCCGAGAACAACCTGGCGCTGATCAAGCGCTACTATCAGCGCTTTGGGGAAGCCATTACGCTGCTGGAGCACGGAGACAAGCAGGCGTTTATCGACAGCTTCCGCAAGGTCGAGCACTGGTTTGGCGATTACGCGCAGCGTTTCCAGAGTGAGAGCCGGACGCTGTTGCGCCAGGCAAATGACAGTCGCCAGTAATGCGATGATGTATATACTGAAAGCCAGCATCGCTGGCTTTTTTCATTTTGGGGAACTGTCATGGCCGAACCGCAGCTGCTGTTGAATTACACCGGGCATCTGCCTGAATGCCCGACGTGGAGCGCAGAAGAGCACGCGCTCTACTGGGCCGATATTCTGGAAGGGGAGATCCACCGCTACCATCTGCCGGCGGCGGAACACACCGTACTTTCTTTCCACGAGGAGGTGGGCTGTTTCGCGCTGCGCGAGCGCGGCGGGTTTATCGTCGCCATGCGCAATGGCATCTGGCTTGCCGATAAGCATGGCCTTCTGCAGCGCAAGGTGTGCGATAACCCCTCTAACCCGCAGCTGGCGCGTTTTAACGATGGGGGCACCGACCATCAGGGCCGGTTCTATGCGGGCACGTTCTGGGGACCGGGAGATTACAACGGCGCCCTGCTGATGCGCATCGACAACGATCTGACGCCGAAGGTGATCCAGTGCGATATTCACGGTCACAATGGCTTAGCGTTTAGCCCGGATAAGCAGTGGATGTTTACCTCAGACACGCCAAACGGTGTGATCTACCGTACCCCGCTTGATGGGCAGGGCGAACCCGGCAGGCGCGAGGTGTTTCGTCAGTTTAAAGAGGGGGAAGGGATTCCGGACGGCGCGGCGATGGACGTGGAAGGCTGCTACTGGAGCGCGCTGTTTGACGGCTGGCGGATTGCGCGTTTTTCACCGCAAGGGGAGCAACTGGAAGAATACCGCATGCCGGTACGTTGCCCGACGATGGTCTGCTTTGGCGGCGATGACATGAAAATGCTGTTTATTACCACCACGCGGGAAAATATGGATGCAGAAGAGGTGGCGAAGTATCCGCTCTCCGGCGCCATCTTCACCCTGCCGGTTAACGTGGCAGGGATGAAGAAAAGCCGCTTTATCGAACGTTAGCTCGGATCGACCGGGACGACGTTTTCGCTCGGGTAGCAGCCCAGCACCTTCATGGAACGTGTGATCTCGCCCAGCTCGCGCAGGGCTTTCTGCATGGACGCAGATTCCAGGTTGGCCTGGATATCGAGGTAGAACATCTCTTCCCACGGGTTACCGTGGATCGGACGTGATTCCAGCTTCGTCATGATCAGGTTGTGATTACGCAGCACCAGCAGGGCTTCAACCAGCGCACCGGCCTGCTGGCCGGTGGCCATCAGCAGCGTGGTTTTAGCCGGTACCTGGTCAGACACATTGATTGCCTTGCGGGCCAGCACCACGAAGCGGGTAATGTTTTGTGTCTGGTTTGCCAGGTTGCGTTCCAGCACCTGTAAACCATACAGCGCGCCGCCCGCTTCGCTGCCGAGCGCCGCGACGGTGGGGGAGTTCGCCTGCGCCACTTTTTCCATCGCCGCCGAGGTGCTCTCGGTGTACTCAATTTTCCAGTTCGGATAGCGGTTCAGGAACTGGCTGCACTGCTGGAACGGCTGCGGGTGGCTGTAGACCGTTTCGATCGTGTTCAGGTCCGTTGAGCCGGAGACCAGCACGCAGTGATCGATAGGGATCGTCAGCTCGCCGACTAGCGACAGGCTGGTGTGCTGCAGCAAGTCGTAGACGTCGTTGATGGCACCGGAGCTGGTGTTCTCAATCGGCACCACGGCGTAATCCGCCTGACCGGTTTCGACCTGGTTAAAAATGTCGGCAAACTTCGCGCAGCCGCTTTCAATAAATTCTTCGAAATGGCGTGCGGCATACTGACGTGCGGCCAGGTGAGAATAAGAGCCCTTGGGCCCGAGGAAGGCGATACGCGCAGAATGCGGATTGGTTTTATTGAGATGCTGCTGGAGTAGCGCTTGCTGGGTGAGAACGGAATCTTCGATGATGAGCTGGAACAACCGGGTAATGTAGTGGGCATCGAGGTGATGCGCTTTGCCGAGCTGAATGAGACGTTCCAGCAGATCCCGCTCGCGGTCGATATCACGGACCGGACGATGGGAGTCCAGCTTGGCTTTGCCCACTTCAACGGCAAGGGCGCGGCGTTCGGCCAGCAGCGCCAGCAGTTTCTCATCCAGCGCGCTGATTTTTACGCGCAGATCCAGTAACGGGTTTTCCGGTGTCATAGTGTTGCCTGTCTCATTTTATCGTTATCAATAAAAAAGGCCCCCCGGTGTGGGAGGCCTTGTTGTTCGTCTTCGCATTCTTTATCACACGACGAAACGCCTCCCGTTCAGGGGAAGGTAAAAAAGAATGCGAAGAAGAACGGCGTAAGTTTCATAAAGTCATCCTGTGAGTGATACCGTTAAAGTACCCGTACTGTTTTCACCCTGTCAATAAAAAACAAAAAACGCGCCCGAAGGCGCGTTGGCGGTACACTCAATTTAAAGGATTACTCTTCTTCAACTTCTTCCGCGAAGCTGGCGTCTTTCACCGATGTTGCGGCGCGACGGGCTTCACCTTTGTGTTGCACTTTATTGAGCTGCCGTTCCAGCTTGTTGATCAAATCGTTAATAGCGGTGTACATATCCTCGTGTTTTGCGCTGGCGACCAGATGGCCGTTTGGAGTATTGATAGTTGCGTCAGCGATGAAACCCTGCGGCTCCTTGGACAGGATGATATGTGGATTAATCAAATGTGTTTGCCATTTATCCAGTTTGGCGAGACGGTCTGCGACGTGCTGGCGAATTGCCGGAGTAATTTCCATTTGTTTACTGGTAATGTTCATTGTCATAAATTTTACCTCTTGTCTTTCCGTCTTGGTGATTCCAGCATACCCGACCTAATGTCAAAATGTGTGATTTATATCACGTTATTTTGTCGGTTTTTGTCAGGGAATCTTTTTTGTGAGGCAGGGCAGGAAGAGGTGAGATTTACCTTGTAGAAGGCATAAATTGGGGCCATAGTTGACAGGATGTGTTGAGGCTAGCGCGCTTCAGCGACGCTCAGAAACGAATAAAAAAACGGCAGCCCGAAGGCTGCCGTTTTGCATTGAGGCAAAATCAGGTGTTGCTGCTGTTCGCGGCGATGATTTTCGCCACTTTTTCAGCCTGAGCGGTCATCTGCATCTGACGGTAAGCATTTTCCATCAGCTTCAGGCCGTCGCGCGTTGCCTGAGTATCCGGGTAATCACGCAGCATACCTTCTACGCGGTTAACCACGGCAACCCATGCGCCACGGCGGGTATAGTATTCCGCCACGGAGTATTCATATTTCGCCAGACGATCTTTCAGGAACACCAGACGCTTTGTGGCGTCGGTCACGTACTGACTGTTCGGATAGCCGCGCACCAGCTTGGAGAAGTCATTGAAAGCATCACGCGCATGCTGCGGGTCACGGTCGGAACGATCCACGCCGAAGAAGCCCTGCAGCGCACTGTCGTCCAGCGCCATGTTGGTAAGACCGCGCATGTACATCACGTAGTCGATGTTAGGATGAGTCGGGTTCAGACGCATGAAACGATCGATGGTTGCCTGAGCCAGCGGCAGATCGGCATTTTTATAGTATGCGTAGATGAGATCTAACTGTACCTGCTGCGAATACGGACCAAATGGATAGCGATTATCCAACGCTTCCAGTTGCGTTATCGCCTGTTTCCAGTTACCGTCCTGCAACTTTTGTTGTGCAGTCGCATAGATTTCATTCGGCGGATTGTCAGGGACCTGTTCATTTGAACCGGAGCAGCCCACCAAAGCCAGGCTCAACGTGGCCGCTGCCACCAGATATTTCATGCGCGTCATGACGTTTTGACTTTCCTCAAATGTTTGTCCGGGAGAAACTCTGTTCCTGCTCCCGATTAAGACCAGCTACAATAGCACACTATATTAAACGGCAAAGCCGTAAAACCCAACGTTAAACGAAGAAGCAGTTTATGGCACAACGAGTAGAACTCACCGCAACAGTCTCCGAAAATCAGCTCGGTCAACGCTTAGATCAGGCTTTGGCCGAATTGTTCCCTGATTATTCGCGTTCACGCATAAAAGAATGGATCCTTGACCAGCGCGTGCTGGTAAACGGCAAGATCTGGGACAAACCAAAAGAGAAAGTGTTAGGTGGGGAAGCTGTCGCCATCAATGCTGAAATCGAAGAGGAAATCCGCTTCGAGCCGCAGGATATCCCACTGGACATCGTCTATGAAGATGATGACATTCTGGTGATCAACAAGCCGCGCGACCTGGTTGTTCATCCGGGCGCGGGGAACCCTGACGGTACGGTACTTAACGCACTTCTCCATTACTATCCACCGATCGCGGATGTCCCGCGCGCGGGCATCGTGCACCGTCTGGATAAAGACACCACGGGTTTGATGGTGGTGGCGAAGACCGTTCCTGCTCAGACACGTCTGGTGGAGTCGCTGCAGCTGCGCGAAATCACCCGTGAGTATGAAGCGGTAGCCATTGGGCATATGACCTCTGGCGGAACGGTGGAGGAGCCTATCAGCCGTCACCCAACCAAGCGTACCCATATGTCGGTGCATCCGATGGGTAAACCGGCGGTGACGCACTATCGCATTATGGAACACTTCCGTATTCATACGCGCCTGCGTCTGCGCCTGGAAACCGGGCGTACTCACCAGATCCGTGTGCATATGGCCCACATTACCCATCCGCTGGTGGGCGATCAGGTCTACGGTGGCCGTCCGCGTCCGCCTAAAGGCGCATCGGATGAGTTCATCAGCGTATTGCGTAAATTCGATCGTCAGGCGCTGCACGCGACGATGCTGCGTCTTTACCATCCTATCACCGGCATTCAGATGGAGTGGCATGCGCCTATCCCTCAGGATATGGTGGATCTTATTGACGCCATGCGTGCTGATTTCGAAGAACATAAGGATCAAGTGGACTGGTTATGACCAAACTGATTGTCCCGGAGTGGCCATTGCCTGCTGGCGTGGCTGCCTGCAGTTCAACCCGCACTGGCGGTGTTAGCCAGGGCGCGTGGGAGTCATTGAACCTCGGTGCGCACTGTGGTGACAACCTGGAACACGTGGAAGAGAACCGCAGGCGTCTGTTTGCTGCGGGGAACTTGCCGTCGAAGCCGGTCTGGCTGGAACAGGTTCACGGCAAGGCGGTGCTGAAGTTGACGGGAGAACCCTATGCTTCTAAACGCGCTGATGCCTCTTACAGCAATACTCCGGGAACCGTTTGTGCCGTAATGACCGCCGATTGTCTGCCAGTGCTGTTCTGCAACCGTGCAGGTACCGAGGTGGCTGCAGCACACGCGGGCTGGCGTGGACTGTGTGAAGGCGTGCTGGAAGAAACCGTCGCCTGTTTTAAGGATGAGCCCGCCAATATTATGGCCTGGCTTGGCCCGGCCATTGGTCCTCGCGCTTTTGAAGTGGGCCCAGAGGTCCGCGACGCCTTTATGGATAAAGATCCGCAAGCGGTGGACGCCTTCCTGCCTTCTGGAGATAAATATCTGGCCGATATTTACCAGCTTGCGCGTCAGCGTTTGAATAACGTGGGCGTAACGCAGATCTCCGGCGGCGATCGCTGCACATTCACCGAAAAGGGTGATTTTTTCTCTTATCGCCGCGACAAGACCACTGGTCGTATGGCAAGTTTTATTTGGCTGATATAACCTAAAGAATCAAGACGATCCGGTACGTGCCGTTTTCTTTTCACATAATTCAGGTCATTAACCTTGAATAATTGAGGGATGACCTCATTTAATCTCCAGTAGCAAATTTGACCTGTTATGGGAGGAGTTATGCGTCTGGATCGTCTTACTAATAAATTCCAGCTTGCTCTCGCCGATGCCCAGTCCCTCGCACTGGGGCACGACAACCAATTTATCGAACCTCTTCATTTAATGAGCGCCTTGCTGAATCAGGAAGGGGGATCGGTACGTCCTTTATTAACGTCCGCTGGCATTAATGCTGGCCAGTTACGCACCGCTATCGATCAGGCGCTGAGCCGTTTGCCGCAGGTCGAAGGGACCGGCGGCGACGTTCAGCCGTCGCAGGATCTGGTGCGCGTGCTGAACCTTTGCGACAAGCTGGCGCAAAAACGTGGGGACAACTTTATTTCGTCAGAGCTATTTGTTCTGGCGGCGCTTGAATCACGCGGTACCTTGACCGACCTGCTGAAATCTGCCGGTGCGACCACCGCCAATGTGACTCAGGCGATTGAGAAAATGCGCGGAGGTGAAAGCGTGAACGATCAGGGAGCCGAAGACCAACGTCAGGCTTTGAAGAAATTTACGGTCGATCTGACCGAGCGTGCTGAACAGGGCAAACTTGACCCGGTTATCGGCCGTGATGAAGAAATCCGCCGTACCATTCAGGTACTGCAGCGTCGTACCAAGAACAACCCGGTGCTGATTGGTGAACCGGGTGTCGGTAAAACCGCCATTGTTGAAGGGCTGGCGCAGCGTATCGTCAACGGTGAAGTGCCGGAAGGCCTGAAGGGCCGCCGCGTGCTGGCGCTGGACATGGGCGCGCTGGTGGCCGGTGCGAAATACCGCGGCGAGTTCGAAGAGCGTCTGAAAGGCGTGCTTAACGACCTGGCGAAGCAGGAAGGCAACGTTATCCTGTTTATCGATGAACTGCACACCATGGTTGGCGCGGGTAAGGCAGACGGCGCGATGGATGCCGGGAACATGCTGAAACCTGCGCTGGCGCGCGGTGAGCTTCACTGCGTCGGCGCTACTACGCTGGATGAGTACCGTCAGTACATTGAGAAAGATGCTGCGCTGGAACGTCGTTTCCAGAAAGTGTTTGTTGCTGAACCAAGCGTTGAAGATACCATCGCGATCCTGCGTGGTCTGAAAGAGCGCTATGAACTGCACCACCACGTGCAGATCACTGACCCGGCCATCGTTGCGGCAGCGACGCTTTCTCATCGTTATATCGCTGACCGTCAGCTGCCGGATAAAGCGATCGACCTGATTGATGAGGCGGCATCCAGCATTCGTATGCAGATTGACTCGAAACCGGAAGAGTTGGACCGGCTTGACCGACGCATCATTCAGCTCAAGCTGGAACAGCAGGCGCTGAAGAAAGAGTCTGATGAAGCCAGTAAGAAACGCCTCGATATGCTCAATGAAGAACTGGACGATAAAGAGCGCCAGTATTCTGAGCTGGAAGAAGAGTGGAAAGCCGAGAAAGCATCCCTTTCCGGTACGCAGACCATTAAAGCTGAACTTGAACAGGCAAAAATTGCCATTGAGCAGGCTCGCCGTGTCGGCGATTTGGCGCGGATGTCTGAACTGCAGTACGGCAAAATTCCTGAGCTGGAAAAACAGCTTGAGATAGCGACGCAGTCAGAAGGGAAAACGATGCGTCTGTTACGTAATAAGGTGACGGATGCAGAAATCGCGGAAGTGCTTGCTCGCTGGACCGGTATTCCGGTGGCGCGCATGCTGGAAGGCGAGCGTGAAAAACTGCTGCGCATGGAGAACGATCTCCACAATCGTGTGATTGGTCAAAACGAAGCGGTTGAGGCGGTATCGAACGCTATTCGCCGTAGCCGTGCGGGGCTTTCCGATCCTAATCGTCCTATCGGTTCGTTCCTGTTCCTGGGGCCGACCGGTGTCGGTAAAACCGAGCTGTGTAAAGCGCTGGCTAACTTTATGTTCGACAGCGACGATGCGATGGTGCGTATCGACATGTCCGAGTTTATGGAGAAACACTCCGTCTCGCGTCTGGTCGGTGCGCCTCCGGGATATGTCGGTTATGAAGAAGGCGGTTACCTGACGGAAGCGGTTCGCCGTCGTCCTTATTCCGTCATCCTGCTGGATGAAGTGGAAAAAGCACACCCGGATGTGTTCAACATCCTGTTGCAGGTGCTGGATGATGGGCGTCTGACCGACGGGCAGGGGAGAACGGTCGACTTCCGTAATACGGTTGTCATTATGACCTCGAACCTGGGTTCTGATTTGATTCAGGAACGTTTCGGTGAACTGGACTACAGCCATATGAAGGATCTGGTGCTCGGTGTGGTGAGCCATAACTTCCGTCCGGAGTTCATCAACCGTATTGATGAAGTGGTGGTATTCCATCCTCTGGGTGAGAAACACATTGCGTCGATTGCGCAGATCCAGCTGCAGCGTCTGTACAAACGTCTGGAAGAACGTGGATATGAAATTCACATCTCCGACGAGGCGCTGAAGCTGCTGAGCGAGAATGGTTACGATCCGGTTTACGGTGCGCGTCCATTGAAACGTGCTATCCAGCAGCAGATCGAAAATCCGCTGGCGCAGCAGATCCTCTCCGGAGAGTTGATTCCAGGCAAAGTTATTCGTCTGGAAGCCAACGACGATCGCATTGTGGCAGTGCAGTAAGTCACAAAACGCAAAAACGAGCCGCTTGCGGCTCGTTTTTGTTTAAAAACCAGGCGAAAATTGAGGTCTGGAGTTGGTTTTGCCTGGAAAGTGAGCAGTCAGTAAATAAATTTCACTTTATCCTTGCAGGTTCGGAATTACTCCCTATAATGCGCCTCCACTGACACGGAACAACGGCACACACGCCGCCGGGTCAGCAGAGAAAAGCGAAAATAAACGCTTGACTCTGAAGCGGGAAGGCGTATTATGCACACCCCGCGCCGCAGCGAAAAGCGAAGCGGCACTGCTCTTTAACAATTTATCAGACAATCTGTGTGGGCACTCAAAGTGACATGGATTCTTAACGTCCTCGGACGAAAAATGAATACCAAGTCTCTGAGTGAACATGCGTAATTCATTACGAAGTTTAATTCACGAGCATCAAACTTAAATTGAAGAGTTTGATCATGGCTCAGATTGAACGCTGGCGGCAGGCCTAACACATGCAAGTCGAGCGGTA